>NZ_BOOZ01000017.1 GCF_016863495.1 Micromonospora andamanensis
CTACGTTACCCGGTGGTTTCCGCTATGTCAAACCGGCTTACACCGCTTTGTCACGCTTCAACCCATTTATCCGGGCACCACGATCGAGCCGGCTTTCGCCGTTCCGTTCGTGGTTTCGGCAGGCCAGCCGCTGCGGTCTCCCGCTAGCGCGCCTGGGGCCCTGCCGGTCGTCAACCATACCCGGTCGGTTTCGCCCCGCCAAATCCGCCTCTCGACGAGTCTGGGGGCACCACCCGGTTCGGACAACGTGGCGACTGACGCCCGGTCCGAAAGGTCCACCTGCGCTCCGGCCTGAGGTCTTCGACCTGTTTCGTCCGTTCCGCGCTGGCAGAGAGAAAGTTACGCGCCCGGCGGATTGATCGTCAAATCCGCCGGGCGCGTCCCGCGTCACACCTGCCGGCCCGCGATCAGGAGCCGACCTCCACCCCGGCGAAGGACCGCTTGCCCCGCCGCAGCACGAGGTACCTGCCGTGCAGCAGATCCGCCGGAGAGACCACGGCGTCGGCAGCGACGACGCGGGTGTTGTTCACGTAGGCGCCACCCTCAGCGATCACCCTCCGCGCCTCCTTCATGCTGGGCACCAGGCCGGACTCCTTGAACAGGGCGGCCACCTCCGGGAGTTCGTCGAGGCGTACCAGGCCGGCCTCGGTGAGCGCGGCGCGCAGCGTCACCACGGACAGGTCGTCCAGAGATCCCCGGCCGAACAGTGCCTGACTGGCGGTGACCACCTGGGCCATCTCACGCTCGCCGTGCACGAGGGTGGTCAGTTCCTCGGCGAGAGCCCGCTGAGCGGCCCGGGACGCCGGCCGCTCGGCGGTCTCCTTCTCCAGCTCCTCCAGCTCCTCCCGGGAACGGAAGCTGAAGTAGCGCAGGTAGCGGCCCACGTCCCGATCGTCGACGTTGATCCAGAACTGGTAGAAGGCGTACGGGCTGGTCATCTCGGGATCGAGCCAGATCGCGCCGCCCTCGGTCTTGCCGAACTTCGAGCCGTCCGACTTGGTCACCAGCGGGGTGGTGAACGCCTGGACCGGCCCGAGTCCGCGCCGTCGGACGTAGTCGACACCAGCGGTGATGTTGCCCCACTGGTCCGAGCCACCGAACTGGAGTTGGCAGCCGTACCGCCGGTGCAGCTCGAAGAAGTCGTTGGCCTGGAGCAGCTGGTAGCTGAACTCGGTGAAGCTGATGCCACTCTCCAGCCGGGCCCGGACCACCTCACGAGCCAGCATCCGGTTGACCGGGAAGTGCTTGCCCACGTCACGCAGGAACTCCACCACCGACATCTCGCCGGTCCAGTCCAGGTTGTTGACCAGACGGGCGGCGTGGTCGCCGGTGTACGACACGAACGGTGCGAGCTGGTCGCGGATCCGCTGGACCCAGCTCGCCACCACCTCCGGCGGGTTGAGGGTCCGTTCCGCGCTCTCCTTCGGGTCGCCGATCTGCCCGGTCGCGCCTCCGACCAGCAGCAGCGGCCGGTGCCCGGCGAGTTGGAGGCGACGGGCGGTGGCGACCTGCATCAGGTGGCCGACGTGCAGGCTCGGCGCGGTCGGGTCGAAGCCGACGTAGTAGGTGGTACCCGGGCCGTCGAGCAGCGCACGCAACTCGTCCGGGTCGGTGGAGTCCTGGAGCAGGCCCCTCCAGCGCAGGTCATCGGTCAGGGAGTCCCGCCGGGCCGGCGGGAGATTGCGGTCGGTCACGGTCACCGATTCTCCCCCATCGGCCCGGTCCTGCCCTACCGGGTTCCGGCGGCAGCCACCGCCACTAGGCTGGCGAGTCCAAGATCGTGGAGGTGGCCGTGGACGTGTCGAAGATGTCGGGTGGCTTCTTCGCCCTGCTCGGGCTGGAGTTGGACGAGATCAGCGAGGACCGGGTCACGATCCGCTGGCGGGTCCGCCCGGAGCTGCACCAGCCGTACGGCATCCTGCACGGCGGGGTCCACTGCGCGGTGGTGGAGACGGTGGCGAGCCTGGGCGCCGGTATCTGGCTGGGTGAGCGCGGGCGGGTGGTCGGGGTGTCCAACCAGACCGACTTCCTGCGGGCCGTCGGCGAGGGTGAGTTGATCGCGGTCGGCACCCCTGTGCACCGGGGGCGCAGCCAGCAGTTGTGGCAGGTGGAGATCACCGACGCGGACCGGCGGCTGGTCGCCCGTGGCCAGGTCCGCCTACAGAACCTCTATCCGGCCGCCGGCTGACAAGGCCCGTAGGCAGGCAAGGCCCGCGCTGAAGACGGTTTCGGGTAGATAGCGGCTTTCGCAGCGTTATCGTCGCGTCGATGACCCAGCCCGCACCGCCGCCGTGAGGAAGCTCCTCGCCGCCACGCTCGGCATCCTGTCCGCGGTCGGCGGCTTCGTCGACATCGGCGACCTGGTCGCCGCCGGTCAGGCCGGTGCCCGCTTCGGCATGGCGCACACCTGGGTGCTGCTGCTCGGGGTGGTCGCCATCTGCGCGTACGCGGAAATGGCCGGACGGATCGCGGCGGTGACCGGCCGGGCGGTGTTCGACCTGGTCCGGGAGCGGCTCGGTGCCCGGATGGCACTCATCAACCTGGTGGCGTCGTACCTGGTCACAGTGATCACTTTGGCCGCCGAGCTGGGCGGGGTGGCGCTGGCGTTGCGGCTGGCCACCGGGGTGCCCTACCTGCTCTGGGTCCCGGTTGCCGGGATCGCGGTCTGGCTGGTGCTCTGGCGGATGCGGTTCCCGGTGATGGAACGGGTCTTCGGGCTGGCCGGGCTCACCCTGGTGGTCTTCGCCATCGCCCTGTTCTGGCTACCCACCGACTGGGCGGCGCTCGGCCGCAGCGCGGTGGCACCCGACGACTCCGGTCAGGGGTGGGGGGCGTACTGGTTCGTCGCGGTCGCGCTGTTCGCCTCGACGGTCAGCCCGTACGAGGTCTTCTTCTTCTCCTCGGGTGGGGTCGAGGAGCGGTGGAGCGCTGACGACCTGGCCGACGCCCGTTTCAGCGTCCTTGTCGGTTTTCCGATCGGCGGATTCCTCGCCCTGTCGCTTATCGCCACGGCGGCCGTGGTGCTGCACCCCGCCGGCCTGTCGGTGGACAGTCTCGACCAGGTCGCGCATCCGGTGGTGCTGGCCTTCGGCGCGGCCGGCCTGGCCGTGGCGGCACTTGCGTTCTTCGCGGTCACCTTCGGCGCCGCGCTGGAGACCGGCCTGTCCGCCGCGTACGCCGCGGCGCAGTACTTCGGCTGGCAGTGGGGCAAACGGGTGAGCCCGCGCGAGGCGGCCCGCTTCCACACGGTGCTGCTGGTCAGCGTGCTGCTCGGGGTGCTGATGCTGCTCACCACCGTCGACCCGGTGACCCTCACCGAATACATGCTGATCATCAGTGCGGTGGCGTTGCCGCTTACCTACCTGCCGATCCTGGTGGTCGCCAACGACCGCACCTACCTGGGCGACCGGGTGAACGGCCGAGCACTCAACCTGCTGGGAGCGGTGCTGCTGCTGATCATTCTCGCCGCCTCGATCGTCGCCGTACCGCTGGCGATCGGTACGAGGATGGGACAGTGAGGATCCAGGTCAGCCAGGAGCTGCTCGACCGACAGCTCGTCGACCGTGACGGGCGGCTGGTCGGCAAGGTCGATGACGTGGAGTTCGCGTTCGGCGCGGACGGGGTGCCGTACCTGCGGTCGTTGCTCAGCGGGCCGGGCGCGCTCGGGCAGCGGGTCGGCGGTCGGCTGGGGCGGATGCTGGTGCTGACCGCCGAGCGGTTCGTCACGGACCGGCCGCTGGCGCCGCTGCGCATCCCGTACGCGCTCGTCGAGCGGGTCGACAGTGCGGTGTGGCTGCGGGTGAGCGCCGACGAGCTGCCCGCCTCGCCGGTGGAGCAGTGGTTACGCCGGAACCTGATCGACCGGATTCCGGGGGCCGGCCGTGCGAGCGGGTGAGATGCTCGGCCGGACCGCGTACGACCACCAGGGCCGCCGGTTGGGTCGGGTGGTGGACCTGGTGCTGCGCGGCCCCGCCGACGGCCCGCTGCGGCTGGCCGACCTGGTCGTCACCCGGCACTGGTACGGCCGGTTGAGCGGGCGACTGATCGGGCCGCAACGTCACCCGTCGGGCCCGTGGGCGATCCGCGCGCTGGCCCGGCTGCTCGGCCGAAGCACCTGGCAGGTGCCGGTGCACCAGGTACGGCTGGAGCCACCGCTGCCCGAGCCGCCCGGTCCGGGTCGGGCCGCACCGAGCTGACTCAGCGCCTGCCGGAGCAGGCCGGGCCGGCTGCGCCAGTCCCCGGCGGGGCCCGGCAGGCTGCCGACCCGCTCTCAGCGCCGGCTGCCGTCCAGCACCGACGGGGCGTCGGTAGGCGTGTTCGCCGCGCCGTCCGGCGGGGGCTCGGAGTCGTCGGTGCCCGTCGGCGCGGCGGTGTCGGGTGCGTCCGGGTCGGTGGACGCCCCCGTGCGACGCAGCCGGACACCGGAGACCGCCCGGTCGTCGGCGAGGGTCACCTCCAGCCGCCATCCGTCGACGGTGAGATGCTCCCCGGCGGTGGGTATCCGGCCGAGACCGGCCAGCACCAGGCCGGCCACGGTGGTGTAGTCGCCGTCTGGCCGGCCGGGCAGGTCCACCCCGATGTCGGGTAGGTCGTGGATGGGGAAGGTGCCCGGCAGCAGCAGCGCACCGTCGGCCTCGGTGCGTACCTCACTGACATCCCGGTCGGTCTCGTCGTAGATCTCCCCGACGATCTCCTCGAGGATGTCTTCCAGGGTGACGATGCCCTCGACGGCACCGCGCTCGTCGACGACCAGGGCCATGTGCTGACGTTCGGCCTTGAACCGGCGCAGCGCGTCGACCACAGGTACCGAGTCCGGCAGCAGCATCGGTGGACGGGCGTACTCGTCGACCGGCTGGTCGTCACCGACACCGACCAGGTCGCGCAGGTGGATGACGCCCACCGAGTCGTCAAGTCCGCCGTGGCGTACCACGGGCGCGCGGGAGTGCCCGGAGGCGGCAAGCACGAGGCGGGCGGCCTCGGCCGTGGTGCCGCTGTCCAGGCAGAAGACCTGCAACCTCGGCACCAGCACCGCCCGGAGCCGTCGCTCGGCGATCTCCACAGCACCGGCGATGATGGTCTGCTGTTCCTTGGTGAAGCCGTGGTGGCCGGCCACGATGTCGCGCAGCTCGTCCGGGCTGATCTCGTCCCGTTCGGGCTTCGGGTCCAGCCCGAACAGCCGTACCACCAGGTCGCTTGTGGCGCCGAGCACCCAGACGACAGGCCGGGTGAGGGCGGCGAGCAGATCCACTGGACGGGCCACGAGCAGCGCCCACTGCTCCGGGACCTGCATGGCGATCCGCTTCGGGGCCAGCTCTCCGAAGACCAGGGTGACGAAGGTCAGCACCAGGGTGACAAGCACCACGGAAACCGGACCGGCGGCCCGGCCGACGACGCCCTCCAGCAGCGGAACCAGCGGCCGGGCCAGCGACACCGCGGCGGCGGCCGAGGCGAGGAACCCGGCCAGGGTGATGCCGATCTGGATGGTGGCCAGAAAGCGGTTCGGGTCACGGGCCAGTCGGGCCAGCACCCGGCCGGTACGCCCGGTGCGTTCCAGCCGTTGGACCTGGCTGTCGCGTAGCGACACCAGCGCCAGCTCGCTGCCCGCGAAGATCGCGTTCACCACGATCAGGACTGCGACCAGGGCCAGCTGGCTCCAGTAGCTCTGCACGCCTGGTTCTCCCTCGCTGGACCGCGCCCCGGGGCGCCGCCGGTGGTGGCCCCGCCGGCGTAGCGGTGCCTATGCCCACTCACTCCGACGGTGAATCATCGCCCTGCCGGGGCGGGCCGGGACCACCGACCCGCTCAGCTCTGGGGCAGCGCCGGTGCCGGCAGGTCCAGCACGTACGACTCCCCCGCCCGGCGGAACCCGAGGCGGTGGTAGTACGGGGCGATCATGCCGGGTGGGCTGACCACCTGACGGAACCCACGGTCGGTGAACAGGCTGCTGCGCCGGTAGACGAACTCGCCGGGGGTGAAGTCACGGAACGGCGGGGTGACGTAGTCCAGGTCGACCTGGGCCACCCCGTCGCCGACGTCGCGGACCAGCACCACACCGACGACCTCGTCGGCGCGTACCACGAGGAAGGCCGATCGGCCGGCCAGCCGGTCCGGCCGGAAGCCCGGGTTGAACCGGGCGATGTCGGCGGCGTGCACCCGCAGCGTGTGGGCCAGGAACGCGTCGTCGGCACCCACCTCGACAACCTGGTACGTCTGCTCGTCGTGGCGGGTGGTGAGCAGCCGCCGCAGGTACCAGATGTTGATCACGGCCAGCACCACGTTCAGCCCGACCATGGGCCAGACCGGGATCGTCGCGTTGTAGCCGATCAGCACGGCGCAGCCGACCAGGTTGAGGGCGCGCAGCCGCAGGATGCGCGTCTGCAGCAGTGACCACACGAGCAACGCGGAGCCGGCCCAGCCGACCAGTTCCAGCCAGTTCACCCCGCGAGAGTAGTCGCCGCCCTGGTCAGCGCGGGTGTCAGGGGGCGGGTCACGCTCGGCTGGCGGACCACGCCGGCCGGATCACGCCGGCAGTTCCAGGACGTACTCGTCGATCTCGTGACCGCGCCCCGGGGCGTACGCCCGCTCGGTGCTCCGGACGACGAAGCCGCAGCGGCGCAGCACCGTCAGCGACGCGGCGTTGTCGGTGGCCGTCCGCGCGTACAGCGGCCGGCGGGTGACCTCCCGCAGCAGCGCGGTCAGGGCGCGGGTGGCGTACCCACGGCCCCAGTGCGCCCTGTCGATCCAGTAGCTGACCTCGATGTCGTCGCCGGACGGGAAGGCCAGCACGTGTCCGACCACAGCGCCGTCGACGGTCACCGTGCGGGACAGGTTCTCCGGGCCGGTGAGGATGCGGACCCAGTGCGCGGCGAACGCCCGCCGGTCCGTCGGGTCCTCGGCGCCGAAGGCGGCCATCCGACTGGCCTCGGGGTCGAGCTGGTGAACGAAGAACTCCACCAGGTCGTCCTCGCGCACGGGGCGTAGCCGCAGGTCGTCGGTCACCGGCCGACCATACGCGCCCCGGGTGGGGACCACCGGCCCGGTCCGGATCGGCTTTCGGCCCTGCCCCTGCGGGCAGCGGCGTTGCTACCAACGAGGAAGAGGCATCGACGGCGAAGTGGAGGCCGGGTCATGACCAGGTACGTGTACGACTTCATCGAGGGCGGCCGGGGCAAGGCCGACCTGCTCGGCGGCAAGGGCGCCAACCTCGCCGAGATGACCCGGCTCGGGTTGCCGGTGCCGCCCGGGTTCACCGTCAGCACCGACGCGTGCCGGGCCTACCTCGCCGACATGGCGGTGCCCGACGGACTGTTCGACGAGGTGAACGCCCACCTGCGGGAGATCGAGGTGCGGCTGGGCCGGCGGCTCGGCGACCCGGTTGAGCCGCTGCTGCTGGCCGTCCGTTCCGGCGGGCGGTACTCGATGCCCGGGATGATGGAGACGATCCTCGACATCGGGCTCAACGACGCCACGGTGACCGGGCTGGCCCGAATCAGCGGGGACGAGCGGTTCGCCTGGGACTCGTACCGACGGCTGATCCAGATGTTCGGTCGGACGGTGCACGGAGTGCCGGCCGTCGAGTTCGACCGGGAGCTGGACGCGTTGCTGGCCACCGCCGGGCCGGACGGCCCCACGGCGGAGCAGTTGCACGGACTTGTCGAGACGTACAAGAAGGTGTTCGCCGACCGGGTCGGTCACGACTTCCCGCAGGCCCCGCACGAGCAGTTGTATCTGGCGATCCGGGCGGTCTTCGAGTCGTGGAACGCGTCCCGGGCGGTGCTCTACCGACGCCGCGAACACATTCCCGACGACCTGGGCACCGCCGTCAACGTGATGGCGATGGTCTTCGGCAACCTGGGCCCGGACTCGGGTACCGGGGTGGCGTTCACCCGTGATCCGGCCACCGGCGCACCCGGCGTGTACGGCGACTACCTGTCCGACGCCCAGGGCGAGGACGTGGTGGCCGGGGTCCGCAACACGGTGGGGCTGGACGAGCTGTCCCGGATCGATCCGGCCAGCTACCGGCGGCTGACCGGGATCATGACGACGTTGGAGCGGCACTACCGGGACCTGTGCGACGTGGAGTTCACCATCGAGCGGGGCCGGTTGTGGATGTTGCAGACCCGGGTCGGCAAGCGCACCCCGGCGGCGGCGTTCGTGATCGCCGCGCAACTGGCCGACGAGGGTCTGATCAGCTGGGACGAGGCGTTGACCCGGGTCAGCGGGGCGCAGTTGGCCAAGCTGATGTTCCCCACCTTCGACCCGGAGGCGACGCCGGAACCGTTGGCCGCCGGCGTCGGCGCCTCACCCGGGGCCGCCGCCGGTCGGGTGGTCTTCGACAGCGCCGCGGCCATCGCGACGGACGGACCGGTGATCCTGGTCCGTCGGGAGACCAACCCGGACGACCTGCCCGGCATGATCGCCGCCGCCGGGATCCTGACCGCCCGGGGTGGCAAGACCTCGCACGCCGCGGTGGTCGCCCGGGGCATGGGACGCATCTGCGTGTGCGGGGCGGAGGCGCTGGAGATCGACCCGGAACGCGGCGAGTTCCACGTCGACGGGCGGACGGTCCGGGCCGGTGACCTGATCTCCATCGACGGCACCACCGGCCGGATCTATCTCGGTGAGGTGCCGGTGCGTCCGTCCCCGGTGACCCGCTACCTCGCCGGTGAGCTGGCATCGGAGTCCGACCGGCTGGTGTCGGCCGTGGATCGGCTGCTGCGGCACGCCGACTCGGTGCGGCGGCTCGGCGTACGCGCCAACGCCGACACCCCCGCCGACGCGGTGCGGGCCCGGGCGCTCGGCGCGACGGGTGTCGGTCTGTGCCGTACCGAGCACATGTTCCTCGGCGCCCGCCGGACGCTCGTGGAGCGGCTGATCCTGGCCGACGGACTGGACGAGGTCCACGCCGCGTTGGCGGAGCTGCTGCCGTTGCAGCGGGAGGATTTCGTCGCGATCCTCGCCGCGATGGACGGCCTGCCGGTCACCATCCGGCTGCTCGACCCGCCGCTGCACGAGTTCCTGCCCCCGTTGCCCGAGTTGGCCGCGCGGGTGGCCCGGGCGGAGGCGCTCGGGCAGGACCCGGGCCGCGACGCGGTGCTGCTGGCCGCCGTCCGCCGGATGCAGGAGAGCAACCCGATGCTGGGCCTGCGTGGGGTCCGGTTGGGTCTGGTGGTGCCGGGCCTGTTCGCGATGCAGGTCCGGGCCGTGGCGGAGGCGGCGGCGCGGCGAGTGGCCGAGGGTGGCGACCCGCGCCCGGAGATCATGGTGCCGCTTGTCGTCGACGCGCACGAGCTGGCCGTGGTGCGCGCCGAGGTGGCCGATGTCCTGGCCACCGTGCCCGGTGCGCCGCCCATCCCGGTCGGCACGATGGTCGAGACACCACGTGCCGCGCTGACCGCCGGTGCGATCGCGGGCGAGGCGGAGTTCTTCTCCCTCGGCACCAACGACCTGACCCAGACCACCTGGGCGTTCTCCCGGGACGACGGGGAGGGCTCGTTCCTCGGTGACTACCTGGAACGGGGCATCGTCGAGGCGTCGCCGTTCGAGACCGTCGACGTCGCCGGGGTGGGCCGGCTGGTCCGCCTGGCGGTGGCCGAGGGTCGGGCGGCGCGTCCCGAGCTGACCGTGGGCGTCTGCGGTGAGCACGGCGGTGACCCGGAGTCGGTGGAGTTCTTCGCCGAGGCCGGCCTCGACTACGTCTCCTGCTCGCCGTACCGGGTGCCGATCGCCCGGTTGGCCGCCGGGCGGGCCGCGGTGGCCCGCGACTGCGCCGGCTCCGACGCCCGATAGGAGGTACCCGAGATGACCGCGATCTTCAATGCCACCGGGCCGGTTCCGTTGGTCCCGCACCGACCCGCCCCGGAAGGGGCACCGCAGCCGGTGGCACCGCAGCCGGTGGCACCGCTGCCGGTCGGGCCGGTGCTGGAGCTGCCCGGCGCGCCGCCTGCCGCACTGGTGCCGGTGATCCGCGACGGGCGCCCGGTCGGTGTGTTCGTCGCCACCGGCGGACGCGTCCGCTACCGGCCGCTGCCCGACCCGGACCGCCTCCTGGCCGCCACCGCCGGGGTGCTGGCTGTCGGCCTGGTCACCGCCGGTGTCACGGCGCTGGGCCGGCGGCGACCGCCAGCGGTCGGCCGGCTGAGCATGGGACCGGGCGGCTGGGTCAGCTTCCGGGGCGTACGCGCTCCGGCTCCCCGGGCCGCTCGTCCCTGGTGGGCCCGGCTGTTGCGGGCCCGTCGGCTGGTCGTCCAACGGTGAGGTGACGCCGGGTGATGGTGCCGCCGCTGATCGGACGGAGGCGGCACCATCACCGACGGTGCTCGGATCACGACCCGGCCCGCACCGGCCGGCAGGGCCGTTGGTCCCGGTCCGTGCGGGCGGATCGCCCCTGCCGGACGCCGCCGCCCTCGGCGAGGCTGAGGTCGGAGGGCGTACCGCTGGGGCACGCCTGGGGCACAGGGCGGAGCGGACGGTGGCCGGACAGGTCCAGGTCGCGGACGGGGACGTACGCAGGGACAGCACCGTGGCGGCGGCAAGCGGAACCGGGCTCAGCTCGACCGAGGCCGCCCGGCGGCTGCGGGTCGACGGGCCGAACGCCGCCGCGGCACCACCCCGCCGGCACCTGGCCAGCCGGATCGGGCATCAGCTCACCGATCCCCTTGTCGCGTTGCTGCTCGCCGCCGCTGTGGTCACCACCGTGCTGCGGGACTACCCCGACACCGCGGTGATCCTGCTGGTGGTCGCGGTCAACACGGCCATCGGCGTGGTGCAGGAGGTACGCGCCGACCGGGCCATCGCCGCCCTCGACCAGCTCGCCGCACCGACCGCCCGGGTGGTCCGCGACGGCCGTGACGCGGTACTGCCCGCTGCCGACCTGGTCCGGGGCGACCTGGTTCGAGTCGAGGCCGGTGACGTGGTCCCGGCCGACCTGCTGCTGCACGACGCGAACCGGCTGCACCTGGACGAGTCGGCGTTGACAGGCGAGTCGGTGCCGGTGTCCCGTGCGGCGGGCGAGGAGGCCAGCGCCGGCACCGTGGTCACCACCGGCCGGGCCGCCGGCACGGTGGTGCGTACCGGCGCGGCGAGTGCGCTGGGTCGCATCGCCACCCTGGCGGCCACCACCCGGCCGGCGGCGACCCCGCTGCAACGCCGGCTCGCCTCGCTCGGGCGGATCCTCGGACTCGCCGCCGTGGCGCTGTCCGGGCTGGTCTTCGTCGTCGGCGTGCTCAGCGGCAGGTCCCTCGTGGACATGGCGGTGACCGCGGTGAGCCTGGTGGTCGCCGCGGTACCGGAGTCGCTGCCCGCGGTGGTGACGCTGGCCCTCGCGCTCGGCGCACGCCGGATGGCCGCGGCCCGGGCGATCCCCCGCCGGCTGCACGCGGTGGAGACGCTCGGCTCGGTCACCGTGATCGCCTCGGACAAGACCGGCACCCTCACCGAGGGACGGATGGCCGTGCAGTCGGCGGTCACCGGCGACGGCTCCCGGTTCGGGGTCACCGGCAGCGGGTACGCCCCGGACGGCACCGTGCACCGCGACGGCGCGCCGGTGACCGTGTCGGACGAGCTGCGCCGGCTGGCCCGGGCGGGGTTGCTCTGCAACGACGCGACCCTCGCCCCGCCGACCGAGCAGCGGCCCCGCTGGGCCGCGGTGGGCGATCCGCTGGAGGCCGCCCTGGTGGCCTTCGCCGCCCGCTGCGGCCTGGACCCGCAGACCACCCGCAACGCCTGGCCCCGCGTCGCCGAGCACCCCTTCGACCAGCAGCTACGCCGGATGACCACGGTTCACCGTTCCTGTGACCGCCGCTACCTGGTGGTGTGCAAGGGCGCCCCGGAGAACGTGCTCACCACGCCGCTGCTCGACGCCGACCCCGACGAGGTGGCCGCCCTCACCGCCGCCGCGCACCGGATGGCCGGCGACGGACTGCGGGTGCTGGCGCTGGCCGCCGCTCTGGTGGACAGCCCGCCGGCCGACCCCGCCCACCCCGAAGGGCTGCGCCCGGTGGGTCTGGTCGCCGTCGGTGACCCGCTGCGCGCCGGAGCGCCGGGAATCGCCGACGGCTTCGCCGACGCGGGTGTCCGGCTCGTGCTGGTCACCGGGGACCATCCGGCGACCGCGGCGGCCATCGCCGGCCAGCTGGGCCTGTGGGCCGAGGGCGACCCGGTGGTACGCGGCGACGACGGCGATCCCGCCGAGGCTCCCCCGGCGGCCCGGGTGTTCGCCCGTACGCAGCCGGAGCAGAAGCTCGACATCATCGCCGGGTTGCAGTCCCGGGGGCATGTGGTGGCGATGACCGGCGACGGGGTCAACGACGCTCCGGCGTTGCGTCGGGCCGACATCGGGGTGGCCATGGGTGGCGGTACGGAGGTGGCCCGTCAGGCGGCCGACCTGGTGCTCGTCGACGACGACCTGTCCACTGTCGCCACCGCGATCGGTGAGGGCCGCCGGATCTACGACAACATCCGCAGGTTCCTGCGCTACGCCCTCTCCGGTGGGGTGGCCGAGATCGCGGTGATGCTGCTCGGGCCGTTGTTCGGCCTGCCCGTGCCGCTGTTGCCGGCGCAGATCCTCTGGATCAATCTGCTCACCCACGGGGTGCCCGGGGTGGCGCTCGGCGCCGAACCGGCCGAGCCGGGCGCCCTGCGCCGGGTGCCCCGCTCGCCGCAGGAGTCGGTGCTCGGCGCGGGGCTGGGCCGACAGATCCTGGTCGGCGGCGCGTTGATCGCCGCGGTGACCCTGGGCGCCGGCGTGCTCGCCGCCCACTGGGACCGGCCGTGGCAGTCGGTGATCTTCATGGTGCTCGGCCTGGCCCAGCTCGGGGTCGCCCTGGCGGTCCGCGCGCCACGACCGCCCGGGCAACGGCGGGGCAATCTGGCGCTGCCGCTCGCGGTCGCCGTGTCCGCGCTGCTCCAGCTGGCCGGGGTGCTGCTCCCGCAGCTGCGGGAGCTGCTCGGCACCGAGGCACTCGGCCTCACCGACCTGCTGGCCTGCGGCGCGGTCAGCGTCCTGCCCGGCCTGGTGCTGCGGCTGACTCGGCCTGCGCCGGACACCGATCTGTCCACCTTTGGGCCGTCAGTGAGCGAGGCTGACAGCGGAGTCGAGAAGGAGATGTGATGACCAGCAACACCGGCACCCCCGTCGTGGTGGGCGTGGACGGTTCGGAGGTCGCCCTGCACGCGGTGCGCGTCGCCGCGCGGGAGGCGGCGTACCGGCACCGTCCGCTGCGGATCGTGCACGCCTTCATCTGGCCCCTGATGCGGGTGCCGTTGGGCCCCGCGCCGGGCGCGCCGGCCGACGGCGGACTGCGCAACCAGGCCGAGCGGTACCTCGCCGAAGCCGTCGCCGAGGCCGGCAAGGTGGCCCCGGAGGTGGCGGTGACAGGTGCGGTGGTCGACGGGGCGGCGAGCACCGTCCTGCTCGCCGAGGCCCGGGACGCGGCGTTGCTCGTGCTCGGCAACCGGGGGCTGGGCGGCTTCGCCGGGCTGCTGCTCGGCTCGGTGGCCGTGCAGGTCAGCGCGCACGCGGACGGCCCGGTGCTTGTGGTGCGGGGCGAATCGCGGGCGGACGGGCCGGTGGTGGTCGGCGTCGACGGCTCGGAGCTGTCCCAGGAGGCGGTCCGGTTCGCCTTCGAGGAGGCGGCGTGGCGCGGCACCGAACTGGTCGCGGTGCACGCCTGGCTCTATCCGACCCCGGCCGGTCCCGGTGACATCCTGCCCCTGGTCTACGACCTGGACGCCTACCGGGACGAGGAGGAGCGCACTCTCGCCGAGGCGGTGGCCGGCTGGTCCGAGCGGTATCCGGAGGTGCCGGTGCGGCGGCGGTTGGTGCGCGGGTCCCCCGGCCGGGCGATCGTGGAGGAGTCCCGTACCGCCCAGCTGGTGGTGGTGGGCGCGCGGGGCCGCGGCGCGTTGGGCGGGCTGCTGCTCGGCTCGGTCAGTCACGCCGTGCTGCACCACGCCCACTCCCCGCTGGCGATCGTCCGCAAGCTGCGTACGGTCGAGGGGAACTGACAGGTGGTGTGTCGACGCGTCCCGGCGCCGGGGCGCGTCGACAATTGACGCTTACCGACCCATGGAGAGACGATGAATCGACCTGTCGTGGTGGGGGTGGACGGATCACCGCCGAGCCTGGTGGCCGCGGAGCACGCGGCACAGGAGGCGGTGTGGCGGTCCCGGCCGCTGCACCTGGTGCACGGCTACCTGCACCCGCTCGGCTACGGCGTGCCGATCAACCCGTACGAGGTGGGCGTCCCGGCGGCCTCGGAGGACGGCCGCAAGATGCTCGAACAGACCGCCGCGGAGTTGGTCGACAGGTGGCCGGGCCTGACGGTCGAGGTGCGTCAGGTGGCCGGCGGGCCGGGCGCGACGCTTGTCGAGGAGTCCCGTCGGGCGGAGCTGGTGGTGGTGGGCAGCCGGGGCCTCGGCGGCTTCGCCGGGCTGCTGCTCGGCTCGGTCGGCACCCAGGTCGCCGCGCACGGCCACTGCCCGGTGCTGGTGATCCGCCCGCCCGACCGTCCGCTCCCCACCGAGGGTCCGGTGCTTGTCGGTGTGGACGGTTCGGAGGCGGCAGAGCTCGCCGTCGGCTACGGCGCCGAGGAGGCCGGCCGGCGCGGCGGCCCGCTGGTGCTGGTGCACGTCGCCGACGAGGGTGACGACGGCGGGGAGGCGGCGGCCCTGCTCGCCACCGCCGGTGCGGCGGCGCGGGGCAGCCACCCGGGACTGACCGTGGAGGAACGGGTGATCGTCGCGTCCAAGCCGGACCAGGCGCTGATCGAGGCGACCGCAACCGCGGCGCTCGTGGTGGCCGGGTCGCGCGGTCGGGGTGGCTTCGCCGGGTTGCTGCTCGGCTCGGTCAGTCAGGCGCTTGTGCACCACGCCCGTTGTCCGGTGTTCATCGCCCACCCGTACCAGCCAGAGCAGTGACCACCGCTCGACCGGGTCGCCGTCGGCGCGGCGGCCCGGTCGGGCCAGGTGCGGGTCAGGCGTCCTGACCCCGGAGCAGTTGATCGAAGCTGGTGGTGAGGGCGAACGGGTCGGCGGGCCCGCTGGACGGCGCGCTGCGCCGCACCAGCTCGGCCAGTTCCCGACCGGCGCGACCGATCCGGGCGCTCAACGCACCGTCGACAGCGCCGCCGGACCAGTCCTCCGGCGCGGCGAAGACAGCTGTCGGTGCCACCACCGCCCGCAGGTAGGTGAACATCGGCCGGAGCGCGTGCTCCAGCGCCAGGGAGTGGCGTGCGGTGCCGCCTGTCGCGCCGATCAGCACCGCGCGGCCGCCCAGCGTGTCGGCGTCCAGCAGGTCGAAGAAGGACTTGAACAGCCCGTTGTACGAGGCGTTGAAGATCGGACTGACGGCGATCAGCCCGTCGGCGGCGGTGACCTCGTCCAGTACCTGCTTCAGTGGCTCCGACGGAAAGCCGGTGAGCAGGTGGTTGACGATGTCGTGGGCGTGTTCGCGCAGCTCGACCGGGCGCAGGGCGACCTGCTCGCCGTGCCGGACCAGCTCGTCGCGGGTGGCGGCGGCGAGCTGGTCGGCGAGCAGTCGGGTCGACGAGGGCTGGCTGAGCCCGGCCGAGACCACGGCGATGGTACGGGTGGTCATCGGGCGGCCTCCGGTGCCCGGCCGGTGACGTCGTCGACGGCGTGGACGGTGCTGTCGCTGCCGGCGGCGGCCCGCAGCGAGGCGTGGGTCGGCGCCAGCGGCACGTGCGAAGGTCGCAGCGACTCGAACTCCTTGCGCAGCACCGGGACGACCTCCTCGCCGAGCAGGTCGAGCTGCTCCAGGACGGTCTTCAACGGCAGCCCGGCGTGGTCGACGAGGAACAGCTGCCGCTGGTAGTCACCCACGTAGTCGCGGAAGCTGAGGGTACGGTCGATGACCTGCTGCGGGCTGCCCACGGTCAGCGGGGTCTGCGCGGTGAACTCCTCAAGCGAGGGACCGTGGCCGTAGACCGGCGCGTTGTCGAAGTACGGGCGGAACTCGCGCACCGCGTCCTGGGAGTTGCGGCGCATGAACACCTGGCCGCCGAGTCCCACGATCGCCTGGTCGGCCGAGCCGTGGCCGTAGTGCTCGAAGCGCTGCCGGTACAGCCCGACCATCCGCCGGGTGTGCTCGGCGGGCCAGAAGATGTGGTTGGCGAAGAACCCGTCGCCGTAGTAGGCGGCCTGCTCGGCGATCTCGGGGCTGCGGATGGAGCCGTGCCACACGAACGGCGGTACGCCGTCGAGCGGGCGCGGCGTCGAGGTGAACGACTGCAACGGGGTGCGGAACTTTCCCTTCCAGTCGACCACGTCCTCGCGCCACAGCCGACGCAGCAGGTCGTAGTTCTCGATCGCGAGGGGGATGCCGTTACGGATGTCCTGGCCGAACCACGGGTAGACCGGTCCGGTGTTGCCCCGGCCCATCATCAGGTCGACCCGGCCGTCGGCGAGGTGCTGCAGCATCGCGTAGTCCTCGGCGATCTTCACCGGGTCGTTCGTGGTGATCAGCGTGGTCGCGGTGGAGAGCAGCAGCCGCTCGGTACGGGCGGCTATCCAGCCCAGCATGGTGGTCGGCGAGGAGGGCACGAACGGCGGGTTGTGGTGCTCGCCGGTGGCGAAGACGTCGAGACCGACCTCCTCGGCCTTCAGCGCGATGGTGACCATCGCCTTGATCCGCTCGGCCTCGGTGGGCTCCCGGCCGTTCGTCGGGTCGACCGTGACGTCGCCGACGGTGAAGACTCCGAACTGCATGACCGCTCCCTCGTGTCGTCCGACCGGGGCAGGCTGACCCCGACGCCCCCGACAACATATTTGACGAGTCAACTATTCCGCGAGCCCGCCTCGTACCAGTGTCCCCCGTCACGCCCGTCCCACCCCGGCGGGCGACACTCAGCTTCGCCGTCGTGGCACGTGCCGCCGGTACGGGCTGACCGTGGGGTCGCCGGTGATCCAGAAGCGCCAGGGCACGTCGTGCGCGGCGGCCACGCCGACGCGTGGGCCGGCGGAGACCTCCGACGGGGTGACCGGGCGGGTCGGCGGCGTCAGCAGCAGCGGCCCGGTCCCGTCGACCACGCTGGTGCCGTTCGCCGCCGCGTCGACGCCGAGCGCGACCACCAGCCGGGCAGGGCCCCGGGCCAGGTCGCGATCGGGCACCTTCCCGCGCCGCTTCCGGGCGAGGTCCAGGCCGTCGACCACCTCACCGGCGCGCAGCAGGACCGCCGCCGCCTCCCCCTCGGCGCCGCAGACGACGTTCAGGCACCAGTGCATGCCAAAGACGAAGTACGTGTACGCGTGGCCGGCCGGCCCGAACATCACTGTCGTCCGAGGCGTGGGGCCCCGATGCGCGTGCGACGCGGGATCCACCCCGGTTCCCGCGTACGCCTCGACCTCGGTCAGCCGGATCCGAACCCCGCCGGCCAGGATCTCCCAGCCCAGCAGGGTCCGAGCGGTGTGCGCAACCTCAGCGGCGGCAGCATCGAGCCAAGGAAAGTCCACAGGTTCAGATAACCCGGCCCGAGCCGGAGCGGCAAACCAGCCACCCGACTTTGCCGACTGCCGCCATTCCCAGGCGAAACTACACGCAGAGTTACCGAACGAGCGTGCCAGAGTTGTTTTCGGCACACCCTCGAATTCCTCGCCCAGCGTGCCAGCATCGTGACTTTTCGCTGTTCATGCAGGTGGAGATAGTGATCATTGATCTCCAGGAACTTTGTGGACACTGCGCCATCAACATCAGGGCCCTCACCACAGATAGTGATTGACGGGGTTTGAGGGGACGAGGGGAAAAGATGATCGAGACGCTGCCGGAGCCGCTCTCCGGTTATGGAGCGACGGCTCTGGTACTGACCATCGCCGCGACGGCCGCCGGCCTGGCCCGCGCCTACGTGGCCCATCGGACACGGCTGCACGAGGAACGCGAGACCTCGACACGCACCGCTGCCCGGCTGGCCGGGCTGGTCGAGTTGTCGGCCGACCGCGAGGTCGTCCGAATCGTGGAGCGTGACCGCGACGGGCATCGTGAGGTGGAACTGAGCAGCCGCGTGATGCCGCGTCGCGACGATGCCAGGGAGGCCGCGTGACCGGGGTCGAGGGCACCGCTGCCCTGACCCCGGAACCGGCGGACCAGGAGGCTACGCGCAAGGCGGAGGCTGCGCGCCGTAAAGCCGAGGATGATCAGCAGTTCGCCGCCTTCGTGGAGGCTTCGTACCACCAGGTGGAGCGCGCCCTCAGCGCGAAGTGCCGGGACCGTGGGCTGGTCGAGGACGCGCTCAACGAGGCCTACCTTTTCGGTCAGATCAAGTGGTCGACGCTCCGCGACCATGTCAACCCGGCCGCCTGGGTGGTCACCACCGCGCGATACAAGATCATGAAGGCGGAGCAGAGTCGGCGGCGGGAAACCGCAGTGGCACCGGACGAGTTGCCACCGTCGACGCCGCAGCCGGACATCGCCGATGTGTGGACGGCGCAGGAGGCGCTGCGCACCTGGCTGCATCAGCTTCCACGGCGGCATGCCGAGGTGTTCCAGATGGACCACGACGGTTTCTCCACCCAGGAGATCGCCCACATCCTCGGGCTGACCAAGAGCAGCGTCCGTTGGTACCGGGCCGCCGCGAAGAAGCGGCTGCGTGAACTGGCCGAGGAGGCCGGCTACACGGACTCGGAAGGCCGCCGGCGTCCGGGAGGCAGCCATGGATCTCGATGACATTCTGGCACTGGCCCGGACCCGCCAGCCCAGTTCCTTGGAGCGCGCTCGCGCCCGCCGCTTCGCGCGAGCCGTCCAGAGCCAGTACGACCTGTCGCGCGCCGAGGGGTACGAGATCATCGTCGACACCGATCTCGTCGACCCACTGGCCACAGAGGTCGACGAGGCGACCCGCGTCGCGCGCGCCGCCCAGTTGGCAAAGCTGGGAACGATCATCTGGACACCCCTTGGCAAGGTCGCGGGCTCCGGGCGCCTCACCTGGTCGGACGAAATGGCGATGATCTTCGGACACGCACCGGGCACACTGCGGCTCACCCTCAGAACGCTTGGCAAACTCGTGCATCCTGATGACCTGCCTACGGTGCGCGAGGTGATCCGGACGGTATGGCGGCAGAAGCGTCCCGACGAGATCATCTTCCGGGTGGTGCAGCCGAGCGGCAGTGTCCGCCATGTGCACTGCCACCTCGAGATAGTCGAAACCGCAGGACGGCCTTCGGGCCTGATCGCCACCGGCGAGGACGTCACCGCGCTTGAAGTGGCCCGACAGGAGCGACGGCGACGGACCATCCGCAGCCAGATGCTCGCTGCCGACCGCTACCCGCAGGACATCCTGACCGGACTCCCGACCCGCAGCTACCTGACCGACGAGGTGGATCGTGCCCGGCGCACAACCGCTGGCGCCCTCATCGTCGTGGCGACCGAACCCGCCACCCGGTCGCCCGCCACACTCGGCGACGAGGACCGCGACGAGTTGACGGCATCCGTCGCCCAGTTGCTGCGCACCATCGTCGGAGATCAGATGACCTGCGGAGTGGTAGGTCCGGGTCTGTGGGGCGTCCTGCTGACCCCGGTCGACGAGGACTCCGACGCCGCCGAGACGTTGGCCACCCAGATCATCGAGAGATTCCGAAGCCACCTGTTCGGCATCCGGCAACGAACGTCGCGGCTCAACACCTGGGCGGGCGTGGTGCATTTCCACGGCGGCGTCCAGGCCAGCGGATCGGATCTGCTCATCGACGGCGAGCACGCGGCTCATGACGCGCGCACCCAGGGCACCCCGATCACCGTTCTCGACAAACCCGTTCTGGACGCGGACCGCACCGAAAGATGCCGGGCCCGGATTCGCCGGGCGGTCGCCGCCGACCGGTTCGCCCTCTTCGCCCAGCCGATCGTCGACCTCCGTCTCAATCAGGTCACCCGACACGAGATCCTGCTACGCGTACCCAGTGAGACCGGCGAGTTGGTCGCTCCGACGCCCTTCCTCGACGTGGCCGAGCGGGTGGGCGAGATCCTGGCGGTGGACAAGTGGGTCGTCGACCACGCCCTGGAACTGATCGGTCGGGGCACCCAGACCTCCCACTACCAGGTCAACATCTCCGGCAAGTCGCTGGCTGATCCCGGCCTGCTCAGCTACGTGACCGAGGCGATTCACCGGCATCGGGTCAGGCCCGAATGCCTGACCTTCGAAATCACCGAAACCGCACTCATCGAGAACCGCAACGAAGCCATGGACTTCGCCACCGGCATCAGGGAGATCGGCTGTGGTCTCGCCCTCGACGATTTCGGCACGGGGTACGCCAACCTTGCCCAGCTGAAGTATCTCCCGGTCGATCTCGTCAAGATCGACGGGATGTTCGTCGCGGAACTCCGCCGGTCACCAGCGAACCAGGCCATCGTGTCGAGCCTGGTCAATCTAGGGCACGCCCTGGGGATTCAGGTTGCCGCCGAACACGTCCAGGACGACGAGTCCATCGAACTGCTGAGGGACTGCGGGGTCGACTTCGCACAGGGCTACCGGACCGGCAGACCCGAACCGATAGCCGTGAGCCCGGAGCAGCAGGTACGGAGTATCGAGTTCGTGTTCCGAGTTCCACCGCAATGCACCGCGCTGGGCTGACCCCAAATCTCCCTCGACACCTGAGCCCGGCGTGGGCAGGGTCAGGAGAGTGCGAATTGCCGGAGTTTCGCCCCGCCTTACACGGGTAGTCCGGGGGACCGGCGACGCCGGTCGATGAACAGGGTCTCGGAGTCAGGGAGTGCGTCATGTCCGATCAGCGGCCCACCATCATCCTGGTGCACGGCGCGTTCGCCGAGTCGGCGAGCTGGAACGGTGTGATCGAGCGGCTCGGCGGCTACGACGTGGTGGCCGCCGCCAACCCGCTGCGCAGCCTCCCCGGCGACGCCGCGTACCTGATGGACGTGATGCGAGGGGTGGGCGGGCCGGTCATCCTGGTCGGCCATTCGTACGGTGGCATGGTGATCACGCAGGCGGCGGGCGACAACCCGTCGGTGCGGGCGCTGGTGTACGTGAACGCCTTCGCCCCGGACACCGGCGAGTCCGCGCTGTCGCTGTCCGGGCAGTTCCCGGGCAGCACCCTCGCCGACACGCTCGTGCAGTACCCGGTGTCGACAGGCGGCAACGAGGTCGCGATCGGCCAGGACGCCTACCACAGGCAGTTCGCCGCGGACGCGTCCGCCGACGCCGCCGCACTCATGGCACGGACCCAGCGACCGGTCACCGAGCAGGCGCTGAACGACGGCCTCACCGGCGACCCGGCCTGGCGGTCGCTGCCCAGCTGGTTCGTATTCGGCGACGCCGACATGAACATCCCGGTCGCCGCGCACCGGTTCATGGCCGAGCGGGCCAAACCGCAGGGCCAGCGGGAACTCCCCGGCGGCTCGCACGCGATGGCGGTGGCCCGGCCCAGCGAGGTCGCCGAGACCATCATCGAGGCGGTCCGGGGGGTCGGCGGCTGACCGGCCATCCCGACAGCAGCTTCGGGGAAACTGTCGCCTCAGCGTGCCCGGAGGCGACAATTTCCCCGAAACTGCACGAGAAACCGCGAAGGGGTACGGGTCAGCGGGGGACGACGGGGTCGGCGGACCATTCGCGCCAGGTGACCAGCTGGTCGGCGGCGGTGGCTAGTTGGTCGGCCACCGGGCCGGGGCCCGTGGAGCCGGGGGTGATCCGGGCCGCCAGCGCTGAGCGGACCGAGAGCACGTCGCGTACGCCCGGGTCGAGGTGCTCGCTGACGGTGGCCAGGTCGGCGTCGGAGACCTCGTCGAGGGCGCAATCCCGGGCCGCGCAGAGCGCCACCAGCCTGCCGGTGATCTCGTGCGCGTCGCGGAACGGCACGCCCTTGCGGACCAGCCAGTCGGCGACCTCGGTGGCCAGCGAGAAGCCCACAGGCGCGGCGGCGACCAGCCGGTCGACGCGTACCGTCATCGTGGAGATCATCCCGGCGAGCGCCGGCAGCAGCAGCTCCAGGGTGTCCACCGCGTCGAAGGCCGGCTCCTTGTCCTCCTGCATGTCCCGGTCGTACGTCATCGGCAGGCCCTTGAGCATGGTCAGCACCGCGACCAACCCACCGACCAGCCGACCCGACTTGCCCCGGGCCAGCTCGGCGATGTCCGCGTTCTTCTTCTGCGGCATGATCGACGAACCGGTGGCGAAGGCGTCGTCAAGCTCCACCCAGCCGAACTCCTGCGACGTCCAGAGCACCACCTCCTCACCGAGCCGGGACAGGTGCACCCCGATCATCGCGGTGACGAAGAGGAACTCGGCGACGAAGTCCCGGTCGGCTACCGCGTCCATCGAGTTGGCGAAGGACGTCCGGAAACCCAGCTCCTTGGAGACCGCCACCGGGTCCAGCGGCAGCCCGGAACCGGCGAGCGCCCCCGCGCCGAGCGGGCTGACCGCGGCCCGGTGGTCCCAGTCGCGGAGCCGCTCCAGGTCCCGCAGCAACGGCTGCACGTGGGCGAGCAGCCAGTGGCCGAAGGTCACCGGCTGGGCGTGTTGCAGGTGCGTCATGCCGGGTGCGGCGGTGTCCACGTGCCGCCCGGCCTGCTCGACAAGCGCCTCGGCCAGCTCGACCAGCCGCGCCGCCACGCCCCGCGCGTGGTCGCGCAGGTAGAGCCGCAGGTCGGTGGCGACCTGGTCGTTGCGAGACCGGCCGGCGCGCAGCTTGCCACCGAGGCTGCCGAGCCGTTCCAGCAACCCGCGTTCCAGGGCGGTGTGCACATCCTCGTCGTCGACAGTGGGCCGGAAGGCGCCCGACGCGCAGGCGGCCTCCAGGTCGTCGAGGGCGGCCAGGATCCGGCCCAGTTCATCCGGGTCGAGCAGGCCGGCACCGGCCAGCACCCGGGCGTGCGCCCGGGACCCGGCGATGTCGTACGGGGCCAGCCGCCAGTCGAACTGCACGCTCACCGACAGGCGGGCGAGAGCCTCCGACGGGCCGCCGGCGAACCGACCTCCCCACAGGCTCGTCCGATTGGCCGCTGCGCTGTTCTCGGTCAGGCTCTTGTCATCCACCCGGTCAATTGTGGTCCCCACGATCAGCAGGCTCCCAACCGGGCACCCGGGTCCGACGCAACCTCGCTCATGCCGTACCGCTCCCTTCGGCGCTGTCGTCCCGACGGGCCCAGCCGGCGAGTCGTTCACCGAGCGCGGCGCCACCGTCAGCGGCGCGCGCCACGACGAAGATGGTGTCGTCGCCGGCGATGGTGCCGACGACCTCCGACAGGCCCGCCCGATCCAGGGCGCTGGCCAGATAGTGGGCGGCACCCGGCGGGGTACGCAGGACCGCGATGTTGCCGCTGGAGTCGACCTCGTTGAGCAGCTCGCGCAGCAGCCGCACCAGGCGGGCCGGAGCCGCCTCGGCGTCGCGCAGCGGACGGTGCCCGTCCTCGGGAATGACGTAGACGGCTCGGCCGTCACCGCCCCGGGCGGTGACCGCGCCGAGTTCCTTGAGGTCCCGGGAGAGGGTTGCCTGAGTGACCTGGACACCCTCGTCGCCGAGCAGCTCGGCCAGCTCGGTCTGCGACCGGACCGCCCGGTCGCGGATCAGCTCGACGATGCGGGCGTGCCGGGCGCCACGGGTGAGTGGTGCGGTCATCTGGACTCTCCCTGGAGAAGAAACGTCAGCAGCGCCTTCTGGGCGTGCAGCCGATTCTCCGCCTGGTCGAAGACGGCACTGCGCGGGCCGTCGAGCACCTCGTCGGTGATCTCCTCGCCGCGGTGCGCCGGCAGGCAGTGCAGCACGATGGCGTCCGGCCCGGCGTGCCCGAGCAGCGCCTTGTTGACCTGGTACGGCAGGAACGGGGTGCTGCGGTCCAGCCCGTCCCCCTCCTGACCCATCGAGGTCCAGGTGTCGGTGGCCACCACGTCGGCCTCGCGGACGGCGGCGACCGGGTCGGTGAGCACCCGGACCGAACCGCCGGTGCCGGCGGCGATCGCCTCGGCGCGGGTCACCACGTCCGGGTCGGGATGGAAGCCGGCCGGACCGGCCACCCGCACGTGCATCCCGGCGGTCGCGCCGGCCAGCAGATACGAGTGGGACATGTTGTTCGCCGCGTCCCCGACATAGGCGAGCGTCCGCCCGGCAACGCCGCCGCACCACTCGCGGACGGTGAGCAGGTCCGCGAGCAGCTGGCACGGGTGGAAGCCGTCGGTGAGCGCGTTGACCACCGGCACTGTGGCTCCGGCGGCCACCTCCGCGATCCGGTCGTCGCCATGGGTACGCAACACGATCGCGGCCACGTAGCGGGACAGCACCCGACCGGCGTCGCCGAGCGACTCGCCCCGCCCGAAGTGCGTGACCTGGGTGTCCACCACGAGGGGGTGACCACCGAGTTCGGCGATGCCCGCGTCGAAGGAAATCCGGGTACGCAGGCTCTGCTTGTCGAAGAGCACCGCCACCGAGCGCGGCCCGGCCAACGGCGTGAACCCGAAGCGGTCGGCCTTCATCCGGGCGGCCAGATCCAGCACCGCGGCCTGCTCGGCCGGGGACAGGTCGTCGTCGCGCAGGAAGTGCCGGGTCATGCGGAAGCCTCCGTCGGCGTCGGGATCGGGCTGCGGGACGGCGGTTCCTGGTCGACGCGATCCGGGGCTGCCGTCGACGCGGCCAGGGCGGCCGGCAGCGCCGCCAGGAAGGCGTCGGCCTGGGCGGCCGTGAGGATCAGGGGCGGTGCCAGGCGGATCACGTCGGGCTGGATCGGGTTGACCAGGAAACCCGCGTCGCGCAGCGCCCCGGCGAGGGCGGCGGAGACCGGTGCCGTCAGGGTGACGCCGAGCAGCAGCCCCGCACCGCGTACGCCGCCCACGAGCGGATGACCGAGGGACTCGATCCCCCGACGCAGCCGCTCGCCGATCCGCTTGACGTGGTCGAGCAGCCCTTCGCTGGCAATCGTGGAGATCACCGCCAGGGCCGCGGCGCAGCTCACCGGGTTGCCACCGAACGTACTGCCGTGCGAACCAGGACCGAGCAGGTCGGCGGCCGGACCGAAGCCCAGGGTGGCACCGATGGGCAGCCCACCGCCGAGCCCCTTGGCCAGGGTCACCACGTCCGGCTCGACGCCGTCGGCCTGGTGGGCGAACCAGTGCCCGGTCCGACCCACCCCGGTCTGCACCTCGTCGAGCACCAGCAGCACGCCGTGCCGGGCGGTGATCCGCCGGGCCTCGGCGAGGTAGCCGGCGGGCGGGACCACCACACCGTTCTCACCCTGGATCGGTTCCAGGATCACCATGGCCGTGGCGTCGGTCACCGCCGCGGCCAGAGCGGCCACGTCGCCGTACGGGACGTGGGTGACCTCGCCCGGCAGTGGACGGAACGGGTCGGCCTTGGCCGGCTGGCCGGTCAACGCCAGAGCGCCCATGGTGCGGCCGTGGAAGCCGCCGACAGCGGCCACCACATGGGTCCGGCCGGTACGCCGGGAAAGCTTGAACGCCGCCTCGTTGGCCTCGGCCCCCGAGTTGGCGAAGAACACCCGCCCCGGCCGGCCGGCCAGTGCCAGCAGCAACTCGGCAAGCGCCACCGGCGGCTCGGAGACGTACAGATTGGAGACATGGCCGAGCGTGGCGACCTGCTTCGACACGGCCGCCACCACCGCCGGGTGGGCGTGGCCGAGAGAGTTGACAGCGATGCCGCCGAGCAGATCGACATACTCCCGGCCGGCCTCGTCGACCACGACGGCGCCGGAACCGGCCACCAACGCCAGCGGCGGCGTGCCGTAGTTGTCCATCATCGACTGCCGCCACCGGCTGACCAGAGCGCTCATGAGGGAATCACCATCGTTCCGAACCCTTCCGAGGTGAACACTTCCAGCAGGGTGGAATGGGCGACCCGACCGTCCACGACATGTGCGGCCGGCACTCCCCCGTTGACGGCCCGCAGGCACGCCTCCATCTTCGGCACCATGCCCGACTCCAGCGACGGCAGCAGCTTCGCCAGCTCCTCCGTGCTGATCTCGCTGACCAGGCTGGACGTGTCGGGCCAATCGGCGTACAGGCCGGGCACGTCGGTGAGCACGACAAGCTTGCGCGCCCGCAGGGCGACCGCGAGCGCGGCGGCGGCGGTGTCCGCGTTCAGGTTGTGCAGCACCCCGTCCACGTCCGGCGCCACCGTGGAGATCACCGGGATCCGGCCGGCCGCGATCAGGTCGTCCACCGCCGAGACGTCCACCGACTCGACATCGCCGACCTGGCCGACGTCGACCGGCTGCCCGTCGACGTACGCGGACCGCCGCACCGCCGTGAACAGGCCGGCGTCCTCGCCGGAAAGCCCCACCGCGAACGGACCGTGCGCGTTGATCAACCCGACCAGTTCCCGGCCCACCTGGCCGACGAGCACCATCCGGACCACGTCCATCGCCTCCGGCGTGGTCACCCGCAGGCCGCCCCGGAACTCACTGTCGATCCCCAGCCGACCGAGCATGGCCGAGATCTGCGGTCCGCCGCCGTGCACCACCACCGGCTTGAGCCCCACGTACCGCAGGAACACCATGTCGGCGGCGAAGGCCCGCTGCAACTCCGGATCGACCATGGCGTTGCCGCCATACTTGATCACAACCGTGGAGCCGGAGAAGCGGGCCAGCCACGGCAGCGCCTCGATGAGCGTTTCGGCCTTGACCTGGGCGCGGGTCAGATCGGAGTTCAGG
>NZ_BOOZ01000018.1 GCF_016863495.1 Micromonospora andamanensis
CTCACGTCGAGTAGGCCGAGTTCTCGTGCACGTAGGCGTGCGACAGATCGTTCGTCCACACCGTCGCCTCGGCGGCACCTGCATGCAGGTCGATCCGGATGGTGACGTCCCGGCCGGAGAGGTCGACCTTCGAACGGTCCTCGGCCGCCGCACCGGCCCGGCAGACCCAGATGCCGTTGACCGCCACGTCCACGGCGTCCGGCTCGAACGCGGCGCTCGTGGTGCCGACGGCGGCGAGGATCCGACCCCAGTTCGGGTCGTTGCCGAACAGTGCCGTTTTGACCAGGTTGTTGCGGGCCACCGCCCGCCCCACCTCGACCCCGTCGTCCTCGTCGGCGGCGCCGACGACCTCGATGGCGACCTGCTTGGTGGCGCCCTCGGCGTCGGCGAGCAACTGCTGGGCCAGGTCGTGGCAGGCGGCGGTGACCGCCGCAGCGAGTTCCGCTTCGCTCGGCGTGGCCCCCGAGGCGCCGCTGGCCAGCAGCAGCACCGTGTCGTTCGTCGACATGCAGCCGTCGGAGTCCACCCGGTCGAAGGTGACCCGGGTGGCCGCTCGCAACGCCGCGTCGAGCGTCGCCGACCCGGCCACCGCGTCGGTGGTGAGGACGCAGAGCATCGTCGCCATCGCCGGGGCCAGCATGCCGGCGCCCTTGGCCATGCCGCCGACGGTCCAGCCGTCGCCGGAGACAACAGTGGTCTTCGGCCGGGTGTCCGTCGTCATGATCGCCTCGGCGGCGTCAGCACCGTTGTCGCCCAGGCTCCCGACGGCGGCGTCGACCCCGGGCAGGAGCCGGTCCATGGGCAGCCGCTCGCCAATCAGCCCCGTGGAGCAGACCGCCACCTCACCCGCGCCGACCTCCTGCGGGTTGGCCGAGGTCAACGCGGCGGCGGTGTGCTCGGCGGTGGCATGGGTGTCCTGGAAGCCGGCCGGCCCGGTGCAGGCGTTCGCACCGCCGGAGTTGAGCACCACCGCCCGTACGCTGCCGCCACCGACCACCTCCTGGGTCCAGAGCACCGGCGCGGCCTTGACCCGGTTGGCGGTGAAGACCCCGGCGACACCGGTGTCGGGGCCGTCGTTGACCACCAGCGCCACATCCGGCCCGCCGCTGGTCTTCAGGCCGGCGGCCACCCCGGCCGCCCGGAATCCTCGGGGTGTGGTCACGGTCATGGCGCGGTCCCCCAGACGGACAGGCCCGTGGTCTCGGGCAGACCGAACATCAGGTTGGCGTTCTGCACCGCCTGGCCCGCGGCACCCTTGCCGAGGTTGTCCAACGCGGCGACCACGATCAGCCGGCCGGAGTCGACATCGACGGTGGCCTGTAGGTGACAGGAGTTGCCGCCCAGCGTGGCCGCCGTGTGCGGCCACCGCCCCTCGGGCAGCAGGTGCACGAATGGCGCGTCCGCGTACGCCTGCGCCAGCACCGTGCGCGGGTCGACCTCGCCTGTCGGCAACGCGGTGACGGTGGCCAGGATGCCGCGCGGCATCGGTGCCAGCACCGGCGTGAACGACAGGCCGGTCACCCCGGTGGCCTGCTTGATCTCGGGTACGTGCTGGTGCGCGCCCACCTTGTAGGGCGACAGGTCGCCCATCACCTCGCTGGCCAGCAGGTGGGCCTTGGCGGCCCGGCCCGCACCCGAGGTGCCGGACGCGGCGACGACCACCACGTCGTCCGGTCGGGCGGCACCGGCGGCGATCAGCGGGGCCAGCGCGAGGGTGATCGTCGCCGCGTAACAGCCGGTGTTGGCCACCCGGTCGGCGGCGGCGATCCGCTCCCGCTGGCCGGGCAGTTCGGGCAGGCCGTACGTCCACGTACCCGCGTGCGGTCCGCCGTAGTAACGGGCCCAGGCGTCCGCGTCGACGAGCCGGTGGTCGGCGCCGAGGTCGACGATCCGGACGCCGGCGGGCAGGTGCGCCGCGAGGGCGGCAGACTCGCCGTGCGGCAGGGCGAGGAAGACCAGATCCGCCTCGGCCAGCACCTCCGGCGTGGTCGCGCCGAGGGTCACGTCCAGCCCGGTCAGCTGCGGGTGAACGGCGTCCAGCCGCTGCCCGGCCTGGCTGTGCGCGGTGGCGGCGACCACCTCGAACTCGGGGTGCCCGGCGAGCAGGCGGAGCAGTTCACCACCGGCGTACCCACTCGCCCCGGCCACCGCAGCCCGAATTCCCATACCCACCTCCGCATGACTATGCAGCGAGGCTAACAGCAGCGGCGCGCGCGTTGCAAGTTCATACAGTAAGCCGCATGAGAATGAAGTCGGGGGCCGGACGGGGCTCGCCAGCAACCGATCCGACCGACCGCACCCATTCGTCGAGGCAGTTCGACAAAGTCAGCCGTAGCTCACATCGATCACGGCACCTTCCAAACTGACGGTAGCCAGGGCGACATGGCTAGGCTGACCCAGCTCGGGTGACGGTTGGAAGGAGGAGCGTTGAGGCACGGCCGGCGCGACCGTAAGCGTTGGGAACAGGTCGTGGAACTCCTGGCCGTCATCATGCTGGCGATACCGACAAGCCTGATTCTGTTCTCCGGTGACCTGTTGTGGCGGGACGGCCTGGCGGCAGGCGTCCTGCTGCTGGCTACGTTAACGGTTCCACCGGGTCTGGCGCTCTGGGTGATCGAGCGTCGGGGTCGCCAGCGATGAGTGACAAGCTGGGTGACGACGGGTGCGGACATTACTGGACGAGCCCGGCCGATGACGGACTGTTTCAGCAGGTCAGCCATGCCGTCAGCGCAGGTCACAAACGCACGCTGGTTCTTTCGGGACGAAGGCATCAGATCCCCACTGCGCCACGACTCGGGGTCTTGACCGGCGAGGACGCTGAGCTGCGTTCGTCGGGAACCTGACTCTGTCGCACTGCTGGGGCAACGGCGGTGGTCAACCGCGACTACCGTCGCGGCCATGGGAGCACTCAAGCCGTGGCACCTGGTCGTTCTCGCCCTGTGCTGTCTCCTGCCAACGGCAGTAGCCATCGTTGGGGGAGTCTGGGCGGTCCGGCGAAGCCGCAACCGTCGCTGATCCGCGTGCCCTGGGTCTATCCGATTTCCAAACTGGCAGTCCGCGAAACTTAACGCTGGTGGCCCTGTCACTGTCGACAGCAACGGTGACAGCAACAGGGTCGAATACGGCGAGCCGAAGCCAGCCGACGAAGGATCAGCGCTCGACGTCAGCGACGTGCATGGACCACCCCGGACGGAGCGCCCAGAACTTACAAGCGAGGGGTCAACGGCGTGCGACGTTGAGGGTACGGTCGATGGGGTGGCGGCTGGGCAGGTTCGCCTGGCCTGTTGAGCTTGGAGCGGCGTTATGGCCTCGTCCGTCGATCCGCGCTTCGGCGTAGCTCTGCGTGAGTTTCGGGAGCGGCGTGCTCTGTCGCTTCGTTCCCTCGGGCGGCTCGCTCATCGGAGTAAAAGTCATCTGCACGAGTTAGAGACAGGGCTGAAGGCTCCGACAGCGGACACGGCGCGCCACTTGGACCAGATTCTCGACGCGGGAGGCGTGCTTGCTGGCCTGGTCGATGCGCCGATCGACCACGCCGCCGAGGCCGTCGAGCTGCTTGCGAGAGCCGCCGCCAGTGACGTGAGCAGAGACGTGCTCGATCGGATCGAGCAGGGCGTTGACGACCTTGCCAGTTCCTATCCGACGATGGCTCCGGCGGATCTCTTGCCGTTGGTGCGGCGGCACCTCGCCTATGTGGGGCGGTTGCTGGATGGACGGGTCACGCTTGCTCAACGGCGTCGGCTGTTGATTGCCGGTGGCTGGCTGGCGGTGCTGCGGGCGACCGTCCACATCGATTTGCGGCAGCGGAGTGCTGCGGCTGCTCACTTGCGAGCTGCTCGTGATCTTGCCGAGCATGCGGAGCATGGCGAGATCCAGGCATGGTGTCTCGAAACCCGGGCCTGGGATGTATTGACTCAAGGTGACTACCGGACGGCACTCGATCTTTCCGATCAGGCTCAGCGGGTCGCCCCGAAGGGTAGCTCCGCCCGCATTCAGGCGACTGCTCAGGAGGCTCGTGCGTGGGCGCGGATCGGGGACGTGGGTGCGACTCGGCGCGCGTTGGACCGGGTTGAGCGGCTGACGGCGAATCTGGCTGTTCCCGAGCGCGCCGAGCACCACTATCGGTACGACCCAGCTAAGGCCGCCGCGTATACGGCGACGACGTTGGCGTGGGCGGGTGACCCTGGTGCCGAGCAGGTGGCGCGGGCGGTGTTGACGGATCTGGATCCGCACGGTGATGTGGGAGCGCGGCCCCGCCGGTCCGCGTCGGCTCGTCTCGACCTTGGCCTTGCCCTGGTCGCTGCCGGTCAGCCGGATGAGGCGGTGGCACTGGGGGCGCAGGCGGTGGCGTCCGGGCGGGTGGTGCCGTCGAACTGGTGGCGGGCTGCGGAGTTGCTGGCGAAGGTGGAGCAGTCGGGGGTACCCGAGGCCGCGACATTGCGTGATCTGTGCATCGAGTACGCCCCGGGACGTCGACCACCAGCGGACAGCACACCTGGTTAGCGGACAGTCACCTTCTGGATCGACAACGCGCGCAGCGTGAGGCTTGACCTCTGCAATCGGGCGCGGATCGAGGCACATCAGCAGATTGCCCTCCGTGTCCTCAGGAGGGAGGGCCGGACCGGTGGCGGTGGCTATTGGACTCCTGCGGCGAATAGTCAGCCGGTACTTCCCGTCGTCACCGGCGGTGTCGGGGTTCGGCCAGCGCATCCAGACGATGGAGCAGGACGCCGCCCGGCGGCGGCTGTTGGACCAGGCGCGAGGCGTACAACAGCATCCGGCAGCGGGCAGGGATACGTCGATGTCGCGGGAGCGGCGCGTCTCGTACGACGAGTACCTGTCGGCCACCGCGTTGACCTTCGCGCGGCGGCATCGCCCGGTGTGGTCGTGGCAACCGTGGCGGCGTGTCTGCCGGTGCGGAGCCGACCTGCCGTGCCGTGCTCGGCACCGTATCCCGATCAACCGGGGCCACTGGCCGCAGGAGAACGAGCAGTGACCGGCGGCCCGGAGCAGGCGATCCTCGTGGTGCACGTCCGAGGGCTCGACGGCATGTGCGCCGGATGCCGGGCGTGGTGGTCACGGCTCGCCCCGTACCCCTGCTGGCAGGTGGACTGGGCGACCAGCCGGCAGGCTCGCGCGAGCGTCGCCCGGTTCCTGGAGGGGGTGCGGTGACCACCCACGGCCCGGTGCTGCCGACCTGGAGCTGCGGCGGCTGCGACTTGCCCTGGCCGTGCCCGACCCGACGGCGGGAGCTACGCGCGGAGTACGCCGACGCGCCGGTGTCGCTGGCGCTGTACCTCGGCGGCTATCTCGTTCAGGCGGCCGAGGACATGCCCTGGGCACCGGCCGGCGCACTGCACCGCCGCTTCATCGGCTGGACCCGACAGCCGCTAGCAGTACAGCAGCGAAGTACAGCAACCGTGCCAGCCGAACCGGGCCGGAACGGGCGTCACCAGGCCGGATGACCTCGGACGACAGCCGCTCCGGCCGGCTTGCCGAGAGTGCACACCTAGAGGCGGCCCTCGTCGACCGCGTGGGTGACCCAGGGGATGACCTCGTCGAGCATCTCATCCAGGGACGTGGTCGCGGTGAAACCGAGCACCTCGCGGGCCTTCGTGGTGTCCGGTACGCGCTTCTGCACGTCGTACTGGAAGGGGTCGTCGCTTACGTGCCGGAACGGAACGTCAGCGCCCTTGATCTTGTGCCAGATCAGCTCGGCCAGTTCCAGGACCGTTGTCGACTCGGCGGTGGAGAGGTTGAAGTCCTCGTTCCGGGCCGCCGGGTGCTCGATCGCGAGCGCGATCCCCCGGGCCAGGTCGCCGCCGTAGGTGTAGTGCCGCACCTGGTCGCCCGCGCCGAGAATGTGCAGCGGATCCTGCCCCTTGACGATCTTCTGCACCAGGTCGGGTACGACGTGCGACATGGCCAGCTTGACGTTGCCGGAGAGCACCTCGGCCTGGCCCAGCGCCCGCCCCTCCCCCACGCCTACGCAGTTGAACGGTCGCACGATCGTGTAGGGCAGTTGGTACTGGTCCCAGGCCGCCCGGGCGTAGTACTCCACGGCCAGCTTCTGGAAGCCGTACGAGGACAGCGGCGGCGGGATGCGCCGTTCGTCGCCCTCCCGGCTGGGCCAGTGCTCGGTGGACTCGAACACCATCGAGGAGGAGAGGTAGGTGACCTTGGACAGGCGACCGGCGCGGTGCGCCTGGATCGCCGCGTCGCAGGTGGCCGCCATGATCCGCTCGTTGGTGGCGAGCAGGTCGTAGGCGTACGCGTGGAAGTAGGAGATCCCACCGATCATGGCGGCACCGGCGACCAGGTGGTCGCAGCCGTCGAGCAGCCCGGTCAGCAGATCGGTGTCGCGGGCGTCCCCCTCGACGAACCGGAACCGCGGGTGCCCCTCGTGGCTCTGGGCGACCGGGCCGTACTTCGAGAAGTTGTCGACACCCACCACCTCGTGGCCACGGTCGAGCAGCTCCGCGACGAGATAGCCACCGATGAAGCCGGCCGAACCAGTTACCAGGACCTTCGCCACGTACGCTCCTATGCCGTCTTCTCGAACTCGGTGCCGCGCGGACTCGGCACGGCCGCCGTCCGCACCCGGGCGGTCAGCTTCTCCCGGCTCAGCCGTCGACCGTAGGCGAACAGGTACCAGCGCAGGTAGCCGGGGAGGAAGCGGCCCAGGTCGAAGTGGGACTCGCCGAGTGGCCGGTCCAGCCAGATGGTCGGGATCTCGGCCACCGGCAGGCGCAGCCGGGTGGCCTTCGCGGTCAGTTCCAGCCCGATCTCGAAGCCGGTCCGCGACTCGATGCCGACCTCCCGGACGAACGCCGTGTCGTACGCCTTGAAGCTGTTCGTGGCGTCCCGGGTGCCCGCCCGCGCGAAGGTGTAGAGGCTGCGCCCGGCCCAGCGGGACATCATCCGCTTCAGCCTCGGCCCGCCGACCTGCTGGCCACCCGGCATGTACCGGGAGGCGGCGGCGACCACCACGCCCCGGTCGACCAACCGGGCCAGTTCGTCGATCTGGCGGGGATCGTCACACCCGTCGGCCATCGTGACCACCGCGACCGGCGCCAGGGCGGCGTCGATGCCGAACCGGATGGCGTTGGCCGGGCCCCGACCGTAGGTGTTGAGCACCGCCCGGACCCTCGGGTCGGTACGCGCGATCCGCTCGACGTACGGGACCGTGGTGTCCTCCGGCATGTCGTGCACGATCAGCACCTCGGCGGGCAGCATCAGCTCGCGCAGCATCCGCTCCAGGCAGCGGACGATCGCCTCACCCTCGTTGTAGACCGGCACGATCACCGACACCCGGGGATTCATCACACCCGCACCCCCTGCCCGGTCAGACCCCACATGTCGATCACCGGTTTGTCGGTGTCGAGACGGGCGTACTGCTCGTGCGGCGCGGCGATGACCAACAGGTCCGCCCGGCGCAGCACCTCGTCGAGGTCGACGAAGCGCTCGTCGGCCACGTACGGGTCGGTGCAGAGCGTCTCCCGCGTCTTCAACGCCAGGATCTTGCGCAGCTTGTACGCCAGGCTCTCCCGGGGGTCGTCGCTGCCGCCCTTGAACGCCATGCCGAGGATGCCCACCGTCGAGCTGGCCAGGTCGAAGCGGTCCTCCAGGCGGGACACCAGGTACAGCGGCAGCCCTTCGTTGATCAGCATCGCCGAGTGACCGAGGACGAAGTTGTTCCGGTTGAACGCGGCCAGTTGCATGGTGTCCTTGAACAGGCACGGTCCGGCGGCGAAGCCGGGCATCGGCAGGTCCGCGGCGCGCGGGTAGTCGTACGCCACCGCGTGCCGGATCCGGGCGAAGTCCAGCCCGAAGTCGTTGGCCATCATCCAGAACTGGTTGGCGGTGGCGAACTTGATGTACCGCCAGGTGTTGGTGAACAGCTTCGCCAGCTCGGCCTCCTCGGGTTCGAGCGGGACGATCTGGTCGGTCAGGTGCCGGAACAGCTTCTCCGCCCGGGTCAGCGCCTCCGGGGTCCGCGCGGCCACGATCTGCGGCAGCGTGAACAGCTCGGTCATCGCCCGGCCCTCGGCGATCCGCTCCGGGCAGAACGCCACGTCCGCGCGCAGGCCCTTGCCGGCCAGCAGTTTCTCGGTGAGCGCGGTGACCCCGGGGTAGACGGTGCTGCGCAGCACGATCAGTTGACCGTCCCGCAGGTGCTCGGCGCAGCGTTCCAGCGCCCGGGGCACGGCACCGAGATCCGGGTTGAGGTGCTCGTCGACGGGCGTGCCCACCACGACGATCAGGTGCTCGGAGAGCCCGACGGCAGCCGGGTCGGTGGTGGCGCGCAGCCGCCCGGCGGCCACCGCCTCGGCCAGCGGAGCCGCCGCGCCGGGCTCGGCGAAGGGCAGGGTGGCCGCGTTGACGCCCGCGACCGCCTCGGCGTTGATGTCGTACAGCACGACGGACAGCCCACGGGCGGCGAAGGCGATGCCCAGTGGCAGGCCCACCCGGCCACAACCACCGACTATGCAGACGTCGACCGAGGCGGGTGGATCATCGGACATGAGGGGGACTCCCGTGGGGGTGGCGGGGTGGTGACGGTGGCGGCACTCGGAATCCAAGCAGGCTAACCGCTCGGACATGACTCGCGGGTAACCAAACAGCTATCGGTGTTGACCTTTCGGTCGACCTGTCACCCACCGCACCATCGCCATCACCCAGCGCATGTCACCGGAGCGTCCCACGGCGACGGTAAGGGCTCCTCTCCCCGACGCGAGGCGTCGGGGAGAGGAGCCCTTACCCGCCCGTCAGGCGCCCCGGAGGGTGGCCCCGAAACGTTCGGCCACCCGGGCGACGGCGGCGTCCCGCGCGGCCACCGCCTCCTCCACCGTCAGCGTCCGGTCCGGCGCGCGGAAGGTGAGCTTGTAGGCAAGCGACTTGCGTCCGGCGCCGAGCTGCTCCGAGGCGTACACGTCGAAGAGACGCACCGACTCCAGCAGCTCACCGGCGCCCTCGGCGAGCGCCTGCCGCACCTGTGCCGCCGGCACCGACTCGTCCACCACCAGCGCCACGTCGATGAGCGCCGGTGGGAACGTCGACACCGCCGGCGCGCCGACCGGCGGGGCCGACGGCAGGGCGTCCAGGTTCAGCTCCATGGCGCAGGTGCGCTTCGGCAGCTCCAGCGTCGCCACGACCTGCGGGTGCAGCTCACCGGCGTGGCCCACCACCGTGCCGTCGACGAGCAGTTCCGCGCAGCGGCCCGGGTGCCAGGGGGCGTACTCGGCGGAGCGCACCTCGACCCGCTGGTCGGGCACCCCGGCGGCGGCGAGCACCGCCCGACCCGCCTCGACGGCGTCCGCCCAGCCGGCTGCCCGGCCACCACCCCACCAGCCGGCCGGCTCGATGTCGCCGGTCAGTACGACAGCGACGTGCCGGGGCTGATCCGGCACCACCGCGTCGGCGGCGGCGAACTCCGCGTCGGTGGGCCGCCGGTCGACGCCCATCGCCGGTGGGCTGCCGGCGTCCGGCCGGGGGTGGAAGACCGTGCCGATCTCGTAGAGGGACAGGTCCCGCAGGCCACGGCCGAGGTTGCGGCGGACGATACCGAGCAGCGGGCCGAGCAGCGTGGTGCGCAGCAGCGGCTCCTCCTCCGACAGCGGGTTGGCCAACCGCACCGTCCGGCGGCGCCTGTCGTCGGCGGGCAGGCCGAGCTGGTCGGCCAGTTCGGTGGCGACGAACGGGTGCGCCAGCACCTCGACGTGGCCCCGCTCGGCAAGGGCCCGGGACACCGCCCGGTTGCGTCGCTGCTGCCAGGTCAGACCCCGGCCGGGTGGCGCGGTCGGCAGCACCGACGGCACCTTGTCGTACCCGTCGAGGCGGACCACCTCCTCGACCAGGTCCGCCGGGTCGGTCAGGTCGGGCCGCCAGGTCGGCGGGGTGACGCTCAGCGTCTCACCGCCACCGGCGGTCACCGCCACCTCGCCCGGGTCCTCGGCCAGCCGGTCGGTGCCGCGCGCCACGGTGCAGCCGACCTGCTCCAGCAGGGCGACCACCCGGGCCGGCGGGTAGTCCACACCGACCCGCCGGCTGGGCAGGTCGGCCGGCAGGGTGACCGGGGTACGCGGCCGGACGTGGTCGATGTCCAGCACCTGCTCGCTCGCGGTGCCGCCCGCGTACGAGGTGAGCAGCCCGACCGCCCGGTCCAGGGCGACAAGCGGCAGCGCCGGATCCACCCCCCGCTCCCAGCGCTTCGCCGCCTCGCTGAACAGCTTGTGCCGGCGTGCGGTGCGGCCGACCATCGCCGGGTCCCAGTGCGCGGCCTCGAAGAGCACGTTGACGGTGCCCGGCAGGACCTCGCTCGTCTCTCCGCCCATCACGGCGGCGAGCGAGATCGGCGTGCCGTCGCCCTCGGCGGCGAGCGGGTTCGGCAGCCCGGCGTCGCAGATGACCATGTCCTCGGGGGCGAGGGCGCGGGTCACCCCGTCGAGCGTGGTCAGCTTCTCCCCCGGTACCGCCCGGCGCACCACGAGTGGACCGGCGATCCGGTCGGCGTCGAAGGCGTGCATCGGCTGGCCGAGTTCGAGCATCACGTAGTTGGTGATGTCGACAGGCAGCGAGATGCTGCGGATGCCGGCGACGGTGAGGCGCTGCCGCATCCAGTCCGGGGTCTGCGCCGTCGGGTCGACGCCGCGCACCATCCGGGCCGCGAACCTGTCACAACCGACCGGGTCGCGCACCTCGACCGGGTACGCCGGCTCGGGCGTGCCGGGCGTCGCGGGCATCCGGCCCCGGTCCGAGTAGTCCAGACCGAGGGCGTGCGCCAGCTCACGGGCCAGCCCGCGCAGGGACATCTGGTAGCCCCGGTCCGGGGTGATCTCCACCTCGACGATGATGTCGTTGAGGCCGACCACCGGCCGGGCGTCGTCGCCGGGCTCGGCCACCACGTGCTCGGGCAGCACCAGGATGCCGGAGTGGTCGTCGCCCAGGCCCAGTTCCTTGACCGAGCAGATCATCCCGTTGGAGTTGCGCCCGTACGTCCGGCGGGCACCGATGGCGAAACCACCCGGCAGCACCCCGCCGGGCAGGATCACCACGACCCGGTCGCCCGGGGCGAAGTTGCGGGCACCGCAGACGATCTCCTGCGGCTCGCCGGTGCCGTTGGCGGCACCCACGTTGACCCGGCAGAACCGGATCGGCTTCTTGAAGCCGGTCAGCTCCTCGATCTCCAGAACCTCACCGACCACCAACTGCCCGGTGACCGTACCGGACAGGTCCACGATGGACTCGACCTCGATGCCGAGGTCGACAAGGGCCCGCTCCAGCTCGTCGACGGACAGGTCGGGAAGGTCGACGTACTCGCGCAGCCAACTCAGAGAAACTCGCATGACTTGTAACCACCGTCTCCGTAACTCGCGCCCGCACTAAGCCCCGTGGCCGAACGCCCGGGTGAACCGGACGTCGCCCTCGACCAGGTCCCGCATGTCGCCCACCCCGTGCCGGAACATCACAGTGCGGTCGATGCCCATGCCGAAGGCGAATCCGGAGTAGACCTCCGGGTCGATGCCGCAGGCCCGCAGCACCCGCGGGTTGACCATGCCGCAGCCGCCCCACTCGACCCACTGCGGGCCCTTGCGGTGCTCCGGGAACCACACGTCGAACTCTGCCGACGGCTCGGTGAACGGGAAGTAGTGCGGCCGGAACCGGGTCTTCGCTCCCTCGCCGAACATGGCCCGGGCGAAGTGGTCGAGGGTGCCGCGCAGGTGCGCCATGGTGATGCCCTTGTCCACCACCAGGCCCTCCACCTGGTAGAAGACCGGGGAGTGGGTGGCGTCCAACTCGTCGGTGCGGTAGACCCGGCCGGGCACGACCACGTAGATCGGTGGGGTCCGGGTGAGCATGGTGCGCGCCTGCACCGGCGAGGTGTGGGTACGCAACACCAGGCCGGAACCCTCAGGTGCGATGTGGAAGGTGTCCATCAGGCCGCGGGCAGGATGGTCGGCGGGGATGTTCAGCGCGTCGAAGTTCGTCCACTCCAGCTCGACCTCGGGCCCCTCGGCCACCTCGTAGCCCATCCCGATGAACAGGTCGCTGATCTGCTCCATCAGCAGGGTGATCGGGTGTCGGGAGCCACGCGGACGCCTGTCGTACGGCAGCGTCACGTCGACTCGTTCGGCGACCAGGACCCGCTCGGCCTGCTCCCGATCCAGCACCTCGGCGCGGGCGGCGTACGCCTGCTCGATGTTCCGGCGGGCCTCGTTGACCCGCTTGCCGGCGTCGGCCTTGGCGGCCGGTGGCAGCGCGCCGATCTCCCGGCGGGCCAGCGACACCGGGGACCGGTCCCCCAGGTGCGCCGGGCGGATCGCGGTGAGCGCGTCGGGATCACCGGCGGCGGCGAACGCCTTCTCGGCCTCGGTCACGGCCTCGGCCAGGGCAGCCGGGTCGAGCAGGGCCACCTGCTTCGGGTCGTACGGATCGTTGCGGTAAGTCATGGCGTACGGGCACTCCCTCACGACGGCGCCAGCCCTCGCGGGCGGCTAGGCGAGTCTACGGACGCGCGGCTGTGCCGCAGCCCGCCGGTGGGAGTCGCGTGGAGAGCAGGTCAGGCCCGCCGCCCGCCGACACCGGCGGGCTGGCTAAACGAACGCCGTGGTGCGTTCACCATCGGGGCCGCATCTCCTCCGTCATGTGCGCGTGACCTCGGGTCAGCGCTGTGCTCTCGCTGAAGCGTACAGGCAGACAGCCGCCGCCGCAGCCAGGTTCAGGCTCTCGGCCCGCCCGTGCAGCGGCACCCGGACCCGGGCGTCGGCCGCCTCGGCGAGTTCGGCGGGCAGGCCGTGCGCCTCGGAGCCGAACAGCCAGGCCGTCGGTGCGGCCAGCCGGCCGGCGTCGGCAAGCGCGTCCAGGTCGTCGTCGCCGTGGCCGGTGGCGGCGAGCACGGTCAGCCCGGCGGCCCGTGCCGCGGTGAGCGTCGCGGCCGGGTCGCGTTCCCGGACCACATCGACGTGGAACAGGCTGCCTGCCGACGCCCTGACGCACTTGCCGTTGTACGGGTCGACGGCGTCGCCGGTGAAGATCACCGCTGTGGCACCGGCCGCGTCGGCGGTACGCAACACCGTCCCGGCGTTGCCCGGGTCACGGATGTCGGCCAGCACGGCCACCAGCCGGGGGCTCCGGGACAGCGCGACGGTCAGGGCCACGTCGAGGTGTTGGCAGACGGCGACCAGCCCCTGCGGGGCGACGGTCTCGGCGAGCGCGGCGACGGCGTCGTCGGTCACCTCGGAGACGGGTACGTCGTCGCGGGCGGCGGTCGCCGCCAGGTCGGCGTACCGATCGAGGGCGGCCGGGGTGCCGAACAGCTCCAGCACGGTGCCGGGGCGCCCCAGGGCCTCCCGGACCGCCTGTGGTCCCTCGGCCAGGAACCGGCCGGTGGTGTCGCGCTCGCGGCGACGCTGAAGTCGGCGTGCGGCCACCACCCGGGGCGTACGCGGTGTGAAAAGCATGATCGTCTCGGCCACGCGCGCGAGGCGCCCCCCGTCGCCGAGGGGCGCCTCGCTGCGCTGCGTGGGACTCAGGCGGCCTGGGCCGGCGCGCCGCCGGTGCCCTCGGCCTGCACGGCGGCCCGGGCCAGCTCGACGATCGCCGCGAACGCGGCGGCGTCGTTGACGGCCAGGTCGGCCAGGATCTTGCGGTCGACCTCGATGCCGGCCAGGCGCAGGCCCTGGATCAGCCGGTTGTAGGTCATCCCGTTGGCGCGGGCACCCGCGTTGATCCGCTGGATCCACAGCTGCCGGAAGTCGCCCTTGCGGTCGCGACGGTCCCGGTAGGCGTACTGCATCGAGTGCAGCACCTGCTCCTTGGCCTTGCGGTACAGCCGGGAGCGCTGACCGCGGTAACCGCTCGCGGTCTCCAGCAGGGTACGGCGCTTCTTCTGGGCGTTCACAGCCCGCTTGACGCGTGCCATCTCAACTCCTTCTTGGATTCAGGTGGCGCGCGTCAGCGGCCGAGCAGCTTCTTGAGGCGCTTGACGTCGGACTTGGCGGCCTCGACCACGCCGGTCAGCCGGCGGGTACGGGTGGAGGGCTTCTTCTCCAGGTTGTGCCGCAGACCGGCCTGCTGCTTCATGATCTTGCCCTTGCCGGTCACGCGGACGCGCTTACCCGTCCCCGTGTGGCTCTTCATCTTCGGCATGTGGAACGTCTTCTCCCCTGTTACTGACCGCTGGTGTCAGCGGTCGTGCCGGTCTCACCGGCTGCTGCGCTCTCACTTGTCACCGCAGGTTCGGTGGCCACCGCGGTGGCAGGCTCCTCCGCGGTCCGCTCCCGGGGCCCACCACGGGACGCCGTGGCGGCGACCGCGGATGCCTTCACGGCCCGGTGCGGAGCGAGAACCATGATCATGTTTCGGCCGTCCTGCTTAGGAGCGGACTCCACGTATCCCAGTTCCGTGATCTCGGACTCGAGCCGGCGCAGGAGCCGGTAGCCCAGCTCCGGGCGGCTCTGCTCGCGACCGCGGAACATGATCGTCACCTTGACCTTGTCGCCGGCCTTGAGGAACCGCACCACGTGACCCTTCTTGGTCTCGTAGTCGTGCGGATCGATCTTCGGCCGGAGCTTCATTTCCTTGATGACGGTCTGCTGCTGGTTACGCCGCGCTTCGCGCGCCTTCAGTGCGCTCTCGTACTTGAACTTGCCGAAGTCCATGAGCTTGCACACCGGCGGGCGCGCCATCGGCGCAACCTCGACCAGGTCCAGATCGACGTCCGCGGCCAGCTGAAGGGCGCGCTCCAGCGGGACGATGCCCACCTGCTCACCCTCGGGGCCGACCAGTCGGACCTCACGTGCCCGGATCTGCTCGTTCACGCGTGGTTCGACGCTGATGGGGCCTCCTCGAGTCGGATCTTCATGCGTGGCCGACCCGGTGGCTCCCGGTGGGAGCCGGCCCGGAAAGTAGAAGGCCCCGGCATATGCCAGGGCCCGCTCGACCGGTCGGCACGATCACAGGATCGCGCATCCGGGACCGGGACATGCCCGGAACCGGTGACCGGACCCGGACGCCACAGGCGGCGACTCGGGTGGGAGCAGGCGCTCCGCTTTCACGGCCACCCGCCGGAGCGGACAGCCTGGTCGACTCGACAACACTACACCCTCGGTAACGGGCACCTCAAACCGACCCGCCCGGCGGGACGGATCAGCGAGCCGCGCGCTCGGTGACGGCAGTCAGGTGCGCCTGGTGCAGGCGGCGCAGCGCCCGGACGCCGTCCACGGCCAGTTGCTTGTCGGCTGCCTGGAGGGCGACGACCGGGAGCAGATCGTCGTCGTACAGCTCCAGCGCCGCCCACGGGGCGCCCCTGTCGAACCGGACTCCCCGGACGACCTCCCAGGGCAGTTCGTACGAGCCGATGATGTTGCGGACCCGGACACCCCGCATGTCCGCCTCGACCCGAGGTCGGGTGAACAGCAGCGCGCCCAGGGCGAACACGATCCCGAGCCCGATCATGGCGAACTGGTCACCCCGCTGGAAGGTGCCGTAGCCGTTACCTGTCGGTCCGGTAAGCGTGGTGGCGACCAGCGCGAAGACCACGACCAGCAGGATGGCCGACACCCAGCAGACCAGCCGGATCCGTCGCGGTCGCAGCTTGATCGGCTCGGTGCCGGTCGCCCGCTCGCGCTCGCCCGTGCCGGCACTTGGCTGCGTCGCGTCCCGCCGCTCGCTCATGGCACAAGTCTGCCATCCGGTTCCGGCGGGCCCTCCGCCGCCACACTGATGTCGACCTCGGGTGCGGTGGCGCGGGTGCGTGGGCCGCGCCCGGCGACAAGCACCGCGAGCAGGGTGAGCAGCGCGCCGGCCAGCACCGGCAACCGGGCACCCGGCCCCTGCGGCAGCAGCACGTCCAACAGCAGGGCACCGGCGAGTTGTCCGCCGACCAGGGCCAGACCGGTCCGCAGCACCCCCGCCGCGCGTACCCCGACGACCAGGCTGGCCACGATGCCGACCCCGAGCAGTCCACCGGTGTACAGGTGCCAGCCGTCGGGCCAGCGGATCGACGGGCCGGTGAACGCGCCGGCCAACGCCGCCACGAGCAGCACCACAGGCGTACTGACGACGAAGTTGACAGCGACCCCGGCGGCGGCCGACCCGGCCGCGGAGATCCGGCCGTTGAGCGCGGCCTGCAAGGCCACGGCGACGCCGCCGGCCACCGCGAGCAGCAGCAGACCGACGGCCAGGTCACCGACGGGTTGGCCGGCCTGCGCGAGGGCCACCGCGGCCACCCCGAGCAGCGCCCCGGCGAGCCGGGGCACGGTGAGCGGCAGCCGGCCCACCGGGGCCAGGCCGGCCCGGTCCGAGGCCAGCCCGCCGAGGCTGCCACCGGCGACCTGGGCGATGGTGAACACCGCGACCCCGAGCACCGGAACGGCGTACGCGGCGAACACCACGATGGCCGCCCCGCCCAGCCCACCCAGGTACGTCCACCAGGGCAGGCGGGACCGCCGCAGGGCGACCAGCCCGGTCCGCATCGACGGCAGCGCCAGCAGGCCGACCAGGACCAGCAGGCAGCCGCCGAGGTTGTTGACCACCGCGCCCAGGGAGGCGTTGCCGACCCGCTGCCCCAGCTCCGCGTTCACCGCGCCCTGGGCCGCCGAGGCGATCCCCCCGAGGGCGACGAGCGTGAGTGCGAGCGCTACCGGCGGCCGACTCACAGCCGGCAGGCGTGGATGTTCGTGACCAGGATCGCCCGGGCGCCGAGTTCGTAGAGTTCGTCCATGATCCGGTGCACGTCGTCGCGGAGCACCATGGCCTGCACGGCCACCCAGCCCTCCCGGTGCAGCGGGGAGACCGTCGGCGACTCGATGCCCGGGGTGAGCGAGCTGGCCCGGTCCAGCAGCCCGGCCGGCACGTCGTAGGCGAGCATCACGTAGCGGCGGGCCACCAGCACCCCGTGCAGCCGGCGCAGCAGCTGTTCGGCCTGCGGGTGCGAGGCCGCGCCGGTGCGGCGGACGAGCACCGCCGAGGACCGCAGCAGCGGCTCACCGAAGACCACCAGGCCGGCCTGGCGCAGCGTAGCCCCGGTCTCGACCACGTCGGCGACCACGTCGGCGACGCCCAGCCGGATGGCGTTCTCCACGGCCCCGTCGAGGCGGATCACGTCGGCCTTGACGCCCAGCTCGGTGAGGTGCCGCTCGACCAGGCCCGGGTACGCGGTGGCGATCCGGTGCCCGCCCAGCTCCCGTACGTCGTCGACGTCGTCGGGCCGGGCAGCGAACCGGAAGGTGGCCCGGCCGAAGTTCAGGTCGACGATCTCCTCGGCCGGCGCGCCGGAGTCGATGAGCAGGTCGCGGCCGGTGATGCCGACGTCCAGGTCACCGGAGCCGACGTAGGTGGCGATGTCCTTCGGCCGCAGGTAGAAGAATTCGATGTCGTTGGCCTGGTCGCGGCAGACCAGGTCCTTGGTGTCGGTGCGCTGGCGGTAGCCCGCCTCACGCAGCATCTGGGCGGCCGAGTCGGCCAGGGCGCCCTTGTTGGGTACGGCGACACGCAGCATGACGGAGTGCTCCTTCGATCGGTTCCGGGTCGACGGTGGGGGCACTCACAGATGTCGGTAGACGTCCTTCAGGTCGAGACCGCTGGCGAGCATCAGCACCTGGACCTGGTAGAGCAGCTGGGAGATCTCCTCGGCGGTGCGCTCGGGCCCCTCGTGCTCGGCGGCCATCCACGACTCGGCGGCCTCCTCGACGACCTTCTTGCCGATGAAGTGCACGCCCTTCTCCAGTGCGGCGACCGTGCCCGAGCCGGGGGTGCCGGCCGCTGCCTTGGCCTGCAACTCCGCGAACAACTCCTCGAACGTCTTCACGGAGACGGATTCTCGCAGTCGCCCTCGGTCGCCACGCGCACCGGGTGGGTGCTGACCGGTGGACGGGACCGGAATTCCCTACCTGGGCGATGGGACTACCCTTCGATCCCCGCCTATGTTGGTCGTACGCTGTCCGCCATGGTCACCACCCCGCGTACCCTCGCCTTCGCCACCGCAGCGGCCGTTCTGCTCGCGGCCAGCGCCTGCACGTCGCAGGCCCAGCCCGCACCCATGCCCACCGTGTCGACAGTGGCGTGCACCAAGGACAGCCTGCCCACCGAGACTGCCGGCAAGCTCACCATCGCCACCGGCGAGCCGGCCGAGCAGCCGTGGTTCGTCGACGACGAACCGGACAACGGTCAGGGCTTCGAGGCCGCCGTGGCCTACACGGTGGCGGAGCAGCTCGGTTACGCCCGCGACGACGTCACCTGGACACGGGTGGCGTCCGACGCCGCCGTCGCGCCCGGGCCGAAGAACTTCGACTTCGGCATCGACAGGTTCTCGATCACGGACGAGCGCAAGCAGGCTGTCGACTTCTCCGCGCCGTACCACCTGGTCCGGCAGGCGGTGATCACGCTGAAGTCCTCCAAGATCGCCGGACGGACCGCGCTCGCCGAGCTGCGCGACGCCCGGCTCGGTGCCCAGGCCGGCACGACCGGCCACCAGGCCATCACCGACGTGGTGAAGCCGAAGTCCGAGCCACGGACCTACGACAGCAGTGACGACGCCAAGAAGGCCCTGCGGGACGGGCGGATCGACGGCCTGGTGGTGGACCTGCCCACCGCTTTCGACATCACCGGCGCGGAGATCGACGACGCGTTGGTCGTCGGGCAGTTGCCCCAGGTGGGCAGCCCGGAGGCGTTCGGCCTGCTGCTGGGTAAGGACTCCCCGCTCACCGGCTGCGTCAGCGCGACGGTCGGGCAGCTCATGGGAAACGGCGTCCTCAAGCAACTCGAAACGCAATGGCTCACCGAGGCCGCAAAAGCCCCCAACCTCACCTGACCCCCACCCCACCCCACCCACCACCCTGGGGCGGGTGGGGTGGGGGTCAGGTGCCGAAGCCGACGCGCTGGTTGGCGGAGGTGGCGACCTGGCGGACGGCCAGGGCGGCGTCGAGGGCGGCGACCGTCGACGCCCAGCCCTTGTCCTCGGCGGAGTCGGGCAGGCCGGCCCGGTCGCGGGCCTGTTCGATGGTGTCGACTGTCAGCACGCCGTGGGCGACCGGCTTGCCCTCGTCGAGGGCGACGCGGGTCAGGCCGTCGGTGACCGAACGGCAGACGTAGTCGAAGTGGGCGGTGGCACCGCGTACCACCACGCCGAGGGCGACCACCACGTCACAGCGTCGGGCCAGCGCCTGCGCCACCACGGGCAGCTCCACCGAGCCGGCCACCCGGGCCACCACCGCCCGTGCGCCGCACGCCTGCGCGGCGGCCACCGCCCGGTCGAGCATGTGGTCGGTCAGGTCACCGTGCCAGCGCGCGGCGACCACACCTACGGTCAGCCCGGCCGCGTCGACCGGAGCCGAACCCGGCTCCCCGAAACCCGCCATCTGTCCTACGCTCCGATCTCTCTGCCGGGCACCGGACGCCCCATCGGCGCCTCGGACACCTCGTCAAGCTGGTCGAGCAGGTGCCCCATCCGGTCCCGCTTGGTCCGCAGGTAACGTACGTTCTCCGGGTGCGGGCGCACCGGCAGCCCCTCCCGGCCGGTGATGGTCAGGCCGTAGCCCTCAAGCCCCGCCCGCTTGGCCGGGTTGTTGGTCAACAGCCGCATCGAGCGGACCCCGAGGTCGTAGAGGATCTGCGCGCCGGTGCCGTAGTCACGCGCGTCGGCCGGCAGGCCGAGGTCGAGGTTCGCGTCCACCGTGTCGCGGCCCTGGTCCTGCAACTGGTACGCCTGGAGCTTGTGCAGCAGCCCGATGCCACGCCCCTCGTGACCGCGCACGTAGAGGACCACGCCCCGCCCCTCGCGGGCCACCCGGTCCAGGGCGGCGTTGAGCTGCGGCCCGCAGTCACAGCGCACCGACGAGAAGACGTCACCGGTCAGGCACTCCGAGTGCACCCGCACCAGCACGTCCCGGCCGTCACCGATCTCGCCCATCACCAACGCCACGTGCTCGGCCGAGTCGTACTCGCTGCGGTAGCCCAGGGCCCGGAACACCCCGTGCTCGGTGGGCATCCGGGCGTCGGCGACCTGCTCGACCTGCTTCTCGTTACGCCGCCGGTACGCGATCAGGTCCGCGATGGTGATCAGGGCCAGCGAGTGCTCGGCGCAGAACTTCTCCAGGTCCGGCAGCCGCATCATGGTGCCGTCGTCGTTCACCAGCTCGCAGAGCACGCCGGCCGGGCGCAGACCGGCCAGCCGGGTCAGGTCCACGGCCGCCTCGGTGTGCCCGGGACGGCGCAGCACCCCGCCCTGACGAGCCCGCAGCGGCACCACGTGCCCCGGCCGAGCCAGGTCAGTCGGGCCGGTGGCCGGGTCGGCGAGCAGCCGGATGGTGTGCGCCCGATCGGCCGCCGAGATGCCTGTGGTCACCCCTTCCCGGGCGTCGACGGTCACCGTGTAGGCGGTCTGCCGCCGGTCCTGGTTGGTGTGGTGCATGGGCGGCAGGTCGAGCCTGTCGCACTCACTCTCGACAAGCGGTACGCAGATGAAGCCCGAGGTGTGCCGCACCATGAAGGCCAGCAGCTCCGGGGTGGCCAGCTCGGCAGCGAAGATCAGGTCACCCTCGTTCTCCCGGTCGGCGTCGTCCACCACCACGACCGGCCGGCCGGCGGCGATCTCCGCCACGGCCTGCTCGATGTCGGCGAAGGTCATGCCGACACCTCCGCCCCGTCGACGGTGCGACCGGCCAGCAGCCGTTCGACGTACTTGGCCAGCACGTCCATTTCCAGGTTGACCGGGTCACCCACGGACCGGGTGCCGAGCGTGGTCGCCGACAGGGTGGTGGGGATCAGGCCGACGGCGAACCAGTCGTCGCCCACCTCGGCCACGGTCAGCGAGACCCCGTCGACGGTGATCGAGCCCTTCTCCACCACGTACCGGGACAGCGCGGCGGGCAACCGGAACCGGACCGTCTCCCACCTCGGTGCCGGTTCCCGGGAGAGCACCTCGCCCACGCCGTCGACGTGCCCCTGCACCAGGTGACCGCCGAGGCGGCTGCCCAGCGCGGCGGCGCGTTCCAGGTTCACCCGGTCGCCGGTCCGCAGTGCGCCCAGCGCCGAACGGCGCAGCGTCTCGCCCATCACGTCGGCGGTGAACACCCCGCCGTCGACGTCGACGACCGTCAGGCAGACCCCGTTGACCGCTATCGAGTCGCCATGTCGTGCGTCGGAGGTGACACGTGGGCCACGGACCGATACCACTGTCGAGTCCTCCGCCGTCGGGGTGACCCCGACGACCTCGCCCAGTTCCTCGACGATGCCGGTGAACATGCCTAGCCCTCCCTCTTCCGGGGCAGCGCGGTGATCCGCAGGTCGGGACCGACCTGCGTAACGTCTGTCAGTTCCAGGTCGATTGCCTCGGCGATGGTGGTCACACCCGCGTCGACGAGCGCGGCGGGCCCGGCGCCGAGCAGCCTGGGCGCGAGGTAGCCGACCACCCGGTCGACCAGGCCGGCCGCGAGGAACGCCCCGGCGAGCCGGGGGCCACCCTCCAGCAGCACGGCCCGGACCCCTCGGGCGTGCAGGGCGGCGAGCAGCGCCGGCAGGTCGACGCCGCCGTCCGGGCCGGTGCCCACCTCGGCGGCGGTGGCCACCCAGGTGCCGGCGGCGCCGTCGCGGACCCGGGCGTCAGCCGGGGTACGCCCCGCCGAGTCGACCACCACCCGCAGCGGCTGCCGGATGGCGAGGCTGCCGTCGCGCAGGTTGCGCACGGTGAGCCGGGGATCGTCGGCGAGCACCGTGCCCACGCCGACGACCACCGCGTCGACAGTGGCGCGCAGCGCGTGCACGTCCATCCGGGCCGCCTCGGACGTGATCCACATGCTGGTGCCGTCGGCCGCCGCGGAACGCCCGTCCAGGGTCGCCGCGTACTTCCAGATCACGTACGGCCAGCCCCGGCGCATGGCGGTCAGCCAGGCCACGTTGCCGCTCTCCGCCTCGGCGCCGCGTACCCCCAGGTCGACGCGGACGCCGGCGGCCCGCAACGTGGCGGCGCCACCGGTGGCGACCGGGTTCGGGTCCGGTACCGCGATGACGACCCGGGCCACCCCCGCCTGGACCAGCGCCGTGCTACAGGGGCTGGTGCGGCCGATGTGGTCACAGGGTTCCAGGGTGACCACCGCCGTGCCGCCCTTGGCCCGCTGGCCGGCCTGGGCCAGCGCCACGATCTCGGCGTGCGGTCCCCCCGCGTACGCGTGGAAACCCTCGCCGACCACCTCGCCGTCGACGTCGAGCAGCACGCAGCCGACGACGGGATTGGGACTTGTGGTGCCGAGCCCGCGCGCCGCGAGTTCGATCGCACGACGCATCGCCTCGTCCACGGACACGCTCGCCATCGCCTGCCGTCGCCCTCTCGCTCGTACGCGCGGGCAGGGAGCTGGGCCGGGTGGCCACGGGCAGGCAGCGGAATCCGGGTACGGCACAGCCGCCCCGGCCGGGACGCGCGCACGCCGGAGCCCGGCGAGGCACACGGCCCCTTTCCGTCCCGCGCGCTGTCTCCCATCCGGACTGTCTGGGCGCGGACGAGCCGCCCCCAACCGTCGGCCCCGGATTCTCACCAGGTCCACCGGGCGGACGAACCGCTCCCGGGTCGCGGGCTTACCACGGTCGGGCCGTGGATCACCGCCGGTTCGGAATTACACCGAGTCCCGCCAGCGCGTGGTGGGTACTGAGCAAAGTCTTACACGTCCGGCGGGGCGCCGGGCCACCCGGGCGAGCTACTTCACATGACGGTGACCGGGGTCGGCGACGCCACGCCGGCGATCTACAGCCACGTACGAGCCGGGTTGGCTCTTCGCCACGGTCTTCATCTCGGAGGCGACGGTCATCGCCTCCAGCGGGTCCGTGATCCGCTTGTCGGCGTCGGAGATCGCGACGCCGATGGAGAGGGTGACGAGCGCGGCCCGGCGGATGTTGCCTCGCCGGTCCTTCAACTCCACGTAGCCGCGTTCCCGGTCGGTGGGATCGTAGAGGGCGTCCGCGGCCTTCTCGAAGTCCGACGACACCCGCAGGGTGAGCGGTCGTACCTGATCGGGCGTGCACACGAAGACGAAGTCGTCACCGCCGACATGGCCGAGGAAGGCCGGGGGCAGCGCCACCGCGACCACCGCCCGGTGCAGGCTGCGGGCCAGCGCGGTGATGAAGCCGTCACCCCGGACGAACCCGTACCTGTCGTTGACGCTCTTGAACCGGTCGATGTCGATGTAGCCGACGGCGTAGTCCGCGCCGCCCCGCACCCGGTCGGCGATCTCCCGGCGGATCCGGCTGTTGCCCGGCAGGCCGGTCAGCGGGGAGACCTCCCGGAACTCCTTGTTGCGCCGCAGCGTGGAGCTGACCCGGGCGACCAGCTCGGCGTTGTCGAAGGGTTTGACCAGGTAGTCGTCGGCACCGGCGTTGAGCCCGTTGACCTTGTCCTGGGTCATCCCCTTCGCGGTCAGCATGATCACCGGCAGGGCCGCAGTCATCGGGTCGGCGCGCAGCCGCCGGGTCAGTTCCAGCCCGTCCACCCGCGGCATCATCAGGTCGACAACGGCCAGGTCGGGCCGCTCCCGCTCGATCAGCTCCAGCGCCTCCTGGCCGTCCGCGGCGAGGATCACCTCGAAGCCCTGCAACCGCAGGTTGAACTCGACGAAGCGGGCGATGTCCTCGTCGTCGTCGACAACGAGGATCACGTCCTTGCGATCGTCGGAGGTCTCCACGTCAGGCCCGGGCCGCCGCGCGCTCGGCCAGGCCGCGCAGCCGGTGAATCGCCTCGGCCGGGTCGTCGGCGCCGTAGACGGCGGTGCCGGCCACGAAGGCGTCGGCGCCCGCCGCAGCCGCCTGCTCGATGGTGTCGGCCGCGATCCCGCCGTCGACCTCGATGCGCAGCTCAAGGTGGCCGGCGTTGACGTGGCGACGCGCGGTGCGGACCTTGTCCAGCAGCTGCGGCAGGAAGCGCTGCCCGCCGAACCCGGCCTTGATGGTCATCACCAGCAGCGTGTCGAAGCTGGGCAGCAGGTCGAGGTACGGCTCGATCGGGGTGTCCCGGTCGATCGCCAGCCCCGCCTTCGCGCCGGCCGCCCGCAGGTCCCTGGCCAGGGCCACCGGATCGTCGCAGGCCTCGGCGTGGAAGGTGACGTTGTACGCTCCCGCGTCGGCGTAGCCGGGCGCCCAACGGTGCGGATCGGTGATCATCAGGTGGACGTCGAAGGGCAGCTTCGTGGCGGCCCGCAGGCTCTGCACCACGGGCAGTCCGATGGTCAGGTTCGGCACGAAGTGGTTGTCCATCACGTCGACGTGCAGCCAGTCCGCGGCGTCCTCGACGGCACGGACCTCCTCGGCGAGACGGGAGAAATCGGCGGCGAGGATGCTGGGCGCGACGATCGGCGGCGGTACGGTCACAGGGCCAGTGTACGAACGCGGCCAGCAGCCACGACATCGTGCCAGCAACCGGGACACCCCGTGACCCGGAGGTGACCAATGGTGCAGAATGACCCCCTTCGGACCGGTGAAACGGAATGAAGCTCAGCTTCCACTGGCCAGACGACCGATTCGCGGCAACACTCCATCGGGGACGGTGACGGTATCGTGCAGGCCGGTGGGCGCGGGAGCCGGCAACCGGGCGGCAGCTCCCGGAAAGGGCGGACGATGCGACGGTGGCTCGCGGCACTGGCGCTGGCCAGTGTGGCTGCGATGGTGCTCAGCGGCTGCGTGCAGCCGGGCGGAACCGACGGCGATCTCACCGACGACTGGCAGACACTGCGGGCACCGACCATGTTCGTGCCGGCCACCGACGCCTGCCTGCCCCGGATCACCGCCGTCGTCCAGGCGAGCACCTACGAGACCGTGGACTGCGCCCGTAACCACCTCGCCGAGACAGTCCACGTCGGCACGTTCACCGACGCCGACGCGGAGGGCAGACGCCCGGAGCCGGGTTCGGCGGCGCTGCGTACCGCCCGGGCGGAGTGCGACCAGCGGGCCCGGTTGGTGCTCGGCGGTGACTGGCACACGGCTCGGCTGACCCTGAACATCTCGCTGCCGTCGGCGCCGGCGTGGGACGGCGGCGCCCGCTGGTTCCGCTGCGACCTGAGCGAGACCGACAGCATCGACAACACCCGGCCGGTCAACCGGACCGGGAGCCTGCGCGGGGCCCTCATCGGCGACTCACCGCTCGTGCACCGCTGCTTCGACCCGAAGCTGATCGGCGACAGCCTGAACTACATGGCCCCGGTGCTCTGCACCGAGCCGCACGGCGCCGAGTTCGTAGGCGTCTACGTCGAGCGGGACATGAGCTGGGAGCAGTTCGTCGGTTCGGCCGGTCAGGCCCACAAGCGGTGCATGGAGCTGATCGCCGCCTTCGCGGACGTACCCAACAACGCCGACCTGCCCTACCGCGCCGGTTCGATCTTCTACCCGCCGTCGCAGCGGGAGTGGGAGGAGGGCGACCGGGGGGTGCGGTGCATCCTGTGGAGCGACGACCGCAAGCTGACCGGCTCGATGCGCGGCGTAGGCCCGCAGGGACTGCCCGTCACCTGAGCACGGTGCGCAAACGGCCCGGACGGTCGCTGAGCCCGGTGCCGTATGCTGCCGCTTCGACAGCGGGGAGCGGGAGGTCGACGGGGATGCGACGATGGCTGACCGGAGTCGTCCTGGTGACCGTGGTGGCACTGGCGGCGACCGGCTGCACCAGACCGGCCGGCACCGACGGTGACCTGGTCGACGACTGGGCGTCCATCGGTGCTCCGGCGGTGTTCACACCCGACTCCGGTAACTGCCACGGGCAGCCGCAGGAGGTCGGCTACCTCAGCGCGTACGCACCTGTGGACTGTGCGCAGCCGCACCGGGCCGAGACCCTGCACGTCGGGGCCCTCACCGGCGCGACCGAATCGAGCCCGCCCGCCGTCGGCAGCAAGGGGATGCGCGCCGCGTTCGGCGAGTGCGACCGCGAGGTCCGCCGGACGTTGGGCGGCGACTGGCGCGGTGCCCGGATCGGGCTCACCGTCGTCCTGCCCTCGCCGCAGGCGTGGACCGGCGGTGCCCGGTGGTTCCGCTGCGACGTCCACGAGCTGCGCGGCCTCGACACCCCGGTGCCGGTACGGCGCACCGCCAGCCTGGCCGGCGCGCTGGACGGGTCGTCCCCGCTGCGGCACGGTTGCTTCAACGCCCGGATCGATGGCGACGAGGTGACCGAGATGGTCGCCGTCGCGTGCACCGCGCGGCACCGGGCCGAGTTCGTGGGCCTCTGGCGAGCGCCGGACAGCAGTTTCTCGGCGTTCGTGGCCAAGCCCGAGCGGATCCACACTGGTTGCCGCAGCGCCGTCGCCCGCTTCGCCAAGGTGCCGGACGACGGCAACCTCCAGTTCCGGGTCGGGACCATCTTCTACCACCCCTCGGAAAGCGAGTGGCGCAGCGGCAACCGGTCGGTCCAGTGCTTCCTCTGGATCAGCGACCGCACCCTCACCCGCTCGGTGAAGGGCGCCGGCACCCGGGCCCTTCCGATCACCTGACCTGCCCGCGCCGCCTACGACGAAGCGCCCGCCCCGCTCGGGGACGGGCGCTTGCGCGCGGCTCGGATCAGCCCCGAGCGGCGACCCCGGCGACGAACGCCTGCCAGGCCGCCGGGGCGAAGACCAACGCCGGACCGGCCTGGTCCTTCGAGTCGCGGACACCGACGACGCCGGGAAGGTTGTCGGCGACCTCGACACAGTCGCCACCGTTCGAGCTGCTACGGGTGCTTGTGCGCCACACGGCGCCGGTCAGGTCAGCCATGATCGTGCCTCAAGGAAGTCGATGGTCTGGCGGCGCGGCAGCGCCACCGAGCGCAGCGTATCCCAAATGGACCAGAGCGCGGCGGTGTCGTTGGTCAGCCGGCCGGCGGCCTGGTCGTCCAGGTACGCGACGTCGCCGTCCTCGGTGGTCGCGATGACGAACGGCCCGGCCTGCCCGGGGTGCAGGCCGGCGTCGAGCGGCAGCACGTGCAGGAGGATGTTGGGCCGCCGCGCCATCGTCACCAGGTGGTCCAGTTGCGGATGCATGATGTCCGGGGCGCCTCGACGCAGCGCGAACTCGTCGATGACCGCGACGAAGAGCGGCGGTTTGCGCCGTTCGAGGACCGACGACTGCCGGCGCATCCGGGTCTCGACGTAGCCGGCCACCTCGTCCGGGGCGAGCAGCCCGCTGCTGAGCACCGCCGAGGCGTACTCGGGGGTCTGCAACAGGCCCGGGATGACCGCGACTTGAAAGGACCGCAGCGCGGTGGCCTGGAGTTCCGTCTCCACCCAGGGCCGCAGCCACGGCGGCTCGCGCCGCTTCAAAATGTCCGGCCAGATGTCCTCGATGTCGCGCCCGAGCGCTGCAGCCGCCGCCGCGCGGTGCCGAGGATGCGGTACCCGCCCCGGCGTCACCCATCGCCCGACCGTCTTGGGATCCACGCCTACCTGTTCGGCGAGGCTCTCGGCGGTCTCACCCGCGTCCACCATGGCCGCTCTCAGCGCCTGATTCATGCCGCCTCCCGCATGACGTCCTTGACGTCTACAGAACCTATGCCTACGGGGTGTAGCCGTCCACATTCGCTGCGCGATTGTTTTCGTGGCGGCGCGCACGGGCCTTGGGACGGCAATCCCGCTCGCCGGGTCGCCGGGGGTCGCCCCTGGGCGAGCAGACCGGGGCGGCCCCCGCCAACCACGACGAAGGAGGCACCATGTCCACGCAAGAGCCGGCGCGTGACTGATGACCGGGCGGGAGGGCGGCACACCCCCGGTCCGCCCCGGCGTGTACCTCCTGACCCGGGAGGCGTCCCCGCAGTTCCACGAACCGATCCTGGTCCGGGTGATCCGGCAGCTGGAGCGCACCACGTACGACGGGTGGGTCTGGGTCGACGTCTACCAGCTCGACCGGCACGGGGACGCGACGCAGCGGCGAGCGCTGTTCCTGCGCCCGGCGGGAATGCGGCAGGTGAACGTCCCACCGGTCCCGTACGCCGAGCGTCGCTCCCGGCCCCGCTCCGCCGTCGCGAGCGTGACCGGATGAACGGCCGGATCGAGGCGCACGTCCCGTCCCGCCCGACGTGGCGTTGCCAGGCGTGCGGGGCCGCCTGGCCGTGCTCTCCGGCGAAGCTACGCCTGCTCGCGGTGTACCGCGACGACAAGCCGGCGCTCATGGTGCACCTGATCGAGCTGCGCGAGGAGGCCGCCGGTCAGCTCGCCGAGTCGGGCTCCGACGAGGACGCCGCAGGGCTGCACCGGCGGTTCACGGACTGGATTCCCGTCGGGTCCGCCGAATAGCCACCCGCCCCGGTCGTCGCGGCCATTCCCCCCGTCCGCCGCGACCGGGGCGGGTCTCCGCCGCGAACCCGGAGGCGGTCGGTGGCGGCGGGTTCGGGATTTCAGGTACGGCGCAGCAGGGCGAGGAACATGGCGTCGGTGCCGTGCCGGTGCGGCCACAACTGCACAGTCGGTCCGTCGCCCAGCCCCGGCATCCCGGCCGGCAGCACCGTACGCGCGTCGACGAAGTCGACAGGCACGCCGCTGCGGCGGGCCGCCTCGGTCACCGTCACATGGGTCTCCACCGTGTGCGGTGAACAGGTCACGTAGGCCACCACCCCACCCGGGCGGGCCGCCCGCAGCCCGGCGGCGAGCAGCTCGCGCTGCAACCGGGTCAGGGCCGACAGGTCGGACGGTTGACGCCGCCAGCGTGATTCCGGCCGGCGGCGCAGCGAACCGAGTCCGGTGCACGGCGCGTCGACGAGCACCCGGTCGAAATGTTCCTCCGGCAGCTTCGGCTCGCTGCCCACCAGCCGACCGTCGGTGTTCAGCACTGTCACCGGCAGACCTCGGGTGGCGCCGGCGACCAGCCGGGCCCGGTGTTCGGCCACCTCGACGGCGGTCAACCGGGCGTCCCGCTGCGCGGCGAGGGCCCCGAGCAGCCCCGACTTGCCGCCAGGCCCGGCGCACAGGTCGAGCCACCGGCCGTCCGGACCGTCCACAGGCGCCAGCGCGAGCGCGTTGGCGACCAGTTGGGAACCCTCGTCCTGGACGTGGGCGCGACCGTCCGCCACCGCCGCCAGCTCGCCCGGCGCGCCACCGGCCAGATAGACCGCGTACGGCGAGAAGGCACCGGGCGCGCCGCCCACCTCGTCGGCGAGCTCGACCGGGTCGATCAGGCCGGGCCGGGCGCACAGGTGCACCGGAGGGCGCTCATTGTCCTCGATCAGCAGGCGGGTGGTCTCGCCGAGGTCACCACCGAGCGCCTCGTTGAACGCCCGCACGATCCACTGTGGATGGCTGTAAGCCACCGACAGGTGACCGATCGGGTCCGCCTCGATCGACGGCGCCAGTTGGGACACCCACTCGTCGGCATCGCGGGTGGCGACCTCGCGCAGCACCGCGTTGGCGAACCCGGTGGCTCCCTGACCCACCACCCGGACCAGGTCGACGGTGGAGGAGACCGCCGCGTGCGGGGGCACCCGGGTGTGCAGCAGCTGGTACGCGCCGATGCGCAGCGCGTCGCGCACCGGCGGGTCGATCCGCTGCACGTCGCGCCCGGCCGCAGCGGTCAGGATCGTGTCGAGGGTGCCCAGATGGCGCAGGGTGCCGTAGGTCAGTTCGGTGGCGAAGGCGGCGTCCCGGCCGAACAGCCCCGCGTCGGTGAGGATCGCCGGCAACACCAGATTGGCGTACGCGTCATCCCGGTGCACCGCCGCGACCGCCTCGTACGCCGCGTAGCGCGCCCGGTCGACGACCGGCCGGCTGGGACGGGATCCGCGTCGCTCCGCGCCGCCACGAGCGGCGGTCTCCCTCATGCGAACACCTCCCCGGCGCCGACCCGGGCGCCGCGCGCCCAGTCGGTCGCCGGCATGGCCCGCTTGCCGGCCGCGCGCACCTCGCCGAGACGGACCGGGACGGTCGCCGTGCCGGCCAGTACCCGCGCCTTCTCCACGAGCAGCTCACCGGGCTTGAGATCGGGCGCGTCCGGTGCCGGGGTGACCGGGCCGAGCTTCACCCGCTCGTCCCGGAAGGTCGTCCACGGGCCGGGAGCCGGGGTGCAGGCGCGGATGCGCCGGTCCACCGCGAAGGCGGGGTCGCCCCAGCGCACCCGGGCGTCCTCGACTGTCAGCTTCGGGGCCAGCGAGACGCCGTCGGCGGGCTGCGGCTCGGCCCTCGCGGTGCCGTCCTCCAGCGCGTCCAGCACCGCCACCAGCAGCCCGGCGCCGCTGTGCGCCAACCGCTCCAGCAGGTCACCGGAGGTGTCCGCCGGCCTGATCTCGTCGGTGAGCGTGCCGTAGACCGGGCCGGTGTCCAGCCCCTCCTCCAGGTGGAAGACGCTCGCCCCGGTCAGCTCGTCGCCGTGCAGCACGGCGTGCTGCACCGGCGCGGCGCCCCGCCAGGCCGGCAGCAGCGAGAAGTGCAGATTGACCCAGCCGTGCCGGGGAATCTCCAGCGCCACCGGCGGCACCAGCGCGCCGTAGGCGACCACCGGCACGCAGTCGGGAGCCAACTCGCGCAGCCGGTCCAGGAACTCCGGCTCACGCGGGCGCGCCGGGGTCAGCACCTCGACACCGTGCTCGTCGGCCCACGCCCCGACCGGGGAGCGGACCAGCCCCCGGCCGCGTCCCGCAGGGGCGTCCGGGCGGGTCACCACGGCGAGCACCTCGTGCCGGGAGGCGGCCACGGCGGCTAGGGCCGGAACAGCGACAGCCGGCGTACCGGCAAAGATCACCCGCACCCGGTCACCGCCCCAGACCGAAAGGGCTGTCGGCGACGTGCGGGCTCACCTTGACAGTCGGCGGGGCGGCGGCGTCGTACCAGTCGGCCTGACGGATCGCCTTCATCGCCTCCTTGCGGCCGGCCGGATCCAGCCGGTCGAGGAAGAGCACCCCGTCGAGGTGGTCGGTCTCGTGCTGCACGCAGCGGGCCATCAACCCGGTGCCGACGATCTGCACCGGGTCGCCGTAGCCGTTGAAGCCCTTGGCGATGACGTTCTGGCGGCGCTTGGTGTCGAAGTAGAGGCCGGGGATGGACAGGCAGCCCTCCGGGCCGTCCTGCTCCTCCTCGTCGGGAAACTCCAGCACCGGGTTGACCAGGTGGCCGAGCACGTCGTCGACGTCGAAGGTGAACACCCGCAGGCCCACACCGAGTTGCGGCGCGGCGAGGCCGGCACCGCTCTGCTCACGCATGGTGTCGGTCAGATCCTCGATGAGCTTTCGCAGCTCGACGTCGAAGTCGACAACCGGATCGGCCGGCGTGCGCAGCACCGGATCCCCGAACAGACGGATGGGCTGGACGGTCACGCGGGTTGGCTCCTTCACGGCGGGACGGGAGTGCCGTACCAGTCTACGGACTGCCGACAGCCGTGCCGGCCGGCGCACCACCCTGCGCCGCCGGCAGCGGTTCACCCACGGTGACCGGCAGGTGGTCGTACCCGCGCAGGGTCAACCGGATCCGCCGCCGGGGCGGCCCGGCCGGCGCCAGCCCGGGCAGCCGGCGCAGCAGCGCCGGGAAGGCGACCTGAGCCTCCAGCCGGGCCAGCCCCGCGCCCAGGCAGTAGTGCGGCCCGGCGCCGAAGGAGAGCGGGTTCAGCTGGGCCCGCCACGGGTCGAACCGCTCCGGCCGTGGGTATCGCCGGGGGTCGCGGTTGGCCGCGCCGAGCAGCAGCAGGATCCAACTGCCGGCGGGCACCTCGACCCCGTCGAGCCGCACGGCCTCGCCTGTGGTGCGGGTGGTCAGCTGCACCGGCGAGTCGAAGCGGAGCAGTTCGTCCACGTACGCCGGGGCGTGCTGCGGGTGGTGCCGCAGCACGTCGGCGGCGCGGCTGTGGGCCAGCAGCACGGCCAGCCCGTTGCCGAGCAGGTTGGTGGTGGTCTCGAAGCCCGCGACGAGCAGGATCACCAGGTTCGCCAGCAGTTCCTCGCCGGAGAGCCGGTCACCGGCGTCGTGCGCCTGCACCAGGGCGGTGGTCAGGTCGTCGGCCGGTCGCCGACGACGGGCGGCCACCAGGTCGGTGAAGTAGTCGCGCAGCTCGGCGGCGCCGGCATCGGCCACGGCCAGCTCCGCCGGGGTGATCTCGGGCTCCAGCACCCCGGTCAGGTCGGCCGTCCAGCGCCGGAACAGCGGCCGGTCGGTGGCGGGGACGCCGAGCAGTTCGCAGATCACCCCGACCGGCAACGGGTAGGCGAACTCGGCCATGAAGTCCACCGGAGCGTCGCCCCGGCCGGTCGCCGCCATCGCGTCGATCAGCTCGTCGGTCTGCGCCGTGACCACGTCGCGCATGGCGCCGATCCGTTTTGGGGTGAAGGCTCCGGCGGCGAGCCGGCGCATCCGGCTGTGGTCGGGCGGGTTGGTCCGCAGCATGGACCGGGCGATCGAGGACACCGCCGGGCTCTCCCGCCAGGTCGGCAGGAGTCCGTCGCGCAGATGGTCGTCGAGCACCCGGACCCGGGCGTCGCGGAGCAGTTCGTCGGCCTCGGCGTGGCCGGTGACCGCGTACAGACCCGGACCGGCCGGCACGATCGGCCCGTGGGCCCGTAACCGCTCGTACGCCGGATACGGGTCGACCCGTCCTTCGGGTGACATGAGCGACGCGAGCGCCTCAGCGGCGTCCATCTGACCTCCTGGGTGTCCGGGAGGCTCCATCATGCCCGGGCAGCGCCATCGCGGGCGGCACCCGCCGCCGCCCATCCGGCAGCGGGCTCAGCCGGCGGGGCTCTCCCCGGCCAGCACCGCGTCGCCGGCGAGCAGGGCATGCTCGGGCAGCGGCAGGTGGATGTCGTGGGCTGCCGCCCAGTCGTGGACCAGGCTGGGGTGGGTCTGCGCGACGAAGTAGTCCATCGCGCTCACCCCGCCGACCACCGGCTCCTCGACCTCGGCGACCAGCCGGCCCGGCACCAGCCGGAAGCCGTTGCGCAGCGCGGCGCTGAGCCGTCGGTGCCCGTTGACCACGAAGAAGTACTCGCCGGTGTACCCGATCTCCAGTGGCTCCAGGCCGGTCTCACCGGCCGCGGCGACCTCGGCGGTGAAGGTCGAGTCCCACAGGCCGCGCAGGCCGGCGACGTCCTCGGTCGGGTAGACGCGACCGGGATCGAGCAGCAGCAACGGCGGGGCGCCGCGCAGCACCTCCGGCGCGAGCCGTCCCTCGTACGCGTCGACGATGCGCTCGATCACCTCGTCGGCGGGTGCCCGGGTGGTGTCGCAGATCAGGTCGTAGTTGCGCAACCTGGCCTTGTCCACGCCGTAGCGGATCAGGAACCGGCCGCGCTCGCTCTCGCTGCGTTCCCGGAGCTTGGCCTTCGCCTCCTCCAGCGAGGTGTAGCTCTCGGCCGGCCCGGAGGGACGCAGCAGGACGCGGCGGGCCGCCTCACCCGGCTCGGTGATCATGTGCACCTTTAGCGCGTCGGTGAAGAAGTGCCAGGCCAGCCGGGAGTCCATGACCAGGCTCTCACCGGAGGCGGCGATGTCCCGCTGGAGCTGGTCGACATAGCCGTCGACGGCCTGGTCCAGCTCAGCGTGCAGGTTCAGCTGGAGCGCTGTCATCTGCCGCTCCTGGGCCATCTGCCGGTAGAGGTCGCCGACGCTGACCCGGCGCAGGCCGAGCCGTTTGGCGATCTCGACCGAAACGGTGCTCTTGCCGCTGCCGAGGTCACCGTTGAAGACGATCGACTGACGAACGGTCACGACTGGTCCACCCCTGATCACCGGCTGGTTGAGGTCATCGATTTCCGCGCCGGGCCGACGCGGTTCCGCAGTCGTCGCGCCGCCCTCGGACACCTCCAGCTCGACCTGGAGTCGCCGTACGCACCGGCATGACGGGCGATGCTACCACCTCTCACGGGCCGGACCCGACTACGCGGCCCCGAGCGGGCGCGCCGACACACAGAGTCATGATCAGATGACATTTCGCATCGATTGGGACATCGGTCGGTACCCACCGTCACCGGGCCGGTCAGAACAAGGCGAGCGGATCGACCTGGAGGCGTACCGGGTCGGCCGCCTTACGGGCGCTGCGGACCCCGGCCGCTGCGTGCAGCGCGTCGGCCATCGCGGCGGCGCGGGCCCTCGGCACCCGCACCAGCATCCGTTCCCGCTCTCCGTCGGCCGGTACCGGACCGAGCAGTTCCGTCCCGTCGGGCAGGCGCGCCTGCGCCAACAGGTCGGCGACCGCGTCCGGCAGGCCGGTCACGCTGGCCATCCGCATCGCCGGGGGGAAACCCAGCTCCCGCCGTTCGGCCAGTTCCCGGGCGGCGAACCAGCCGGCGTCCCAGCGCAGCAGCGCCTGCACCGGCGCGAGCGCACCGTCGGCGACCACCACCACCCGGCCCCCCTCGGCCGCCGGCCGGGCCAGTGCCGCAGCCGCCGTCCAGCGGCGCAGCGCCTCCTCACCGGCCCGCAGGTCGGCCCGGGTGAGCAGGGCCCAGGAGTCCAGCAGCAGCACCGCGCCGTAGCCGCCGGCCGCCAGCGGCTCGGCGCCCGGGGTGGCGATCACCAGGCCCGGCCCGTCGGGCACGTCGGCGAGCACCTCCTCCCGGCCGGAGGTGCGCACCGGCACCCCCGGAAAGGCCCTACCGAGTTCCTCGGCGGTCCGCCGGGCACCGGTGACCGAGGCCCGCAGCCGCCGCCCGCCACACTGCGGGCAGGCGTACGCGGCGGCGATCCGGGCGCACCAGCGGCAGGCCGGCGACCCACCCGCCGACGGCAGCGCGAGCGGGCCGGCGCAGTGCGGGCAGCGGGCCGGGGTCCGACATTCGGCGCAGGCCACCGAGGGCAGGTAGCCGCGCCGGGGCACCTGGACCAGGACCGGCAGTTCCGCGCGCAGCGCCTCCCGGGCGGCCGTCCAGGCCAGGCTCGGCAGCCGGGCGGTCGCCGCGCCGGGATCGCGGGCCAGTTGCGGGTCGTCGCCGGTCGGCACGATCGCGGGGGTACGCGCCCGCAGCACCGCCCGGTCGGCGATCACCTCACGGGCCCAGCCGGTCTCCACAAGCAGTTGCGCCTCGGCGGTACGGGCGTAGCCGCCGACGAGTGCGCCCGCCTCCGCCAACTGGGCGCGGGTGAGCAGCACCTCACGGGCGTGCGGGTAGGGGGCCCGCGGCTCGGCGTGCAGATCGTCACCGTCGTCCCAGATCGCCACCAGCCCCAGCCTGTCGACCGGGGCGAACATGGCGGCCCGGGTGCCGATCACCACCGGAGCTTCGGCACGCCGGGCGGTCAGGAAGGCGCGGTAACGCCGCGCCGGGCCGAGCGCGGCCGACAGGCAGACGTGCCGGCCCGGCCCGAGCCGGGCGGTGAGCGCGGCATCGAGCCGGTCGAGATCCCGCCCGTCGGCAACCACCACAAGCGCACCCCGGCCGGCGGCCACCGTGGCGGCGACGGCTGTGGCGTAGCGGGCCGCCCAGTCCTCCCCCGGCAGTGCCGACCAGACCGCCCGGGGGGAACGCCCGTCGGCAAGGGCCCGCAGCAACGCCGGCCCGGCCGGGTAGTCGCGCCAACCTTCCGGCTCCGGCTCCGGCTCCGGCTGCGGCTCCGGCTGCGGCTGCGGCTGCGGCTGCGGCTCAAGTTCCGGCGACCCGGCGGGCGGGGCCGCGGTCATGATCTCCTTTTCCACCCGGGCGTGCCGGGGTGGCACCGCCAGCCGCAGCACGTCGGCCAGGCTGCCGGCGTACCTGTCGGCGACGACCCGGGCCAGCCGGGCCACCTCCGGGGCGAGCACCGGCACCGGAGAGACCACCTTGTCCAGGTAGGCGAGCCGGGGATGCTCGGAGCGTTCGGCCCGTTCCAGCAGCCAACCGTCGACGAGCTGGCCGGCGAAGCGCACCTTCACCCGTACGCCGGGCACGGCGTCGGCGGAGAGCGCCTGGGGAACCAGGTAGTCGAAGGGGCGGTCCAGATGGGCCAGCGGCACGTCGACGCAGACCCGGGCGACCGGCGACCTGTCAGCGGGCCGCCGGTCGTCACGCCGGGTGGTTGTCAGGCTCCCGCGGCCGACTTGAGGTCGGCGGCACGGTCGGTGGACTCCCAGGTCAGGTCGGGCAGTTCGCGGCCGAAGTGGCCGTAGGCGGCGGTCTGCGCGTAGATCGGCCGCAGCAGGTGCAGGTCCCGGATGATCGCGGCCGGACGCAGGTCGAAGATCTCGGTGACCGCCTTCTCGATCGAGGCCACCGGCACCGTCTCGGTACCGAAGGTCTCGATGAACAGGCTCACCGGGTGTGCCTTGCCGATCGCGTACGCGACCTGCACCTCGCACCGCTCCGCGAGCCCGGCGGCCACCACGTTCTTGGCCACCCACCGCATCGCGTACGCGGCCGACCTGTCGACCTTCGACGGGTCCTTGCCGGAGAACGCCCCACCGCCGTGGCGGGCGTACCCGCCGTAGGTGTCCACGATGATCTTCCGCCCGGTCAGGCCCGCGTCGCCCATCGGACCACCGATCTCGAACCGGCCGGTCGGATTGACCAGGAGCCGGTAGCCCTCGGTGTCCAGGCCGAGGCTCTCCAGCTCGGGAGCGATGACGTGGTCCCGCACGTCCGGGGTGAGCAGCGACTCCAGCGAGATGTCGGCGGCGTGCTGGCTGGAGACCACCACCGTGTTGAGGCGTACCGGCCGCAGCCCGTCGTACTCGATGGTGACCTGCGTCTTGCCGTCCGGGCGCAGGTAGGGCACCGTGCCGTCCTTGCGTACCGCGGAGAGCCGGCGGGCCAGCCGGTGCGCGAGCGCGATCGGCAGCGGCATCAGCTCGGGCGTCTCGGAGCAGGCGAACCCGAACATCATGCCCTGGTCACCGGCGCCCTGCGCGTCCAACGCGCTCTCCGACGCCCCGGTACGCAGCTCGAACGCGTTGTCCACGCCCTGCGCGATGTCCGGCGACTGGGAACCGATCGAGACGCTCACCCCGCACGACGCCCCGTCGAAACCCTTCTTCGACGAGTCGTACCCGATGCCCAGGATCGTCTCCCGCACGATCGTCGGGATGTCGGCGTACGCCTTTGTCGTCACCTCACCGGCGACGTGCACCTGGCCGGTGGTGATCAGGGTCTCCACAGCCACCCGGCTGTGCGGATCCTGCGTCAGAAGGGCATCGAGGATGCCGTCGCTGATCTGATCGGCGATCTTGTCCGGGTGGCCTTCCGTGACCGATTCGGACGTGAAGAGGCGGCGTGTCACGGTACTCCTAAGTTCTTGGACGTCGTTCCGCGGCAGTGTAGTCACCAACCGTCCACGACACCGTCGACGGTCGTCTTGGGTCCAGCCGTCAGGAGGAGTCACCGGCCCACCGGGCGACCACCAGGTCCCATACCCCGTCGGCGAGATCCTCCTTGGACCGCTCGGGTATCCGGGTGACCGAGCCGTCCACGCTGATGACGGTGGCCGCGTTGGTCTCGGCGCCGAAGACCTTGTCCGGCCCCACCTCGTTGATGACGATGAGGTCGGCCCGCTTTCGGGCCAGCTTGGCCCGTCCGTTGGCCTCGGCGTCGCCGGTCTCGGCGGCGAACACCACCAGCACCTGCTCCGGCCGACGACGCTGACCCAGCTCGGCGGCGATGTCCGGGTTGGTCACGAGTTCGATTGTGGGCGCCGTGCCGTCGTCCGATTTCTTGATTTTGCCAGGCGCGTACGTCGCCGGTCGGAAATCGGCAGGAGCCGCCGCCATCACCACCACGTCGGCGTCCACAGCCGCCTTCAGGGTGGCCTCCCGCAGGTCAGCGGTGGTGCCCACCCGGACCAGGTCCGCACCGGCCGGATCGGGCAGTGTGACGTTCGCCGAGATCAGCGTGACCTGGGCGCCACGGGCGAGGGCGGCCCGGGCGAACGCGTAACCCTGCTTGCCCGAGGACCTGTTGCCCAGGAAGCGCACCGGGTCCAGCGGTTCCCGGGTACCACCTGCGGTGACCACCACCCGGCGGCCGGCCAGGTCGGCCGGCGCGGCGGCGCCACGGGCCAGGATGCGGCGGGCCACGGCGAAGATCTCCGCCGGCTCCGGCAACCGGCCCTTGCCGGTGTCGACCCCGGTGAGTCGCCCGACAGCCGGCTCGACGACCCGGACCCCCCGGGCCCGCAGCGTCGCGACGTTGGCGACGGTCGCCGGGTGCTCCCACATCTCGGTGTGCATCGCCGGCGCCAGCAGCACCGGACAGCGAGCGGTGAGCAGGGTGTTGCTGAGTAGATCATCGGCAAGGCCGTGGGCGGCCCGGGCCAGCAGGTCGGCGGTGGTCGGCGCGACCACCACCAGGTCGGCCTGCTGACCGAGTCGCACGTGCGGCACCTCGTGCACGTCGGACCAGACGTCCTCGGCGACGGGTTGCCCGGACAGCGCCGCCCAGGTCGGCGCGCCGACGAAACGCAACGCGGCAGCGGTCGGCACCACCCGGACCTGGTGGCCCGACTCGGTGAACAGGCGCAGCAACTCGCACGCCTTGTACGCGGCGATCCCGCCGCCGACGCCGAGGATGATCCGGGCGCTCATCGACGCGCGGGGGGTTACGGCTGGTCGGTCGGCTCAGCGGTGAGCAGGCCCGCGTTGATCTCGCGCATCGCGATGGAGAGCGGCTTCTCCTGGGGAGTGGTCTCGACGAGCGGGCCGACGTACTCCAGCAGACCCTCACCGAGCTGGCTGTAGTAGGCGTTGACCTGGCGGGCGCGCTTGGCCGCGAAAATGACAAGCGCGTACTTCGACGTCGTCTTCTCCAGGAGCTCGTCGATCGGCGGGTTGGTGATGCCTTCGGGGTTGGCGATGGATCCCACGGATGAACCTCTGCGTCTTTCGCACGGACCGCGCCTGAGCGCGGTGCCGGCGCTCAACCGCGCGGACGCGGTCGGGCCGGAGCCAGGAAGGAAGAACCGATGAATCCTACCAGTTCGTCCACGACACGCTCGATGCGGTCGTGCGACACGCTGAGGTCGAAGGCGGCCACGACCGGCGGACCCGGCAGTCGACCGGGCGGATGGAGTAGGACGAGTCGCGCTCGCGGCCACCCGGCCCGGACCAGCAACGCCCCGTCGAGGTCCAGCGCGAGCAGGACCGGCTGCCCGGCGGCGAGCCGGCGGCGCAGCGGGCTGATCTCCGTACCGCGCCGGTGAGTACCGAGCCGACTCCACTCCAGCAGCTCGCCGGCGGCGAGCCGGCGGTCGAACTCCTCGGGCGTGACGAAGTGCCGGTGGACGCCGTCCAGTTCGCCGCCCCGGCGAGGCCGGGTGGTGACCGTGACGGGCGTCCACACTGACGGAGAACGCGCCCGGACCAGCTCGACGACACTCTCCCTGCCGGCGCCGGATGGGCCAGCCAGGACAGTGAGCCGAGCCGCCGGGCGCGCCTCGTCATCCAAGCTCACTGCTTGTTTCTACACGCAGTCGTGCTCAGTTGGCGGCGAACTCCCCAAGCAGGGCCTTGCGCTGCTGCTCGCCGAGGCCACGCAGGCGACGGCTGTCGGCGATCTTGAGCTTCTCCATGATCTGAGTAGCCCGGATCTTGCCGATGCCCGGCATGGCCTGCAGCACGGCCGACACCTTGAGCTTGCCGACGACATCGTCGGACTCGGCCCGCTCAAGAACGGCTCCGAGGGTGGTCTTGCCCTGCTTGAGCTGCTCCTTCAGCTCGGCACGGGCTTTGCGGATCTCCGCAGCCTTCTCCAGCGCGGCTGCGCGCTGCTCGGGGGTCAGTGACGGGAGCGGCACCAGTTCTCCTCAGGTCCCTATCGCGACGGGCGGGACGCACCGCCGCATCTGTGAAACGTGGTGTCGCTGTGAACCAAGGGGTTCCCAGCGCGGGGAAAACTAGCGGTCAACGGAGCTTTCGGCAACGTGGGCGCGCAGTGATCACCACAAAGTGACCGAGCCATCAGTCAGTCATGACAGCGCCAGAACCGCCCGACACTCAGCCACAGCCCGCTCGGCGGCGGCCCGCAACGCCGCCGGATCGGGCCCGGCGGTCAGCACCTCACGGGAGTACGCGGGCAGCACGGCGGGCACCGCGGAACCGAAGACGACGCGCAGATCCGCGGCCGTGGCGCCCTGCGCCCCGAGCCCCGGGGCGAGCAGCGGGCCGTTCACCGCCGACAGGTCGCAGCCGGTGTCACCGACCGTCGCGCCGATCACGGCGCCGATGCTGCCGAGCGGCTCCGCACCCGCGTTGAGCTGGGAAATCTCGTCGAGGACGGTCTGCGCGACGGTACGTCCGTCGGCGCCGCGAGCGCGCTGCACCGAGGCGCCCTCGGGGTTGGAGGTGAGCGCCAGGACGAAGACGCCGCCGCCGTGCTCGGCGGCCAGCTCGAACATCGGGGCCAGCGAGCCGACGCCCAGGAAGGGGCTCGCCGTCACCGCGTCGACATACATGGAGCTGGATGGATCAAGGTAGGCCGACGCGTACGCGCGAACCGTCGAACCGATGTCCCCACGCTTGGCGTCGAGCAGAACGAGCGAGCCGAGATTTCGTAACTGTCGGATAGTTGACTCAAGCACCGCCATCCCTTGAGAACCGAATCGCTCGAAGAACGCCGACTGAGGCTTGACCACCGCAACCCGGTCACCGAGGGCGTCCACGACGGTCCGGGCGAAGCGGTCGAGACCGTCCACGTCGTCGGCAAGGCCCCACCGGGCCAGCAACTCCGGATGCGGGTCGATCCCCACGCAGAGCGGGCCGCGTTCGTCCATGGCCCGGTGCAGCCGGGCGCCGAAGCTCTCCATAACGGCAGTGCCTTCCTCTCGTCCTCCGCCGGTCCGGGATCGCGCCGGCCGTCGCCTACTCAGCAGGTTCGGGCAGGGGCGTCACCCGGCTACTCCAATTCGCGCAACCTGTCGATCACGCCTACTCAAATCGAATCGAGCGTCATAACTCGCCTACTCAGCCCGCCGCTACCGCCGCTGCGATAGCCGAGACCACGACCGCCAGGTCGGCGTCCGTGGTGACGTACGGCGGCATCGTGTAGACCAGATCCCGGAACGGACGCAGCCACACCCCCTGCGCCACCGCGGCGGCGGTGGCCGCGCCGATATCCACCTCGTGGTCCACCTGGACCACTCCGATGCCGCCAAGCACCCGCACGTCGGTCACGCCCGGCGCACCGCGCAGCGGCTCCAGCCCGGACCGCAGGCCCCGCTGAAGTCGCGCCACCTGCCCGGCCCAGTCCCCGGCCCGCAGCAGGCCCAGCGACGCGTTGGCGACCGCGCAGGCCAGCGGGTTGCCCATGAACGTCGGGCCGTGCGCGAGCACACCGCCGGTCCGGATGCCCCGCGCGACCTCCGCCGTGCAGAGCGCCGCGGCCAGGGTGAGGTACCCGCCGGTGAGCGCCTTGCCGACACACATCACGTCCGGCGTCACCCCGGCGTGCTCGGCGGCGAACATGGTGCCGGTACGCCCGAATCCGGTAGCGATCTCGTCGAAGATCAGCAACACCCCGTGCGCGCTCGTCACCTCGCGCAGCACCCGCAGATAGTGCGGATTGTGGAAGCGCATTCCGCCGGCACCCTGCACCACCGGTTCCACGATCACCGCCGCCAGCTCGTGGGCGTGCCGCTCGACCGCGTCGACAAGCGCCGCCTCGTACGCCGGGTCCGGTGGGCTGTCGAAGCCGCCGGGTGGTGCCGGGGCGAACACCTGTCGCGGCAGCACGTCCCCCCAGAGGTGGTGCATGCCGCCCTCGGGGTCGCAGACGCTCATCGGATGGAACGTGTCGCCGTGGTAGCCGCCCCGCCAGGTGCCCAACCGGCGTCGCTGCGGCCGGCCGGTGGCCCGCTGGTACTGCAGGCACATCTTCACCGCGACCTCGACACTCACCGAACCGGAGTCGGCGAGGAACACGTGCTCCAGCCCGTCGGGGGTCACCTCGACCAGGGTGCGGGCCAGCTCCACGGCCGGTGCGTGGGTGAGCCCGCCGAACATGACGTGGCTCATCCGCCGCAACTGGTCGGTGACCGCCGCGTCCAGCACCGGATGCCGGTACCCGTGGATCGCCGCCCACCAGGAAGACATCCCGTCGACAAGCTCACGACCGTCGGCCAGCCGCAACCGCACCCCGGCCGCACTCTCCACCACATACGGCGCCACCACCGGCGGCACCACCGAGTACGGATGCCACACGTGCGCCGCGTCAGCCGCGAGAACCTCCTCCGGCGTCACCCCTCCCCCACCTCCCCGCGATCGTGCACTTTCGGTCGCCGTTGCGCCCCATCCGCCCCATCCGCCCCGACAGAAAGTGCAAGATCGCGGGGAGGGTGGGCGGGCGTCATCGGGATGGGGCGGCGCGGGCGACGGCGCGGGGCAGCGCCGGGCCGCGGTAGATGAAGCCGGTGTAGAGCTGCACCAGGCTCGCGCCGGCGTCGAACATCCGGGCGGCGTCGTCGGGATCGACGATGCCGCCGACGCCGATGACCGGCAGTTGCCCGCCCGTCTCGGCGTGCACGAAGGCGACCACCTGCCGCGCCCGGTCGGCCAGGGGACGGCCGGACAGTCCGCCGGCCTCGCCGGAACGCCTCCGGTCGGCCGGGGCCAGGCCGTCCCGCCCGAGGGTCGTGTTCGTGGCGATCACCCCGGCCGCGCCACGGGCCAGGCACACCTCAAGCAACTCGGCGATGGCCGGCTCGGTCAGGTCAGGGGCGATCTTCACCAGCACCGGCTTCTCCCCCACCAGCGCCGCCAGCAGCGCGTCCAGGTGCCCACGGTCCTGCAACTCGCGCAGCCCGGGGGTGTTCGGCGAGGAGACGTTGACCGCGAAGTAGTCCCCGTGGTCGCGCAGCGCGCGGTACGACTCGCGGTAATCCTCCACCGCGTCCGCCAGGGCCGTCACCTTCGACTTGCCCAGCGAGATGCCAAGCGGTACGCCGAGCGGTCGCGGCAACGCCGACAGCCGGTCCGCCAGCGCCTGCGCACCGGCGTTGTTGAAGCCCATCCTGTTGATCACGGCCTCGCTGTCGGGCAGCCGGAACAGCCGGGGCCGGGGATTGCCCGGCTGCGGGCGCGCCGTAACGGTGCCGACCTCGACGAAACCGAAGCCGAGCGCCGGCCACGCCGGCAGCGCCACCCCGTCCTTGTCCATGCCGGCAGCGAGCCCCACCGGGTTCGGAAACCGCACCCCGAACACCGTGCGCGGCGCCGCCACGGCGTACCGGGCCCGCACCGCCGCCAGCGCCACGGGCATCCGGGACAGCGCGGCCAACCGTCGCAGGGTGAACTCGTGCGCCGCCTCCGCGTCCCCACCCCCGACCCGGAACAACCCCCGCCGCACGGTCCGCTCGAAGATCACGCCGTCCCTCCCCCACCACACGGCACGTCCCCAAGCCCTCGCACCACCTGGTTGATCATGAGGTTGGCGGCGATGTCGATCTTCTCTACTGCCGCTAACCTCATGATCAACGAGAGCTGGGGGGTCACTGGGCGGGCCGGAGGGCGGCGTGGAGGGCCTGGAGGGGGCGGACCTGCATATCGCCACGGATCCGGGCCTCGATGCCCATGACCGCGGCGGCGGCGCCGGGGACCGTGGTGATGCAGGGGATGTCGGCGGTGACCGCCGCGCTGCGGATCTCGTAACCGTCGGAGCGGGCGCTGGCACCGGAACCCTGTGGGGTATTGACCACCAGGGCGACGTGGCCATTGAGGATCAGTGACACCGCGTCCTCCTCGGAACCGGCCTCGTAGTGCTTCGGTACCTCCTCGCAGGCGATGCCGTGGCGGCGCAGCACCTCGGCCGTACCGCTCGTCGCCACGATGTCGAAGCCGAGATCGGCCAGCCGCTTGATCGGGAAGATCATGCCGCGCTTGTCCCGGTTGGCCACCGAGACGAAGATCCTGCCCTCGGTCGGCAGCGACCCGTACGCCGCAGACTGCGACTTGGCGAAGGCGTGCCCGAAGGCGGTGTCGATCCCCATCACCTCGCCCGTCGACTTCATCTCCGGGCCGAGCAGCGAATCCACGCCCTTACCGGCCGGGGTACGGAACCGCTTGAACGGCAGCACCGCCTCCTTGACCGCGATCGGGGCGTCCGGCGGCAACGAACCGCCGTCCCCGGTGGCCGGCAACATGCCCTCGGCGCGCAGCTCGGCCAATGTCGCGCCGAGAGCGATGCGGGCCGCCGCCTTCGCCAGCGGCACCGCCGTGGCCTTCGAGACGAACGGCACGGTACGCGAGGCGCGCGGGTTGGCCTCCAGCACGTACAGCGCGTCGTCCTTCAGCGCGTACTGCACGTTCAGCAGTCCGCGTACGCCGATGCTCCGGGCGATCGCCTCGGTGTACCGGCGGACCTGGGCCACGTGCGAGCTGGCCAGGGTGATCGGGGGCAGGGCGCAGGAGGAGTCGCCGGAGTGGATGCCCGCCTCCTCGATGTGCTCCATGATCCCGCCGAGGTAGACCTCGCCGTCGGCGTCGCAGAGCGCGTCCACGTCGATCTCGATGGCGTCGTCGAGGAACCTGTCGACGAGCACCGGGTGGTCCGGCGAGATGTCGGTGGCCCGACCGATGTAGTCACGCAGCGTGGCGTCGTCGTAGACGATCTCCATGCCGCGCCCGCCCAGCACGTACGACGGCCGGACCAGCACCGGGTAGCCGATCTCGTCGGCGATCTCCTTCGCCTCGTCGTACGAGGTGGCGGTGCCGTGCGCCGGGGCGCGCAGGCCGGCCCGGGCCAACAGCGACCCGAAGGCGCCCCGCTCCTCGGCGAGGTGGATCGACTCCGGTGAGGTACCCACCACCGGCACGCCGGCGTCCTTGAGCCGTTGGGCCAGCCCGAGCGGGGTCTGCCCGCCCAACTGCACGATCACGCCGACCACGCCCGGCCCGCCGGCCGCCCGGCCGGACGAGTCCTCCGCGTGCCAGACCTCCAGCACGTCCTCGAAGGTCAGCGGCTCGAAGTAGAGCCGGTCGGCGGTGTCGTAGTCGGTGGAGACCGTCTCCGGGTTGCAGTTGACCATGACGGTCTCGTAGGACCCCTTCAGCGCCATGACCGCGTGCACACAGGAGTAGTCGAACTCGATGCCCTGCCCGATCCGGTTCGGCCCGGAACCCAGGATCAGCACCTTCGGCCGCGCCGAGCCGGCCACCTCGGTCTCCGCGTCGTACGAGGAGTAGTGGTACGGGGTGGTGGCCTCGAACTCGGCGGCGCAGGTGTCCACCGTCTTGTAGACCGGCCGGATGTCGAGGCGGTGCCGCAGCGTACGCACCCCGTCCTCGGCGGCCAGTTCGGGGCGCAGCGCGGCCAACTGCCGGTCGGACAGGCCGGCCCGCTTCGCCTGGCGCAGCAACTCGGCGTCCAGCACCGGGGCCGCCACGATCTCGGCCCGCAACTCGACAAGGGCGGCGATCTGGTCCAGGAACCACGGGTCGATGCCACCGGAGGCGGCGCTGACCTCGGCGATCGAGGCACCCAGCCGCAGCGCCCGCTCCACCGTGTAGAGCCGCCCGTCGTGCGGCGTGCCCAGGGCGGCGAGGGTGTTCTCCTTCGTCGCCCCCACCGGGTCGGGGACCGTCCAGAAACCGGCGGCCTTGGTTTCCATCGAGCGCATCGCCTTGTTCAGCGCCTCGGTGAAGTTGCGCCCCAGGCTCATCGCCTCACCCACCGACTTCATGGTGGTGGTCAGCTCCGGGTCCGCGCCGGGGAACTTCTCGAACGCGAACCGGGGGATCTTCACCACCACGTAGTCGAGCGTCGGCTCGAACGCGGCAGGCGTCTTGAGGGTGATGTCGTTGGGGATCTCGTCGAGGGTGTAGCCGATGGCCAGCTTCGCGGCGATCTTCGCGATCGGGAAGCCTGTCGCCTTCGACGCCAGGGCCGAGGAGCGGGAGACCCGAGGGTTCATCTCGATCACGACGATGCGGCCGTCGGCCGGGTTCACCGCGAACTGGATGTTGCAGCCGCCGGTGTCCACCCCGACCTCGCGCAGCACCGCGATACCCAGGTCGCGCAGGTGCTGGTACTCCCGGTCGGTCAGGGTCATGGCCGGTGCCACGGTCACGCTGTCACCCGTGTGCACGCCCATCGGATCGAGGTTCTCGATCGAGCAGACCACCACCACGTTGTCGTGCCGGTCCCGCATGAGTTCGAGCTCGTACTCCTTCCAGCCGAGCACGCTCTCCTCGATGAGCACCTCGTGCACCGGGCTGGCGGCCAGCCCGGCGCCGGCGATGCGCTCCAGGTCGGCGTCGGTGTGCGCCATGCCCGAGCCGAGGCCGCCCATGGTGAACGACGGCCGGATCACCACCGGCAGACCCAGCTCGGCCACCGTCTCGCGGACCTCGTCCATCGAATGGCAGACCCGCGAACGTGGCACCAGGCTCGCCGGATCTTCTACGCCGAGGCGTACGCCGGCCTTCGCCACGATCTCCTTGAACAGCTGCCGGTCCTCGCCACGCCGGATCGCCTCGATGTCGGCGCCGATCAGCTCGACACCGTACTTCTCCAGCACCCCTGCCTCGTGCAACGCCACAGCGGTGTTCAGCGCGGTCTGCCCGCCCAGGGTGGGCAGCACCGCGTCGGGACGTTCCTTGGCGATGACCAGCTCCACGAACTCCGGGGTGATCGGCTCGACGTACGTCGCGTCGGCGAACTCCGGGTCGGTCATGATGGTGGCCGGGTTGGAGTTGACCAGGCTGACCCGGATCCCCTCGGCGCGCAGCACCCGGCACGCCTGGGTACCGGAGTAGTCGAACTCGCAGGCCTGCCCGATGACGATCGGCCCGGAGCCGATCACCAGGATGTGCTTGAGATCGGTGCGCTTAGGCATTGGTACGCCCCCCACTGAGAGCCCGGCCCTCGATCAGCTCGGCGAAGCGGTCGAACAGATAGTCCGCGTCGTGCGGGCCGGCCGCCGCCTCCGGGTGGTACTGGACGGTGAAGGCGGGCACCTCACGCGCCCGCAGCCCCTCGACCACGTTGTCGTTGAGGCAGACGTGCGACACCTGGACGCCGCCGAACTCGGTCTCGATCACCTGGTCCGGCACCACCGCGCCCGGCCGTACCCCGGGCACCTCCACCGCGAAGCCGTGGTTGTGGCTGGTCACCTCCACCTTGCCGGTGACCCGGTCGAGCACCGGCTGGTTGATGCCCCGGTGGCCGTAGCCGAGCTTGTAGGTGCCGAAGCCGAGCGCCCGACCGAGGATCTGACTGCCGAAGCAGATGCCGAACAGCGGCATCTCACGGCGCAGCACCTCCCGGGCCAACGCGACGGGCGCGTCGGCGGTCGCCGGATCACCGGGCCCGGGTGAGAAGAAGACCGCGTCGGCACCGGTGGCCAGCAGGTCCTCGATGCTCGACCCGGCCGGCAGCACGTGGGTGGTCACGCCACGCGCGGCGAGCCGGCGCGGCACGTTGCGCTTGATGCCCAGGTCCAGCGCGGCCACCGTGAACCGGTGCTCGCCCTCGGCCTCGACCACATACGGCGTCGCGGTGGTCACCTCGGCGGAGAGGTCCGCGCCGAGCATCTGCGGCGACTGACGAACCCGTTCGAGCAGCGCCCGGGGGTCGACCTCGACACTTGAGACACCCACCCGCATCGCGCCACGCTCACGCAGGTGCCGGGTCAGCGCCCGGGTGTCCACGCCACTGATGCCGACCACCCCCTCGGTGGCCAGCCGGTCCTCCAGGCCGCCGGTGGCCCGCCAGTTGGAGCTGACCCGGGCCGGGTCACGCACCACGTAGCCGGCCACCCAGATCCGGCGCGACTCGTCGTCCTCGGCGTTGACGCCTGTGTTGCCGATGTGCGGAGCGGTCTGCACCACCACCTGACGGTGGTACGACGGGTCGGTGAGCGTCTCCTGGTAACCGGTCATCCCGGTGTTGAAGACCGCCTCGCCGAAGGTCTCCCCGACGCTGCCGTACGCCTCGCCGTGGAAGGTACGCCCGTCCTCGAGGACGAGAATCGCCTGACGCCTACGACTCATGCCGTGCCTCCGATCCGGCCTGCGGTGCTCCGCTGCGCTGCGCTCCTCGCTCGGTTCACTTGACTGCCTTTCCGTCGAGCACCGTCGCCTCGCCACGCAGGAAGGTCGCCACGATGCGACCCGGCAGCGTCATCCGGGCGTACGGGGTGTTGCGGCTACGGCTGGCCTGCTCCGCCGGCTCGATCAACCGACGGGCCGCCGGGTCGACGACTGTGAGGTTGGCCGGCGCACCGGGGGCCGGGTCGTGGCCGTGTTCGGTCAGCCCGGCGATCCGGGCCGGGGTACGCGACATCCGCTCGGCGATCAGGTCCCACTCCGGTCCCAGCACGTCGAGCGCGATGGACAGCGCCGTCTCCAGCCCGAGCATGCCCGGCCGGGCGTACGCCCACTCGCACTCCTTGTCCTCCACGGCGTGCGGGGCGTGGTCGGTGGCGATGATGTCGATCACCCCGTCGGCGAGCGCGGCCCGCAACGCGGCGATGTCGGTGGCGGTACGCAGCGGCGGGTTGACCTTGAAGACGGGGTTGTAGGCGCCGTCCGGGCTCCAGTTGTTCGCGAGTGCCGGGCTCGCCAGCTCGCTCCTCCCGCTCACCAGCGCATCGGTGAGCAGCAGATGGTGCGGGGTCACCTCGGCGGTGACGCGTACCCCCCGGGCCTTGGCGTGGCGCAGCACCTCGACGCTGCCGGCGGTGGAGACGTGGCAGACGTGCAGTCGGCTGCCGACGTGCTCGGCCAGCAGCACGTCCCGCGCGATGATCGCCTCCTCGGCGACCGCCGGCCAACCGGTCAGGCCCAGCCGGGTGGAGACCTCACCCTCGTGCATCTGCGCACCCTCGGTGAGCCGAGGCTCCTCGGCGTGCTGGGCGATGATGCCGTCGAAGGCCTTCACGTACTCCAGCGCACGGCGCATCAGCCGGGGGTCGGCGACACAGTGCCCGTCGTCGGAGAAGATCCGTACCCGGGCCGCCGAGTCGGCCATCGCGCCCAGCTCGGCAAGGCGCTCACCGGCCAGCCCGACGGTGACCGCGCCGATCGGCTGCACGTCGACAAGCCCGGCCTCCCGACCGAGCCGCCACACCTGTTCGACCACCCCGGCGGTGTCCGCCACCGGCGAGGTGTTGGCCATCGCACAGACCGCGGTGTAGCCGCCGAGCGCGGCTGAGCGGGAACCGGTCTCGACGGTCTCGGCGTCCTCCCGGCCGGGCTCACGCAGGTGGGTGTGCAGGTCGACCAGGCCGGGCAGGGCGACCAGCCCGGCGGCGTCGATCAGCGTGGCGTCCGGCGCGGCGAGCCCCGCGCCGGTCTCGGCCACGACGCCGTCGCGGATCAGCAGGTCGGTAGGTGCGGCCCCGAGGACGCTGACGTTCCTGAGCAGGTACGAGTTCACCGGTTGTTCCCCCCGAGCAGCAGGTAGAGGACGGCCATCCGGACGGAGACACCGTTGGCGACCTGTTCGACGATTGTGGAGCGGGGTGAGTCCGCGACCTCCGGCGTGATCTCCATGCCCCGGTTCATCGGGCCGGGATGCATGACGATCGCGTGTTCCGGCAGTCGGCCCATGCGCGGACCGTCCAGGCCGTACCGGCGGGCGTACTCGCGGGCGGACGGGAAGTAGGAGTCGTTCATCCGCTCCCGCTGCACCCGCAGCATCATCACCACGTCGGACGAGGGCAGTACCGCGTCGAGGTCGTAGCAGACGTCGGTGCCCGGCGCGAGAGCGGCGGCGATGTCGACCGGGATCAGCGTGGGCGGCCCGACCAGGGTGACCTTCGCGCCGAGGGTGGACAGCAGCAGCACGTTGGAGCGGGCCACCCGGGAGTGCAGCACGTCGCCCACCACCGCCACCGACAGGCCGGCCAGCCGACCCAGCCGGGACCGCATCGTGTACGCGTCGAGCAGCGCCTGGGTGGGATGCTCATGGGTGCCGTCGCCGGCGTTGACCACGCAACCGTCGACCCAGTCGGCGAGGCGGTGCGGGGCGCCCGAGGCGGGATGGCGGACCACCACCGCGTCGGCGCCCATCGCCTGCAGGGTCAGCGCGGTGTCCTTCAGGCTCTCGCCCTTGGCGACGCTGGAACCCTTCGCCGAAAAGTTGATCACGTCGGCGCTGAGCCGTTTCGCCGCCGCCTCGAACGAGATCCGGGTCCGGGTCGAATCCTCGTAGAAGAGGTTGACGACGGTCCGACCGCGCAGCGCGGGCAGCTTCTTGACCTCGCGTCCGGCCACCGCGGCCATCTCGGCTGCGGTGTCCAGGATCTGGATGGCGGTGTCCGCGTCGAGGTCGGCGCCGGAGAGCAGGTGCCTGATCATGAGCAGCGCCGCCTTTCGTTCGCGACTGCGGGGCTCCGCTGCGCTGCACTCCTCGCGCTCACCGGGCCTCCTCGCCGTAGAGCCGGACCTCGTCCGCGCCGTCGGTCTCGGCGAGCGTCACCTTGACGCTCTCGGCCAGGGCGGTCGGGATGTTCTTGCCGACATAGTCGGCGCGGATCGGTAGCTGCCGGTGCCCCCTGTCGACAAGCACGGCGAGCTGCACCGAGGCGGGCCGGCCCAGGTCGCCGAGCGCGTCCAGGGCGGCCCGGACCGTCCGGCCGGAGAAGAGGACGTCGTCGACGAGGACCACGCGCCGGCCGTCGATGCCGCCGGCCGGCAGTTGCGTGGGGCCGACCGCCCGGGTGGCGTGTCGGCGCAGGTCATCGCGGTAGAGAGTGATGTCGAGCACGCCGACCGGCACGGAAATCCCCTCGAAGGCGCTGATCCGGGCAGCAAGGCGACGAGCGAGCGGGGCACCCCTGGTGGGAATGCCCAGCAGCACGGTGTCAGCCGCACCCTGGGTCTTCTCGAGGATCTGGTGAGCGATGCGATCGACGACCCGTTGCAGGTCGGCGCTTGTCAGAATCACCTTCACCGAGGGTTGTCGCGGCGGCGACGACTGGGCAGCCGGTGGGTAGGCCACGGCGGACCTCCTTCCCCGCCTCACGGGACGGGTCGTTAAAGGACGTCGGATCCTCCCGGCCGGCCGGGGACGGCCAGCGGAGGGGCTTCGGCAACGTTACCAGTGGTCGCCGCCGCCTCGACGCGCGGGCACCTGCGACGACGGCGTCACCCGCCGCCATTGACTGACTGGCCGGTCAGCCTGGCGAAACGGGACAACTCACCCGGGGTACACAACGGGAAGATCGCGACCACTTGACCACGTGTACGAATCCCCGTACCGTCACGCTCCGTAGCGAATCGCTGGGAGAACCCCGAGCAGCACTGGGAGTGTCCGAATGCCCTCTGAATACGCCAAGTCTCTGGGCGCCCGCCTGCGCTCCATCCGCCAGCAGCAGGGCCTGTCCCTGCAGGGGGTGGAGGAGAAGTCGAACGGGCGCTGGAAGGCGGTGGTGGTCGGCTCGTACGAGCGCGGCGACCGGGCCGTCACGGTGTCCCGTCTGGCCGAGCTGGCCGAGTTCTACCGCGTACCGGTCTCGGAGCTGCTGCCCGACGGCAGTGGGGTGCGGCACGAACCCACCAGCAAGATCGTTCTGGACCTGGAGCGTCTGTACGACGAGGCCAGCGAGGATCTCGCCTACGTGGCCCGGTACGCACGCGCCATCCAGCAGCAGCGCGGTGACTACAACGGCCGGGTGCTGTCGATCCGCGCCGACGACCTGCGCGCCCTCGCCATCGTCTACGACGCCTCGCCGTCCGGCCTGATCGAGCGGCTGACCGAGCACGGAGTGCTGGTCGCCGACCCGCGGGCGTTCTTCGCTTCCTGAGTCCGACCTCCGAAAGGGCCCGTGCCGTCCGGCACGGGCCCTTTTCGTCGCGGGTGCGTCGACCTTCCCGGTCGGGTACGCCCGATTCAGCGGGTGGCGTACTCGGCGATCCGGCCGAGCAGACCGTTGAGGAAGCGGGGCGAGTCGTCGGTCGACATCTGCCGGGCCAACTCCACAGCCTCGCTGATCGCCACCGCGTCGTCGATCTCGTCGAGATACAACAACTCGTAGACCGCGATCCGGGCCAGGTTGCGGTCGACCACAGGCATCCGGTCCAGCGTCCAGCCCTCGGCGTAGCTGGAGATCAGCTCGTCGATCCGGTCCAGGTGCCCAGCCACTCCCTCGACCAGGCCGACCGCGTACCCCAGGTGGTCGGGACGCGGTTTCTCGATCCGCTCGACGTAGCCCGCCAGCACCTCGACCGGCGGGCGATCACGCAGGTCGGCCTCGAAGAGCACGTCCAACGCCCGCTTGCGCGCCTTGCGACGCGCCGGCATCTGCTGCTTCGGACCCTCGGCCATCAGGCGCGGCCGAGGTAACGGCCGTCGCGGGTGTCGACCTTGATCTTCTCACCGGTGGTCACGAAGAGCGGGACCTGGACGGTCGCGCCCGTCTCCACAGTCGCCGGCTTGTTGCCGCCGGTCGAGCGGTCACCCTGCAGGCCCGGCTCGGTGTACGTGACCTCCAGCACCACGGAGGTCGGCAGCTCGATGTAGAGCGGCACACCCTCGTGGGTGGCCACGGTCGCCTCGGCCTCGGGCAGCAGGTAGTTCGCCGCCTCGCCGACCGTCCCGCCGAGCACCGTGATCTGGTCGAACGTCTCCATGTCCATGAAGACGTAGTCCTCGCCGTCGGCATAGAGATACTGCATGGTGCGCTTGTCGACGGTCGCGGTCTCAACCTTGGTGCCCGCGTTGAAGGTCTTGTCGACCACCTTGCCGGAGAGCACGTTCTTCAACGTGGTACGCACGAACGCACCACCCTTACCGGGCTTGACGTGCTGGAACTCAACGACGGCCCACAGCTCTCCGTCGAGGTTGAGTACCAGGCCGTTCTTCAGGTCGTTGGTGGTGGCCATTTCCTGCCTTGATCATCATTTGGCGGACAGACCTGGCAAGTCTACTAGCCGCTCCACGACCCGCCGACCGCCGGCGGTCGCCCACCCGGTCCAGCCCGGCCCGGCCCGGTGCGGCCCGGTGCGGCCCGGTGCGACAGCGCGCACCGCTCCGCCGCCGCCAAGCCCTACACGGTCAGTAATGCTCCACCCCGGCCCCTAACTCACCTGCTCTCCCTTTGCTCTGCTTCAACCCACGCAACAGTCACTTTCCGTGACGATTTCACCGCACATCGCCGCCCACCTTCGCCGCGAAGGCCCTGGTCGGCCGCTAGTGCGTGGGTTGAAGCAGAGCAAAGGATGGAAAGAGGTGTGGGGCAGGGCGGCCGATTCTTCACGGAGGGTAGGCGACACTGAACGTAATGGCAGCGGCTGGCACGCCGCCGAACGCCTGGCGAATCAGACGCCTGGCGAATCAGACGCGAGGCGGATCAGAGATCGGACGCCAGGCATCGGACGCGAGGCGGGCTGGTTCAGGCGGGCTGGTCGCGGCGGTTGGCCAGGTGGTGCAGGGCGAGGCGGTAGCCGTCCACGCCGAGCCCGCAGATCACGCCGGTCGCCACCGCCGAGACGACCGAGTGGTGACGGAACTCCTCCCGCGCGTGGATGTTGGAGATGTGCACCTCCACCAGCGGACCGCGCAGCATGGCGCAGGCGTCCCGTACCGCGATCGAGTAGTGCGACCACGCTGCCGGGTTGAGCACCACTGCGGCACCCTCGTCGGCGGCGGCGTGCAACCAGCCGAGCAGCTCGTGCTCGGCGTCGGTCTGCCGCACGATCACGTCCAGGCCCAGGTCCCGCCCGGTCGTCTCGCAGAGTTTCACCAGGTCGGCGTAGCTGGTCACCCCGTAGACGTCGACCTGGCGGGTGCCCAGCCGACCCAGGTTCGGCCCGTTGAGCACGTACACCCTCATGGTCACCGAGTCGTTCTCCGTTCGCGACTGCGGGGCTCGCAAACCCGGCTCACTCCTCGCGCTCACCGGACACCGCGGCGTAGGCGGCGTGCAGCAGGTCGTCGTCCGGACCCGCGAGGATCGCCGGTCTGGCCAACCCGTCGAGCACCACGAAACGCAGCAAGCTGCCCCGGGCCTTCTTGTCGACCCGCATGGTGGCCAGCAGGCGTGACCACGCGTCGGGTTCATACTCCGTCGGCAGGTCGAGCGCCGTCAGCACCGCCCGGTGCCGCGCCGTCGTGGCCGGGTCCAACCGGCCGGCGAGGCGGGCCAGTTCGGCGGCGTACACCAGGCCGACCGACACGGCGTGGCCGTGCCGCCAGCGGTAACCCTCGACCTTCTCGATCGCGTGGGCCAGGGTGTGCCCGTAGTTGAGCACCTCCCGTACGCCCGACTCACGCAGGTCTCCCGCGACCACATCGGCCTTGACCCGGATGGCCCGCTCGATCAGCTCCCGGGCGACCGGCCCGGCCGGGTCGACCGCGGCGGCCGGGTCGGCCTCGACCAGGTCGAGGATGACCGGATCGGCGATGAACCCGCACTTGACCACCTCGGCCATACCTGCGGCCAGGTCGGCGGCGGGGAGGCTGTCGAGCATGCCGAGGTCGGCCAGCACGCCAACCGGTGGGTGGAAGGCGCCGACGAGATTCTTGCCGGCGGCGGTGTTGATGCCGGTCTTGCCGCCCACCGCCGCGTCGACCATGCCGAGCAACGAGGTGGCCACCGGCACCCACCGCACCCCGCGCAGCCAGCACGCCGCCACGAACCCGGCCAGGTCGGTGACGGCACCGCCACCGAGACCGACCACCGCGTCGGTACGGGTGAACCCCGCCTCGCCGAGCCGGTCCCAGCACTGCGCCGCCACATCGACATGCTTGCCGGCCTCGGCGTCGGGCACCTCGATCGGCAGGGGTGTCACGCCGGCCGCCGACAGCGCGGCACCGACCGCGTCGGCCAACTCCTTCAGGGGCGGCGCGTGCAGCACCGCCGCCCGAGTGGCGTCGGGCAGCAGGCCGGGCAGCGCATCGAGCAGCTCGCGCCCGACCAGGACGTCGTACGGCCGCTCGCCGCCGACCGGGATCCGGGTCACCTCGTCCATCGCGGGGAGCCTAGCCCACCCACCGCCGATCCGACCCGCACCGCCACCGGCTGCCCGAGGGGTGGAACAACGTTTAGCGCTCGGTACAGCGGGCACGGGCAGCCGGGAGCCCAGCGCTACGGCTTGAGCAGGGCGACGATCTCGGCGACGATCTCGTCGGGAGTGCGCCCGTCGGTGACCACAGTGGCGGTGGCGACCTCGGCGTACAGCGGTCGGCGCTGGTCCATCAGGTGCTTGAGGGTGGCCCGGGGGTTGATCGCCAGCAGCGGCCGGCCGGCGCCGAGGCCGACCCGCTTGACCGCGTCCGGCAGCTCGACGGAAAGGTGCACCACCCGGTGACCGACAAGCGCGGCCCGGTTCTCCTCGGCCAGCACCGCGCCGCCGCCGAGGGCCAGCACCCCGGAGCAGGACGCCAGCGCCGCTGCCACGGCCGCCCGTTCGAGGGTACGGAAGTGCTCCTCCCCCTCGTCGACGAAGATCTCCGGGATCGGCTTGCCGGCCAGGCGTTCGATGTCCGCGTCGGTGTCCCGGAACTCGACGTCCAGCGCTTGCGCCAGGCTCTGCCCGATCGTGGTCTTGCCCGAGCCGGGCGCGCCGACAAGCACGCACATCGGCCGGGTCGGACCGGTCACCGGATCACCAGCGCGTCGAGGTAGCCGGCCAGGTTGCGGCGCATCTCGGCGACCGAGTCACCGCCGAACTTCTCCACCGCCGCCTCCGCCAGCACCAGCGCCACCATCGCCTCGGCGACCACGGCGGCGGCCGGTACCGCGCAGACGTCGGAACGCTGGTTGATGGCGGTGGCCGGCTCACCTGTCGTCACGTCCACCGTGGCCAGCGCCCGGTTCAACGAGGAGATCGGCTTCATCGCCGCCTTCACCCGCAGCGGCTCGCCTGTGGTGATGCCGCCCTCCAGGCCACCGGCCCGGTCGGTGACCCGACGGACGCCGGTGGCGGTCGGCATGATCTCGTCGTGCGCCTCGGAGCCCCGGGACCGGGCCTGCTGCCAGCCGTCGCCGATCTCCACGCCCTTGATCGCCTGAATCGACATCAACGCGGTGGCCAGCCGGGCGTCGAGCTTGCGGTCCCACTGCACGTGGCTGCCCAGACCCGGCGGTACGCCGTACGCCAGCACCTCGACCACCCCACCGAGGGTGTCGGCGGCCTTCTTCGCGGCGTCGACCTCGGCGACCATCCGGGCGCTGGCCTCCGGGTCCAGGCAGCGCAGCGGGTCGGCGTCGATGCGCTCGGCGTCCTCCGGGCGGGGCCGCAGCCCCGGTTTGACGGCGACCGGGCCCAGCTCCACCACGTGCGAGACGATCTCGATGCCAAGGGCCTGCTTCACCAGCGCCTTGGCCACCGTGCCGACGGCGACCCGGGCGGCGGTCTCCCGCGCGCTGGCCCGCTCCAGGATCGGCCGGGCATCGGTGTGGCCGTACTTCTGCATGCCGGCCAGGTCGGCGTGGCCCGGCCGGGGACGGGTCAGCGGCGCGTTGCGGGCCTGCCGGGCCAACTCGTCGGGGTCGACCGGGTCGGCGGCCATCACGGTGCGCCACTTGGGCCACTCGGAGTTGCCGACCCGGACGGCGACCGGGCTGCCCAGCGTCACCCCGTGCCGCAGGCCGCCGATGATCTCGATCTCGTCCTGCTCGAAGGCCATCCGGGCCCCCCGGCCGTAGCCGAGCCGGCGGCGGGCCAACTCCCCGGCGATCTCGGTGGAGGTCACCTCGACACCGGCCGGCACCCCCTCCAGCAACGCGACGAGAGCGGGCCCGTGTGATTCCCCTGCGGTCAACCAGCGCAACACAGCCATGAGTCTGTCACGCCCGGTGTACGCCACCCCGCGCCGCCCGCCGCGTCCCGCCCTACGGACGCGCCGCCCGGCCCGGACCCGAGCGCACGCGCGGCCCGGGCCCGAGCGGGCGATGGTCAGATGCCCCGGCCGCGCCGGTGCAGGGTGCGCAGCACCGTGTCGGCGCGGACCACCCGCCCGGCAACCGCCAGGGCCAGGTACGCCCGGGGTTCGCGTGGGTTGCGCCGGATGGTCCGCCGGGCCCAGCGCACCGCGCCCCGGGAGTCACCCGACGCGGCGTGGGCGAAGGCGATCTGCCCGGTGACCCGGGCCTGCCCGGCCGGCTGGCTGGCGAACTCGGGATAGCGGTCCAGCAGCCACTGCAACGCCTCGGAGATGGTGTCCCACCGCTGGGCGAAGTACGACCGCTTGTGCCAGCGCACCAGCACGTACGGGGTGCGCAGGTTGACAAGTGGGGCGCTACGGGCGGCCCGGAGCAGGAACTCGTAGTCCTCGGCGTAGCTGCCCGGGATCTCCTCGTCGACGAGCCCGAACCCGTCGCGCAGCGCCGCCGCCCGGATCACGAATGTCGACGGGTGCAGCTCGGTCATCCGGTCACGCAGCAGCTCGGACAGGCTGATCGAGTCGCGGTCCAGCACCCGCTCGACGGTGTGCCCGTCGTAGCTGACCCGGATGCCGCAGCTGACGAATTCGGCACCGGGCACCGCGTTCAGGGCGTCGACCTGGGCGCTCAGCTTGCCGGGCAGCCACTCGTCGTCGTCGTCGCAGAAGGCGATCAGCTCACCGGTGGCGGCCAGGGTGCCCGTGTTGCGGGCGCCGGCAAGGCCCGGGGTGCGGACGTTGGTGACCACCCGCACCTGCCGGTCCGGGGTGGCCAGGTCGGTGAGCGTCGGGTCCGGTTCGGACTGGTCGTACACCACGACCACCTCGACCGGCGCCGGATAGTCCTGCGCGACGATGGCCCGTACCGCGGCCCGCAGCAGCTCCGGCCGGTTGCGGGTGGGCACGACGGCGCTCACGCTCGGGTACGGGGTCACGGCTTCCGCCTTCCGTTCGGGCCGGGTCCGCGCCACGGCCGCCACCACTGTCGGTGGTGCCGCTGCGCGGCGGCGGCCACCAGGTCCTCGACGATCACTCCCACCCGCCGCACCGCGGCACGCCGCCCGTCGGCCGCACCGGCGTCCACCGCCACGGTGAACCGGGCGCGGTCCGCCAGACCGGCGGTCAGGCTGTCCAGCAGCTCCTGCCGGGACTCGCAGAGCGCCACCAGGCCGGCCGCGCCGAGCCGGCGGGCGAACAACAGCTGATGGTCGTCGACGTGCTCACCACGGGTCGGGTCGCGGGGCACCACGATAGGCAGGTGCCCATGCCGGCGGGCCTCCAGGATGGTGGCCGGCCCACCGTGGCAGACGACCAGGTCGGCGCGGGCCATCGCGGCCTGCAGGTCGGCGTGGCCGAGGAACGGCACCGCGTCGGGCAGGTCGTCGGCGCGGGTGTGCCCGTGCTGCACGGTCAGCACGACCTCACCGCCGACCGTGCCGTGCCACTGGGTCAGCCAGCTCACCAACCTGTCGAACGGATGCTTGTCGGTGCCGACGGCCACCAGCACCCGCGGCCGGCCGTCGGGGCGCGGCTCGCGCGGCTCCGGTACGCGTACCGTCGGCTCCTCGGGGGCCGGGCGGGGCCGCACCGGCGTGGCCCGGTGCCCGTCGCCGGGCGCGTCGCCGCTCACAGCAGCGTCCCCACGACTGTGGCCTCCGGGTACTGGCGGCGCTGCTCCTCCCACTGCACGAGCATCGCCGACAGGAACGGGCGGCACAGCCGGGCGGTGAGCGTCGGCGTGTCGATCCGGTCGTAGACCTCGATGTAGACGGTCGGGATGCGGCGCAGCCGGGCGAGCACCACGAACGGCACCGCCACGCCCGCGCCGGTGGTGACCACCGCGGCGACCCGCCGCCCACGCAGCACCCGGGCGGCCAACCACGCGTTGCGTAGCAGGTTGCCCAGGTGGCGGGTGGTGGGATGGTACGCCGGGACGACGTCCTCCCCGGCGAGCAGCGACAGCGCCTCCGGCGTGTCGAAGGTGACCCAGCATCGTCGCCAGGTTTCGTACCAGGGCCGCAGCGCCAGCAACTGCGCCAGGTGCCCTCCGCTCGAACCGACGAGCAGCAGCACCGGCTGCTGGTCGGCTCCCTCGATGGTGTTGTCCACGCGACTCCCCACAAGTCCGCTTGACGTGTCGGTCAGCTGTGTCGTTTCTCGATGGTGTCCAACAGGGCGGGATGCAGCGCCGGGTTCCAGCCGGCACCGGCGTCCGCCAGCCGCCAGGTCCGCAGCCACATCTCCAGCAGGTAGGCATCGGCCACCAGCCGCTGCCGTGCCCGGTCCAGTCCCAGCGCGTCGCCGTGCCGGTCCAGCCACGCGTCGACCTGCCGCGCCGCCTCGGCGGCCGGTTCACCGCGCAGCACGAGCGCGCGTTGGAACGCGTCGTGGGCCAGGTCGAACCCGACGGGCACCTCCGGCCCGCTGTGCTCCCAGTCCCAGGCGATCAGGTCCCCGCCGTGCCGGCCGAGGTTCCACGGCACCCAGTCGCCGTGCCAGTGGCCGAACTCGACGGCGACGTCGCCGTGCCGGCGGGCCAGGCCCGCGACGGCCGCCGACGCACGCTCACCGACGGTGTCGGCGGCGCACCGCGCCTGCTCGGTCAACCGGGTCAGGAACGGTGAGCCGGCCAGCGGCCGGACCGACGCCTGTGGACCGCCCCGCCGGGCCACCGCGAGCAGCGCCGCGAGGTCGGGCGGTGTGTCGACGGGAACGCCACGGATCCGGGCCGGCAGCGGCTCGACCACCGCCACCGTCTGCCCGGCCCACGCGAACGTGGTGAGCAGCCGGGTGGTGCCGGGGTGTCCGGCCGTCCCGGCCAGCCCGGCCACCTCCCGCAGCGCCGCGGCTTCGGCGGCGACAAGCGCCCGGGTCGCCCCGTTCCAGCCGATCTTCGCATAGCCGCGCGGCTCACCTCGGCCGTTGAACAGTTGCAGCGTCGGCTTGTGGTTCGGGTCCGGTGGGCGTACCCCGCAGGCCGCGTGCACGGGGGCGCCGAGTTCGGCACCGACCCGCTCGGCGAGCAGCACCTCCGCCGGGTCCAGCCCGACCGGCACCGCCACGGTGAGCACCGGAAAGGGGGCCCGGTCCACCGCGCCGACCCGGGCCGCCACGCCGAGCACCGCCCGCACCGCCCGCAGTTTCGCCGGCCGCAGGGCGTTGTACGACAGCAGTGCCGCCGCGGCGACCCGGGGGCAGCCCAGCGGCAGCAGGAACCGCGCCCGGGCCACCGACGGCACCACCGCGTACCGGGCCACCACTGTGTGCCCGCCCGGCGGGTCGGCGTTCACGGTCACCGCGACCCGGGAGTCGGAGAAGACCGCCCGGGTGACCCAGCCCAGCCCGTCGTCGCGGCATCGAGGGTCGTCCGCGGTGGTCGCCGAGGCGGTCACGCGACCCGGTCCGGCCAGTCGAGCCGCAACCCCAGCCGCTGCCGCAACGCCTCGTTGTGCGGGCGGTAGTAGGCCGTCAGCTCGGCGCGCAGCGCCGGCTCCAGCGGTGCGGAGCGCCTGTCGTTGTAGACCTTGAAGTCGGACAGATCGAACGTGGGCAGACCGAGGAAGTCCAGGGTGCGCTGGTAGGTCGCCCGCGCGTCGGCGTACAGCTCCTCGCTGGGCAGGAAGAGGATCTGGCTGCGGTCGAAGCGCTCCAGCCACGGTTGCAGGTGCTCCAGGTACCGGCCCCGCGCCCGGTAGGTGTACCAGTCGTAGGGCTCGCTGAAGTAGTCCGGCTCGGCGATCAGCCGTTCCCGCTCCCCCGCCGTACGCTCCGCCTCGGCGGCCAGCGCGGCGGCGAAGTCGAGCGGCTCCACACCGTTGGTCCGCCGCTCCTTCCAGTGCGAGTAGGCCCGCTCCACCGGGTCGCGCAGCAGCACGATCAGCCGTACCGAGGGCATCAGCGCGGAGACCCGTTCGGCGGCCAGCGGATGGAACATGTACAGCGGGGCGGCCTCACCGACGCGGACCGGGCCGCCGTGGCGGTTCTCCAGCGCCTCCCGCTGCCGCAGGGTCGGGAAGTGCGAGCGGTACCACGCCTCGCCACGGCTCCAGTGCTCCTCGAAGTAGTGCGAGGACTTCGTGTTCCAGGCGGGGAAGAGCCGGGGCACCAGCGGATGCTGGATCAGGTAGTTCCACAGTGAGGTGGTGCCGCCGCGCTTGGTGCCGATGATGAGGAAGTCCGGCAACGGCCGGCGGTCGCTGGTGCATACCCCGTAGTCGACGAGGCTTTCCCGTACCCGGTTCGTCACCTGGGTCGGCACCAACTGCTTCACCCGGTCGCGAATGGACGACACGACGAACTCACCTGCCCTTCGATGTCCGTGGCGGGTCGCCGGCCGGCGACCCGCCACGGATCTGCACCATGGTCACCCGGATGCCGCGTCGCACCCGGGACAACGTCAACAAGCCGACGCAGACGACGGCGAGTGTCGCCACCGCGAGCACGAGTCCCGCGATGCCGCGTCCGGCCACCGACAGCCCGGCCACCGCCGCCAGCCCGACCCCCGCCACGGTGGCCGCAGCCGAGGCCAGCATCCGGGTGTCCACAAGGGGTTGGCGCACCACCAGCCGGGCGAAGGTGGCCGCGCCGACGTTCTCGGTCACGATGCCGGCGGCCCAGGCCACCGCCGCGCCTGTCGCCCCGTGGTCGGGGATCAACGCCAGTCCACCGCCGACGGTGACCAGCAGCCCGGCCAGTGCCGCGGCCAGGTGCAGCCCGCTGCGCCCGCCCATCAGCAGCAGGCTCTGCACGTTGCCGACCCCGGTGTTGACGAGCATCGCCACGGCGAGCACCGTCATCGCGGCGGCGCCGGTGGTGAACTCCGGGCCGAACAGCGCCAGGAAGGCCGGTGCGAAGACGGCGAGCAGCAGGTACACCGGCCAGGAGAGGACCAGCCCCCAGCTGGTCAGCTGCCGGTGCACCGCTGCGGCGGCGGCCCGCTCGCCCCGGCCGAGCAGCCGCGACAGTTGCGGTGCGACCGCCACCCGCAGCCCCTGCATGGCGAGTTGACCAGCGAGGACGTAACGGCCGACGGCACCGAAGACACCGGCGTCGGCCGGGCTGGCCAGGGCCGAGGTGAGCAGCACGCCGATCCACATGCTGCCCGCGTCGATCGCCGCCGACGCGGCGCGGGGCAGCGCGAACCGCCAGAACGTGGACCAGTCGCCGCGCTGCGGACGCAGTTGGGCGCCGGCGCCCACCCCGAGCGGCCCGGCGACCAGGATCAGGCAGACCAGCAGCGCCAGGGCGGCGGGCACCAGCCAGCCGGTCATCCCCGCCAGCAGCCCGCCACCGGCGAGCAGCGCCGCACCGACGAGCAGCGGCCGGGCGACCGGCAGCAGCAGGAACTGCACCGACACGTAGGCCCGCATCGGGCGTACGCAGCGCACGACGGCCAGCAGCAGGTTCATCGCGACCACCACGGGCACCGCCGCGAAGGTCACCACCAGCAGTGGCCCACCCGCCGGGCCCAGCAGCCGGCCGGCGAGCGGCCCGGCGATCACCGCCCCACCCACCGCCACCAGTACGGCGACAAGCAACGGTGGGATCAGGGCGACCGGCAGCACCCGAGCGGCGTCGCCGGTCGCGCCGGCCCGCCGCCGGGGCAGCGCCCAGATCAGGCCGGTCTCCGCACCGAGGGTGCAGATCGCGGCGGCGACCGTCACCACGCCGATCGCGGCGAAGAACGCGCCCGCTCCGGTGGTGCCGTAGCCGCGGGTGATGACCACCGCGAGCACGAAGCCGAACAGGCCGCTGGTCGCCGCGCCGAGCAGCCCGGCCACTCCGCTGCGGGTGCTGCGGCGGGTCTCGGCCCCGTCGTCGACCGCCGCCGCACCAGGCGTACGCCCCGGTCCCTCCCCCGTGGGAGGGCTGGTGATCGCCGTCATGCCGGCACCACCGTCGCCGGCCGTGCCGGACCGCCCGGCGGGCCCCGGCGTTCCCGTTCGGCGAGGGCCAACGCGAAGGCCACCGCGAAGAAGGCCACCGAGAGGTTCTGGTTGGCCATCCCGTAGAAGGGCACCTGCACCAGGCAGATCACCGGGACCACGGAGAGCCACTGCCCGGCGGCCGATCGGCCCCGGGCGCAGATCAGCGCGGCGGCGACGAACCAGGCCAGGAAGCACAGCAGCGCCGGTACGCCGTGGCTGAACAGCACCATCCACAGCTGCCCCTGGGTGCCGATCGGGGCGTCGGCGGAGACGGTGTCCACCTCCATCGGCGCGCCGTACCCCAGCCAGGGCGAATCACCCACCCGGCGCAGCACCTCGGTGTAGAGGGAGAGCCGGTCGGTGTTGGTGTCGCTGGATTCGACCCGGTTGCCGATCATCTCGGCGACCGGGATGAACAGGCTGGCGACACCGCCGAGCACCACCATCCCGGCGATCGACGCGGCCACCCGGGTGTTGCCGCGCAGCGCCGCGCGCACCCCGAGCACGCCCAGGCCGACGCCAAGGCTGAGGAACATCGCGCGGTTGAGCGTGAGGAACGCCGGGACCAGCGACACCGGCAGCGACGCCAGCACCGCCCAGCGCAGCAGGCCACGCCGCCGCAGCATGGTGTACGCGACCACGCACGGCAACGTCATCGCGTACGCGCTGCCGTAGTTGTTCGTGTACGCGTACGGTGCCGCCGGCCGGTAGATCGGGTTGAGCGACCGGGCGCTGTACTCCGCGGTGTTCAGGTGCACCATGTCGCTGATGAACGGCACCCCGGACACGCCGGACGGCAGCAGCGCCTCGACCGGGGTGGTCAGCTCGAAGCGTGGCATCAGCACGCCGAGCCACCCGAGGGCGACCAGCCCGAACCAGAACGCGCACAGCGGCACCAGCACGGCGGCCTGGTCGGGGCGTTCCCGGGCGACGGTGTAGACGTAGACCGCGACGACGAGCGCGGTGAGGTAGAACGCCAGCCGCAGCACGAAGGTCGGCAGTGAGGTGGGTGACGCCAGCCGGCTCGCGCTGGCCACCGCGATGGCCAGGAACAGCAACCAGATCCCGGTGGCGGGCGGCAGCGGCACCCGGCCGCGGGTGGCCAGCAAGGTGAACAGCAGCGCACCCAGCAGCGGCCAGCCGAGGTAGAAGCCACCGGCCACCCACCAGAGTGGGACGAGCCCGAACATCGCTGCCAGCGGCCACAGCGGCAGTCGGGGCGGCACGGCCGGCGCGGGCGGGGTGACAGCGCCGGCCGGTAGCGGCGGCTCGGTGGTCGCCGGGGCGCGGGTGACCGGCACGCGTCAGCTCCGCCCGCTGCGGCACAGCACGAACCCCAGCGGGTTGACCCCGGCCGCTCGCAGCCGCTCGGCGAGTCGGCGCAGGTCGGCCTGACGGGTGCGGTCGCGTTCGACCACCACCACGGCGGTGCCCTGCCGGGCCACCGCCACACCCCGCTCGTCGGCCTCGGCCGGCGGGGCGTTGTACAGCACGAGGCGCTGGTCGGCGCCCTGCCGCCAGGTGCCGAACCGCACCGTGCCGGCTCCCACCACCACCTGTTCGTCAGCGGTGGCCCGGCCGTTCTCGGTGCGGCCGACGGTCTTGGCGACGCGGGGCAGGGTGAGCGTGGCCTCCGGGTCGGTCGAGGGTCGTGCGCCGACCGGATGGGGGGAGGGACGTCGGGTGATGACCTCGGTGGGACCGTCGTCGGCGTCGACGTCGGTGGGGGCGGTGCGGGGTTTCGGTACGACCGGCCGGGTCGGGTCGATGCCCGCCGGCAGCCGTTCCCGGTCGGCGAGCACCGCGGCCCGCAGCCGGTCGGCCCGGCCGCTGTCGTCGGCGACGAACACCTCCCGGCCGGCGACGGCGAGGGCGACGGCGAGCCCTGCGGTGATCGCGGTGGCGTCCTCCCGGGCGGTCACCACTGCCACCCGGGCGGGCTGGCGCACCCGCTCGGCGACGGCCATCGCGACGTAGCGCACGTCGGCGTCGACCGCCCGGCCGCGCAGCCCGGTGCGGCGCACGGTGCCCAGCAGCGGCAGGCCGGTGCTGTCCCGGGCATCGGCCACGCTGCGGATACGCCTGTCCACCGACTCCCACAGGAAGGCGAGCACCAGCCCGATCACCGTTCCACCGAGCAGCCCACCGGCCAGCAGCAGCGTCGAACTGCCGGCCGTGGTGGCCAGCGCCTGCTCGGCGCTGCGGGTGACCCAGCCCGGGTTGACGTCGACCGCGGCGATCTCGGTGCGGGCGGAGCTGAGCTGGGTGAGCTGGTTGTTGATCCCGGCGAGTTCGGCGACCGCGGCGTCGGCGGCGGAGCTGTCCCGGGCGTTGTTGATCCTGCGTTGCACGGTGTTCCGCTGGGCGATGATCTTCTCGATGCTCTCGTCGTACGACCGCAGCATCTCCTCGCGTTGCTTCTCGTACATGCCGCGCCGGATGTCCAGGTAGCTCTGCGCCGCCAGGTTGGCGCCGGCCACCGCCCGGTCGGCGTCACCGGCCTGGTAGATGAAGCGCAGGATCTGGCCGCCCGCCGGCACCTCGACCTCCAGGGCGTCCCGGACCGTCCGCTGGTCCGAGTCGAACGCGTCGGCGAGCTTCGCCACGACCTCGGTGCCGGTGGCGATCCCGCTCTCCACGTTCATGTTCACCGCCCGGTCGGCGGCGGCGCCGCTGGGCGTGAAGGCGTCGGTGACCACCGGCCGAACCGCCACCACCGCGTTCGCCGTCACCGCGGCCGGTGCCAGCAGCACGTAGCCGAGCGCGGCGAGCAGTCCACAGAGGGCCGCCGCCGTGACCAACCGGATCCGGTGCAGTGGCACCCGCACCATGTCGGTGATCGTGACGCTGCGGGTCGGGGCGGTGGCGGCTTGGCCGTCGCCGGTCCACACGCTGGGTGCGGCATCAGTCATGGAACTTCTTCGCTATCTGTTGTGGATTGCCGATCACCACGACCCCCGGTGGCACATCGGCGCGGACCACTGTCGCGGCACCCACGACGCTGTCCCGGCCGATCCGCACACCCTTCATGACCAGGGCGTGCGCGCCGATCCACACGTTGTCCTCGACGGTTATCGGCGCTCGGGTGGCCGCTGTGGGCGGATCGTGACGGCGGTCGGGGGCCAGGTTGTGGAAGTCGTTGTCGAGCAGTTCGCAGTCCGACAGCAGGCACCGGTCACCGATGGTCACCGAGGTCCAGGTGCCGATCCAGGTCGCGTTGAGCAGGCAGTTCGCGCCGACGCGTACCTCACCGGGCCCGGCGAAGCGGACCAGCTTGTTCACCCGGGTGTGCTCGCCGATGCTGACCCGTACGCCGCGTCGCAGCCGGATCCGGCCCCGGATCTCCACCCCCTCGCCCAGGTGCAGGCGCGGGTAGCGCAGCCGGTACCAGCCACGCTTGACCGCGAAGACGGTACGCACGACGAGTCCCCGTCGGATGCCGGTCAAGGAGCCTCCCCACCTTCCTCGGGTCGACGACGGGAAACCCGACGCCGACCCGAGGTGAACAAAATACCGAGGATTCGTTACGAACGGTGAACGCTACTGCACTGAAAAGAACATCGACGCGGTCGACCAGGTAAGCTCCGGCGTCTGCTCCGCGATGAGCGTCGACGTGGCACCGTCGACGGCGGCGGTGGGCGCCAGAGTCGGGTCGAACGGCACGCTGCGCAGCGACCCGTTCGTCGCCCCGTAGACGATCTGCCCGTCCACCCAGGCCATCCCGCGCACCGCGGACCAGGTCACGCCCGTGGTCGGCAGGACGAACTCGGTGGCGCCCAGGTAGCCGCCGTCGATCTCGAAGTAGCGGTAGTACAGGTTGTTGGCGCCGCTGCGGGTGTAGTACAGCCGACCGTCGAGATAGAACGCGCCAGTCAACAGTGCCGGGTTGTACCAGTCGTTGTACCCGGACGCCTCCCAGGGCTCACCGATCGTCGTCCCGTTGAACAGTGAGATGTCGATGCGGCTGCCGGTCGGTGTCCCGGCCACCGCGTGGGACCAGAAGATCCGGTCGTCGACCCGCCAGGACGCGCCGGCGCCCGTGTAGTTCGGCTGGCTGACCACTGCGGCGTTTGCGGTGTCCAGGGCGCTGCCGTCGAAAGGCACCTTCGCCACCTCACCGGGGCCGACGTTCAGGTAGAGGTGGCCGCTGCTCTCCATTGGCGGATTCTTCGGGGTGATGGTCCGCCCGCCGTTCAGCGGAAACATGCCGAGCCGACCGTGGTACTCGTTGCCCATGCCGTCGGAGTTGTGCCCGAAGTAGAGCCCGTCGCTGCCCCGCCACAGCACCGGCACGGAGGAACCCCAGGAGCTGGCGCCGGAGGGCAACGCGGAGCCACCGCTGCGGCGCGGGTTCCAGTTCACCGGCATGCCGGTGGCCGGGGTGACCGCGCCGATGCCCAACCTGTCGATGGCGCCGTTGCCGGCCCGGTCGCTGGCGTTCGGGTTGTTCAGCCAGCGGAAGTGTCCGCCGAGGTAGATGATGTTGTCGGCCACCTCCACCGAGGTGATGGTGTCGTTACCCGTGAAGTTGACCCAGGTGGCGACCTGACCCGACCCCCGGTGGGCGGTCTCGAAGCGGACCAGCGCGTCGCAGTAGGCGCTCGGCCAGCCCGAACCGCCGTTGGTGCCCACGACGAACCAGGTGCCGTCACCACCGAAGCGCACGTCCTGCACGTAGTGCACGAACGTGGTCGGGTTCGCGCACGGCGCCACGAACCGCTCCGAACTCCAGTCGATGACGCTCGGCGTGCCTGTCACGTCGACAAGCGCGATCTGGTTGCGCGGCAACTCGTTGACATAGAGGAAGTTGCCGCCGACGACGAGGGTGCCGCCGTCCGGGGAGACGTCGATGGTCCAGGCGTACATGTTGGTGCCGTGCCGACCGACGCTGGTGTTGATGTTGAAGGTCGGATCGATGGCCCCGGTCGTCGCGTTCAACCTGCCGAGTCCGGCGTGCGCGGTGCCGTTGAGCCAGTTGAACGCTCCGGCCACGTAGAGCCAGTTGCCGTGCAGCACCAGGTCACGCACGGTGCCGCCGTCGGAACGACCGACCCAACTGTCGATGATCATGCCGGTGGACGGTTCAAGCGCCACCAGGTTCCGGCGGGACACGCCGTTGACATTCTTGAAGGCTCCGCCGACGATGAGCGTCCCGCCGGGGCCGGCGATGAGCGAGTTGACCGCGCCGTCGAGTACCGGCAGGAACGCCGTCGAGATCGTCCCGCTGGCCCGGTCGTACGCGAAGAGGTAGCTGCGGGCGGTCCAGGCTGAGCTGGCCGTCTGACGAATCTGGGTGAAGCTGCCCCCGACGAAGACCGTGTTTCCGATCTCGGCGAAGGCCCGAGCCTCGCCGTCGCGGGCGTGTGGGGTCTGACCGGCCGGGTTGGCCGAGACCAGGGTCGCCGGCTCGGGTACCGGCACCACGGCTGCGGACGCCGCAGTGGGCACGGCCAGTACGGCCGCGACGGTCACCAATGCGACCGCCGCGGCCCGGGTTCGATGCCGACGGGTGGAACGCCACGACAAGGAGAATCTGGGCACGCTGCGCCTCCAGAGTGGACGAGAATGCACGTAGCGTGCCCGCTCCACGCTGGAGGGCGGCATCCGCCGATTGGGCGGACGGTGGATCAGGAAACGGACAACCTCGCCGACAGTCGGATTCCCGACAGCGGTTGTGGCGGCCCGTTTCCCACGCCTCAGCTCACCTCAGTCACCTCAGCTCAGCGGCTCCCTCCGGTCGGCTGCCGCAGGTAACTGTCCCGTCCGGCGGCGGCGAATCCGGCCACTGCCGCCGCGTCCTGGTTCATCAGCATGTTGCAGGTGCTCGTCGTCTTCGTCATGCCCGCCGAGTTGAAGTAGATCGCCGCCTTGATCTTCGGGTGGGCCTTCAGCGCCGCCGGGAACTCCTCGAACCAGCGCCGTTTCGCGTTCGGGTCGGCGGCGTTCATGTTGGTGCCGAACTCGGCGAGCATCCGTGGCTTGCCCGCACCGATGCCGTTCTCGTCGAGCCACCTGTAGAAGGAACCGATCGTGGTGCTGGGACTCTTCCAGGCGGTGCTGCCGTTGCAGACGTGGAAGTTGTACGGGTCCCAGGCCACCCAGTCGACGTAGCTGTCGCCGGGGTAGAGCCCGGCGTACCTGTCGTAGTGCCCGGACCAGCCCATCATCGTCCACACCCAGACCGCGTTGTCCGCCTTGGCGTCGGCGAACCTGTCGTGCACGTACCGCCAGGCCCGGACGAAGTCCGCGTCGCTGCCCTTGGCCGGTTCGTCCTCCGGCTCGTGGTCGAAGCCGATGAAGACCGGCTGGCCGATCGCCCGGATCCGGGCGGCAACCGCGTCGATTGTCGAGTCGTACCTGCCGCTGTAGACGTCCTTCCAGGTCAGCACCGTGCCCGAGGAGAAGACCCGGCTCTCCCAGGCGAAGAACATGAGCCGCCCGTCGCGCATCTGCTGCTGCTGGAACTCGTCGGGGAAGGCGCCGTTGCTGCCGGTGTTGGAGAAGTCGTGGTAGCGGTGGACGATGTCGAACGTCCGTCCGACCTGCTTCTCCACGTCGGTCACCGCCTTGCCGTGATCCCATCCGGCGGCGGCGCTCGTCGGCGAGTACATCCCCCACCAGGCACCGCAGCCGGGGACCAGCTTCGCCGAGACCGTGCCGCACTTGCCGGAATCCGGCGGTGGCGGTGCGGTGGGGCTGGGCCGGGCGGGCGACGGACTCGCGCTCGGGGAGACGGTCGGTGAGGCCGGCGGACGACTGACGGTGGCCGTCGGCGTCGGCGTCGGCGCGACGCTGGGCGAGGCCGACGGCGGCCGGCTACCCACGCCGTCGTAGCTTATCGACAGGCGGGGACGCAGATCGGCGCTGCGGTTCTCGCCGGAGGCCCAGTAGATCCGGCTGCCCAGGCCGGCCTGGGACAGCGACAGGGTCCAGATTCCGTTGCCGGTGACCAGCCCCGAGACGTCCCACTCGTTGAATCCCTTGGTGACCCCGGTGACCGTGTCCAGTGCCGCGCCCAGTGGCGAGGGCGCCGGACGGGCCGCGCGGGCGTCGAGCCGGGACTCGTGCGCGCTCACCGTGGCGTCGAACTTCTGCCAGGCGTGCACCCGCAGTGTGGCCCGTACGTTCACCGCGTTCGCCGGCAACGTGGTCACCAGGAAGGTGAGCACCGCCTCGCGGGCACCGCGCGGGTTGCCGTCGCAGGGTGCCGCGCAGGTCGCGAGCGTCGTCTTGACGCTGTTGTCGCCGTCCTGCGGCACCGTCGTGGCGGTGGTGTCGGCCACCACCGCGATCGACAGATCGTCATCAGCCAACAGCGGCACCATTGTCGCGCCGAGCCCCAGCACCACAGTGGTGCCGATGACGCCGAGCATCACGGCCTTACGCCGGCCGCCACGATGCGGAATCAGGCGGTGCAGTCCGCGACTTGTCACGGATACTCCTCGTGTCTACGACGATAACGCTGAGCAGCGTATCCGCGTACACAACAGAGCGTGCGAATGACGGCAGGACCTAAGCGCGTCTTAAACCTCACCTAAGACACCCCTACGCCTCCCTCCCCCACCCCCCACCTCGCCCCACGCTGTTGATCATGATGTTAGCGGCAGTTCGAAGACCATCTACGCCGCCAACCTCATGATCAACGGGGTGGGTGGGTGCGGGGACGGACCTATGGATCGACGAAGGCCCCCGGCGCGGGCCAGGGGCCTTCGTGACGCGGACAGCTCAACCCGTGGGGCCGTGCTGCTTCGCCAGGTCGACGAAGGACCGCCATGTTCGCCTGTCGAACCGGAGGGTGCCACCGTCGCGGTCCTTGGTGTCGCGCACCAGCACCACGCCCGGAAGATTGTCGGCGATCTCCACGCACGACCCGCCGTTGGTGCCCGAGTAGGTCGACGTGCGCCAGTTGGCGCCGGTCACGTCCATGTCTGCGCCACTTCCTTGATCAGTTCGAGGGATTGCCTGCGCGGGAGCGCCTCACCCCGGACCGCCTCCCAGGTCCGCTGGAGGGTTGCAAGATCGTCGGTCTGGTTGACCACCTGCGCGCGCACCTGGTGGTCGAGGTGCGCCACCACCGAGCCGTCGCCGAGGGTCGCCAGGATGAAGCCGCCCTGCAAGCCAGGGTAGATCCCCGCCTCCTCGGGCACCACGAGTATCTGGACGTGCGGCAGCTCGGACATCTTGACCAGGTGTTCGAGCTGCTCCCGCATGATGTCGGGCTGCCGGTCGACCGGCCGGCGGAGCACCATCACGTCGATCACCGCCACCAGCGGCACCGGCACGTCGCGGGCGAGGATCGCCTGCCGGTCCAGGCGGGAGGCCACTCGCTGGTCGATCTCACCTGGCAGAAGCAGGCCGTTGTTCATCATGCCCCGTGCGTACGCCTCCGTCTGAAGGAGGCCGGGCACGAACGCGGGTTCGTACCAACGCAGGAGTGCGGCATCGCGCTCCAACTCGATCCATTCCCGCAGCCAGGAGGGCGTCTGCTCCAGCTTGGACAGCTCTCGCAGCATCCGGGTGAACCGGCCGTCCCCGGCCTCCGGATCGAGGGCGGAATCATGCGCGCGGTCGACAGCCAGCATGTACTCCTTTGTCGGCGGCCGTCCGCCGGTCTCGACCGAGCTGACGTGCGAGCCGGAGTAGCCGATGCCCCGGCCGAAATCGTCCTGACTCAACCCGACCTGGATGCGCAGCAGCCGCAGTTCCTCGCGTACGTAGTCGATAGCGGTGCTCATCAATTCCCCACTCCTGCCCGATCCTGCCCGCCGATTCGGCGTACCCGCCCGGTTGCCGCCGTGACATGCGCAAACGCCGTGCGCACGTATCAACGGCGGCATCGTCCTGACCAGACTGTCACACAGCGAAACCGTTCCTATCCAGACAGGGACGGGGCGGTTTCCGCACCGGGGCCGCCCGTGGACTTCCCCCGTTTCCGGGCGGCCCCATCCCCGTCGTTTGGAGGCCGATGTGCGTACCCGTGCTCCCTGGTATCAGTGCCCGACTGTGGTGTCGCCGGTGCATCCGCCGCCTGGGTGCGACTCGCGGTCGTCGGGTCGGCGTGAGCAGCAGTTGCCGCAGCGCCGTCGTGGCACGCACCTGCCGGAGTGGATGCGTGAGCCGACGCAGCCGTTGCCGATGCCGTGTCCGGGGCGTCCGGAATGGCTGACTCCGGGGCATCAGTGGCGGGCCAACGGGGGCAGGTGGTGACCGCTGGAGGCACGGGTGCGGTCACCAGCCGGCTGTTCGCTCCCGGCCGTGGTCCCCAACCGCTGCGTCCACGGGCCCGCGACACCGAGGTGCCGCACACCCCGTTGCGGCCGATGTGGTGCTGCCGGGCCGACGGCCAACCGTGGCCCTGCGGGCAGGCCCGGCTGTTGCTGCGGGTCGAGTACGACGGAAACCTGCCCGGTCTGTCGATCTACCTCGCCGGCCTGATGTACGAGGCGATGCGCGACCTCTATCGCCTCAATCCGCACGACGGCCCGGAACCGGCCACCCTGTTCACCCGTTTCCTCGCCTGGACCCGCCGCCCCGCATAGCGATCCCGCACAACCCCGGAGTACGACCGCCGACACCGTCACCGCGACCCGAAACGCGAGATCTTGGACAGTTCTCGTTCATCGCTAACGAGAAATGTCCAAGATTTCGGTGTGCCAACGACGTCAGCAGGGTGGGCGAACCGGAGAGGCAACCCGGCGAGTGGGCGGGAGTGGGCGTCGTGACGGCGGCAGGTGCCGCGCTGGCCGTGGGTGCGCAGGCGGCTGGGTGCGGGGGTCCGGGCCCACACCGCCTCGTTGGTGAGCCTCACCGGCCAGCGGGTCCGGATGGAACGCTGGTCGGCGCAGGGTCAGCTTCCCGCCCGCGCGGCGGTGAGGGCGGCGGCCATCGCTGAGCGGGGGGCGGGCACGCCGGTGAACTGCTCGAACTGGCCGATCGCCTGGGCCAGGAGCAGGTCGAGGCCGGAGACGATCCGGCAACCGGCGGCCTCGGCGGCGGCGGCCAGCGGGGTCGGCCACGGGTCGTAGATCGCGTCGAAGACCACGGTGCCCGCTCGCCACCGCACCCTGGCAGCCAGTTCGTCGGCAGCGCCCTTCGGCACGGTGGAGATCAGCACGTCGACGCCGGCCAGCGCGGGCGCCTCGGACCAGGCAGCCGCCGCCGGCCGCGACGGCTCGCCCCGCGGGCCCTCCGGCACCGCTGGCCGCGACAACTCACCCCCCGGCACCGGCGACCGCAACGGCTCAACCCCCGGCGCGTCCAGCCGCGACAGATCCGGCCACGGCGCGGCGGTCATGGTCACACCTAGCGCCGCCGCGACCGGTTCCAGTTCGGCGACCGCCGCCGGGCGACGGGCCAGCACTGTCACCCCGGCCGCGTGCAGCCGGGCCGCCGCCGCGAGGGCCGCCCGCGCGGTACCACCCGCGCCCAGCACCGTGATCGTGGCGCCGGGGCGTACGCCCGCACCGGTCAGCACCTCCACCATGCCCGTGACGTCTGTGTTGTCGGCGTACCAGGAACCGTCGGGGCGGCGTACCAACGTGTTGGCGGCACCCACGGCGGCGGCGACCGGCGCGACCTCGGCGGCCACCGTGAGCGCCGCCTCCTTGCCCGGCATGGTCACCGACAGCCCGGCCCACTCCGGGCCCAGGCCCGCGACCAGGGCCGGCAGCTCCGCTGCCGCGCACTCGATCCGGGTGTACGACCAGCCGGTCAACCCGGCGGCGGCGTACCCGGCATTGTGGATCACCGGGGAGAGCGAATGGGCTATCGGCTTACCCAGCACCGCCGCCCGGTGCGCCGCCTTCCCGTGCACCGACGCCCCGGGCGCTGCCGCCGCGCTCCCTGACTCAGCCACCATCGCTCCTCAGCAGTGGGCGCACCTGTCGCCTAACATCCAACAATGTCTGACAGCAGTCTGCGGCACCGCAAGGGCGAGATCACCCTCACCGTCCGAGGCACCGACCGGCAGCCGCTCGCCGACCAGGTGGTGACTGTCGCCCAGAACCGGCACGCCTTCGCCTTCGGCAACATCGGCTTCGACTTCGTCGACCTGGTCGGCGGTCCCGGACCGGCGGGAAGCAACGACGTCGAGAGCTTCGGCGGGACCGGCCACCCGGACCTCGACCGGCTCGGTGAGCTGTGGCTCGACGTGTTCAACACCGCGACCCTGCCGTTCTACTGGGGCCGATACGAGCCACGGCGTGGTGCCCCCGACACCGAACGTCTCACCGCCACCGCGCGGTGGTTTGCCGAGCGTGGTGTCACGGTCAAGGGCCACCCCCTGGTCTGGCACACCGTGCAGCCGTCCTGGCTGCTCGGCCTGGACGTTGACGAGGTCGAGCGGCTGCTGCGGGCCCGGATCCGGGACCTGGCCGGCGGGTTCGCCGGCCTCATCGACACCTGGGACGCGATAAACGAGGCGGTCATCATGCCCGTCTTCGACAACGGCGACAACGCGATCACCCCGTTGGCGCGGGCGCGCGGGCGCATCCACCTGGTGCGGTTGGCGTTCGAGGAGGCGCGGGCGGCCAACCCGGGGGCCACCCTGGTGCTCAACGACTTCGACCTCAGCTCGGCCTACGAATGCCTCATCGAGGGAGTTCTCGAAGCCGGCGTCCGGATCGACGCGATCGGCTTGCAGACCCACATGCACCAGGGCTACCGGGGTGAGGAGTACATGCGGCAGATGCTCGACCGGTTCGCCAGGTACGGACTGCCGCTGCACCTGACCGAGACCACGCTTGTCTCCGGCCACCTCATGCCGCCCGAGATCGAGGACCTCAACGACTACCAGATCCCGCACTGGCCGAGCACCCCGGAGGGTGAGGCCCGGCAGGCCGAGGAGATCGAGCGGCACTACCGGTTGCTGCTCGCCCACCCGGCGGTCCAGTCGGTCAACTACTGGGGGATCACCGACCACGGGGCGTGGCTCGGCGCGCCAGCCGGGCTGGTCCGCGCCGACGGCAGCCCCAAGCCGTCGTACGAAGCCCTGGCAGCACTCGTCAAGGGCGAGTGGTGGCTGCCGCCGACCCAGCGGCGCACCGACGCGGACGGCACCGTCACCGTCGAGGGCTTCCTCGGCGACTACACGGTGAGCGTCGGCGACCGCACCGCGCGCTTCACCATCGACGCCGCCGACACCACCACGACTGTCGACCTGCTTTGACCCCGACCAGGGGCCGGGGGCCGGACCGGTCAGATGATCCCGGCCTCCCGGGCCTTGGCCTCGTTCTTCAGGTGGTCCTCGTAGGTGTTGGCGAAGGCGGAGTTGCCTTCCTTGTCGATGGCCACGAAGAACAGCCAGTCTCCGGCCGGCGGATCCATCGCCCCCTCGAGGGCTTCCTTGCCCGGATTGTTGATCGGGGTGGGGATCATGCCGCGCAGCTTGCGGTTGTACGGGTTCTTCGGATTGTTCAGATCGCTCTGGGTCATCTGGCCGGACGTCTTCGTCTTCTGCCCGGTCAACTCCAGGTAGTAGTTGACAGTGACGTCCATCTCCAGGCAGCCGCAGTCGAAGGTGCCCGAGTAGGCCCGGTTGTAGGCGACCCGCGCGACCTTGCCGAGATCCTTCTTGGTGCCGGCCTCGGCCTGAGCCAGCGACGCCACGATCAGCGCCTCGTACGGGCTGATCCCGCCGCGTTCCTTCTGCACCCGGTCGGCGAACTCCATCTCACCGGTGACGGTGAGGAAGTGATCGACCATCTGCTTGAGGATCGTCTCAGCGGTGGCGTCCGGCGGGATCTCGTAGGTGTCGGGGAACAGGAAACCCTCGATCGACTTCTTGGGCTTCTTGCCGTCCTCCCGCTTGAACCACCAGTCCGGTACGCCGAGCGCCTCCGGGTCCTTCGCGGCGGTCTCGAAATCCTTGACCGGAATCTTGGTGTGGTCGCTGAGCAGCTTGAAGATGCTCTTCGCGGTACGCCCCTCCGGGATGGTGAGCCCGTTGACGACCCGGTTCTGCGGATCGAGCATCGCGGCGAGAGCCGACTCGCCGCTCATCTGCTTGCGCAGCTTGTAGGTGCCGGGCTGGATGTTGCGGCTGCGGGAGTTCGCGTCGGCAGCCTCGATGAACGCTTTGGTGCTCTTGACCACACCGGCGTCGTGGAGCGCCACGGCCATGTCGGCGAGGAACGCGCCCTGCGGGATCTGGACCGTCACGTCCTCGGTGCCCCCGCCGTCATAGTCCGGGGTGACGAAGTAGCTCTGGATCCGGTCGAAGCCGTAGAGGGCACCCCCGCCGATGCCGCCGAGCAGCACCACGGCGAGCAGCAGGGCCAGGACGGTCTTGCCCCGCCCGCCACCGGACCGGCCGCCCTTGCGGCGTCCCCGGCGGTGTTTGCCCTTCTCCCCCCGCTCCTGCTCGTCGAACCCGAGGTCCAGATCGTCCATCATTGCGTCCGCCTCCGCTGCGCATCCAGCCAGCTCTGCAGAATTTCCACAGCGGCGGCCTGGTCGACCACCGCCCGTTGTCTCTTCCCCCGGACACCGCGCTCGGCAAGCCTACGACTCGCCACGACCGTGGACATCCTCTCGTCGGTGAGCGTCACCGGGACAGGACTTATCACATCAGCCAGTTGTCGAGCGTACGCCTTCACGTGTTGGGCTGCGGGGCCATGTTTTCCGGCGAGATTGACCGGAAGGCCCACCACCACCTCGACGGCCTCGTGTTCGGCGACCAGCGCGGCGAGTTCGGCAAGGTCCGACGGCACCGCCTCTGACCTGGGATTCTGCTCCCGCGCGAGGGTGACAAGCGGGGTGGCGAGGACCCCGTGCGGATCGGACCGGGAGACCCCGATCCGGACCTGCCCGACGTCCACTCCCAGGCGTACCCCCCGGGGCGAGTCGTTCACGCCGCGTCACCTCCCCGGACAAACGCGTCAGGGCGGACCGTGTCGGTCCGCCCTGATCCGCTGCGCTGAGGACTCACGCGTCGGCGAGCGCCTGCTCGACTGTGAGCAACAGCCGCGGCACCTCCGACTCGGGCAGCCCGCCGCCCTGCGCCAGTTCGGGACTACCGCCGCCACGACCGGAGAACGCGGCCTTGACCAGATCGTTCGCGGCGATGCCCCGACTGCGGGCGGCCGGGTTCACCGCCACCACCAGCGACGCCTTGCCGTTGGCGCGGGCGGCCACCGCCACCACTCCCGGCCGGGACGCGTCGATCCGGCCCCGGATCTCCTGGGCGAGGGTGCGTACGTCGTTGCCGGCCGCTCCCTCGGGCGCCTCGGTGCCCACGTAGGCGACCCCGTGCACGTCCTTGGCCTGGGCGGCGAGCGCCGCCGCGCCACCGAGGACCAGCTGCGCGCGCAGCTTCTCCAGCTCCTTCTCCGCGTCACGAAGCTGGGTGACCGTCTGCTCGACCCGGTCGGCGACCTGCTCGGCGGGGACCCGGTACAACTCGGCGAGCCGGGCCACCAGCAGGTGCTCGCGGGCCAGGAAGTTGAACGCGTCCATCCCGACGAGCGCCTCGACCCGGCGCACGCCGGAACCGATTGACGACTCGGAGAGGATCTTCACCAGGCCGAGCTGGCCGGAGCGGGCCACGTGGGTGCCACCGCACAGCTCGCGGGCGTAGTCACCGACCTCGACCACCCGGACGTGCTCGCCGTACTTCTCACCGAAGAGCGCCATGGCACCGATGCGCCGCGCCTCCTCCAGCGAGGTGATGAAGGCGTGCACCTCCAGGTCGGCCAACAGCACCTCGTTGACCTGCTGCTCGACGTCGCGCAGCACGCTCGGTGCCACCCCGGTCGCGGTGTTGAAGTCGAAGCGCAGCCGACCCGGGGCGTTGAGCGAGCCGGCCTGGGTGGCGGACTCGCCGAGGAAGTTACGCATGGTCTGGTGCACCAGGTGGGTGGCGGTGTGTGACCGGGAGATGGCCCGCCGCCGACTGGTGTCGATCTCGGCGTAGCCGGTCTCCCCCGCCCGCACCTCGCCCCGCAGCACCCGGGCGCGGTGCACGATCAGGCCCGGCACCGGCTGCTGCACGTCGAGGACCTCGACCTGGCCGCCGCCCACCGTGATCATGCCGAGGTCGGGCTGTTGACCACCGCCCTCGGCGTAGAACGGGGTGGTGTCGAGCACCAGCTCGATGGTGTCACCCTCGACGGCCGCCGCGCGCGGACCGTCGGTGCCGAGCACCGCCCGGACCGTCGACTCGCGGGCCACCTCCGTGTACCCGGTGAAGGTCACCGGACCACCGGCGTCGAGCACCGACCGGTACGCCGACAGGTCGGTGTGCCCGGTCTTGCGCGCCTGCGCGTCGGCCTTGGCGCGGGCCCGCTGGTCGGCCATCAGCCGGCGGAAGCCCTCCTGGTCGACGTTGAGGCCCTGCTCGGCCGCGATCTCCAGGGTCAGGTCGATCGGGAAGCCGTAGGTGTCGTGCAGCTGGAACGCCTTGTCGCCGGAGAGTGCCGGCCGCCCCGCCGACTTCGTCTCGGAGATCGCGGTGTCCAGGATCGTCGTACCGGCGCGCAACGTGGCCAGGAACGCGTCCTCCTCCGCGTACGCGTACGCGGCGATCCGGTCGAAGTCCGCCGCCAGTTCCGGGTACGACGGGGCCATGCAGTCCCGGGCCACCGGCAGCAGCTCCGGCAGGGCCCGCTCCTGCCAGCCGAGCAGCCGCACCGAGCGGATCGCCCGACGCATGATCCGTCGCAGCACGTACCCGCGACCCTCGTTGGACGGGGTCACCCCGTCGCCGATGAGCATCAGCGCGGTACGCACGTGGTCGGCGATCACCCGCAGCCGCACGTCGTCCGGGTGGGACTGGTTGGCGGCGTGACCCGAGTGCGCGCCGTACCGCTTGCCGGTCAGCTCGGCGGCCCGGTCCAGGATCGGGCGGACCTCGTCGATCTCGTAGAGGTTGTCGACCCCCTGGAGGAGCGAGGCCATCCGCTCCAGGCCCATGCCGGTGTCGATGTTCTTCGCCGGCAGGTCACCCAGGATCGGGAAGTTCTCCTTGTCGGTGCCCGGGCCCCGCTCGAACTGCATGAAGACGAGGTTCCAGAACTCCAGGTACCGGTCCTCGTCGACCTCCGGGCCGCCCTCCGCGCCGTAGGCCGGGCCCCGGTCGTAGTACAGCTCGGAGCACGGGCCACACGGGCCGGGGATGCCCATGGACCAGAAGTTGTCCTTCTTGCCCCGACGCACGATGCGCTCGTCGGGCACCCCGGTCCGGCGCCAGATCTCGTACGCCTCGTCGTCGTCGAGGTAGACGGTCGCCCAGATCCGCTCCGGGTCCAGCCCGAAGCCACCGGCCTCCACCGACTTCGTGGCCAGGTCCCAGGCGAGCGGGATCGCGCCGTCCTTGAAGTAGTCGCCGAACGAGAAGTTTCCGTTCATCTGGAAGAACGTGCCGTGTCGGCTGGTCTTACCGACCTCGTCGATGTCCGGCGTACGGATGCACTTCTGCACACTCACCGCACGCTGGTACGGCGGCGTCTGCTGACCCAGGAAGTAAGGGACGAACTGCACCATGCCGGCGTTGACGAACAGCAGGTTCGGGTCGCTGATGGCGGGCAGCGGAGCGGACGGCACCACGGTGTGACCGTTCGCCTCGAAGTGGGCGAGATACCGCCGCTTGATCTCCGCCGTCTTCATCGCTTGTGTTCCTCCGGAAAGATCTCTCGGTCGCCGATCCGCGGGTCCTCCCGCAGCTCGGCGAACTGGTCGTCGAACGCCTCGCCCTGGGCGAACGCCTCGTGGATCTCGTGCTCCCGCTCGGCCATCCCGGCGCGTACGTCCGCCACGAAGCTACGCAGTTCCTCGACAAGTCCGCCAGCGGATTGCGACAGGTTGTCGGCGATGCCGGCCGGGGTGTACGCGTGCGCCGCGCGGGTCGCCTTACGCACCACCACGACACCGACGGCCAGCCCGATGCCCAGCCAGAAAAGGCGCCTCATGCTCGTACCTCCCGGTGCCGTTTGGTTCAGCGGTTCCCGCGCCGGGCGGCGCGTCGCTGAGCCTTGATGGTGTCCCGCACCTCGCGTTCGGTCTCCGCGTGCCGGCGGGTGGCGGCGGCCTTGCGCACGCCGTACCCGAACGCGGCCACCTTGACCAGCGGGTTGGCCGCAGCCGCGGAGACCACGGTGACCAGGTTGGCGACGTTGGCGCTGATGTTCTGCGCGTGGCTGGTCATGGTGTCGACCTTTGCCAGTTGGAGGTTCACGCCGTCGAGGGAGGTCTGCACCTGCTCCAGGGTCACGTTGACGTTGCGAACCGTGGTGTTGACGTCACCGAGCAGGGGCCCCGTCCGGTCGTTGAGGTCGTTGATCATGCGGGTGGTGGCGTCCACGGTGTGCCGCAACCGCAGGATGGGCAGCGTCAGGATCAGCACCAGCATCGCGAACGCGATAGCCGCGATCAACGCCGCGACCTCCAAAAAGCCCACGCCAGTCCTCCTCAAACAGTGCTTTCGGGGCGCCGGGCCCTGAGCAGCACGACCGTCTCGCCCACGTCAACGTCGAGTGCCCGGCCGACGACCGGTCACCACCAGCACCTGACCCTACCGTCCGTGATGACGATCGGCTCAGGACGGTGGCGACGGCGTCAGGTCGCCCAACGGGTCATCGGTAAGTGTCGGGAAGGGATCCTCACCGGTGAGTGACGGATCGGTGCTCGGCTGTGGCCGCGTCCGCTCGTCGTCGATCGCGTTGCGGACCTTCACCGACACCAACGATCCGGGGCACTCCTGCGCCGTGGTGGCCGGATCGGGGGCGGGCACCACAGCGGGTTCGCCGTCCACGGGTGGCGGCACGCAGGTCCGCTCCCGTACCCAGAGGTCGAGGGTCAGCTCGTCCCGCCGCCAGCAGGTGTAGCTGCCCTTCTCCTCCTGCTCCGGGCAGTAGTTGGGCGTCCACCGCTGCCAACCGTCACCGCTCAGCGCGGCCTCGTACGCCTGGGCGGTCTCGTCCGGCGAGCGGTCGGAGGTGACAGTGCGTTCCCGCAACCGGCAGTCGAGCAGGCACCACTGGCTGCCGCTGACGTCGTCGACCGGTTGGACAGCGGCCCAGGACGGCACCTCCAGTTCGTCAAGCGAGGCGAAGACCGGGTCCCGGTTCATGCTCTGCACGCCGAAGAACGCCGGAAGGACACCGAGCAGGAGCACGCTGGCCAGCACCAGAACGGCCGTGCGCAGGCGCGCCGAGCCCGGCGCCTGCCGACGCGGCTCGCCACCGTCGTCGGTCAGGTCGTTCTCGGGCCGGTCAACCTCGGCGGAATCCGGCAGGTCGGGACGTCGGGACGTCGGTTCCACCCCGGGGCGCGGCCCGGCCGGGTCGACAGGCGCCACGGCAGCCGCGGCGCGAGCCACAGCCGGAGCCTCGCCGGCTCGCGTCGGCGGTACCGGCGGCACCCCTGAGGGTTCGGGACGTGCCGGGTGCCGAGGCGGCGGAGCCGCCCGGCCGGTCATCCTGTCCTCCGGACGCACCGGGGCACCGGCCCGGGCCGTGACCGGCGAACCCGCTGGTCCGATGCCGGCGGCCCGACCGGGGTCGGCAGCGCCGGGTGGGCCGGCCTCGGGCCGGTGTGGACCAGCGTCGGGCCGGACCGCGCCACGGGCCGGACCCGGCGGCGGCCCACCCGGGCGACCTGCCGCACCGTCCGGCCGCACCGCACCACGCGGCGGCACCGCAGGCGCACCGTCCGGCCGCGCCGCACCGCGCGGGGGCACCGCAGGCGCACCGTCCGGCCGCACCGCAGCACGCGGCGGGCCCACGGGCGCACCGTCCGGCCGCGCCGCACCACGCGGCGGCAGCACAGGCGCGCCGTCGGGACGCGCCGCACCGCGCGGCGGGCCCACGGGCGGACCCTCCGGCCGCGCCGCGCCACGCGGCGGCAGGGCAGGCGCACCGTCGGGACGCGCCGCGCCACGCGGCGGGCCCGCAGGCGCACCGTCGGGTCGGGTGGTCGGGCCGGTGGCACCGATCCGGGGCAGGGCAGCGGCTCGACCGGCCGGCTCGGGTCCATCCGGACCCGGGGTGGGGCCGCTCATCGGAGTGGGTCGGCCACGCCCGGCGGGTGGCCCGTCGGGGCGGCGGGCGGGGCCGGTGCCCGGACGTTCCGGTACCGGCTCGGCACCGCGTCCGTCGGTCGGTGCGTTGCCCGCCGGCGGTCGCCCGGGCGGGCTGCCGGAGTCCCCGCCACGACGGTCGCCCACCGTCGGCGTGCCACCGGAGGGGGTACCGACCACGCGACCGGGCGGTGCGCCCGCCGGTGTCGCGGGTCGCTTGCTGATCGTGGGCAACGCCGGGTCGGTGTGGTGCGGCCGTCCGGCCTGCCGGAGCCAGTCGGCCGGTCGCTGCGGCCGTGCGGCCCGGCCGTCGCCGGACGGACCGGCGGGAGGCGGCTCGGTACCGGCCACCGCGTGCCGGCCGGGCGGCTCCTCGTCCGCCGTGCGCCGGCCCCGGGCCGGTGTGTCGTCCGCCTCGGCCGCGCGGCGTCCCCGCGGTGGCTCGACCGGCCCGTCCTGAGGCCGACGACCGAAGGGTGGCTCCGGCGGCTCAGGTGCCGCCCGACGACCCGACGCCGGGTCGGCCGGCCCGTCCGCGCCGGGTGCGGTCCGGCGGTCCCGGTCGGTGACGGCCGGGCCGCCGGGCTTGCCGTGCCCGGCTGCGGGTCCACCGGCCGGAGGGCCGGAGGGCACGCCGGGAATCGGTGGCGCGTTGCCGGACTGCGGCACCACCGGCGGCTGCTCCGGTGGCTCGGCGGCTCGCCGCCGGCCGGCCCGCAGGCCACCGCCGGCCGGAGCGCCGACCGGCCGACCTGCGGCGGGCGTCATGGCCGGCGACCCCGCGCCGGTGGCCGGGCCGGGTCGCTCGGGACCCTGCGGTCCGGCCGGGTCCGGTGCGACACGTCGGGCGCCTCGCGGTGGCGTCGGGTCCGGCACACCGGGTGGCGGTGTGGTGATCGGAGCGTCGAGCCCACGGGGTCGGCCGGGCGCGGCGAAACGCGCGGCTCGGGCATCGGGAACGCGACCGGGATCGGTGCGGTCCGACGGGAGCGGGCCGGTGACCGGCTCCGCCGGTGCGGGGGCGTGGCTGGGTCCGGTCTCCGAGGGCAGCCGGCGGGGGCCGGCGGGGGCGGCGTTCGGCCGGGCGCCGGGCAGTCGACGCGGCCCGGGTGGGCCCGCCACGGGACCGGTGGGCGCGCCCGGCGCCGGTCCGGGTGGCCGGCCCGGACCGTTCGGTGCGCCGGGCACCGGGCCGCCGTCCGGAGTCGGCAGGGCACCGCCCGGGCCACTCGGCACCGGCTCGCCGGGGTGTGGTGGCCGGGAGGTCGGCCCGGGGGCACCGGGCTGTCGTGGCCAACCGGCCGGAGGGGTGTTCGGCGCACCGGGCTCGGGCCGGGCGGCGGCCGGCGGTGGCGGGGCGAACGGCGGAGGCGCCGGCGGCCGTTCCCGCCCCATGGGCGGCGGGCCGGCGGGCGGCCGGGCAGCCGGGGCGCCCGGCCAGGGACCGTCGACCGGCCGCGCTCGTGGCGGTTCGGCCGGGCCACGGGCGGGCGGCGGTGCGGCGGGCGGCTCGCCAGCGACGCCGTCGGGGCCCAGCTCAGCGCGCTGCTGCTTGGCCGAACGCAGGTCGTCGATCCAGCCGAAGTCCTCGCCGCCACCCGGTTCCTCCGGGACGGGCTCGGATTTGCCCCGACCCCAGCGGCGGCCCTTGCCGCGCCGCGCCTCCGGGCCCTCGTCCGGTCGGTCCGACGAATTCACTGTTGACCCCTCCCGTCGGCGCTCGCGCCGACCTCTTCAGCCACCTGGGCGTCCGTGGCCGTACGCCGGTCGCCGTCGTCCCCCCCGGACGACATCTGGGTGTCCAGGCGACCGTTCTTCGCCGGCTCGCCCGGGCGGGCGGCTGTGGACAGCCCGCGGACGATCCGGCGCAGTAGCGGCAGCCGGCCGGCCACCGATCGCTCCGCGCCGTGCTGGCTAGGCCGGTAGTAGTCGGTGCCGACCAGGTCGTCGGGCACGTACTGCTGGGCGACCACGCCCCGCGTGTCGTCGTGCGGATAGCGGTAGCCGATGCCGTGGCCGAGACCCCGGGCACCTGAGTAGTGGGCGTCGCGCAGACCCCGGGGCACCGGCCCACCCCGACCGGCCCGCACGTCGGCGATCGCCGCCCCGATGGCGGTGGTCGCCGAGTTGGACTTGGGCGCGGTGGCCAGGTGGATCACGGCCTGGGCGAGGTTGAGCTGCGCCTCGGGCAGGCCGACGTACTCCACCGCGTGCGCCGCGGCGGTCGCCACACCGAGCGCACCCGGGTCGGCCATGCCGACGTCCTCGCTGGCGAAGATGACAAGCCGCCGTGCGATGAACCTGGCGTCCTCCCCGGCGACAAGCATCCGGGCCAGCCAGTGCAGCGCCGCGTCCACGTCGGACCCGCGCATGCTCTTGATGAAGGCACTCGTCACGTCGTAGTGGGCGTCGCCGGCCCGGTCGTATCGGACGGCCGCGGTGTCCACCGCCCGTTCGGCGGTGGCCAGGTCGATGAGGTCGTTACCGAGGGCGGTCGTCGAGCCGGCCGCCGCCTCCAGCGCCGTGAGCGCCTTGCGGACGTCACCGCCGGCCAACCGGACCAGGTGTTCCTCGGCCTCGGGCGCGAGAGTGAGCGCCCCGGCCAGCCCACGCTCGTCGACAAGCGCACGGCGCAGCAGCCCGCGTACCGCCTCGTCGTCGAGGGGCCGGAGGGTGAGCAGCACGCACCGGGAGAGCAGTGGGGAGATGACCGAGAAGTACGGGTTCTCGGTGGTGGCCGCCAGCAGGGTGACCGTCCGGTCCTCCACCGCGGCGAGCAGCGAGTCCTGCTGGGTCTTGCTGAACCTGTGCACCTCGTCGATGAAGAGCACCGTCGGCGGGCCGCCCGAGCGTCGCTGTCGCCGGGCGGTGTCGATCACGGCACGGACGTCCTTCACCCCGGCGGTCAACGCCGACATGGCGACGAAACGGCGGTCGGTCGCGGCGGCGACCAGGTGGGCGATCGTGGTCTTGCCGCTGCCCGGCGGCCCCCAGAGAATCACCGACATCGGCGCGCTGCCGGCGACCAGCTGCCGCAGCGGCGCGCCCGGGGTGAGCAGGTGTTCCTGACCGACCAGCTCGTCCAGATCGGCCGGGCGCATCCGGACCGGCAGCGGCGCGTCCGGCCCGGCCGGGGTGAAGCCGCCGACACCAGCGGAACCCGCAGGCGCACCGGGTGCTGCGGCGGGTTCACCGAGGGTGAAGAGGGCGTCGGACTCCATCACGAGAACAGTACCGGGCTCAGCCGACAACGCCGGAATCGCGCCGCCGGCCGAGCCCGGGGTGATCGTTTCCGGTCAGCCGCGTCCGGGGCGGCGGCCCCGGTACCAGCGACCACCGCCGCCGCCCGGCCCCCGGCCGACCCCGGCCAGGTAGAGCGAGAGCAGCAGCAGACCGATCAGGACCAGGGTGTTCCAGTTGAACAGGTCGGGCGCGCCGAGTTTGGTGTCCAGCAGGTCCAGCAACAGGGCGAAGCCGAAGACGACGGCCGCGGCGATGGCGAGCATGACGTTCCTCCGGTGGGGGTTTCCAGTAGGTCGGCGCGGGATGTACCCGATCGGTCGACTCGCCAATCTCCACCCTGGATCACGGTCATCACCGCCGCCGCAGCGGGGCCACGGCCGGCTCGGGGCAGGCGGCCCGGCACGACGATCTACGCTGGCGACATGATCGTCGCCGACGAGATCCTCGACGGACGGGATGCTGTGCTGGCCGCGGCGGGCCGCCATCCGTTCGTCCGGCATTCGCTGCCGTGTCACGAACCGGCGCGAGGATGGCGACGTGCCGGGACCGTGTGCTGGCTGCTTCCGGTCGAGCAGGGGCCGATCGGTGGGGTCATCGGCGCTTCGGAGACGGCAATCGACCTGCTCGGTGCTGTGGCCGCAGCGGGGGAAGTCGGTGCTGGGCGGTGGGTTCATCTGCCCCGCACGGACCCCACCCCGATCGGGCCGGCCGTGGCCGGGTACGAGGACTGGGATTTTCTCTGGACGACAAGTGCACCGCCGGCACAGCCGGGCGAGGAGCAGGTGGTCCGGCTGACCGAGGCGGACCACCCGGCCCTGACGGCGCTTATCGACGAGGCGTTCCCGACCAGCACCGCCCGCCCCGGCAATCCGCAGGTACGCGGCTGGTACGGCATCCGCGACGGTGACCGGCTGGTCGCCTGCGGCGCCGACCGCACCCGGGGTGAGATCGGTTTCCTCGCCGGGTTGACGGTGGCGCCGCGGCACCGGGGGCGCGGTCTGGGGGCGGCGATCACCGCCGGGATGACGCGCACCATGCTGGACCGCTACGACCTGGTGGCGCTGGGCGTCTATCCGAGCAACGTGGCAGCGATACGGCTCTACCGGCGGCTCGGCTACACCGGCACGTTCCCGCTCACCTCGGTGCGTTTCGCCTGACCCTCGGTCGGCCCGCCGTCGGACCGTTGCGCCGGGTCGTCGGGCCGCTTCGGCTGGCTGGCGGTCCGGCCTGCCCGCCAGGCGGGCAGGTACAGCGGCGCGGCGACCGCCAGTGCGACCGCACCGACGAGCATCGCCGTGCTCACCCCGGCCCGGTCACCGACGAAGCCGAGCAGCACGCCGCCGAGCGCACCGGCCGGCATGGCCACCATCGAGTTCACCGAGATCACGCTGGTCCGGTACGGGCCGTCGACCTGCCGGTGCAGCAGTCCCATGTGCAGCGGGTTCGACGCGCCGTGCACCGCGTGACAGACGACGAAGGCGATCAGCACACCGACCGGGCCGGCGAGCAGCGCCATCCCGACCACCGTGACACCCTGCACGATCCGCAGCAGCGCGGCACCGGGCGCGGCACCGAGCCAGCGGATGAGCAGCGGGGTGAGTGCCGCGCCGGCCGCGGAGGCCAGCCAGGCCACGGTGCTCGCCGGTCCGAGCAGGGCGGCGGCCCGGTCGGCGTCCCCGATCACCTCGGCCAGCCGGATCGGCAGCAGGCTCTCGAAGGTCACCATTCCGAAGCCCCAGAACAGCTCGACCGCGACCAGGGCCAGCAGCACGCGGGAGCGACGCAGCAGACCGAACGCCTCGCCGACCATGCGCGGAGCCGCCCGGACCGAGGCCCGCACGGCACCGGGCCCGCTCGCCGGTCGCCGTTCCACGAGCAGGATCAGCAGCGCCACCAACGAGATCCCCTGGAGCACGACGGCGGCCAGCACCGGCGTGGTCAGGGCGCTGACCGGACCCAGCGGGCCGAGAGCGACCAGGCCGCCGCTGAGCAGGGCGCCGGCCGCGATGCTCAGGCCGAGCACGGCACCGCCCTGACCGAGCCCCTTCTCGTACGCGGCATCCGGGTCGACGGCCAGGGTGCTGTCCACGTACCAGGACTCCAGGGGGCCGCTGTCCAGGGCGCGGAACACGCCCTGCAACGCCCAGACGGCGGCCAGCAGCGCGAACGAGTCCGCCAGCACCAGCAGGCCCATCGAGACGAGGCTGACCGAGCTGGCCACCACCAGTACCGGCTTGCGGCCCAGCGCGTCGGCGAACCCGCCGGTCGGCAACTCCAGGGCCAGCACCACCACCCCCTGGGCGGCGGCGGCCAGACCGATCTGGGTCAGGGTCAGGCCGCGCTCCTGCATCAGCAGGATCACCACCGGGATGAGCAGGCCGGTCGGTAGCCAGCGCAGACCGTGCAGGACCAGGAACCGACGCCGGATCTGGCGTATGGACAGGGTGCTCATTGGGCGTCCCGCACCAGGGGGAAGCCGGCGACGAAGAGGATGACCTGCTCGGCGTCGGGCCCGGCCGGTGCGTCACGGTACCGCTTGACCACCGCCGACAACTCGTCGTTGAGGGCACGCAGCTGGTCGGCCGAGAGGGTGAGCAGTGCGTCGCTGAAGTCGGCGGCCCGACGCCACTCGCGCGGCCGGTCGTGCTGCACACCGACCCAGCGCTGGGCGAACTCGGCCACGAACTGGAAGTGCCGGCTCTGCACCCAGTCCGACGCGGCCCGGGCCTGCGGGTCGTTCTCGAAGTCGGTGGGCTGCCACGAGCTGATGTCGTGGGCGGCACGCCAGTAACGCCGCCGGCCGACGCCCTCCGCCGGCTCCTCGACGACCAACCCGACCTCGGCCAGTTGGCGCAGGTGGTAGCTGGTCGCGCCGGTGTTGGTGTCGAGTTCGGCGGCCAGGTCGGTCGCGGTCGCCGGTCCGCCGACGCGAAGGGCGCCGAGCAGCTGGACACGCAGCGGGTGGGCCAGTGCCCGGATCTGCCGTGCGTCGACGTGCCCGACGCTCGGTGTGGCGGTGGTCGACGCATCCTTCATGAATGCACAGTAGTTGTGCACGCCACCTATGCACAAGTGTTGTGCATAGGTGGTGTGCGCAGCCGCACCGGCTGTGAACGACTTCATCAGAAGGTGAGCAACTCCGAGACGCCGCGCAGTCGGGTGCGGAGCAGGCCGGCGGCGCGGGAGGAGTCGAGGCGTACCTCGGTGGGGCGCACCACGCCGGCAGCGGCGCCGGTGGTGGTCTTCAGCCCGGCCGGGTCGATGCCCTCCCGGCGGGCCACCAGCAGGCCCAGCTCGGCCCGGCTGACCGCGTCCGGGCCCGCCACGTTGAGCGGGCCGGCGACCTCGGCGCCCACCAGTTCCAGCACGGCGGCGGCGAGGTCGCCGACGCCGATCGGGCAGCGCAGCTCATCGGTGAACAGAGCAGCCCGACCGGCCAGCGCGTCGCGGCAGAGCTGGATCTGCTTGCTCCCCTCGCCCAGGATCAGCGAGGTACGCACCAGCACGGCGCCCGGGTCGACGGTCCGCACCGCCGTTTCCGCCGCCGCCTTCGCCGCCCCGTACGGGAAGATCGGCGTGGGCGGGTCGTCGTCGGCGTACGCCTCGGGTCGCCCGGCGTGCAGCGCGTCGCTGGAGATGTGCACCAACCGGGCACCCACCCGCGCGGCGGCGTACGCCACGTGCCCGGCCCCGTCGGCGGTGACCGCCCAGTCCCCGTACCGGTAGGGCGTGGCGACCACCGCGTCCGGGCGCACCTCCGCGACCAGGTCGACCACCGCGGCCCGATCGGTCACATCCAACCGACGCACCTCGACGCCCGGCACCCCAACCTCACCGGAGTGGCACGTCCCCACCACCCCCCACCCGGCGGCAATCCCCCGCCGACAAACCTCCCGCCCCAAAAACCCACTCCCACCCACTACCAACACCCGCACCACCGCCACCGCCCGCTCCCCCACCTGTTGATCAAGAAGTTTGCGTCGCCGAAACGCTCAGATCATGACGCAAACTTCTTGATCAACGTGGGCAGGGCGGGGCGCTGCGGGGTGGGTCAGGTGGGGTCGGCTACGGGGGCGGCGGGGCCGGCCGTGCCCTGGTGAGTCGGCGGCTGCTGGGGCTTGGGTTTGGCGTCGATGCCGGCTTCGGTGCGCTGCTGGGCGGTGATCGGGGTGGGGGCACCGGTCAACGGGTCGAAGCCGCCCCGGGTCTTCGGGAAGGCGATCACCTCGCGGATCGAGTCGGCGCCGGCGAGCAGCATGCAGACCCGGTCCCAGCCGAACGCGATGCCGCCGTGCGGCGGCGGGCCGTAGCTGAACGCCTCCAGCAGGAAGCCGAACTTGTCCTGCGCCTCCTCGGGGGTGATGCCGAGCAGGTCGAACACCCGCTGCTGCACGTCGCGGCGGTGGATACGGATCGAGCCGCCGCCGATCTCGTTGCCGTTGCAGACGATGTCGTACGCGTACGCGAGCGCCCGGTCCGGCGCCTCCTCGAACCTGTCCACCCACTCGGAGTTCGGCGAGGTGAACGGGTGGTGCACGGCGGTCCAGCCACCGTCGTCCGTCTTCTCGAACATCGGCGCGTCCACCACCCAGCAGAACGCCCAGGCACTCTCGTCGATCAGGCCGGCCCGCCGCGCGATCTCGATCCGGGCGGCGCCGAGCAGTTCCTGCGCCTCGCGGGTCTCGCCGCTGGCGGCGAAGAAGATCGCGTCGCCGGGCTTCGCGCCTACCGCGTCGGCCAACCCGGCCAGGTGCTCGGCAGACAGGTTCTTCGCCACCGGCCCGCGTGCCTCACCGGTTTCGGCGTCCAGCACCACGTACGCCAGCCCCCTGGCGCCACGGGCCTTGGCCCAGTCCTGCCAGCCGTCCAGTTCCTTACGGCTCTGGCTGGCCCCGCCCGGCATGACCACCGCGCCGACGTAGCCGCCCGCGTCGATGGCCCCGGCGAAGACCCGGAACTGGGTGCCGCGCAGGTAGTCGGTCAGCTCGGTCAGCTCGACGCCGTACCGCAGGTCGGGCTTGTCCGAGCCGTACCGCGCCATGGCGTCGTGCCAGGTGATGCGCGGGATGGATCGGGGAATCTCGTGGTCCGCCAGCTCCGACCAGAGCTTGGCGACGATCGCCTCACCGAGGTCGATCACGTCGTCCTCGGTGACGAAGGACATCTCGATGTCGAGCTGGGTGAACTCCGGCTGCCGGTCGGCCCGGAAGTCCTCGTCGCGGTAGCAGCGGGCGATCTGGTAGTAGCGCTCCATGCCGCCGACCATCAGCAGCTGCTTGAACAGCTGCGGCGACTGCGGCAGCGCGTACCAGCTGCCCGGTTGCAGGCGCACCGGGACCAGGAAGTCGCGGGCGCCCTCCGGCGTGGACCGGGTCAGCGTCGGCGTCTCGATCTCCAGGAACTCGCGCTCGTGCAACACGGTGCGGGCGAGTTGGTTGGCCCGCGACCGCAGTCGCATGGCCCGGGCCGGGCCACCGCGCCGCAGGTCGAGGTAGCGGTATTTGAGCCGGACGTCGTCGCCGGCCACCACCTGGTCGTCCACCGGCAGGGGCAGCGGCGCGGCCTCGGAGAGCACCTTCAGCTCGGCCGCCGTCACCTCGATCTCACCGGTGGGCAGCTCCGGGTTCTCGTTGCCCTCGGGTCGCCTGGTGACCTCGCCGACGACCTTGACGCAGTACTCGTTGCGCAGCGCGTGCGCGTCCTCCTCGCGGAAGACCACCTGCACCACGCCCGAGCCGTCGCGCAGGTCGACGAAGATGACACCGCCGTGGTCGCGCCGGCGGGCCACCCACCCGGCGAGCGTCACCGTGGTGCCGGCGTCCGTCGCGCGCAGGCTGCCGGCGTCATGGGTACGGATCACGACGTACGTCTCCCTCGTCTGCTCAACCTCTGTGCTCCCGCATTCTGCCCGCCCCCGTTCCTCGGGTGTGCGGAAGGGCCCCTTGTTAACGCCTGCGGTAGCGGAACGGCCCGGCCGAGCGTTCGTCAGCGGGTGCGGCTCACGGCGGTGACCCTCGGGTCCGCGGCGTAGCGGCGGGCGACGTCGTCGGCGTCGCCAGCGGTGGCACCGGGATCGAAGAGCACCTCCAGGCACGGGGTGTGCGAATCGTCGAAGCCGAAGCCGGCAATGAGGTGTTGGGGATCGAAGCGGTGGCTCTCGCGCATCATCTCGTCGACCGTCACGTCCGGCCGCACGCACACCGTCACCTCAGGCTGCGCACCACTCCAGGCCAGGGCAGGAGCGGACGCGCCGATGGTGAGCAGCAGAGCCGCCGCCACGCCGAGCACGGTGGCCCGGCCGAGCGCCGGCCGACTCGCCGGCGAGGCCCCGAGCGCGGTCCGACTCGCTGGCAGGGCCACCGCGCCGAGGGCGGCCAGGGCGTACGCCCACAGCGCCCGCTTGTCCGCCGTGTCGTACAGGGCCAACGCGACGATGCCGGCGCCGATGGTGTGGGTGACCGAGGCGACCACCCGGAACTCCGGCTCACCGACAACTGCCGCAGGTATCGCGGCAAGCGCGCCGAGCACCAGGAGCAGCCCGACAAACCAGTACGCGTTCCATTCCCGACGGGCGTCCACGATGAGCAGCACCCAGGCCGACACCTGCCCGCCCACGACAACCAGCGGGCGTAGCTGCGCCAGGAATCGTACGACCATCAGGTGACCGTACGTTATGGAATTGAATCGGGACAGCGCGGCGGGCCGCCGGAGGAAACCCGGCGGCCCGCTGACGGAGGAGGTTCTCCTGGTACGGGAAGGATCAGTACACGCTGACGCCGTAGCGGCTCAGCACCGGCCCGACCGGCTGGAAGAAGGTGGTGCCGCCGGTGGAGCAGTTGCCGCTACCGCCCGAGGTCAGGCCGAGCGCGGTGCCGCCGCTGAACAGCGAGCCGCCGCTGTCACCGGGCTGGGCGCAGATGTTGGTCCGGATCAGACCGCGAACCTGGCCCTCGGCGTAGTTGACAGTGGCGTTGAGCGCGGTCACCGAGCCGCTGCGCAGGCCGGTGGTGCTGCCGGAGCGCTGCGCCGACTGCCCGACGTACGCGTTGCCGGAGCCGGTGATGTCCCGGAAGCTGCCGTTGTAGAGGGAGACGTTGCCCGGCTGCACGGTGCTCTGGTTGCTGTACCGGACGATGCCGTAGTCGCTGCCCGGGAAGACGCTGCCGGTACGGGAGCCGAGCAGCGAGGTCTGGCCCGAGTTGCTGTACCAGTTCGCGGCGATGTTGGTGCAGTGCCCGGCGGTGATGAAGTAGTAGGTGCTACCGGCCCGGACGTTGAAGCCGAGCGAGCAGCGCCCGCCGCCCTGGGCGTAGATGGCCTGGCCACCGGAGATGCGGGTGCTCAGCACGCCGGCCTCGGCCTCGATGCGCACCGCGCCGTTGGTCCGCGCGGCGGCGGCCTTGACCCGCTCCAGCTTGGCGCCGGTGACAGTGCTGTCCACCGAGACGACGACCTGGTTGGTGGCCGGGTCGACCCACCAGGCGGTACCGGGGATCGCGGCGGAGCGGTCCAGCTCGGCGGTGGCGCGGTTCAGCTCCTTGGCACCGCGCTTGACCACCTTGGGGGTGGCGCCGGCAGCGGCCACCTGGCGGGCGGCGACGGCGTCGGTGACGGCTACGACCATCTTGCCGGTGGCGTCGGCGTAGGCACCGGCGGCGCGGTCACCGAGGCGGTCGGCGAGGGCGGCAGCGGCGTCGGGCGAGACGGATGCGGGTGCCGCCTGGGCGGGCGCGCCGGCCAACAGGCCGCCGACCAGGGTTCCGGCCGCGGCGACGGTGACGACGCGGCGCAGCATTGACCTCGTGGGTCGCATGTAACAGCCTCCCGGTTGGGGGTTTGGGGCCCTGTCATGCCGACAGGAGCGGGGGCAACTCGGCCACCTGGGGAAATGGCCAAGCGATGGAAAGTATTCACATATTTAAGATCGTAAGCAAGACCCCTGTTTGCCCGAATTCACCCATCGGCCACAGGTAACCTCTCCGCAACATTGTGGACACAGAAAGTCATCTATACGCTCCGGTAACCGCCGCTGTCCGGCACCCGTGAACCGGAGGCCACCATGACCCTCGTCCGACGTACGCTGGCCACCCTCGCCGGCGTCACCGCCCTCGTCCTGCTCGTCGCCAGCCCCGCGACTGCCGACCCCGGCCCACCGCCCACCTCGATGGCGAGCCTCGGCGACTCCATCACCCGCGGCTTCAACGCCTGCGGGTGGTACGTCGACTGCACCAGCCGCTCGTTCAGCACCGGCAGCGACTCCACAGTCAACAGCCACTACCTGCGCATCCGTCGGGTCGAGCCGGCGATCAACGGACGCAACCACAACGCCGCCCGCACCGGCGCGAAATCAGCAGACCTGTACGGCCAGGCCGGCACCGCGATCAGTCAGGGCGTCGACTACGTGACGATCCTGATCGGCGCGAACGACGCCTGCACCAGCTCGGAGTCGACGATGACCTCTCCGGCCACCTTCCGGGCGAACATCGACTCCGCGTTGAACCGGCTGAAGACCGGCCTGCCGAACGCCAGGGTCTTCGTGATCAGCATCCCGGACGTGCACCGGCTGTGGACGGTCGGCAAGGGCAGTGGCAGCGCCCGTACCGCCTGGTCACTCTTTGGCATCTGCCAGTCCATCCTGGCCAACCCGACCTCCACCGCCCAGGCCGACGTGGACCGGCGCAACCGGGTCCGGCAGCGGGTGATCGACTTCAACGGCCAGCTCGCGGCGGCCTGCGCCGCGTACGGCGCGAACTGCCGATACGACGGCAACGCCGTCTTCGGCTACCCCTTCACCCTCGCCCAGCTCTCCACCTGGGACTACTTCCACCCCAACACCACAGGCCAGCAGACCCTAGCCACCATCTCCTACCCCGCCGGCTACCCCTGGTAGCCCTCACCCCACCCCTCCCCTCACCCCTCACCCCTCGCGATCTTGCACTTCTTGTCGCGTCAAAGCAGGGTAAAACACCCGTAACGGCGACCAGAAGTGCAAGATCGCGGGGCAAGGGAGGCGGGGCGCGAGGACGGGGAAGGGCTGGGGTCAGGTCACGAGGGGTTTGAGGTCTTGGCGGGGTGGGGTCCACTCGCCGGGGGCGGCGGTGCGTTGCTCACCGGAGCGGATGTCCTTGACCTCGTCGGGGGCGCCGTCGGCGCCGGGAAACCAGACGTACGGGATGCCGCGCCGCTCGGCGTACCGGATCTGCTTGCCGAACTTGGCCGCGCTCGGCGACACCTCGGTGGGGATGCCCCGGGAGCGCAGCGCCCCGGCGATGGAGTCGCTGGCCGCCCGCAGGTCCTCGTTGGTCACCGCGACCAGCACGCAGGTCGGCACCTCCCGGGACACCGACAGGGCACCCGCGCCGAAGAGCAGCCCCAGCAACCGGGTCACACCGATAGAGATACCCACCCCGGGAAAGCGGGCGGTGCCGGCGCTGGCCAGGTTGTCGTACCGGCCGCCGGAGCAGATCGAGCCGAACCGCTCGTACCCGATAAGCTGCGTCTCGTAGACGGTGCCGGTGTAGTAGTCCAGACCCCGGGCGATGCGCAGGTCCGCCACGCAGAGACCCGGCGAGTGTGCGGCGGCGGTCTCCACCACCCGGACCAACTCCTCGACCCCCTCGTCGAGCAACGGATCACTGACCCCGAGCGCGCGCACCGCGTCCGCGAAGGAGGCGTCCGGCGCGGAGATCTCGGCTAGTGACAGCACCGCCTTGGCCTGTGCCTCGCTCGCCCCGGCGGTGGTCGCCAGCAGCTCCGTCACACCGGCCGGGCCGATCTTGTCGAGCTTGTCGACGGCGCGCAGCGCCGCCTCCGGGTCGGTAAGCCCGATACCCCGGTAGAAGCCCTCGCAGATCTTGCGGTTGTTCACCTGGATGCGGATCGGCGGGATCGGCAGCGAGCGCAACGCGTCGCCGACGACGAGTGGCATCTCCGCCTCGTGGTGCGTCGCGAGGGTGTCCCGGCCGACGATGTCGATGTCGGCCTGGAGGAACTCCCGGTAGCGACCCTCCTGGGGGCGCTCACCCCGCCACACCTTCTGGATCTGGTAGCGGCGGAACGGGAAGTCCAACTTGCCGGCGTTCTCCAGCACGTACCTGGCGAACGGCACGGTCAGGTCGAAGTGCAGGCCGAGCGCGTCGTCGCCGGCCGCGCCGTCGGGGTCGGCGTGCAGCCGCCGGATCACGTAGACCTCCTTGGAGGTCTCCCCCTTGCGCAGCAGCTGGTCCAACGGCTCGACCGCCCGGGTCTCCAGCGGCGCGAAGCCGTACACCTCAAAGGTCGACCGGATCCGGTCCAGGACGTACTGCTCGATCATCCGCTGGGCGGGCGTCCACTCCGGGAAGCCGGAGATGGGCGTGGGCTTGCTCATGACGTACTCCCTCGGCAGCCGCGCGCCGCGCGGCAGGGTCTGCTGGCGATGCCGCGCGGTCCGCGCGGTGAGGTTCCGGTGCGCGGCCGTTACAGGCCGCGGGTGGGTGCCGCCGGTCGCGCGCCGCCCAACTCCGCCACCTCGACGAGGTACGGGTTGGTGGCGCGCTCGCGACCGATCGTGGTCGCGGGGCCGTGGCCGGGCAGGACGACAGTGTCGTCGGCCAGCGGAAGGATCTTGTCCCGCAGGCTGGCGAGCATCGTCGGCATGCTGCCGCCCGGCAGGTCGGTGCGGCCGATCGACCCGGCGAAGAGCACGTCACCGGAGAGGCAGACCTGCTCCGCCTCCCAGGGCGAGCCCGCGCCGGGCAGCCGGAAAAGCACCGACCCGCCGGTATGGCCTGGCGCGTGGTCGACGGTGATCTCCAGCCCGGCGAGGGCGAGCGTCGTACCGTCGGCCAGCTCGGCCACATCCTCGGGCTCGGCGTACGGCAGCCGCCCGCCGAAGAGCTGCGTGAGGTCCATCGACAGGGCTTTCGTCGGATCCGCCAGCAGCTCCCGGTCGTCGGGGTGCACGTACGCGGTGATCCCGCGCGCCCCGCAGACCGGTGCCACGGAGAAGGTGTGGTCCAGGTGGCCGTGGGTGAGCAGCACCGCGGCCGGGTGCAGACGATGCTCGGCGAGCAGCGCGTCGAGCTGGTCGATCACCCCGATGCCGGGGTCGACCACCACGCACTGTTCCCCCGGCCCGGTGGCGACCACGTAGCAGTTGGTGCCGAAGGCGTCCGCGGGAAAGCCGGCCACGAGCACGTCCGTTCCCCTTTCCGTCGAGTCGTCCTCTCCGGCAGCCTACCGGCGTCGCCGTCCGGCCGGCCGGACCCGCCGGACCCACGAGCGGGGCCACTGACGGATCCCGATGAAGATGGGCACCGACCTCGTACACCACTTTCCCAGCCGGTACCCGTACACTCTGGCGGGCGTGTGGCGTGGCGCACCTGCCGCCCGACAGGTAGACGACCACCGGGTGACGACCAGGGTAGAGGAAAGGGGAGCACGGGTGGCTTCCAGCAGGGACCGGCAGCGCAAACTGGCGCGGGCCAAGCTCGACCGGCAACTGGCCCGCCGGGCCGCCGCCGCCAGGCGTCGCCGACGGATCCAGGCCGGCGTCGGTACCGCCCTGATCCTCGTACTTGTCGTCGCCGGCTCGGCGTGGGCCCTCGGTGCGTTCGACAGTGAGCCGACCGAGAACACCGCGGCCGACGAGGTCTGCCTCTGGACCCCGCAGAACACCGAGGGCAACGCCAACCTCAAGGACGTCGGCGAGCCCCCGACCACCGGGCTGCCGGTCACCGGCACCCGGCCGATGTCGATAGTCACCAACCAGGGCGCGCCGATCTCCGTGGAGCTGGATCTCGCGAGCGCCCCGTGCGCCGCGGCGAGCATCGCCCACCTGGCCAGCCAGTCGTTCTACGACAACACCAAGTGTCACGAGATCACCGCCGACGGCGCGGTGCGTTGCGGCGACCCCAGCGGCACCGGTCTGGGCGGCCCGACCTACTCGTTCTACAGCGAGAACGTGCCGAACGCGCCGGAGGCGTCGCCGGAGCCGAGCCCGTCCCCGGACGAGCCACCGACGTACCCCAAGGGCACTGTCGCGATGATCTCGAACCCGCCCGGGGCCAACGGCAGCCAGTTCCTGATCTTCTTCAAGGATTTCACCACCGCCGAGCCGGCGTTCCCGATCATCGGCCGGGTCACCGAGGGCCTCGACGTCGTCGAGAAGATCGGTGCCCTGCCGACGGTGGACAATGGCGCCGGGGAGAAGGTCAAGCCGGAGAACGACGACGTGGTCATTCAGAGCCTGACCGTCGGCGAGCCCGTGCTGGACCCGGCGGCACCCGCCGATCCGCCCCCCACGGGCAGCCCGAGTCCGGAAGCGTCCGGCGCGCCCGAGGCCAGCGCCAGCGCCGGCTGACCACCGGGCGACCGGGGGCCCACCCACCGCAGCGGCATCCATACACAGTCCAGGAGGATCGAGGCGTGACGTCCACCAGAGAGCGGCAGCGCGCGGCGGCCCGCGCCCGGCTCGAGAAGGAGATGGCCGAGCGGGCCGCTCGGGCCCGTAAGCGCCGCCAGACGCAGGCGGTCGTCGGAGCCGGAGTGGTCCTGCTGCTGGTGGTCGCCGGCACGGCCTGGCTGGCCAGCAACATGCTCGGCGACGACAGCGGCACCGACAACACGGCCCAGGAGGCGAACTCCGTGCAGTGCGACTGGGTCGAGCTGCCCGACGGCGAGCGCACCCCGCAGGTCAAGGACGTCGGGCTGCCGGACACCCAGCAGAGCAAGGTCGGTGTCCAGACCATGACGATCACCACGAACCTCGGGCCGATCACCGCCCGGATCGACAGGTCCACGGTGCCGTGCACGGCGGGCAGCTTCACCCACCTGGCCGAGCAGAACTTCTTCGACAACACCAAGTGCCACCGGTTGGTGACCGAGGGCATCAAGGTGCTCCAGTGCGGCGACCCGAGCGCCACCGGCGAGGGCTGGCGGGACACCGACGGCACCGGCGGCCCGAGCTACCGCATGGCGGAGGAGAACCTGCCGGCCGACAAGCGGCCGCCGTACCCGGCAGGCGTCATCGCGATGGCCAACTCCGGCCAGCCGTCCAGCAGCGGCAGCCAGTTCTTCATCGTGTACGGCGACTCGCCGCTGGACCCGAACTACACAGTCCTCGGCACCATCACCGGCGGCATGGACATCGTGAACGACGTCGCGGCGGCCGGTGACGACGGCGCGTTCGCCCAGCAGGCCGGCGGCGGTCACCCGAAGAAGGAGGTCGTCATCACCGACCTCACCATGACCGACGCCTGACCCGAACCAACCTCCGAAGCGCCCGCCGGCACTCCCGGCGGGCGCTTCGCTTTCCGCACCCGCGATCTTGCACTTTGTGTCGCCGCTATGAGGCTTTTGTCCCGGTATGTGGAGACGAAAAGTGCAAGATCGCGGGTGCCAGGGGGCGCGAGGCAGCGCGGGCGCGGGGGGGGTGGGGTTAGGCGCCGGAGGTTACGCGGTAGGCGTCAAAGACGCCGTCGACCTTGCGTACGGCGGCGAGCAGGTGGCCGAGGTGTTTGGGGTCGGCCATCTCGAAGCTGAACCGGCTCACCGCAACCCGGTCGCGGGTGGTGGTGACGGTGGCGGAGAGGATGTTGACCCGCTCTTCGGAGAGCACCCGGGTGACGTCCGCCAGCAGCTTGTGCCGGTCGAGCGCCTCCACCTGGATCGCCACCAGGAACGTCGAGGCGGAGGTGAGTTTCCAGTTCACCTCGACCACCCGCTCGCCCTGGGCGCGCAGGTCCTCGGCGTTGGCGCAGTCGTCGCGGTGCACGCTCACCCCGCCGGAACGGGTCACGAACCCGAACACCGAATCCGGCGGTACGGGGGTGCAGCACCGGGCCAGCTTGATCCAGACGTCGCTGACGCCGCGTACGACAACACCCGGATCGTGGCTGGAGGAGCGGCTGCGCGGCGGGCGGGTGGCCACGGCGGTCTCGGCGATGTCCTCGGCCGCGCCCTCCTCCCCGCCGTAGGAGGCCATCAGCTTCTGCACCACCGACTGGGCGGAGACCTGACTGTCGCCGACCGCCGCGTACAGCGACGCCACGTCGGGCAGGTGCAGGTCCCGGGCGATGGCCATCAGGTTGTCGGAGGTGAGCATCCGCTGCAACGGCATGCCCTGCTTGCGCATCGCCTTGACGATCGCGTCCTTGCCCTCCTCGATCGCCTCCTCGCGACGCTCCTTGTTGAAGTACTGCCGGATCTTCGTCCGCGCCCGGGGGCTCTTCACGAAGCCCAGCCAGTCCTGCGTCGGGCCGGCGGTGTCGGACTTCGAGGTGAAGATCTCGATCACGTCGCCGTTGGACAGCGTCGACTCCAACGGCACCAGCTTGCCGTTGACCCGCGCCCCGATGCACTTGTGCCCCACCTCGGTGTGCACCGCGTACGCGAAGTCCACAGGCGTCGACCCCGTCGGCAACGGGATCACGTCACCCTTCGGGGTGAAGACGTACACCTCCTGGCTGGACAGGTCGAAGCGCAGCGCGTCCAGGAACTCGCTCGGGTCGGCGGCCTCCCGCTGCCAGTCCAGCAACTGCCGCAGCCAGGTCATCTCGTCGATGTGCGCGGGCGGGCCGACGATCTGGGTGCCCTTGTGCTCCTTGTACTTCCAGTGCGCCGCGATACCGAACTCCGCCGTACGGTGCATCGCGTACGTGCGGATCTGCATCTCCACAGGCTTGCCGGTCGGCCCGATCACCGTGGTGTGCAGCGACTGGTACATGTTGAACTTGGGCATGGCGATGTAGTCCTTGAACCGCCCCGGCACCGGCTGCCAGTTCGCGTGGATCACACCGAGCGCCGCGTAGCAGTCCCGCACCGTGTCGACCAGGATCCGGACACCCACCAGGTCGTAGATGTCGTTGAAGTCGCGCCCCCGCACGATCATCTTCTGGTAGATGGAGTACAGATGCTTCGGTCGACCAGTCGTCTCCGCCTTGATCTTGGCGGCCTTCAGATCGGTCTGCACCTTCTGCGTCACCTGCCGCAGCAGCGCCTCCCGCTGCGGCTGGTGCTCCCCGATCAGCCTGTTGATCTCCTCGAACCGCTTCGGGAACAACGTCCCGAACGCCAGATCCTCCAGCTCCCACTTGATGGTGTTCATACCGAGCCGGTGGGCCAGCGGGGCGAGGATCTCCAGCGTCTCCTTCGCCTTCTGCTCCTGCTTCGGTCGCGGCAGGAAGGTGAGCGTCCGCATGTTGTGCAGCCGGTCGGCCAACTTGATCACCAGAACACGCGGGTCCTTCGCCATGGCGACGACCATCTTGCGGATCGTCTCGGCCTTCGCCGCGTCGCCGAGCTTGACCTTGTCGAGCTTGGTGACCCCGTCGACGAGCAGGGCGACCTCACCACCGAAGTCCGTGCGCATCTGGTCGAGGGAGTATTCCGTGTCCTCGATGGTGTCGTGCAGCAGCGCGGCGACCAGGGTGGTGGTGTCCATGCCCAGGTTCGCCAGGATGGTCGCCACCGCGAGCGGGTGGGTGATGTAGGGGTCTCCGGACTTGCGGTACTGGCCGGAGTGCCAGCGCGCCGCCGTGTCGAAGGCCCGCTGCAACAGCCGCGCGTCGGCCTTGGGGTGATTCTCCCGGTGTGACGCGATCAGCGGCTCCAGCACCTCGCTGACCTGCGACGACTGCCATGGGGCGTTGAACCGGGCCAGCCGGGCCCGGACCCGCCGCCCGGTGGGCGTGTGGGACAGGGCGAAACCACTGGCAGCCGAGGAGTCGCCGGCACCGTCACCGGCACCGACGGCCGGACGAGCCGGGTCACCTGTCGGCGGCGCCACGCCGGCCCCGCCGCCCGACGCCGGTGCGGCGCCGTTGCGGTCGGTCAGCGAGCCCTCCGCGTCACCTGTCGGGTGCACCGTGCCCTCCACCGGAGGGACGACCTCGTGGGACACCGGCCTCCTCACCGCTCGCCGGGACGACACCGACCGTGCGACGGCCGGTCTGGTCTAGCGCCGCACAGACGGGTGACCGCCCGGTCAGCAATGGGCAATGCTACCCCCACCCGGGGTGCCGTGCCGCTCCGCCGGACGGACCGTGCCGGCTCCGTCCCGGGTCGCCGTCGTCTCAAACGGTCAACAGGGCATGCACGGGACGCGGAGCCAGGCGGTCCCGCCCGCCGAGGAACGACAGCTCCAGCAGCACCGTGAATCCCGCGACCGTGCCGCCGGCTCGCTCCACCAGATCCAGCGTCGCCTCCGCCGTGCCGCCCGTGGCGAGCACGTCGTCGACCACCAGGACCCGATGGCCCGCGGTGAAGGCGTCCTGGTGCACCTCAAGCGTGGCTTCGCCGTACTCCAGTTCGTAGGAGGCGGCGTAGGCCGGCCGGGGCAGCTTGCCGGCCTTACGCACCGGCACCACTCCGACTCCCGTCGCGTACGCGATCGCGGCGGCGACCACGAACCCCCGGGCCTCGATACCGACGACTGTGTCGAAGGAGTCCCGCCCGTGGTGAGCGACGATCCCGTCGATCACTTGCCGGAAGGCGTCCCCGTCGGCGAACAACGGCATCAGGTCCTTGAACATGACGCCGGGCTTCGGGAAGTCGGGCACGTCGAGCACCCGGCTGGCCACCAGTCGGGCCGCCTCCGGCCCGCTGTCTCCGCGTACCCCGGCGCTGTGGGTCTCCGTCACGGCAGTTCCGCTTCCCTTCCACACGACGGCGGCGTCCCGCACGCTGCTCGCACAGCATGCAGGACGCCGCCGGTACCTGTTTCTACCGGGTCGGTCCCGGGCGTCCTCAGCGGCGCTTTCCGCCGCCGGGACGGTTGCCGCCACCGGGACGGCCACCCCGGGCGCCACCGGAACGCTTGCCGGTCGGTCGGGCACCCACCTTCGGTGCTGCGGCACCGGCGAGGGCACCGGTCTCCGCGGTGACCGGCTCCGGCTCCTGCTCCGGCTCGGCCGTCGCCGCCGGGCTGGCCTTGGCTGGGGTCTCGCCCCGGCTGACCGTGCCCCGCCGGGCCAGCACCCGCTTGTTGTGCGCCTTGATCCGCGGGTCGCGGTTCTTCAGCACCACCAGCAGCGGGGTGGCCAGCATGATCGAGGTGACGAAGGCCATCGCCATACCGACGAACAGCACCAGACCGAGGTCCTTCAGGGTGCCCGCGCCGAGCAGGCCGGCACCGATGAACAGGATGCCGCCGACCGGCAGCAGCGCGACCACCGAGGTGTTGATCGACCGCATGAGGCTCTGGTTGACCGCCAGGTTGGCCGCGTCGCCGTACGTCTGGTTGTTGTTCGCGGTGATCCCTCTGGTGTTCTCCTGAACCTTGTCGAAGACCACCACCACGTCATAGAGGGCGAAGCCCAGGATGGTGAGGAATCCGATGATCGTCGAGGGCGTCACCTCGAATCCGACGACCGAGTAGATGCCGGCGGTGAGGATCAGGTTCATCACCAGCGAGAAGATGGCCGCCGCGGCCATCTTCCACTCGAAGCGCAGGACCAGGTAGACGGTCACCAGCGCCAGGAAGATGACCAGACCGAGCAGTGCCCGGTTGGTGACCTGGCTGCCCCACGCCTCGCTGACCCGGTTGCTGGCGATCTCGGCCGGGTCGATGTTGAACACCTGCCCAAGCTGCATCCGGACCGCGTCGGCCTGCTCGGCGCCCAGCTCGGTGGTACGCAGTTCGTAGAACTCGTCGCCGCCTCCGCCGACCTGCTGGGTGGTGACCACCCGGGCGCCCTCGCCCGCGGTGGTCAGCACCTCGCCGGCGCGCTGCTCCACCTGCTCCAGGGTGCCGACACTCGTCGGGACCTGGAACGAGTTGCCGCCGGCGAACTCGATGCCGAGGCTGAAGCCCCGGAAGATGACGCTACCGAGCGCGATCATCACAAGCACAGCGGCGACGGTGAACCACACCTTGCGCCGGCCGACGATGTTGAGGCCGGCCTCACCTCGGTAAAGGCGGGCTGCCAGACCAGTCTCAGCCATCTCAGGCCTCCTTGACGCGCTGGTTGCGGGGCTGCTGGGCCGGCTCCGAGCGGGCCGGCAGTGCCCGGCCCAGGCCGCTGACCCGCGGGGACAGGAACGCCTGCGTTCGGGCGAACATCGTCATGATCGGATGCCGGAACAGGAAGACCACGAGCAGGTCCAGCACCGTGGCCAGGCCGAGGGCGAAGGCGAAGCCCTTCACCGTGCCGACCGAGACGATGTAGAGCACCGCCGCCGACATGATCGTGATCGCGTTGGCCGAGATGATCGTCCGGCGGGCCCGGACCCAGGCACGGGGTACCGCGCTACGCGGGCTGCGGCCCTCCCGGATCTCGTCCTTCAGTCGTTCGAAGTAGATGACGAAGGAGTCCGCCGCCACACCGAGCGAGACGACGATGCCGGCGATGCCGGCGAGGGTGAGCGTGAAGCCGATCTGCCGGCCGAGGAACACCAGGGCGCCGAAGAGCAGCAGCGCCGACAGGATCAGGCTCAGGAAGATGACCGAGCCGAGCAGGCGGTAGTAGAAGAACGAGTAGATGATGACCAGCAGCATGCCGATGCCGGCCGCGAGCAGACCGGCCCGCAGGTGGCTGGCGCCGAGGGTCGCGGTGACGTTCTGCTGCTCCTGCGCCTCGAAGGTGACCGGCAGGGCACCGTAGCTGAGGTAACCGGCCAGCTCGCTGGCCTCGGCGTTGCTGAAGTTGCCGGTGATCTGGGAGTTGCCGGTGAGCACGCCCTGGATCTGCGGCGAGGAGATGATCTTGTTGTCCAGCACCACGGCGACCCGGCACTTGCCCTCGTCGCCTAGCGCGGAGGCGTCGCACGCCTGGCCCTCGTTGTTGAACGCCTCGCGGGTCAGCGCCGTCCACTTGTCCTGGCCCGAGCTGGTGAAGTTCAGGCTGACCACCCACTGGCTGGTCTGGTCGCGCACCGCGTTGGCGTCGGAGACGTCGGTGCCGAGCACCTTCGCCACGTCCAGCAGGTTCTTGGCGTAGCCGCCCTCGCAGGCGACGACCTGCTGCTCCGGGTCGGACACGGACGCCGGGGGCCGGTCGTCGAGCTGGACGCAGCCGATCGTCGGCACGTTGAACTGCATCTGCGCCGGTAGCACCGCCACCTCGCGGCCGCTCAACTCAGCGAACGGCTTGAGCTTGTCGGCAAGCGACGGGTCGGCGCTCAGGTCGGCCGGCGCCTGCAACCCGCTCGCGGCGGCCCACGCCTCGGCGCCGACCTTCTGCTCGACGGCGCGGCGCTGCTCCTCGATGGTCTGCGTCACCTCTTCGTCAGGCGCGGCCGACGGGGTGGGCGACGGGGTCGCCGACGGCGTCGGGGTCGGTGCGCCACCGCCCTGGCCACCGTTCGGCGACGGCGACGAGGTGGCCTCGGCGTCGGGCGTGGGGCTCGCGGAACCGGACGGCGTCGCCTCGGGGCTCGCGGAGCCGGACGGAGTCGCCGAAGGGCTCTCGCTCGGCGCGGGCGACGGGATCGACCCGCTGCCGTCGACGATCTTCAGCACCTTGCGGAAGCGCAGCTCGGCGGGGTTGCCGACCTCGTTGAGCTCGCGGTTCTCACCGGGCAGGGAGACGACGATGTTGCGGTCACCCTCGGTGACCACCTCGGCCTCGGCCACACCGTACGCGTTGACCCGACTCTCGATGATCTGGCGGGCGCGCTCCAGGTTGCCGGCGGTCGGGGCCCGGCCGTCCAGGGTGTTCGTGGCCTCGAGCGTCAGCCGGGTACCGCCGACCAGGTCAAGACCGAGGCGGGGTTCGAGCCGATCTTTCCAGCTACCGCTGGCGCCGCCCGAGAAGAACACCAAAAGATAGAGGACGACGAAGATGGCCCCGAGCACGGCCAACTGCCGTCCTGGGCGCATCTGTCCCTGAGGTGGTGCCACGGCTGTCCTGTCTCCCTGTGGTCACGCCGCCGCGGACGCGGCGGCGGGTCGGCCGGAATCCCGGGCCGACGGTCTGCCTTCCGACGACGCCCGGGCTGGCGCCGCCGCCTCGGGTGGTCGACGCGGGGGCGTGGACCGGGTACGAGCCGGCGCGCCGGCACCCCGACGTCGGCCTTCTATCCAATTGTCTCAATGCGCGATTCGAGGAAGACACCCACCCGGGGACGCGTGCGGATGCCTCCCGTTCGAGCTGCCGACGGACCGGCGACCCGGACGGGACTCGACGTCAGTCCTTGACGGCGTCGGTTTCCTCGGCGGCCGACTCGACCGGACGCTCCGCCGGGGTGACCACCCGGGCGATCGCCGGCCGGGCGAAGCGGGTCTGCACTCCGGGAGCGACCTCCAGCAGGACGCTGTCGTCCTCGACACCGGTGACCGTGCCGTACAGCCCGCCGATGGTGACCACCTCGTCGCCTGCGGAGAGGTTGGCCTGCATCGACTCGGCCTCGCGGCGACGCTTCTGCTGCGGACGGATCATCATGAAGTACATGACGCCGAAGAGCAGAGCGATCATGAGGATCGGCGTGAAGCCGCCCGCTCCGCCGCCTTCTGCTGCGTAGTACACGGTTGTCGACCTTCCCATTGGCCGCCGGACCGGCGCGTCGGCGCCGGAACGGAGGCGGATTTTCACGTCCTGTACAGACCGCGGCGAGTCTAGTCGCTCTGTCTGGGAACGCCGAATGCGGCACAGATCACGAACGGATCACGGCTCGCCGATGTCCACCGAGAACAGATCGGGCACGGGAGGAGCTTCTGCCGCAAATGTACCATTCGGCGGCGTACGACCCAGATGGTGCCAGGCGGCCTCGGTCGCCACCCGCCCCCGGGGCGTACGCGCCAGCAGACCGGCCCGCACCAGGAACGGCTCACAGACCTCCTCGACCGTGTCCGGCTGCTCCCCGACCGCCACGGCCAGGGTCGACAGGCCGACCGGGCCGCCCTTGAACGAATCCACGAGTGCGGTGAGCACCGCCCGGTCGAGCCGGTCCAGCCCGAGGGCGTCCACGTCGTACACGGTGAGCGCGGCCCGGGCGGTCTCGATGGTGACCACCCCGTCGGCGCGCACCTCGGCGAAGTCCCGCACCCGACGCAGCAGCCGGTTGGCGATCCGGGGCGTGCCCCGGGAGCGACAGGCGATCTCCGCCGCGCCGTCCTCGGTGATCGGCACCCCGAGGATGCGCGCCGAGCGGTGCAGCAGCGTCTCCAGGTCGGCCGGCGCATAGAAGTCCAGGTGCGCCACGAAACCGAACCGGTCCCGCATCGGACCGGTGAGCAGACCCGACCGGGTGGTCGCGCCGACAAGCGTGAACGGCTCCACGTCGAGCGGGATGGCGGTGGCCCCCGGCCCCTTGCCGACCACCACGTCGACCCGGAAGTCCTCCATCGCGCTGTAGAGCAGCTCCTCCGCCGGCTTGGCGATCCGGTGGATCTCGTCGATGAAGAGCACGTCCCCCTCGGCCAGACTGGTCAGGATCGCCGCCAGGTCACCGGAGCGTTCGATCGCCGGCCCGCTCGTCACCCGGATCCCGGCGCCCAGCTCGGCGGCGACGATGTTGGCCAGGGTCGTCTTACCTAAGCCAGGCGGCCCGGAGAGAAGAATGTGGTCGGGTGGGGAGCCGCGTCGCATCGCGCCCTGGAGCAGCAGGTCGAGCTGGTCCCGGACGCGGTGCTGGGCGATGAACTCGTCCAGCCGCTTCGGCCGGACACTGACCTCCGCGTCCCGTTCCGCGTCGTTGACGTACGCCGACACCAGGCCACCGTCCGGGCCGGTCACGGAGCCTTCTTCATTCGCGACTGCGGGGCTCGCAAACCCGGCTCACTCCTCGCGCTCATCGGGTACGACCCAGCAGCCGGATCGCCTGCTTCAACAGCACCGGCACCGGCGGGGTGGGACCGTCGACGGTCTCCGCGACGGCGGCCACGGCCTGGTCGGCCTGGCTGGCCGTCCAACCGAGCCCGACCAGCGCCTGACGGACCTGCTCGGGCCAGCCGCCGCCGGTCACCCCGGCCGCGCCGTCGACACCGACCGGCACCGGCCCGATCCGGTCGCGCAGCTCCAGCACCAGCCGTTCGGCGCCCTTCTTGCCGATGCCGGGGACCCGGGTCAGCGCCGCCGTGTCGGCGTTGGCGATGGCCTTGCGCACCGCGTCCGGGGTGTGCACGGCGAGCACCGCCTGCGCCAGGCGTGGGCCGACCCCGCTGGCGGTCTGCAACAGCTCGAACAGCGCCTTGGCGTCGTCGTCGGCGAAGCCGTAGAGGGTGAGCGAGTCCTCGCGGACGACAAGGCTGGTGGCCAGCCGGGTCGGCTGGCCGACCCGCAGGTCGGCGAGGGTGCCGGGGGCGCACTGCACGGCCAGGCCGACCCCGCCGACCTCGATCACCGCGTGGTCCGGGCCGGTGGCCGTCACCACGCCACGCACACTGGCGATCATCTCGCTCCTCCTCGTCTGACCCGGTCCGCCGCGGCGGCCAGTTTCGACCGGGTGCCGCCGCGCCAGACGTGGCAGATGGCCAGCGCGAGGGCGTCCGCGGCGTCCGCCGGCTGGGGCGGCTCGGGCAGCCGCAGCAGCCGGGTGACCATCGCGGTCATCTGGGCCTTGTCCGCCTGGCCGGAACCGGTCACCGCCGCCTTCACCTCGCTCGGGGTGTACGTCTGCACCGGCAACCCGGCGCGCGCTCCGGCCAGCACGGCGATCCCGCTGGCCTGGGCGGTGCCCATCACCGTACGCACGTTGTGCTGGCTGAACACCCGCTCCACGGCCACGCTGTCCGGCCGGTGCTCGGCGACCAGGTCGGTCAACGAGCGGTCCAGGTGCAGCAGGCGGGTGGGCAACTCGTCGGCCGGATCGGTGTAGACGACGTAGTAGGCGATCAGCGTGCACGGCCGGCCGGGCACCCCCTCGACCACGCCGACCCCGCACCGGGTCAGCCCCGGGTCGACACCGAGCACCCGCACGCCGCCTCCCTCCAGCCGCCGGGCAGTACGTGTGTTCGACACCCTACCGATGCCGTCGCCACGCCGCGCCACGGGACACGCCAGTCGTGGCGAGCGGGACAGCAGTGTAGAGCCCGGCCACAGCGTGCGGTGGGAGTATGTGCCGCGACCCCATGTGCGCCCGGCCACACAGCTCGTAACTTCATGCGCCATGACGGCAGAACCCGTGGCGGTCCCCCACGTCGTGAACGTCGACCTGGCCGGTCGTACCGCCCTCGTGACGGGCGGGGGCGGCGGCATCGGTCGGGCCTGCGCCCTGCGGCTGGCCGCGGCGGGCGCGACGGTGGTGGTCGTCGACCGCAACGTCGAGGCGGCCAAGCTGGTGGCCGCCGAGGCCGGCGGCCGGGCCGAGGGGGTGGACCTCGCCGACCCGACGGCCGTGGACGCGCTCGACGCCGACGTCGACATCGTGGTCAACAACGCCGGCCTGCAACACGTGGCGCCGCTCCAGGACTTTCCCGTCGAACGGTTCGAGTACATCCAGCGGGTGATGGTGGAGGCGCCGTTCCTGCTGATCCGGCGGGCACTGCCGCACATGTACGCCCGTGGCTGGGGCCGGATCGTGAACATCTCCTCGGTGCACGGGTTGCGCGCCTCGCCGTACAAGGCAGCCTACGTCTCGGCGAAACACGCGCTGGAAGGGCTGTCGAAGGTGGTGGCGTTGGAGGGGGCGGCGCACGGGGTGACCGCCAACTGCATCAACCCGGCGTACGTGCGGACCGCGCTCGTGGAGAGCCAGATCGCCGACCAGTCGGCCGCCCACGGCATCCCCGAGTCCGAGGTGATCGAGAAGATCATGCTGGCCCGCGCGGCGGTCAAACGGCTCATCGAACCCGAGGAGGTGGCGGAGCTGCTGGCGTACCTCTGCTCTCCCCCGGCCGGGTTCCTCACCGGCGCCTCGATCGCGCTCGACGGGGGCTGGACGGCGAATTAGCGCCGGCCACCCGCAGAATGTCGGTCATGTCGTCGCCTGTGGAGTTCCTGGAACTGCTCGCCCGGGAGGCCGCCGCTGTCGAGTTCGAGGGACCGCTCATCGCCGCCCGCTCGGCCGGGCTGCCCGCCGAGCGCCTCGCCGAGCTGGAGCAGGCCAAGACGGTGGCGCTGCGGGTCCGGGCGCTGCTGGAACGCCGCCGCCGCCGGGAGAGCGAGCTGTCCGGCCTGTACGACACGGTCAGCGACCTGGCCGGGCTGCGCGACCTGGACGAGGTGCTGCGGGCGATCGTGCACCGGGCCCGGCACCTGCTCGGCGCGGACGTCGCCTACATGACGCTCAACGACGCCGAGCGCGGCGACACCTACATGCGGGTGACCGACGGCTCGGTCTCCGCCCAGTTCCAGCGGCTGCGGCTGCCGATGGGCGCCGGACTCGGCGGCCTGGTGGCGCAGTCCGGCGCCCCGTACGTCACCGCGAACTATCCGCAGGACGAACGGTTCCACCACACCCGGGAGATCGACGCCGGGGTGGGTGAGGAAGGGCTGGTGGCGATCCTCGGGGTGCCGCTGCGGCTCGGCTCGACGAGCATCGGGGTGCTCTACGCGGCCAACCGCACGGCCCGGCCGTTCGCCCGCGAGGAGGTGGCGCTGCTGCTCTCACTGGCGGCCCACGCCGCGGTGGCGATCGACACCGCGCGGCTGCTGGCCGAGACCCGCGCGGCGCTCGAGGAACTCTCCTCGGCGAACACCACGATCCGCGCGCACAGCAGTTCGGTGGAGCGGGCCGCGGCGGCCCACGACCGGATGACCGCGCTGGTGTTGCGCGGCGGTGGGGTGGAGGACGTGGCCGCGGCGGTCACCGACGTGCTCGGTGGCGCGCTGCTGGCGCTCGACGCCGAGGGTCGACGCCTGGCCCAGGTCGGCGAGATCGACGAGCCGGACCGCGCGGAGATCGTCGAGGCGGTCGCGGCGTCGCGGACCGAGGGACGCAGCGTACGTCGGGGCGTGTTGTGGTACGCCGCCGTGGTGGCCGGCGCGGAGAACCTGGGCGTGCTGGTGCTGCGTCCCGAGGGCGAACCGGCCGACGCCGACCAGCGGATCCTGGAACGGGCGGCGCTGGTGACCGCCCTGCTGCTGCTGTTCCGGCGTACCGTCGCCGAGGCGGAGGGGCGGGTCCGGGGCGAGTTGCTCGACGACCTGATCGCCCGGCCGCTGCGCGACCCGGACGCGTTGCGTGGTCGGGCCCGCCGGCTGGGCGTCGAGCTGGACGCGCCACACGTGCTGGTGGCCGTCGGCGACGACGCCATCGCGGCGACCGGCTCCGCCCGGCAGCGGGTGCTCTCCTGGGCCACCACGTACGCCTCGACCCGGGGCGGCCTGGCCGCGGCGCGCGACGGCCGGGTGGCGCTGATGCTGCCCGGGCAGGACGCCGGTGGCAGCGCCCGGGCGGTGGCCCGGGACCTGTCCCGGATCACCGGTCGGCCGGTGACCGCCGGGGCGAGCGGCCCGTCCACCGGCCCCGATTCGCTTGCCGCCGCGTTCCGGGAGGCGGACCGTTGCCTGACCGCGCTCGGCGCGCTGGGCCGGTCGGGGCAGGGGGCGAGCAGCGCCGAGCTGGGTTTCGTCGGGCTGTTGCTGGGTGCCGTCGACGACGGCGGCGACGCCGACGTCAGCCGTTTCCTCACCGCCACCATCGGCCCGGTGATCGACTACGACGCCCGGCGGGGTACCGCGTTGGTGCGGACCCTGGAGGCGTACTTCGGGGTGGGCGGCAGCCTCGCCCGGGCCGCCGAGCAGTTGCACGTGCACGTCAACACGGTGACGCAGCGGCTGGAGCGGGTCGGGCAGTTGCTCGGCGTCGACTGGCAGCGGCCCGACCGGGCCCTGGAGGTGCAGCTGGCGCTGCGGCTGCACCGGCTGCGTACGCCCGGCTGAGGATGCTCGGTGGCCGGGTCGGGCTCAGTGCTCGCCGAGGTGCTGCCGGGTCTCGCGGATAGCCTCCTCGGCCGCCGCCCGCTCCTGCGGGGTGGTGCCGCGCCTGGCGGCCAGCCACGCGCGGAGCAGTTCGAACGCGATCGGCAGGACCGAGATCGCCACGATGCCGATGAGGATGTACTCGATGTTCGCCTTGACGAACGGGATCTGGCCCAGGAAGTAGCCGAGCACCGTCACCCCGGTGCCCCAGAGGATGCCACCGACCACGTTGTAGACGACGAAGGTGCGGTAGTTCATCCGGCTCACCCCGGCCACGATCGGGGTGAACGTCCGCACGATCGGCACGAACCGCGCCAGCACGATGGAGCGGGCACCGTACTTCTCGAAGAAGTCGTGGGCCTTGAGCAGGTTCTCCTGTTTGAACAGCCGGGAGTTCGGGCGGCGGAAGAGGGCCGGTCCGACCTTACGGCCGAAGAGGTAGCCGACCTGGTCGCCGGCGATCGCGGCGACGGTGATCAACAGGCACACCAACCAGAGCGGGTAGCGCAGATACTGCCCGTCGGCGACCAGCAGCCCGGTGGTGAACAGCAGCGAGTCGCCCGGCAGGAAGAAGCCGATGAGCAGCCCGGACTCGGCAAAGACGATCACCAGGATGCCGATCAGCCCGAACGTCGAGATCAGCCACTCAGGTTCGAGCCAGTCGGGCCCGAGGGCCAGCGAGGCGATGGGCGTCGGCACGAGGAAACCTCCGAAAGCTACTGTGGCGTCACCCGCACGCTCCGGGGACGCCCGTAGTCTAGGCCGCGCCCGTCCCCGCGACGGGCGACATCAGGCACCGCCGGCCCGGATGCCGGCGAGTACGCCATCCACGATCTTCTCGGCGAGAGTGGTCTCGTCGAGGTCGGGGTGCCAGCGCATCATCCGTTGGATGAGCATCGGACCGGTGAGCATCGCCATCGTCACGTCGATGTCGAGGTCGGCCCGAAGCTCACCATCGCGCACCCCGCGTTGCAGTACCTCCCGCATCACGGCCCGGCGTGGCTCGATGATGTTCTGGTAGAGCGCGTGGTGTTCGGGGCTGCGGTTCACCTCGGGCACGAGGCAGGGCATGATGCGTTCCGCCCGGGGGTCGATGGTGTGCCCGACCGCGCCGACAAGTGTGATCAGGTCCTCGCGGACGGATCGCCCGGCCGGCTGCGGCACGTTGCCCTTCAGGGTGCGCAACGCGTCGCGGAGCAACGCGTCCTTGCCCGACCAGCGGCGGTAGATGGTGGCCTTGCCCACCCCGGCCCGTGCGGCGATCGCCTCGATCGAGATCGCCTCGATGGTGCTGCCCTCCGCGAGCAGGTCCAGGGCGGCCTCGATGATCGCCTCGTCCGCCCGGACGCTTCGTGGTCGTCCGGGTGGTCGTGCCGCGTCCGCCGTGCCTGTCATCTGCTCATTGTCGCTGGCCCGGTGCGGCACCGGCCAACTCGGGTTCGCCGATCGGTGACGAGCCGCCGGCCGTGGACCGCCCGGGCATCCAGCGCAGGGCCACCAGAATGCCGGCCGCGGCGACCAGCGCGGCGAGCGTCGCCGAGAGGTGCATGGCCGAGACAAAGGAGTCGTTGGCCGCCGCGACGAGTTGCGGGCCCGCCGGCTCGAGCTGACCGGCCGCGGCGTACGCGCCCGCGATGGATTCACCGGCTGCCGCACCGGCGGCCGGCGGCAGCTCCGCCAGGGCCGGCTCGATGCCGCTGCGGTAGCCCGCCGCCAGCACCGAGCCGATCACCGCGACGCCGAGCGCGGCGGCGACCTGCCGGATGGTGTTGCTGACCGCGGAGCCGACGCCGGCCTTCTCCCGGGGCAGCGCCGACATGATCGATTCGGTGGCCGGCGGCATGATGTTCGCCATCCCGACGCCCTGTAGGAAGAAGGCGACGAGCACCACCCAGATGGGCGTGGCGGCGTCGACGAAGGCGAACGCGGCCAACGCCACCGAGGTCAGCACCAGCCCCACCACCGACACCGAGCGGGCGCCGTACCTGCGGACCATCGTGGCGCTGCGCGGGGCGAAGGCGAGTTGGGCGACGGCGAACGGCAGGAAGAGCAGCCCGGTTTCGAGAGGGCTGTAGCCGCGCACCAGTTGCAGATAGAACGAGCTGAAGAACATCACACCCATGGCGGCGAAGAAGACCAGCCCGATCATCGCCACCGGGGCGGCGAAGCGGGGCACCCGGAACAGTCGGACGTCCAGCGACGGGTGGCTGCTGCGCCGCTCATGCAGCACGAACCCGGCCAGCACCGCGACGCCGCCGACGATCGAGACCCAGACCAGGGGGCGGCCGAAGCCGTGCTCGCCGCCGTCGATGATGCCGTAGGTGAGGGCGACCAGGCCGACCACCGAGAGCAGCACACCGAACACGTCGACGCGGCCCGGATCGGGGTCGCGCGACTCGGGCACCAGCAGCGCGACCAGGAGCACGCCGAGCGCCACCACCGGCACGTTGATCAGGAAGACCGAGCCCCACCAGTAGTGCTCCAGCAGCACGCCACCGAGGACCGGCCCGATCGCCACCGCCAGACCTACCGCGCCGGCCCAGATCCCGATGGCCCGCCCTCGCTCCCGAGGGTCGAAGACGTTGGAGATGATCGACAGGGTGGCCGGCATGATGGCCGCGCCGCCGACCCCCATCAGCGCGCGGGCCGCGATCAACTGGACCGGATTCTGCGCGTACGCCGACAGCAGTGACGCCAGACCGAAGAGCGCGAGCCCGATCACCAGCATCCTGCGACGGCCAGCCCGGTCCCCGAGCACGCCGAAGGTGAACAGCAGCCCGGCGAAGACCAGGGTGTAGGAGTTGATCGACCACTCCAACTCGCCCTGGCTCGCCCCGAGCCCGTGCACCGGGTCAGCGAGCGTGCGTAGCGCGACGTTGAGAATCGTGTTGTCGAGGACGACCACGAGCAGGCTGATCACCAGCACCCCGAGGATCGCCCACCTCCTCGGGTGTCCGGTGTTCTCGCTCGGCTGCATCTCCGCCCCCGGTTTCGATACGGTCCCGTCCGTAGTGGCCCTGAGCGTAATGCATTTACGATACGGTACGGTTCCGTTTCGCTATGACGCCGGTCACAACGCGGACCCGGCCGCCGGGCTCTCCTGCAACACCCGGACAGCGGCGGAGAGCGAGTCCAGACGCCGCACCGGCGGGGCGAGCGGCTCGACCCAGCCAGGTCCGGCCCCGTACACGCGTACCGTCGGGAAGTCGCGGGCGAAGCGGCCGATGCGGTACGAGCGGCCGGTAAGCGCCGTCTGGGCCCAGACGGCGACGGTGTGCGGTCGGGCCCGGTGCACGGCGCCGGCCAACGCCTGCCACGGCAGCGCCGGCCCGATCAGCAGGCAGCCTCGACGGCGCTCGCGCAGCGCGGCGGCGAGGGCGTGCAGCCCGAGGCAGTGTTCCTCCTGCTCCGCCCCGGCCAACAGCACGCCGTCCGGGGGCGGGCCGACCTCCGGATCGCGGCGGAACACGTCCAGGCCGACCCGGACGCCTTCGGACAGGGCGTGCTCGACGGCGATCCCGGCGGCGGTCCGCCCGCTCCGCGCGGTGAGCACCGGCACACAGACGTCGTCCCACAGCCGTACGACTCCCCACTCCCCGGCCAGCTCGACGACGAGCGCGGCGACCCGATTGCCGTCGAACTCCTCGGCGGCGGTCGTCAGGCGCTTGCGCGCGATCTGCACGACCTCGGTCGGCATCGGTACCCCAGACACCAGACTTCCTCCCGGATGAACAGCTCTGCACCGAGGGATTCGTCGGGACGCCGCGTCACGGATGCGCTCGCCGGTGTCTTGACCCGGGTGGCTACGTTGATGATCAACTCAGCAAGGCCGTACCCGGAAAGGTCCCGTCATGCCCTTCGGCTTCATCCTGGCGATCGTCGCCGCCGTCACCGCGGTCATCGCCGTCGCCGTCACCCTGCTCAGCTCGCAACGCCAGGTACGGCAGATCGGAGTCCTGACGGCGGTCGGCGCCCTGGTCGGGACGGCCGTTCTCACAGTCGCGTCGAGCGCCCACTCGGTACCGATCCGCTCGGTCGGCATCGTCACCAGCTTCGGCAAGCCAACAGGTGAGGTCACCGGCTCCGGCCTGAAATGGGTCACCCCGTGGCAGCGGGTCGGCGAGTGGGACGCCGGACGGCAGAAGTACGACCACATCGGCAGCGACAAGTGCGTGCGGGTACGCACCGGCACCCTCGCGGACGCGTGCGTGGAGGTGCTCGTCGAGTGGCAGGTCCAGCCCGAGAACGCCCCGCAGCAGTTCATGGACTACAAGGGCGACTTCGAGAGCTTCCGGGGGCAGCGGGTCGGCGTCCAGCTCGACAGCGCCGTCAACGACGCCTTCGCCGTCTACAACCCGTTGGAGCGTATCGACTCGAAGACCGGCAACCTCAACGTCGACCTCAAGCCGTTCTCGGCGAGCATCAAGTCGAACGCCGAGGGACGGCTGGCCGACGACGTCGAGATCCTGTCGGTCACCATCACCCGGGTCAACCACGACGACAAGACCGAGGGCAACATCAAGGCATTCCAGGACAAGCTCGCCCAGACCCGCAACCTCGAACAGGACCGCCTCAACGCCGAGATTCAGAAGCAGGTCACCGAGACCAACGCGACAGTGGACAAGGTGACCCGCTGCCTGGAGATCGCGGACAAGCACGGCAGCACGCCGGGCCTGTGCATCAACCCGGGCATCGTCACCGGCAAGTGACCCGCTCCGGGGGACACCCGGCGGACAGGGCCGCCCGCCCTCACCGGTCAGGTGATGAGGGCGGGCGGCGAGCGCCGGCCGCACACCGGCGAGCCGTCCGGTGCGGCGAGGACGGCGCGGTCAGGAGGTGAGCGCGTCGAGGGCCAGGTCGACGTCCTCGGTGGTGGAGTAGAGATGGAACGAGGCCCGGATTCGGCCGGCCCGCACCGCCGCGCGTACCCCGGCGCGCGCCAACTTCTCCTGCGCGCCGGGCACCTCGACGGTCACGATCGCGCTGTGCCCGGGTGGCTGCCCCAGCCCGGTGAGAAACCTGTTCGCCAGCGCCACGTCGTACGCCCGCACCTGCTCGACCCCGATCTCCAGTAGCAGCTCCAGGGCGGGGGCGGCCCCCACCCAGCTGAACCAGGCAGGTGAGAGGTCGAACCGGCGGGCGTCCTCGGCCAGCCGCAGCGGCGGCCCGTAGTAGGAGGCGTGCGGGTCACGGCCCGCGTACCAGCCGGCGGCGTCCGGCCGCAGCCGGTCCCGCAGCCCGGGAGCCAGGTAGGCGAACGCGGTCCCCCGGGGCCCCATCAGCCACTTGTACCCGCCGGCCACCACCACGTCCGCGCGGGTCGCGTCGAACGGCAGCCAACCGCACGCCTGGGTGGCGTCCACCGCCACGAGCGCGCCGTGGGCCCGGGCCGCCGCGACGATCTCGTCGTACGCGGCGACACTGCCGTCGGCGGACTGCACCAGGCTGAACGCCACCAGGTCGGTGTCGGCGTCGATCGAGGCGGCCAACTCGTCAAGCGCGACAGTGCGGACCTCGATGCCCCGCTCGGCCTGGACGAGCCAGGGGAACAGGTTGGAGGTGAACTCGACCTCGGGTGCCAGCACCCGGGCGCCGGAGGGCAGCGCGGCGGCTACCGGAGCCAGCAGTTGGGAGACGGTGGCACCGACCGCGACGTCGGCGACCGGGACCGCGACGAGTTGAGCGAACGCCGCCCGACACCTGTCGGTCGCCGTACCCCAGGTCTCCCACGAACCCTGGCCCACCCGCCACTCGGCAAGCGCGTCCTGCAACGCGTCCCAGGCCGGGTCGGGCGGCAACCCGTAGCTGGCGGTGTTCAGCCAGCCCGGCTGCGGTTGCCACAGCTTCTGCGCCTGCTCCAGTTCCACACCCCGACGCTAGCGACCTCGCCCCCCACCCCGAAGCGCCAATCCCACCCCCGTGGCCCCCACCCCGATCGCGCGATCGGGGTGGGGTGTGGGTCAGGTGACATTGGCGGGGCCCAGGACGCTTTTCAGGTCGGCCATGAGAGCGGTGGTGGCGGCCACCCGTACCGGGCTGAGGCGCAAGGTGGTGGAGCGGGTGCCGTTGAGGAGTTTGACGTGCACCTCGGCGTCGCCGGGATGCAGCACCAGGGTCTCCTTGAGGCGTTCCACCAGCGGAGGGGTGCAGCGGGTCACCGGGATGGTGAGGGTGACCGGCTTGTTCGTGGTGCTGGTGCTGACGTCCGGCAGGGACATGTCCATCGCCATGATGCGCGGGGTGTCGTCGCGCCTGTCGACCCGGCCCTTGACCACCACTATCGCGTCCTCGGCGATGTACTGACCGATCACCTCGTAGGTGTTCGGGAAGAACAGCGTCTCCACGCCACCGGCGAGATCCTCAAGGGTCGCCGAGGCCCACGCCCGCCCCTGCTTGGTGACCCGCCGCTGCACGCCGGAGAGGATGCCGGCGAGGGTGACCACCGCGCCGTCGGGCACGGTGCCCTCCTCGGAGAGCGCCGCGATCGTGGTGTCGGCCGCCGCACCCAGGATGTGTTCCAGGCCGAACAGCGGATGGTCGGAGACGTACAGGCCGAGCATCTCGCGTTCGAAGGCAAGCTTGTCGCGCTTGTCCCACTCCCCCTCGGCGATGACGGGCATGACAGTGGTGTTCGTCGCCACCTCGGCGTCGCCGAAACCGGCACCGAACAGGTCGTACTGCCCGACGGCCTCCTTGCGCTTGACGTCGGCGTACGCATCGATGGCGTCGGCGTGCACGGTGAGCAGGCCCTTGCGGGAATGCTTCAGTGAGTCGAACGCCCCCGCCTTGATCAGGGATTCGATCGTCTTCTTGTTGCAGACCACCGCGTCGACCTTGGACAGGAAGTCGTAGAAGTCGGCGTACTCGCCCTTCTCCTCGCGGCAGCGCATGATCGCGGCGACCACGTTCGCGCCGACGTTACGGATCGCGCCGAGGCCGAAGCGGATCTCCCGGCCGACCGGGGTGAACGGTCCGGCCGAGGTGTTCACGTCCGGCGGCAGTACCTGGATGCGCATCCGGCGACACTCCGACAGGTACATGGCCATCTTGTCCTTGTCGTCGCCGACGGAGGTCAGCAGCGCCGCCATGTACTCGGCCGGGTAGTGCGCCTTCAGGTACGCCGTCCAGTAGGACACCAGCCCGTACGCGGCCGAATGCGCCTTGTTGAAGGCGTACCCGGCGAACGGGACCAGCACGTCCCAGACCTTCTGGATGGCCTCGTCGGAGTAGCCGTGCTCGCGGCAGCCGTCCCGGAACGGGATGAACTCCTTGTCGAGGATCTCCTTCTTCTTCTTGCCCATCGCCCGGCGCAGCAGGTCGGCCTGGCCGAGCGTGTACCCGGCGAGGATCTGCGCGGCCCGCTGCACCTGCTCCTGATAGACGATCAGGCCGTAGGTCGGGGCGAGGATCTCCCGCAACGGCTCCTCGAGCTCCGGATGGATCGGGGTGATCTCCTGGAGGCCGTTCTTGCGCAGCGCGTAGTTGGTGTGCGAGTCCACGCCCATCGGGCCGGGCCGGTACAGCGCCAGGACTGCGGAGATGTCCTCGAAGTTGTCCGGCTTCATCATCCGCAGCAGCGACCGCATCGGCCCGCCGTCGAGCTGGAACACGCCAAGCGTGTCGCCCCGGGCCAGCAGCTCGTACGCGGCCTTGTCGTCAAGCGGCAGGGCCAGCAGGTCCAGCTCCTTGCCGTGGTTGAGCTCGATGTTCTTGACCGCGTCGTCGATGATCGTCAGGTTGCGCAGGCCGAGGAAGTCCATCTTCAACAGCCCGAGCGACTCGCACGTCGGGTAGTCGAACTGGGTGATGATGACCCCGTCGGAGTCCCGGCGCATCAGCGGGATGTGATCGATGATCGGCTCGGCCGACATGATCACACCGGCGGCGTGCACGCCTGTCTGCCGGATCAGCCCCTCGATCCCCCGGGCGGTGTCGATGACCTTCTTGACGTCGGCCTCGGCCTCGTACATGCCCCGGATCTCGCCGGCCTCGGCGTACCGGGGGTGCTTCGGGTCGAAGATGCCCTCGAGCGGAATGTCCTTACCCATCACGGCCGGCGGCATCGCCTTGGTGATCCGGTCGCCCACCGCGTACGGGTAGCCGAGCACCCGCGCCGAGTCCTTGATCGCGGCCTTCGCCTTGATCGTGCCGAAGGTGGCGATCTGGGCGACCTTGTCCTCACCCCACTTGTCGGTGACGTACTTGATCACCTCGCCGCGCCGACGCTCGTCGAAGTCGATGTCGACGTCCGGCATGGAAACCCGCTCGGGGTTGAGGAACCGTTCGAAGATCAGCCCGTGCGGGATCGGGTCCAGGTCCGTGATGCCCAGGGCGTACGCGACAAGGGAACCGGCCGCGGACCCACGGCCGGGACCGACGGCGATGCCCTGCGCCTTGGCCCACTGGATGAAGTCGGCCACCACGAGGAAGTACGACGGGAAGCCCATCTGGATGATGACGCCCAGCTCGTACTCGGCCTGCACCACGTGGCCCTCGGGGATGCCCCCCGGGTAGCGGCGGGCCAGGCCGGCGAAGGTCTCCTTGCGGAACCAGGACTCCTCGGTCTCGCCCTCGGGCACCGGGAAGCGCGGCATCAGGTTGTGGAACTCGAACATCCCGGTCGGGTCGACCCGCTCGGCCACCAGCAGCGTGTTGCGGCACCCCTCCAGCCAGACGTCGGAGCCGTCCACCCCACGCATCTCGTCAGCGGACTTGATGTAGTAGCCGCTGCCGCCGAACTTGAACCGGTTCGGGTCGGCGACGTTGCTGCCGGTCTGCACGCAGAGCAGCACGTCGTGCGCCTCGGACTGCGCCTCGTGCGTGTAGTGCGAGTCGTTTGTGACCACCGGCGGGATGCCGAGCTTGCGGCCGATCTCGACAAGCCCGTCCCGGACCTTCTTCTCGATGTCCAGGCCGTGGTCCATCAGCTCCAGGAAGTAGTTCTCCTTGCCGAAGATGTCCTGGTACTTCGCGGCGGCTTCGAGGGCCTGCGCGTCGTGGCCCAGCCGCAGCCGGGTCTGCACCTCCCCCGAGGGACAGCCGGTGGTGGCCATCAGGCCGTCGGCGTACTCGGCCAGCAGTTCGGCGTCCATCCGGGGCCACTTGACGAAGTAGCCCTCGGTGTACGCCTTGCTGGTGAGCGTGAAGAGGTTGTGCAGGCCGGTCTTGTTGCGCGCCCAGATCGTCTTGTGGGTGTAACCACCGCTGCCGGAGACGTCGTCGCTCTTCTGCTCCGGCCGACCCCAGCGGACCCGCTTCTTGTGATAACGCGACTCCGGCGCCACGTACGCCTCGATGCCCAGAATCGGGGTCACCCCGGCGGCCATTGCCTGCTTGTAGAAGTCGTTCGCGCCGTGCATGTTGCCGTGGTCGGTCATCGCCACCGCCGGCATGCCCTGCCGTTTGACCTCGGCGAACAGGTCCTTGAGCCGGGCCGCCCCGTCGAGCATCGAGTACTCCGTGTGCACGTGCAGATGCGCGAACGAATCGCCCATGCGGAGGCCCCCCGGGTCGGATGATCGAGTCGGTCGGGGGTAACCCTAACCCCGCCGCCGCCGGCCACTCCAGCGCGCCGCGCGCCCGGCCCGGCGGCCCCTCCGGACCGGCCCGACGGTCCGGTCCCGCCCCCGGTCGGCGGCGCAGGTCCGGCCGCTGTCGCTGTCGGCTGCTGGACTCGGGGTCGGACACGGCGGCCCGGTCGGCGTAGCCTGAACGACCACCGCAACACCGTCGAGCACGGGACGGCGCGATGACCCTCGCGGACGGAATCGACGATCTGGCCGTCGCCGCGGCACGCGGCGACCGGGCAGCTCTGGACGCCCTGCTGGCGGCGATCCGCCCGGAGGTGCTGCGGCTGTGTGGCCGGCTGCTGCCCAACCGGGAGGACGCGGAGGAGGCCTGCCAGGACGCGCTGCTCGCGGTGGCGCGGGGCATCGACAGGTTCGAGGGCCGCTCGTCGTTCCACACCTGGCTGTACCGGCTGACCGCCAACCGGGCCCGCTCGACCTACCGGGCACTGCGCCGCCGCTGGCAGGTGGAGGCCGCCGGGACGCCGCTGCCGGAGCGACCCGACCCGCGCCGCACCAGCGTGGTCGCCGGCACCCGACTGGATCTGCTGGAGGCCCTCGACGCGATCCGGCCCGAACTGGCCGAGACACTGACCCTGCGTGACGTGCTCGACCTCGACTATCGCGAGATAGCCGCGTTGCTCGCCCTGCCCGAGGGCACCGTGAAGTCCCGCATCCACGAGGCCCGCCGGCAGGTCCGGCAGCGGCTCACCGGTGCCGACTGACCTGACCGGCCGGCACCGCCCGACGGCGCTGGCAACGGCCATCCGGCACCGCCTGACGGCGCTGGCTGTGGCCGTCGTGCTCGTCGCGGGTGCCGCCGGTTGCGCCGACGAGCCCGTCGCGCCGCTGCCGGTACGCCCACCCGCCCCCACCACCGCGTCGCCGCCGGTTCCGTCCTTCCCGTCGACGCCCCGGCCGAGCGGGACACCTGTCGTGGCGCCACCGACAGTCGTGACGGTGCCGCCCGCACGACCGACCTCGGCGCCACGAAGCCCCACCCCCGCGCGGAGCACCCGTACCCCGACGCCCACCGCGACGACGTCCGAGGTCTGCCTCGGCGCGGTCCGGTACGAGCTGCCGCTGTCCGACCCCGGGCCGCTACCGTCCTCGCTCTGCTTCGCCACCGGCGGGGTACTGCGCCTGGCGGGCATCGGTCCGGGTGAGGTCACCGTCGACCGGGAGGATCTGGTGGACAGCCAGTACGAGGCCGGCGTGGTCGATCTCCGGTTCGTCCGGAACGGCACCGTGGACGTGTTCGTTCCCCGCGAGGCGGGCACCCACGTGATCACGGTTGTCGTGCGATGACCTGTCGTCGTGTCCGTACCCCGTCGAGCAGGGCGTCCACGAACTCGTCGCCGGCTCCGGGCGGCGGCACGACCTGCGCGTAGAGCAGCCCGGCGGTGCCCCGGGCGGCGGCCTCCACGAGCACCGGCCGCCCGTACGGGCAGTCGAAGCGGGCGACCACCCAGTCCAGACCACCGCGCCGCACCCGCCGTGGTGGCGAGGGAGCACAGTTGGCATGCGGTTGCGCGGCGACGAACGTAGCCGGATCGGTGTGTCGGGCGGTCACCGACAGCCCGAGGAAGGCACCCGGCACCCTCGGGTCGGTGGCCCACCGACGCGGCTCCGGCGAGATCACCAACGCCGGTTCGAGCCGCCCGGACGCGTCGTACCGCCCCGCCCAGCCGGTCCCGGTCGCCCGCCAGCCGTCCGGCAGCACGACGGTCAGCGGACCACTCGTCGCCGTACCGCTGGGCGTCGCCGAGTCCGCCGCCACCGCACCGGCCGCCGCCACCAGCACCACAGTCAGCGCTACCGCGCGTACCCACGGCGACCGGCCCGCACCCACCGGCACCGCCGCCACCGAACCCGCATAAACCGAACCCGCACGAGCCGGCACCTCACGAGCCGGCACCTCACGAGTCGGCACCGCAGAAGCCGAGGCCGCACGAGCCGGGACCGCAGAAGCCGGGACCGCAGAAGCCGGGGCCGCACGAGCCGGGACCGAAGGAACTGGGTCCGCGGGAGCCGGGGCCGGGTCGTCGGCACGGTGGGGACCGTGGGCCGGGGTCGGCTCCGGTCCGGTGCCCGGGTTGATCGGACCACTGGACCGCCGCACCGCCTCCAGCAGGGCCGTGCGGAACGCCTCGGCGTCCGGGTACCTGTCGCTCGGGCGGCTGGCGGTGGCCCGGCGCAGCACCACCGCCACGGCCGGAGGCACCCGCACCGGGAGGACGGACCCGGTCGCCGCTCCGGCAACGCCGTCAGCCCGACGCGCAGGACCGGCGGCCGGCAGTCCCACCGTGATAACCGCAGCGTCAGGCGGCCCGACGCCGGCACCGGAGGCGGGCGGCCCGACGTCAGCGCCGGAGGCGGACGGTCCAGCGTCGACAGCCGCGGCGGCGGTCGGTTCGGCGTCAGGGGCCGACGGTGCGAGCAGTCGGCGGCCGAGCTGGCCGAGGGCGTACACGTCGGCGCGCTCGTCCACGATCGCGAGAGCATCGTCCTGCTCGGGGGCCATGAACCCCGGGGTGCCGGCGCGCATGGTGAGCCCGGAGGCGGCGGCGAGCGCCTTGGCCAGGCCGAGGTCGGCGATGAGTACCCGCTCGCCGTCAGCGGTCGAGCGGAACAGGATGTTGCCGGGCGACAGGTCGCGGTGCACCACCCGGTGCCGGTGCAGCACCGCCACCCCGGCGGCGATCTCGGCGAGCAGGTCCAGGGCGGTCGTCACGGGTAACGGCCCGGAGGCCAGCCGCTCCCGCAGGCTGCCTCCGTCGGCCCAGTCGAGCACCGTGTAGGGCCGTCCGTCCGGCAGCTCCCCCACCAGGCGTACCCGGACCAGCCGGTCGTCCTCCAGCTGGCGCAGCAGCCGGGCCTCGTCCAGGAACCGTTCCCGGACGCGTACGTCGTGGTGCCAGTTCTCCGCCAGCACCTTGATCGCTACCCGGATGTCCAGCATCGGGTCGTACGCCAGCCAGACGGTCGCGAACGAGCCCACACCGAGCAGCCGCTCCACCCGGTACGCCCCGATCCGCTCCACCCCCACCCCTCCAGACCTATCCCTCGCCCTCTGCCACCCTCCCGGCCTCGACTCCCCCTGCCACCCTCCCCCTCCCCCACCCCCACAGCAACCCTCCCTCTCCCCCACCCAACCTCGCGATCATGCAGTTGTGGCACCCGGAATACGGCTTATGGTCCACTTTGGCGGATACCACAACTGCATGATCGGCGCGCTGGGCGCGGCGAGTGGGGGGGTGGGGCGAACTGGGGGGGTGGGTGGGGAGACGAAGGGAGTAGGAACTCGATGCCGAGGAGGCGATTTCTGTGCACCGTCTCGTGTATGTCGTAGTCGTGACAGTCCTGGCCCTGGTCGGGGCTGCGCCAGCCACCGCCGCAGCGCTACCGCGTTCGGGCGCCTCGGTGGCGGTGGCCGGGCAGCCGCTGGCCACCACCACCGACGTGATGAGCGTGCGGGGTGCCGGGCCGTACCGGATCGGGGCCAGCCTTGACCGGCTCACCGCCGCCGGACTGATCGACTGGTCCGTCGCGACCTGCGACGGTGTGGTCGCGGCCGGCGCGACCGGCGCCTGGGCGGGTGTGATCCTGCTGGCCTTCCGGCACGGCCGGCTGGTCGAGGTGAGCACCGCCACCGTCCCGCCCTACTCCCCCGCCGGAGCGGGTGTCGGCATGACCTTCGCCCAGTTGGAGACGATCTACGGTCCTCGCGGTGGCCTGATCAGCAACGACGCGGGCACGGCCACCGCGTACCTGGTGCGGGTGGGCGCACGGGTGGAGTTGTTCACCGGGCACCCGATCCGGCCAGGCGTGGGTGCCTTCCAGGTCGGCACGGCATCCGTCGTGGAACGTAACTTCCGGCAGGGCGGCACCTGCTGACGGTGCCGTCCGGGGCCGCGCGACCGGCTCAGGTCGGCGGAACGACGACGCGGGGCGTCCGGAGGAGCGGACGCCCCGCGTCGCGGGTACGGATGGTCAGTGGACGGAGGGCAGGCTCGCCTCCTGGCGGGCCCGTTCGTCGCCGCTGACGGTGTGCAGCGCCTTCTCGCGGATGAACAGCACCGCGACCAGAGCGAGGAAGGCGATCGGCGCGCCGATCAGGAACAGTTCCGAGGTGGCGGTGGCGTACGCGTCCTGCACGATCCGCAGGATCGGCTCGGGCAGCGCGGACAGGTCGGGTACCTCGGTCGTGCCGCCGCCGGTGGCGCTTGCCGCCGGCCCGAGTTGCTCGGTCATCAGACCTGTCACCCGGTTGGCCAACACCGCGCCCAGGGCGCTCACGCCGATCGCGCCGCCCATGCTGCGGAAGAAGGTGAGCACGGAGGTGGCGGCCCCCAACTCATGGGCGGGCACATCGTTCTGGGCGGCCAGGACCAGGTTCTGCATGAGCATGCCGACCCCGATGCCGAGCAGGGCCATGTAGCTGAACAGCAGCGGCAGCGGGGTGTCGACGTCGATCGTCGACAGCAGCAGCATCCCGACGACCATCACCGACGCCCCGGCCACCAGGTACGCCTTCCAGCGGCCGTACTTCGTGATGAGCTGGCCGGCGACCGTGGAGGAGACCAGCAGGCCGAGGATCATCGGCAGGCTCATCAGGCCGGCGACGGTCGGCGACTTGCCCAGCGACGTCTGGAAGTACTGGGACAGGAACACGGTGCCGCCGAAGAGGGCCACCCCGACAAGCATGCTGGCGACGGTGGTCAGCGCGACGGTACGGCTGCGGAAGATCTTCAGCGGGATGATCGGCTCGGGTACCCGGGCCTCGACCCGGACGGCCGCCACCAGCAGGGCCAGGCCGCCGAGGACCATCAGCGCGGTCCAGCCGGAGGCCCAGGCGAACTTGTGGCCGGCCAGCGACGACCAGATCAGCAGGGTGGAGACCCCGGCGGTGATCAGCGCCGCGCCGAGCCAGTCGATGCGTACCTTGCGGCGGACGACGGGCAGGTGCAGGGTCCGCTGGAGCAGCACGATGGAGAGGATGCTGAACGGCACGCCGATCAGGAAGCACCAGCGCCAGCCCAGCCAGGACGTGTCGACCAGGACGCCGCCGATGAGCGGACCGGCGATGGTGCCGACGCCGAAGACGGCACCGAAGATGCCCGCGTAGCGGCCCAGTTCCCGGGGCGGAATCATCGCGGCCATCACGATCATGGCGAGGGCGGTCATGCCACCTGCGCCGATGCCCTGCACGACCCGGCTGACCAGCAGCACCTCGACGTTCGGGGTGAGGCCGGCGATCAGGGAGCCGACCACGAACAGCCCCAGGGAGAGCTGGATGAGCAGCTTCTTGCTGTAGAGGTCGGCCATCTTGCCCCACAGCGGCACGGTGGCGGTCATGGCCAGCAGTTCGGTGGTGACGATCCAGGTGTAGACGGTCTGGGTGCCGTTGAGGTCGGCGATGATGCGGGGCAGCGCGTTGGCCACCACCGTCGAGGCGAGAATCGCCACGAACATGCCGACCATCAGCCCCGAGAGGGCCTGGAGGATCTCCCGGCGGGACATCCGGTCGACGCCGGTCTGGGGCGCGTCGATCGGCGCTGTCGAAGCTGTCATGAACCTTTCCTCACACCTGGTGCTGCCCCCGGCGCGGTCACGCCGGCGGATGGAAGGGGTGGTCGGGGGCGGCCCGCGTGGCCGGTCAGGGAGTGCGGGGGTCGGGCAGGCCGGCGGCGACGGCGGTGAACGCCTCGTCGAGCAGCGCGGTCAGGGAGCCGGCGCCGCCGCCGGTCGCCCACCGGATCAGGGCGGTACGCAGGGCGGCTCCGGCGACCGCCACGACGAGAGCGGGGTACCCGTGCTCGGGAGGCAGCCCGGTCCGGACGGCTGTCGCCTCGACAAGCGCCCGTTCGGTGACCGCGTTACCGGAGATCAGGCGGGCCAGCAGCACGGGGTATTGCGTCACCACCCGCATCCGCAGCAGCGACAGTTCGGCATCACCCTGCACCTCGGTGACCACCTCGGCGAAGGCGCGTCGCAGCGCCTCCAGCGCGGGCTGCTCGGCAGGCACGGCGGCGAGGGCCCGCAGCACGGTGTCCCGGTCGGCGTCGGTGTCGCCGACCAGGGCGTCGTCCTTGGACGGGAAGTAGTTGAAGAAGGTCCGGGAGGAGACGTCGGCCGCCTCGCTGATCTCCTCGACGGTCACCTGGTCGAGTCCACGTTCGGCGACCAGGCGCAGCGCCGCGGCGGCGAGGGCGGCGCGGGTCTGGCGCTTCTTGCGGTCGCGTCGGCCCAGCCGGGTCGGGTCGTCGGGGGTCACGGCAGAACCCTAGGGTCAAACGTGCAGTCTCTGCAAAGTTTTAGATTGTGATGCTTCGCGCGTCGGCTGACACGATGTCGGCCGTCCGACATCATTGCGCGGTGGACAACAGTGTGTGCCACACAGTATGGTGTGACACATGGTCAGCGATGACGTCCTACGGACCCACCTACAGGAGCTACGCCGGGGCACGGTGGTGGTGGCGAGTCTGGTCGCGCTGCGCCGACCCGACTACGGCTACGCGCTGCTGCAACGACTCACCGGGCACGGCTTCCCGGTCGACGCGAACACCCTCTATCCCCTCCTGCGGCGACTGGAGGAGCAGGGTCTCCTCACCAGTGAGTGGAACACCGAGGAGAGCCGACCGCGCAAGTTCTACCGCACCAGCGAATCCGGCGAGCAGGTGCTGCGGCGACTGCTCGATGACCTCGCCGCCGTACAGACCTCCCTCACCACCCTCATCGAAGGAGCACCCCGATGACCTCCCTGACCGACCGCTACCTGGCTGCCACCCTGCGCTCGGTGCCGACCGGGCGGCGCGAGGAGATCGCCACGGAACTGCGCGCCTCCATCGCCGACATGGTCGACGGCCGGACCGCCGAGGGCGTCGACCCCGCCACCGCCGAGCGCGCGGTCCTCACCGAACTGGGCAACCCGGCACAACTGGCCGCCCGATACACCGACCGTCGTCTCCAGCTCATCGGCCCCGAGTACTACCTGGCCTGGCAGCGGCTGCTGATCGTGCTGCTCAGCACCATTCCCGCAATCGTCGGGGTGCTGATGGGCGTACTCCAGGCCACCGTCGCCGACAACGCCGCAGGCGCCATCGGTGAAGGCATCGTCACGGCGTTCAACGTGGCGGTGCAGATCGCCTTCTGGGTGACCCTCGTCTTCGCGGTGATGGAACGGCTCGGCACCCCGCTGAACCTGCCCGAATGGACCGTCGACCAGCTTCCCGAGCACCCCACCGAACGGGACGTCACCCTCACCGACGTGTGCGCCTCGATCGTGTTCCTCGGGCTGTTCATCGCCTTCCTACCGTGGCAGCACGTCCAGTCCGTGGTCGGCCCCGACGGCGATCGCCTGCCGATCCTCGACCCGGCGCTGTGGACGTTCTGGCTGCCGCTGCTGCTCGTCGTCCTGCTCGCCAGCATCGTCATGGAGATCGCCAAGTACCGTGCCCGTCGGTGGACCTGGCCGCTTGTCGCCGTCAACGCCGTACTGAGCCTGGCGTTCGCGGTCCCGACGATCTGGCTGCTGCTCAACGACCGGCTGCTCAACCCGGAGTTCGTCGCCCGCTTCGCCTGGTTGCGGGACGGCGGACTCGACACGGTGGCCCGGATCAGCGTCGTGGTGATCGTCGCCATCACCCTCTGGGACATCGCGGAAAGCGTGGTCAAGGCGCGTCGATCCGCACGGTGAGCAGGAGCGGGCCTGGACCAACGAACGTACGATGATCAGCGGAAGTGCCGACACACACCGAGGGAGCGGCCATGGAACTGATCATCGGACTGGTGTGCCTGGTGTTGATCGTCGTGGCGGTGGTCGGCTTCGGCGCCTCGATCTACAACGGGCTGGTCCGGGCCCGCAACGCGTACCGCAACGCTTTCGCCCAGATCGACGTGCAGCTCGTCCGGCGGCACGACCTCATCCCCAACCTGGTCGAGACCGCGAAGGGCTACCTCAAGCACGAGCGGGAGACGCTGGAGGCGGTGATCAACGCTCGCAACGCCGCGGTCAACGCGCAGGCCACCGCCGCCGCCACTCCCGGCGACCCGGCGGCGATGCAGCAGCTCAGCGGCGCGGAGAACATGCTCACCGCCAGCCTGGGTCGGCTGTTCGCGCTCTCCGAGGCGTACCCGGACCTCAAGGCCAACCAGAACATGATGCAGCTGTCGGAGGAACTGACCTCGACGGAGAACCGGGTCGCCTTCGCCCGGCAGGCGTACAACGACGCGGTGATGACCTACAACAACAAGCGCGAGGTGTTCCCCTCCAGCGTGGTGGCGGGAATGTTCTCGTTCGGGCCGGCGGCGCTGTTCCAGCCGGACGACCCGCAGCAGCGCCAGGCCCCGCAGGTCTCGTTCTGATCGGGTTCCGATGAACTTCTTCGAACGGCAGCGCCAGGTACGTCGGCTGTCGACCCGGCTGGTACTGCTGTTCGTGCTGGCCGTGGTCGGCATCGTGGTGGTGGTGAACCTCGCGGCGTTGTTCGCCTTCAACGCCACCACCGCCGACCCCGGCCAGCTCGCCGGCTTCGTCGCCATGGTCACCGTCGCCACCGTCGCGGCCATCGGTCTGGCCGCCCTGGTGCGTACGCTCGCGCTGCGCGGCGGCGGCGGGAAGGTGGCCCGCGAGTTGGGCGGGGTGCCGGTGCCGGCGAACACCACCGACCCGGAGCTGCGCCGGCTGCGCAACGTCGTCGAGGAGATGGCGCTGGCCTCCGGCGTACCCGTCCCCGAGGTCTTCGTCCTGCCGGAGGAGACGGCGATCAACGCCTTCGCCGCCGGGTGGACCCCGTCCGACGCCGCCGTCGCCGTCACCCGGGGAGCGTTGCAGCGGCTCAACCGCGACGAACTCCAGGGGGTCATCGCCCACGAGTTCAGTCACGTTGTCAACGGCGACATGCGGCTGAACATCCGGCTGATGGGCCTGCTGTTCGGCATCCTCTTCCTGACCGTGATCGGCCGTGGGCTGGCCCGCGCCGGGGTCATCGGCGGCGGCCGGTCACGCGGCAACAACAGCGGCGGCAGCGCCGCCCCGCTGGCGCTTGTGGGCCTGGCGCTGCTGGTGGCCGGCTACGTCGGCGTCCTCGCCGGTCGACTCATTCAGGCGTCGGTGTCCCGGCAACGGGAGTACCTCGCCGACGCCTCGGCGGTGCAGTACACCCGCCAGACCCGGGGCATCGCCGGAGCGCTGAAGAAGATCGGCGGCCTGGCCGACGGGTCCGAGCTGACGTCGCCCAAGCGCGACGAGGTGGGGCACATGCTCTTCGGCGAGGCGGCCCGGACGTCCTGGTTCGCCACCCACCCCCCGCTGGTCGACCGGATCAAGGCACTGGAACCGTCGTTCGACCCGGCCGAGCTGCAACACCTGTCGCGGCAGTGGGCGGCGGCACCGCCCTCGGGCCGTCAGGAGGACGTCGCCCTCGGCCTTGCCCCGACCGGCCCCGCCGGACCGGGCGGACCGGGCGGACCGGGCGGACCGGGCGGACCGGGCGGGTCAGACGGACCGGGGCTGTCCGGGCACGGCGGCCGGATAACCGTCGCGCCGGACGAGGTGCTGGGGCGGGTGGCCGCGCCCACCGAGAACGCCTACGCCCACGCCGCGGCGATCCTCGACCGCATCCCGGATCCGCTGCTCGAACGAGCCCGCGATCGGGCGGCGGCCGTACCGCTGCTGCTCGGCCTGCTGCTCAGCGCCGAACCGGAGGTCCGGCAGCACCAGTACCTCGCGGTGGCCCAGCGGCACGGCCCGGAGCTGGCCGACGACGCCCGGCGCGCGGCAGACGACCTGGTCGAACTCCCCGCCGAGCTGCGCTTGCCGCTGGCCGAGCTGGCCTTCCCGGCGCTGCGCGAACGTCCGGACGCCGAACTGGAGTCACTGCTGGCGGCCGTCTTCACGTTGATCAACGCCGACGGCGCGATAAACGTGACCGAGTACTGCCTGTCCCGGCTGTTGCTGGCCGAGCTGGAGGAGTCGCTGCGGCCGGACAGCCGGTGGCGTACCGACCGGCGCAAACTCACCGATGCGCGGTCTGCGGCAGCCGCCCTGCTGGCCATCCTCGCGCAGGTCGGGCACCCTGACCGGCCCGAGGCGGAACGGGCCTTCCAGGCCGGCATCGGCACGCTGCTGCCCGGCACGAACCTGCCGTACGCGCCGCCGGAGAACGGTGTGCTCGCGCTGGAGACCGCCTGGCCGGTGCTCGACGGGTTACGTCCGGCCGACAAGGAACGGCTGGTGGCGGCCACCGTCGCGGTGATCAGCCACGACGGGATGATGACCGTGCCCGAGATCGAGTTGCTGCGGACGATCTGCGGTCTGCTGCACTGTCCGCTGCCGCCGATGGCCGGCGCCGTCACCGACTGACAGCCCCCGCGCGATCTCCTCGGCCCACCTCAGCTGCCTCGGGCCCGGACGTCCCCTCGCGGGCGCGGCCCGCTGGCGCTCCGCTGTGCTCTGCCCAAGGTAGGTGCCACCAGAAACCAACACGGAGCGTGGTTTTCACTGTGCGCAACAACAGCGGGACCTACCCCCACTCCACTGCGCTCCCTTTGCTCTGCTTCAACCCACGCACTAGCGCTTGAGCAGGCAGGCTGCGTCCGCCCTCGGCCACACATGCCACATCCGCTGATACTTTCCGTGAGTGTTGCGTCCATTGAAGCAGAGCAAAGGGAGCGCGGGTAGATGGTTGGGGGAGGCCGGGCAGCACTGTCCGTGAGGTCGCGGCACGGCGGCGGGGACGGCCGGCGGTGAGCAGACCGACCACCCGGGCTCACCCGACACGACGGGCGGGCGGCGCGGGGATGGCATGCTGCCGAGGGTGAGCACCGAGACCGCTGAGGAGTGGCGGCAGCCTGCCGAGTCCACCGACGCGTGGCGGCGGGGCGAGACCAGGGACGAGTGGCGGCGGCCGGGGCCGACGCCGGAGCAGCGGCGGCTCGATCTGTACGCCGGGCTGGCCGCGACGGCTCTCGCCCTGCTCAGCCTGACGTTGGCCCGCAGCACCGGAGCGTTCGTGATGGGGCCGCCGCCATCCGGCATCGAACAGCTCTTCTGGACCGTCGCGGTGCCGCTGCCGTTGATCTGGCGACGCCGCTGGCCCGCCCTGACCACCCTGGCCGTCTCGGCCGCCTTCATCGGATCGCAGGCGCGCTCCGTCCCCGAGTGGCAACTGTCCGCCTGGGCGTTGTTCATCGCCATCTACACGCTCGGTGCCTGGGGTCGGGACCGTCGGCTGTCCCGGCGCCTGCGGATCGGCGTGATCGTCGCGATGTTCGCCTGGCTGGGGACCTCCTACGCGATCAGCTTCCAGGCGCTCACCGCGGAGACCTTCGACGACGCCGTCGGCCCGGTGCCGCCGGTGCTCGCCGCGATCGTCACCGGCATCCTGGTCAACGCGCTGTACTTCGGGTTCGCGTACTTCTTCGGCGAGACCGCCTGGGTGGCGGCCCGCCGCCAGCACCAGGTGGCCGAGCAGGCGGAACGGCTGCGCCGGTCGCAGGCCGAGGTACGCGAGCACGCAGTGGTCGGCGAGCGGGTCCGGATCGCCCGTGAGCTGCACGACGTGGTCGCCCACCACGTGTCGGTGATGGGGGTGCAGGCGGCGGCGTGTCGTCGGGTCTTCGACAAGGATCCGGCGAAGGCGCGTACCGCGCTCACCTCCATCGAGGAGACCGCCCGCCAGGCGGTCGACGAGTTGCGCCGGATGCTCGGTGTGCTGCGCGCCAGTGACGGCGACCCGGACGACACCCGGCAGCCGGCCGGGGTCGACCAGATCGCCGCGGTGGTGGACCGGGCCGGTGAGGCCGGGCTACGCGCCACCCTGGGGGTGTACGGCGATCCGCAACCGCTGCCGGAGTCGGTCTCCCAGGCCGCGTACCGGGTGGTGCAGGAGGCGGTGACGAACGTGTTGAAGCACGCCACCGGGGCGAGCCTGCTCGACGTCCGGGTCCGTTATCTGGCACACGAGATGGAGGTCGAGGTGACCGACGACGGCCGGGCCACCCGCTCGGCGAACGCCGACGGGCTGGGCCTGATCGGGATGCGGGAACGGGTCGCTACCCACGGAGGTGAGTTGGAGGTGGGGCCGCGTACCGGCGGTGGTTGGCGGGTCCGGGTCCGCTTCCCGCTCCGCGCGGGCAGTCCGGCGTGAACCCGATCCGGGTGCTCCTCGTCGACGATCACCACCTCGTGCGTACCGGCTTCCGGGTCATCCTGGAGATCGAGGACGACATCGAGGTGGTCGGGGAGGCCGCCGACGGGGAACGGGCCGTCGGCATGACCCGGGCGCTGCGTCCGGACGTGGTCCTGATGGACGTGGAGATGCCCGGTATGGACGGGCTGGAGGCGACCCGGCAGATCAGCGCCGACGACGAGCCGGGTGGGCCGGCCGTGCTGATGCTCACCACGTTCGACCGCGACGACTACCTGTTCGCCGCGCTGCGCGCCGGGGCGAGCGGATTCCTGCTCAAGAACGGCACACCGGAGGCGCTTGTCGAGGCGATCCGGGTGGTGGCCCGAGGCGACGGCCTGCTCGCGCCGGAACTCACCCGACGGGTGATCGCCACCTTCGCCCGCCCGGGCAACCAACCCGGTGGTGACGGGGCGTCGCAGGCGGCGCTGGGCAGCCTCACACCCCGGGAACGCGAGGTCCTGGTGCTCGTCGCCGGGGGTGCCAGCAACGCCGAGATCGCCGCCAGCCTCTACCTGGGCGAGGCGACCGTGAAGTCACACGTCAGCCGGGTACTGGCCAAGCTGGGCCTGCGTGACCGGGTACAGGCAGTGGTCTTCGCGTACGAGCACGGGGTGGTCCGGCCCGGCGGGTGAGCGTCTCCCCCGCGAGGTGGAGCCCGGATCTCCGCCCCCAGGCGGACGGCGAACCATGATCGACAATCTAACGTCTACGTCGTGACAAACGTGCTCCGTCTCGACGGCGTCGACCGCAGCTTCGGCGACCGTCAGGTACTCCGGAACGTGTCCTTCGACGTCGTCGCCGGCCGGATGACCGGCTTCGTCGGCGGCAACGGTGCCGGCAAGACGACCACCATGCGGATCATCCTGGGTGTCCTCGCCGCCGACGCCGGCCAGGTGACCTGGCAGGGTGAGCCGCTGAGCCGGGAGGTACGCCGCCGCTTCGGGTACATGCCGGAGGAACGCGGCCTGTACCCGAAGATGAGTGTCCGGGAGCAGGTGACCTACCTGGGCCAGTTGCACGGGCTGACCGCCGAGGCAGCTCGCCGGGCCACCGACGAGCTGCTGGAGCGGGTAGGTCTCGCCGAGCGGGGCAACGACCTGCTGGACACGCTGTCCCTGGGCAACCAGCAACGGGCCCAGATCGCCGCCGCACTTGTGCACGACCCCGAGGTGCTGGTGCTCGACGAGCCCTTCTCCGGTCTGGATCCGCTGGCCGTGGACACGGTCGTCGGCGTCCTGCGGGAGCGGGCCGCCGCCGGGGCCCCGGTCCTCTTTTCCAGCCACCAACTGGACGTGGTCGAACGGCTCTGCGACGACCTGGTGATCATCGCGGACGGCTCGATCCGCGCCGCCGGCAGCCGGGAGCAGTTGCGCTCGGCGTACACCACGGCCCGGTATGAGCTGGTGGTGGAGACCGACGCCGGCTGGCTGCGCGACCAGCCCGGGGTGAGCCTGGTGGACCTCGACGGCGCGCGGGCCGTGTTCGACCTGGCCACCGACGCCGACGAACAACAGGTGCTGCGCGCGGCGCTGGAACGCGGCCCGGTCCGCGCGTTCCGCCCGGTCACCCCCACCCTCGCCGAGATCTTCCGAGAGGTCGCCAAGTGAACGCCATGCAGGCCACCCGCCTGGTCGCCGCCCGGGAGATCCGGGTCAAACTGCGCGACCGTACCTTCCTGATCAGCACCGTCGTCTTCCTGCTGATCGCGGCGGCGGCGACGATCCTGCCGCCGCTGCTGTCCGGCGGGCCGTCCACGGTGGCCGTCACCGAGGCGGCGGCCGGCCCGTTGCGGGCGGCGGGGCTGGAGGTGCTCGCCGTACCCGACGACGCCGCTGCCGAGCAGGCGGTGCGCGACGGCGACGCGGACGCCGCGGTCGTTACCGGCCCGGCCGTGCTCGCCATGAACGACGCCCCGGGCGACGTCGTCTCCGCGCTGAGCACCGAACCACCGGTCCGGCTGCTGAACCCGGACGCGGTGGACCCGGTGGTGGCCTTCCTGGTGCCGTTCGCGTTCGCCTTCATCTTCTTCCTCACCTCGCAGACCTTCGGGGTGCAGATCGCGCAGAGCATCATCGAGGAGAAGCAGACCCGGATCGTGGAGATCCTCGTCGCCGCGGTGCCGGTCCGTGCCCTGCTGGCGGGGAAGATGCTCGCCGGTACGATCCTCGCGCTCGGGCAGATCGCCTTGGTGGCAGTGGTCGCGGTGGCCGGCATGGCGTTCGGGGACAATGGCGCGTTGCTGTCGCTGCTCGGGCCGGCGATCGGCTGGTTCGTGCCGTTCTTCCTGCTCGGCTTCGTGCTTATCGCGTCGATGTGGGCGGCGGCCGGCGCGCTCGTCAACCGGCTGGAGGACATCGGTGGCGTGTCGATGCCGGTACAGCTCGCGGTGATGCTGCCCTTCTTCGCGGTGATCTTCCTCAACGACAACGTCACAGCCATGCGGGTGCTGTCCTACCTGCCGTTCTCCTCGCCGACGGCGATGCCGCTGCGGCTGTTCAACGGCGACGCCGCCGGCTGGGAACTTGTCGTCTCACTGGCCCTGCTCCTGATCACGGCGGCGGGGTTCCTGCTCGCCGGGGCCCGGGTGTACGAGGGCTCCCTGCTGCGCACCAACGGCCGCACCTCGATCCGCACCGCCTGGCGCGAACGCGAAACGCTCGGCTAGGACGCCCAGTTGGCGGGGAGGCGGGGGACGGGCCAGGTCGGGTCTGGTTGCCAGGTCTTCCAGGACTCGTCCCACCAGCGCTCACCGGCGTCGAGCAGGGCGGCGATCCGGTCGCCCTCGGCGCGGATCGCCGCACCCTGACCCGGGTAGCGCCCCTCCACCAGTCGCTGCGCGAAGATCTCCACGTCCTTGAAGACGTACCTGTCGGCGTCCGCCGCCCACCACAGGTCCAGCTCGTGGTCGAGGGTGTCCACCCCGATCGGCGTACGCCGGAACGGATCCTGGAGGTTGAAGTACCAGCCGGCGAAGGCGCGCTCCGGGCCGGACCAGAACACGTCGACCGAGTGCGCCTCGCCGGGCCGCTGGAGCATCAGCTTGCCGTGACCGGTCCAGGCGGTGTGCCCGGCGACCTGCCACGGGTGCCGGCCGCACGGGAACTCGCCCCGCTCGGGAAAGCCGAACTCGGCGCCGGACGGCAGGTAGAGCGCGAGCAGGTCGGGTGAATCCTCGACGCAGATCGTCGGGCAGCCGAACCACACCTCGCCGAGCGCGATCTCCCGCCGCACCACCGGGTCACCAGGTGCGAACCGGCCAGTCGTGGTCACGGGCGCAGGTGCCTCTCTACTTCCTGCCGACGAGCTGCTGGGTGATCGGCCGCCCGGCCTCGCTGGCGAGCCGCAGAATCAGCGCGCCGACCTGGTCGTGCTCGCCGTCCTTGAGCCCGACGTCCGTCGAGTTGACCCGCATCGGCGCCTGACCGGTCGGCTTCACCAGGTACGCCGCGGTCTTGCCGGGGAAGAGGGTGCCACCACCGAAGACCTGAACCTCCACCTCGGCCACCTCGGCCCAGGTGGTGGCCCGGGCGTTGCCGTTGCGGACGTACACCATCCCGCCAGGGTAGAGGTAGCCGGCCTCGAAGCCCCTTACCAACACGACGACGAACCAGCCGACAGTGCAGATCCCGAGCGCCAGTGGCGGGATCGCCAGCCAGACGAGCGGTCGCCAGGAGGACGCGAGCGCGAAGAGGGCGACCGACACCAGGATCGCCACCGCGCCGACAGCGACGATCCTGAGGGCGGAGCTGATGGGGTTGCCGCTGCTGCGCTTGTCGATGAGTGTGCCCAACCCGCGTTCCGCCGCCAGGCTGGCCACCTTCTCCGGTACGTCCTGCCGCTTGTCGACACTGCTCATGTTCGCCCCGTTTCGATCGGCTCGAAAATCAGCGGCGAGCATATCCATAGTGGGCAGTTGCGGCTGCCCCGTGTGCCACGGCCGGCGGGAGCCGACGAGGGTACGGACGACGCCTCCGGCTACCGGCTCCGAGGTCGGGTCACTCCCCCGCCAGCTCGGGCCGATGCGTCCGGATCCACGCCTCCACATCCGCCTTCCGCCACACCTTGCCCTGCATCAGGTCCGCTACCGGCTCGGGGAAGTTCCGATGGCTGGTGATCACATAGACGCGCTGCTTGCTGATGCCACCGAGCATGATCCGGATCTCATGCGCGCCCACCAGCTCCATAAGGCGGACGGTAGACAGTTGCCCAAGCTCCTTGACTCGGGTCAACCCTATGGGTCACCGTATGGGGTATGTCCCAACTCCATCTCTCGCGCGGCAGCCAGCCGCTGAGTCGGTTGCCTCGGGTGCATCGGCACCTGCCTCGACGGCCCGACTGGTCCTGCGGGGCGTGCACCGCCGCCTGGCCGTGCCCGACCGCCCGGATGCTGCTGCGCCACGAGTACGGCCCGGACCGGGTCGGCCTCTCGATCTACCTGGCCGGTCAGTTGTTCGACGCCACCGGGGATCTGCTGCGGTTGGCCGGGCATCGGCCGCCGACGCCAGCTGAGTTGTTCGAACGCTTCCTGGGCTGGGCCGCCCCTCGGCTCAACGGGACGAGGCGTCCGCGAATGTCACCGGCTGACGGTAGACATCCACCATCCCCAGACACGAGGAGCACGATCATGGACGTACGGGATGCCGCCCGACGGTGGGCGGACGCCTGGGCGCAGGGCTGGCCCGCCAGGGACGTGGCGAGGATCGTCGACCGGCAGGCGGAGGACGGCGACCATTGGGCGTCGATGTTCCGCCCGTACCGGGGCCGTGCCGGGCTCCGGTCGTACGTCGAGACGTGTTTCGGTGAGGAGACCCGGCCGGCGGAGGTCTGGTTCGGCGAACCACGGATCGACGGCGACACGGCCACCATCGAGTACTGGGCGGTCACCTACCCGTACGACGAGCCGGTCACCATCTCCGGCTGCACGCTTGTCCGCTTCGACGCCGAGGGTCTGGTCACCGAGTCCCGCGACTACTCGCACAGCACCGAGGGCAGATTCCTCCCGCCCACGTCACTCTTCCCCTGATATCGCCGGACGGGGTCGACAGGCGAGCGCCCCGGAGCGTCAGTTCTCGGGCCGGCCACGTCGGCCATGGCCCGGCTGCCGTTGACCAGACTGTTGGCGTCCACGTACTCCTGTCGCCGGACCAGGCTGGCGAACAGGCTGACGTGCGCCACCTCGAAGAACATCGAGAAAACGCCGATCAGGAAGGTGACGGCACAGAGCAGCGGCAGGTTCAGCACGTCCGCCCACCAGAGCAACGGCACGGCCAGCAGCAGGCCCGCCCGACCGACGTCGGCGACGATCATCACCTGGCGGCGGCGGGGGTACCGGTCCACCCAGGCGCCGGCCGGCATGGAGAAGAACAGGTTCGGCAGCAGCGCGGCGGCGGTCAGGTAGCCCATCTCGGCGGGTCCGGCGTTGAAGGCGAGCACGGCCAGCAGCGGCACGGCGAGCACGGTGATCTGGTCGCCGAAGAGCGAGACGGTCTGCGCGGACCAGTAGCGGCGAAAGGCCGCCTGCCGCAGCAGCCGTGGGATGCGCGGCCGGCGCGGCGGAGACGGGTCGGCCAGGACGAGGGATCCGGTCACGACCCGTCTCCGCTCCCGGTCGCTGGCGGGGGTACGACGCCGCGCGGTAGCGCCATCTGGACGATCGTGACCGGGCGGGACCCGGGCGGGCGTTTCGTCGGGTCGGCGAGCCGTTCGTCGTACCGGGCCAGCAGCGCGTCGATCTGTTCGGTGACCTCGCGCAGCTCCGTGGCGGTGACGTGCAGCAGCGCGTCGCCGAAGCCGGCGGCGGCCCGCCACTCGGCGGGTTCGTCGGCGCGGATCGCGAGGTAGTCCTGCGCCCGTTGCAGGTAGATGCCGACCATCACGCTGTTGATCTGGTCCGTGGCCTCCCGCATGGCCGGGTCGTCGGAGTCGTCGTCCCAGGACGTGTACTGGGTGGTGGCCCGCCATGGTCGTTCCCGAGCGTCCGCCCCGGGCACCCGTTCGGCGAACCCGTACTTGGCGAGTTGCCGCAGGTGGAACGAGCAGTTCGGCACGTTGTCGTCGAGCCGGGCCGCCGCCTGCGTCGCGGTCATCGGCCCTTCGCCGCGCAGCAGCCCGATCAGACGCATCCGGAGCGGATGGGCGTACGCCCGCAGGGCACGCGGGTCAGTGACCTTGAGCGCGCGCCGAGGTGTCTCGTCAGCCATACGGTAGAGAATGCTTTAGAAAGACATCTCTAGCAACTGCTGTCCGTACGCCAGGAAGTAGATGCGGTGAGCGCCGATCGTTCAGTCGCCGCCAGCCGCCGGCCCGCTACACCGCCAGATCGCGGCCTCTATACGCAGCAACAGTCCACTGAGCACCAGGAGTGCTCCGGCAGCGAGGAGTTTGTCGCCATAGCCCACGTCGGCGGTCGACGCCGGCGACCGCTCGTGGCTGGGTCAGCCGACCGCACCCATGGTCACGTCGCCGACGTCGAGGAACCGGACCGCAACCTCATCGCCCGTCGCGGTCAGGTGATCCGCTCTTGGCTCAGTTGGGGCACGAGCCGGGCTGCGGTCTCGAAGTCGGCGTCATGGTGAAGGACCACCAGTTTCAGGCGAATGGCGGTGGCGATCACGAGATGATCCGCCACGGAGAGTCCCTGGTGAGCGCTCTGGCTGGCGAGTTCCTGCCGTACCGCTCGCACGACCTGCCAGGCGTCATCTGGCACCGGAACCCACGGATACACATCGCGGAGCCCGCGCTCGACCCGGTCGTACGCCTTGGCGTCCGCGATCGTCAGGGTCTCGACCAGCACCGGGTCGCAGATGGCGATCAGTCCACGGGCGGCCAGGTCGGACCATTGCGGTTCGACCTGGCGACGAACCATGCGGACCAGGGCGCTCGTGTCGGCCAGATATTTCACCTGTCGAGTTCGTCAAGTTGATCGAAGTGGAAACCGCCCTCGTCGGCGACCTGCTGAAGGTCTGCCAGCGCCCGCTGTCGCCTTTCGCGGCTGGACTCCACAGCCTGCCGCAGAGCCTCCGTCACCGTTTCCTTCTTGGTCGCGGTGCCGAGAGCAGCTGTCGCTTCCGCAAGCAGATCATCATCCAGATCCAGCAGAGTCTTGGCCATGAGATACACCTCCCGGACAACAATATATCCGGGAGGTGCGTATATCTAGGCGGTCGGGCAGCCGACGGCGACCATGATCTCGCCGCCGAGGTCTGTCATCCAGCATGGCTCGGAGCCTGACCCCGGCCGCGGTTCGCCCAGGGTGCAGCTCGCAACAGAAGGCCCCCGAGCAGGAGCAGTGCGGCGGCGAAGACGACTTCCCGATCGAGCGCCTTGGTGGCAAGGCTCAGCAGAAGCACGACTGCTCCCACCGCCACAGCCGACGTCCCGATGCCGCTGACGATCTGCCCAGACCTGTTAGCCACCACGGCAGTCTAGTCGCCGTCGGTGGGCCTGTCGGGCACACCGCGCACGCTCAGGCTGTCAGCGATCGCCGCCCACTGCCCGGGGTCAGCCGACGGCGGCCATGACCTCGTCGGAGACGTCGAAGTTGGCGTAGACGTTCTGCACGTCGTCGCTGTCCTCCAGGACGTCGATCAGCTTGAAGATCTTGCGCGCGCCCTCCTCGTCCAGCGGCACGGTGACGCTTGGCACCAGGGAGGACTCGGCCGACTCGTACTCGATGCCGGCGTCCTGCAGTGCGGTCCGCACGGCGAGCAGGTCACCCGGCTCGGAGACCACCTCGAACGCCTCGTCGAGGTCGTTGACCTCCTCGGCGCCCGCGTCGAGGACGGCCATCATCACGTCGTCCTCGGTGGTGCCGGCCTTGGGCACGATCACCACGCCCTTGCGGGAGAACATGTACGACACGGAGCCGGCGTCGGCGAACGAGCCACCGTTGCGGGTCAGCGCGGTGCGTACCTCGGTGGCGGCGCGGTTGCGGTTGTCGGTCAGGCACTCGATGAGCAGCGCGACACCGTTCGGGCCGTACCCCTCATACATGATCGTCTGGTAGTCGGCGCCGCCGGCCTCCAGGCCGGAGCCGCGCTTGACGGCCCGGTCGATGTTGTCGTTGGGGACCGAGTTCTTCTTGGCCTTCTGGATCGCGTCGAAGAGCGTCGGGTTGCCGGCCGGATCACCGCCACCGGTACGCGCCGCGACCTCCACGTTCTTGATCAGCTTGGCGAACATCTTGCCGCGCTTGGCGTCGATGACCGCCTTCTTGTGCTTGGTCGTCGCCCACTTTGAGTGGCCGGACATCTGTTACCTCCGTTGCTACCCGCCGTCTGCATCGACCGCACCGAGCGCCCCGCTCCGCACCGGCGCACACGGTGGTGCCGGTCAGCTCTGGTGGAAGCAGTGGCGGCCAGATGGCCCTGCCGAATCTCGACAATCCTACCGACGTGCGGCGGGTGGTCGTCACCCGCCGCACGTCAGCCACCGGCCCGCTCTCCCTCGATCGGCACAAAGCGGACGAACTTACTCCCCCATGCCGTACGACCCCCGCACTGTGAACTCGGCAGTGCTGCGCTGCTCGCAACGCTCGTCCAGTTCGGCGCGGAAGCGGCTGAACGACTCCAGCGACGGCAGCGGTCGGGGCAGATCCGGGCCCATGACGACGTCGACGAAGCTGAGCCCGTCGTCGAGCCGCAGGGTCAGGTAGCGGAATCCCGGCGGTCGGACCCGGGCCAGTTCCTGATGGACCGCGTCGAGCAGGGCCAGATGCTCGTCGATTCGGTCGGCCCGGACCCGGTAGCTGATCAGGAGGGTGTCCACGCTCATCGCACCGGCACCGGGGCGGCACCACGGGAGGCGTCCACCAGGTGGGTCGCCAGGAGCGCCAGCTCGGCGGCACGTTCCGGCGCGGGCGCGATCCGGGCGTGCGCGGTCGGGTCGGTGGCGCTTTCGGCGGGCCACTTGAAGTCGGTGAAGAGGTGCAACTCGACGTGGCCCGGCACGACGGTCATGCCCACCTCGCTCAGGATCACCCGGAGGTGCTCGGCCGCCTGCCCGCCCCCGCGAGCGCCGTAACTGAGCATTACGGCCGGCTTGCCGCGCCACTCGGCGTCCAGGTAGTCGATGGCGTTCTTCAGCACCGCCGGGACCGAGTTGTTGTACTCCGGGGTGACGAAGATGAAGGCGTCGCAGGCCGCCACCACCGACGACCAGCGGCGGGTGTGCTCGTGACGGTAGTCGCCGAACCGCGCCGGCACCGGCTCGTCCAGCAGCGGCAGCCCCTGCTCGGCCAGATCGATCAGTTCGACGCTCATTTCACCCGCGCGGACCGCCGGATGCCCGGCCATCGTCTCGGCCACCCATCCCGCCACGGCCGGGCCGCGTCGTCCCGGGCGGCTGCTGCCCACCACCAGGCCCACGGTGATCTGCTGATTCTCATGCGTGCTGTTCATGACCCGATTCCACAGCCGCCGGCAGCGCGCGGGGAGGCCGGCGTGAGGGTAGCCCTGGCGGGGACATGCTCGGGGGCGACCGTCGCGGCAGACTGGATGGATGATGGACGGCGAGTTGGGCGCGTTCCTTCGCAGCCGCCGGGAGGCGCTGCGGCCCGAGCAGGTGGGGTTGCCCACGAACGGCCGGCGGCGCACGCCCGGCCTGCGGCGTGCGGAGTTGGCCATCTTGGCCCAGGTCAGCGTGGAGTACCTGACCCGGCTCGAACAGGGCCGGGACACCCACCCGTCGCCGGGCATCCTCGCCGCGCTGGCCGAGGCGTTGCGGCTCGACGACGCCGACCGTCGGCACCTTCAGCAACTCGCGTCCGTCGAGCACCGCCGGGAACTCTGCGCGGGTGGGCGGCCGGTCGTGTCGCGGACCGTACGCCCGCAGGTCCGGACGCTGCTGGAGGCGCTGCGGGACCGGCCGGCGTACCTGCTCAACCGGCTCGGCGACGTGCTGGCCTGGAACGAGCCGTTCGATCGGCTGGCCCGCCCGCTGGGGCTGCTCGACGACGAGCGGCCCAACCTCGTGTGGTTTCTCTTCGCCGACGAACGCGCGCCTGAGCACTTCCCCGACTGGGCCGACCTCGCCGACCAGCAGGTAGCCGACCTGCACCGGCTGCGCGGGGGCGACCCGGCCACTGACGCGTTCGCCGAACGGCTCGGCCGGACCGTCGGGGAGCCGTTCCGGTCCCGGTGGCAACGCCGTCCGGTCGCCGTGCAGCCCAGCGGGGTCGGCTGGCTGCGGCATCCGGCGGTGGGGCCGCTGCGGCTGTCGTACGAGACGCTGGAACTCCCCGACGACCAGCAGCGACTTGTGGTGCAGCAGCCCGCCGACGCGGAGAGCGCCACGGCGCTGGACCGCCTGCTGGGCCGCCGCCCCGGCGGCCTCCGCTCGGTCGCCAGCTGAAGCTGAGCCACAACCACCCGCCCACCGCCGCCGCCGCCGCGAAGATCCGAACAGTTTCGGGGATGTTGCTGCCTCGACTCGCTTCGAGGCAGCAACTTCCCC
>NZ_BOOZ01000019.1 GCF_016863495.1 Micromonospora andamanensis
CCAAGTAGGTGGAGATTCTGTGCAACCTGTCACCGATCGTATCGGCGTTCCACGCCGCTCCCGTGCCACCGAAAGTCGGCACCTCAGGGGCCTGACCTGTGTGTTCAACCCGTTGAGGATCTTGTTCAACCGGGCGGCTCGGGCGACGCGAGTTGTTCGGCGCGGAGCGCGGTTTCCAATCCGAGGCCCGGATTTGTAATCCCCTAGTGTCAGCGCTCGTCGGCGGACGTGGCCCACACGCCCATGCCGAAGCCCAGCTCCACCACCCCCGGCGACCGGCCCCAGCCGGCACCTGCCGGGTTCCTCCTTCCCCCTACCCACGTCCCCCGCACCCCCGATCCGCGCGTACCGGACGGGTACGGACCGTCCGCCCCTGAGCCCGGCGACGGCAGACAACGCAGGGCATCGACCTCGCCCGATCGGGAGTCTCCGGCTCGCGGTGACGGGCAGTCGGCAGAGGTCGCGGTCGCCCGCAGTGATGTGCCGGAGGTGCGATTCGACGTCACCGTGCTCGACGGCGACGCCGGTCGGCGGCTGGCCGTGCTGCAAGCCGAGGTGATCCTCGACGTGCTGACCTGGCTTCACGACCAGCGGCACCGCGCCGAGCCCGTCTGACCGGTCGCCCTCCGGGCCACTCGGCGTGCCGTGGAGTGTGCTGCCGTCGGGGGCCGGTCTTGATCCCTTCACCGAGTTGCGCGGTGATCGACGCCCACGGGTCGGGCAGCACCGGGCGGTCGACCCGTGGCCCGACCAGACACAAACCTCAGGAGGTACGCGCGTCATGTACGCCACCGTCACCCGCGACACCGGGCGCATCGTCGTCTACGGCCCCCACGACACACCGGTCGTCGTACCGACCGATGGGGCGGTCACCGTCGCCATCTGCCCATCGGGGGCCGCTGACCGCACGTCCGGCACCCCGGCCGAGGCATGAACATCCGCCGCACGACAGTGCTGCCGCGTGTGGCGTTCTACGGCCGGACCGCCGATGCCGGCGACCTCGCCACGGCCACCCGTGTGCTCGGCGGTCAGTACCAGCAGTGCGTCTCGGTGCTGCCCGACGGCGCGATCACGGCGGTGTTCTCCGACCTCGGTACCCGGCCTGACTACCGGCGGGCACCCGCCAGCCTGTTCCTAAGCCACGAGCGGGAGATTAGCCGTGACGGTGGTCTGGATGGCCTGCTCACTGAGGCGAACCGGCCAGAACGCCGATTCGACTTCGTGATCAGCACCGACGTGCACCGCCTGTCCCGTGACATGGCGACGAGGACCGTGCTCCTGCGCATGCTCGCGGTCGCCGGCATCGAGTTCCTCCACGCCCCCGAGATCCGCGACGGGGACCGGCTGCCGGTCATGCCCTGGCGGCTGCGCAGCGTCTCCTACATCAACGTCCTGACCCAACTCGTCGCCGAAGGAGGCTACCTGTGAGGAGCACCCTGCCCGACTGGCTACGCTCACCCGCCACCACGCCCGTACCCCAGCGGACGATACGGGTCGCGTTCCTCGGGCGTACCTCCACCGACGAGCAGCAGGACCCCACCCTGTCCATCCCCCGGCAGTTGACCAACTCCGAACGGGCGCTCCTGCCCAACATGGTCATCGTCGCCTGGTTCTGGGACGTGGAGTCCTCCCGCAAGGAACTCAGCCAGCGGGGCCGAAGCACAGCGTGGCAGAAGTTCAACATCGACGTCCGCCGCGACGGCGGCCTCGCCGACATGCTCGCCGAAGCCACCTCACCGGATCGCCGCTTCGACGTCGTCATCTGCGAGTCGATCGATCGCATCGCCCGATGGACCCACCAGGGCACCAAGATCGAGCATGACCTCGAACTCGCCGGGGTGCCGCTGTTGGCCGCCGACGAGCCGATCACGCAGTCGAACAGCCGCAAACGCGCCGCCCAGGTCCTCCTGCGCCGCACCAAACAGGGCGTAGCCGAGTGGTACATGATCGAGATGCTGGAGAAGTCGTGGGACGGCTTCGAGGAACACACCGGTCAGGGCTGGAACGTCGGCAAGCCGCCATACGGCTACCTCGCCGAGAAACACAAACACCCGGTCCCCGCCAAACGGGCGCAGGGCAAGCACAAGACGAAGCTGAAGATCGACCCCGACCGGGGGCCGGTGGTCGAGCAGATCTACGCCTGGCGGATCGACGAGAAGCTGTCCTACCGAGCCATCGCCGACCGGCTCAACACCGACCTCGACCGCTACCCGCCCCCACAACCCGTCGACCCCGCCCGCGCGGTCGGACGATGGACCGGCTCGGCCGTCCGCGAGATCCTCGTCAACCCCAAGTACACCGGCCACATGGTCTGGAACCGGCGCTCGACCAAAGACAAACTGCACCCCGGCAAGGTCAACCCCCGTGAACAGTGGGTCGTCTCCGCCCAGCCCACCCACCCGGGCATCGTGCCAATAGAGACGTTCCTCGCCGCACAGAACGTGAGCCGATCCCGAGAACGATCACGCGCTGACGCCCGCCAGGGTTCTCCCAACCGGCACCGGCAGGCCAAACGGGTCTACGCGCTTCGTTCCTACGTCTGGTGCGCGCCGTGCCAGCGGCGCATGTTCGGCCGCACCGTCACCGGCTACACCTACTACTCCTGCCAACCCCGAGAGAGGGCCATCCCCGACGGGCACCCGAGCATGATCTCCGTGACCGAAGAGGTGCTGCTCGACTTCGCCGATCGGTTCTTCAACACCTACGTCCTCGGTCCGGACCGGGTGCAACTCGCCACCCGCAGCCTGGACATCGCCGCCCAACAAGCCGCCGAGGAGCAACGGCGACAAATCGCGGTACTGCGGCGGACTCTGGACGACATCGCCGCTCGCCGCCGTCGCCTCCTACGGGTCATCGAGGAAAACGACGACCCAGACGGCAGCGTATTCGCGGAGATCAGCGAGCGACGAGCCCAACTCGACCGTGACCGCGAGATCAAGACCGCCGAACTCGCCCACCTCGAAGAAACCATGCCGGCCGATCCCGGCAGCGCCGACATCCTCGCCGACCTTCCCGAGATGGAAATCAAGCTCAGCCTGCTACCCACGGACCGTCTCCGCCGCCTCCTGGACGCCTTCGCCGTGCAGATCCACCACGACGTCCGCGCCAAGCAGGTCGCGTTCCGAGCCACCGTCAGCCAACACGCCGCCCCACACCTGGCCCGGCTAACCCGCGCCACGGCAGACGCCCCCCACCCACCACCACACCAGCGCAAACGACGCTGCCCCCGACGACGACGGCGGGGGCAGCGACCATTTGCAGTTCTGTGACATGCCCTGCCGGGGGCACAAGCTTTCGCGTCCCAGGTCCGCTGAGAAGCGCGGACCTGGGACGCTTGTCATTTCTGTCCGGGGCCGAGCCCCGGACCCCACGCCGGGGGTGGGCCAACGCCGGGGTGGACTGGCCGTCGGCAGTCCGGCACGCTGACGCGTTCCGAGACGGATGGCGGGCCCCCGTTCGACACCCGCCATCCGCATGTGCAGCCTCGTCGTTACCGGTCAGCCTCGATTCGCTGGTTGCGCGATGTCGGCTGCAGCCGGAGACACGGCGACCGTTCGCGCCGACCCGACGATCACTGCGGCCACCGCCAGGATGACCACGCCGTTTACCGCGTGCAGACCGAAGATGACCGACCCGAATGTATCGCCGAGCCCCTTGGTGACCTCGGTGATCAGCACTTGGACAGCGGTCAGTCCGGCGATGAGAGCGGGCAGGCCGACAAACCGTAGTGGCATTCGGGCCAGGACCGCGACGACGATCATCACCACCGGCACGAAGAAGATCACGTACCCCAGCGCGTGGTGCGGACGATAAGCCTCGGCTCGGGGTGCGGAACTGGCCGCGCCGGCTGCGGAAAAGTAGAACTCCGCCAGCACAATCAGCAGCAGCAGGATCGCCAGACCGGCGAAAACTCTACGCATAGGAGCGCCTCCCGAGCTCGGTGTGATCACGAAATGGCGGCACTACGCGGCCTTCAGGTGCGGTAGTTCTTTCCTGGCGGCTTACCGGGGATCGGCTTGGCAATCGCGGCGACCGGGATGAAGAAGCAGATCTGGGCGATCGCCACGGTGAGCGTCCAGAGCGCCAGGTCGTCATAGTGGGCGGCCGCTCTCGCGAACAATTCGTCGGAGACCCGCTCCCCGGACGAACCTCCGCTGAGAACGGTTTCCACGAGTTCCAGCGCGACCCGCTCCGGTTCGGTGAAGTACGGGGCGTCCTGCCAGGACGCGACAGCGGTGATCCGCTCCTCCGTCTCACCGGACTTGCGCAGCAGGTTGGATTGGCGAACCGTGTGATACGTGCTGCCGGCAATCTGTCCGGCGCGCAGCTGCAACAGCCCGATGGTGGCCGGTGGAACTGCGCCGTTGAGCGTGGCCTTGGCCATCGCGCTGGAGATCGCTGTCAGCTCGGGGAAGAACTCCATCGGATCAGGCAGGCGCGACGTGAGGTCTTCCTGCCTGAACGTGGTGGGTGAGGGCATGATTGGCAGTCCCTTCCGGTTCATCGTGGTGCATTGCTGGCCGGTCAGTGGTCCGACGACGCGGTGGCCGAAGATGTGAGGCGGCGCGCCCCTCACAATCCGGCACCGTGTCTCGTCGTACCGATGCGGACGGTCTGGACCGACGGGGAGGTAGGACACCATGACCAGCCAGGATCAGCCCGAGCCAGCCAGGCTGGGCAGAGCAGCGGACGGCCAGCCCGAAGCGGGGCTGAGCGCGATCACGGGCGAACGGCGTCAACTGCTCAATCTGACGTACCGGCTGCTCGGCTCAGCAGCCGAGGCCGAGGACGCCGTCCAGGAGACCTACGCCCGCTGGTACGCGATGACCCCGCAGCAACGGGAAGCCATCGAGGTGCCCGGTGCCTGGCTGACCACCGTCGCCAGCCGGGTCTGCCTCGACCTGCTGGGCTCGGCGCGGATGAGGCGGGAGCGCTACGTCGGCGAATGGGTGCCCGAGCCACTGCCCGACCAGGCCGAGTGGAGCGTGGGACCGACGGGCCGCACCGGCGCCGACCCGGCCGAGCGCGTCACCCTCGACGAGTCGGTGAACATGGCCTTCCTCGTCGTGCTCGAATCGATGACTCCGGCCGAGCGCGTCGCGTTCATCCTGCACGACGTCTTCCGTTACCCCTTCGCCGAAGTAGCCGAGATCGTCGATCGGACGCCGGCGGCCTGCCGTCAGCTCGCCTCGTCGGCCCGCCGCCGGATTCGCACGTCCCAGGCTCGACCGAGCCCGGCGGCACACCAGGCTGGTGTGGTCCGGGACTTCAAGAAAGCCTGGGAAGCCAAGGACATCGACGCCCTGATCGGCCTGCTCGACCCGCACGCCAAGGCGGTCGCCGACGGCGGCGGTCTGGTCAGCGCCGCAGTGCACCCGATCGAAGGCGGCAATCGGATCGCGTGCGCCGCGATCGACATAACCACCCGGGTGCCGGACATGACGTTCCTGGAGCGCACGGTCAACGGCAAGCCCGGCCTGGTGGCCCGGCAGGGCGGCGCCACCATCGCGGTACTGGCGTTCCATGTCGCGAGTGGCAGGATCACCCGGATCTGGGCGGTACGCAACCCGGAAAAGCTGCGACTCTGGACGACTGACTGACATCGCGGGGGCCGCGGCCCGCCCGGCGAGGCGGGTCTGCGCGGCGTACGTACTCAGTCGGCGGCAGCGCGCCGGGCGCGGGCCCGACGCCGGCCCTCGTGCATGGCCTGCACCCTCGGCACCGGAATCGCCCGGCCCTCCTCGATCAGATCGGCGGGCAGTCGCTTGGGGGCCGGCATCAGGTCGGCCCACGGGTCCCGTTCCGCTACCAGCGACGGGACCGTCCGGATGGTGAAGTCCGCCGGGGTGACGGACGCCAGATCCGGCCAGGGCACCGGGAAGGAGACCGGCACACCGGGACGCAGCCGGGGGCTGTAGACCGAGACGACTGTCGCCCCGCCGGTCCGGGTGGGGTCGACGAAGACCTTGCCACCCCGGTCCTCGCGGATGAACGCGGTGGTCGCAAGCGTCGGGTCCAGCCGTTCGGTCCGAGCGGCGAGGGCTCGGGTGGCGGCGGCCAGTTCCTCGGCGTCGGGGCCCGGCTCGACCGGAACGAAGACGTGCACCCCCTTGGCCCCGCTGGTCTTCACCGCGCCCGCCAGCCCGGTGTCGGCGAGCGCCTGCCGGACCAGCAACGCGGCCGACACCCCGGCGGCGAATCCGGCGTCCTCGGGCGGATCGAGATCCAGCACCAGGTGGGTGGGTCGGCTCAGGTCGTCCGCCATGGCCAGGGTGGGGTGGTACTCGACCGCCCGCTGGTTGGCGAACCAGAGCAGGGTACGGCGGTCGTCGCAGAGCCCGTACGCGATTTCCCGGCGGGACGCTTCCGCCCAGATCAGCACCCGGCGTACCCAGTCGGGGGTGTAGCGCGGCAGGTTCTTCTGCATGAACGGTGGTTGCCCCGGGCGTACCCGGACCACCGACAACGGACGCTGCCGCAGCTGCGGGACGATCCGATCGGCCACCGCGTCGAGGTAGTCGACCAGGTCGCGTTTGCTGACCCCTGACCCGTCGAACAACTGCTGGTCGAGGTTGGTCAGCGCGACCCCGTCCCGGGTCTCGTCAGCCCCCATCCGATCACCATCCCCGTCCGGGGCCCGGCGGTCAACCGCGACACCGCGCCTGATCCGTCCGCGCCGTCAGCTCGACAGGCTCAGCGGACTACTGCTATGGGCAGCCGCGCAGGCAAGCGGTCGAGCCGGTCCGGCGGGCGGGCAAAGGGCCAAGGCCAACGCCAGCCGAACGGTCCGACCCGTCCGACAGGTGTTCAACGGTCAGGCGAGGGGGCCACCGGCGGCGACGGCGGCGAGCAGCCGCGTGGTGTGGGCGCGGGTCGCCGCGTACAGGCCGGAGCCGTAGCTGACCCGGGCCACGCCCAGCGCGGCCAGCTCCGCGAGCGCTGGTGCGCCTGGGCGGGCCAGTACGTTCACCGGCGCAGCGACGGCCGGCACGAAGCTGCGTAGCTGCGCCGGGTCGGCCAGCAGGATCGGATAGACGCTGTCCGCCCCGGCCGCCAGGTAGCGCCTGGCCCGGCGGATCGCCTCGGCGAGCCGGTCGGCAGCCGGCTCGCCACCGGGCCGAAGGTAGACGTCCACCCGGGCGTTGACCACCACCTTCACGCAGGCGTCGTCGGCCGCCGCCCGCACTCCGGCCAGCAGGTCGGCCTGTTCCTCGGCATCCACCAGGACACCGGTACGCGGATCCGAGTCCTCCAGGTTCAGCCCGACCGCCCCGGTGTCGAGCAGCCGGGAGACCAGCTCCGCCGGGCCCAGACCGTAGCCTCGCTCCAGATCGGCGGTGACCGGCACGGCTACCGCGCGGGCGATCCGGGTCACCGCCGCGAACATCTCCGCCGGTGGGGTGCGCTCGCCGTCGGCGTACCCGAGGGATTCAGCGACCGCGGCGCTGCCGGTGGCCACCGCCGGGAAGCCGGCGTCGGCCACCGCCCGGGCGGAGCCGGCGTCCCACGCATTGGGCAGCACCAGCGGGTCGCCTGGTCGGTGCAGGGCGCGAAGCGCGACCGCCCGGGCCGCCGTGGATTCGGTCACGCACCGATTCTGGGCTCGGCACGACAGCGCCCGGAGAGCCAATTCGGCACCGCTGGTTGTGGGGAACGCCACTGATCTGACCGATCGGTCAGCCTCTGACCGATCGGTCAGGCATGCTGAGAGTCATGGCCCGCACCACCCCGCAGACCCACGGCGAGATCCTGGCGGCAGCGGCGAGACGTTTCGCCGCCACCGGCTACCGGGGTACGTCGTTGCAGGACATCGCCACCGAGGTGGGCTGTTCCAAGGCTGCGGTGCTCTACCACTTCGCCAACAAGGAGGCCATCCTCACCGAGCTGATGGCACCCGCGATCGAGGTGCTGCGCTCGCTCGACGAACGGATCGCCGAACAGCCCGGACCGGCCGCCGCGCAGCGGGTCGCCGCCGAGGGCTTCGTCGACCTGGCGGTCCGGTTCCGCAGTGAGATCGCTCTGCTCCGCGGCGAGTTCCCGGAGTTGCTGCAACAACCCGTCTTCGCCCACATCCAGCAGATCTCCGAACGACTCATCGACGCCTTCGCCGGGCACTCCGCACGGGCCTCCGCCCGGATCACCGCGCTGGTGCTGCTCGCCGGCATCGCGGAGACCTGCGGCCAGTTCGCCGACGTGCCCGATCAGGAGTTGAGCGACGCGTTGCTGGCCCTGCTGCTCCGGGCGCTCGAGCAGCCCGCGCACTGACCTGTTCCACAACCAACGACCGAGGGAAAGGACCTCATGGCGACCCTGCTCTACCGGCTTGGCCGGGGCTCGATGCGTCGTCGGCGACTCGTCGCGGCGATCTGGCTCGTCGTACTCGTCGGGCTCGGCCTGGCAGCGGCGACCCTGCGCGGCCCGACGGCAAGCAACTTCACCATGCCCGGCACGGAATCGCAGCGTGCGCTCGACCTGCTCGACGAGCAGTTCCCGGCGGCTGCCGGCGCCACCGGCACCATCGCGGTCAAGGCACCGGCGCCGGGACAACTGGGCACGCCCGAGGGCCAGGCGGTGATCCAGTCGATCACCCAGGAGGCCACCACGGTCCCCGGTGTGCTCGCCGCGATCGACCCGTTCCAGGTCGGCTCGGTCACGCCCGACGGCCAGTACGCGCTGATCCAGGTCCAGTTCAACGAGGGCGCCGACCAGGTGACCGACGAGCAGCGGGAGGCGTACGAGCGGCTGGGTGCCGAGGCCCAGGCCCAAGGTTGGCAGGTCGCGCCGGGCGGTGAGGTGCTCAACACCGAGCCCGAGGTCGGCTCCACCGAGGCGATAGGCGTCGCGGTGGCCCTCATCGTTCTGGTGGTCACCTTCGGCTCGCTCGTGGCCGCGGGCATGACGATGCTCAACGCGCTGATCGGCGTCGGCGTAGGCATGGCCGGTCTCTTCGCGCTCAGCGGCGTGATCGAGCTGACCAGCACCGCGCCCATCCTCGCGTTGATGCTCGGTCTGGCCGTCGGCATCGACTACTCGCTCTTCATCACCTCGCGGTACCGACAGAACCTGCTCGACGGCATGCCGGCGGACGAGGCGATCGGCCGGGCGGTCGGTACCGCCGGCTCGGCGGTGACCTTCGCCGGAGCCACAGTCGTCATCGCCCTGGCCGGTCTCGCGGTGGTGAACATCCCGTTCCTGACCGTCATGGGTCTGGCCGCCGCCGGCACCGTCACCGTCGCGGTACTTGTGGCGATCACCCTCCAGCCGGCCCTGCTCGGCTTCGCCGGCCGCCGGGTCCTGCCCCGTCGGCTGCGCTCGTCGGTGCCGGTGGCCCTCACCGCCGACGACCTCCCGGACGACGCTGCCCGGCGCAGCGACGTGACCACCCACCGGGCGGCGCCGGAGGCCGCCACCGTGGCCGGTGAGGACACCTCGGCGTTCGGTTTCCGCTGGGCCCGGCTGATCACCCGGTTCCGGATCCCGGTGATCCTCGTCGGGCTGCTCGGCCTGGGGCTGCTGGCGCTTCCGGCGCCGGACATGCGCCTGGCCCTGCCCGACGCCGGTACCGCCCCGGCCGGGTCCGCCGCCCGGGTCTCCAACGACCTGATCACCGAGGGCTTCGGCCCCGGCTTCACCGGGCGGCTCGCGGTGGTGGTGGCCGGTGACGACGCCGCCGCCACCGCCGCGGCCGTTCCGCAGGTCACGGCCCTGGTCCAGCGCACCGACAACGTGCTCGCGGTGGCCCCGCCGCAGCTCAGCCCGGACGGTCGGACGGCGTTGCTCGGGGTGATCCCGCAGACCGGCCCGACCGACCCGGCCACCGAGACGATGGTGCACGACATCCGCGCCGCCGTCGGTGGCATCCAGGGCGCAGACGTGCTGTTCACCGGGGTGACGGCGATCGGCATCGACATCTCGGAGAAGCTCTCCGACGCATTGCCGATCTACCTGGCGCTGGTGGTCGGCCTGTCGATCCTGCTGCTGATGCTTGTGTTCCGCTCGGTGCTGGTGCCGGTGAAGGCGGCCCTGGGCTTCCTGCTCACCGTCGCTGCCACGTTCGGCATCACTGTCGCGGTCTTCCAGCAGGGGCACCTCGCCGACCTGGTCGGCCTGGACACTCCTGGCCCACTGATCAGCTTCCTGCCGATCCTGCTGATCGGCATCCTGTTCGGGCTGGCCATGGACTACGAGGTGTTCCTGGTCTCCCGGATGCGGGAGGACTTCGTCCACGGTGACACCGCCCAGCAGGCCACCATCAACGGGATGGGGCACGGGGCACGCGTGGTCACCGCCGCCGCCCTGATCATGACCTCGGTCTTCGGCGGCTTCATCTTCCTCGACGACCCGGTGATCAAGTCGATGGGCTTCGCGCTCGCCATCGGTGTGGCCATCGACGCCTTCGTCGTCCGGATGACGATCGTGCCGGCGGTGATGTCGCTGCTCGGCAAGGTGGCGTGGTGGCTGCCCCGCTGGCTGGACCGGGCGCTGCCGAACGTCGACATCGAGGGCGAGAAGCTCCGCGCCAAGCTCGACGACAAGGTCGGTGCCGGCGCCTGACCCGCACCACGACACGGCTCTTCACCCGACACGGATGGAGGGCCGTGTCGGCACCCGGCTCAGACGCCGGCCGGGTAGGTCTCCATCTCGCCCGGGGTGGCCAGCGCGGGCAGCGGATGCAACGCGGTGGTCTCGTCGCACCAGATGAAGGCGTCGTAGCGGTCCCCCAGCCGCGTCGGCACGTAGTTGCCCCACGACTCGAACGACGGGTCGTACACCACCCCGATCGCCCGATGATCGAGCGTGTCGGTGACCCAGCCCGGCTGGTCCGGCCCGCCGAAGACCAGCACCGCCCGCTCCGGCATCAGCTCGTGCAGTCGATGCTCCAGCGAGCCGGGCCGGGCGGGTGGCACCACCATCGCCTCTGCCGGCGAACCCCACCGTGGGGCGGCGATCACCGTGCCCCGCCAACTACCGAAGCCGATCAACGCCACCTGGTCGGCACCATGGCGTTCCCGGGCCAACTGGCCGATGTTCACCATCCCGTCGGCGGCCATGTCGGTCGCCCGCGCGTCACCGACGTGCGTGTTGTGCGCCCACACCACGCCCCGGGCACCCGGCCCGTAACGGTCGAGCAGCCGGTCCAGGGTGTCGGTCATGTGGGTGTCCCGGACGTTCCACGACCCGGGTCCACCGGCGACCATCTCCCGGTAGTAGCGCTCGGCACCGGCCACCACCTCCGCGTTCTGCCAGGTGGAAAAGGCGCCCGGCCCGTCGGTGGCGGCGTGTTCGCGGGTACGCGCCAGCAGCCGGATCACCTCCTGCTCACATCGGGCGGAGACGAACCGGCTCGCCGCGCCGTACTCCTCGACCCGCTTGCCGTACGGCTCGAAGCACCGGTAGGCGTCCTGGGCCAGCTCCAGCGACGCCGGTTCCTCCTCGCCGAGATAGTCGAAGATCGCCTGCATCGACTCCCAGAGGCTGTACACGTCGAGGCCGTGGAAGCCGACCCGGGCCGCCTCCGTCCGATCCATGTTCCAGGCCCGCAGCCAACGACAGAAGCGGGCCACCTCGGCATTCGCCCACATCCACGTCGGCCACCGTTCGAAGCCCTCAAGTGCGCTCTGCGGCTCGGCCGCCGCGCCCGGGGCACCGGTCACCGAACGGTGCACCCGGTCGCAGTCCGGCCAGTCACCCTCGACAGCCACGAAGGAGAAGCCGCACTCGGCGACCAGCCGCCGGGTCAGCTGCTCCCGGATCCGGTAGTAGTCGTAGCTGCCGTGCGTCGCCTCCCCGATCATCACCACCCGGGCGTCCCGGACGCGCTCCAGCAACGGATCGAGGTCGCTCGGCGCGCCGAGCCGCTGTACCAGCATGCCTGCGGCTACCCGGCACCCCGACGAGCAAACGCGGGGGTCCGTCGGGGGTGTGCCGGGGCACTTGCGCGGGTAGATCGGACAGCATGACCGACAGCGGTGCCGCCCTGCCCGAGTACCTCGCGGGGCTGGACTTTCCCGTCTCCCGCGAGGATCTGGTCCGGTGGTGCCAGGAGAACGGCGCGAGCACCGAGCAGTTGCAGGCCGTACGGGCGCTGCCGGTGGAGCAGTTCAGCTCCCCCATGGAACTGACCGAGGCGCTGCGCACGCTCCCCTGAGCCGCTCAGCGGGCGGGCGGCGTCGACGAACCGCGCGACAGCGATCGGGTCGGTGAGGAAGACGTACGCGTGAGCGGCGTCAGTCGCGAATCGCGCCGGCCAGGGCCGGACGCCGAACGCGCGGACGGGCCACCAGCAACGGCCCGAACGCGGCAGGCGTGCCGACCGCGTTGATCAGGGCACAAACGCACATGCCGGCGACGCTACCGACCCGCCCGGCGGGCGGCCACCGGTTTATGCCCTGTCTAGGCCGGTACGTCGATGACGGTGCGCTGCGCACGGGCGGTCTCGGCGGCGGCGAGGACCGTCACCACCTCGCGGCCGAAGCGCACGTCGCAGCGGTGATCGCGGGTGCCGGCATCGATCTCGGCCAACAGCTGGTCGATGGCCACCCCGAAGGCTGTCGCCGAGCTCGCGCCGCCGTCCGGAAGTCGCTCGATGCCGTTCTCGCCGTAGAGGACGAACTCGGCGGCGACCGAGCGGGGCGGCGCGTCCAGGGTCAGCGACACCGTGCTTGTGGCTCCCTCGGCGTGGCTGAGCAGCAGGTGCACCAGGCCGCCGGGGCCGTCGCTGGCGGACACCCGGGTGACCCGGCCGAGCACCGGCAGCAGGACGGCCAGGGCGTGCGGGCCGATGTCCCACAGCGCGCCGTGCTCCCGGCGCCACGGCGACTGGCCGTACGGGCTGCCGGGCTGGAAGATCGAGGCGAACCGGATCACGTTGGCGGTGTGCCAGCCCCCGGCAGCGGCGGTCGCGGCGATGAAGCCGGCGACGTTCGGTTGGTAACGAGCGGTGAAGAAGACCACCGAGGCCACCCCCGAGCCGCCGGCCGCCTCGACCACCCGGTCGGCGTCGGCCACGCTCAACGCCAGCGGCTTGTCCAGCAGCAGGTGCCGACCGGCGGTGGCGGCCCGGACGGCGATGTCCGCCTGGACGTCGGGCGGAAGCGCCACAGCCACCGCGTCGCACGCCTCGACAAGCGTGTCGACGTCGTCGAACGCCGGCACCCCGAAGCGGGTGGCCAGCGCGGCGGCTTTGTCGGGATCGCGCCCCCAGACCCCGATCAGATCCGCTCTCGGGTGCGCCTCGAGCGCCGCCGCATGCGTCTCCGCCGCCCAGTGCCCGGTGCCGAACAACCCGAACCGCATCCCGTACCTCCGCGTCCTCGCCTGGCCACGGCGCACCCGCCCCGGCGTCTCATCAGACCATGCCCGCGACGCCCGCTACGCACCCTCCCGAACCGGCCCGCGCCACCGGCGACCCGACGGCCACGCCAGCCCTGTCGCCGGTCGCTCTTACTACGGGGGTTAGTAGAGTGGGCCGGTGATCGGATCAAGCACCGGACGAACCAGGTGACCGCCGCCGCGACCACCACCGGGTCGCCGGCCGACGGGGCGCTGGCGGTCGCCGCCATCGTGCTGTCGCTACTGGTCGCCGGCTGGGCGCTGGTGGCCGCGCTGCGCCACCGGCCGCCGGACCGGTTGCAGTTGATCGGGCTGGCCGTGCTGGAGTTGCTGCTGCTCGGGCTGGTGCTGGTGACCGCCGTGGCGCTGGCTGGCGGCGAGCGCCCGGGCGAGCCGGGATCGTTCTTCGGCTACCTGGTCACGCTCGTCTGTCTGCCGCCGCTGGCGGCGGTGCTGGCCCGGATGGAACCGACCCGCTGGGGGTCGGCGATCGTGTGCGCGGTGTGCCTGGTGACGCCTGTGGTCGTGGTCCGGCTCCAGCAGACCTGGGAGGTGCTCGGTGGCTGAGCCGCGCTCCGTGCGACCTCGGACCAACGCCGGCCCGGGGCGGCTGCTGATCGCGGTCTACCTGCTCTTCGCCATCGCCGCGAGCAGTCGTGCCGCCCTCCAGATCGCCACCAGGTTCGACGAGGCACCGTTGGCGTACCTGCTCTCCGCGCTCGCCGCGGTGGTCTACATCGTGGCCGCGGTCGGTCTGGCACGGGCCGGTCACGCGGGTCGCCGTGTCGCCCTGGCCTGCTGCACGCTGGAACTCGTCGGTGTGCTCGGGGTCGGCGCGTTCAGCCTGGCCCGCCCGGATCTCTTCCCGGACGAGACGGTCTGGTCCGGTTTCGGCAGCGGCTACGGCTACATCCCGCTGGTGCTGCCGGTCCTCGGCCTCGCCTGGCTCCGGCACACCCGCCGACAGATGGCAGGAGCCCCTTCCTGACACCCGGTGCGCAGGAAGGGGCTCACGTGACGGAGCCGGTCAGTCCCGAGGCCCGCCGGCGACGTAGACGACCTGGCCGGACACGAACGAGGCCCCTTCGCTGACCAGGAACGAGATGGTGTGCGCCACGTCCTCGGGCCGGCCCACCCGACGGACCGGGATCTCCGCCTCGGCGTGCTTCTGCATCGCCTCGAAGTCCACCTTCATCCGGGCGGCGGTGGCGGCCGTCATGTCGGTGACGATGAACCCGGGCGCTACCGCGTTGACGGTCACCCCGAACGGGCCGAGTTCGATGGCCAGGGTCTTGGTGAAGCCCTGCATGCCGGCCTTGGCCGCGGCGTAGTTGGCCTGGCCCCGGTTGCCCAGTGCGGAGGTGCTGGAGAGGTTGACGATGCGGCCCCAACGGGCCTCGACCATGTGCTTCTGCGCGGCCTGACTGAACAGGAACGCCCCGCGCAGGTGTACGCCCAGGACCGTGTCCCAGTCGGCGTCGGTCATCTTGAACAGCAGGTTGTCGCGGAGCACACCGGCGTTGTTGACAAGCACCGTCGGCGCGCCGAGTTCGGCTGTCACCCGGTCCACGGCGGCCTCCACCTGGGCCCGTTCCGCCACGTCCGCGCCGACGCCGAGCGCCCGACCACCGGCCGCCACGATCGCGTCCACGGTCTCCTTGGTCGCCGACTCCTCGATGTCGACCACGGCGACGGCCAGGCCGTCGGCGGCCAACCGCCTGGCGGTGGCCGCGCCGATTCCCCGTGCCGCCCCGGTCACGATGGCGACCCGCTGACCCTCCGACATACCTACCTCCCGGTAACTTGGCTCGACGGCAGGAGCCTAACCCACCCCGGGTCCACGTGGTCCCCGTCGATCCCGGCCTCCGGGCCGGGCACACCCCGCCCGGAAGCCCCGCGCCCCGCCCCGAGGTCACCGGCCCGACCCGGAGGTCACCTGCCCACGGGCGGGCCGGCACCGGCGTCCCTGCTCAGGACGACCAGGATCGACAGAGTCGGATCCAGCGGTAGCCGTGACCCGACAGGTGCAGCTTGTCGAGCTTGCCCACCTCGTCGTAGTTGCGATCGGCGAGCACGTCCATGGGCAGGTCCGCCTCGGCTTGCAGCAGGCTGAGGTCGACCTCGACGTCGGCGGTACCGAGGTTGTGCAGGAAGACCATGCTCCCCGTCGGGCCGTCGGCCCGGTGCGCCAGCACCCCCGGCGGCATCGGCACATCGATGTGCTTCGTGGAGCCGAAGCCGATCTCCGGGGCCTCCCGCAGCGTACGGATCATCCGCTCGAACCAGGCCAGCAGCGAGGTGCGGTCCCGACGCTGGAGGGTGACATTCACCTTCTCGTACCCGAAGTCGCCCTTGTCGATGACCGGGCGGACCAGCTTCTCCGGCTCCGCTGTGGAGAAGCCCGCGTTCGGTTGGCTCGACCACTGCATCGGGGTACGGATCGCCTCCCGCCCGTCCAGTGACAGGTCCTCACCCATGCCGATCTCCTCGCCGTAACGCAGCACCGGCGTGCCGCGCAGCGAGAACTGCAGGGAGTACGCCAACTCGACGCGCCGGCGGTCGTTGCCCAGCATCGGTGCCAACCGGCGACGGATGCCCCGGTCGTAGATGCGCATGCGTTCCTCGGGACCGAACTGCTCGTACACCTCGTTGCGCTGTTCGGCGGTGAGCCGGGACAGGTCGATCTCGTCGTGGTTGCGCAGGAACGTCGCCCACTGCCCGCCTTCGGGCAGCGCCGGGGTGTCCCGTAGCGCCTCGATCACCGGTTCCGGGTCCTGCCGGGCGAGAGCCAGCATCAGCCGCCCGTTCAACATGAAGTCGAAGAGCATGTGCACCCGGTTCGCCGAACCCCCGCTGTCGCCGAAGAAGGCGGGGAGGTTGTCCGGCTCGACGTTCGCCTCGGCCAGCAGGACCGCGTCCCCGCGCCGCCACTGCACGTGCTGGCGCAGTTCGGTGAGGAATTCGAAGTCCAGTTCCGGGTTCGGGTCGCCCGGCTCGGTGCGCTCGATGATGAACGGCACCGCGTCCATCCGGAAGCCGGCGACACCGAGTTGGATCCAGAACGACATGATCTTCTTGATCTCGGCGCGTACCGCCGGGTTCGTGGTGTTGAGGTCGGGCTGGAACTTGTAGAACCGGTGGTAGTACCAGGCTTTCGCGGTCCGGTCGTAGGTCCAGGTCTCGTGCTGCTCGCCCGGGAAGACCATGCCCTGGTGCCGGTCGGCCGGCTCCTGGTCGGACCAGACGTACCAGTCGCGGTACGGCGAGTCCGGCGAGGAGCGCGCGGACTGGAACCACGGGTGCTGGTCGGAGGTGTGGTTCACCACCAGGTCGATGATCACGCGGATGCCCCGGTTGCTGGCCTGGTGCAGCAACTCGGCGAAGTCGCCAAGGGTGCCGAACCGTGGATCGACGTTGTAGAAGTCGGTCACGTCGTAGCCGTCGTCGTCATTCGGCGACGGATGGATGGGGTGCAGCCAGAGGCAGGTCACCCCGAGCCGGGCGAGGTAGTCCAGCCGGCCGATCAGACCCCGGATGTCACCTACCCCGTCACCGTCGGAGTCCGCGAACGTGTCGATGTCGAGGCAGTACACGACCGCCTCCGAGTACCACCTGTCAGACATGCCCCCGAACCTTCTCCCGGCCGGCACCTCGGCAAACCCGCAGCGCGGTCCGGACCCCGGCACGGGCCGACCGGGGGGCTGACCCGGGCCCTGGGTACGGTGCCGGTATGCGGAGCATCGAGTGGTCCGGTGGCGAGTGGCACCGCCGACCGGTCCGGGTGACCGAGGAACCGGACGGCGCGCTGAGCGTCGAGCCGGGCCACGGCAGCGACCTGTGGCGACACACAAGCTACGGCTTCGTGCACGACGACGCCCCGGCGCTGCTCGCGCCGTTCCCGACCGGCACCGCCATGGAGGTCGACTTCCGGCTGGACTGGACCGGGCAGTTCGACCAGGCCGGTGTGCTGGTCCGGGTGGACGACCGGAACTGGGTGAAGGCCGGCGTGGAGGTCAGCGACGGCCAGCCCCAGGTGGGCGCGGTGGTGACCCGCGAGGTCTCCGACTGGTCGGTGGCGCCGGTCCCGGACTGGGCGGGCCGGAACGTGTGCGTACGGGTCAGCCGTGCCGGTGACGCGCTGACCGTGCGCGCCCGGGTCGTCGGTGAGCCGTGGCGGCTGGTCCGGCTCGCCCCGTTGGCGCCCGACGTGGTGGCGACGGCCGGACCGTACTGCTGCTCCCCCAGCCGGGGCGGGCTGGTGGTCAGGTTCACCGGATGGCGCCAGGGATCGGCGGACGAGGCGCTGCACCCAGCGGACTGAGCCGTCCGGCCTGGTGTGCCTCATGGTGACGGCGGGTAATAGCCCGCTTTACGCCGGTCCCGCGAAAGGCATCATCATGGCGCTCGCCCAGGACGTCGACCCAGCGCAGGTCGGCGGGTTGACCGGCTGGATCGCCGGGGTGATCGAGGCGGGCGGGCCGGTGGGGGTCGCCCTGCTCGTCGCCCTGGAGAGCATCATCCCGCCGATTCCCAGCGAGATCGTCCTGGCGATGGCCGGGTACCTGGCCGGCGAGGGCCGGTTCAACGTGGTGCTGGTGACCGTCGCGGCCACCGTCGGCTCGGTGCTCGGCGCGCTGGTCCTGTACTGGCTCGGCGCCGCCCTCGGCGAGGACCGCCTCAAGCGGTGGCTCGACCGGTTGCCCCTTGTCGATCTGGACGACCTGGAGAAGGCCGACAGGTGGTTCGAGCGGTACGGCCGCTGGGCGGTGTTCTTCGGCCGGATGGCACCTGTCGTACGCAGTCTGGTGTCGGTGCCGGCCGGGGCGAACCGGATGCCGCTCGTCGAGTTCGTCACGCTCACCACGCTGGGCAGCGGCATCTGGAACGGGCTCTTCATCGGGCTGGGCTACGCCCTGGGCTCCCGCTGGCAGCAGATCGACCGCTACAGCTCCTGGTTCGACTACGGCATCCTCGCTCTGCTCATCCTCATGCTCGCCACCTGGGTGATCAAAAAGATCCGCCGCCGCCGCACCTCCCCCTCCCAAACCCCCTCCCGTCGCCCCTGACCCCCGCGGTCTCGCACTTTTGGTCGTGACAATTCTTCTGTGAGAGGTCATAACGCCGACCGAAAGTGCGAGATCGCGAAGGACGGGGTGTGGCGGAGGACGGGGGGTGGGTGTCAGGGGAGGGTGCGGAGGTGGGGGGCTACGGTGCGGGCGAAGGCGTTGTTGTTCGTGATGTCCCAGTTGATGGACCAGGTCATCGCGCCGCGTAGGCCGGGGTAGGTGCGCGGGGGGCGGAAGCTGCCGCAGTTGGTGCCCCGGGTCAGGCAGTCCAGCGCGGCGTTGACCACGCTGGGCGGGACTATGCCGCCACCGGCGGCCCCCGGACCGGCCGGCAGGCCGAGCCCGACCTGGTCGGGGCGCAGCCCCGCCTCCAACTGGATGCAGGCCAGCGCGACGATGAAGTTGACGGTCCCCTGGGCGTACGCGGAGTTGTTGTCGCAGCCGAGCATCGCCCCGGAGTTGTAGAACTGGGTGTTCACCACGGTCAGGATGTCCTTGATGTCCAGTGCCAGCTTGAAGTAGCTGCCCGCCGGGTTCTGCATGTCGATGGTCTGCGGCGCCATCGCGATGATCAGCCCGCTGCCGACCTTCGACCGCAGTGAGCGCAGGGCCTGCGCCATGTAGGTCGGGTTCAGCCCGTTCTCCAGGTCGATGTCGACCCCGTCGAAGCCGTAGCGCTGGATCAGGGCGTACACGCTGTCGGCGAAGGCCACCGCGGACGCCGAGCTGTCGACGACGACACGGCCGGTCTCGCCGCCCACCGAGATGATCACTTTCTTGCCGCGACTCTGGAGGGTTCGCACGTCGGCGGAGAAGTCGGCGTCGCTGTATCCGCCCAGCGAGGCGGACAGGCCGGGATCGATGGCGAAGCCGACCGCGCCGGGGGTGCCGGTGGCGTCGGCGAAGGCGACCGCCACCAGGTCGTACTCGGTGGGCACGTCACGCAGCCGCAGCTCGGCGGCGGGGTTGTCGAAGTTGTGCCAGTAGCCGGTCAGGATGTGCTTCGGCAGCCCGGTGGTCGGCGGCGGCGTGGTCGGCGGCGGCGTGGTCGGCGGCGGCGTGGTCGGCGGCGGCGTGGTGGGGGGCGGCGTGGTCGGCGGCGGCGTGGTGGGCGTGGTGCCGCCCGCGCAGGCCGCGCCGTTGAGCCGACAGTTCGCCGGTACGCCGGAACCGCTGCCGAGGAAGCCGAAGGAGACCGAGGCACCCGGCGCGATGGCACCGTTCCAGGAGCGGTTGGTGAAGGTGTACCGCTGGCCGCTCGAGGTCAGCAGCGCGTCCCAGTAGGTGCCGACGGTGGTGCCGGCGGGCAGGTCGAAGGCGAGACTCCAGCCGTTGACAGTGGTGCTGCCACCGTTGCTGATCGTGTACTTCCCCTCCCAGCCGGAGCCCCAGTCGGACGTCTTGACGAAGCTCGCGGTGACTCCGGCGGCGTACGCGGCCGGCGCGAGCCCGACCGCACCGATCGCGGCGGCCAGCGCGCCGATCACCGACAGCACGAACGTTCTGGACCTTCTCATGTGCCCTCCAGCCCGGATGCAGATCCATGTACGTCAACCTGGCGCCTATTATTAGGACTGTTAACTGTTTATGTCCAGGGCTGGTCCAGACCACTCAGGCGGTCCGCTGCGCGCCGACGCGGCCCCCTGCCCCGCCAATGGCGACGCCAGGGGACCGCGCCGGAGGCCTCACCGGCGGAAGTGGAACCAGTTGACGTTCACGAAGTCGTTGGGCTGACCGCTGGTGAAGGTGAGGTAGACGGTGCGCCGTCCGGTCACCCCGGAGACGTTGCCCGGCACCGAGCGCCAGCTCTGCCAGCCGCCGGTGTTGGCGATGGCGAAGCTGCCGATGGGCGCGCTTGTCGGGCTGTCCACCCGTACCTCCACCAGGCCGCTGACGCCGGACGCCGCGCCCGAGGCGACCCGGGCCACGAAGTCGCGTGGCCCGCCGGAGCCGAACTCGACGTTGTCGTAACGGACCCAGTCGCCGTTGCGCAGCGCCCCGATGTTCTGCCCACCCTCGGCGCACGCCTCGACGATCACGCCGTTCTGGGCGTTGAAGGACTCGGCCTGGATGGTCGCGTACGCGTCCCGCGTCCCGCTCGGCGGCGGGGTGGTCGGCGGCGGCGTGCTGGGCGGCGGGGTACTGCCACCACCCCGGCTGTAGACGGCCACGTAGTCGACAACCATCGGCCGGCCGGGCACGGTGGCCGAGGTCGGCGTCGTGCTGCCCGCGACCCCGTTCGGGAAGGCACCACCCATCGCCACGTTCAGCAGCAGGAAGTAACCGGCGTGGCTGGTCATCTGCGACCAGTACGGCTCACCGACCCGGGTCTGGCTCACCGTGTGGTAGAGCTGCCCGTCGACGTACCAGCGCAACTGCTGCGGGCTGACCGAGGCGTCCCACTCGAACCGGTAGGTGTGGAACGCCGACTGGCAGGTACTACCGGGGCAGGCCCGGGAGGCGCCGATGCCGTTGAACTCGTCGCACGGGCCGCCCGGGGCGACGCCGCAGTGCAGGACTCCCCAGACCGAGTTGAGCCCGTTCACGTTCTCCATCACGTCGAACTCGCCGATGCCCGGCCAGTTCTGGTAGTTGCCCCGGTACGGCGAGCCGAGCGCCCAGAACGCCGGCCAGTAGCCAGAGGCGGCGGCACCTGTGGCGTTTGGCATCTGGAGGCGACCCTCGATGGCCAGCACGCCGCCGGCCGGAGCCTTGAAGTTGCTGCGGACGGTCTCGATGCGGGCCGAGGTCCAGCGGCCGGCACCGTCGCGCAGTGGGGTGATCCGCAGGTTGCCGGCACCGTCGTGGCTGACGTTGGCGGTGCTGTTGGTGTACGTCTGGATCTCGCCGGTGCCCCAGTTGGGTGGTCCACCCGGATAGCTGGTGCCGGTGTCGATGATCCAGTTGGCGGAGGACGGGAGGGTGCCGGCAGCGCCGGTGAAGTCGTCGCTCCACACCAGGCTCCAGCCCGGCGGGGGTGGCGGCACGGCGGCGTCCGCGGTCGTGCTGAGCCCGGCCAGGACTGTGGTGACGGCGGTGAGGAGGGCCAACGCCAGCGGCAGCCGGCGTCGCGCAGGCGGGGCGGCGGGTGCCGCCGGGGCAGGTGTCATCACGTGCCTCTCTGAGGGGACGGGTGAGAGAGCGCTCTCTCCACGAGTTGTACGTCCCCCTAAGGCAGTTGTCAATGTCGATCGATTCGGCCGGTCCGACGATCGGACACCACCCGCCGAGCCGGCCGGAGTTTCCCGGTGCCACCACAGGGGGTAATTGCCGGCCGACCCGGTGCGGACGGACCGCCCCCGGCAGGAGTGGACGGTGGTAGTGATGGTCAGGCAGGCGGCAACGGCCCCGCGTCCCACGGTCGAGGCAACCGACCTGCTCACCGTCGGTGTCGAGGAGGAGTTCCTGCTCGTCGACCCGCAGACCGGGGTCGCGGTGCCCGCTGTCGAGGAGGTGCTGGAGCAGGTCCCCGCCGAGCTGCGGGGTCAGGTCGAGCGGGAGTTCCAGACCAGTCAGATCGAGATCGGCAGCCCACCCGGCCTGGAACTCTCCTCGGTCCGGCACTCCCTCGGCCTGCTCCGCTCCGCACTCGCCGACGCCGCCGAGCGGGCCGGCGCGCGGCTGCTCGCGATCGGTACCGGGCCGGTCGACGGGCCGGTGCCCCCGGTGGTCGACAAGCCCCGCTTCGACCGGATGCTCGCCCGGTACCGGCTGCTGGTGCCCGGGCCGGGCAACAACGGCATGCACGTCCACGTGGGAGTGCCGGACCCGGACACCGGCGTGCAGGTGCTCAACCACGTACGGCCGTGGCTGCCGATCCTGCACGCGGTCACCGCCAACTCCCCGTTCGCCCGGGGGGAGGACACCGGGTACGCCAGTTGGCGGTCGGTCGAGTGGGAACGCTGGCCCTCGGTCGCGCCGACGCCCTACCTGGTCAACCACGAGCACTACCAACGACTGATCCGTCAGCTGATCGGCAGCGGCGTGATGCTCGACGAGGGAATGCTCTACTGGTACGCCCGACTGTCGGCCAAGTACCCGACGGTGGAACTGCGCATCGGCGACGTCTGCCCGACCGTCGACGACGCGATCCTGATCGCCGCGCTGGTCCGGGGGCTGGTGGCGACCGCGCTCGACGACATCGCCGCCGGGCGGCCACCGCTGCCGACCGACCATCACCTGCTGGTGGGCGCGCACTGGCGGGCCGCCCACGACGGGCTGGAGGGGGAGGCGGTCGACCTGTCCAGCGGCGAGCTACGGCCGGCGTGGGACCTGCTGCACCAGCTCGTCGGGCGACTCGGGCCGGCCCTGGAACGACACGGCGACCTCGCCGAGGTGACAGGTCTGCTGGAGGGGCTGCGCCGGCACGGCAGCGGCGCGGCGCGGCAGCGTTCGGTGTACGCCAGGACCGGACGGATGGAGGATGTGGTGATGGACGTGGCACGACAGACCCGGGGCGAGGACCCGGCCTGACGAAGGGGTGGTGCCGTGGCGGAACGGTTGATCGTCATCGGCGGGGACGCCGCCGGCATGTCGGCCGCCTCCCAGGCGCGCCGCCGCCGGGGCCCGGACGACCTGGAGATCGTGGCGTTCGAACGAGGACACTTCACCTCGTACTCGGCCTGCGGTATCCCGTACTGGATCAGCGGCCTGGTGACCGACCGGGAGCAACTGGTGACCCGGTCGCCGAAGACGCACCGCGAGGACTACGCCATCGACGTACGGCTCCGGCACGAGGTGGTCGGGATCGACCTGGTCCGGCGCGAGGTGGTCGCCCGCGACCTGGACGGCGGCGGCGAGGTCCGCGAGCCGTTCGACACCCTGATGTACGCCGCCGGGGCGGTGCCGAAGAAGCCGGCCTGGGCGCGTACCGACGCCGCCGGGGTGTTCGGGGTGCAGACCCTCGACGACGGTTCGGCGCTGCGCCGGTGGCTGGACGCCGATCCGCAGCCGCAGCGGGCGGTGGTGGTGGGCGGCGGCTACATCGGCGTCGAGATGGCCGAGGCGCTGGTCCGCCGTGGCCTGTCGGTCACCCTGGTCGAGCGCGGCGAGCAGCCGATGTCGACTGTCGACCCCGACATGGCCCGGCTGGTCACCGAGGCGATGCGTGGGCTGGGTGTGGACATCCGCACCGGCGTACGGGTCACCGACCTCTCGGAGCGCGACGGCCGGGTCTGCGAGGTGGTCACCGACGACGGGCCGATCCCCGCCGACCTGGTGGTCCTCGGTCTCGGGGTACGTCCCAACACCGAGCTGGCCGCCGCCGCCGGCCTGCCGCTCGGGCCGACCGGCGGGATCCGGGTGGACCGCCGGATGCGGGTCTCCGGGGTGCCCGGAGTATGGGCCGCCGGCGACTGCGTGGAGACCCTGCACAAGGTCAGCGGTATGCCTGTGCACGTGCCACTCGGCACGCACGCCAACAAGCAGGGCCGGGTCGCCGGGATCAACATCGGTGGCGGCTACGCCACCTTCGCGGGGGTGATCGGCACCGCCGTCACCAAGGTCTGCGAACTGGAGGTGGGCCGCACCGGGCTCCGGGAAGGCGAAGCCTCGGCGGCCGGATTCGAGTTCGTCTCCGTGATCGCCGAGTCGACGAACCGCGCCGGCTACTACCCGGGTGCCCGCCAGATGACTGTGAAGCTGATCGCCGAGCGCCCGAGCGGGCGACTGCTCGGCGCCCAGATCGTCGGCTGGTCCGAGGCGGCGAAGCGGATCGACACCCTGGCCGTGGCGCTGTGGAACAAGATGACAGTGGACGACATGACCGCGCTCGACCTCGGCTACGCCCCGCCGTACGCCCCGGTCTGGGATCCGGTGCTGGTCGCCGCCCGTAAGGCGGTGGACGCGCTCGCCGGGTGAGCGTTCTTGTCGGTGGGGACGGTTAGCGTGAGCGTGCCGCGCCCGGTCAGGGCCGACGCCGACCCCTCGGAGGAATCCCCATGTCGCAGGAGACGACCTACCTCGAACTGTCCGAAGTGGACGGTGCAGCGCACAAGTTCTACGAGGTGGTGGTCGACGACACCACGATGACCGTGCGCTTCGGGCGGATCGGCGACCAGGGCCAGGTGAAGACCACAGGCTTCCCCGACAACACGCGGGCCCGGGCCGCCGCGGCGAAGAAGATCGGCGAGAAGGTCCGCAAGGGGTACGCCCCGGCGGTGCCCGGCGTACGCCAGAAGCGGGCCGTCTCCCGGCGGCAGATCGTCAGCACCCGTTCGACCGCCCGCACCGCCCCGGTGCTCTGGCGGTACGAATCCGGCGCGCCGGCCTTCGGCATCTTCGTCGACGGGCGCACCTGCATGGTGGGCAACGAACGAGGTGTGATCACCACTCTCGACCACGACGCCCGGGTGCTGGATCAGGTCCGCCTGCCCGACGGGGTCAAGTGCATCGTCGCCGACGACGCCTGGATCTACGCCGGCTGCGACGACGGCAACGTCTACGACCTCTCCGGCAAGATCCCCAGGGTGGCGTACGCGATCGTGCCCGACATCGACATCTACTGGCTCGACATCCACGACGGGGTGCTGGGCGTCTCCGACGCCGACGGCGGGATCGCCGCCATCGACCACGAGGACGAGTTCCTCTGGCGGCGGGCCGGGCGTGGCCGGTCGGCCTGGATGGTGCGGTGCGACGCCGACGCCGTCTACCACGGCGATTCGACGGGGGTGAGCGGCTACGACTGGCGCACCGGTCGGGAGCTGTGGCACACCCGCACCGGCTCAGTGCTCTTCGGCTGGCAGGAACGCGACGCCGTGTTCGCCGGCACCGCCACCCGCGAGGTGGTCCGGATCGGCAAGGAGGGCGGCTCGGCGCTGCGCACCTACCGGGCCGACGCCCCGGTCTTCTCCTGCGCCACGGCGGAAGACGGCCGCTACGTGTTCGCCGGGGACAGCCAGTCCTCGATCTACTGCTTCGCCGCCGACGGCACCCGGCTGTGGAAGCTCGGCACCGGCTGCGGCTCGGCGTACTCCATGCAGTACCACGACCAGCGCCTCTACGTGGTGACCACAAGTGGTCACCTGGCCTGCATCGATGCCAGCGAGCCGGCGATCCGGGCGGCGGAGGCGGGCAACGTGCCGGACGTGGTCGACGTCAAGGCCCCGGCCCGGCTGCCCGAACCGGCAGCGGTCACCCAGGTCGAGATCGTCGGCGACGCCGGTGACGGGGTGATCGTCGAGTGTGTCGAGCAGGGCGGCCGGCTGCGGGTGCACGTGCTCTCCGCCGGCTACCACCGGAACTGGTCGGTGCAGTTCCCCAAGGGCATCCGCGAGCCGGGTGCCCGGTACCTGGTCACCGAGGTCCGCGAGTCCGGCCGGGGCGGCTTCTACCGCGCCTACGGCGACATCCGCCGGCTCCGCTGATCCCCGCCGCGCCCCGCCCCCCGATCGCGCCACTGACCGGGGACCTGTCGTGGCCGGCTGGTGGGGCGGGCACCCGGGTTGTGGCGGCCGGTCTGGTGGCCGGAAGCCCGGGTTGTGGCGGCCGGTGGGGCTCGGCCACGATGAGCCGGTGACCGGTGTGCTGCGCATCCCCGAGGGGTTGACCTGGCTGCACGGCATTCCGGGCGGCCCGGAATGGTTGGCCGAGTTGCCGGAACGGCTGGCCCGCTGCACTCGGCGCTGGTCGCTGCGGGTAGGGCCCCCCTTCGGGTACGCCTGCGCCTCGCTGGCGATGCCGGCCGACCTGCCGGACGGCACCCGGGCGGTGCTCAAGTTGCAGTTCCCGGACGCGGAGAGCGAGCACGAGGCGATCGCGCTGCGCCGCTGGGACGGCAACGGCGCCATCCGGCTGTTCGACCACGATCCCGGCCTGCGGGCGCTGCTGGTGGAGCGCTGTGACCCAGGCACACCGCTGCACGTGTTGCCGCTCGACGAGGCACTCGACGCCGTGGTGGCGCTGCTCCCCCGCCTCTGGGTGCCCTCGGCGACCACGCCGGAGCGACCGGACGATCCGCCGGATCGGGCCGGTACGGCGGATGCCGCTGCGGCCGGTGGCGGGGCAGCCGGGGACGGGGCAGCCGGTGGCGGGGCGGCCGGGCGGGCCGGTGCGCCGTTCATGTCATTGGCGGAGGCGGCGGCCGGCTGGTCGGCCCGGCTACCGGTCAAGTGGGAACGGGCCGGCCAGCCGTATCCGCGCCGGCTGGTCGACACCGCACTCGACCTGCTGGCCGGGCTGGCCGTCAGCCAAGGTGAGCAGGTGCTTGTCAACCAGGACCTGCACGCCGGCAACGTGCTGCGCGCCGAACGCGAGCCGTGGCTGGTGATCGACCCGAAGCCGCTTGTCGGCGAACGCGAGTTCTCGGTGGTTCCGATGGTGCGAGGCACCGAGCTGGGCCACTCCCGGTCGGCCGTCCGTCGCCGCCTGCACCGGCTCAGCGCCGAGCTGGGGCTGGACCGCGACCGGGTACGCGGCTGGACGATCGGCCAGACGATGGCCTGGAGCATCGACGGCGACCGGGTCTTCACCGACCACGTCGAGGTGGTCCGCTGGCTGCTGGACTGAGGCGACACGATGACGCCTCCGCCACGTGTCGCCTCGCCTCGACCGCGCGCGGCGGCGTCGATCTCAGCCCTACGACTGGCAGGTGGGGCACCAGTAGAGGTTGCGGGCGGTGATGGTGCCTCGGCTGACAGGTGTCCGGCACACGTGGCAGGGCTGGCCGGGGCGGCGGTAGACGTAGACCTCTCCCCCGTGCCTGTCGACGCGGGCCGGGCGGCCCATCGCCTCGGGCAGGTGGGCGGCGCGGACGGTGTCGATCCGCCCGGTGGCGACCGCGAGCGTCATCAGTTCGACCAGATCGCTCCAGAGCAGCTGCCAACCGGCCCGGGTCAGCTCCCGGCCGGGCAGCCTCGGCGACAGACCGGCGCGGAACAGCGCCTCGGTTACGAAGATCAAGCCGGTGCCGGCCACCACCGCCTGGTCCAGCAGCAGCGCCGCCAGCGGCGTCGCACTGCGCGAGATCCGGGCGTACGCCCGGTCCGGATCGGCGTCGGCGCGCAGCGGATCCGGACCGAGTCGGGCCCGCAGCGCCGCCACCTCCGGCGGAGTGAGCAGCTCACAGGCGGTCGGGCCACGCAGGTCGAGCCAGTGCCGGTCGCTTGTCAGTCGTAGGCGGATCTGTCCCACCGGCTCCGGCGGTTCACCGTCGCCGTCGGTGACCTTGCCGTAGAGACCGAGGTGCACGTGCAGGGTCAGCTCACCGGCATGGTGGTGCAGCAGGTGCTTGCCGTACGCCTCGGTGCCGTCGAGCACCGTCCCGGACATCCGGGCGGCACCGTCGGCGAAGCGGCCCTGAGGGCTGGTGGCGAGCACCTTGTCCCCGGCGAACAGCTCGGCGTGCCGGGCCGCCAGGCGATGAATCGTGTGTCCCTCTGGCACGGCGCCAAGCGTAGCCAGCGGGCCGGTGAGCAGCGCTCGGGCAGCACCGCTACTCGACGGTAGGGGGATTGCTCCAGGTGTCTGGTTCAATTGCCGGTCGGGCCGCCGGCACGGCGGGCACCACGTCGACTCGATGGGGGCAGCGGGGTCATGACGGTTCGGATGCGCCGTGCGGTGGTGGTCGGCAACAGCGACGGGATCGGGCTGGCGTTCACCCGCCGACTGCTCGCCGACGGCTGGCTGGTCACCGGGCTGTCCCGACGGGACAACGCGATAATCGTCCCGACGTACAGCCACCACACCGTAGACGTCACCGCGCCGGACTATCCCGACGTGCTGGCCAAGGCGATCGACGAACTCGGCGGGTTGGACCTGTGCGTCTACGCCGCCGGCATCGGGGAGCCTGTCGACCCGAGCGACCTGGCCGCCCAGACCCGCACCTTCGAGGTCAACCTGATGGGCGCGGTACGCACCACTGCCGTGGTGGTGCCGAGGATGCTGGCAGCCGGCGACGGACACCTGATCGGGATCTCCAGCCTCGCCGACCGGCTGGTCTCCGGCGAGGCACCCGGTTACGCCGGCTCGAAGGCCGGGCTGTCGTCGTACCTGCTGGGTATGTCGGCGGCCCTGCGCCGGCACGGCGTGCACGTGACCACTGTGCGGTTCGGTTTCGTGGACACCAAGATGGCCAAGGCCGCCTCCCGACCGTTGATGATCCCGGTCGAGCGGGCCGTGGAGATCCTCGTGCGCTGCGTCCGCAAGCGGCCCGTCCTGGTCTCCCGCCCCCGCCGCCTGGCCCTCCTAACCTCCGCCCTCGCCCCCCTGACCCGCCCCCGCTAATCCCCACCCCACCCTCTCCCCGCGCCCCCACCTCCGCGATCTTGCAGTTATGGTCGCCGATATGACCTATAGACGTGCTTTTGTCGCGACGACAACTGCAAGATCGCAGGGATCGAGGTGGGGAGGGAGGAGTGGGGTGTTGCGGGGGTGGGGGGGTGGGTACCTGGTGGGTGTTGTGGCGTGGTTGGCGATACGGGGCTGATGCCGCCGTCCACGCATCGATCAGGAGGTGAACCTATGAGATTTCCTTCGCTGTCACGCCGGGAGGAACCGGCGCCGCCGGCAGACGACGAGGTCCGGGCCGGGGCGGTCGCCACCGACACCCGTACCGACGAGCGACCCGACGTCGAGGGCAGCACGGACGGCAGCACCACCCGCCGTGCACCGACCGGCGACAGCACCACCGACCGGGCCGAGCGCCAGCCCGACGCGAGGCGGAGCGCCGAGGCCCGTGCCGCCACGGCTCGATCCACAGTCCTGGGTTCCCGCCGCGCCCGTGCCGCCGCCCCCGAGACCGTCGACGGCCACCGGGCAACCGGCGTGGATCACGCCGTCGACGGCGACCGCGACCGGACCGTCGACGACCTCCGCACCACCGACCGGGCCGGCGACGCGGACCGTGACACCGGCCGGGAGCGGGGCACCGGCACCGGCACCGGCACCGGCGAGCGGAACGGCGCGGTCGACGCCGACCGGACCCCCGACGGCGAGGCCAGCCGGGACCTGCCGCCGGCACCTGTCGGCCCGCGACCCCGGGCCAGTCTGCTGGCCACGCTCGGTCTGATCGTCGGCGTCGCCGGCGTTCTCTTCGTGCTCACCGGCACCCTCGCCGGGTACGGCATCGCCCTGGGCGCGGGCGGAGCCGTGCTCGCCGTGCTCGGGCTGATCGCGACCCGGCGGCGGCACATCGCCGGCAAGTCCGACGCGCTGCTCGGCATCGCCTTCGGCATCGGCGCGGTGGTCCTGGGCGTACTGGCGATGACCGGCCAGTACGACTGGCCGACCACCGACGGCGACCTGGTCGCCCGGTTCCGTGAGTGGCTTGATTCACAGTTTGTCGATCGCCTGTAGCGGGCACCTTTCGTCCCGCCGGTGGTGCACCGGCCCGGTCGGTGCGGAACCGACCGTAGCCCGATCAGATCTGGTGGTTCACCAGCCGGGCGCACACGCTCGTCAGGGGCGGCGGTTCGCCGCCCCTGACGTATGTCCGGGGGCGGTTCGCCGCCGCCGACGTGTGTCCGGGCGGCGAACCGTGACCGAACGTGCCGGCCCGCCGATCAGGGACAGCCGACAAGCGGATCGACCCGACCGGGGCTCTCGCGCAATGAAAGTCCGCTGGGTGGGTGGTAAACGCAACGTTCTGCCGCTGAATGCAAGGGTTCGCGGTGGATCCTGCTCGTCGGACCCGCATACGGTTGAGCCACGGCGCCAGCCCGTGGGCCGACGGTGGCCGGGCGCGCCCGACGCTTGGAGCAGGACACATGACGATGGACGCCACCCGCCAGCGCTTCCTGATGTGCCGGCCGACGTACTTCGCCGTCGACTACGCGATCAACCCGTGGATGGACCCGACCGCTCCGGTCGATGTCGACCTCGCCGTCCGGCAGTGGGAGCGGCTGCGCGAGGTCTACCTGGACCTGGGTCACACCGTCGAGGAGATCGCGCCGGTACCCGGCCTGCCCGACATGGTCTTCGCCGCCAACGGTGGCACCGTGATCGACGGCAGGGCGATGGCCGTGCAGTTCCGGGACCCGCAGCGCGCCGACGAGGCGCCCGCGTACCGCGCCTGGTTCGAGGCCGCCGGCTTCGAGATGTACGACCCGAAGCACGTCAACGAGGGTGAGGGCGATGTCCTGCTGGCCGGTGATCACCTGCTCGCCGGCACCGGTTTCCGCACCGCGCACGCCTCGCACGCCCAGCTCCAGGAGGTCTTCGGTTACCCGGTGATCACCATGCAGCTCGTCGACCCGCGCTTCTACCACCTGGACACCGCGCTGACCGTGCTCGACGAGCGGACCGTGGCGTACCTGCCGGAGGCGTTCTCGCCCGGCAGTCAGGCCGTGCTGCGCCGGCTCTTCCCGGACGCCGTGCACGCCACCCTGGCCGACGCTGAGGTGCTCGGTCTCAACGCGGTGAGCGACGGCCGGCACGTGGTGCTGCCCGAGCAGGCCACCGGTCTGGCCGCCACGTTGCGCGACCGGGGCTACCAGACGATCGGCGTCGACCTGTCCGAGCTGCGCAAGGCTGGCGGCGGTCCGAAGTGCTGCACGTTGCGACTCCGTCAGGGAAAGGCGAACCGATGATCGAGGACATGCTGCGGACCCCTGCCGCGGTGCAGGATGCGGAGCGCCACACCGCGCACAACTACCACCCGCTGCCGGTGGTGATCTCCTCAGCCGAGGGCGCCTGGGTGACCGACGTGGACGGCAGGCGCTACCTCGACTGTCTGGCCGGCTACTCGGCGCTGAACTTCGGTCACCGGCACCCGACGCTCATCGCCGCCGCGCACGCCCAGCTCGACAAGCTGACGTTGACCAGTCGGGCGTTCATCCACGACCAGTTCGCCGACTTCTGTCGGGAGCTGGCGGCGCTGTGCGGCAAGGACCTGGTGCTGCCGATGAACACCGGGGCCGAGGCTGTCGAGACCGGCATCAAGGTGGCCCGCAAGTGGGGCTACCAGGTCAAGGGGGTACCGGGCGGCCAGGCCAACATCGTGGTCGCGGAGGGCAACTTCCACGGGCGTACGACCACAATCGTCAGCTTCTCCACGGATGAGGACGCCCGAGCGGACTTCGGGCCGTACACCCCGGGCTTCCGGGTGGTGCCCTACGGCGACCTGGCCGCGCTGGCCGAGGCGATCGACGAACACACGGTCGCCGTGCTGCTGGAGCCGATCCAGGGCGAGCAGGGCGTGGTGGTGCCGCCGGAGGGCTACCTGCCGGGCGTACGGCGGCTGTGCACCGAGCGCGACGTGCTGTTCATCGCCGACGAGATCCAGTCCGGCCTGGGCCGCACCGGCACCACCTTCGCGTGCGAGCAGGAAGGCGTCGTGCCGGACATGTACCTGCTGGGCAAGGCGCTCGGCGGCGGCATCGTGCCGGTCTCCGCGGTGGCCGCCGACACCGATGTGCTCGGTGTCCTGCGGCCCGGGCAGCACGGTTCCACGTTCGGTGGCAACCCGCTCGCCTGCGCGGTGGCGACCGAGGTGGTCCGACTGCTGGCCACCGGTGAGTTCCAGCGCCGCTCCGCCGACCTGGGCGAGCGGCTGCACGCCGGCCTGCGCGGGCTGATCGGCAAGGGGCTGGTCGCGGTACGCGGCAGGGGCCTCTGGGTCGGCCTGGACCTCGACCCGTCCCTGATGAGCGGCCGGGAAGCCTGCGAACGGCTGATGGAGCGGGGAGTGCTGGCCAAGGACACGCACGGCTCGACCATCCGACTGGCCCCGCCGCTGGTGATCACCGAGGAGGAGATCGACCACGCGGTGGCGCAGGTCGCCGCCGTACTGGCCGGCTGAGCGGTCGTACCGTCCGGTGGGCGTCGGGACCTGGTCCCGACGCCCACCGGCGTTCAACGGGGCAGGCGCATCGCCATGGTCGGTGCCTCGGACATCACCGAGTCCGGGTTGTACGGCGCTCCCGCCGGGAACTCGTTCGGGCGGCCGACCTGCACCCCCGGGTACAGCTCCACCATGTCGCCGTTCCCGAGCACCCGGGACTGCTGCGGGGCCAGCGGGATCCGGTCCGCCTCCGCCAGGGAGCCGCCCGGGCGCACGCCGGAGCCGTTGGTGCTGACATCGGTGGCCACGACGTCGCCGCCGCGCAGCTCCAGCCGCAGGTGGTTGCGGCTGATCCAGCGTCGCGCCTCGTCGTTGAGCCACTGACCGAGCATGACACCGCCGGAGCCCTCCGGCGCCCGGCCGATCACCACCGGCTGCTCCTCGGTGACCACGAAGCGACGGCGGATCAGGCCACCGACGCGTACCGCGAGCACCTCGCTGCGCGGCCGGGGACCGGCGTCCCGCAACCGCGCGCCGTGCCGGGGGCAGGTGGGTACGCCGTTGCGCAGCGACGGTGGCGGCTGCCCGGTCGGCACGCGGTCGATCCGGGCCAGGTCGGCGAAGGCGCCACCGCCGCCGGCACCGCCGAACAGGGTGCAGCCGGACTCCGGGCAGCGCCATTCGCGGGACAGCAGCTTGGCACCGGCCGGCGCGGGCGGCCCTGCCACAGGTGTGTGGCCGCCGCCGACGTGGGCGATGAAGACCGGACCGCCGGCACCCGGCACCGGTGCCAGCACCCGGCCCGGCTGCTCCACAAGCCACGGGAACCGCCCCCGCAGCCCGTCGAAACGGACCCGGCTGAGCACCGGCAGGCCGAGCAGGTCGGCCACCTCGAGCATCCGGTCACCGGGGTTGTCGAGCACCTCCACCAGACCGTCGTCGGCCCACCTGCGTACCACCATCCGCTCGTTGGAGGTGAGGTCGGCGTCGGAGAGCATCCCCCGGTGCACCACCGCGTAGACCGGGACGTTGTCCTCCTCCAGGCTGCGCGCCAGCGCGTCGATGACCATACCGAGGCGCAGTGAACTGGCCGGACGACCGCCGTCGAGGTCCTGGTAGCGGATGATCTCCGCCAGGTCCAGCACCGCGCGGGCCAACTGCGGGTCGGTGCAGACCCGCCCCTCGATGGCGTCCAACACCTTGCTGATCTCGAACCTCATCGGGCACCCTCCACGATCTCGTCGATCCGCCGGGCCAGCCGTAGGTCACGTTCGGTGACTCCGCCGGCCGAGTGGGTCACGCAGCGGAAGGTCACCGTGCGCCACCGGATGTCGATGTCGGGGTGGTGGTCCAGTTCCTCGGCCGTCGCGGCCACCCGGTCCACCACTGCGATGGCGTCCGGGAAGCTGGCCAGCTCCACGGTTCGGGTGATCCCGGCGGGGTCCCCCGACCAGCCCGCCAGCCCACCCAGCTCGTTTCGCACCGCCTCGGCGGTGAGCACCTCTGCCATGGCCAGACCCTACCGGTGCCGGCCGGCGCCCCTGATCGTGGCGGCCGGCGGCGCCCAGCGGAGGGGTACCCGGGCAGGCGTGGCGGTGAGGCGAGCGGCCCGGACAGCCGTCAGCTCATGCGGCCCACTGCGGATCGCAGCCGCAGCAGATCCCGACGTCGGCGCTCGTAGGTGGTCGCCAGGCCGATCAGCGCCAGCCCGGCGACGGCCAGGAAGGCCCACCTGGGCAGCAGGTCCCAATTGCGCACCAGCTCGTACAGGGCGAGCAGGGCCAACGTGCCCCCGCCGAGCAGCACCGGCGCCTGCCAGCGGCGTACCGCGCCGAGCAGCGTCACGACGAGAGCGGCGGCGCCGAGCAGCAGCCGCCGCCAGGGCTGCGGGTCGGTGCCGAACAGCACAGCGGCCAGGCTGGGCAGCAGCACGGCGGCCAGGCCAGGGCCGAGCGCCAGCCAACTGTTCAGCCCGGGCCGGGTCCGCAGCGCCACCGTGCCAGCGGCGAGCGCCAGCGCCGCCAGCGGCACCGTGTACGCCTCCAGCACGCTCACTCCGCCGGCCACCAGGAGCAGCCAGACGGCCAGCAGTTCGCTGCCACCACCGATGCCGGCGAAGACCCAGCGCCGCCCGAGCGACTCGTCCCGACGCAACAGCCGGACACCCGTCGCGACGCCCCACAGCACGCAGATCGTCGCGGCGTGCCGGAGTGCGCCAAGGGTGAGCAGCAGCGCGAGCAACGCGACCACCTGTGCGGCGGCGTCCAGCACCCGGCCCAGCAGCACCGCTGGAGCGCCACTCCGGGGCACCTCGGGGGCTGCCAGGGTGGACGCCGGCGCGGCAACCGGCTGTGCCACCGCGCCCGGCAGACTCCCCCGGCCCGACAGCGTCGCGGCGAGCAGCAGGGTGAGCGCGGCGACGCCGAGCACCGCGAACGCCGCCACCCGGGGTGGCTGCCCACCGGCCAGTGGAGCGGTGACCGCGAAGCCGGTCGCCGCCGCCACCGCGACCAGCCAGCCGGACACGCGTACCGCGAGGTGACGGGCACCCACTCCGACGACAGTCGCCGCCACCGCCACCAGGCCCAGCCCGGCCAGGGTCGCGGTCTCGGTGGCCTGAAGGTTGAGCAGTCCGGCCACCGCCAGCACGAATCCGACGGACACCGCCGCCCGCACGAAGAAACCGTCCAGGGGCCGCAGCGCGACAGCGAGCAGTAGTGCCACCCCACCCAGCAGCGCCGCCGCCGGTACCACCGGCCAGGGCACGGCGGCGGCGACCAGCAGCACCGGGCCGGCAGCGGCCAGGAAGGGCAGCGCCACCCCGGCGACCCGCCAGGCAGCGGCCCGGCCACCGGCGGGACCAGCAGCACCGGGCGCAACGCCACCGTCGTCAACGGATCGCTGTTGCGCGGAGTCGGTGCGGGACGCCGGCCAGGTGGCCAGGGCCGCCGCCACCGCCAGCAGCACCAGCGCCAGGCCGACCGGCAGCGCGTCCGGTGCCGACCGGGTAGCCGGGACACCGGACCAGAGCGCGGGCGGCGGGCCGTACGGCGTCAGTAGCGCACTCACCACCGTCGGCACGGCCGCCAGCACCGCCACTGCGGCCAGGCCCAGCCCGGCCACCGGCAACAGCCCCACCGGGCGGCTCCAGAACCCGGCGAGCGCGACAAGCGACGCCGCCACCGCCGCGTACACCGCCACCCGCTCGGCACCCGGTACGACCAGGGGCGACAAGCCGGTCAGCAGCGCCACCACGGCGAGCCCGGTCGAGGCGTACCCGGTCAGCTCGGGCCAGCGTCGGCGCAGCGCGAGCAGCGCCACCGCCGGCAACGCGACGGCGGTCAGCGCCGCCCGGGCCTGCCACCACGGGGGTGCCCCGACGCCGATCAGTGCGACCGCCGCCCCAGCCGGTACCACGAGCACAGCGGCGGCCAGACCGCACCCGGCCACGGCCCGCCGCACCGGATCGCCCTGTCGACAGGCAACCGCCACGCCGAGGCCGACGCCGAGGATCACCGCGCAGGCGACGCCGGCACCGATCGGGTCCGCCAGCCCGACCAACAGCCCGTGCCCGAGCAACGCCGCACCGGCCGACGTCGCGGCAAGCAGCGTCACGGTGGGCAACGTCGGACGAACCACCGCCACGACCAGCAGCACCGCCCCGACCGCGAGGTCGATAGCGACCACCGCCGGCCACGACGCAGCCCAGGCGACAGGCGCGGCGAACGCGGTCGCGGCGAGACCGACCGCCAGCACCGCCGGCCGGACCGCCCGAGGCAGCAGCAACGCGACCGCAGCCGAGGTGAGCGCCACAGCCACCGGTAGCTGCCAACCCCACGCGAACTCCGGGCCCGCCGTGGCCCCCTGCCACGGCGGCAACGACCGGACCACTGCGGCTCCGGCCAGCAGCAGCCCCGCCAACGCCGCCAGCAGCCCCCCGCCGCCGGCCACCAGCAACGCCCCCACCCGCGGACCGGCCCGCCAACTGCGCGGCAGCAGCCGTATCGCGCCGGCCAGCAGCGCCGCGACAAGCGCGGACACCACAAGCCACACCGATGCGCGCAGTTCCACCACCGGACGGACGATCGCTCCGGCCAGCACCGGCACCAGCGCGCCGCCCGCCAGCGCCCGCGCCGGCTCGCCGCCGGCCAGCAACGCCGCGCCGAGCGCGGTAAGCGCCACCAGCAGCATCGGCACACCGGCCACCAGCGGTATGCCACCCGCCCGGCCGACAAGCAACGGCACCAGTGCGCAGCCGGCGGCGAGCAGCAGCCAACCGGCGAAACCGGTCCAGGCCAGCGCGCCACCGGCCAGTCGCATCGCCGGTGTCGTCGCGACCCCCTCGTCCGCGACGACACCGGCGCGCTGCCGCAGGACGGCGACCACCGCCAGGTCGACAAGCGCCACCCCGACGAAGACCACAGCCCAGCCGGCCGGTTCCGGACGGGCCTCGGCCGCAAGCAACGGCAGTACCGGCTGGACGACGAGCAACGCGGCGAACCACGGCACGGCCAGTCGGCTGAGTCGGGCGTAGCCCAGGGCCACCGCCGCTCCGACCGCCGCGACCAGCGCCGCGTACCGGCTGCCCGGCCAGGCGGTCACCCCGAACAGGTCGACAGACCAGGCGGCGTACCCGTCGAGCAGTACCAGTAGCAGCCCGACGGCGGCGAAGGTCTCGGCGGTGCCGCGCAGCCCACGCCAGCGGGCGACCAACGGCACGGTCAGCAGCAGCGCGGTGGACGCCAACAGGATCACCGCCCGGCCAGCCACCCCGACCGACGCCCAGGCCACCGCCGTGAAGACCGTCGCCGCCGTGCCGAGCAGCAGTCCACCCAGGACGAAGAGCAGACCCTGCACGGTCCGCGTCGAGGTCTCCGCACCGCCCGGGCGAACCAGCGCGGAACCGGGCCGCCCGCCGGGAGCCGGCACGGGTGCGGCCGGTACCGGAGCGGGTCCCGGGTGTCCGCCGACGGCCGGCGTCGGGCGGTGGCCCGGTGCCGTCACGGACACCGGGAACTCCGCCCGGACCGCCGCGGCCAGCTCCCCCCGCCGTCGCCGCACCGCGTCGAGCCGCCCGACCAGCCCCTCGTACGCCTGACGGGCCCGCTGCACCTCACCGCCCAGCACGGCGATCTCCCGGTCGAGCCGGATAACCTCGGCGGCGGCCGAATGCGGCGGCCGGCCGCAGCCGGTGCAGCCGGAGTCGAGATTTGCCGACGAACCGCAGGCCGGGCAGGGGTAGGCGTTGTCCACGCCGTCATCCTCGACCGCCGGGTACCGCCGACGCCAGAGTGCGCGTACTCAGGAACGGGTGTGCTCGAAGACCCAGGCGGCGTAGCCCGGATGACCGCAGTCCACCCTGCTGACCAGGATCTCCGGCACCTCGTAGGGATGGCTGGCCCGCAACTGCTCGACCAACGCGTCGACCCGGTCGGGTGCCGTCTTGAACTGCACCGACCACTCGGTGCTGGTCTCCACGCTCGACTGCCACCAGTACGTGCTGTCCACCTGACCGCCGACCTGCGCGCAGGCCGCCAGCCGCCCGGCCACCGCTGCGGCGGCCAGCAGATCGGCGACCGCCCGCGCGTCGACCACCGTCGTCACCACGCTGATCTGCTCCACAGGCGCACCCTACGTCGCGTCGTCGTGATTGGTCGCGATCCACTCGTCTATCCGACTCCACCATTCGTAGAGCCAGTCGATGCGCTGCTGACGGTCGGTCGGGACCTCCTCCGGCGGCACCGACCAGAACCGCATCACCAGCCGCTTGTCCATCGGCAGCTCGCGCCACACGTCGTTGACGGTGAGCATCCGGTCCAGACCGGTGTGGGCCACGAAGATCACTCCGGCGTCGGGTGCCGCGTCCAGCGCCGCCAGCAGCCCGCCCGGCTGCGGGGCGAGCACGTGCCGCATCGCCTCCGCCCGCAGCGCCATCCGCTCGTGTCCCCGGTCGCGCAGCCGTGCGATGGCCCGCAGCCGGCGCTTCGGCGTGAAGTTGCCGCCCTCCGGAAAGATCACGAAGGCGTCGTTGTCGTCCAGCCCGGTGGCGAGATGTCCGACCTGGTCGGTAAGTGAGCCCCGGCCGTCGCGGCCCGGCGCGATGAACCGGCTCGGCAGCCGGTTGAGCAGTACGTCGATCGCCGGATCCCACTGGAGGGTGTCCTTGAGGACGATCCGTGGCTCGCGACGGAACCAGTTCACCAGGGCGTGGATCAGGATGAACGAGTCACCCGGACCGGCGTGCCGGCACAGCACCAGTTCCGGCCGGCCCGGCAGGGCGGTGTCCGGGTCGGTGCCGACCACGTCGATGCTCAGCCGCAGCGTCCACCTGGCCTGCCAGAACAACACCCGCAGGAACCAGCCGGCCAGCACGTAGTGGGCCCGCTGGAAGGCCGGAGAGCGCACCCGCCAGCCGAACCCGGAGCCGACCCACAGCACGAAGAGGCAGAGCAGCGCCGCCGCGTCCCACACCAGGTAGAAGCAGCCGATCCAGAGCAACCGCAACGGACGCAGGTGCCCGGGGACGAACGGGGACGCGGCGAGCGCCAGCAGGACCCACAGCGGCACCGTGGTGACCAACAGGATCGCCAGCAGCACCACGCCGGGTGCCAGGAGCAGTCGGCGCAGCCAACGCGGCGGTAACGGCATCAGCGGTCCAGGTTGGCCAGGTAGTGCCGGGAGGCCGAGTACGCCCGGCTGATCCGTCGGCCCACCGCCGCCATGTCCCGGTAGGCCCACGGGGTGTCGTCACGCGGCTCCAGCCCACCGGTCGGCAGCACGTGCACCTCGACCCCGTCGGGCAGGGCGGCCATCTCCCTGGCGAACCGGTGCCGGCGGGCGATCTCGAAGGCGATCTGGGCGATCTCCCAGGGCCGCCGTGGCGGTGCCAGCGCCCGCTCTATCCGGCCCACCTGGAGTACGAAGATCCGGCCGGCGCCGGCCGCGACCGCCTCGCCGATCGGGATGGAGTTGACGATCCCGCCGTCCACGTAGTGCTGATCGCCGATGCGGGCCGGCGGCAGCAGCCCCGGCACCGAGGCGGACGCCAGGACCGCCGGCACCACCGGCCCGCTGACGAACCAGTGCTCGGCGGCCCGCTCGATGTTCGCCGCGCAGCAGCGGAACGGAATCGTCAGGTCGGCGAAGGTGGTGTCGGCACCGAGTTCGTTCTCCAACAGCTTGCGCAACGGCCGGGGCGAGTGCAGATGGGTACGGGCGGCGAAACGCCGCAGTTGGCGGGCGACCGAGTCGCCGTACACCTCACTGGCTTCCGGAGAGGCCCAGAGCCGGACCAACCGGTCGGTCACCGCCTCGGTCGGGTCGGCGGCCACCAGGGCGCCGTTGACCGCGCCGATCGACGTGCCGAGTACCAGGTCCGGCCGGATCCCAGCCCGGAACAGGGCCCGCAACATGCCCACCTCGACCGCGCCCAGGACTCCCCCGCCGCCGAGCACGAAAGCCACAGGTCCCCGCGCCATGCCGTTCATCCTGGCACGGCCGCGCCCCGGCGGGCCCACCCGTACGCCCCGGCGCGACGTAGAGCGCCCCGCCCGACGCGACACCCACCGCTCCGGAGGCACCCGTCGCATCGAGGCCCGTTGACAGGGGGGCAACATTCGCGCAACCTGATACCGCTCCCACCTATGAGGCAGGTGCGATCCGTGAAGCCAGCACTGCAGCCCGGCCGGTTGCTGGCCACCAGGTACCGGCTGATCGACCAGATCGGTTCCGGCGGCATGTCGGTGATCTGGCGGGCCCACGACGAGGTACTCGACCGGGTGGTCGCACTGAAGGTGCTCGCCCCGTCACTGGCCGCCGACGCCAGGTTCCGCGACATGGTCCGGGAAGAGGCCCGAGCCGCCGCACAGTTGGTCCACCCGAACGTCACCTCGGTGCACGACTACGGCGAGACGGTGTCGCCGGACGGCGCCATCACCTCCTTCGTGGTGATGGAACTGCTCGCCGGGGAGGAGCTGGAGTTCCGGCTCACCGCGGGCCCGCTGCCGTGGCCGCAGGCGGTGGAGATCGGCGCGCAGGTCGCCGACGCGCTCGCCGCCGCCCACCGACTCGGCATCGTGCACCGCGACATCACCACGGCCAACGTGATGATGACCCAGGTCGGCGCGAAGGTGCTCGACTTCGGCATCGCCACCCGGATCGGTGCCCCCGACGACGATGAGGACGGTGCCACCTTCGGCACTCCCGCGTACGTGGCACCGGAACGGCTCGACGGCGCTCCGGCCCAACCCGCGACCGACGTCTACTCGCTCGGCGTCCTGCTGCACGAGACCCTGACCGGGCGGGTGCCGTATCCGGCGGACACCTGGGACGAACTCACCGTCGCGCTCGCCGACGGGCCACCGCCCTCGCTGGCCGAGGTGCCGGGGCTGCCGACGACGGTGGCCGAGATCTGCCTGCGGTGCCTGTCGCGGGATCCTGCCGACCGCCCCACGGCCCGGCAGGTGGCCACCGTGCTGCGCGACCAGATGCTGCCCGCCGATCCGCAGGCCAACACGATGCTCGCGCCCACCGTCACCCTGCCCTCGGTGGGACGGGCCGACGCGGCCCCGGTGCCCGCCTGGGTGCCACCGCCCGCCGGCCCCACAGCCTTCCAGCCCGCCCTCACCGGGGTCGCCTCCGGCACGGCGGCGGGCATCCCGCTCGCCGCCGCCGGCGTCGCTGACCACACCGGCAGACACCCGGACGGCAGCGACGCCGGGACCGGTACCGGAAGGGTCGGGGATGCCGGGCCGGTACCGGTCTCCGCTGCCGACCCGGGGCGGGGACGACGGCTGCCGCGCCCGGCACCGGTCACCGGTGACGACCCCCGGCGGCTACGTCGCCCGCTGCTCGTCACGGCGGCGCTGGCCACGCTCGTCGCGGCGGCGCTGGCGGTGCCGGCGCTGCTGAAGGAGGACGATGACGGGCCGCCCGCCGTCCTGCCCACCACCGGACCGACCGCGTCACCCGACCCGGTCCGGCCGGAGGCCACCGCCAGCACCTCGCCGACCGCCGTGCCGTCGAGCACCCAGCCGACGCCGTCGGCGACATCTGGCGCACCGACCCCGCCGGCGGGCGGCGACAGCCTCGTCGAGGCGGCGAACCGCCTGGACGAGGTGATCGGTGCCGGTCTCGCCGACGGGGGCATCCGCGAGGACGTCGGCCTCGACCTGCGCAACGAGCTGCGCAACCTCACCCGGGCGGTGACCGGCGGCGAGGGCGAACTGGGGCCGGGGGTCGCCCGACTCCGGGAGAAGGTGTCCACCCGGCTGCGCGAGAACGGGTTGAGTCAGGCGTACGCACAGCAGTTGGATGCGGCGATCACCGCGCTCGGCGCCGCGCAGGTGTGAGTGGCGCGTCCGGTCATGCCGGAGTGACAGGCGCCGGCTCGCGCAGCGCGCCACGCGGGGTCGCCGCGGCGAGGAAGCGGCGGTACACCTCCTCGTAGCCGGCGGCCATCCGTTCGGTGGAGAAGGTCCGGGCCACGTGTGCCACACAGTCCCTGGGGTCCAGGTCGGAGGCCCGCCGCAGCGCCGCCGGCAACTCGTCCGGCCGCTGACAGATCAACCCGCTCACCCCGGGGCGGACCAGTTCCGGCACCGCTCCCCGGTTCAGCGCCACCACAGGTGTCCCGGTCGCCATCGCCTCCAGCATCACGATGCCGAACGGCTCCTCCCACTGGATCGGCATGACCAGGCAGCGCGCCTCGACCAGCAGGCGCAACACGGCCTTCCGGTCGGCGTCGAGCAGCACCGTGACGTCCGGCCCGAGCATCGGCCGGATCACCTCGTCGTAGTAGCGCCGCTCGGCGGGCTCGTTGCACTTGCCGGCCAGCACCAGCGGCAGACCGGCGGCCCGGCAGGCGCGGATGGCCAACTCCGGCCCCTTGTCCGGGCTGAACCGGGCGAGCCACAGCACCGGGCCGTTGCTGGGGACGTCCTTGCGCGGGAAGTCGTCCAGGCTCATCGCGTTGTGCACGGTGCCCACCCAGGGCAGGTGCGGATTCAACCCCCGTTGGGTGTGTGAGATCGCCACCAGGCCGACCCCACGGTCGGTGTCGCTGAGCACCGTCCCGTACTCGCCCACCGGGTTGCCGTGCACTGTCGCCACAGTGGGTACCTCCCGCCGGCCGGCCACCAGCGGACCGATCGTGCTGTGGTCGTGCACGATGTCGAAGTCGGCGGGACTGAGCAGATGGTTGACCCGGGCCAGGTGAGCCAGTTCGGGCAGCGCCTCGCCGAGGCGGTCGAACTGCAACTCGTCGAGGGTGGCCAGGAAGTCGGCGGCGGTGCCGTGGGCCGCACCGGCACCCATCAGGGTCACCGCGTGGCCTCGGGCGACCAGAGCGTCGACCAGGCCGGCCACCACCTGTTCCAGTCCGCCGTAGCCCGGCGGCGGCACCGACAGCCAGGGCGGCACCACCATCGCGATCCGCAACCGGTGCTCACGCGCAAGGTTGTCGGCCACGTACCCTCCCTGTCGCGGTCCGGAGGCGTCGACGGTGCTCGGCGCCAGCCTGGAATCGAGCGTCTTCCCGGTCCCGGCCGGGACAAACGGGCGTGGGTTCGCCGGTTCAGCCGCCCACCAGCAGTTGGTCCCGTACCATGCAGACGCCTTCGGCCGACCACGCGATCCGTTCCGCCTGATCCCGCTCCCACCAGGAACGCACCACTCCGGTCAGCGTCACCGTGTCGCCGCGCACCTGGACGACCACCCGTTCGGTGCCGATGCCCCGCATCAGGGCACGTTGCACGTCGGTGCGGATCCGGTCGACGTCGACCGGGGCGGCGGGCCTCACCTCGACCAGGTTGGTGACGCCGCGTACGCCGCGCAGCCGGCGCAGTTCGCGCTCGGCGGTACGGCGCTGCCAACCGAACTCCACAGCGCCGCGCAGCATCAACCAGCCGTCGGAGACGGTGAGGTCCAGTTGCTCGGCCGGCACGAAGCTGTTCCACTCCAGCGCTCGGCTGGCCGCGATCGCCAGGTCGCCGTCGGTGACGTCGACAGGCCCGGTGGGGCGCACCTCGATGTCGTCGGCGACCGCCCGTACCCCACGTACCCGTTGCGCCCCGCGCACCGCCGCCCACCTGTGTGCGGCGCTGTCCACGCCGCCGGTGAGCGAAACCACGCCGTCGCGCACGCTCACCCCGATGTCGGTCGAGCGCACCTGGGCGTCCCAGGCGAGTTCGTCAAGCACGTCGCGCTGGATCCGGTCATCGCTCCGGGCCGCCGTCGCCGTGGTCATGGCACCCCCATCCGCCTCCGCAGGTCTTCTCGGCCGAGGCTGCCGGGCAGCGGGGTGAGCCCGGTTCACCCGGTCCGGGTGAACCGGGAAAGAGGAAGGGCGGCGGGTGTCGCGGCCAACCCCCTTGGCCGCGCCACCCGCCGCCCCGGAGGGAGGAAGCAGGTCCTGTCTCGTTAGGACGCTTCGGCGAGCGTCACGGTTGCCGTCGCCTCGGCACCATTTCGCTGGTACGTCACCTCGACCTGGTCACCGACCTTGCCGGCCTGGACGGCGGCCACCAGGTCGTTGGAGTCGTTGATCGCCTTGTCGCCGAACCGGGTGATCACGTCGCCCTGTTGCAGCCCGGCCCGCTCGGCCGCGCTGCCCGGGTTCACCGCGCCGATCAGCGCACCGCCGTCGGGGGCGGCGTTCACGCTGACCCCCAGCGACGGGTGGCTGATCTTCTCGCCCCGCTGGAGCTTCTCCGCGACGTCCTTGGCCTTGTTGCTCGGGATGGCGAAGCCCACCCCGATGTTGCCGGTGCTGCCCTGCCCCGCGGTGGCGATCGCGGTGTTGATGCCGATCACCTCACCCCGGGTGTTGACGAGTGCGCCACCCGAGTTGCCCGGGTTGATCGGGGCGTCGGTCTGCAGCAGCCCCGAGATCGAGCTGACCGCCTGGCCGGGGAGCTGCTGCCCCCCACCGGCCTGGATGGTGCGGTCCCGGGCGCTGAGGATCCCCGCGGTGACCGAGCCCTGCAGGCCGAGCGGACTGCCGAGGGCGAGGACCTGGTCGCCGACCTGCATCGCGTCGCTGTCGCCGAGGGTGGCCGGCTGGAGATCGGTCAACCCGTTCGCCTTCAGCACCGCGAGGTCGGTCTTCGGGTCCGTCCCCACCACCTCGGCCTGGGTGCTGGTGCCATCCGCGAAGAAGACCCGGACCGTGTCACCGCCCCCGGCGATCACGTGGTTGTTCGTCAGCACGTAGCCGTCGGCACTGAGCACCACGCCGGAGCCCTCACCGCTGCCGGTGCTGATGGACACGACGCTGTCCTGCACCGACGCGGCGATGCGCGGCAGGTCGGCACCGTCGATCACGGGTGCGGCGCTGTAGGTGCGGGTGATCCCGCCGCCGTCGTTCAGCGCGAGGGCGAGGGCCCCGCCGGCGACCCCGCTGCCGAGCATCAGGGCGAACACGGCCACGCCGGCGCCGGCCAGCTTGGCGATCCGGCCGGGGCGGGTCCCTGCGTTGGACGGGGTGGGTGCCCACGGGGCCGGCTGACCCGGGTAGCCGCCCGGCACTCCGGGGGTCTGCCCCGGATACCCCGGCTGCCCGGCACCGGGCCCGGTCGGCTGGGCGCCGCTCCAGGCGGGCTGGCCGGGATACCAGGGATTGCCCGGGTAGCGGGCACCCGGCTGGTACGGGTGCTGGTAAGGCTGCTGGTGCTGGTGAGCGCCGGCCGGTGCCCAGGTGGGCTGACCGGAGACCGGCTGCGCCGCCACCGGCGAGCCGGTGCCGTCGCCCGGGCGGCCCGGCGCGGCGTCCGGGCCGGCCGACGACGGGTCGACGGCCCGCACCGGTACGGTCGGCGCCTCGACCGTCGGGTCGGCGTCGGGACGGGCTGTGGACGGGGAGTCGGACCGCGCGTACTCGGCGCGGGACAGCTCGGGTTGCGACGGCTCGGCGTCGGTGGGGGCCGGCCGGCGCGGGTCGGACTCGTACTCGGTCATGCCCCTACCTTCTCCCATCGCTCTGCGTCCCGCCTTGGGCTGAACTGAGGATTGGCTGAAAATCACTGGTCGTCGATGTCGGTGGCCGGCGCGAGCGGCAGCCGTACCCGGAAGGTGGCACCACCGCCCGGCGTCTCGGTCACCTCGACGGTGCCCTGGTGCACGGTCACCAGCGCGGCGACGATCGCCAGGCCGAGACCGGTGCCGGTGTTGCCGTCGGTCCTGCGGGTACGCGAGGCGTCCACCCGGTAGAAGCGCTCGAAGACCCGTTCCGCCTGCTCGGCGGTGAGCCCCGGCCCGGTGTCGGCCACCTCGATCACCGCCAGGTTCCCGGGCTCGGCGCGCAGCCGCAACGTCACCGCCGCACCGGGCGGGGTGTGCCGCAGCGCGTTCGTCATCAGGTTGCCGATCACCTGCCGCAGGCGGGCGTCGTCGCCGCGGACCACGAGCGGACCGGAGCCGGGCTCGATCTCCAGTTCGATCTGCCGGTCCGGCGCCATCGCGCGGGCCGCCGCCACCGAGTCCGCCGCCAGCACCGGCAGCTCCACCGGAGCCAGCGAGAGCGGCCGTTCGCGGTCCAGCCGGGCCAGCAGCAGCAGGTCCTCGACCAGCAGTCCCATCCGGGCCGCCTCGTCCTCGATCCGGCGTAGCAGGTCCGAGGTCTGCTCGGGGGCCCGGGCCGCACCCTGGCGGTACAGCTCGGCGAAGCCGCGGATGGTGGTCAGCGGGGTACGCAGTTCGTGCGAGGCGTCCGCCACGAACTGCCGCATCCGCTCCTCGGAGCGGCGGGCCCGGGCCTCGGAGGCACGGGCCCCCTCGGCGGCGTCCCGGGCCGCCGACTCCGACGCCGCCCGGGCGGTGAAGGCCATCTCGATCTGACTGAGCATCGCGTTCAGGGCCCGGGACAACCGGCCCAGTTCCGAGGTCGGGCAGGGTTGGCCGTCCTCCGGGTCGGGCACCCGGCGGCTCAGATCACCACCGGCGATGGCGGCGGCGGTACGTTCGATCTCCACAAGCGGCTTGAGGCTGGTCCGGACGATCGCCGCGCCGATCGAGGCGAGCAGCACCAGCACCGCCCCACCGACCAGCAGGTCGATCCAGATGAGCCGCTTCACCGCCTGCTCCACGTCGGTGAGGTGCTGCCCGATCGCCGCCCACTGCCCGTTGGGAAGCTCGGTGTAGAGCATCCGCCAGCGCACGTCGCTGCCGCGCGCCCGGGTATCGAACGGTTTTCCGGCCAGTTGCTCGAAACCGGCGGCGTCCTGGGGCCAGGGCGGCAGGTCGGCGGCGTCGAACCGGCGTTCGTCGAACCCGTAGGCCGAGACCAGCCCGCTGCTGCGGCTGGTCACCACCACCACGTAGTCGGTGGGGATAACCGAGTCCGGCGGGATGTAGACCTCCGCCCAGGGCTTGTTCGCCAGGTCGCCCTCGATGGTTTCGACAGCGCTGATCAGCTCCCCGTCCACCTGGTCGACCAGGTAGCTGCGGAGAAAGATCGTGGTAAGTGAGGCGATCACCAGCAGCGCAGCGGCGACCAGGGTCAGCACGGCCGCGACCAGCTTCACCCGCAGCGGTACCGCGCGGAGCCGGAACTTGACCTGCTGTACCGCGTTCACGCCGCCGGCTTGCGCAGGACGTACCCGACGCCACGCAGGGTGTGGATCAGCCGGGGATCGGTGGTGTCGACCTTACGGCGCAGGTACGAGATGTACGACTCGACGATGTTGTCGTCGCCCCGGAAGTCGTAGTTCCACACGTGGTCGAGGATCTGCGCCTTGGACAGCACCCGGTTGGCGTTGAGCATCAGGTACCGCAGCAGTTTGAACTCGGTGGGTGAGAGCTGCACCCGCTGGCCGGCCCGGTAGACCTCGTGGGTCTCCTCGTCCAGTTCCAGGTCGGCGAAGGTGAGCCGGGCGGGCGCCTGCTCGCCGGTGCTGGTGCGGCGCAGCACCGCCCGGATCCGGGCGGTCAGCTCCTCCAGGCTGAACGGCTTGGTCACGTAGTCGTCCCCGCCCAGGGTGAGCCCGCGGATCTTGTCGTCGGTGGCGTCCCGGGCGGTGAGGAAGACCACAGGCGTACGCGTGCCGCCCTCACGCATCATCCGGATCACCTCGAACCCGTCGAGGTCCGGCAGCATCACGTCGAGCACCACGAGGTCGGGGCGATGGTCACGGGCCGCGCTCAGCGCGGCGCTGCCACTGGTGGCGGTGGCCACGTCGAATCCCGCGAAGCGCAGGCTCGCGGAGAGCAGTTCGAGAATGTTGGGGTCATCCTCGACGACGAGCAGTCGCGCCTCGGTCTGGGTAGCGGCCATGCCGCCCATCATCCGCGCAGACACTGCGCCCGTGCTGGGCGGATCCTGGAAAAAGCCTGTGAGCGGGATCGGTCAGGCGGCCAGCGGCAGCTCCCGCTCCCCGGTCGACGGACTGCCCGGTGACGTCGCCGCCGGGGACCGGGTCGCCACCGGTAGCACGACCGGTCCGGCGTCGGGCCGGGCCGGCACGCGTACCGGCTGCTCGGGCGCGGGCTCGGTGGTCACCGGCGCGGTCCGCGCGGCCGGCGACGACGGTACGAGATGCACAGCCGACTCGGCGACCCGGGCCAGCGCCCGTCGGTCGGCGGACCGTCCCGGGTGCAGCGCCGCGGCGATGTCGACGCAGACTGTCAACCTCCGGACCGCGAGCATCCGGCGCACCGACCGCACCAGGTTCTCGTCGCCGACGAAGGCCGGTGCCGTGCTGGTTGCGCCGGTCACGCCGCAGCGGTAGCCGATCCGCAGCGGCACCACTGGCGCCCCGGCGTCGATCGCGGCCTGAAACATCGCCGGCCGGAAACCGGTGGGCGGACGGCAGCGGGTTGCGGCGCCGCACCAGGTGGTGCCCTCGGGGAACACTGCCACCGAGCGGCCCGACAGCAACGCCGCGGCCACCCGGCCCACCGTGGCGGGCAGTTCGCGGGGACGGGAACGGTCCACGAACACGGTGCCGGCCGCGTGCGCGAGCAGGCCGACGAGTGGCCAGCGGCGTATCTCCCGCTTGGCCACCAGGCGGGCCGGCGCGACGGCCAGCAGCGCCAGGACGTCCCACCAGGAGACATGGTTGGCGACCAGCAGGGCTCGCCGCCGAGGCAGCCGACCGCGCACGTCGAGGCGTACGCCGCAGACCCGTGCCGTGGCACGCGCCCAGCCGCGCAACGCGGCCTGACGTTCCCGGGTCGGCAGGATCGGGAGCACTGCCGCCAGCCCGACGCCGAGCCCGAGCATGCCGAGCAGGCCGGCGGCGCGGCCCAGTTGCCGCACCGCCGAGGCGGTGGGAGCCTCGCCGGGGCCGGGCAGGCATTCGGGGCCACAGCCGGAGATGGGCCGCCAGAGCGTGGTCATGGCTGCCCGCCGAGGAAGTGCCGCAGGTAGCGCGGATTCATCCGGTCCATGGAGAGCAGGACGTAGAAGTCGGCCACCCCGAAGTCCGGGTCGTACGCCGGCTCGCCGCAGACCTGGGCACCGAGCCGCAGGTAGCCGCGGAGCAGCGGCGGGACCAGCTTGGCCGATCCGGTGACCGGCTCGGTCGGCGCACCCGGCTCGGCGAACCAGGGTCGCAGTGGCCGGACCCGCAGGGATGGCGGCGACAGGTGCCTGGCCCGCGCCTGGGCCCAGACCTCGGCAGCGGCGAGGCCGCCGTCCGCCACCGGCACGGAGGCGCAACCACCGAGCCAGCGCAGACCCCGCAGGTGCAGGTAGCGGGCGATGCCCGCCCACATCAGGTTGATCACCGCGCCGCTGCGGTGCGCGGGATGTACGCAGGACCGGCCGGCCTCGACAAGGTGGCTGCGCAACGGGTCGAGCGCGGTCAGGTCGAACTCGCCCTCGGCGTAGCGACGGTTGGTACGCCCCGGTGGAAGTAGTCGGTAGGTACCCACCACCTCGCCGCTGCCCTCCTGGCGCACCACCAGATGGTCACAGTAAGTATCGAAGACGTCACGGTCGAGGCCGGCCGTGTCGCGGGACACGGTGGCGCCCAACTCGCCGGCGAACACCTGATGACGCAGGCGTTGTGCGGCCTCGACCTGGCTGGGGTTGTCGGCTATCGAAAGGGTGTAGCCGCTGGTCGTCAGTGCTACGTCCACGGCTGGCAGAACGGCCATGCCCTCTGTGTAGTGCCGGGGGGTTGCCGGCCCTGGTGACCGGCGGTGTCGATCCGGTGAACGCCGGTCGGCGACCGGTGGCCGACCCGCCACGCCGGCCGACACCGGGGGCGTGCGAGGCTGCCGGTGCCCCGGCGACCCGACCGGGCGGCGTGGCGGACGGAGGCTCGATGATCATCGAGGGACGCTTCAACGGACCGCCCGGTTCGGGCAACGGCGGGTGGAGTGCCGGTGTCTTCGCCAGCGCGTACGGCGGGGACGGTCCGGTCGAGGTGACCCTGCGCCGACCGCCACCGTTGGACACGCCGCTGACGCTCGTCGACGCGCAGGTGCGGGACCCGGCCGGCGAGGTGGTCGCACAGCTGCGGCCGACGCAGGATCTCGACGACGTCACGGTCCCGCCTGTGGATCTGGCGACCGCCCGGGCCGCCTCGGCGACGTACCCGGGGCTTGTCGATCATCCGTTCCCCCGCTGCTACGTCTGCGGTCCGCAGCGCCCCGACGGCCTGCGGATCTTTCCGGGTCGGCTGCCGGACGGCCGGACGGCCGCACCGGTGCGGGCGCCACGTCAGGTCGAGGTCGCCACCGTCTGGGCCGCCCTGGACTGTCCCGGCGGGTGGGCGGTGATCGGTGCCGGCCGGCCGTACGTGCTCGGCCGGATCGCGGCCCGGATCGCGGCGCTGCCCCGACCGGACGACGAGTGCGTGGTGACCGGCGCGCTGATCGGCACCGAGGGCCGCAAGGCCCTGGTGCACACGAGCCTGTACGCCCCGGACGGCCACCCGCTCGGCCACGCCCGGGCGACCTGGATCGCTGTGTAGACGCGGTCGTCGATCGACTCGTACCTGGGGATGAGACGACTCCTGCCTGAGGTGGACGACGATCTCCCGAACGAGCCCGATTGAATTGCTCGACCGTTAACGTCACGCTGTGCAACGGCGCACCCCGGCGCCGCCACGGGAGGAGAACGATGACCGACGGGCAACCAAGCCCCACCAACGACGCGCAGATCGTGGTTTCCGGTCTGACGAAGCAGTACCGCAACGTGCTCGCGGTCAACAACCTGTCCTTCACGGTTCAACCGGGTCGGGTCACCGGCTTCCTCGGCCCGAACGGTGCGGGTAAGACCACCACCCTGCGCATGCTGCTGAACCTGGTCACCCCGACCGCCGGGACGGCGACCATCGGTGGTCACCGGTATCCCGACCTGGCCGACCCGCTGCGGCACGTCGGCGCGGTGCTGGAGGCGTCCAGCGCGCACAAGGGCCGGACCGGCGTCAACCACCTGCGGGTGATCAGCGCCGCCGCCGGGCTGCCGCGGGAACGGGCCGACCAGGCCCTGGAACTGGTCGGGCTGACCCCGGCCGCCAAGCGCAAGTTCAAGGGCTACTCGCTGGGCATGAAGCAGCGCCTCGGCATCGCCGCGGCGATGCTCGGCGACCCACGGGTGCTCATCCTCGACGAGCCGGCGAACGGTCTGGACCCGGAGGGCATCCGGTGGATGCGCGGATTCCTCAAGGGGCTGGCCGCCGAGGGACGCACGGTGCTCGTCTCCAGCCACCTGCTCTCGGAGATGCAACTGCTGGCCGACGACGTGGTGATCATCGCGGCCGGTCAGTTGGTCCGGCAGGGCCCGGTGGACCAGGTGATCGGGTCTATGGCGCAGGGTGTCCGGGTCCGGGTCCGCACCCCGCAGGCCGACGCGTTGACCGCCGCGCTGGCCCAGGGGCCGGCCACTGTCGAGAACGATGGGCAGGGCACTCTCCTGATCGGCGGGGTCGACGCTCCGGCGGTGGGCCGGGCGGCCCTGACCGCCGGGGTCGAACTGCACGAGCTGACCACTGAACGACCCGACCTGGAACGTGTGTTCCTGGAGCTGACGGCCGGAAAGGCGGGCATCCGATGAGCCACCTCGTCCGCTCCGAACTACTCAAGATCCGTACGACCAGCACCTGGTGGTGGCTGGCCATCGGGGCGTTCCTGTCGATCGCCCTGGCCTTCGCCTTCAACGCCTGGCTGGCCACCGAGACCCTCAGCGGCGGTGGGGAGGAGTTCGGCTACACCGGCGACGCCGCCTCCGCGCCGGCTCAGGCGGCGAACCTCTACACCTCCGGCCAGTACCTGGGTCTGATGTTCGTGATGCTCATCGGCATCCTCATGGTCACCAACGAGTTCTTCCACCAGACCGCGACCACGACGTTCCTGGCCACCCCGCGACGCACTGCGGTGATCGCCAGCAAGCTCGTCGCGGCCAGCCTGCTCGGCTTCGCGTTCTGGCTGGTGACCACGCTCATCGACCTCGCCGCCGGAGCGACGTTCCTGTCCCTCAACGACTACGGCACGCAACTCGGCGAGTGGGAGGTCCAGCGGGCCCTGCTGCTCAACCTGATGGCGTACGCGATCTGGACGGTGCTCGGCGTCGGCATCGGCACGCTGATCACCAACCAACTGGGCGCGGTGATCACTGCCTCGGTGCTCTACCTGATCGGTACCCAGGTGATCGGCCTGCTCTTCCTGCTGCTGGCCAACGTGCTGGACAACATGGCCGTGATCAAGTGGCAGGTGGTCTGGCCGGCCGCTGCCTCCCAGGTCATGATCACGCCGGGCGAGAACGAGATGCTGCCCGCCTGGTGGGTGGGCGCGCTCGTGCTCATCGGCTACGCCGTGGTCAGCGGGGTGGCCGGAATCCTCATCACCCGGCGCCGCGACATCTCCTGACACCTGGACGACCAACCCGGGTGAGCGCACCGCCCCGACGGGCCCGGTACCCAGCGAGAACTGGGTACCGGGCCCGTCGCCGCTCGGAAGCGACAGGCCATAGCAGCGATCGAGGGAATACGCAGCGCTTACCGAACTTCTGGCATCTTCTGTGAATCCGACCACGCGTCGGAGGCGGAAATGCCCCGAGGTTCGGTACGGCGTAGCCTGGGAACCGTCCTGTGCGTCCGTCCCGGCGCACCGGGCACCGCGTGACATACAAACCCGCGTGAAAGAGGCGATTACCGGCCGTGTCGACCCAGCAGACTTCGCAGGAGAACCCACTGGCGGGTTTCGGCCCGAACGAGTGGATCGTCGAGGAGATGTACCAGCGCTACCTCGCCGATCCGAGCAGCGTCGACCCGGCCTGGCACGACTTCTTCGCCGACTACCGACCCGGTCAGGGCACAGCGGGCGCCACAGACGGTCGGACGGCCACCACCGCCGCGACAAAGGACGCCGCTGCGGCCGGCACCGAGACGGCCACGAAGAACGCACCCGCGGCCAAGGCCGAGCCGGCGGCCAAGGGTGAGCGCCGTACGCCGGCGGCACCGGCGAAGCCGGCACCCGCCGCGTCGAAGCCGACGCCGGCCACCCCGAAGGCGACCACCGCGAAGCCGGCCGCCGCCAAGACCGAGCCGGCGAAGCGGACCGCGCCCACCGCCAACGGGCCGCAGACCACCCCGCTGCGCGGCGTGGCCGCCAAGATCGTCCAGAACATGGACGCCTCGCTGGCCGTGCCGACCGCGACGAGCGTGCGAGCCGTGCCGGCCAAGCTCCTGGTCGACAACCGGATCGTGATCAACAACCACCTCGCCCGGGGCCGCGGTGGCAAGGTCAGCTTCACCCACCTGATCGGCTACGCCCTGGTGCGGGCGCTCGTCGCGCATCCGGAGATGAACAACTCCTTCGGCGAGGTCGACGGCAAGCCGGTGATGGTCCGCCCCGAGCACGTCAACCTGGGCATCGCCATCGACCTGACCAAGCCCGACGGCAGCCGCAACCTGGTGGTCCCCTCCATCAAGGCCTGCGAGCAGATGGACTTCCGGCAGTTCTGGCAGGCGTACGAGGACGTCGTCCGGCGCGCCCGCCGCAACGAGCTGACCATGGAGGACTACTCCGGCACCACGATCTCGCTGACCAACCCCGGCGGCATCGGCACCGTGCACTCCATGCCGCGACTCATGCAGGGTCAGAGCGCGATCATCGGGGTCGGTGCGATGGAGTACCCGGCGCCGTACCAGGGCATGAGTGAGGCCACCCTGGCCGATCTCGCGGTCAGCAAGGTCATCACCCTGACCAGCACGTACGACCACCGGATCATCCAGGGCGCGCAGTCCGGCGAGTTCCTCAAGGTCATGCACGAGCTGATGCTCGGCGAGCACGGCTTCTACGACCAGATCTTCACCTCGCTGCGGATCCCCTACGAGCCGGTGCGCTGGATGCGCGACGTCGCTGTCGACAGCGAGGGTCAGATCAACAAGACCGCCCGGGTCCACGAGCTGATCCACTCCTACCGGGTGCGTGGCCACCTGATGGCCGACACCGACCCGCTGGAGTTCAAGATCCGCAAGCACCCGGATCTCGACGTCCTTCAGCACGGGCTGACCCTGTGGGACCTGGACCGCACCTTCCCGGTCAACGGCTTCGCCGGCCGGCAGCGGATGAAGCTGCGGGAGATCCTCGGCGTGCTGCGTGACTCGTACTGCCGCCGGGTCGGCATCGAGTACATGCACATCCAGGACCCGGCCGAGCGCCGCTGGATCCAGGAGCGGGTCGAGCGCAAGTACGAGAAGCCGCCGGCCGGCGAGCAGAAGCACGTGCTCAACCGGCTCAACGCGGCCGAGGCGTTCGAGACCTTCCTGCAGACCAAGTACGTCGGCCAGAAGCGGTTCTCGCTTGAGGGTGGCGAGTCGCTCATTCCGCTGCTCGGCGAGGTGCTGGAGGCCGCCGCCGAGGGCGGGCTGGACGAGGTCGTCATCGGCATGGCCCACCGGGGCCGGCTCAACGTGCTGGCCAACATCGTCGGCAAGCCGTACGAGAAGATCTTCTCCGAGTTCGAGGGGCACCTGGACCCACGCTCCACCCAGGGCTCGGGCGATGTGAAGTACCACCTGGGCCAGAACGGCAAGTTCACCACCCCCGACGGCGACCACGCCGTGAAGGTCTCGGTGGTGGCGAACCCGTCGCACCTGGAGGCCGTCGACCCGGTGCTGGAGGGCATCGTCCGGGCCAAGCAGGACCGCATCGACCTCAAGCTGGAGGGCTACACCGTGCTGCCGCTGGCGGTGCACGGCGACGCCGCCTTCGCCGGTCAGGGCGTGGTGGCCGAAACGCTCAACCTCTCCCAGCTGCGCGGGTACCGCACCGGCGGGACGGTCCACGTGGTGGTCAACAACCAGGTCGGCTTCACCACTGCCCCGGAGTACAGCCGCTCCAGCCTCTACAGCACCGACGTGGCCCGAATGATCCAGGCCCCGATCTTCCACGTCAACGGCGACGACCCGGAGGCTGTGGTCCGGGTCGCCCGGCTCGCCTTCGAGTACCGCCAGGCGTTCAACAAGGACGTCGTCATCGACCTGGTCTGCTACCGGCGGCGTGGGCACAACGAGGGCGACGACCCCTCGATGTCCAACCCCCAGATGTACCGGATCATCGACTCGAAGCGCTCGGTGCGCAAGCTCTACACCGAGGAGCTGATCGGGCGGGGCGACATCACCGTGGAGGACGCCGAGGAACTGCTGCGCGACTACCAGGCGCAGTTGGAGCGGGTGTTCAAGGCCACCCGCGACGCGGCCAGCACGCCCCGCCAGCTGAGCCGCCCGCCCCGACAGGACCAGCCCGAGCCGCAGGTGGAGACCGCCACCGAGGCGTCGGTCATCAAGGCCATCGGCGAGGCGCACGTCAACCTCCCCGAGGGCTTCACCCCGCACAAGCGGATCCAGCAGTTGCTCGACCGGCGGGCCCGGATGGCCGTCGAGGGCAACATCGACTGGGGGTTCGGCGAGATCATCGCCTTCGGTGCGCTGCTGCACGACGGGGTCACCGTCCGGCTCGCCGGGCAGGACTCGCGCCGAGGCACCTTCGTGCAACGACACGCCTCGATCGTCGACGCGGAGACCGGCGACGACTACCTGCCGCTGAAGTCGCTCACCGGCGACGGTGAGCACTCCCGGCTCTTCGTGCACGACTCGCTGTTGAGCGAGTACGCGGCGATGGGCTTCGAGTACGGCTACTCGGTGGAGAACGTGGACGCGCTCGTCTGCTGGGAGGCGCAGTTCGGCGACTTCGTCAACGGCGCCCAGACGGTGATCGACGAGTTCATCTCCTCAGGCGAGGTGAAGTGGGGCCAACGCTCCGCGGTCACCCTGCTGCTGCCGCACGGCCACGAGGGTCAGGGGCCGGACCACACCTCCGGCCGCCCGGAGCGGTTCCTCCAGCTCTGCGCCGAGGACAACATGCGGGTGGCCAACCCGACCACCCCGGCCAACTACTTCCACCTGCTGCGCCGCCAGGCCCTCTCGCCCAAGCGCAAGCCACTCGTGGTGTTCACGCCGAAGTCGCTGCTGCGGCACAAGCTCTGCGTCTCCTCGGTGGAGGACTTCACCACCGGCACCTTCTCCCCCGTGCTGGCCGACCCGGCAGTGAGCGCGCCGGAGCAGGTCAAGCGGGTGCTGCTCTGCTCGGGCAAGGTCTACTACGACCTGTTCCAGGCCCGGAAGGAACGCGGCGTCACCGACACCGCGATCATCAGGCTGGAGCAGCTCTACCCGATGCCGGTGGAGGAGATCCGGGCCGCCCTCGCGCAGTACCCGAACGCGGAGGACTTCGCCTGGGTGCAGGAGGAGCCGGCCAACCAGGGTTCCTGGTCGTTCGTCGCGCTCAACCTGCTGGAGCACCTCGACGGTGTCCGGCTGCGCCGCATCTCCCGTCCGGCCGCCGCGGCTCCGGCCGTCGGCTCGGCGAAGATGCACGAGGTCGAGCAGACCGCGCTGATCGAGGCGGCTCTCCCCCGCCCCTGACGAGAACTGATCCGGTCCCGTCCCGCCCTACGGTGGGGCGGGACCGGCCGGCTTCACCGAGGAAGCGAGCAGATCCATGTACTTCACCGACCGGGGCATCGAGGAGCTGGTCGAGCGGCGTGGCGAGGAGCAGGTCAGCCTCGAGTGGCTGGGCGAGCGGCTGCGTGACTTCGTCGACCTGAACCCGGAGTTCGAGACCCCGATCGAGCGGTTCGCCACCTGGCTGGCCCGGCTCGACGACGAAGACGACGACTGATCACCGTGCCAGCCATCCGACCGGGCGGCCGGCGTACCCGGCCGTGGCCTTCGCTGCCGACGAGCCGGACCGGTGCCGCGCGGCGCCGACGGCATGTCGTGGCGGCCGGGGTCGCCCTGGCGTTGCTGCTGGCCGGTTGTTCCGACGCACCCGCACCGCCTCGGGTGTCCGACCCGGCTGGCGCCGCGCCACCGTCCGTACCCTCGGTGTTCTACCTCGACCCGGACAATCCGGCCGAGGCGGAGGCGGCGCGGCGGGCCGCCCAGGGCGACTCGGCGGCAGCGGAGGCGCTGCGCGCGATCGGCAGCCGGCCGAGTGCGAAGTGGCTGACCGGTGGGGCGGCACGGGACGAGGTCGACGCCTTTCTCGGGCAGGCCGCGATCGCCGGCCAGACACCAGTGCTTGTGGTGCACAACGTGCCGCAACGCGACTGTGGTCGGCAGGGCGAGGGCGGTGCCGACACCAGCGCGGAGTACCAGACGTGGATCCGCGAGGTCGCCGCCGGCGTCGCGGGACGCCCGGTGATCGTCGTGCTCGAACCGGGCGCGTTGCCCGACGCGGTGGCTGGCTGCGTGGCTGACTCCGCCGGTCGGCTCGCGCTGCTGCGCGACGCGGTCACCGTGCTGGCCAGTACCGGCAACGCCCGGATCTACCTCGACGCAGGGCATCCGGGGTGGATCCGCGACATCGAGGCGTTGGCGGCCGGGCTCCGCCGGGCCGGGGTGGACCAGGCCGACGGGTTCGCCCTCAACGTGGCGAATTTCGTGAGTACCGAGGACAACGTCGCCTACGGGCACCGGATCTCCGATGCGCTCGGCGGTGACGCCACGTTCGTCATCGACACCAGCCGCAACGGCAACGGCCCCTATCCCGCCGAACGGGTGGGCGGTGCGCCGAGCTGGTGCAATCCCCCCGGCCGGGCGATCGGTGCCGAACCCACAGCCGACCCCGGCCTGCCCCGGGTGGACGCCCTGCTCTGGATCAAGTTCCCCGGCGAGTCCGACGGCGACTGCCGCCCCGGTGAGCCCCCCAGCGGCGAGTTCTGGCCCACCTACGCCATCTCCCTGGCCCACCCCTGACCCGCGTTGATCATGAGGTTAGCGGCAGCGAAACGGACAAAAGTCCCCGCTAACCTCATGATCAACGCGAGCTGGTGGGGGTGGGGGTGAGGCCGGTGCGGCGGAGTTTCTGCCAGCCGAGGCGGCCGCCGGTCAGGGCTGTGGTCACGGACTGGATCATCACCAGGTACATCAGCTGGCGGTAGACGGACTGCTGCAACGGGAGCACCCACAGCACGCTGAGCTTCTCCCGGTCCAGCCGGAACGCCACCACGGCGGTGAGCGTCTGCAACGCGAGCATGACCAGCCAGGCCAACGCCGTCGCGGTCCGGTCGAGGAAGAACAGGCCGTAGAGCGCCAGCAGGTCGATCACCGGAGCCAGCAGCGGCAGGAGCACCCCGAACAGGCTCAGGAACAGCAGACAGCGCCGGGTGAAGCGGCCGGAGGCCCCGCTGTCGAGCAGCGAGCGCCGATGCTTCCACATCGCCTGCATGGTGCCGTAGCTCCACCGGTACCGCTGCTTCCACAGCTGCCCCAACGTCGCCGGGGCCTCGGTCCACGCCCGAGCGGTCTCCTCGTAGACCACCTTCCAGCCGGCCCGGCCGAGCGCCATCGTGATGTCGGTGTCCTCGGCCAGCGTGTCGTCGGTCAGGCCACCGGCGTAACGCAGCGCCTGCCGACGGAAGGCCCCGATCGCCCCGGGCACCGTGGCCATGCAGCGCAGGGTCTCGTACAGCCGGCGGTCGAGGTTGAAGCCGATGACGTACTCGATGTGCTGCCACTTGGCGATCAGGCTGTCGCGGTTACCCACCTTGACGTTGCCGGCGACCGCGCCGACCTGCGGGTCCGCGAACGGCTGGACCAGCCGACGCACCGAGTCCCGCTCGAACACGGTGTCCCCGTCGACCATCACGATCAGTTCGTGCCGGGCCAGCGCCACCCCGGTGTTCAACGCGCTCGGCTTGCCGCCGTTCGGCTTGCGAACGACCCGGACGTTCGGCAACCGCAACGCCTCGACGATCTCCGCCGTACCGTCGGTGGAGCCGTCGTCGACCACGATCACCTCGATGCCGCCCGGGTGATCGCCCCCGGCCAGCGAGCGGACGGCCGCGGCGATCCCCTCCTTCTCGTTGTACGCGGGCACGATCACCGAGACCGGCTCGGTCACCGGCGGCCCCCACGCCCAGTTCGCCGCCCGCCGTCGGCGTGCGTGCCGTCCGGCGAGCACGAGCAGCAGCACGGTACGACCCACAGTGAGCGCGCCCACCGTCAGGAAGATCACTCCGAGCCAGCCCAGCGTGCGGTCCGCTCCCTGCACTCCCCAGATCAGCATCCGCCCTCGCCAGCGCTCCCCCGCGCTGGCCGGCTGACCGGCGTCGACCCGGTGGTCGATGCCGGTCTCGGCGAGGGCCAGGTTCAGGCCGCCGCTGACCGTGACGAAGCGGTAGCCGCGCTCCTTCATCAGCGGAATGAACCTGTCGAGCGCGGCGACGGTCTGGGCCCGTTCGCCGCCCGCGTCGTGCCAGAGGGTGATCGCCCCCGAGTATCCGGACGGCGTCACGTTCGTCAGGATCTGGTCCACGCCGGGCAGCGCCCAGTCCCGACTGTCCGTGTCGTTGAGCACGCTCAGGTAGCCCAGTTCACCGGCCTGGGCGAAGACCGGCCAGTCCAGGTCGTTGATGGCCATCGCGTACGAGGAGTACGGGAAGCGGATCAGCGAGGTGCGGACCCCGGCCGCGCTGGCGATGGCCAACTGGGTCTGGGTGTACTCCATCCGGCGTCGCCAGTCGGGCAGCACTGTCAGATCCGGGTGGGTGAAGGTGTGCACGCCGATCTCGTGACCGTCGGCGGTCAGCTCCCGTACCAGTTCCGGGTGGCGGGCCACCTGCGAACCGACCACGAAGAAGGTGGCCGGAACCTGATGGGCGGCCAGTACCCGCAGCACCTCGCGGGTCCAGACCGGGTCCGGTCCGTCGTCGAAGGTGAGGGCGACGGTGCGCGGGGGCAGTCGGTACGACCGGGTCTGGTCACTCGTGCTGCTGATGATCGGGCCACCGGAGACCACAGTCGTCGGCACCTCACGCTGCCCGTGGTGGGTCTGCTGCTGACGATCCGGCGCGAAGGACGCGTTGGCGTACGCGCCAACGAGCAGTACGGCGGCCAGCACCGCGCCGAGGACGCCGAGAAGGGCCCAGCTCGGCGACGGTACGACCCGGCGGCCTCGTACCGTCCGGCGGGACCGGCGCGCCGGCGGTTCAGTCATCGGCGGGAGCGGCCACGTCGGCGACGCTCGACGGATCGACCGTCGGTGGCGCCGGCTCCGTGGTTGTCGGTTCGACGCTGGGCGGGGTCGCCGGTGCGGTCGACCGCGAGGGTCGGGGCGGTGCAGGCACCGACGAGGGGGTGCGGCGAGGTGTCGTCGGTGCGCTGGTCACCGTCGTGGGTGCCCGGGACGGGGTGACGCGTGGGCGCGGCACGGCGCTGCTCGTCGGCCGCGGCGCGGCAGTGGTCGGTGGCGCCTCCGCAGCGGGGATCGACGGGGCCGGCGGCGGTTGCCAGGACCGGCGGGTCGGCTCCACGAAGGGCAGCACCGTGTCAGCGTTGACCGGGCCGCCGGCGAAGCTCGCCACCACCAGGCCGGTGTAGATCAGACTCACCAGACCCAGGACGTACGCGAGCCAGCGCAACCGGGACCGACGCCTGCCGCTCGGATCGACGAAGACCGGCGGCGGCTGGGACACCGCGGACATCACTGTCGTGGGGCTGTCCGTCGACATCACAATCGTGGGTGCGTCCAGCACCGCTGGACGTACCACAGTCGGCGCGTCCACCACCGCCGGCTGCACCACAGTCGGCGCATCCACCACCGCCGGCCGCGCCACAGTCGGCGCATCCACCACCGCCGGCCGCGCCACAGTCGGCGCGTCCACCACCGCCGGCTGCACCACCGTGGGTGTGTCCGGCACGGCGGGCTGTCCCGGTGTCGATGCGTCAGGCACGGCCGGCCGGACAAGCGTGGGCGGCTCCGACGCGGCCAGGTCGTCGGCTGCGGTTGGCTCGTCTCCCCGCGCGCCGTTCGCCGCATCGGCGCTGGTCAGAGGGTCCGCAGTCATGGCCGGAGTCTAGGAGTGAACATTCCTCGGCTTACTCGCGGAGTTGGCCGATGCGACCGGAATCCCAGTTTGCGGGGCAACCGCCGCCGCCGGGGTGAGCGTCGGTTCACGGAGAGCGATGAACACCTCGACCGGCAGGCGCGTCGCCTCGCCGACCCGGCCTGCCGGACCCACCGAAACCCGCCGCGAGCAGGTCAAACGGCCTGGTCGTCCTCGTGCCGGCGGCCACCAGGACCCGGACGGTCCGACCGCCGACCCTGGTCGGTCGGACCGAAATAAAGATCTCCCCGGCCGAGCCGACGATCACCGGAGCGCCCCGGGGCGGACGAGCGGACGCCGGACGGCCCGGGCAGGCGGGTCCGAGGACCCACCCGGGGAACAACCCTGATCTTGTAGCGTGGGTCCGTGGCCCGGAGCGTGTACCTGACCAGTGTCGGCTCGGGCGGGGGGAAGTCGACAATCGCCCTCGGCCTCGCGGAGTTGCTGTCCCGGCAGGTCGGCGGGATCGGGGTGTTCCGTCCGCTGGTAGCGCCGGATCGACCCGATCCGATCCTCACCCTGCTCAGCGAGCGTTACCGGGTGGGGCTGCCGGTGGCGGACCTGCACGGCACCACGTACGCCGAGGCCACCGCGCTTGTCGCCGACGGTCGCCGGGAGGAGCTGATCTCCCGGATCGTCGAGCGTTACCGGGACGTGGAGCGACGGTTCGCGGCGATGGTCGTGGTCGGCAGTGACTTCGCCGCCGCCGGTGACACCGCCGGCCCGCGCGAGCTGGCCTTCAACGCCCGCCTGGCCACCGACTTCGGCAGCGTCGTGGTACCTGTCGTCGACGGGTACGGGCAGCAGCCGCAGTCGATCGCCGCCGCCGCCCGCGGCGCGTACCACGACTTGGCGGACCTCGGCGCGACGGTGCTCGCGGTGCTGGCCAACCGGGTCCCCGAGGCGATGACGCTGCCCCGGTTGCCGGTCCCCGCGTACGCCATTCCGGAGGTGCCGAGCGTGTCCGCGCCGACTGTGGCGGAGGTGGCCGGGGCGCTGGGCGCCACGCTGCTGGCCGGTGACGAGACCGCGCTCGCCCGCGACGTGCTCGACTACGTGGTCGGTGCGGCCCACGTGCCGACCCTGCTGGAGCACCTGACCGAGGGCGCGCTGCTGATCATGCCGGGTGACCGGGACGATCTGCTGGTGGCGGCGAGCGCCGCGCACGTCGCCGGTCAGGTGTCGCTGGCCGGGTTGGTGCTCACCCTCGGGGTGCCGCCCGACCCTCGGTCGATGCGCCTGGTGGAAGCGCTGAACGCCCGGCTCGCGGTGCTCTCGGTGACCAGCGACAGCTACCACACGGTTGCCGCGTCGAGCCGGATCGAGGGCCGGCCCAGCACCGGCAACCCGCGGAAGGTGGAGGCCGCGCTCGGCGCCTTCGAGGCACACGTGGACACCGTCGAACTGGCCGGCCGGCTGCGGGTCAGCCGCTCCGCACGGGTCACCCCGCTGATGTTCGAGTACGACCTGATCGACCGCGCCCGGGCCCGGCGGCGGCACGTCGTGCTGCCGGAGGGGACCGAGGAACGGATCCTGCGCGCCACCGAGATCCTGCTGCGCCGGGGGGTGGCAGACCTGACCCTGCTCGGCCGGCCCGAGGAGGTCGCCCGACGCGCCCGGGAACTGGGGGTGGACATCGGCGCGGCCCGCGTGGTGGACCCGGCGAGCAGCCCGTGGCGTGACGAGTTCGCCGAGGCGTACGCGAAGCTGCGCGCACACCGGGGGGTCACCGCCGAACTGGCGCACGACATCGTCGCCCAACCGAACTACTTCGGCACCATGATGGTGTGGGCGGGCCATGCCGACGGGATGGTTTCCGGGGCCACCCACACCACCGCGGCGACCATCCGGCCGGCCTTCGAGATCGTCAAGACCTTGCCGGCGGTCTCCGTCGCCTCAAGCGTCTTCTTCATGCTGCTCGCCGACCGGGTGCTGGTGTACGGCGACTGCGCGGTCAACCGCGATCCGGACGCCGCCCAACTCGCCGACATCGCCATCTCCTCGGCCGACACGGCGGCCCGGTTCGGCATCGAACCCCGGGTGGCGATGCTGTCGTATTCGACAGGCAGTTCGGGCGCGGGCGAAGACGTGGAGAAGGTCGCGGCAGCCACCGCGCTGGTCCGCCAGCGCCGGCCCGAACTGGCGGTCGAGGGTCCGATCCAGTACGACGCGGCCATCGATCCGGCCGTGGCGGCCACCAAGCTGCCGGGCAGCGCCGTCGCCGGCCGCGCGACGGTCTTCATCTTTCCCGACCTCAACACCGGCAACAACACGTACAAGGCGGTGCAGCGCTCCGCCGGAGCGGTGGCCGTCGGGCCGGTCATGCAGGGCCTGCGCCGGCCGGTGAACGATCTCTCCCGGGGCGCCACGGTGCCGGACATCGTCAACACCGTGGCGATCACCGCCATCCAGGCCGCCGCACTCACCGAGGTGGACAAGTGAGCAAGGTGCTGGTGCTCAACAGCGGGTCGTCATCGATCAAGTACCTGCTGTACGACGGCGACCGGGTGCTGGACAAGGGCACCGTCGAACGGATCGGTGAACCCGGTGGCGGGCCGAGTGACCATGCCGGCGCGATCCGGCAGATCCTGGGCGGGCTGGACCTGACAGGTCTCACGGTCGTGGGTCACCGGGTGGTGCACGGCGGGCGGCGGTTCACCGCGCCGACGCTCGTCGACGACGCCGTGCTGACCGCCATCAGCGACCTGGTGCCGCTCGCCCCGTTGCACAATCCGGCGAACCTCGCCGGTATCGAGGTGGCCCGCGAGGCCCTGCCGGGGGTGCCGCAGGTAGCCGTCTTCGACACCGCGTTCCACCACACGCTGCCCGATTCCGCCGCCACCTACGCGATCGACCGCGACGTCGCGCAGCGGTACGGGATCCGGCGGTACGGCTTCCACGGCACCTCCCACGCGTACGTGTCCCGGCGCACCGCGGAACTGCTGGGCCGCCCGTACGACGAGGTCAACACGATCACGCTGCACCTGGGCAACGGCGCCAGCGCGTGCGCGGTGTCCGGCGGCCGGAGCGTCGCCACCTCGATGGGGATGTCGCCGCTGGAGGGCCTGGTGATGGGCACCCGCAGTGGCGACCTCGATCCGACGATCGTGTTCCATCTGCGCCGCGAGGGCGGTATGGGCGTCGACGAGATCGACGACCTGCTCAACCACCGCAGCGGCCTGCTCGGGCTGAGCGGGGTCAACGACGTACGCGAACTACTCGCCCGTCGGGCGGCCGGCGACGAGGCCGCGGCGCTCGCCTTCGACGTCTACTGCCGCCGGATCACCTGCTACGTGGGGGCGTACTACGCGCTGCTCGGCCGGGTGGACGCGGTCACCTTCACCGCAGGTGTCGGCGAGCACGCCGCACCGGTACGCACGGCGGCGCTGGCCGGACTGGGCCGACTGGGCATCACCGTGGACCCGGAACGCAACGCGGGCAGCGGCGACCGGCTCATCTCGCCGGACGGCGCGGAGGTCGCCGTCTGCGTGATCGGCACCGACGAGGAGCGGGAGATCGCCCGCGCCGCCCGGGCCGTGGTCACGGGCGGCAGCTGACGACCCGGCGCGACCAGCCCGCCGGCTCGCCGCACGAGCACCCGCGAGCCAGGACGCAGACCAGTGGACGACCGCAGCGAGCGGACGACCGCCGACCGGCGGGCGGCCGGAGTACCGCGGACGACGGCGGGGGCGGTCGACGAGCGGACCGGTCAGCCGAAGGCCAGCCAGGTGGCGAGGGCGAGCAGCACCGCGGCGACCACGGCCGCCCCGATGATCAGACTGGTACGCGACGCAGCCTCCGCCGGAGCCGTCTCCGGGTTGGCGAAGGCCCGGAACGCCTCGGTGTTGCCGCTCGGGTCGGTGTAGTTCTCAGCCATGCCGGGAACCTTAGCGAAACCGGTCCAGCCCTCATGCCCGAGACCTCCCGCGATCTTGCACCTTCCGTCTCGACAAAAACCATCAGAACCGGCATTCGGGCGACCAGAAGTGCAAGATCCACGTGACCGGACCGGCGGTGCCGGAGATCGGGCCGGGCACAATCGGAGTCATGTCACGTCGTGCTGCCGCTGCTCTGGTCGCCACCGTCCTCGTCGCCAGCGCTCTGGTCGGGTGTTCCGCCGACCGTGAGCCCAGCGAGGGGGCGGGTGCGCCGACACCACAGGCCACCGCCGCTGCCACGCCGTCGGCACCGGCGATCCCCGCCGGCAGCGCCCCGGACGGCACCTTCGCGCTCGGCGTACGGCAGCTCAAGCTGAACCGCGACGGCGACCGGCCGCTTCCGGTGACCGTCTGGTATCCGGCGGCCGGCCGGGCCGGTGGGAAGCCGAAGAGTGGCGCCGACGCCGCCGACGGGAAGTTCCCGGTGATCATGTTCAGCCACGGACTGGGCGGCCGTCCCGACGACTACCAGGCGCTGCTGACCCGATGGGCGTCCGCCGGTTTCGTGGTGGCCGCGCCGACCTTTCCGAAGACCTCCCGCGGCGGGGACGGCCCGAACGTGCTCGACGTGCTCAACCAGCCCGCCGACGTGTCGTACGCGCTGACCCGGGTGCTCGCCCTCGACACCCGCGACGGTGATCCGCTGCGCGGCCGGCTGGCCACCGACCGGGTGGCCGCCGCCGGTCATTCGGCGGGCGGGGTGACCACCATCGGGCTGTTCACCACCGGCCGCGACGAGCGGTTGGCGGCCGGAGTCGTCTTCGCCGGCACCGCCCTCGGGGTGGGCACCGCGTTCGCCGGTGCCGCCGCCCCGCAGCTGTTCGTGCACGGCGAGGCCGACGAGGTGGTGCAGTACGCCGCCGGCAAGGCCGTGTACGACAAGGTGCCGTGGCCGAAGGCGATGCTGAGCCTGCCCGACGGCGACCACGGTCGTGCGCTGTTGCGCGGTGAGGGTGCGTCGCTGCGGGTGGTCGCCGAGACCACCACCGAGTTCCTGCGCTGGACGCTCTACGGCGACGTCGAAGCCAAGAAGCGCATAGCCACCGCCGCCGCCCGCGACGACATCGCCACCCTGGACGACAACCTGTAGGCCACGGGCCGGCGAGTGCCCTGATCCGCCGTCGGGGTCGCGCCGGCCAGGGTGCTCACGCGGTGTGGTCGACGACCACCTTGCCGAAGACGTCGCCGGAGTGCAGGCGGGCGAAGGCGTCGCCGACGCGGCTGAACGGCACGACGCTGTCCACCACCGGACGCACTCCCCGTTCGGCACAGAAGCTCAGCAGAGCGGCCAGCTCGTCCGGGGTGCCCATCGAGGTGCCCAGGATCTCCAACTGCATGGCGAAGACCCGGCGCAGGTTGACGGTCGGCTCGTGGCCGGCGGTCGCACCGGAGACCACGATCCGGGCACCCAGGGCTGCCGATTTCAGTGAGTGGTCGAAGGTGGCCGCACCGACCGTCTCGATCACCACGTCGACCCGCTCGGGCAGCCGCGCGCCAGGTTCCAGGGCGGTCGCGCCCAGCCCGGCGATGCGCTCCCGCTTGGCGGCGTCGCGGCTGGTCGCGTACACCCGCTTGCCCATCGCGGCGGCCAGCGCGACGGCCGCGGTGGCCACGCCGCCACCGGCGCCCTGAACCAGGACGGCGTCGGCGTCGGCGACCCGGCCCTTGGTGGTGAGCATCCGCCAGGCCGTCAGCCAGGCCGTCGGCAGGCACGCCGCGTCGGTCGCCGGCAGCCCCGCCGGCAGCGGCAGCAGGTTCCACCGGGGTACGGCCACCCGTTCCGCGAGCGTGCCGGGAAAGTGCTCGGAGAGGATGGACATCCCGCGCGGGTCGCCAGGTGTCGGCACCACGGGGTAGACGACCACCTCGTTGCCCTCCGGGTCCACTCCGGCCGCGTCGCAGCCGAGGATCATCGGCAGTTGCTCGGCACGGAGCCCGACGCCGCGCAGCGACCAGAGGTCGTGATGGTTGAGCGAGCTGGCCGTGACGCGCAGCGTCACCCAGTCGTCGTCGGGCAGGCTCGGCTCGGGCTGCTCACCGACGGTGAGCGCGGCGAGCGGGTCGGCGTCGTCGAATCGGGAGGCGAAGGCGGCACGCATGATCCGCACCGTAACAAGCTGAGCGTGCGTTAAGAAGGGCCCTGTCCGCGCGGACAGGGCCCTTCCGCACACCTCAGGCGCGGGCCACACCGTCCCGGCGGGCCGCCTCGGCGACCGCGTCGGCCACCGCCGGGGCCACCCGCGGGTCGAGCGGCGAGGGCACGATCGCCTCCGGCGTGAGCGTCTCGGCCACCACCGAGGCGATCGCGTCGGCCGCGGCGACCTTCATGGCGTCGGTGATCCGGGTGGCCCGGGCGTCGAGTGCGCCCCGGAACACGCCCGGGAAGGCCAACACGTTGTTGATCTGGTTCGGATAGTCGCTGCGGCCGGTGGCGACCACCGCGACGTGCCGGGCGGCCACCTCCGGATCCACCTCAGGGGTGGGGTTGGCCAGTGCGAACACGATGCCGCCCGGAGCCATGCCGGCCACCGCCCGCTCGGGGATCAGCCCGCCGGAGACCCCGATCAGCACGTCGGCGTCGCGCAGCGCCTCGGCGACGTCGCCCTGCCGACCGTCGGCGTTCGTCAGCTCGGCGAGTTCGGCCTTGGTCCCGGTGAGGCCGGTGCGCTGCCGGGAGATGATGCCCCGGGAGTCGCAGACCACCACCCGCTCCGGGTCCACGCCACCCGCCACCAGCATCCTGGTCACCGCCACGCCGGCCGCTCCCGCGCCGCTCACGGCCACCCGCAGGTCGCCGAGCTTGCGGTTGAGCAGCGTCGCGGCGTTGCGCAACGCCGCCAGCACGACGATCGCGGTGCCGTGCTGATCGTCGTGGAAGACGGGGATGTCCAACGCCTCGTCGAGTCGCCGCTCCACCTCGAAGCACCGGGGTGCGCTGATGTCCTCCAGGTTGATGCCGCCGAACGACGGCGCCAGCGCGGTGACCACCGCGACGATCTCGTCCACGTCCTGAGTGGCCAGGCAGACCGGTACCGCGTCGACCCCTCCGAACTGCTTGAACAGCACCGCCTTGCCCTCCATCACGGGCAGCGCGGCGCTCGGGCCGATGTTGCCGAGACCGAGTACGGCCGAACCGTCGGTGACGACCGCGACGGCGCGCGAGGCCCAGGTGTAGTCGTGGGCGAGGGCCGGGTCGGCGGCGATCGCTTCGCAGACCCGGGCCACACCCGGGGTATACGCGAGGGAAAGGTCGTCCCGGCTGGTCAGCGGCACTGTCGAGACGACCGCCATCTTGCCGCCTCGGTGCAGTTGGAAGACGGGATCAGCAGGGTCCACGGTGGACGAAGACATGGTGACTCCAGAATGATCGAGCAACTGGGCCGGCCGGTCGGGCGCACGGTGAGGCGAGCGAGCGGCGGCGGTGCGGGGGGTCACCCGGGCACTTCCGAGCATAGTCAGGCCCGGGGGTCCAGTATGTGAGCAGGTTCATAACGGTCTTGGCGACACCCGGCCGGGTCGGGGCCAGTACCGGACGAGCACCCGGCCCTGCACGTCAGCCACGCCGTACGCCCGGGAGTCGTCGGTGACCAGGCCGTTGTCTCCGGACAGCCACCAGCCACCGTCGACCGGGCGGACCGCGCGTTTGACCACCAGCAGGTCAGGTCGGCTGCGGAACACCGCGATCACCACGTCACCGGGTCGGATCCCCCGGCCACCCCGGCGCACCAGCACCGCGTCACCGTGACGCAGCGTGGGTGACATGGAGGGACCGGTCACCAGCACGGCCGACAGTGGCCACCGCAGTCGGGGTGCGGGCACGGGTTTCACCTCCAGCGGCCTCGGGGACCACCGTCCAGGAGTAATGTCGTCTTGGATCATCGCAAACTTCCCATGGAGGATCCCGATGCGACTTCCACGCATCCTTACGCCCCGCGTGAGCGCCAGCGCCCACTGCGACCTGCCCTGCGGCGTCTACGACCCCGCGCAGGCCCGCATCGAGGCCGAGTCGGTGAAAATGATCTGCGAGAAGTACCAGGCCAACACCGACCCGGAGTTCCGCACCAGGGCCATCCTGATCAAGGAGCAGCGCGCCGACCTGGTCAAGCACCACCTCTGGGTGCTGTGGACCGACTACTTCAAGCCGCCGCACTTCGAGAAGTACCCGCACCTGCACCAGTTGTTCAACGAGGCCACCAAGCTGGCCGGGGCCGCCGGCGCCAAGGGTGCCACTGACCCGTCCAAGGCGGACGAACTGCTCCAGAAGATCGACGAGATCTCCAAGATCTTCTGGGAGACCAAGCAGGCGTGACCTCGCCGGCGTACGGCGGCTGAGAACTGCCGCTCGCCAACCGGCTCAACCACGTCGGCGGTCGGCGGGTCCCGTTGCGGACGCGCCGACCGCCGACGCGTTGTGGCCGCACGACTCGTCCCGGGCGCTCGCGTCCGGCGTGGTCCACCCGTCCGCCGGGCCGCCGGGGCCGCCGCGCTGACCGTCATCAACCGCCCGGCGGCCCGAGCGGGTAGAGTCCCCGACCGGGGGGATGAGTGGTGACTCAACTGACCGGCCAGCCGACGACCGATGACGACATCGTGCACCTCACCGTGCCCGCGGACGGTGGATACCTGAGCGTTCTCCGTACGGCCACCGCCGGCCTCGCGGCTCGCCTCCAGTTCGCCCTGGACGAGATCGAGGATCTGCGCATCGCTGTCGACGAGGCGTGCGCGATGCTGCTCGCCATCGCGGCCCGGGATGCCGAGCTTGACTGCCGCTTCTCGGTCACCGAGGACGCACTCACCGTCGAGGTGACCGTGCCGACGATGCCCGACGCCCGACTACCGGCGGAGTCGTCGTTCGCGTGGAAGGTGCTCACCGCGCTCACCACCTCGGCGGGCGCGAGAGCGGCCGACGGACGGGCGACCATCTCGCTGCTCACCCGGCGCGCCTCCGGCTGGTGACCCGGCCCGCGCCGGTCCACTGACCCGGGCGCGCGGATCAGCTCACTCGAAGCCCAGCGCGCGGGTGGTCGGCGGGCTCACCAGCAACCAGGTGACCCCGGCACCGAGTGCGATGAGCGGCACACCGAGCCAGCCGAGCCCACCCTGGATCATGAACCAGCCGATCGGCAGCAGCATGAGTTGAAGCACGATGGCCGGCGCGCGGGCGCCGGACCGGCGCCGGAGCAAGGCGCCACCCAGCGCCCAGAGGGCGACCGCGACAGCTATGGCGAAGGCCGTCACCAGCAGCGCCGACGTCACGTCGGTGGTGGTGGCGGTCAGGTTGGCGAAGATCAACCAGCCGGCGACCAGCCCGACCGCGACCGCCTGGCCACGTAGCAGCCGGACCGCCCAACGGAGCGTGACGGGGGTTGGGTCGGAGTCGATGGTCACGCGGTCACGATACCGGTGGGGTCGCGGAGTATTGTGCCGCCCATGCGGGCCGTCCTGCTGGTCAATCCGAAGGCCACCACCACCAGTGAGCGCGCGCGTGACGTGCTCGTCCGAGCGCTGCGCAGTGAGGTCGACCTCTCCGTGCGCTACACCCGCCAGCGCGGCCACGCCACCACGCTGGCCCGGGAGGCCGCCGAGGAGGGTGTCGACGCGGTTGTCACCCTCGGTGGTGACGGCACGGTCAACGAGGTGGTCAACGGGCTGATGACGGCGACCAGCGCGGGTGGCGCCGAGCCGACCGCCGACCGGCTGCCGGCGCTGGCCACCGTGCCTGGTGGTTCGACGAATGTCTTCGCCCGCGCGCTCGGCCTGCCCCGGGAGTGGCCGGAGGGGGCCAGCATGATCCTGGAAGGACTGCGGCTGGGCCGACGCCGCACGATCGGCCTCGGCCTGGCCGACGACCGTTACTTCACCTTCTGCGCCGGCTTCGGGCTCGACGCGTCGGTGATCCACCGGGTCGAGGAAGCGCGCCGCCGAGGGCGGGTCCCCTCCCCCTCGCTCTACTTCCGGGCGTTCACCGCGCAGTTCCTGCTCGGCAACGAACGGCGGCGGCCGGCGATCCAGCTGGAGCGGCCGGGCGAGGTGACCGAGGGCGATCTGGCCACGATCATCGTGCAGAACACAGCCCCGTGGACGTACGTCGGGGAGCGCGAGGTCAACCCGAACCCGGCGGCGTCGTTCGACCTCGGCCTCGATGTGCTGGCCCTGCGCCAGCTCGGTGTCGCCAGCACGACACGCACCGTGACGCAATTCTTCTCTCCGACACCCGATCCGCACGGTCGTCAGGTGCTGCGGCTGCACGACGTGGCCGAGTTCACGCTGGTCGCAAGCCGTCCGCAGGCGTTTCAGCTCGATGGCGACTATCTTGGCGAGCGGGAAAAAGTCAGATTCACCTCCGTTCCCGCCGCACTCAGAGTAATCTGTTAGGTCTCCGGTACCACCGGGGTGCGGTAGCCGGCGTCACCCCCGACGCGACGGCTGCGACACCCGGGACGGATGCCGGAAATGTCAGCAATGTGGCGCGGACTGTACTATATTGATCCTCGACTGTGATACCACGGGTAGCCGGAGAGATCTGGAACCCGGACAAATGGGTTGTGGGCTTGCTCACCGTCCGGAGTTTTTCCGAGCGCCACCCTTGACATCGTGTGAGTTCGTGAAAGTATTCACAAGCGAACTTGAGTTACCGGGACATTGCCTGGACATGCTCAACAAGTTGAGCCTTTCCAGCAGGCGCCCGGGGCCAACGGCCTGCTCACGCACTGCCGAAATGGCGGACGCAAACCGTCACCATCGGCAATGCGGATGCATATAGGAAAAGCACCAAGAAGCAATATCTGCCACCCATCCAGAATGAGGAGTGTTGCCGCCATGGACTGGCGTCACCATGCTGTCTGCCGCGACGAGGACCCGGAGCTGTTCTTCCCGATCGGGACGTCCGGTCCGGCTCTCCTGCAGGTCGAGCAGGCCAAGGCCGTCTGCCGGCGCTGCTCCGTGACCGACCAGTGCCTGCAGTGGGCGCTGGAATCCGGTCAGGACGCTGGCGTCTGGGGCGGGATGAGCGAGGAGGAGCGGCGCGCCGTCAAGCGTCGCGGCGGCCTCCGGGTGCTGCGCGCTCACTCCGCCTGACCACCACACACGTACCAAGCGCGACGCCCCGGCCGGGTTCAGCCCGCCGGGGCGTTCTGCTGCCCCCAGCTCCGGCCGGGCTCGCGTTCATGGTCCCCGTGGGTGCCCGCCTCGGTAGGGGTGCGGATGCCGGGTCGGCGGGGAGTCAGGTGCGGGCGGGCGTGGCGGTGGTGCGGCGGAGGATCAGGTCCACCAGGTCCGGCGCGTCGGTCAACGGGGACGCCACGGCGACCGCGCCGGCGTCCCGCGCCGATGCCGTCACCGCGTCGTGAAACAGCCCGGGGGCCAGGAAGTAGGCCGCCACGGCGACCCGCCGCGCGCCAGCCGCCCGGAGCCGGGTCACCGCCGCACCGGCGTCCGGTGGCGCCGCCGAGGCGTACGACACCCGGGTCGGAAGGTTCAGGGCCGCGCCCAACTCGGCGGCGACCCGCCCGACGGATCCGCGCGCCGCGGCGTCACGGGTCCCCGCGGCGGCCAGCACCAGGGCGTCGTACCGACCCGGCTGCGCCTCGCCCAGCCGCCGCCGCAACCCGGCCAGCAACGCCGGATCCACCTCACCCCGCACCGGCCCGAGCACGTCGGTGATCCGCACCTGGATCGGTGCGTCGCCCTGCTGGGCCGCCGCCACCGCCGCCGGAATGTCGACCCGACGGTGGTACGCGGCCGTCAGCAGCAGCGGCACCAGAACCGCCCGGGAGTACCCGGCGGCGGCCAGCCCGCGCAGCGCCTCGGTCGGGCCGGGCTCGGTGTGGTCGAGCCAGCTCGCCAGCACCGGCGTATCCGGGCGCGCGGCGGCGACCGCCCGGGCGAGAGCCCTGGTGGCCTCGGCCGCGCGCGGGTCGCGACTGCCGTGGGCGACAAGCAGCAGCGGGTCGCCGTCCGAGCAGGGCTCGTCGGGCCGGGCCCGATCGGCACCCGGCCCGACGCCACCGGTCAGACGTGCAGACCGCACTCGGTCTTCTCGAACATCGCCCAGCGGCCGGCCCGTGGATCCTCACCGGCCCCGGTCCGTCGGGTGCACGGCCAGCAGCCGATCGAGCCGTAACCGCGCCGGAACAGCTCGTTGACCGGCACGTTCCACCTGGCGATGTACGCGTCGACGTCCGCCTGCGTCCAGGCCGCGATCGGGTTGACCTTCACCCTGCCCCGCCGCGCGTCGAAGGTGACCACAGGCGTGTTGGCGCGGGTCGGCGACTCGTCGCGGCGCAGGCCGGCGGCCCACGCGTCATAGCCGGCCAGCGCCCGCTCCAGCGGCTCCACCTTGCGCAACTGGCAGCATTCGTCAGGCGACCTGTTGAACAGCCGCGGTCCGTACTCGCCGTCCTGCTGACCCACTGTGAGTCGCGGCCGGATGGACCGGACGTTCACCGGCAGCGTGCGGGCCACCTCGTCGCGGACGGCGAGGGTCTCCGGGAAGTGCAGCCCGGTGTCGAGAAAGACCACGTCCACCCCCGGCGCGACCCGGGAGACCAGGTGAGCGAGGACGGCGTCGGCCATCGAACTGGTCACGCAGAACCGGTCCCCGAAGGTTTCCGCCGCCCACCTGGCGATCTCCAGCGCGGGCGCACCCTCCAGGTCCCGGCCGGCCCGCTCGGCAAGCGCCCGCAGCTCGTCCGGGTCGCGTCGGGAGGGATCCGCGGTGGCCGCGGCGGTGGTGCCGACCAGGCCGAGGCCGGCGGCGGAGACCAGGGCGCTCACCGGGTCACCGCCCGGGAGAGCAGGCCGCTGAACCTGACCGTGAAGACCCGCGCGCAGGCGTGGCACTCCCACGCGCCGGGACCGGTCTCGCTCGGCCGCAGATCCTCCTCACCGCAGTACGGGCAGTACAGCGGCACGGAACGAGTCTCACCACTCATCGCAGTTCCTCCTCGTCGACCCGAATCACCCAGTTGGCGAACGTCTCACCCTCGGTCCGGCCGGCCAGGTAGCGCACGGCCAGCCGCTCGACATACCCGGGTAGTTCCTCGGCTGTCGTCTTCAGGCCGCGCAGCTTGCGTCCGAAGCCAGCGGTACGCCCCTCGGCCATGCCGAGCCCGCCGCCGAGATGCACCTGGAAGCCCTCCACCTGGCGGCCGTCCGGCCCGGTCACCAGTTGCCCCTTCAGGCCGATGTCCGCGACCTGGGTACGGGCGCAGGCGTTGGGGCAGCCGTTGATGTGGATGGAGATGTCCGCGTCGAAGTCACGCAGTCGCTGCTCCAGCCGGGCCACCAGTTCCTCGCCGCGCGCCTTGGTCTCGACGATGGCGAGCTTGCAGTACTCGATGCCGGTGCAGGCCATGGTGCCGCGTCGCCAGGCCGACGGCTGGGCCTCCAGGCCGATCCCGCGCAGTCCGGTGACCAACGACTCCGTCCGCTCCGGTGGCACGTCGAGCACCAGCAGCTTCTGGTACGGGGTGAGTCGCACCCGGTCGCTGCCGTGCGCCTCGACCACGTCCGCGAGCTGGGCGAGCTGGGTGCCGGAGACCCGACCGACCACCGGAGCGGCACCCACGTAGTTGCGGCCGTCGCGCTGCCGGTGCACGCCGATGTGATCGATCGGCCGCTCCGGCAGCTCCGGGGCGGGACCGTCGAGCAGCGTCCGGCCGAGGTACTCCTTCTCCAGCACCTCCCGGAACTTCGCCACGCCCCAGTCGGCGACCAGGAACTTCAACCGGGCCCGGTGGCGCAGCCGGCGGTAGCCGTAGTCACGGAAGATGCCCACCACGCCGGCCCAGACGTCGGGTACCTCGGACAACGGCACCCAGGCGCCGAGCCGCTGGGCCAGCATCGGGTTCGTGGACAGGCCCCCACCGACCCACAGGTCGAAGCCCGGGCCGTGCTCCGGGTGATCGACACCGAGGAAGGCGATGTCGTTCGCCTCGTACGGGGTGTCCACCAGCCAGGAGATCGACGACTTGAACTTGCGCGGCAGGTTGGAGAACTGCTTGTCGCCGACGTACCGGCTGACGATCTCGTCGATGGCGGGTGTGGGGTCGATCTGCTCGGCCTCGGCCACTCCGGCCACCGGGCTGCCCAGCACGATCCGGGGGCAGTCACCGCACGCCTCGGTGGTCTGCAACCCGACCGACTCCAACCGCCGCCAGATCTCCGGCATGTCCTCGACCCGGATCCAGTGGTACTGGATGTTCTGCCGGTCGGTGATGTCCGCGGTGTCCCGGGCGAACTCCCGCGAGATCTCGGCGATCGTCCGCAGCTGCCTCAGGTCGAGCTGGCCTCCGTCGACGCGGACCCGCAGCATGAAGAACTCGTCTTCCAGCTCCTGCGGCTCCAGCACGGCGGTACGCCCGCCGTCGATGCCCGCCTTCCGCTGGGTGTACAGGCCCCACCAGCGGAACCGGCCGCGCAGGTCCTGCGGGTCGATGGAGGCGAAACCACGGTGGGCGTAGATGTTCTCGATACGGGCCCGGACGTTCAGCGGATCGTCGTCCTTCTTGATCCGCTCGTTGGGGTTGAGGGGCTCCCGGTGCCCGAGCGCCCACTGGCCCTCGCCGCGGGGGCGCCGAGGCGCTCGCGGCGGGCGGGCCGGAATCTCGCTGACTGCCATCGCGGCGTCCTCCGTTGTCTGCTGCGCCTCGGTGGGGCTGAGCGGGCGCGACGACCGGTTCCCGGAGGGACCGTGGACAGCGATGTCTCTGCACGGCCGGCGCGCTGCGTGCCCGAGGCAGGGATGGTCGGGCGTCGTCAGTGAGCCGGACAGATGGCGCTGCGCACGCGGCCGTAATCAACGTGGCGACGAGCCACGAAGCGGCGCACGACAGCGGCAGTCATGGACGTCATGCTGCCACACCTCGGGCGGGGCAGCCAATGACCACGTGCCTGATCCCACATCACGGGCGGTCGCTGCCGGCTCCTCCGAGCGTCACCGTGTGGCAGGCTCGCGACGTGGGGGATTTGTCCGATAGGTCTATTCCGGTCGTTGGTGACGGCGTCCGGCTCAGCGGCAGACGGCTTCGCTCGGTGCCGGTGTGGCTGGTGCCGGCGACCGGAACCCTGCTGGCGACGCTTGTCGGCCTGGACACCGCCCAGCCATGGCGCGACGAGCTGGCCACCTGGAGTGCCGCCACCCGAGGGTTTGCCGGCCTGATCCGGCTGGCCGGCACCATCGACGCCGCCGCCGGCCCCTACTACCTGCTCATGCACGCCTGGCTGAGCGCGGCCGGCGACTCGGTGACGGCCCTGCGCCTGCCCTCCGCCCTGGCCATGGCCGCCGCCGCCGGCCTGACCGCGGTCCTGGGGCAACGGCTCTGGGACACCCGCGTCGGCACCTTCGCCGGCCTGCTGTTCGCGGTGCTTCCCGGCACCTCCCGCTACGGGCAGGAAGCCCGACCGTACGCCCTGGCCAGCGCCCTCGCCGTGCTGAGCACGCTGCTGCTCGTCGACGCGCTGCGGCGGCCCGCTCGGCGTCGCTGGCTCGGCTACGCCGCGGCGACCACCGCTCTCGGGCTCACCCACCTGGTGGCCCTCACCCTGCTCGCCTCCCACGCGGTCGCCGTGCTGACCGCGACCAGGGCGGTCCGGGCCGGCGGCCGGGGTGACGGGTCGGGCGACGGTGGGCAACGCCAGCCGCCACCACCGGGCCGGGTGCTCCGCTTGTGGTTCGCCGCCCTGGTGCCGGTGACCGCGGCGGTGGTGCCGCTGGCCCTGATCGCCCGAGGCCAGCGGGCCCGGCAGCTCGACTGGGTGGACGCCGCCCGACCCGGAGACCTGGCCGCGCTGGCCGGCGGGGTGGCGCAGAGCACCGTGGTCGGCGGGGTACTGCTCGGACTTGCCGCGCTCGGCGCGGCCCAGGCCGGCCGCCGAGGGCTGCTGCCGGTGAGCTGCGTCCTGGCACCGGTGCTGCTGCTCTTCCTCGCCGGGCTGGTCGTCCCCCTCTGGGTACCCCGCTATCTGGTCTTCGTGGTGCCCTTCGGCTGCCTGCTGGCCGGCGCGGCGCTCGCCTCCGCCCGGCTGCCCGCCGCGCTCGCGGTGGTGGCCCTGACCGGCCTGCTCGGCCTGCCCGACCAGGCTGCGCTGCGCCGTACCCACGAGTGGCCACGCAGCGCGACTGTGGACTACCGGGCGGTGGCCGAGATCGTCGCGAGCGATCGGCAGCCCGGTGACGCGGTGGTCTACTCACCCCGGGGCAGCTGGCTCTTTCTCGACCTCGGCCTGCGCTATCACCTCGGCGGCCGGACCCCGCAGGACACGCTGCTGGTCGAGGGGCAGGAAGGTCGGGGTGACCTGTGGGCCGCCGAGTGCGACCGGCCGGCGGAGTGCCTGGCCGGGGTCGACCGGGTCTGGCTGGTGCTGGCCGGACGACGATCCGATCCGCTGGCCGCCGTGCCCGGCGCCAAGGGCGACGCGCTCCGCGACCGCTTCGCGGTGGCCCGGGTGTGGCCACGCCCCGGCATCACGCTCGCCCTGCTGACCCGACTCGGCTGACCCGCAGTCCGCGCGGCCTGACCGACGAGCGCCGGTCGCGGCCGGGCCGGACGCGTCGGTCAACCGCCGCTGCGGCCCTCGGGGGCGCTGCGCGCCAGCGGGAGAGCCAGGAACGCCTCGGTGCCACCGTCGGCGCCGGGACGCAACTCGATGGTGCCGCGCAGCTCTCCGGTGACCAACGCCCGGACGATCTGCAAGCCGAGCTTGGCGCCGCCCTCGGCGTCGAAGCCGGCCGGCAGACCCCGGCCGTTGTCCGTGACGGTGACGTTCAGCATCTTGCGGAGCCGGTGAGCCGAGACCACCACCTCGGGCTTCGCTGGCCCCTCGATCACCGGCGGGTCGTCGTCACCGGCCGGTGGGAAACCGTGTTCGACGGCGTTGAGCAGCAGCTCGTTGAGGACCATCACCAGCGAGGTGGCGATCTCGGCCGGCAGCACGCCGAAGGTGCCGGTACGGCGCATCGCGACGCTCACCTCGGTCGCCGCCACCTCGGTCGCCGCGTTTGCCACCCGGTCGACGATCCCGTCGAACTCCACAGCCTCGTCGCTGGACATGGCGAGCGTCTCGTGCACAAGCGCGATCGACGCCACCCGGCGTACGGACTCCTCCAGGGCGACCCGCGCCTCGGGCATGGACACCCGACGGGCCTGTAGGCGCAGCAGCGCGGCCACCGTCTGGAGGTTGTTCTTCACCCGGTGGTGGATCTCCCGGATGGTGGCGTCCTTGGTGATCAGGGCGCGGTCGCGCCGGCGTACCTCGGTGATGTCGCGGACCAGCACCAGCGCGCCGATCGGCACCCCGGCGGGCATCAGCGGCAGGGCACGGGTGAGCATTGTCGCCCCGCGCGCGTCGATCTCCCGCCGGGGTGGCGCCTCGCCGCGCAGCGCGGCGAGGATGCCGTTCGCGGCGTCGGTGCCCTCCAGGGGATCGCCGGCCAGCCGCCGGTGCAGCGCCGCGAGATCCTCGCCGACCAGGAGCGAGGCGTGCCCCAGACGGCGGTACGCCGACTGCGCGTTGGGGCTGGCGTAGGTGACCTTGCCACCCGCGTCCAGCCGTACCAGCCCGTCACCGACCCGCGGCGCCGACGTGGTCTCGCCCGGGTGCCGGGGCGGTGGGAACGTGCCGTCGGCGATCATCTGTGCCAGGTCGTCGGCGGTGGTCAGGTAGTTCAACTCCAGCTGGCTGGGCGTACGCGCGGTGGACAGGTTGGTGTCCCGGCCCACCACGGCGATCACCTCGCCGGATTCGCCGTCGGCCGTGCGCAGCCGGACCGGGATCGCCTCGTGTCGGGCGGGCACGTCGCCGTACCAGACCGGGTCACCCTCCCGCCAGATGCGTCCCTGCCGGTAGGCGACCTCCAGGTGCGCCACCTCCGGGCCGCCGACGATCCGCCCCACCTGGTCGTCCTGGTAGGCGGTGGGCGCGGTGGTCGGGCGGACCTGGGCCACGCAGAGGAAGCTGCCCTCACCGTCCACCGGAACCCAGAGCAGCAGGTCGGCGAAGGAGAGGTCGGACAGCAACTGCCAGTCACCGGCGATGCGGTGCAGGTGGTCGATGTCGACCCGACGCAGGCGGGTGTGCTCCTCGGCGAGATCGCGCAGCGTTGACACGCCGACCAGGGTGCCACGCCGACCGTCACATCGTCGCGGTGACCTTCTTCAACCCACGCGGCGCGTCCGGATCCTCGCCGCGGGTCAGCGCGAGCGCCAGCGCCAGCCGCTGCAACGGCAGGATGTCCAGCAGCGGGGCGTACCGCTCGTCGACCTCGGGCACAGCGAGGCGGGTGGCTCCGTCGACCTCGGCGGAGCCGACCACCACCACGTCGGCGCGGCGCTCACCGAGCCGGGGCAGGACTTCGCCCATCGACCGCCCGCCCGGCCCCGAGCCGACCACCGCCAGCACCGGTACGTCCGGATCGGTCATCGCCAGCGGGCCGTGCAGCAGGTCGGCGCCGGAGAACGCCAGCGCCGGCAGGTACGATGTCTCCATCAGCTTCAGCGCCGCCTCCCGGGCGGTCGGGTACGCGTATCCCCGGCCGGTGGTGACGATCTGGGCGGCGAAGCGGTAACGCGGCGCGAGCTGGGCCGGAACCGGGTCGTTGAGGGTGCGCGCGGCCAGCTCGGGCAGGTCGGCCAGGGCCCGGCGCTCCTCGGCGGGCAGCACGCCGTCGCCGGCCCGGATCCCCTCCACGAGCATCAGCAGGGCGAGCAGCTCGGCCGTGTAGGTCTTGGTGGCGGCCACCGCCCGCTCGTGCCCGGCGGCGATGTCGACGGCGAGTTCCGCGGTCGTGGCCAGCGGGGAGTCCGGGGCGTTGGTGACGGCGAGGGTGAGCGCACCGGAGTCGCGGGCGGCCCGGAGCACCTCCGTCAGGTCGGGGGATCCGCCGCTCTGGCTGACCCCGACGACCAGGGCGTCGGAGAGGTCCGGCCGGGCACCGAAGAGGGTGACAGCGCTCGGCGAGGCCAGGCCGGCCGGCAGGCCGAGACGGATCTCGCTGAGGTACGCGCCGTAGAGCGCGGCATGGTCCGAGGTTCCCCGCGCGGTGAAGACCACGTGTCGGGGGCGGCGCTCGGCGACGATTCCGGCCACCCGGGCGATATCCGCGGCGTGCTCGGTGGAGAGCAGCAGGTCGTAACCGGCCGGCTGCTCGTCGATGTCGGCGGCCATGCCGCTGCCTGGGCGCGTCACGAAAACTCCTCCCCTGCGCGATATCCGCGCGAACGATGCTCAGTCTTGCACCTTTGGACCATTCTGAGCAATAAAACGAGCAGCATCGCGCAGTGGATCACCAAAACTGGGCCTCGTCACCTACGCTGACCCGACCTCACCGCGCAACCGGTACCGACGAGCGAGAGGACCACGTGGCCGAGGGAACGGACGACCGGGCGCTGCCGGCGACTGAGGAACTGGCCCTGGCCCGACGGGCCCTCGACGCCGGCGAGCTGGCGCATGCCGCCGATCACGTCGCGGCGGCGCTGGCCCGGGCACCGACGCTGCCCGAGGTGCACGAGACCCTCGCCCGGCTGGCCGCCGCCAGCGGCGACGGCGGCATCGGCCTGTTCCCGTTGCAGCACCACACGTTCGTCGGTGCCGTGGTTGCCCGCGCGCACCTGCTCGCCGCGGCCGGCCACCCGGCCGAGGGACTCGATCTGCTGGTCGCCGCCACCGCACACGCGCCCGGGGCGGACTGGGCGGGAGTGCCGTGGGTGACCTCGCCCGAGTTGGCCGAACGCCTCGGCCCCGAGCAGGCCGCCCGGGTGCTCATGCAGGTCTGCGCCGCCATCCCGGATCCGGTCCCACCGTCGAACCGGGCGGCCCTGTCGCCGTACCTCACGCTCGCCCGCAACGCGATCACCGTCCACCCGGAGCACGCGCTGTTGCTGGGTACGGCGTCCGCGCTGGCCCGGCGGGTGGACGAGGTACCGCTCGCGGTCCACTGGGCCGGCCGGGGAGTACGCGCGACACCGTCGAAGATGGGCGAGGTGTGGCTCGGGTACGCGCTGCGCAGCGCCGGCCGGACCCGGGAGGCGCTGGCCGCCTTGCGGCGGGCCGTGGAGCACGACCCGGACGACCTGGCGGTGTACGCCGACATCGCCGGCACCCTGGCCGACAATGGTCGGCTGGAGGAGGCGCTGAGCTGGATCGAGCGGGCCCTGGCCCGCAACCCGTCCTTCGACTGCGCCGTGCACACGGCACACCGCCTGCGGTTCCAACGGGACGGCGCGGTCCGTCACCTGGTCGCGCTTGCGGACTTCATCCGCGATCATCCGGACGACTCACACGAACACGGCGACCTGGCCGAGTGCTGCCGCGGACGCCCCTGGCTGGGTCAGTTGACGCCGGCCGCGCCGGCCCCGGCGGCCGGCGCGATCCCCGGACCACCTGGCACCGGGCACCTCGACCGGTCGGAGCGGGGGGCACTCCTCCCTGCCCCGCCGCCGCCGTCCGCGGAGGCCGCCCGCCGCCTGCGCGAACTCGCCCACCCGGCCTGGCCGCACCCCCCTGCGGCGTACGACGCGGCGGTCGGCCTGGCCACCCTCGACCTGGCCGATCTGCTCGGCCTGCTGGCCCATCCACCGGAGACCCCGCAGACCGCGCTGGGGCGGGTGCTCGCCGGCCAGGACCCGGCGCTGTGGTTGCGGTGCGTGCAGGTCTGGACCTGCCTCGGGCTGCTGCACCACCGGACCGACGAGCCGTGGGCGGAGTCGACCCGGCGGCGGGTGCTCGTGGAGTTGTCGCGCGAGGTGCCAGAGGTCGCCGAGGCGGCCCTGTTCGCCCTGGTGACCGCCGCCTGGGTCGACCCGGCCGTCCGGCCCGACGTGGCCGCGCTGGTCTCCGAGCGGCTGGCCACGGTGGCCGAGGCGGCCCGCCGACATCCGGTGCCGAACGCCGTCTCCCTGGCGCACCTGGCGCTGGCCACGCCGGATCTCGATCCGGCGACCATCGCCCTGGCGCGCACGCTGGCCGGCGTGACCGCCGGCCAGCGACGTGGCACGCTGCGCGCCCTGCTGCGTCGTCTCCTGCCCCCGTGGCGGAGACGATCGCCCGGCATGCCCTGAGGGCGGACCGGGCAGGCTCAGACGGCAGGTGTCCGGGCCAGGTCGGCCTCGGCCTGCTCCTGCCCGCTGGCGTCGGGCTCGGGTTCGTTGCTGGTGCGCAACGGGATCTCCCGGATGAACCAGGCGAGCGCCGGGACCACGACGGCGAAGAGCACCGCCCAGAGGAAAACGTGCGAGATCGCGTCGGCGAGGCCACCGAGCACCACCTCGCGGGCCTGTGCCGGCAGTTCCTTGAGCTGTTCGATGTTCATCGCCGCGCCGGCCTCGCCGCCACCGCTGAACGCGCCACCGGCGGCCGAGCCGGCCAGCCGGTTGGCGAAGATGGCGCCGAACAGCGAGATGCCGAACGACCCGCCGATGGAGCGGAAGAAGGTGGCCGCGCCGCTGGCCGCCCCCAGATCCTTCTGGGCGACGCTGTTCTGCGCGATAAGCATGGAGGTCTGCATGAGGAAGCCCATACCGGCGCCGAGCACGAGCATGTAGAGCGACGACTGGACCTTGCTGGTGTCCACGTCCAGCAGGCTCAGCAGGGCGAGCCCGACGGCCATCACCACGCCGCCGACGATCGGGAAGATCCGGTACCGCCCGGTCCGGGTGATCGCCCGGCCGACGACGAGCGAGACCAGCAGCATGCCGAACATCAGCGGCAGCAGCAGCAGGCCGGAGTCGGTGGCCGAGGCGCCCTGCACGGTCTGCTGGTAGAGCGGCAGGAAGTTCATCGCGCCGAACATCGCGAAGCCGAGCAGGAAGCCGATCACCGAGATGAGGGCGAAGTTCCGGTTGGCGAAGAGCCGCAGCGGCAGGATCGGCTCGGGGACCCGGCGCTCGACGAACCCGAAGGCCACAAGCGCCACGACGGCCAGCATGGCGAGGCCGAGGATCTGCGGGGAGGCCCAGGCGTACTCGTTGCCACCCCAGGTGGTGATCAGCACGATCCCGGTGATGCCCACCGACAGCAGTGCGGCGCCGAGCCAGTCGATCCGGTGCTCGGTGCGGTACCGGGGCAGGTGCATGGTGGCGATCAGCAGCACCAGCGCCACCCCACCCAGGGGCAGGTTGACGTAGAACGCCCAGCGCCAGGAGAGGTGGTCGGTGATGAAACCGCCGACCAGCGGGCCGGCGACCATCGCGATGGCCATGATCCCGGCGATCATGCCCTGGTAGCGGCCACGCTCACGGGGCGGCACGAGGTCGCCGATGATCGCCATGACGCCGACCATCAGGCCACCGGCACCCAGACCCTGGACGGCCCGGAAAGCGATCAACTGCACCATGCCGTCGTCGGGACCGCCGAGGAATCCCGACCCGGCCATGCCGCAGAGCGCGGAGCCGACCAGGAAGATCACGACAGCGGTGAGGAAGACCGCCTTACGCCCGTAGAGGTCGCCGAGCTTGCCCCAGATCGGGGTGGAGACGGTGGTGCCCAGCACGTACGCGGTCACCACCCAGGTGAAGTGGTTGAGCCCGCCGAACTCCCCCACGATGCGCGGCAGGGCGGTACTGACGATCATGTTGTCGAGCATCGCCAGCATCATGGCGATCATCAGACCGAAGAGTACGACCCGGACATTCGGTCGCACGGCAGCCTGGTTCTGCTGGACCATCGGTAAGCTCCCCCCGAGATGCGGCGCACTTACTTGCCGCCCGGCTAGTCACCTTACTAGCCGGACGGTAAGTTGGACAGGTAACGACGGTCAACCGGATTGGCAGGTACGGGTGAGCCAGAGCACAGGCGGCACGCGGGAGCGGATCAAGGCCGTGGCGCTTGAGCTCTTCACCGAGCAGGGCTACGAGGCGACCTCACTGCGCGAGGTGGCCGAACGGCTCGGGGTGACGAAGGCCGCGCTCTACTACCACTTCAAGAGCAAGGACGAGATCGTCACCAGCGTGGTGGAGGACCGGCTGGAGCGGATGGACACCCTGATCACCTGGGCCGAGAGCCAGCCGGCCACGCTGGCCACCCGCCGAGCCGTCATCGAGCGGTACGCCGACGCCATGTTCAGTGGCGAGCAGCCCTCGGTGATGCGGTTCTTCGAGCAGAACCAGACAGCGTTGAAGAGCCTCTCCGCCGGCCGGGAACTGCGCGATCGGATGTTCCGGCTGGCCACCGCGCTCTGCCAGGGTGACGACTCCCCCGGTGCCCAGCTCCGGGCCGTGCTGGCCCTGTTCGCCGTGCACAGCAGCTGGTTCGCCGTACGCACCCCGGACATCACCGACGCCGAGCGCAAGCAGGTGGCTCTGGAGGTCGCCGACGAGTTGCTCGCGGCGATCGCCGAACCGCCCACCCGCGTCCCTGACCTGTCCGGACGGAACAGCTAGCGCAGCGGCAGGCGGAGAGCGAGCAGGTCCACTCCGGGCAGCGGGCTCCAGTCCCGCTCAGGCTGGCGGACGAAGCCGCGCCCGCGGTAGAGCCGGTGGGCCGGCTCGGCGTGACCCTCGCGTACGCAGATGGACACGGCGGCGCAGCCCAGCTCGATCGCGCGTGCGACACACGCCTCGACGAGCGCGGCACCGGCGCCCCGGCCCTGCGCGGCCGGGTCCACCGCCAGCATCCGGAACTCCGCCTCTCCCGGGGCGCACATCTCGGCGTACCGGGTGCCGGGCAGCACGAAGGTGACCGAGCCGAGCAACTGCCCGGTCGCCCGGTCCACGGCCACCAGCACCTCACCGTGCTCCGCCCGAGCGGCGACGTCGGCCAGCACGTCGGCGTAGCCGGTCTCGCCCTTGAGCTGGCCGTCCGCCTCGTACGCCGCGACGGTGAGCCGGGCGAGCACAGCGAAGTCGGCCGGCTCGGCCGGGCGGATCAGCAGGTCACTCAACCGATCACCGCGATCAGGTCACCGTCCTGCACCACGTCGCCCTCGTTCACCGCGAGCTGCTGCACGACGCCGTCGGACTCGGCGATCACCGGGATCTCCATCTTCATCGACTCCAGGATCACCAGGGTGTCCCCCTCGGACACGGTGTCCCCGGCCGACGCGACGACCTTCCAGACGTTCGCCACCATCTCGGCGCGGATCTCCTCGGCCATCTTTCGGCCCCTTCCCTCGCGGCTCCTGCGACGTATCCAATCATGCGCAGGCGGGCGGCGGGCGTGGAGCGGCCCCGGGAGCGGCCCACCGGGACCGCCGGCACTAGCATCAACGGGTCAGACCCGGACGCCGGCGAGGGCGACAGCGCCCCGGCGGCGGGGTCGCGCGCAGCCGATCCGGCCATCACGAGGAGGTCACCATGGCGAAGAAGGCCCGTAAGAAGAAGGCCCGTAAGAAGAGCGCCGCGAACCACGGCAAGCGCCCCAACTCCTGAGCCGGCGGGCGGCTGCCCGCCGCGATCGGACGACGGACCACAGGTGCCCGGGTCACTTCCGACCCGGGCACCTGTGCAGGTCAGTCGGCCAGTTCGCGCGACTCGCTGCTCTCGAACACGACGAGCTCGCTGAGCCGTACCCGTAGCCGCTCGCGCAGCTCGTCAGGCGCGGACTCGTTGCCGCAGCAACGCGCCACGAGCGCCCTGACCTCCTGCTCGATGCCGTACTCGCGCAGGCAGGGGCCGCACTCGTCGAGATGGTGACGGATCAGCGTCCGCCGCTCCTGCGCGCACTCCAGGTCGAGGTACAGGTAGACCTCGGCGAGCACCTCACGGCAGTCCGTCTCGTGCGGATCTCCACAGCTCACGTCACACCTCCCGGCCGGTCGCGGCGGTCGAGCTCCGGGCCGGCTGGGCCGCGGAGAAACCCCGCTCCGCGGCGTACCCCTCAAGCAGCTTGCGCAGATTACGACGCCCGCGGTGCAACCGCGACATCACCGTGCCGATCGGCGTGCCCATGATGTCGGCCACCTCCTTGTAGGAGAAGCCCTCGACATCGGTCAGGTAGACGGCCAGCCGGAACTCCTCCGGCAACTGCTGGAGGGCCTCCTTGACGTCGCTGTCCGGCAGCCGGTCGAGCGCCTCGGTCTCGGCGGACCGCAGCCCGCTCGACGTGTGCGACTCCGCCTCGGCCAGCTGCCAGTCGGTGATCTCGTCGGTGGGCGCCTGGACCGGTTGGCGCTGCCGCTTGCGGTACGAGTTGATGTAGGTGTTGGTCAGGATCCGGTAGAGCCAGGCCTTCAGGTTCGTGCCCTGCTCGAACTGGTGGAAGGCGGCGTACGCCTTCAGGTAGGTCTCCTGGACCAGGTCCTCGGCATCCGCCGGGTTACGCGTCATCCGCAGGCCGGCCGCGTACAGCTGATCGACGAATGGCATTGCGTCCCGCTCGAACCGGGCCCTGCGCTCGTCCGTCTTCTCCGTGGTCAACCGCACATCCCCTCGGGTTGGATGCTTCCCCGCCGAGGATACGCGCACCGACCTTCCGGAAGATTCGGTTCCGACGGGTGTGCCCGTCGCCACCTCGGCCGGCGGCACCGCCGCCGGCCAGTTCGGGCCGGCCAGCAGCTGCCTGAGCTGCCGTGCCTCCCGCTCGTCGCGTTCCCGGTTCCGGATCTCGGTCGGCACCGGTCACCCCCTCGCACAGTGGTTGTCCGAGGTGTTCAACGCGCGCCGCGGGTCGGGACATTCCGGCTCGGCCCGGGCGTTCCTGGTCCCCGCCCCGGCGGTGCGACCGTGGCTGGGACCAGGAAGGGCCTGGGAGCCCGGTGTCGCCGCCCGACCGGGCACTGGGACACCATCGGGTGCAACGAAGCGGCGCGGCCGGCGGACACGGCACCGGGAGGCACTGCGGCGCGCGGGCAGCCAGCGTGCCGTCAGGTCGCCCAGCCGTGCTCGCGCAGCCAGCCCACCGCCAGCGCGGCCGTACCGGCGGGGTCGCCCCGGAGGTCGTGCCGCTCCCCCGGCCGGACCAGCACCCGTACCAGCGGCCCCCGCTCGGGCACACCGAACGGGTCCCGGTCCCCGTTCACCACCAGGGTCGGCAGGCCGGTCATCAGCTCGCCGGCCCGGCTCCGCTCCGGTCGCCCGGGCGGATGCAGCGGGAAGGCGAGCGCCACCACCCCGGCGGCGGCCACCGCGGTCGCCGTCCGGCAGGCCACCCGAGCGCCACTGGAGCGACCACCCACCACCAGCGGTACGCCCGGATGCCGTCGCCGCAGCACGGCGAGGACGGTCGACCACGCCTCGTCGAGGTGCCCGGCCGGGGCGGGCGCACGCCGGCCGGCGACCCGGTACGGCTGGGTCACCCGGGCCACCACCAGCCCGGCGGGCACCGCCGCGTCGCGCAGGCCGATCAGATCCGGGGCATCGACACCGCCGCCGGCCCCGTGCCCCAGCACCAGCAGGGCCCGGGGCGGGCCGGACGGGTGATCGGTGTCGACCCGGGCGGGACCGCGCGGAGTGGCGATGACGTCGTCGTGTGGCACCGCCCCATTGAACCCGCCCCGACCTGGGCGGCACCCCGCGGATCAGCTCAACGGCACCAGGGTGAGCAGCCGGTCACGCACCGGCGGACCCGGCTCACCTGCGGCATCCGGGTCGGGTTGCACCTCGCTGCGCCAGGCCACGAGCATCGCCCGCCGCTCCCGTGGCGTGGTGCCGCCCCAGACGCCGTGACAATCGCCGACCTCCAACGCCCAGGCCAGGCAGGAGCCCTGCACATCGCAGCTGCGGCACAGTGCCACCGCCGCATCCGCCGGCTCGTTCGGCGCCGGAAAGAACGTTTCCGGGTCGACGCTCTGACAGGTGCCTCTGGTGCGCCAGGCTTCGTCCTGTCGCCGCTCACGCAACGCCCGCAACAGTCGCGGATCACGCCGCGCGGCGGCCACCTCGTGCGGACGGGGCATACGCGCCCGTGTCATCCACCCACCTCCCCCGTGGGACCAGCAAGATCGATGGAGATCGTTCACCCGACGTGAACGACACCCACCACCGGCGCTGTGTTCTATCGCACTTACGTACGCCGAGACAAGACTCTGCCGGGAACTTGGCAGAACGTTGGAGTCACCTTTCGCCCGCAACCGCAGCAAATCACTCCCGACAATGTGCCGGCCGTGATCAGAAGAGCGTCATCTCCGACGGCTCGGTGGAACGGTTCAGCGGCACCCGGGCGGTCAGCTCCGGACCGTCGTTTCGCACATCGCCAACTGCCTTGCCCACCGGCCGTATCTCCAACCGGGCAAGCCAGTCCGTCGGCGGCGGCACCAGCAGCTCGGCCGCGTCGCCGCCGCCACCCAGCCAGGCCGCCCAGCGCCCGGGGGTCAGCAGCAGGGGCATCCGGTCATGCACCTCGGCCAGTTCGCCGAGGGCCGCGGTGGTCAGCACGCTGAAGGTCAGCAGCGTCGTGTCCGGGCCGTCCCAGCGCGACCAGATGCCAGCGAAGGCGAGCACCGAGCCGTCGCGCGGGGTCATGTAGTACGGCTGCTTCGAACCGTCGGCCAGCCGCACCCACTCGTACCAGCCGTCGGCGGGAACCAGGCACCGTCGGCGGGCGAAGGACGGCGCGTACGCCCGGCTGGTGGCGACCGTCTCGGCGCGGGCGTTGATCATGCGGGCCGCTCCGGCGGGCGACCGGGACCACTGCGGCACCAGACCCCATCGGCCCCGCGAGAGCGCCCGGTGACCCTCGGCCCTCACCCGGACGACAGGCACGGGATCGGTAGGCGCCACGTTGTGATCGGCGACCAGCCCGTCCCCGGTCTCGTCGACGGCCTCGAACAGGCCGCTCAGGTCACCGGCGCTCCGGGTCGTGGCGTACCTCCCGCACATGCCGTTCACGCTAGCGCGCCGCCCGCCGGGCGGCTGTCCCGTTCCCCGGGAGCGGACGATGGCCGTGGCAACGCGGGGCTGACGGCACGGCAGAATGTAGCTGTGGGGAATGTGCCAGCGACCCGGCCGCTACAGCCGTGGACCGCACCTACGGCCAGCGATCCGGTGTCGGCGTCGCTGCGGCTGCCCGGTTCCAAGTCGATGACCAACCGGGCCCTGGTGCTCAGCGCGCTGGCGGCCGGGCCGTCAACCCTGTCCCGGCCGCTGCGGGCCCGGGACACCGAGCTGATGGCCGCCGCGCTGCGGGCGATGGGCGCCCACGTCTCGATCGCCGACGACGACCGCTGGTTGGTCCGACCGCACCGCCTGTTCGGCCCGGCCCAGGTCGACGTGGGGCTGGCCGGCACGATCATGCGCTTCGTACCCCCGGTCGCGGGGCTGGCCGACGGGCAGGTCACCCTCGACGGTGACCCGGCCGCCCGCACCCGTCCCCTCAGCCCGCTCATCGAGGCGCTGCGCTCGCTCGGCGTACGCGTCGACACCCCCGCCTCGGGCAGCCTGCCGCTCGTCGTGCTGGGCGCCGGCCGGGTGACCGGCGGCGAGGTCGTGATCGATGCCTCGGCCTCCAGTCAACTGGTCTCCGGTCTGCTGCTCGCCGCCCCCCGCTTCGACCGGGGGCTGGTGGTCCGGCACGTCGGCCCGCCGGTGCCCTCCGCGCCGCACCTGCGGATGACCGTGCAGATGCTGCGCGCCGCCGGTGCCGCGGTCGACGACAGCACCCCCGACGTCTGGGCGGTCGAGCCGGGGCCGCTCACCGGGCGCGGGTGGGAGATCGAGCCGGACCTCTCCGGCGCGGTGCCGTTCTTCGCCGCCGCCCTGGTCACCGGCGGCGAGGTGACCCTGCGCGGCTGGCCGGCACGGGGCAGTGCCCAGCCGGTGGAGCGACTGCGCTCGCTGTTGCAGCAGATGGGTGCGGCGGTCACCCTCACCACCGAGGGGCTGACGGTGCGCGGCACCGGCCCGGTGAAGGGACTGCACGCCGACCTGTCCGACGTCAGCGAGCTGACCCCGGCGTTGACCGCGCTGGCCCTGCTCGCCGACTCGCCCTCGGTGTTCACCGGCGTCGGCCACATCCGGGGCCACGAGACGGACCGGCTGGCCGCGCTGAACCGGGAGTTCACCGGGCTGGGCGCGGACATCACCGAGTCGACCGACGGCCTGGAGATCCGGCCCCGACCACTGCACGGTGGCGTGTTCCGCACCTACCACGATCACCGGATGGCGCACGCGGCGGCGGTTGCCGGGCTGGTGGTGCCGGGCGTCGAGTTGGACGACGTGTCGTGCACCGCGAAGACCATGCCCGAGTTTCCGGCGCTATGGTCGGCACTGGTGACCGACAAGAACTGAGCGGACGAAGGGGCGGTCCTGGCGACCAGACGGCGGGAGTACGACGAGGACGACGTCCGGGTCCGACCCGGCAGATCCTCACGCCCGCGTACCCGGACCCGGCCACGGCACGCCGACGCCAGGGACGGTTTCGTCATCGCTGTGGATCGCGGGAGGTACACCTGCGTGCTGCCCGGTGCCGGGCCGGACGACCCCACAGTCACCGCGATGCGCGCCCGCGAGCTGGGCCGTAAGTCGGTGGTGGTCGGTGACCGGGTCGGGCTGGTCGGCGACACCTCCGGTTCGTCCGGGGCGCTGGCCCGCATCGTCCGGATCGAACCACGCAGGTCCGTGCTGCGGCGCACCGCCGAGGACGACGCCAGCACCGCCGAGGGGCGGCTGGAACGGGTGGTGGTCGCCAACGCCGACCAGCTTGTGATCGTCAGCGCGCTGGCCGACCCGCCGCCGCGCACCGGGTTCATCGACCGCTGCCTGGTGGCTGCGTACGACGCGGACATCGAACCGCTGCTCTGCCTGACCAAGGCCGACCTGGCCGGGCCGGAGGCGGTGCTCGACTACTACACCGAGCTGGAACTGCCGTACCTGCTCCTGCGGCCGGACTCGCCGTTGGACCCGCTACGCAGTCTGCTGGCCGGCCGGGTGTCGGTGCTTGTCGGGCATTCCGGGGTGGGCAAGTCGACCCTTGTCAACCGCCTCGTACCGGAGGCCGAACGGGCGGTCGGCACGGTGAGCGCGATCGGCCGGGGACGACACACCTCGACAAGCGCTGTGGCGTTGCGACTGCCCGCGTCACCCGACGCGGAGCAGGATCCGGGCTGGATCGTGGACACCCCGGGCGTACGCAGCTTCGGGCTGGCCCACGTCTCGGCCGAGAGCCTGCTGCACGGCTTTCCGGACCTGGTCGAGGCCACCGCCGACTGCCCGGCGAACTGCCCGCACACCGCCGACGAGGCCGACTGCGCCCTCGACGGCTGGGTCGCGGCGGGGCGGGCCGACCCCCGCCGGCTGGCCTCGTACCGCCGGTTGCTGGCCTCCCGCGCCGGGGAGACCGACACCCGCACCGAGCCCGACCCGCGCGGGCGCCCGGAGTGATCCGGCGGGCCCACCCCGTCGACGCGGCACCTCACGTCGGCACCAGCACCGACGCGCCGACGCCGGCCCCCGGCGTGGTCCCGGTGCCGGCGTCGCTACCGTGTCCGGCATGACCGGGTACGCCGATGACCTGACCCTCGCCCACCGGCTCGCCGACGCCGCCGACGCCCTGTCGACGGCCCGGTTCCGCGCCCTGGACCTGCGGGTCGAGTCGAAGCCCGACCTGACCCCGGTCTCCGACGCGGACACCGCCGTGGAGCGCGAGATCCGCGCCCTGCTCGCCCAGCACCGGCCCGACGACGGGCTGCTCGGCGAGGAGTACGGCGCGACGCCCACCGCCGGCACCCGCCAGTGGGTGGTGGACCCGATCGACGGCACCAAGAACTTCGTCCGGGGCGTGCCGATCTGGGCCACGCTCATCGCCCTGCTGGAGGAGGGCCGCCCGGTCGCCGGGCTGGTCTCCGCACCGGCCCTGGGGCGCCGCTGGTGGGCGGCGCGGGGCACCGGGGCCTACGCGGGCCCGGACGCGGCCCGCGGTACGCCCATCCGGGTCTCCGGGGTGACCAGGTTGGCCGACGCCAGCCTCTGCTACTCCTCGCTTGACGGCTGGGAGAAGGCGGGCCGGCTCGACGCCGTGCTGCAACTGATGCGGGACACCTGGCGCAGCCGCGCCTACGGCGACTTCTACGGTTACATGCTGTTGGCCGAGGGTGCGCTGGACGTGATGATCGAGCCCGAGTTGTCCCTCTGGGACGTGGCCGCACTGGTACCCATCGTGACCGAGGCAGGGGGCGCGATCACCGATCTGGCCGGTCAGCCGGCCCCGACCGGTGGCGACAACAGCACGCTGGCCAGCAACGGCGCGTTGCATCCCGACATCCTCGAAAGGCTCGGTAGCCCGCCGAGCATTGACGCCGGGTAACCTCTATCCTCGCCAGGTGGCTACCTCGGGTTGGTGTTTCCTGGCGGCGATGATCGTCGCGTATGGCGTCGCCAATCTGTTGCAGTCGGTCGCCGCCGCCCGCACCACAGTGCATCACACATTCGATCCCGGGCTGCTGCTGCGCCTGGCCGGGCACCGCACCTACCTGGTCGGGCTGGCCTGCCAGGTCGCCGGATTCGTCCTGGCCTTCCTGTCCCGGCGGGACCTGCCGCTGTTCCTGGTACAGGCGAGCGTGGCCGCCGGCCTCGGCGTCACCGCCCTGCTCGGCGTGATCCTGCTGAAGTGGCGGCTGCCGGCGGCCGAGGTCGCGCTGCTGGTGCTGCTGTTCGCCGGAATCACCGCGCTGGTGCTCGCCGCCCGACCGGCGCCGTCGAAGGCCCTCGGCACCGAGGGCATGATCGCCCTGCTGGTGGCCCTGGCGGTGATCGCGGTGCTGGGCTTCTTCGCGGTCCGGCTGCACGGCGCGCCGGGCTCGGTGGCGCTCGGATCGCTGGCCGGGCTGGCCTTCTCCGCCGCCGCGGTGGCGGCCCGGCCGCTGGCCTCCGCGTCGAGCTGGGACGCCTTCCTCAGCCACCCGCTGCTCTACCTGCTCGTCGCCCATTCCGTGGTCGGGCAACTGCTGCTCGGGCTGGCGATGCAGCGCGGTTCGACAACGGCAGCGGTGGCCGCGATGGACGCGGCCGGCGCGGTGCCCGCCGCCATCGTCGGGCTGCTGCTGCTCAACGACAAGATCTGGCCGGGTCGGGAGTGGCTCGCCGGGATCGGGTTCCTGGTCACCCTCGCTGCCGTCGTCGGGCTCACCCGGTACGCGGAGCCGCAGCATCAGCACGCCGTCGCCCAGGAGACCAGCCGGGCGGTGGTCAACGCCCCGCTGCCGCTCATCCCGCGGCCCACGGCGGCGGGCTGCGAGGTCGCGGGCGCGGGCAGCGGCGTGGGTGACGCGCTGCCTCAGGCCGCCTCGACCGGCTTGCGTCGGCCCACCACCCGCTCGTAGAGCCGCTCCAGAGCACTGGCCGTGCGTTCCCAGGTGTAGCTGCACCGCACCCGATCGACCGCGGCGTGCCCGTACGCGAACCGGCCGGCGTTGTCGGTGAGGAGTCGACGCAGCGTCATCCCGAGGGTTCGTACGTCGCCGGGCGGCACCAGCTTGCCGGTCACCTCGTCGACCACTGCGTCGGCGATGCCACCCATGGCGTAGCCCACCACCGGGACACCGCAGGCCATCGCCTCCAGCGACACCCGGCCCGCCGAGGAGTAGTGCGGGGTGCAGGCCACCACGTCGGCCGAGCGGTACCAGGTGGCCATCTGCTCGTGCGGCACCGCGCCGACCAGGTGCACCTGCTCGCCGACCCCGACCCGGTCGGCCAGCTCACGCAGCCGACGGGCCTCGGCGTGGTTGGCCAGCCGGTCGGTCGGTGGCCCGCCGGCGATCACCAGCTCCGCGTCGCCGACCAGGCGCAACGCGCGGATCAGATCCTCCTGGCCGTGACCCCGCCCGAGCCCACCCACGGAGAGGATCCGGGGGCGCTGCTCACGCGGGGCGGCCTCACCGTCGGGATGGAAGCGCTCCGTGTCGACCCCGGTGGGGACCATCGCGACAGACGTGCGTTGCAGGCCCATCCGGGTCAGCTCGTCGACCTCGTCGTTGCACTGGGCAACCGCGATGTCCACGGCTCGGGTCAGCGCCCGCTCCAGCGGGATCCGGGTGCCCGGACCGTCGTACTGGGCACCGAGGTGGCGCAGTTGCTCCATGCCGATCGAGTGGAACGTCTGCACCATCGGGATGTCGGTCTCCCGTACGGCGTGCGCGGCGGCCAGGCCGCCGATCCAGTAGTGGCCGTGCACCACCTCGGGGGTCCAGTCGCGGGACCACCTGCCGGCCAGCCACTCACCGAACTCGGGCACGTAGGGCACCAGATCAGCGGTGGGGATCGGCGCGACCGGGCCCACCGAGGCCCGCTCCACCCGGTAACCGTCCACGACGTCGGTCTCGGTCACCTCAGGGTCGTCCCGGCGGGTGTACACCCGCACGTCGTGACCTCGCCCGGCCAGTTCGGCCGCGACCCGTGCGATGTGCTGGTAGGTGCCGACGACGGTTCCGTCGCCGGACGGCGGCGCAGCGGCGTGGGCACAGACAAGGCCGACGCGCATGGGTCACCTCCATGCGGATGAGGGCTGTGGTCTTCGGTCAGAGCGTCCCATTAACCGGCCTCCGACGAGCCGAAACCTCGCAGATCGCGGGCACGCCCGGCGGCATGACCCGGACATGACGGGGTACCGATGAGGAATGCCCCTCGCCCGAGCACTCGCCGACGCCACGATCGTCATCACCGGAGCGTCCAGCGGCATCGGTGCCGCGACCGCGTACGCCCTGGCGCGGCGCGGCAGCACAGTGGTGCTTGCCGCGCGTACCGAGCCGGCCCTGCGGGAGGTGGCCCGACACTGCCGTGAGCTGGGCGGCCGCACCCTTGTGGTGCCCACCGACGTGACGGACGCGGAGGCCATGCGACGGCTCGCGTCGACAACTGTGGCGGAGTTCGGCCGGATCGACGCCTGGATCAACAACGCCGCAGTGGGCACCATCGGGTTGTTCGACGAGATCCCGGTGGCCGAGTTCCGCCAGGTGCTGGACGTCAACCTGCTCGGCACGGCGAACGGGATCCGGGCCGCGTTGCCACACCTGAGCGCGGCCGGCGGCGGCGTCGTGGTCAACAACGCCTCGGTGCTGGCCGAGGTGGCGATGCCCTACCAGTCCCCGTACAACGCGGCCAAGCACGGTGTCCGGGGCCTGGCCGACACGATCCGCCAGGAACTTCGCGCCACCGGTCGGGGGTCCGTCTCGATCTGCACGGTGCTCCCGGCCACCATCGACACGCCGTTCTTCCGGCACGCCGCCAATCACAGTGGCCGGCAGGTCGTTCCGCCACCACCTGTCTATCCGCCGGAGGTGGTCGCGGAGACGATCGTCCGGCTGCTGAGGCGACCCCGCCGGGAGGCGTACGCCGGTGGCGCCGCCCGCCTGATCGGCATGCAGTGGCGGCTGGCCCCGGCGCTGGCCGAACGCGTTCTGGGGTGGTACGGCCGGTACACCCAGTTCGGCCCGACGCCGATGGCGGACACCACGGGCAACGTCTTCCACCCCGACGCGACGGCGCAGCCGGAGGGCGACTGGGCCGGCCGACGCCGCCAGCTGGTCCGCATCTCCACCGTGTTCGGGCTGGCCGCCGCCGGGACCGCCGTCGGCACGGCCGCCGCGCTGGCCCGCAAACTGACCCGGTGAGCGCTCGGGCCGGCACCCGGTGACGTCCGGCCGGCTATCCGCCCGGCGGGACCGGTTACGGCGGGAGGGCAACGGGTAGTGGTCAGTCATGCGCGACGACGAGTACCCGACCCCCGTGTCCGATCCAGAGGCCGATGGCCTGCCCGACACCGCCGACGACGATTCGACGGCCGGGGACGACGTGCTCACCGGACGGGAGGCCGACGGCCCGGCACCGGCCCAGCTGCCCGGTGACCGGACCCCGGTGGCGGTCGACGAGTTCGGCACCACTGCTGAGGAGCAGCTCGACGGCGAGTCGTTGGACTACAAGCTGAGCCGGGAACAGTTCGAGCTGCCGGTAGACGATCCGCTGGCCGGGCCGGTGGATCCGGACATCGCGGCCGAGGCGGACAGCCGGGAACAGGCGGCGCAGGCGCAACTCGACGCCGACGTCATCGACCCGGGTCCCACCTCCGACCCGAAGTCCCCGGTCTCGCTCTACGACCACGACCAGCTCGGCACCAGCGTGGACTCCACGGTCGGGCGGCTTGTCGAACCGGACGAGGGGGCGCACACCGACCAGGAGACCGATTCGATCGCGTACGACGCGGGTGCCGCCGGTGGCGGAGCCAGCGCCGAGGAACTTGCCGTGCACGAGACCCGGCCGCCGCACTCGGTCTGAGCGGCGAGCGAGCACCGGTCCGCACCGCCGCTCAGTCGTCCAGGCCGCGTTCGATCGCGTACCGGGTCAGCTCGACCCGGTTGTGCAGCTGAAGCTTGCCGAGCGTGTTCTGCACGTGGTTCTGCACCGTACGGTGCGACAGCCCGAGCCGCTCGGCGATCTGCTTGTACGACATGCCCTTGGCGACCAGACGCAGCACCTCGGTCTCCCGGTCGGTGAGCCGGGGTGCCGCGTCCTCGGCGTCAGCCGCCGCGTGACTGGTGACGGTGGCCAGTCGGCGGTACTCGCCGAGGACCAGTCCGGCCAGCCCCGGCGTGAAGACCGGCTCGCCCGCCGCGGTACGCCGTACCGCCTCCAGGAACTCCGCCAGCCCGGCGGATTTGAGCAGATAGCCGGTGGCGCCGGCCTTCACCGCGTCCAGCACTCCCTGCTGCTCGCCGCTGGCCGAGAGCATGAGCACCCGGACGTCGGGGTGCGCCGCCCGCAGTCCCTGGATCACCTCCACACCGGAGATGTCCGGCAGTTGCAGGTCGAGCACCACCACGTCGGGACGGGCCGCGGCGACCACCCGGACCGCCTGACGTCCCTCCCCACAACTGGCCACCACCTGGTGGCCGGCCTCGGTAAGGTCGCGGGCCACTCCTTCCCGCCACATCGGGTGGTCGTCGACGACCATCACACGTAAGCCGCTCATGGTTCCCTCCTCGGCACGGTGAGTTCCACCTCGGTGCCGGCACCCGGTGTCGAGTTGATCCGGGCCGTGCCACCGAGGTCGGCCAACCGGCCCCGGATGGCCTGGGCGACGCCCAGCCGTCCCTGGGCCACGGCCTCGGCCAGGCGGTCGGGCGGAAAGCCCGGACCCTCGTCCCGGATCGACACGGTGACCACCGCGCCCTCGTCCTCGACCAGCACCCACGCCCGACCGCCACCGTGCCGGGCCGCGTTGTCCAGCGCCGCCCCGACGGCCGCCGCCAGCTCACGCGCCACCGGCGGAGGCAACGGCACCGGGCCCGCCGGTGCGGACAGCGACACGGTGGCCGAGGCGTGCCGGCCGAGCAGGGTACGCAGGTCGACAGGCGCGTCGGCGGCACCGGCCGGGACCGGCCCGGCAGCGGAGATCAGCGAACGCAGCGCCACCTCCTGCTCGCCGGCCAACCGGGCCAGCTCGCCTGCCTCGCCGTCGAGGTGCGCGCCACGCCGCTGCACCAGGGCGAGCACCTGGAGCACCGAGTCGTGGATGTCGCGAGCCAGCCGTTCCCGCTCCCTGGTGGCGGCCTCCAACTCCACCGCCCGGTGCAGCCGCTCCCCGGCGGTCACCGAAAGCCGGGCGACGTGCCCGACCACCACGCCGGCGAGCAGCATCAGGATCGCTCCGTTGAACGCGCCAGGGGTGACCATGCCCCGGGTCGCGAGATCGGTCGCGCCGAGCACGAGTGCCGCGACCACGCCACGCCGCCGCCCGCCGGAGACGGCCCACGCCAGCACCGGTCCGCTCAGCCAGGCCACCGGAAGGGTGGGTAGTCCCGCGTCGAGCGCCGGCCGGCCCATCACCCACGGGGTGGCCAGCAGGATCGCCACGACAACCGCCAGGTCGGCCAGGAGCAGTGGCCAGCCGCGCCGCGCCGGGTCCGCGTACCCGATCGCGGTGACGCCGGTCCAGGCCGCCATGACCAGCACCAGTGCTCCAGCGGCGAGGGGGTGGGCGTACCGGTCCGCGTCCCGGATCAACACCACACAGACGTACGCCAGGGAAGCCACCCGGAAGACCGCGACGGCCCGCCAGAGCGGGACCTCGAAACCACCGGCAGTGGGCACGTGCGCCACGATGCCACAGGCCGTCGGAGCCCCCTGCGGCCGAGCACCTCGACCAACCCTGACGTACGGTGGTAAAAGCCGCGTAAACCTCTGCGATCTCTGTCGGGACGGGGCCATGACGAACGCAGGATCTCCCCCACCGCGTACGGTGGTGCCCATCGAACACGCCCTCCTGATCGCCGACGCCTTCGACCAGGCCCAGGTGACCGAACTCCGACACTCGGTCGCCGCCTGCGCGCGCACTGCCGGGCTGCGCGACGAGCGGCTTGACGACTTCGTGCTGGCGGTCAACGAGCTGATCACCAACGCGGTGCGGCACGGCGGCGGGCAGGGCTGGCTACGGCTGTGGGAGGAGCCCGGCCTGGTGCTGTGCGAGGTCGCCGATCACGGTCAGGGCATCAGCACACAGGACCTCGACAACCGCAGCCGGCCCGCGCCTGAGACGGCCGGTGGCTGGGGGCTCTGGCTGGCCCGCGAGCTGACCGACGCGATGGACGTGGATACCGGACCCGCCGGCACCACGGTGCGCATCATCACCGCGACCACCCCCGCCGAGCAGCACGTCGGACGCCACCGCAGCCGCGAATAGCGGCGGTCCGCCGCCGCCCGGGTCCCTACCAGCGGGTGCCGGTCAGCTTCTCGTAGACGTCCACGTAACGCGCCCGGGTGGCGTCGACCACCTCGGCGGGCACCTCCGGGGCCGGGTGCCGCTTGTCCCAGCCGCTGGTCGCCGCCCAGTCCCGTACGTACTGCTTGTCGTAGGAGAACTGGGCGCGCCCGGGCTGGTAGGACTCCGCCGGCCAGAACCGGGACGAGTCGGGGGTGAGCAGCTCGTCGCCGAGGACCAGGGTGCCGTCCGACGCCCAGCCAAGCTCGATCTTGGTGTCGGCGACCAGGATGCCCCGGTCGGCCGCCAGCTCGGCACCCCGGCAGTACACGTCGATCGTGAGCAGCCGCAGCCGCTCGGCGGTCTGGGCGCCGACCTTGTCGACCACCTCGGCGAAGGTCATCGGCTCGTCGTGCTCGCCGGCCGGCGCCTTGGTGGACGGGGTGAAGATCGGCTCGGGCAGGATGGAGGCCTCGACCAGTCCGCGCGGCAGTTCGACACCGGAGACCTTCCCGGTGCTCTCGTACTCCTTCAGGCCGCCGCCGGCGAGGAAGCCACGGGCGACGCACTCGACCGGGACCATCTCGAGCCGACGGCACCGGATCGCCCGGCCGGCGAACTCCGGCGGCACGTCGGTGGCCGAGATGACGTGGTTCGGGACCAGGTCGGCCAACTGCTCGAACCACCACAGCGACAACGCGGTGAGCAGCTTGCCCTTGTCCGGGATCGGGGTCGGCAGCACCACGTCGTAGACGGAGACGCGGTCGGAGGCGACCAGGATCAGGTCATCGCCCTCGGCGTAGACGTCCCTCACCTTGCCCGAGTGCAGAAGTTCCACGCGGACAAGTAGACCACGCGCCTGACGTACCACCGCTGGCGGTCCACGGCGCGACCGCCAGGGCACGAACGTCCCCTCGGTCCGCCTGGTCAGCGCCGGCGGCGAGTCATCCGGATCACCAGCAGGACGATCACGGCCACCACCACCAGACAGCAGAGCAGGCTCAGGAAACCGAAGAAGCCGGAGCCACGCCCGCGCCGTCGCGCCGCCTCCACCACCAGTTCCCCGGTGCCGGTCGAGGCCCATGCCGCGACCGGGACGAACACCGTCAGCACGACCGTACCCAGGAGCGTGCCGAGCCGCCCCCACCACCTACCGAAGGAAGACATGGGCTCATCCTCGCTGAGCCGCGCAACCTCGGCGGGCCGAACGACGCTCGTGTCGACAGGTGCCGCCCGGGGCAAAGAAAAAGAGGCCCCGGACGAATCCGGGACCTCTTTCGCGTGGTAGCGGGGACAGGATTTGAACCTGCGACCTCTGGGTTATGAGCCCAGCGAGCTACCGAGCTGCTCCACCCCGCGTCGGTAGGACCAGCCTACCCCATCCGTCACGCCACTCGTCACCGGCCCCGTCCGTCACCGGCGTCACCGAGGTGCGGAACCGAAAAAGGCCCCGGACGAATCCGGGACCTCTTTCGCGTGGTAGCGGGGACAGGATTTGAACCTGCGACCTCTGGGTTATGAGCCCAGCGAGCTACCGAGCTGCTCCACCCCGCGTCGGTAGATCCACCGTAGCGTACGACCCCCGGCCCCCGCAAAACGACAGCCGGAACCGCGCGGTTCCGCACCGCGTCGGTCAGGCCGCACCCGGGTCAGCGCGGCATTTCGAGGACGGCCGGAAACGGTGCGACCCACGGCGGCGAGGATCGCCGGACCGTGGGCCGCACCGTTCGCAGTTGGTCAGCCGGTGGGTGACGGACTGCCGGAGGGAGCCGGCGGGCTCGGCGTGCCGTTGGTGCCCGCCGCCTGCTGCGCCTGCTGGAACGCGGTGAGCGCCTCGTCCAGCGCGGCCAGCGCCCGGCCGTAGCGTTCGAAGTCGCCGGACGCCTGCGCGGCACGCACCTCGGTGATCGCCGCCCGCACCCGCTCGGCGGCCGCGCCGAGCTCGCCGGTGAGCGGCGGGGCGTCGCCGGGCGTCGGGGTGGCCGACGGCGACGCCGGAGGCTCCTCGCCCTCGGGCGGCTCCTCGGTGCCCCCGGCCGGCGGCGGCGGGTTACCTGCCGCCGCCTGCTTGCCCTGCTCGACGAGCTGCTTGATGCCGTCGGCCACGTTGTCGGCCAGCACGACGTAGGAACCTCCGTCGCCGTACGACATCAGCACCTTCTGCAGCAGCGGGTACGCGTCCTGCTGGTTGCTCTTGACGTAGACCGGCTCGACGTACAGCATCCCGTTGGCGAAGGGCAGCGAGAGCAGGTTGCCGTACTGCACCTGGGCCTGGTTGGAGGAGAGCAGGTTCAGCTGCTGCCGGATGTTGGCGTTCGTGTTCGTCATCCGCTGGTGCACCTGCACCGGCCCGGAGATCGCCGTCTGGTCCGGCAGCTCCAGCACCTGCAACGTCGGCTTGCCGTCCTGGTACGAACCGGAGATCAGGGCGGCCAGGTTCTGCCGGCCGTTCGGAGTGACCGCGCTGGTGAGCTGGAAACGCGGCGCGTCCTGGCCCGGGAACTGGGTGTAGAGGTAGTACGGCGGCTGCTTCTGCCCGCTGTCCGGCGCGTCCGGCACGTTCGGCACCTGCCAGAAGTCCTGGCCGGAGTAAAAGTCGCCGGGGTTCGTGACGTGGAACCGGGTGAGCAGGTTGCGCTGCACCTTGAACAGGTCGGCCGGGTACCGGAAGTGGTCGGCGAGTGCCGGTGGGATCTCGGCGCGCGGCTTGATCAGGTCACCGCCGAACGCCTTGTTCCACGCCTTGAGCACCGGGTCGTTGTCGTCGAACTCGTAGAGCACGACAGTGCCGTCGTACGCGTCGACAGTCGCCTTCACCGAGTTGCGGATGTAGTTGACGTTCTCCCGGGCCAGCTGGATGGTGCCCCGGCCGGTCAGCTCGTCGGTGGTCTCCTGCTGGAGGTTGACCCGCTCCGCGTACGGGTAGGTCGCGGCTGTGGTGTAGCCGTCCACGATCCACTGCACCCGACCGTCCACCAGGGCCGGGTAGGGGTCACCATCCAGGGTGAGGAACGGCGCGACCTTCTCCACCCGGTCCCGGGGGTTACGCACGTAGAGCAGCTTGGAGTTGTCGTTGACCGCCTCGGAGAGCAGGAAGTTCGCCTCCTGCTCTTTGATCGCGTAGAGCAGGCGACGGGTGAACGAGCCGACGTCGACACCACCGGAACCGGTGTAGGTGTAGTACGACTCGGACCCCTCACCGCCTTCGCCACTCTCACCGGCCGGACGGTCGAACTCTGCCGGGTTGGCGTCCTCGCTCGGCTTGCCGACGATCGCGTAGTCACCGGCGGCCATCCGCTCGCCGTAGTAGATCCGGGGCTGGCTCGCCGGGATCAGGTCGGTGGCCGACGCGCACGACTCCTGCGTCCGCTCGCCGAGCGATCCGGAGACGAAGAAGGGCTGGCCACCGCAGACCACCCGGTTCGCGGGTGCGGCCACCACGCCGTAGCCGTGGGTGTAGACGGTGTGCCTGTTGATCCAGTTGCTCTGCTGGGCGGTCAGCTCACCGTAGTTGATCTCGCGTACGCCGACCACGTAGTCCTGGGTGGCGTCGTCGATCGTGTACCTGTCGATGTCGAGCTTCGGGCCGAAGTCGTAGAAGCCTCGGACCTGCTGGAGCTGGGTGTAGGTCTCGCTCACCAACTGCGGGTCGAGCAGTCGGACGTTCGGTACCACCGAGGTGTCGGTGGCCAGACTCTCCGGCGGGTTCAGATTGCTCGCGGCGTACGCCGAGCTCTGCGCGATGTCCAGCCCGAAGGACGCGCGGGTCGCGTCGATGCTGCGCTGGATGTACGGCGCCTCCTTGTCCCGGGCGCTGGGCTTGACCTCGAAGGTCTGCACCGCCCACGGGTAGATGCCGCCGATCGCCACCGCCGAGACGCCGAGCAGGGCCAACGAGATGCCCGGCCAGACCAGGTTGCGCATCCAGGCGTTGGAGAACACGATGATCGCGATCGCCACCACCACGGAGATGTAGGCGAGGATCTCCTTGGCCGGCAGCAGCGCGTTGATGTCGGCGTAGCCGGCGCCGTAGACGCCCACGCCGTCGTTGTACTCCAGCAGCATCGCCCGCCGGTCCAGCACGTACGCGACGGCCTTGAGCAGGACGAAGACCGCGACAAGCGTGCTCAGGTGGGCCCGGGCGGCGTTGCTCATCCGGTCACCGACGCCCTGCAGGCGCACCCCGCCGAAGAGGTAGTGCACGGCCAGCGCGCCGATGAGCGCCAGGACCACAGCGGTGAAGCCGAGCCCCAGCAGGAACCGCCAGAACGGCAGCTGGAAAACGTAGAAGCCGATGTCGACGCCGAACTCCGGGTCGTCGACGCCGAAGTTGCCGCCGTGCAGGAAGAGCAGCCACTGGTTCCAGCGGCTCTGCGCCGACAGACCGGCGAAGAGGCCGACGATGGCGGCGGCCACCGTGATCCACAGCCCCAGTCGGGGGCCGAGCAGCATCCGGTACCGCTCCAGGGTGGCCTGTTCCGGTGAGTGCGGTCGCATCCGTGGGCGCAGCCGTTGCGCGAGCCAGAGGTTGCCGCCGACGATCGCCGCCATCGCCAGGCCCGCGGCCAGGAAGAGCAGCAGCCGGGTGACAAGCACTCCCCGGAAGACCTCGGTGTAGTCGACCTCGGAGAACCAGAGCCAGTCGGTCCAGGCCTGCACCCCCCAGCCGAGCAGGGTGAACAGAACGAACACCCCGATCAGGACCCCGATCGTGACGCGTCCGCGTCGGCTCATCCTCGGCAGGGGGCTGCTGCTACGCATGACCACTGTTGGCTCCGCACGCTCGTTATGATCGGCTCCGACCAGGCACCCAGAGTACGGGGTGTTCCTGAAAGCGTGAGCGCAAGGTCATACCGCGCGACTCAGCAGTACGCCGGCTCGCCACCGGAACGCAGCGTCTCCAGCGCGTCCAACGCCTCGTCGAGCGAGCCCACCTTCACCAACGGCAGGTCCGGCTGCCGGTTACGGACCGCCTCGGCGCAGTTGGCCGCGGGCACCAGGAACGCTGTCGCGTTTGCCTGCTTCGCTCCTACCAACTTCTGGGGGATCCCGCCGATCGGGCCGACCTGCCCGGCGTCGTCGATGGTGCCGGTACCGGCGATGATCCGGCCGCCGGTCAGATCATCAGGGGTCAACTTGTCGATGATGCCCAGGGCGAACATCAGGCCGGCGCTGGGTCCACCGATGTCCTTCAGATCGAAGGAGAGGGTGAACGGGTGCGGCTGCTGCTGCTCGATCTCGATCCCGATCCGGGGCCGGCCGTCCTGTTCCTGGCTGGTGATGGTGTCGGTCCGCGCGGCGCCGTCGCGGGTGTACCCGATCCGCAGGGCCGTGCCGGCCGGCTTGGCCCTGATCAGTTCGGTGAGCCGGGAGGCGAACGGCACCGGTTCACCGTCGACCGATGTCACCACGTCACCCGGGCGGAGCACGGTGGCGGCCGGTCCGTCGGTGGCCACCGTCTTGACCACGACCTGCACCTCGTATCCGAGTTCCCGCAGCGCGGCGGTCTCCGCGCTGGTCTGCGAGACCTGGAAGTCCTCGGCGTTGCGCTGCTCCACCTCCTCCTGACTCTCCCCCGGCGGGTAGACCAGTTCGCGTGGCACCACCGCCTGCTCGTCGGAGAGCCAGCCCTGGATGGCCGAGCGGAGCTTGACGCCGGGCTGGACCCCCACCGTCGTCAGCCGCAGTTGGCCCGCGGAGGTGGAGGTTTCCCGGCCGGTGACCTGGATGACCTCCTTACCGTCCTCCTGGCCCAGCGTGTCGACGGTCGGGCCGGGGCCGAGCACCACGTACGGGACGGGCGCGCCGAGCACCCCGATGCTGAGCAGCGCGGTGAGCAGAGCACCGAGCAGGACGGTCAGGCCGCGACGTCTCATGCGGCAGAGCGTACCGATCCCGATCGCGCCTCCCGGCCGGCACGACGCACGACTTCGCCCTCAGCGCAACCGCGGTGGCGGCGGCCCGGGTGGTGGCGCGCGTACCGTAGACGTCGTGCCTGATATTCCGTTCGGTTTCGCGCTTCCGGGTGGGCAGCCGCCCGACCCCAACGACCCCGCGCAGATGCAGCAGTTCATGTCGCAGTTGCAGCACCTGCTCTCCGCGTCGGGCAGCGGGCCGGTCAACTGGGATCTGGCCCGCCAGGTGGCGGCCAGTCAGCTCGCCGCCGCGGGCGACCCGGCGGTCTCGCCCTACGAGCGTCACGCGGTCGAGGAGGCGCTGCGCATCGCCGACCTCTGGCTGGAGCCGGCCTCCGCGCTGCCTTCGGGCATCCGCACGACGGTGTCCTGGAACCGCAACGAGTGGATCTTCAAAACGCTCGACGTCTGGCGCAAGCTGTGCGACCCGGTGGCCAGCCGGATGGTCGGCGCGATGGGCGACCTGGTCCCACCGGAGGCCCGGGCCCAGCTCGGCCCGATGCAGTCGATGGTGGCCACCCTGGGTGGCGCGCTCTTCGGCGGCCAGCTCGGCCAGGCACTCGGGTCACTCGCCGCGGAGGTGCTCTCGGCCGGCGACATCGGTCTGCCGCTCGGACCCGCCGGCACGGCCGCGCTCATCCCGGCAAACATCAAGGCGTACGGCGAGGGTCTGGAGCTGCCCGAGGACGAGGTCCGCCTCTACGTGGCCCTGCGTGAGGCGGCACACCAGCGGCTCTTCGAGCACGTCCCGTGGCTGCGGGGGCACGTCCTCAACGCCGTCGAGACGTACGCTGCCGGCATCCGGGTGAACCGGGAGGCGATCGAGGAGGCGATGGGTCGGGTCGACCCGACCGACCCCGAGTCGATGCAGGCGATCGCCCTGGAGGGCATCTTCACCCCGGAGGACAGCCCGACGCAGAAGGCCTCGCTGGCGAGGCTGGAGACGGCCCTCGCCCTGGTGGAGGGTTGGGTGTGCCACGTGGTCGACGGGGCGGCAGCCGGCCGGCTGCCGAACGTCGTGGCCCTGGGCGAGGCGTTCCGCCGCCGCCGTGCGGCCGGCGGGCCCGCCGAGCAGACCTTCGCGGCCCTGGTCGGGTTGGAGTTGCGGCCCCGTCGGCTGCGCGAGGCCGCGGCGCTCTGGGCGGCGCTCACCGAGCATCGGGGCATCGCCGGCCGGGACGCGCTCTGGGGCCACCCCGACCTGCTGCCCTCCGACGACGATTTCGCCGACCCGGTGGCCTTCGCGATGGCTGACGTGGATCTGATGACCGAGCTGGAGAACTTCGACTTCTCCGCGCCGGGCGGCCCGGAGGAGAAGGCCCCGGGTGAGACGGAACGCCGCGACGACACCGAGGGCGGCGAGGACCGCTCCTGACGATTCGCCCGGCTGACGTCGTCGCGCCGAGTCGGCGGGGGCGGCGTCAGCCGGTCCGGCCGGCACCGGAGAGCAGGGACCGGGTGTGCTCCCACCCGTCCAGCGCCGGATCGAGCCGGGCCAGATCCGCCGGGCCGCGCAGCCGGTGCCAGGAGGGTGTCACCGCCAGGTCGCCGGGGCGCGGGGCCGCCGCCCGCACGGCCGCGGGCACCGTGGCGTCCATGTCCAGCGGCGGCAACCAGGACGGTACGGGCAGCCGGGCCGCCACCCCGAGCAGCCCGGGCAGGCCCCCCTCCGCCGGAGCGACCGCGACAGGCCGACTGGTCAGCGGACGCAGCAGCTTGCCGACGGTGAGCCCGGGCAGGTCGGGCGCGTCGCCGGCGACGACCGCCACCTGCTCGTAGCGCTCGCTCGTCGCCGGGTCGCCGCCCGGAACGGCACCTGACGGCCGGTCCGTGCCGGCCGTCCCGTCCGACTCACGGGCACCGGTCAGGGCGGCGAACACGGCGTTCGGGGTCGGCTCGGCCACCTCGTACACGGTCGTGCCGGGCCAGATCACCGCGTCGGCCAGCCAGCGGTCCGCCCGCGTGACAGCCACCGCGGTGTCCACCTCGTTGAGCATGGCGAGCAGGTCCACCACGTCCTCGGCCAGCGCGGTTCGCCAATCCACCGGGTCGACGCCGGGTGGCGCCCAGGCCACCGGCGCGAGCAGCGCCACCACCACACGTCGGGCCATTCACCGACCCTACCGCCGCGGCGACGGGGCGCTCAGGGGGTGCCGGCGACGGCCGCCACGCCCTCCAGGTAGCCGCGCGCCCGTTCGGTCTTCGGGTATCTGCCGACAAGCGCCCAGAACTGTGCGTTGTGACTGGACACGATGAGGTGGACAAGTTCGTGCAGCAGCACGTAGTCGATCACCCAGTCCGGCATCTCCTGGATCCGGTGCGACAGCCGGATCGAACGGTCCGCCGGGGTGCAGGATCCCCACCTGCCGTTCTGATTGCTCACCCACCGGACGCTGGCCGGCAGAGCCTGGTTGCCGTACTCGGTGAGATAGAGCTTGATCAGCCGGCCGGCCCGGACCAGCAGTTCGGCGTCCGAGCGGGCCAGGCGTCCCTCGCGGGCGGCCAGCCGGGCGAGCATCCGGTCGACCCACTCGCTCTCCTCGGCCCGGGAGAACTGGTCGGGGATGAGGACCACGACCCGCTCACCGTCGCGGTAGGCGGACACCGTGCGTCGCCGACGCTGGCTGCGCCGTACCTCGACGACCGGCTTCCGCGGCCCTGCCATCAGTGGACCGCGCAGCCTCGGTTTGCTGTCACGTTGGCAAGCTAATGCGTTGTGACCAGGGGTCCGCAAGAGTCAACCCCCCGACGCGCGTCCGGAAAATGGGGATTGGTCGCCAGGAGTCCCGAAAAATTTCTTGCCGGACCCGGAGCAGCCGTCACGGTCACCCTTCGTGGTGGCCGGTGAGGTGTCACACCCTGAGCCGCCCACCACGTTAAGTGATCACCGCGACGGACCTCAAATCGACTGCCGATCGCCCGTCCGGGCGGCACCACCAGCGCAATTGCGGGGTACCGGTCGGCGTGTCCCCGCCAAACTGACTGATCTGACCCAATTCGGCGTGCACACTCTCGACGTCGCCTTGCTCACAGTGGCAATGCGCAGCTGACATGGAACCGCCCAGACCTGGGTAGGGTCCGCCAACCAGTGGTCACGCAGGTGGCCACCGGACAGAACCCGGCGCCGGCGACCTGAGCGACCGCCACCGGGAGACCCACCGGGTCGTTATCGACCGGTGGACGACACGAGGAGGGCACATCGTGGCCGACCAGGCCCAGACCTACAACGGTTACTGCGTCAAGTGCAAGGAGAAGCGGGACTTCGAGGGCCGTGTCGAGGTCTCGAAGACCGGCATGAACATGGCCAAGGGCAAGTGTCCGGTATGTGGCACAACAGTGAACCGCATCCTGGGCAAGGCGAAGGTCTGACGTACGTACGCGCATGCGGATGGGGGTGGCTGCGGCCACCCCCATCCGTGTCTTCGGTGACTGTCGGACCACCGACTCCATTACCCGCAGGTTGTGGATAACTCGCCGAATCCTGTGGACAGCCCTGGATCTGGGGCCGCCCACCTGTGGACAACGATCGACGGAAAGCATGGGCACGATCACTATTCGTGCTCATGACGCGATCCACCGAACGTCCACCGTCTCCCCGTCCCCGGCTGCTGCCCGGGCTGACCCGGCTCTGGCGCGACCGGCACACCCTTCAGCTCGGCCTCGGCCGGGAGCGCGCGGTCCTGGTCGAGGTGGCCGACCCCCGGGCGGCCCGGCTGCTCGACCTGCTCGACGGCGCCCACAGCGAACGGCAGGTGCTGGCCGGGACGGGAGCACGTCCGGAACACGCCCGGGCCCTGCTCGACGCGCTGCGCACCGCCGGCCTGGTGGTGCCGGCGCACACTCTCGTACCCCGGGATCTCACCGGGCCACGACGGGCCCGGCTCGCTGCTGAGGCCGGCGCGCTGGCGCTGGCCACCGCCCGGCTACCGGGCACCCCGGCCCAGGTGCTCCGGCGCCGCCTGGCCGCCCGGGTGACGATCACCGGCAGCGGCCCGCTCGGCCCCGCCATCGCTGTCGCGCTCGCCCAGGCAGGTGTCGGACACGTCCATCCCGACCTGCCCGGACCGGTTCGCCCGGTCGATCTCGTCGGCACCGGTATCGCCGCCACGGAGATCGGGCATCCGCTCGACGCCGCGGTTCGCGCGGCGGTACAACGGGCCGCGCCCGGCACCGGTACCGGCCCGCTCCGCAGACCCCGTCCCGACCTGGTCGTGCAGCTCGGCTCCGACCGACCGGCCGCGCTGCTGGCCGCCGGTCACGCCCAACGGCGACAACCGCACCTGTTCGTGGACATCCGCGAGGGGGTTCCCACGATCGGGCCACTTGTCCGCCCGCCGGTCGGACCCTGCCTGCGCTGTCTGGACCTGCACCGGGCCGACCGGGACCCTGGCTGGCCGACGCTCGCCGCCCAACTCGCCAGCACCCCGCCCGTCCCGGCCTGCGCCGCGAGTCTGCTGCTGGCCGCGACCGGGTACGCCGTCGGCGAGGCGCTGAGTCAGCTCGACGGCGGCAGTCCCGAGACCCTCGGCGGGTCGGTCGAGGTGGTGGCCCCCGGCAGTCTCCGGCGACGTCACTGGCCGCCGCACCCGCGCTGCCGCTGCGGCGGATGACAGGTGCGCCGGCGGCAACGGGTGCGGCTGCACGGCAGCAACGGGCCGGCCGAGTCGGTAACAATGACCAAGTGACCGACATCCCGCGCCGGGCCGTGTCCCGGACCGCCAAGCTCGCCGCTCTGCCGCTCGGCTTCGCCGGCCGGACCGTCCTCGGCATGGGAAAGCGCGTCACCGGGCTCGCCTCCGACGTGATCTCCGCCGAGATCCAGCAACGCACCGCCGAGCAGTTGTTCAGCGTCCTCGGCCAGCTCAAGGGCGGCGCGATGAAGTTCGGTCAGGCGCTGTCGGTGTTCGAGGCGGCCCTGCCCGAGGAGATCGCCGCGCCCTACCGGCAGGCGCTGACGAAACTCCAGGAGGCCGCGCCGCCGCTGCCCGCCGCAAGCGTGCACAAGGTGCTGGCCGAGCAGTTGGGGCCGGCCTGGCGGGACCGGTTCGTCAGCTTCGACGATTCACCGGCGGCCGCGGCCAGCATCGGGCAGGTGCACCGGGCCGTGTGGCGGCTGCCGGACGGCGCCGGCCGGGACGCCGCTGTGAAGATCCAGTATCCGGGTGCCGGCGACGCCCTGCTCGCCGACCTCAAGCAGCTCTCCCGGCTGGGCGGCATGTTCCGGGCCATCCAGCCCGGGCTGGACATCAAGCCCCTGCTGGCCGAGTTGCGGGAACGGATCACCGAGGAACTGGACTACGAGCTGGAGGCTGAGTCGCAGCGAGCCTTCGCCGCCGGGTACGTCGACGACTCGGAAATCTACGTACCGGAGGTCTTCTTCGCCTCGCCCCGGGTGCTGGTAACCGAGTGGATCGCGGGTACCCCGCTGGCCGACATCATCAGGTCCGGCAGCGAGGAGCAGCGCAACGAGGCGGGCCGGCTGATGGCCACGCTGCACCTCTCCGCGCCGGCGCGGGCCGGGCTGCTGCACGCCGACCCGCATCCGGGCAACTTCCGACTGCTGCCCGACGGTCGACTCGGCGTGATCGACTTCGGGGCGGTGGCCCGGATGCCGGAGGGCACGCCGGAGCCGATCGGCCGCATCGCCGGGCTGGCCCTGCGCGGCGACGCCGAGGAGGTGGTGGCCGGGCTACGGGCCGAGGGCTTCGTGAGCACCGCGGAGCCGATCGACGCGCAGGCGTTGCTGGAGTTCCTGCGTCCGATGCTGGAACCGATCGCCGCCGACGAGTTCCAGTTCACCCGGGCCTGGCTGCGCGCCGAAGCCACCCGACTGGCCAGCCCTCGCTCCCCGGCGTACCAACTCGGTCGGCAGCTCAACCTGCCGCCCTCGTACCTGCTCATCCACCGGGTGACGCTCGGGTCGATCGGGGTGCTGTGCCAGCTGGAGGCCAAGGCCCCCTACCGGGGCATCCTGGAACGCTGGCTGCCGGGATTCGCCCCGGTCGGCTGAGCAACGTGCGGTGTCCAGGACACCCCGGCAGACATGACGCGGCGGGCGGGGACCGATGGTCCCC
>NZ_BOOZ01000020.1 GCF_016863495.1 Micromonospora andamanensis
ACCGATGGTCCCCGCCCGCCGTCTGCGGTGTCGTCCTACAGAACGCCCAGTTCGCGAGCTGACCGGGCACGGCCGGACATGGCGACGCTACGGGCGGATCGGGTTGCCTCAGTGCTCGTGGTGGTGCGACCGGCCTGAGGCCGGAGCATTCGCGCCCTCGACAACGCTTCGTGGAGTAGGTACATCTCGGCTCCGTTCGGAAGGTGCAGCATGGTGGTCAGCTTTCTCTCGGCCGGTGCGACACCGGCGGGGTTGGTTTGAATCGGGAACATGTCAGGCAGCCAGCCGGACAGCGCTGCGCGACGCGGCGAGACCATTGGCCGCCAGCCGCGCCTCGGCCTCGACCCGCAACTCGGCGTCCCGGGCGAGGTCCTCCTTGCGCGGGCGACCGCGGGGCCGCTTGCGCGGAACAACCGCGCCACGCTCGAAGATCTCGCCGCCCCAGACGCCCCACGGCTCGGCCCGCTCGACCGCGCCGGCCAGGCACTCGACGCGCAGCGGGCAGTCCCCGCAGAGCGACTTGGCCAGTTCCAGCTCGGTGGGCGAGTCGGAGAACCACAGGTCAGGGTCGAACTTCCGGCAGGGCAGGTTCGCCTCCACCTCGACGCTCACGTCGAGCGGGGCCAACGCCAGACTCATCGCCCGGTCACCTCTCTCTCGCTGCGATCTCGTGGATCGCTGTTCAGACGTACTTCGGCGGTGCAAAAAACTGAGGCCGCGGATCCCGGTATGCGGGTTCCGCGGCCTCGAGGTGAGCCGGTGGTCTGGGGTCAGACCGGTCTACCTCGAGGTGGAACACCGCGGACGTCCATCCGCTTGTTGGCGCCATCGACGCCCTTGCCCGTCAAGCCACTGCTCCCCTGGAGCCCGTTCGTGACCGGTGCGAGGATCAGCTCGGCCTGGATCTCGGCCCGGTGCACCTGCGGAGCCCACGGTCGCGCGGCGACGGTGGTGGCCCGGACGGCCGCCAGCGGAGCGGCGGTCATCAGGGCAGCCGACAGCGGAGCGACGGCAACGGGCAGCGCCGTCGGACGCTCGTAGATGTAGCTCTCCATCGGTGCCACCTCCTTTGACGTTCACTCGTGGTCGACCCGGACACATACCCCGTGAGCAGCCCGAACAGGGCCCCCTTGCGAGGTGTGTCCTGAGGCTATGCCGGTCGGTAGGGCGAGGGCAAACGAATTAACGGTCAGATTCAGAAAGTTTTCTGCGGGCAGATTTCGTCGACCGCCGCGCCGCCCACCAACGCCAGTACCGCCTCCCCGTACAGGCCCAGCTTGCGCGGCCCGATCCCGGCGATCGCGACCAGTTCCTCGGGCCGGCCGGGCCGCCGCTCCGCCAGTGCCACAAGGGTCGCGTCGGTGAAGACCACGTACGCGGGCACCTTCTGCGCCCCAGCCACCCGGGCCCGCCACTCGCGCAGCCGCTCGTGCAGCTCGTCGTCGATGTCGGAGGGGCAGGTGGCGCACCGGCCCAGCTTCCGGTCCGGCCCGGCGAGCAGGGTGGTGCCGCAGATCCGGCAGGAGACGATCCGGGTGGCGGCACGCCGCTGCGGGGTCCGCACCGCCAAACCCCCGCTGGCCCGCTCGGTCGTCGCGGTGGGCGCCAGTTGCGGCAGGAAACGACACGGTCGCCGGGGCCGCCCGCCCGGCGACCGCGACGAGGCGTACGACAGCCACAGCCACTGCCGGGCCCGGGTGATACCGACGTAGAGCAGACGGCGCTCCTCCTCGACCTGCTCGGCGGTGCGCGCGTACGTGGTGGGCAGGGTGCCTTCGGCCAGACCGACAAGGAAGACGGCGTCCCACTCCAGTCCCTTGGCCGAGTGCAGGGACGCCAGGGTCACCCCGTCGACTGTCGGTACGTGCTGCTGGGCCGCCCGCCGGGCCAGTTCCTCGGTGAAGTCGGTAAGGGTGACCTGGCGCTCCACCGTGGCGGCCACCCCGAGCGGCAGGATCTCCGGTGTGGCCGCGTACTCCTCGGCGAGTTGCACAAGCGCGGCCAGTGCCTCCCACCGCTCGCGGGCGGCACCACCCGGCGGCGGGGTGTCGGGTGCCCATCCGACGCCGGCCAGCGCCTCCACCACCGCCGCCCGCAGCGGGGTCTCGCCGGGCAGCGAGCGTGTCGCCGCGCGCAGGGCGACGACCGCCTGGCGTACCTCGGCGCGCTCGAAGAACCGCTCCGCCCCCTGGACCAGGTACGGCACGCCGACCTCGGCGAGCGCCTTCTCGTACGCCTCGGACTGGGCGTTGGTGCGGAACAGCACGGCGATCTCGCGGGCCGGGGTGCCGGCCTCGATGAGCGCCCGGCAGCGGGCGGCCACCGCGGCCGCCTCGGCCGGCTCGTCGGTGAAGATCCGCCGCTCCGGTTCCGGGCCGGCCGGACGCTGCCCGACCAGTTCCAGTCGCAGCCGCGCCTCGGTGCCCCGGGCCTGGGAGATGACCGCGTTGGCGAGCCCGACCACCTGCGGGGTCGAGCGGTAGTCGCGGACCAGCCGGACCACTGTCGCCGACCGGTGCCGACGCGGGAAGTCGACAAGGTACGCCGAGGTGGCCCCGGTGAACGAGTAGATGGTCTGGGAGGCGTCGCCGACCACTGTCAGGTCGTCGCGTCCGCCGAGCCAGGCGTCCAGCAGCCGCTGCTGCAACGGGTTGACGTCCTGGTACTCGTCCACGACGAGGTGGCGGTACTGGTTGCGGACCTGCTCCGCGACGTCCGGGTGTTCCTCGATGCCCCAGACCGCGGCCCGCAGCACGTCCTCGAAGTCGATCACCCCGCCGGTCCGCTTGAGCCTCTCGTACGCGGCGAACACCTCAGCCACCTTCGCCGGCTCGTGTGCGGTCTCCCGCAGCGCCTTCGCCGCGGCCACCACGTATTCGCCCGGCTCGACGAGGGAGGACTTGGCCCACTCGATCTCACCTGCGAGGTCGCGGGCAGCCGTCCGGTCGGCCCGAAGGCCGGCTCGCGCCGCAGCCAGGGTGACGAGTCTGACCTTGCTGTCCAGCAACTCGGGCATGGCCCGACCGCCGAGCAGCCGGGGCGCGAAGTAACGCACCTGGCGCAGCGCCGCCGCGTGGAAGGTGCGTGCCTGCACACCGGCCACGCCGGCCCCGGCGAGCCGCTGGCGCAGTTCCGCGGCGGCGCGGGCGGTGAAGGTGACAGCGAGCACATGCCGCGCCGATATCTCGCCGGTCAGCGCCCGGTACGCGATCCGGGACGTGACGGCCCGGGTCTTGCCGGTGCCGGCACCGGCGAGCACGCAGACCGGGCCGGCCGGGGCGGTCACCGCCGCGCGTTGCTCCGGATCGAGCCCGGCGAGCACGCGTTCGGACGCGGAGTTAACCACCACAGCGGGGAATTGTCGCAGCTTCCCCTGATGTTGCAGCGGATAGCCTGTGCTTGATCGGCAAGCCGCCGGCGCGACGTTGGAGGATCTGACCATGCTGACGATGTATTCCACTCCCTGGTGCGGCTACTGCCACCGGCTGAAGTCGCAGCTCGACCGGGAGGGGATCGCCTACCAGGTGGTCGACATCGAGCGGGATCCGGCGGCTGCCACCTTCGTCATGCAGGTGAACGGCGGTAACCAGACGGTGCCCACGCTGCGCTTCGCCGACGGCAGCGCGCTGACCAACCCGTCCATCGCCCAGGTCAAGAAGCATCTGGCGAGCATCGCCGCCTGACCGCGCCACTGCCGCGTCGATCATGAAGTTGTTGCCTGGGTAAGCGTTTACCCGGGCAACAACTTCATGATCGACGGCTCTGGGGGCCGGCTTGGGTGGTGGGTCAGGTCAGCGGTCGGGGGTGTGGGTGAGGGCGCCCACTTCGACCTTTCCGCCCTCGGGTGTGCGGCGTTGGGTGGGAAGCCGGGGCCGTGACGGGGGCCCGGGCGGTGGGCTGAGGTGGCGCCCACGCCAGAGGTAGTGGCCGGCGAGCAGGGTCGCCAGACCTACCGACGCGAAGACCAGCCGGTAGTCGAGCAGGGCGACGACCAGCGCACCCAGGCCGATCGAGAACGCCTGCGGGCACCTGACCGCCGCCTCGGCGGCGGCGGAGACCCGGCCGAGCAGTTCTGGCGGGGTCCGCCGTTGGATCAGGGTGTGCAGCCCGACCAGGGTCAGCGGCAGCGACAGACCCGCCACCAGCACCGCGGCGAGGCCGAGCCACAGATTCGGGTACGCCAGCATCAGCGCGGCGGGGCCGAAGAGCGCCACCCCGACGGCCAGGGAGCCCAGCTCACCTACCCGGCGCAGCACGGCGGCGGAGAGCAGCCCACCCACCAGGCCACCGATGCCCTGCACGGTGAAGAGCACGCCCACGAACGCCGGATCCCGCCCGAGCCCCCGGTCCACGTACGCGAAGATCAGCGACTCGGTGAAGCCCATCACCAGCGACGCGAGGCCGTATCCGAGCAGTGCCCGGCGCAGCGCCCGCTCGCCCGCGAGGTGGCGGAGTCCGGCGACCAGTTCCTGCGGCCAGCCCGGTCGGCGCTCGACGCCGCCGGCCGGCACGGCCCGCGACGGACGCGGCTCAGGCGATCCGCTTGCCGTGGGCGACGGGCCGGCTGTGGCGACCACCCGCGGCGCGCCGACCACCACTGCCGCGAGCAGGAATCCGACAATCCCGACCACGGCCAGCAGCCAGCCACCGAGCGCCAGGTACAGGCCGGCACCGGCGAGCGGGCCGATCAACCGCAGCCCCTGCCGCGCCGTCTGCAGGGCCCCGTTCGCCTCACCGAGCAGGTCCGGCGGCACCAGTTCCCGGACCAGGCGGCTGAGCACCGCCCCGACTGTCATGTTCGACAGCCCGTACGACGCCGCCACCGCGTAGATGAGCCACATGTCGCCCGCGTCGCGGACCGCGAAGAGCGGGGTGAGCAGCAGCGCCGTCGCGAGGTTGGTGACCACGAAGAAGGGTCGCCGCGGATACCTGTCGACGAACCAGCCGACCAGCGGCGCGAGCGTCCGTGGCACCAGGATGACGAAGATCGTGGCGCCGGCGAGGCCGTCCGATCCGGTGAGGTCCTTCACCCAGACGGCGAGCGCCAGCAGCAGGACCGACTCCGCGGTCATGCTGGCCAGCAGTCCACCGAAGAGCAGGCGGAAGTCCGGGCGACTCAGGACGGTGCGCATTGATCCTCCGGTGGCGCGGCTCGGGGCGGCGGTGGGCTAGGCGGAGCCGGCGACGCGGATCGCGCCGACCGGAGTCGCTGTCGGGTCTGCGTATTTCTGATGACACGCCCTCCGCCGGTACCTCCGGCGCCGGTCGCGACGTCCATACTGACCGTGGGGGGCGAATTTCATACAGTTACCGTCGCGTCCGCGGCGGTCGACGGAAAAGAGGACACAGTGCCTCCTGCCTCACCCAGCCCGATCCTGCGCCGCCGCCGACTCGGTGGCGAACTACGCCGCTTGCGCGAGGCCGCAGGGCTCACCGGCGACCAGGTCATCGAACGCGTCGGCTGGGCCTCCGCGTCCAAACTGTCCCGTCTGGAGAACGGTCGCAGTCGGCCTGATCCGGGCGATGTCCGGGATCTGCTCGACCTGTACCACGTCGACGACACCCTCCGGCTGGAGCTGCTCGGCATCACTCACGAAGCCGGGGACATGCGTGGTTGGCTGAAGAGGTATCCGGCGATGACGCAACAGCAGCGCGGCTTCGCCGAGCTGGAGGCGGGTTGCGCCGAGATCTCCGAGTACAACCCGGTGCTGGTGCCGGGGCTGTTGCAGACCACCGGGTACGCGCGGATGCGGATCTCCTCGGCCTGGCAGGTCGACCAGGCGGCCGGCGCTCCGGAGGCCGACGACGAGATCGAGACGGAGATCAGGGCCCGGTTGGCGCGACAGTCGGCGCTCACCCGGGAAACCGACCCGCCCCGCTACACGGCGGTGCTGGAGGAGTCCGCGCTCGGCCGCCGGGCCGGGCCACCCGAGGTGCTCCGTGAGCAGTTGGCGCAGCTCTGCGAGCTGGCCATGCTGCCGAACGTGACGCTGCACGTACTTCCCCGGGACACCCCGATCGGCCAGTGGTACCTCCCGCCCACCGCGTTCTCGGTCTATCGGTTCGCCGATCCCCTCGATCCGGAGACACTCGCCATCGAAGGTGGCTTCACCGACGTCATGTCGACCGAGGTAATCACTCTAAATCGCTATAAAGTGGTGTTCGAGTGGCTATGCACGGCGGCACTCTCCGCCACGGACACCCTCTCCTGGCTGATGGAGTCGTCGGGACGGCTGACCGTGGCGGCGACCCCGCCCACTGTGGCGGGTGGTCCGGCAACGGCGCCGGCCCAACGCCGCAGAGCCTCCGGGCGCCTGACGGAACGGTGACCATCCACCGGTCCGCCGTCGGGCCGTGCGACGCCACTCGTTCCATCGGTTCACCTCAGGAGCGCAACGATGAACAAGTTCCGCAACACGCCGTCCGTCCTCGCCCAACTCGCGGGCGCAACCTGGCGCACCAGCACGCGCAGCCAGACCTCCAACTGCGTGGAGGTCGCGCCACTGTCCAGCGGTCCCGCCGCCGTGGCGCTGCGTGACAGCAAGGACCGGAGCGGCCCGGTGCTGCTGTTCGGCCGGGCCGGCTGGCAGGGCTTCATCTCCGGTGCCGTGAACGGGCAGTTCGACAAGCCCTAGGTACGCGGACATCCTGCGGGGCCGCCGGCTGAGCCGGCGGCCCCGTCGTCGTCTCCCGAACGACCCCCTGAGCAGGGATCGGATGATCGGTCGGGCCTGCGAGCCGATGGGCGAGTTTCACTTGCTGGGACGCCGGGCGGGCGTACGATGGCGGGGTAGTGACGTGGAACTTCCACGGTTCCACCCGTCGCGACACATCCGGAGACCCACATGCGGTTCCTGATCGTTCGCACCGAGATTCGCGCCGCCGCCGACGCCGACATCACCGCCGCCTGGGTCGGGGGTCAACGGCTACGCGACGAGACCGCCCGGCCCGAGCCACGACGCCAGGTCGTCCACGCCGACGACCGCGACGCCGCGCTACTGCTGGCCCGCGCCATCGCCACGGTAGGCGTCGTACGCTCCGGCAAGCAGCGGGTCAAGGTGTTGCCGCTGGACGACGGACGCCACCAACGGGCCGCCCCCGGCTGGCCCGGCACCTGATCCACCACACGTCCGTCGTAGTCGACCGGCTCCCCCGCCGTGTTCCTCACCAGCCGACCACGACGGCCCGTGTCCCCGGTCCGTGACCGCCGCGGCAACGACGGTCACGGACCGGGGCCGCAACGCGTCAGGCCCCCGGTCAGCAGCGCCCGGCGAGCCAGCGGTCCACCAGGAACAGCGCGATCGACGAGGGCGGCGGCAGCAGCAGACGGGCGTCACCCACCTCGACCGGCTGACCGGCGAGCGCCGCCCCGATCTCCTGCCGGGAGAACCAGCGTGCGTCGGCGATCTCGGTCGGATCGAGCCGCAGCGGTTGCGCCGGGTCGGCGGTGGCCAGGAAGCCGAGCATCAGCGAGCCGGGGAACGGCCACGCCTGGCTGCCCGCGTACCTGATGTCGGAGACCTCGACGCCGACCTCCTCGCGGACCTCGCGCAGCACCGCGGCCTCGGCCGACTCGCCCGGCTCCAGATAGCCGGCCAGGCAGGAGAACCGCCGCCGGCCCTTGGTGCTGGGCCAGGTGGCGTTGTTGCCGAGCAGACACCTGCCCTCGACGCCGGAGACCCCGTCGTGCACGAGCACGATCATCGCGGGGTCGGTGCGCGGCCACACCCGCTCGCCGGTCCGGTCCACCCGGGTCCAGCCGGCCTCGTCCGCCCGGGTCGGCTCACCGGTGACCGGGTGGTAGAGATGGCGCAGGTGCCAGTTGGTCAACGCCAACCCGGTGGTGAACAGCCCGGCGTCCCGGTCGCTGAGCAGATGCCCGACGTCCCGCAGGTGGGCTGGTCGGGTCTGCGGCACCGCCGCCAACGCACTGTGCACGCAGAAGACCGGCGCACCGTCCGGCTCGACACCGAGGAACATCGCGTCGGCGGCGAGAGCCGGCGGCAGTTCGCCGGCAGCCACCAACACCAGCTCCGGCACCTCGGTGTCGGTACGGATCAGGGCCCGCCCACCTGCCTCGACGTCCAGGATCAGCACCCGCGCCCCGGCCCACGCCTGGGCTAACCACTGCGGGTCGGTACGCCGGTGCGCCGCGCGGTCAAGCGTGGAGCGGGCCAACGGTGGGCTGCTCTCCCCACAGCCGCTCACGACCGCGCTCCGCCGCGACGGTCGCCGACGTGAGGTACCACCGCACGACCACGATGACGCACCCGCATCACTGAACAGGGGCGGTCTCGACCGGGGCCAGCGTGGCCAGCGACGCGGAGATCCGCTCGGCGTCACCGAGCACCACAGTCACCGCTCGGGACGGGGCGAGATGGCGAGCCGCCACCTCGGTGACGTCGTCGACCCCCACCTTCGCCAGCCGGGCCGCGTGTTCGGCCAGGAAGTCCAGCCGCAGCCCGTTGCCGGCGTACGCGCTGACCAGCGACGCCAGCCCGGCCTGAGTGGAGATGCCGAGTTGGAGCGTGCCGAGGGCGTACTGCCTGGCCTGCTCCAACTCGTCCACGCCGGGTGGCACGGTGGCGAGCCGGCCCAGCTCGTACGTCGTCTCCAGCAGTGCCGGTGCGGTGACCTCGGTGGCCACGTCGGCGGCGGCCACCAGCACCGAACCGGCCACCGAATGCTCGATCAGCGAGTGCGGACCGTACGTGTAGCCCTTGTCCTCCCGGATGTTCTCCACCCACCGGGAGGAGAAGTAACCCCCGAAGACCAGATTGGCCAACTGCAGCGCGGCGTGGTCCGGATGCGTACGCGGCACCGCCGGCAACGCCACCCGCATCGACGACTGCACCGACCCCGGTCGGTCGACGAGCCACAACGGACCCGGTTCCAGCGGTGGCGCCGGCGGCATGTCGGCCGGGTGCCCGTCACCGTGCCAGCCACCGAGGGCCTTCTCGGCCGCGTCCAACGCCCGCTCCGGGCGTAGGTCGCCGACCAGCACGAGCACGGCACCCGCCGGATGCACGCGCTGGGCGTGCAGCGACCGCAACGCCGCCGGACGTACAGCCCTGACCTGCTCCGGATCCGGTGTCTGCACGGCGTACGGATGCCTGCCGAAGATCCGCCGGAGCAGCGCCGTACGGACCAGGTGCCCCGGCTGGCTCCGGGCGACCTGAATGCCGTCGACGAGCCGGTCCCGCTCGACGCCCACCCACCCGGCCGGGTAGTTCGCGCCGGTGAGGACCTCAGCGAGAAGCTCCAGCATCCGGTCCAGCCCGGTGGCCAGACCAGCGCCGGAGATCATCAGCCGGTCCGGGTCGAGCCCGGCGGAGAGTCCGCCACCGATCTTCTGCAACTCCGCGGCGATCTGCACGCTGCTCATCGTCTCCGTGCCGGAGAGCAGGGTCTGCGTGAGCAGATGGCCCCGAGCCAGGTTGACCCGGCCGAAGGGCATCCAGAGCCGCAGCTCCACCAACGGAACCGCAGGCCGACGTACCACGATGACGGTGAGCCCGTTGGCGAGCGTGCGCTCGGCCTGCCGGGGCAGCTTGAGTCGGCGGGTCGGGCCCAGCGGCGGCAACTGCCGTCGCGGCGTGGTCACACTCCTCGTACTCACCGGGACCCACCTCCGGGGATGACCTCGACGGACGCGCGGCGCTCCGGCCGCAGGGTGGCCGCGGCGGCCCGGACCTGCTCGTCGGTGACCTCACCGATCAGGCTGGGCAACTCGCCGAGCAGCCCCGGTTCGCCGCGCTGCTGCTCCAGCACCGCCATCCGCAGCGCCCGGCCGAGCACCGCATCGGTGTCGCGTAGCAGGTGGGTCGCCATCCGCGCCTGGGTGCGGGCCAACTCGCCGTCGGCGAGCCCGTCCTGGGCGAGCCGGTCCAACTCCTCGTCCAGGGTGCGCAGCACCTTGTCGACATCACCGCCGGGCGGCAGGTGCGCCTGGAGCAGCAGCGCGGTCGGATCGCGCACGTCGAACGGGTCTCCCATGATGCCGAGGTAGCCACCGACTGTGGTCACCGCACGGTCGCGGTGCACCAGCCGCTCCACCAACCGGGACGCGTCACCATCGGTGAGCACTTCAGCCAGCACCACGTACGGCAGGTAGGAGGCGAAATCCCCGACCGGGTCGGGCACCCGCCACGCCGACGCCACCGCCGGCAGCGGAGCCAACTGGTCGGCGTACGCGGTGCGCCGCTCGGCGGTCAGGTCCGGCTCGGCGAAGTCCGGCCGGTCGGGTGCCGGGCGGGCCGGCACGTCGCCGAAGTGCCGCTCGATGAGCGTCACCGCCTCGGCGGTGTCGATGTCCCCGCTGACCGCGAGCACCGCGTTGCCGCTGGCGTAGTACCGCCGGAAGAAGTCGGCGGCGTCGGCGACGGTGGCCGACTCCAGATCGTCGAAGGAACCGTAGCCGTCGTGCGCGTTCGGGAAGGTGTCGAAGAGCACCGGCGGCAGGGTCAACCAGGGGAACCCGCCGTACGGCCGGTTGAGCACGTTTACCCGGATCTCCTCCTTGACCACGTCGACCTGGTTACGCAGGTTCTCCTCGGTCAGCCGGGGACCGCGCATCCGGTCGGCCTCCAGGAACAGCGCCCGCTCCAGGGCGTTGCTCGGCAGGGTCTCGAAGTAGTCGGTGTAGTCCAGATGGGTGGAGCCGTTGAAGGTGCCGCCGGCACCCTGCACGTACCGGAAGTGGGCGAGCTTCTCCAGATTCTCCGAACCCTGGAACATCAGGTGCTCGAAGAGATGGGCGAAGCCGGTACGCCCCTCCGGCTCGGAACGGATGCCGACGTCGTAGACGACCGCCACCCCGATGACCGGGGCACTGCGATCCGGGGTGAGTACGACCCGTAGGCCGTTGTCGAGGGTGAACCGTTCGACCGGATACCTCGTCGCTGGGATTCTCGCTCTGCGGGTCGGCACGGATCCGACCCTAACGTCTCACCGCGCCCACCGGTGCCTGCGCGCGAGGAAGCGCCCGGCGGTCGGGGCGGTGCGACGAACGGCAGCTGAGCCCGCCCGGTCAGCCGGACGCGCTGCCGGTGCGGTCGGTAGCTACCGGTCCGTGCAGGTCCACCAGACCGGACGGGGCCGAGCCGCCCGGCGTGACCGGCCAGGGCGCGAACGCCAGGGCCGTGGCCAGCAGCAGCCCTACTGCCGCCACCGCGATCACCAGAAGCAGCTCACGCGCCGCCGAACCCACCATCGGTAGTCCTCCCCCGCACCCGACACGAGCCCCCCGGCTCGTCCCCCGCGGCCAGGGTTCCGGAGCCGGGCGAGGATGACAGTCGCCCACCCGACGGCCGAGATGCTGATTACCGACTCAGGGTTGCGGCGCTGGTCGGAGCGGGCCGCCACGCGTGGGCCGAGGACCGGTCGGGAACACCGGCCCGCGCCTGACGGAAACACGGACGGCCGGGCCGCCACCGATGCGCAGTGCACGGCGGCGACCCGGCCGACACCGGGTGACCGGAGGTCAGAGCGGGCGGATGTTCTCCGCCTGCGGGCCCTTCTGGCCCTGCACGACCTCGAACTCCACCCGCTGGTTCTCGTCGAGGCTGCGGTAGCCGGAGGACTGGATCGCCGAGAAGTGGGCGAAGACGTCCGCGCCGCCGCCGTCCGGGGTGATGAAGCCGAAGCCCTTGTCAGCGTTGAACCACTTGACGGTGCCAATAGCCATGCTTGTTTCGTCTCCTTGACGGAACGTCAACTCCGCACCTGTTGCGGAGTTGAAAGAGGATTGTTCCGGACGTACCTGCCCGGAACGCCTGTCGCTGCTGGTCGCCCCGCCCGGAGAAGTCCGGACATAACAAAGAGCGCCTGGGGCCACATTCCGCCAGGCGCAAACAGAGCTGGTAACCGAAACTGCAACGGGGGAACCCTACCACGGATCCGGCGCGACGCCAGTACCTCACGTCGACTCGGGAACCGATCTGATCAACGCGGTCAGCCCGCCGGCGTCGAGCAGGTCGGCCGGGCGGACGGTGACCCCGTCCCGCACGTAGTGGAACGCCGCGCCGACCCGGTCGACCGGCACGCCGGCCAGTTCCGCCCAGGCCAGCCGGTAGACCGCCAACTGCACCGCCGCCACCTCGGCGGCGGTGCCCTCCGGCCGGGCGCCGGTCTTCCAGTCGACCACGTCGAAGCGGTCGCCGGGACGGTGGAACACGGCGTCCATCCGGCCGCGTACCACCACGCCGCCGATCACCGTCGCGAACGGCACCTCCACCTCGATCGGGGTGCGGTCCGCCCATTCGCTGGCCAGGAAGCGCCGCTGAAGCTCGGCCAGTTCCTCGTCCGGCGCCGCGTCGGCGTCCGCCGCCCCCGGCAGCTCGTCAGTGTCGAGCAACCGGTCCGCGCCGAACCGCTGCTCCAGCCAGGTGTGGAAGGCGGTGCCCCGGCGGGCGTACGGGTTCGGCTCCGTCGGCATCGGGCGACGCAGCGCCCGGGCCAGCCCGGCCGGATCCCGACGCAACGCGACGAGTTGCGTCACCGACAGGTGTTCCGGCAGCGACACCTCGACCGGACCGGAGAGCCGGCTCAACTCCGCCCGCTCGGCCAGCAGCAGATCGGCCTCCCGCCGCCACCGGGCCACCTCCGGATCCGCGTCGGCCGTGTCCTCCGGTCGTCCACCGTCGCCGTCACCGTCGGTCAGGAAACGGCGAACCAGCGCCGCCGCCTCGGCCAACATCGGACGGCGGGGGCCGAGCGGATCCGCCGGCCACTCGGCCCGCAGCACCACCTCGGTGGTCGGGTTCACCGCGTCCGGCGCCGGCTCCGGAGTCCACTCGTCGACCAGGTGGCCGGCGTCGGCGTCGAGGCAGGCGTCGTACACCTCGCGGAGCAGCACCGACGGCCCCCGCGGCCGTTTGGTGCCCTCACCCCACCAGTGACCGGAACAGAGCAGCAGACGACGAGGCCGGGTCACCGCCACGTACGCCAGCCGCCGTTCCTCCCGCTCGTCGTGGGCCCGCCAGGCGTCGGTGAAGTCCTCCACCGCCCGGGCCACAGCACGCTGGTCGTCCGCCTCGGCCAGGGCCAGCTCCGGCAGCCCGTCGGCGTCTCCCCGCAGCGGGAACGGCAGCACGCCCAGGCCGCCGAGCCAGTGGTCCGAGTTGCGGACCGGGCCCGGCCACACACCCCGACACAGCCCGGCCACCGCCACCACGTCCCACTCCAGTCCCTTGGCGGCGTGTGCGGTGAGGATCTGCACCGCCCCCTCGACCACCTCTACCTCGCCCGGCGCGAGCCCGCGCTCCTCGTCCTCGGCGGCGGCGAGATAGGCCAGGAAGCCGGCGAGCGTGGCGGCCGGTGACTCCCCGCTGAACCGGGCGGCCACGTCACCCAACGCGTCGAGGTGGCCTCGGGCCAGGCCGGCGTCACCGGCACCGTCGCGACCGGCCCGTACCGCCACCTCCACGTCGAGCCCGGTGGTCCGCTCCACGTCCGCGATCAGCTCCGGCAACGACTGGTCCAGCCGGTAGCGGAGCAGACCCAGTTCCCGGGCGTACCCGCGCAGCCGCGCGTACCCCTCGGCCGAGTACGCCTGCGCGGGCCCCAGGTCGGCGAGCGCCTCCACCAGGGTCGCCTCGTCAAGGCGATCGGGGGTGATCTCCGGGGCGCCGTCGTCGGCGAGCCGGCGGCGGGCCGCCGCGATGCTCCTCGCCCGGCGGTGCAGCGCCACCAGGTCCCGCGGCCCGATCCGCCACCGGGCACCGGTCAGCAGCCGCAGCAGCGCGGCACCGTCGGTCGGATCGGCAAGCACCCGCAGGGTGCAGACCACGTCACGCACCTCCGGGGTGTCCAGCAGACCACCGAGCCCGACCACCTCGACCGGCAGACCGCGCGCACGCAGCGCGGCGGCGATCGCCGGGATCTGGCTCCGCAGTCGGACAAGCACCGCAGTGGTCGGGCGGCGGGTGACCGGAATCTGCTCGGGCAGCGCGCCCGGCGTGCCGGCCGCACCCCGCCAGGCGGCCAGCATGCTGTCGGCGATCCAGTCGGCCTCGTCGGCGTAGGTCGGCAGCAACGCGCAGTGCACAGTGCCGGCGGCGGCCCCGCGCGGGCTGCGATGTGGGATCGGCGCGTCGACGCCGAGCGCGGCGTGCAGCTCGGGCACCCGGGCACCGGCCGCCCGCAACGGCGTGGCCAGCGCGTTCGCCACCCCGAGGATCTCCGGCCGGTTACGCCAGCTGGTGGTCAGCCCGAGCACCCGGGCGGGGCTGCCGTCGGCCCGGGCGAACTCGGTCGGGAAGCGGTCGAGCGTGCCGGCGCTGGCGCCCCGCCAGCCGTAGATGGACTGGCAGGGATCACCCACCGCGGTCACCGGGTGCCCGCCGCCGAACAGCGCGCCGAGCAGCACCACCTGGGCGTGGCTGGTGTCCTGGTACTCGTCGAGCAGCACCACCCGGTAGCGACCGCGTTCGATCTCACCCACGCCGGGATGGTCCCGGGCCACCCGGGCCGCCCGGGCGAGCTGGTCGGCGAAGTCCATCGCCTCGAAATCGTCCTTACGGCGGGCGTACCCACGCACCAGCGGCAGCAGCTTCAGCCGGGTCTGCTGGAGGGCGAGGGCCTTGCGTACCCCGGCGTAGATCCGCCCCGGGCGCGACTGCACGTCGGCGAAGAACCGGCCGGTCCAGGCGGCCAGATCGTCCGGGTCGACCAGGTGCTCGTCCAACTCGCCGGCGAGCGCCAGCACCGCGTCGGTGACGGTGCTGGGCATCCGGTCCACCTCGGACATGTCCCCGTCGTAGTTGCGCACGATCAGGTCGACCAACTGCCAGCGGGACGCCTCGGTCAGCAGCCGGGTGGACGGCTCGTAGCCGGCGCGCAGGCCGTGCTCGGTGACGATCCGCCCCGCGTACGAGTGGTAGGTGGCCACCGTCGGCTCACCGGCGAGCGGGTCGTCGAGCGGGTTCCGGTCACGGCGGCCCAACCGGCGGACCAGTTGATCGAGCCGGACGCGTACCCGGTGCGCCAGCTCGCCGGCCGCCTTGCGGGTGAAGGTGAGGCCGAGCACCTGCTCCGGCCGGACGTACGAGTTGGCCACCAACCACACCACCCGGGCGGCCATCGTCTCGGTCTTGCCCGAGCCCGCACCGGCGACCACCAGCAGCGGCTCCACCGGCGCGGCGATGATCGCCGCCTGTTCCCGGGTCGGGGCCGGCAGGCGGAGCAGCTTCGCCAGTTCCACAGGCGTGTACCGGGGACCGGCGTCGGCGGCCCGGGGCGCCGGTGGGACCGACTCGAACAGGGTGGGCTGGGTCATGGTTCGACCACCTGCCGGCCCTGACCGGACACCGGGCAACTGCTGCGCACCGGGCAGACCCGACATTTCGAGTTGGCGACCGCCGCGAAGGTCGAGGCGGCCATCGTGTCGGCGGTACGCCGGACCAGCGCGGTCGCCCACCCGGCCTCCGGGCCGTCGGTGGCCGGTGGCTGGGCCTGCTCACGGGCATCCTTCGCACCAGTGCCGAGCTGCACCAACGCCGCCCCGCCGGACTCGTCGCCGAACTCGGCGAACGCACCCGCCGCCACCGCCGCCTGGTACGCGCCCAACTGCGGATGCTCGGCCACCTCGCCCTCGGTGACAGCCGTGGACTTGCCGGTCTTGAGGTCGACAACCACCAGCCGGCCGTCCGCGTCGATCTCCAGCCGGTCCACCCGGCCGGTCAGCTCGACCGGCCGGTGCGGGTCGTCGAGGCGTACCGCGAACTCGTGTTCGATGGCGAGCAACCGGCGCGGATTCGCGGCGAGCCAGCGGAGCAGCTTGTCCACCATCGCCTCGGCGCGGGCCTGCTCCGGGCCGACCATCCACCGCGCGGCCAGCTCGATCGCGTCGAAGCGGGCGGCCACGTACTCCAGCAGCGTCTCCCGGTCGGCGCGGGCGTCCTCGGCGAGCATCGCCGCCGCGTGCACCAGGTTGCCGACGCCCTGCGCGGTGCTTGCCGGCGCGTTGCCGCCGTGCCGTTCCAGCAGCCAGCGCAGGCTGCACCGCAGCGCGCTCTCCATCCCCGACGGGGTCACCCGGACCGGCTCGCCGTCGTCGACCAGGGGCCGGTCGTCCGACAGGGGACGCAGCCCCCACCAGTCGTCGGGGTGCGCGCCGGACACCCCGGCGGCGGCCAGCCGGGCCAGCTCGGCCGCCGCCGCGCGCCGCCGGGCGACAGGCGCCGCCGGATCGGCCACCGCGGTACGCAACTCCGCCACCAGCGCGGGCAGCGTGAGCGCCCGGGGCGGCCGGCTCAACGGCAGTCGGCCCGGCCCGGCCGGTTCAGCCTCGGTGGTGTCCGCCGGGCCGTCATCGACCGGGAGGTCAGCCGGCGTCCCGGTGGGCAGCGGCTCGTCCGGCGGCCGGGACCGTGGCGGCTGACCGGAGTCGCCCGGGTCGTCGGTGGGGCCCAGTTCGTAGAGGAAGCGGCTGGGTTGCTCCTCGTGGTCGTCGCCGCCTACCGATGCGGAGGCGACCGCGCTGACCAGCAGCCGCCGCCGGGCGCGGGTCACCGCGACGTGGAACAGCCGCCGCTCCTCGTCGAGCAGCGCCGAGGTCTGCCCGACCACTGTGGCCACGGCGGCCGCGCCGTCCCCTCGGCCAGCCAGCACGTCGACCAGGCGCTCCGAGCCGAGCAGGCTGCCGCGCAACCGTAGGTCCGGCCAGACGCCCTCCTGCACCCCGGCCACCGCGACCAGGTCCCACTCCAGTCCCTTAGCGGCGTGCGCGGTGAGCAGCCGCACGGCGTCGCCCCGGTCGGCGGTCGGCGCGAGCGTGTCAGCCGGCAGTTCCTGACCGAGCACGTGGTCGAGGAACACCTCGGTACGCGCGCCGGGCAGCCGGTCGGTGAACCGGGCGGCAGCGTCGAAGAGGACAAGCACGGCGTCCAGGTCACGGTCGGCGGCCTCGGCCCGGCGACGCCGGGCGAGGTCGCCCTCGCCGGCCACGGCGGGACCCCGGGTCAGCGCGGCCGACCACAGCTCGCCCAGGCCGCTGGCCCGCCAGACGGCCCAGAGGACCTCCTCGGCTGTGGCGTTCGGCCGACCGGCCGCCTCCCGGGCGACGGCGAGCAGCCCGGCCACCGTCTGGGCCGGCTCGGCCCAACGCCGCTCGATCCCGGCCAGCTCCGCCGGGTCGCGTAACGCCTCGACGATCAGCTCGCCGGAGGGTCGCCGGTCGCCTCGGGCCAGGGCGAGGGCCCGTAGACCCTGCCGCAGCCGCCGCTCCGCCAACGGGTCGGCACCGCCGAGCGGTGAGTGCAGCAACGCGACAGCGGCCTCCTCGTCGAGCCGCTCCGGCTCCAGCGCGCAACGCAGCAGGAGCAGCAGCGGCGCGACCGCCGGTTGCAGATGCAGTGGTAGATCCTCGCCGTGCACCACAGTCGGTACCCCGGCGGCGTGCAGCGCCCGCCGCAACCCGGGCAGCTGCCGGGCGGTGGAGCGGACCAGCACCGCCATCCGCGCCCACGGCACGCCGTCGAGCAGGTGCGCGGCCCGCAACGCGTGCGCCAGCCAGGCCGCCTCACTTGTGGTCGAGGAGAACGTGCGTACCTCCACCGCGCCCGGCGCAGTGCCCGGCAGGGCTCGCAGCCGCCGGTGCGCGGCCGGCCCACGCAGCCGCCGGGCCAGCCGGGTGGTGGCGGCCAGCAACCGCTCGCCCGCCCGGTAGCTGGTGGTCAGCAGCACCTGAGCGGCAGGGGCGCCGGAGGCGGTGCGGAACCGGTGCGGGAAGGCCGTGACACCGCTCGGGTCGGCACCCCGGAAGGCGTACGTGGAGGAGTCGGGATCGGCGAACGCGACAAGGGGCAGCCCACCGCCGGCCACCGTGTCCAGCAGCTCCAACTGCGCGGGGTCGGTGTCGGCCAGCTCGTCGACGTAGACGTGGGCCAGCCGACGCCGCTCGGCGGCGAGCAGCTCCGGATCGTCGCGCAGCATCCCGGTGGCCGCCCGGACCAACTCCGCCGGGTCGTAGGCGACCGAGCCGCGGTTGGCCACGTCCCGCAGGGCCAGCACGGCGACGTACTGCCGCAGGAACCGGGCGGCGGCCGGCCAGTCGGCACGACCGAGCCGGTCACCGAGCCGGGCCAGCTCGACCGGCCCCACCCCACGCTCGGCGGCACGCATCAGCAGGTCGCGCAGTTGCGCGGCGAACGCCCGGGTCCGCAGGGCCGGCCGCAGGTCGGTGGGCCAACCGACCCGATCGTCGTCAGGCTCCACGTCCGGCTCCGCACCGACGACGTCCAGCAGCTCGCGGATGATCAGATCCTGCTCCGGGCCGGTCAGCAGCCGGGGTGACGGCTCACCGCGTTCGGCGGCGGCCCGCCGTAGCAGGCCGAAGGCGTACGCGGGAAAGGTGCGCACCAGCGGCTCGCGCAGCACCCGCTGGCCGGTCGCGGCGACCCGCGCCTCGATCCGGTGCCGCAGGTCCGCGGCACCACGGCGGCTGAAGGTGAGCACCAGGATCCGCTCCGGGTCGACCCCCTCGGCGATCCGGGCGGTGACCGCCTCGACGAGAGTCCGGGTCTTCCCGGTGCCCGGTCCACCCAGGACGAGCATCGGACCGCCGGTGTGCGCGACGATCTCCGCCTGTCGCGGATCGACAGGCGCAGCGGCCGAGCCAGGTGCAGCACCCGCCGGTTCGACAAGGCCCGGCGCAGCGTGCCCAGGCCGTTCCCCGCCCGGCCCGGCGTGACTTGGCGCGGCCTGACGTGGCCGTTCCGCACTCGGTGCGGCGCTGCCTGGCCGTTCCTGGCCGGGCACGGCGTGATCCGGCGCGACGTGACTCGACGCGGCACGGTCCTGGTCGGCCCGGCCCGACGTAGCCCGGTCCGGCGCGGCGCTGTCCGGCGCGGCGCTGTCCGGCGCGGCGCTGTCCGGCGCGGCGCTGTCCGGCGCGGAGTCCGGATGCGCGGCGTCCGAGGGCGGCCCGGTGGACGGGCCGCTCCCCTCGGTCGGCCCGGCGGGCCGACGCACCAACCGGTACGCCTGCATCCCGCCATCCCATCACGGCCCTGCGACACCGCTCGACGCGCCACACCCGCCTCAGCGGACGCCCGACGCTCGACATGCGGCAAGTTGGGGCCACCGCCCGGCGGGAAAGCCCAACACGCCGCATCCCGAGCCGATCACGGTGCCGGGCCGCCGTGGGCTGAGCAAGGGCAGCGTGGGCTGAGCAAGGGCAGCGTGGGCTGAGCAAGGGCAGGTGGCGGGCCGGAGGTCTGGGGCGACCAGGACCGAGCCACGGTCGGGCGGTTCAGGTGAGGTGGGATTCGATCAGGTCGAGAGCACCGGAGACGGTGTCGACCGACCGGAGCAGGTCGAAGCCGGCGGGTTTGAGGAACGCCTGGTCGGTCAGGCTGCGCAGCCAGCCCAGCAGCGGGTCGTAGAAGCCGTCGGTGTCGACAAGCACCATCGGCTTGTGGTGCAGGGCGAGTGTCGCGGTGGTCCAGACCTCGAAGAGTTCGTCGAGCGTGCCGAGCCCGCCGGGCAGGGTGAGGAAGGCGTCCGACTTCTCGATCATCAAGATCTTCCGGCTGGCCATCGAGTCGGTGACAAGCAGTTCGTCGGAGTCGAGGTCGGCGACCTCCAGGTCCACGAGCGCCTGCGGTATGACGCCGATCGTGCGGCCTCCCGCCGAGCGGGCGCCGTTGACGAGCGCACCCATCATCCCGACGCAGCCGCCGCCGCTGACAAGTGTGTGCCCGCGTCGCGCAAGCTGCGCACCGGTGTCGGCCGCCAGGTCCAGCCAGCGCTTGTCGAGCGTGCGGGAGGAGGCACAGAACACGCAGATCGCGGCCACCGGTCAGCGCCCCGAGGGGTCGTCGGTCGTGGCTGACCCGTCGGCGGCGGCCTGCTGGTCCGCGGCGGCCCGGGCCACCGCTTCCTCGCGTACGGTCTCCTGCTCGACATTGAGGGCGGCCTCGGCCTCGACGATGTGCCGAACCGCCGCGGCGACGTCGTCGGTGACGCAGATCAGCTCCAGGTCGACCGGACCGATCTTGCCTTCCGCGGCCATCGTGTCCCGCAGCCAGTCGAGCAGGCCCTGCCAGTAGTCCGCGCCCATCAGCACCACCGGGAACCGGGTGACCTTCCCGGTCTGCACCAGGGTGAGCGCCTCGAAGAGCTCGTCCATGGTGCCGAAGCCGCCGGGCAGCACCACGAACGCCTGGGCGTACTTGACGAACATGGTCTTGCGGGCGAAGAAGTAGCGGAAGTCGATGGCCAGGTCGACCCACTCGTTGATGCCCTGCTCGAAGGGGAGTTCGATGCCGAGGCCGACGGAGTGGCCGCCGGCCTCGCTCGCGCCCCGGTTGGCCGCCTCCATCACGCCGGGGCCGCCTCCGGTGATCACCGCGTAACCGGCGCGAGCCAGTGCCGCGCCCAGCGCCTCGGCGAGCTGACACTCGGGGCTGTCCGGCTTGCTGCGCGCCGAGCCGAAGACACTTACCGCAGGCGGCAGGTCGGCGAGGGTGTCGAAGCCCTCCACGAACTCGGAGAGGATGCGCAGTGCCCGCCAGGCGTCCTTGGTCTTCCAGTCGGCCCGCGCGCGGGAGTCCAGCAGACGTTGGTCCGCGGTGCTACTGGTGATCGACTGGCGACGGAGTGTGACGGCGCCGCGATGCCGCTCCTGTCCTCGTTCGCGCCCGTTGCTCTGGGTCATGCAAGCAACCGTAGTGGAGCGGGACCGGAGAACCCGGCAAACACTTTGTGATCTTGTGCAACCAAATCGCTTTCCCGTACGTCTTACTATTCACATACCGGGTATGCCCCGGCGCGCAGGCTTCGGGGGAGGAGACAGCGTGATCAACAACAACGAACGGATCCGGATTCGCCGCCAGATGCAGCGACGCATCCGCGACGTGGTGGCCGAGCGCCGCCGCAGCCGCATGCTCGAGAACCCACCCGAACCACCTGCCGACCCGGGCACCGAGTCCCACCTCACCGCCGTCTGACCGCTGCCGGCCGCCTCGGTCACGCCGCCGGTGGTCAGGCCGGGGCGAGCCAGCGGTGCAGCGTCGCCGCTCCGTCGCGGATCTTGCCGATCTCGACGTGCTCGTCCGGGTGGTGGGCCAGGTTCGGATCCCCCGGTCCGAAGTTCAGCGCCGGGATCCCCATCGCCGCGAACCGGGCCACGTCGGTCCAGCCCAGCTTGCCGATGGGAGCGGCACCCACCGCCGCCACGAACTCCCGCGCGGGGGCGGCCTCCAGGCCGGGCAGCGCACCGGCCGCGCAGTCGGTCACCGTCAGCTCATAGTCCGCGAATACCTCGCGCAGGTGCGCCTCGGCCTCGGCCGGCGTACGGTCCGGCGCGAAGCGGTAGTTCACCTCGATCTCGCACCGGTCCGGCACCACGTTGCCGGCGACTCCGCCGCGGATGCCTGTCGCGTTCATGCCCTCCCGGTACTCGCACCCGTCGATGGTCACCCGCCGGGCCTGGTAGGTCGACAGGCGGCGGAGCACCTCGCCCGCGCCGTGCACCGCGTTGACACCGTGCCAGGACCGGGCCGAGTGGGCCCGGACGCCAGTGGTCACCACCTCAGCCCGCATGGTGCCCTGGCAGCCGGCCTCGACGATGCCGTACGTCGGCTCCAGCAGCAGGGCGAAGTCGGCCTCCAGCCAGTCCGGATGCGCCTGCGCGACCAGGTGCAGCCCGTTGTACCTCGACTCGATCTCCTCGGCCTCGTAGAAGAAGTACGTCACGTCGTAGCGCGGCTCTGGCAAAGTCGTCGCGAGGTGCAACGCGAAGGCGACCCCTGACTTCATGTCCGAGGTGCCGCAGCCGTACATCAGATCGCCGCGCAGGGTCGACGGGAAGTTGTTGTTCAGTGGCACGGTGTCCAGGTGGCCCGCCAGCACCACCCGGGAGTCCCGCCCCAGGTCGGTACGGGCCATCACCGTGTTGCCGTGCCGGTAGGTGGTCAGGTGCGGGACCACCCGCAGAACCTCCTCCACGCAGTCGGCGATGGCCTTCTCGTTGAGAGACACGGACTCGATGTCGACAAGCGCGCGGGTCAGCGCCACCGGATCGGCGAGGACCTCGGGGGTAAGCGGGTTCTCCATGGTCCGCACGGTACCGTCACAACCGGCGACCGCGAGACGCGAGCCCTTCGGCGAAGCGGGAGTGCGCGTGCGAGCCCCGCGGTCGCGAGCAGCAGCCAGCCCAGATGGGAAGCAAGGGGTGAGTAAGTGACGTCCACACAATCCGCGTGGGGCATCGGCCTGGCCACCGTCACCGCCGAGGACCAGGTACTCGACACCTGGTACCCGACCGGCAAGCTGGGCCTCGGTGACCTGCCGCTGGTGGCCGGCGAGGACGAGGCCGACGTGCTCGACCTGCCGCCCGGCGCGATCGGTGACCGGGTCCTGCCGGGTCTGCGTACCGTCCAGGTGGTCACCGTGATCGGCTCGCTGGACGACCCGATCAAGGACGCGGCCGACGCGTACCTGCGGCTGCACCTGCTCTCCCACCGCCTGGTGCGCCCCAATGAGATCAACCTCGACGGCATCTTCGGCAAGTTGGCGAACGTGGCCTGGACCTCGGCCGGGCCGTGCCCGCCGGAGCGGGTTGACGAGCTGCGCGTCATCGAGCGGGCCGCCGGCCGTCACCTCGGCGTGTACGGGGTGGACAAGTTCCCCCGGATGACCGACTACGTGGTGCCCGCCGGGGTGCGGATCGCCGACGCCGACCGGGTCCGGCTGGGCGCCCACCTCGCCTCCGGCACCACTGTCATGCACGAGGGCTTCGTCAACTTCAACGCCGGCACGCTCGGCGCCTCCATGGTCGAGGGACGCATCGTGCAGGGCGTGGTGGTGGGTGACGGTTCCGACATCGGCGGCGGCGCCTCCATCATGGGCACCCTCTCCGGCGGCGGCACCGACAAGGTACGCATCGGCGAGCGCAGCCTGGTCGGCGCCAACGCCGGTGTCGGCATCTCGCTCGGTGACGACTGCGTCGTGGAGGCGGGCTGTTACATCACCGCCGCCTCGAAGATCAGCCTTCCGGACGGCCGGGTCGTCAAGGCGCGCGAGCTCTCCGGCGTCGACGGGTTGCTGTTCTGGCGCAACTCGGTCTCCGGCGCGCTGGAGGCCCGCCCCCGCACCGGCCGGGGCATCGAACTGAACGCCGCGCTGCACGCCAACGACTGAGCCCCGGTGGGGCGGGCGCGATCCCGCCCGCCCCACCGGCACGGCTCACCGCAGGCGGTACGCCTGGATGATCCGCTGGGTGACGGTGTTGCCGTCGACGTCGCGGGCGGTGGCCCGCAGCGACGCGTGGCCGGCACCGCGCGGATGCTGCACGGTGGCCTCCCAGCCGTTAGCGGCCTTGCGCAGCTTGGCGCGCTGCCAGCGCTTGCCGCCGTCGTAGGAGACCTCGACGGTCAACGACGCCGTCTTCGCCGCCGGTGCGCCCGGTTGGCGCTGCACCGCTACCGGAATCACGAAGGCCCGGCCGGCCGGGGCCGCGTTCCGCTCGTCCAGTCGTGGCGCGAACCGGATCGCGGAGGCGGGCAGCCGGACCGGGTCGTCGCCCCGCACGTGCCGGGACCGGAAGGTCCAGGCGGTGGCGACCTCCGTGCTCAGGTCGCTCACCGTACGCTTCGCCGACGTCTCCAGCCGGTACCTGGCGGGACCGGCGGGCACCTCGAACTGGCCCCAGCCGGGATCCTCGGACTCACTCACCAGTCTGCCGTTGCGGTACAGGGCGGTACGTCCGGCGTCCGTGAGCGAACTGCCCAGGTGTCCGGCCGCGTCGCTGTACAGCGGCACGGACAGCGTGATCAGGTCACCCTGCCGGGTCAGGCCGTCGTCCGGCCAGCGCGGCACCGGGAACGACTGTCCGTGTGGCGCACCGTTCCAGACCTCCCGGTAGGTCCGCCCGGCCCGGTACGTCGTCGGCTCCGAGAAGAGCACGGCCACCGGTTCGAGCCAGGGCACGTCATCGCTGCGCGTGCCGAACCACAGCTCGGTGCTCCAACGCACCGCCCCGGTGTTGTAGTACTCGACCCGCTGACCCGGTACCGCGGTAGGCAGCCCGACCGCCCAGCCGCCCAGGTCGGGCTCGAACAGGGCGAAGGACATCCGCTCGGCGAGCGTGCCCGGATAGCCGTCCCGGAACGTCTGCTTGACGGTGGCCAGGTCACTGCTGCGGTAGTGCCGGGTCAACCCGGCGGGCATCCGGCCCGGCACCATCTCGGCGAGGGCGTAGAGATACCGGCTGCTGGCCGCCTCCAGGTCGGCGAACTGGCTGCTGAACACGGCGAAGAAGTGGTCTGCCGCAGTCCGGCCGCCGAGCTGCCCGGTGAACAGCCCACCGAAGTCGTCGGCGACCGCACCGAACCCGGCCAACCCCTCGTCGAACAGGAAGTACGCGTCGACAGCGACAAGCGCCGGCGTCGCCGACCGGTCCGGCACCGTCATCCGCACCGGCTTCGCCGTACGCGCGTCCACCACGGTCTCGGCGTCCGACTCCACCACCAGTTCCGGCTGGGTCATCAGCACCAGCTCCTCGCTGGCCTCGTCGAACAGGAAACTGGCCAGCCCGTACCGCCCCTTGGGCACCCGCACCTCGGCGGTGCCGTCCGGGTCGGACACGAAGATGTCGGTGAAGTCGTCCAGCCCGAGCAGGAAGGTCGCGTACTCGTCCGGCACGGCACCCTCACGGCTCAGGTGGCGCAGGGTCAGCGTGTAGCTCTCCACCTCCTTGTGTACCGCCACCGGCGTGATCGCCACCAGGTCACCGGCACGGGCGACCACCCGGCCGGTGTAGTGGCCGTCCGGGCTGTCGACGCTGGTGTCGACGGTGACCGTGGCGGACGCGGTACCACCGGCCGGCACCTGGACCTGCTCCGTACCGAGCGTGAAAACTCCGGCCGGGGCGGGTTCGCCGTCCGGGCCGGTGGCCTCGATGCTGAGGTCCAGGGTGAGCGGCGCGGTGCCGGTGTTGCGCCAGGTCACCTCGCGCTGGATCGGTTCGTCGTCCGCGTGCGGCCAGAGCGTCCGGCCGAACGAGACGCTCGCCGGCTCGCTGACCACCGACTGGGTGATGGCACGCGCCACGTCGACGCGGCCGGCACCCTGCTGGTACGCGGTCAGGTCCGGATGCGGCAGGGCCGAGGCCATCAGGGTGGCCTTGAGCCGCTCCGCCGTCGCGTCGGTGTGCTGCTGGGCGAGCAGCGCCGCCGCACCCGCTACGTGTGGTGCGGACATCGAGGTGCCGGAGAGCGAGACGTACTGGTCGCCTACCGGTTCACCGAGCTGCGTGCCCTCACCCCGGGCGGCCACGATGTCCACTCCCGGTGCGGTGATCTCCGGCTTGAGGGCGTCGTCACCGACCCTCGGGCCCTGGCTGGAGAAGTCGGCGAGCTGGTCGTCCCGGTCGACCGCGCCGACGGCGAGCGCGGCGTCGGCGCTGGCCGGCGAGCCGACCGTGCCGGCCCGTCCGGCGTTGCCGGCGGAGATCACGAAGAGGGCACCGGTCTGCTCGGTGAGCGTGTTCACCGCCTCCTCAAGCGGATCGACCTCCGGAGTGTCCGCCCCGCCCAGGCTGAGGTTCACCACGTCGGCCTCGACCTCGGTGGCAGCCCACTGCATGCCTGCCAGGATGGCCGACTCGGTGCACCCGTACCCCTCGCAGACCTTGCCGGAGAGCACTGTCGCATCGGGTGCCACGCCCCGGTTGCGGCCGTCCGAGGCGGCGCCGCTGCCCGCGATGATCGAGGCGACGTGGGTGCCGTGCCCCACGATGTCACCCGGGTTCGTCTCCTCGGTGAAGTTCCTCGACTCGGCGACCCGGCCGGTGAGGTCGGGATGTGCGGCGTCGACACCGGTGTCCAGCACCGCCACGCGTACCCCCTGACCGGTGAAGCCGGCCTGGTGGGCAGCGGGCGCCCCGATCTGCGGCACGCTGTGTTCCAACGTCAGCTGCCGCCGGCCGTCGAGCCAGATCCGCTCGACACCCCCCGCCGCGTCGAACCGGGCGCCGCCGTCACCGGCGACCGTGGCCCAGAGCTGACCCGCACGTTGCTTGTCCGCGGTGGCCGCGACGCCACCGATGGCCGCCAGGTCACGGGTGACGGTCACCCCGTCGGGTGTGCCGGCCCGTCGGGCGGTCGACCCGTAGGTCATGAGCAGCGGCAGGTCGTCGCGGTGCGCGTCGTCGTAGCCGGCGGCGATCAGCCCGGCCACGTCGAAGAGCCGGCGGTCGACCCGTCCGTCGCGGATCAGCGGCAGGGCGTCCTGCGGCACCACCCAGAGATGATCCCGCTGCCGTTGGGTGAGAAAGCGGATGCCGTCGCGGCCCTCGGCCGGGCGTACGCTCGCCCCGCGCGCGGTGACCGTGACCTGGTCACCGGTGACCAGGGTGACGGTGGTGGAACCGCGGCCGGCGTCCGGCCTGTCGGTCGGGGTCTGGGTCGGCGGGGCCGCTGTCGGCGCAGCCGGTGCGGCAGTGGCCGCCGCCGGTACGCCGAGCACCAGACCCAGCACGAGTCCGGTGGCGGTCAGTTTGCTCCTTCGTCGCAACTGAATCCTCCTCTGGGGCGTCTATATCGATGTAGGACACATCGACTCCCATCAGAGTTGCATACCGAGTATGTAAATGGGAGTCAAGAATTCGACGAAGTTGAGTCCTCGTCGCGACGACGCCGGGCATGATCGGACGGATGACGTCCATGAAGGAACGCATGCTCGCGGGCGAGCCGTACCTCGCCGACGATCCGGAACTGATCGCCGACCACCTCCGCGCCCTGCGCCTGATGGAACGGATCAACAGCGGGTCCGTGGACGGCCAGGAGGCCCGTCGGGCGGCGCTGCACGAACTGCTCGGCGAACTCGGCGACGCGACCGGGATCCGGCCACCGTTCTACTGCGACTACGGCTACAACATCCGGATCGGGCCCCGCAGCTTCGTCAACTACCACGCGGTCTTCCTCGACGTCGCACCGATCACCATCGGCGCCGACGTGCAGGTCGGCCCCAACGTGCAACTGCTGACCCCCACCCACCCGGTGGAGCCGGAGCCGCGCCGGGCGAAGTGGGAAGCCGCCCAGCCCATCACCATCGGCGACAACGTCTGGCTCGGCGGCGGAGCGATAGTCCTCGCCGGAATCACCATCGGTGACAACACGGTCGTCGGCGCGGGCGCCGTGGTGACCCGCGACCTGCCGGCAAACGTCGTCGCCGTCGGTAATCCGGCCCGCGTCGTACGCCAGCTCGACTGACCCACAATCACCCTTCTAGCTGCACAAACAACTCCATGACGAGTGGCACCCAACGCATCACGTCGGGCACTGTAGGTGACAGGTGCGTCACCGGGAGGCTCACATGGGAGGTCGGATCCTCGAACTTCGCGTACACGGAGTGTCCAACACGCCGCCCGCCGAGACGCTGGGCCTGACGGCGGAACCCGGCGGCGAGTCGCCCCAGCCACGGCTCGTCGCCGGTGGTCCGGTCACCGGCTTCTACCGCTCCACGACCACCACGCCACTCGACCCGATCGTCGTCGAGGCGTACAGCTGGGGCCAGTTGACCTCCGGCGCGCGGACCGCCCGCGACGTGGAGCGGGCCCTGTGGACGCTGCTGCTGCCGTTCACCCTGGCCAACGTGGCGCTGCACGCCCGGCCGGGGATACCGGCCGACCCGGCCGCCGAACGGCTGGCCAGCCGCTCCGGCATGACGGCCTGGTTGATCAGGCTCTTCTGCCTGAGCCTGACCGCCACTCCCGTGCTTGCGATGACAGGTGTCGGCGTCGATCTCATCGGCTGGCAGTGTGTGGACGAGGTCTGCCTGAGCCGGGTCCCCGGCCCGTGGGAGTTCCTCGCCAGCCCCTGGTGGCAGCAGGGCGGCCGGGCGCTGGCCGCCGGTCTCACCGTGCCGCTGGCCATGATCGGGGTACTCGGCCTGGTCACCTGGCGGACCTATCAGTACGAGGCGGTGATGCCGGCCGACCCGACCACGAACCCGCCCGTACGCCGCACCCCGCCGCCTGTCGACGCCGACGTGCCGGTCGGTCAGCCGGCGCCGAAGCCACCGCCCGTGCCCGAGCCGCCACCCGGTCCCCCGACCAACCCGCTCCAGGACCCGACGTTCTGGTGGGGCGAAGGTCAACTGCGCCGCGCGGCCGTACTGCACCTGTGCACCGGCACCGTGGTGGCGGCGGCGGTTCCGCTCGGCACGGTCTCGGTGCTCGGTCCACCGCACGGCGTACGGGCAGCGGTCACCTGGTCCTCGGTGGTTGCCTTCACCGCCGTCCTGGTGATCACACTCGTGGCCATCGGTCGGCCCTTCCTGACCCGGCGCGACGGCGCCACCCCGCTCGGCGGATGGAGCATCGCGGTCATCGTCCTCACCGGAATCGGCCTGGCCGGCACCGTCGCGGTACTGCTGCTGCCGGACGCCGCCGGCAGCACGCTCGGCGGTCTACGCGCGCCGGTCGGCTGCGCCGACGACCCCACCCAGCCCGGGTGCCTGACGGACCGCTCGCTACCCGGCTTCGACCGGGTCATCTCCTGGCTGGGCACCGGTCAGCTGCTCCTGCTCATCGCGATAGGCGCGACAGCCCGCTCCGGCCGGCGCGGCGGCGCGACACCGGCCGCCGCCGCGCTGCTGATCGCCCTCGGCGCCGCCTGGTGCCACGGTTGGCTGCCGGACGCGCCACCGGCTCCGGTGACGCTGGGGCAGTTCGCCCTGCCGTTGCTCGCCCTCGCCGCGATCGGGCTGCTGCTACCCCGGACCCGCCCCACAAGGTTGAAACAACCACTCGAACCGCACACCGACCTGGCCTGGCACGGCCGGGCGCCGGCAGTCATCGCCGGCTTCGGCTGGCTGCTCTGCCTCGCGTACAGCACCGGGGTGCTCTACTGGGTCGCCAACCGGCTCAACGGCGACCAGCCGCCGGGCGGCCGGCCCCTGGTGTTCCTGCCGACCCCTGTGGCCTGGGCCGGTCTGACCTTCGCCGCCGCGCTGCTGATCGTCGCGTTGGTCGCCGTCCGCGCCGTGGTGCTCTTCCACCAACTGCGCCGCCGGGAGTACGCCCACCTGAGCGCCCGGGGCGGCCGGCTGTCCGCGCACGACCTGCGTCGCGCCCGGGACGTCAGCGCCCACCAGGCGCTGCACCGACTGGTCGGCGAACACGCGCTGCGCCTGACCGGCTGGTACGCCGGTGCGATGGCCGTGCTCGCCATCCTGGGTTGCGCGGCCGTGCTCGCCTGTCCCCTGCCCCAGCCCAGGACGGGCGGCGCGGCCCCCGTGATCACGGCGGTGGCGGACGTCGGCGACGCGCTGCTCGGCTGGCTCCCGGTGGCGGTGGCCGCCGTCGGCCTGCTCGTCTACCGGAAGAACACCATCCGCCGCTCCGTCGGTGTGGTCTGGGACATCGGCACCTTCTGGCCACGCGCCGCCCACCCACTGGCGCCGCCGAGCTACGCCGAGCGGGCGGTACCCGAACTGATCACCCGTACGGCCGGCCTGATCGCGCTGGCCGAGCACGACCCGCGCCGGATGGACGGCATCATCCTCTCCGGGCACAGCCAGGGCACGGTGATCTGCACCGCGGTCATCCTTCAGATTCCGAACCGTTGGCGGCACCGGATCTGGTTCTTCTCCTACGGCTGCCAACTGACCCGCCTCTACGGTCGGATCTTCCCCGCCTACTTCGGGCCGGACCGGCTACCAGTGCTGGCCGAGGCGCTGACCCGCCCCGGCGGTGGCACCCGGTGGACGAACTTCTGGCGGGACACCGATCCGCTCGGCTGGCCGGTCACCGCCGGGGAACGGGACATCGCGGTGACCGACCCCGAGGCACTGCACCCCAGCGACGGCGAGGTCGCCGACCCACCGATCCGCAGCCACAGCGGTTACCCGGAGGCTGCCGAGTTCCAACGGGAGAGATCCCGGGTGGCGTGGCTGCTGCGGCGGGCGGTCCCGTCACCCCGGCGGGGGCTCGGCTAGGCGTACCACCAGGTCGGCCCGGTCGGCGGTGCCGGCCACCAGCGCCGCGTTCGTCTCGTCGCTGCCCAGCGCCCAGGCTCGGGCGTCCTGCTCCGACCGCCCGTACGCCATGTGCCGGGCGACCAGCCGACGGCGCCGCAGGTCGGCGTCGAGGTCCAGGAACCACGCCTCGTGCAGCAGGGCCCGTATCTCGTCCCAGGGCCAGGTCGGCACCAGCAGATAGTTGCCCTCGGTGACCACCAGCCGGACCTCCGGCGGTACCTCGATCGCACCGGCGATCGACTCCTCCAGCTCCCGGCGGAACTGCGGCGCCCAGACCGACGTGGGTTCCTTACGCCGCAGCCGACGCAGCAGCGAGACGTAGCCGTTGGCGTCGAAGGTGTCGAGGGAGCCCTTGCGCAGCTCCCGGCCGAGTCGACGCAACTCGTCCTGCGCGAGGTGGAAGCCGTCCATCGGCACCAGCCGGGCAGCCGGACCCACCGCCTCGACCACCTGCGCGGCGAGCGTGGACTTGCCGGCCCCGGGCGCGCCGGTGATGCCGAGCAACTGCCTCGGCCCGGCGTCGGCCAGCCCTCGGGCCCGCTCCAGCAGCGCCTCCAGCGACAACACCTGAGCGGGAGTCATCAGGACAGGACCGGCCGGCTGATCGTGAACCGGGCCCGGACGGCCGCGTGCACCCCCTGCGGCTGCGGGTCGAACTCCAGTTCCGGTGGGCCGGCCGACTCGACCCCACCGGCGTCGAACGCCATCCGGGCCATCATCGGCTGCGCGGTGCCGCCCTCGTCGGACAGCTCGACCAGGTCGGTGACCTGGGCGCCGAGCGCCTCGGCGTACTCGCGGGCCCGCTGCAACGCGTCGTTGATCGCGGTGTGTCGGGCCTGCCGGTAGGCCGGACTGTCCGGGCGCAACGACCACCACGGGCCAGCCACCTCGACCTGGTCCTGGTCGGCCAGGCGCAGCATAACCTCACCGAGTGCGGTGAAATCGCTCACCGTCACCGTGGTCACCACCGAACCGTGCCAGGCCACGACCCGCTCCCCGGAGCGCCGGGTCTCGGGCCGGACCCGCAGCTCGCCGGTCTCGCGTCTGTCGATCGTCGGGCCGTACGAGTCGAGCAGGACCCGGATCGCCGCCGCCCGTTCGGCCAGCCGGGTCAACGCCGGCTCCCGCTCCCGATCGCGGGCCAGCGCGGTGACGGTGAACCTGGCGAGTTCCGGCGCGACCTCGCGGTACGCCTCGCCGCGTACGGTGACCACCGGTCCGTCCACCATGCCCTCACCCTACTGGCGGGTCCGCCGCCACGCCCACCGATGCGCCGGGCGTGCCGACGTTCAGGCCGACGGGAGGTCGGCGAGGTAGGAGACGGTGCCGGCCACGACCCGGCAGCCGGTGAGATGCCCCCCGGCCGCCCCGACGTCGTACAACCAGGCCACCTCGGCCGGTTCCGCGCCCGCCGGGAACGACCGGACCTGCTCCTCGTACCGGCGGCCGGCCAACTCGGCCCGGGCGGCACCGGCCTCGGCGTAGCGGGCGGTGAGCGCGTCGGCGTCGTCGCAACGCAGCGCCCCGGCCAGCTCGTCGAGAAACTCGGTGACCTGTGCCAGCGCGGCCAGGACCTGGTCACGGTTGCCGCGCAGCATGTTTCCGGTGCGGTGCGGCGGGGTGCCGGCGACCCGGGTGCCGTCCCGGAAGCTTCCGGCGGCCAGGGTCAGCACCGCGTCCCGCAACGGCGACCGGTGCGCCGCACCGGCCAGCGCCCCGGCGAGCAGGTGCGGCAGGTGCGAGGCGAGCGCCACCACGGCGTCGTGCCGGTCCGCCGCCATCGGCACGACCCGGGCCGCGAAGACGTCGGTGACCAGGGTGACGAGGCGACGGAACGCGACGAGCCCGTCCGGTGCCGGGCAGAGCACCCAGGCGGCACCTGTGAACAGTTCCGGCAGCGCCGCCGCGAGCCCCGCCCGGTCGGTACCCGCCATCGGGTGGCCGGGGACGAACCGGCTGGTCAGCCCCTGGGCGGCGGCGAACGCCGCCAACTCGGCCTTGGTGCTGCCCACGTCGGTGAGCAGGCAGTCCTCGGTGGTGGCTGCGGCAACCTCGACGAGGGTCGCGGGCAGCGTGGGCAGCGGACCGGCGAGAAACACCACGTCCCGACCGGCCACCGCGTCGGCCAGCCGCTCCGCCGTCGGCACGCCGGCCAGCCGGGCCTGCCGGCGGGTCTGCTCGTCCGGATCCCAGCCGGTCACGTCGACTCCGGCGGCGTGCAGCCGCAGCAGCACCGAACCACCGATCAGGCCGGTGCCGACCACCGCCGCCCGCAGCCGTGCGCCAGCCTTGAGCACCATCCGCGTACCTCGGCGTTCCGTGTCGTCAGGGAGCCGGCCGGCCCCGCGGCGGCGTGCCGGCCGGACCGCGCCGAACTGCCACGCGGTCCACAAACACGCCCTGCGTCCGGGCCGAGAATATCGCCGGCCGGGCCGGCACGCGCCGCCCGGCGGTCAGGCGCGTACGGGGTACGCCTTGTCGCGGAGGCGACTGAACGCGGCGGCCGGATCCGTGCCGTCCAGGTGCCAGACGGTGACCTGGTCTCCGATCACGTCGAACTGGCCGGCGGCCCCTCCCCGATCACGATCGGCAAGATCGTAAAGCCGACCCAACCGGACCGGAAGGGGGTTGTCCGGTAAACCTCCACGTCGTACGGTCCCCTGCGCCGCCCGCACCGCGCGGGCACGGAACGGGGAGGAACGGCCATGGCCGCGACGTACCGGGCGCTCGCCTCGGTGGTCATGTTGATCGGGTTCTACGTGGTCGCGCTGCTTCAGCTGGCAGCCGTAGCCGCCCTCGGTGTCTGGCTGTACGGCCACACGAACGGGCTGGTCACCGGGAAGCTGCTGCTGCCGCTGATCATCGCGCTGGGCGCGGTGGCGGTCGGGCTCTGGCGGGCGATCCGGACGAAGAACGAACCGGCGCCGGGCCTGGTGCTCGACGAGCGGGAGGCACCGCAGTTGTGGGCCACCGTCCGGGAGCTGGCCGACGCGGTCGGTACCCGGGCACCTGACGAGATCCGGCTGGTACCGGAGGTGAACGCGGCGGTCGGCGAGCAGAGCCGGCTGCTCGGGCTGATCGGCGGGCGGCGCACCCTCTACGTGGGTCTGCCGCTGCTCCAGGCGATGCGGGTCGACCAGCTCCGCTCGGTGCTGGCGCACGAGCTGGGTCACTACTCCGGCAAGCACACCCGACTCGGCGGCGTCGCCTACCGGGGGCGGCTGGCGATCGAGGGCACCATCGAACGGATCAAGCCGCGCAACCCCATCGGGCTGGTCTTCAAGGGATACGCGAAGCTTTACCTGATCGTCGACAACGCCGCGTCGCGGCGGCAGGAACTGGAGGCCGACCGCGCCTCCGTCCAGCTCGCCGGTCACGAGGCGGCCACGTCCGCGCTACGCAGTCTGCCGGCGCTCGACGCGGCCTGGAACTTCTTCACCGGCCGGTACGTGGAGTCAGGCTGGCAGGCCGGCCTCGCCCCGGACGACCTGTTCGGCGGCTTCGGACAGCTGCTCCAGGCCCGCCGGGACGAGATCGACAAGCTCCAGCAGGACGTACCGGACCGCGAGCCGTCCCGGTGGGACACCCACCCGCCGATCGGCGTCCGGATCGAGGCGATGGCGCAACTGCCGGCCGGTACGGCCCACGCCGACGACCGCCCGGCCCACGTACTGCTCACCGACGTCCTGGCGGCCGGCCGCCGGTTGCAGAGCCTCGTCATCGACCTCGGCAACCGCCAGGTGCTGCCGTGGCCGGAGTTCACCCACGCGGCTATCGCCGCAGGCGTGCAGCGCCAGGCGGATGGCGTCTACCGGGCGGCCGGCCGCTTCACCGGCACCACCGAGCCGGGCCTGTCGACAGTGCTCGACCTGGTCCGGGCGGGCCGCCTGGGCGAGTTCGCCGAGCAGTTCTTCAGCGACGCCACCCGGCGGGAGGCGGCGGCCCGCTTCGCCGGGCCGATGGAGATGTTGCTGGTGAACGCGACAGTCCGGGCCCAACGGGCCCGCTGGCAGCTGTCCTGGGGCGGCCCGGCCCAGTTCGTCGGCACCGGCGGTGAACCGTTGGATCTCGCCGAGATCGCCAAGCTGGCCGTCTCGGCGGAGACCCTCGACGAAGCGCTGGCCCGGCTCGCCGAGCTGGGCGTCGACCCGTCCGCCGCTACTGTGGTGCAGAGCCGGGCCACCGCCGACAACGCCGGCCTCATCGGCGCCATCGGCAACGTGAAGGTCGACGACGTGGAGCACGACCTGCTGATCCTCGACCGCGGCCTGATCCTGGTCGGTGGTCCGGGTAAGGCCGGCGACGGTGAGAAGCGGCTCACCGGACTGCTCGAATCGACGCCCGTGGCCACGTTGGCCACCCGGCACCAGTTCCTGCCCTACGAGGAGATGGTGTCGGTGAACGTGAGCAGGCAGATCCCGCTGAAGGCCGAGCTGACGCTGCACGACGGTCGGGTGATCGCCCTGAAGGAGCTGTACGGCAGCGTGCTGCTGGAACGGCACAGCCGGGACAACCTGCTGCGGGTGTTCGAGCGGATCAACGAGGACTGAACCGACCATCCGACCGAGGCCCGTCCCCGCCTCCGGGGACGGGCCTCGTCATGGTCAGGACAGGCGGGCGGCGACCGCGGCGATCCGCTCGTCGGACTCGGTGAGCGCCGCCCGGACGTACTGCCGGGCGCCGGGCCCGTAGAAGACACCGGCCGCGACCAGGATCCCGCGCCGGGCCAACCAGTCGACGGTGGCCCAGCAGTCCTCGCCACGGGTCAACCACAGGTAGAGCCCCGCCTCGGAGTGCTCGACAGTGAAACCGGCACCGGTGAACGCCGCGCGCAGCGCCGTCCGGCGCGCCCGGTAGCGCTCCCGCTGCTCCTCGGCGTGCCGCTCATCGCGCAGGGCCGCCACCATGGCCGCCTGCACCGGCGCCGGCACGATCATCCCGGCGTGCTTGCGGATCTTGAGCAGCTCAGCCACGAGTGTCGGGTCGCCGGCCACGAAGCCGGCCCGGTAGCCCGCCAGGTTGGAACGCTTGGACAACGAGTGCACCGCCAGCACGGAGTCGTACGAGCCGCCGCACACCTCGGGTGACAGCACCGACACCGGCTCGGCGTCCCAGCCCAACGGCAGATAGCACTCGTCACTGGCCACCACAGCGCCGCGCTCCCGCGCCCAGTCCACCACCTTGCGCAGGTGGGTGGCGGGCAGCACCCGCCCGGTCGGGTTGCCCGGCGAGTTCACCCAGACCAGGCGTACCCGGGACGTCGGACCGACGGTGGTCAGCGAGTCGGCGCGCACCGTGGTGGCCCCGGCCAACCGCACGCCGTCCTCGTAGGTCGGGTAGGCGATCGACGGGACCACCACGACGTCGCCCGGCCCCAGCCCGAGCAGGGTGGGCAGCCAGGCCACCAGCTCCTTGGAGCCGATCGTCGGCAGCACCCCGAGCCCGTCCGGGCTCGCGCCGGCGGCCCGAGACACCCAGCCCGTGATCGCGTCCCGCAACGCCGCAGTGCCGGCGGTGAGCGGATACCCAGGCGCGTTCGAGGCGTCCGCCAGGGCCTGCCGGATCACCTGCGGCACCGGATCGACGGGCGTACCCATGGAGAGGTTGATCAGGCCGTCCGGGTGCGCCGCGGCCAGCGTGGCCGCGGCGTCCAGGGTGTCCCAGGTGAACTCGGGCAGCCGCGACGAGACCGGGGCGGGCCGGTTCAGTGGCCCTCGCCGCGAGGCGGCTGCGCGGCGACGAAGGTGGCGTCCTTCTCCACCTTGCCGATCTTCGAAGCGCCACCGGGCGAGCCGAGATCCTCGAAGAACTCGTAGTTGGCCCCGGTGTAGTCCTTCCACTGCTCCGGGACGTCGTCCTCGTAGAAGATCGCCTCCACCGGGCAGACAGGCTCACAGGCACCACAGTCGACGCACTCGTCGGGGTGGATGTAGAGCATCCGGTTGCCCTCGTAAATGCAGTCGACCGGGCACTCCTCGATGCATGCCTTGTCGAGCACATCTACGCACGGCTCGGCGATGATGTAGGTCACCGGTCTTCTCCTCCGCAAGACGCGCCGCGATCACCCGCGACGATAAGAGCCTAGTATCTCGCCGGGGAGGAGGTCGATCGTGCTCCGAGAGCAAGACTTGGGACACAGAATCGTGGTGCGGCGTCGCGTCGGCGTACGCGGTGGTCGACCTGTCTACTCCGATGCCCTCGGCGAACTGGTCGAACTGACCGAGACACATCTCACGCTCACCACCCGGCAGGGGCGGCTACGCGTGCCGATCGCCGAGGTACACCGGGCCAAGCGGGTACCGGCGGCCCGACGGCCGACCGCCGCCGCCATGGTCGAGCTGGAACTCGCCGCCGACGAGGCGTGGCCGGCACCCGTCCGGGCCCGGCTCGGTGACTGGTTACTGCGGGCCGCCGACGGCTGGACCGGCCGGGCCAACTCCGCCCTGCCAGTGGGTGACCCGGACCGCCCGCTGCCGGCCGCGGTGGACGCGGTGCAGCGCTGGTACGCCGGGCACGGCCAGCCGGCCATGGTCAACACACCGCTGCCCCTGGCCGCTCCGGTCGGCACCGAACTCGACAGGAGAGGCTGGCACAGCCGCCCGCCGGTGCTGGTGCAGACCGTCCCGCTCGCCACGCTCGTCCCGGCGGTACCTGCCGACGCCTGTGACGTCGTCGGCGCCGTCGAGTTGGCCACCGCGCCGTCGGCCGACTGGCTCGCCGTGGCGGCCGGCCGCAAGGGCGGGCTGCCGGACGCCGCCCGGCACGTGCTCACCGCCGTGGACCAGGTCCGCTTCGCCCACGTGTACGTCGACGGCACGCTCGTCGCGGTCGGCCGTGGCACGGTCACCGGACGGGGACGCTGGCTGGGGTTGTGCCTGATCGAGGTGCTGCCCGCGGCACGCCGGCAGGGACTCGCCGCCCGGCTGATCCGAGCGCTCGCCGACTGGGCCACCGGGGCCGGGGCGACCGACGCGTTCCTCCAGGTCGAGCAGAGCAACGCCGGTGCGGTGGCGCTCTACCGCAAGCTGGGCTTCACCACCCACCACACCTACCTCACCCGCGTCGCGCCGCAGTGACCTCGCCGGTCAGCGGCGCACCACGCGGCGGGGCTTTGTCGCGGTGGTCTCGGCGTAGCGTTGCAGGCTGCGCGACCGGTGGTCGCGGCCGAGCGTGACCAGCAGCAGGTAGCCGAGCATGGTTCCGATGGTGGTCGCCACCAGGTACAGCCCGATCTGTGCGAAGAACGTGCTGCCGCCACCGGCGAACGGGTTGTTGCCGACCAGCAGCGGCCCGATCAGCACGGTCAACCCGAGCGCGACGCCGATCGCGGCGGCCACGTCACCGGCCCAGCGGGCCAACGGACGCCGCCCGCCCCAGACGAAGGCGACACCGGCCAGGATCAGACCGATCACCACGAACATCCCGAGCGACACCCGGTCGGCGGAACTGTCGTCGCCGTCGAAGCCGAACCGGATGACCAGTCGGGCTACCACGTTCACCGCGAACAGTGCGATTGCGAGCACGCCAACCGCACGCCACCGCTGACCCATCACACGCCTCCCGCCGTACCGCCCGCCCGGATGCGGGTCTCCTGGCAGGAATATCTATCACCCGTCGCTGAGCGCCGTCAGTACCGTCCGGAAGCCGGCGCCGGCGCGAGGATCGACCGGAACGCCATCACCGTGAAGGTCATCGCACCGCCCACCACCAGGGTGAGTCCGACCCAGTTGCCGACCAGCAGCACGTCGCCCTCGGTGGTCCGGTCGGCGGCGATCACCATGATGGCCACCCAGGGCAGCGCCGGCAGCGCCACCGCCCAGCGCCGGCCGACCGCCTCGACGGCGAACCAGCTCAACGCGATGTTCACCGCCACCGCCACGAGCACCGTGACGCCGATCAGGTGCCCGCCGACGCGCAGCGGGGCGAGCAGCAGCTCCAGCACCGCGCTCAGGGTCGCGGCCAGCACGGCGAACACGCCGCCGGTCGCCCGCAGGCCGATGTCCAGGGGACGCCGCCACCTCCGGATCGGCCGGGGCGGTTCCTGCTCCTGCGGGGCGACCGACATCGCGGCGGGCAGGGTCACCGGTGACCGGCCGAGGTGACCGGTCTCCGGCCGGGGACGACGCCGGGGCCGCCGGCCACGTCCGGCACCGTGTCGACGACCCCGGCGAACAGGTCCGACTCCCAGCCGTACGGGCCGTTGCCCGGGCCCTTCTCCCCGAGCGCCAGGGTGAAGTACTCCACCCCCATGAACTCGGCACCGAAGTTGCCGGCGATCGAGTAGAGCCAGGAGGTGCCCGGGATCTGCGTCGCGTGGGCACGCATCGCCGCCTCCTTCGCGGCGTGCTGCTCGGTGGCGTCGATCCGGGCTGCGATCTCCTCGTCCGGAGTGCAGAACGGCAGCTCGGTGGCGTCGGAGATGCCGGCGAAGGGGTTGTCCGACGCCTCCGCGAAGTGCGTCATGCCCGCCTCCAGCACACTGCGCGGCATCGCCGTCCAGTAGACCTTCGCCGGCCCGAGCCCCTCGGCGGCGGCCAGTTCCACAGCCCGCATGGTCACCCGGTGCGCCTGGATGTGGTCGGGGTGGCCGTAGAAGCCGTTGTCGTCGTACGTGATGACCACCTGTGGGCGTACCTCCCGGATGACCTCCAGCAGGTACCCGGCGGCCTCGTCCAGGTCGGCGCCCCAGAAGGCCCGGGGATGCTCGTTCGTCGGCAGACCCATCATCCCGGAGTCCCGGTAGCGGCCGGCACCGCCGAGAAACCTGTGGTCGGTGACGCCCAGTTCGGCGCAGGCGGTCGCCAGCTCGGCGATCCGGTACCCGCCGAGCTGGTCGGCCTCGGTCGCGGCGAGCCCGGCCAGTTCCGGTACGTGGATCTCGCCCTCCTCGCCGAGAGTGCAGGTCACCAGGGTGACGTGGGCACCAGCGGCGGCGTAGTAGGCCATCGTCGAACCGGTGCCGATGGACTCGTCGTCGGGGTGCGCGTGGACCAGCAGCAGGCGGCGGTCAGGCAGCGTCGTCACGACGGTCACTCTAACCGGCGGTTCTCGCCTGCCGGCCCAGACGCGTCCGCGCAGGTCGCTCACATCGGGCTCGGTACCGGCCTACGATCTGGCCTGTGGACTTTCCCGAGCTGGCCGCCCACACCCGCAGGTTCAGCCACGGGGCGCCGCGTGCCGTCTCCGTGGCCGACGACGGTGCCCGGGTCGTCTTCCTACGCTCGGCGGGACCGGAGGACCCGGCCGACGCGCTCTGGCTGCTGGACGTGGCGACCGGCGCGGAACGGCTGGTCGCCGATCCGACCGCCCTGCTCGGCGACGCCGACCCCGGCGCGCTGAGCCCCGGCGAACGGGCCCGGCGGGAGCGGCTGCGGCTCAGTGCCTCCGGCATCGGCTCGTACGCCCTCGACGCCGCCGGACGGGTGGCGGTGTTCGCGCTGGCCGGGCGGCTCTTCCGGGCCGACCTGGTGCACGGCGACGTGATCGAGGTGCCCACCGTCGGGCCGGTGCTCGACCCCCGGCCGGACCCGAGCGGGCAGCGGCTGGCCTACGTGACCGACGCCGCCGAGGGGGTACGCCGGGGCGAGCTACGGGTGGTCGACACCGACGGCGCCGACACCATGCTGGCCGGTGAGGACTCCGGGGTGCTGTGGGGGTTGGCCGAACACATCGCGGCTGAGGAGTTCGGGCGACACCGTGGCTACTGGTGGGCGCCCGACTGCCGGTCGGTGCTCGCCGCCCGGGTCGACGAGTCCCGGCTGCCCCGCTGGCACCTGCACGACCCGGCGCAGCCGGACAGCCCGCCGACAAGCGTCGCGTACCCGGTGGCGGGCGGCCCGAACGCCGAGGTCAGCCTGCATCTACTCGACCTCGACGGCGGCTGGGTCGACGTGCACTGGGACCGGGAGACCTACCCGTACCTGACCGCTGTGCACTGGGGTGAGGGCGCCCCGCTGATCACCGTGCTGCGCCGCGCACAGCAGCACGGCCTGGTGCTCGCGGTCGATCCGCGTACCGGGGAGACCCAGGTGCACGCCGAGCTGGCCGACCCACGCTGGGTCGAGCCGATCCCGGGCACGCCCGCGCACCTGCCCGACGGGCGGGTGCTTGTCGGCGGCGAGCTGGCCCACGACGGGTACGACGCACGCTGCCTGTTCGCCGACGGCACCCTGCTCACCCCGCCCTCGCTGTACGTACGCCGGGTGATCGGCCGGCTGGCCGGCGGCAGCGGCCCGGCGGACCTGCTGGTCGAGGCGAGCGACGGCGAGCCGAGCGAACAGCACCTGTTCCGGGTCCGCACCAGCATCGGCGGCGGTGTGGACGCCCGCCGGTTGACAAGCGACGCCGGCTGGCACGTGGGTGCGGTCGGTGGCGGCGTGCTGGTCATCGGCAGCGCCTCGTTGGACCACGCGGGCGTGCGGTGGACGGTGTTCCAGGGCGACCGGGAGGTGGCCACGCTGCGGTCACTGGCCGCCACGCCCAGCTACTCCCCGCTACCGCTGCTGGAGCGGGTGACCGATCGTCGGCTCCCCGCAGCGGTGCTCTACCCGGACAACCACGTAACCGGCCGTCGATTGCCGGTCCTGCTGGACGTCTACGGCGGTCCGGGGCACCAGGAGGTGGTGGCCGCGCGCTCGGCCTGGCTGGAGCGGCAGTGGTGGGCCGACGCCGGCTTCGCGGTGGTGGTCACCGATAACCGGGGTACCCCGGGCATCGCCCCGTCGTACGAGAAGGCCATCCACCGACGGGTGGCCGACGTGATCCTGCTCGACCAGGTGGAGGCGCTCACCGCGCTCGCCGACAAGCACCCGGACCTGGACCTGGACCGGGTCGCGGTGCGCGGCTGGTCGTTCGGTGGTTGGCTGGCCGGTCTGGCGGTGTTGCGCCATCCGGAGCTGTTCCGCTGCGGCATCGCCGGAGCGCCGGTCACCGACTGGACCCTGTACGACACCGCGTACACCGAGCGGTACCTGGGCCTGCCCGCCGACGGCGAGGACGTCTACGCGCACCACTCGCTCGTGGAACTGGCCGCCGAGCCGGTCACCGACCCGGCACACGCCCGACCGCTGCTGCTGGTGCACGGCATGGTCGACGACAACGTGGTGGCGGCGCACACGCTGCGGCTGTCGGCGGCGCTGCTGGCCACCGGCCGGCCGCACTCGGTGCTGCCGCTCACCGGCGCCACCCACATGGCCACCGGTGGCCTCGCCGAACGCCTGCTGCGCCTGGAACTCGACTTCCTCCGGACCCATCTCGGGATGTGAGTCGGGGCTACGGCTTGACGTGGGCGTCGACGAGCGCCGGGGAGCCGAAGACGCTGGAGACGAAGATTCCGCCGGCTTTGGCACCGTGCACCAGGTAGGCCACATCAACGTAGAGCGGGACCACCGGGGCGTGCTCCTCCATGATCCGCTCATCGAGTTCCGCCCACTGCCGGCTCTGCTCGGTCGGTGGCAGGGTGAGGATCCTGTCGAACTCGGCGTTGATCGCGGGGTCGTTGAAGTACGCGTGGTTGCTGTTGCCCTGGGCCCGGATGGTGCGGCCGTCGTAGAGCACCGGCAGGATCGACGCGCCGCTGGGCCAGTCGGCTGCCCACGAGCCGAGGTACAGGTCCCACGGGTTGCCGCTCTTCTTGATCTCGTCGAGTTTCGCGTCGTCCGGGATGTTCCGGATCGTGATCGTGAACCCGGCGCGCTCCAGGTTGCCCTTGAGCTGCGTCGCCACCTGCTGCTCAAGCGAGCTGTCGGCGGCACCGAGGACAAGCTCGGGGCGCTGTCCGCCGAGCAGCTCCCGCGCCTTGTCCGGGTCGCCGTCGGGGCCCGCCGGATACGCGTCGTACGTCCGGTGCCCGATGGTGGCCGGTGGCATCAGGGTGGTCATCGGCACGGCGACGTGCCGCCCACCGAGCACCTTCACCAGGCCCTCCCGGTCGATGGCGTGGTTCAACGCCTGGCGCACCCGCAGATCGGTGACCCGCGCGTTGTTGATGACCAGGTGGTTGGCGCTCGGCGTCGGGGAGAGGATCGTCCGCGCCCGTAGCCCGGCGTCGCCCGCGACCCGGGCGATCAGCGAGGCGGGTACGTAGTCCCAGGACAGGGCGCTCTGGTCGGCGCCGTTGTCGGCGATGACCCGGTTGGCGGCGGCGTCCGGGGTCGGGCCGAAGCTCCACACGAAGCGGTCCGGGTACTGGTGGCGCACCGGATCTGTGGTGGCGTCCCAGTGCTCGTTGCGCTCCATCACGATCTCGACGCCGGCCCGGTACCGGGTGACCTTGTACGGACCGGAGGAGAACGGCGCGTTGCCGAGGTCGACTCCGGTGTCCCGGTCGGACGGCAGGGGTGCGGTGGTCGGCAACGACACCGCGAACGGCAGGTCGCAACGGGGTCTGGCGAACTCGAAGCGCAGTGTCCGGTCGTCCGGCGTGGTCAGGCCCGGCGGCAACGAGGTCCGGTTGGCCTGGAAATCCCAGGCGGTGTCGTACTGCGGGGTGTCGACAAGCCACTCCTGAAGATAGGTGGGGCCGCCAGCCAGGTCCGGGTCGAAGGAGCGGGCGATCCCGTACCCGATCTCCCTGGCCGTGACCGGCCGGCCGTCCTCGAACCGCACCCCGTCCCGGACTCTGAACTCCCAGACCTTGCAGTCGTCGTCGACGTCGCGGCCCGGCGTCTCGGCCAGGTCACCGACAAGCCTCAGGTTGCCCTCGCCGTCGTCCTTCCAGGTGGTCAGGGTTCGCGCGATGAGCGGTACGGTCATCAGGCCGGCGAACGAGTACGTCCGTTGCGGGTCCAGGTGGGAGATGGGCGTCTCCCGGAGGATGGTGAAGGTGCCGCCGCGCCGCGCACCCGCCACCTCCGGCGCCGGGCCGGCCGAATCCCTCGGGTCGGTGGCGATGACCCCCGTGGCCTGCCGACCGGTGTCCACCTGTGGCTCCCCACCGGTGTTCGCCGAGCAGGCGCTCAGGGCCGACACCAGCACGAACGCACCACCCACCGCAACCGCCGCCCGTTGTCGCATCCGCCGCCTCCTCAGTTGTCGATGAGTCCACACCGTCCCGACCCGGCTCAGCCCAGCCGGACCCGCGGGTCGACGGCCGCGTAAAGCAGGTCAACAAGCATGTTCGCCAGCACCACGAAGACCGCCGCGGCCAGCACCGTGGCCATGATGGTCGGCAGGTCCCCCGCGCGCACCGCGTCCACGGCGGTCCGGCCGAGCCCGTGAATCCCGAAGGTCGTCTCCGTGATCACCGTGCCGCCGAGCGCCGCGCCGACGTCGAGGCCGGCGACGGTGATCACCGGACTGATCGCCGCCCGCAGCGCGTGCCGCCCGTACACCGCCGACCTGGGCAGGCCCTTCGCGCGGGCGGTACGCACGAAGTCCTCGCCCAGCGTCTCCAGCAGCTGGGCGCGGAACAGCCGGGCGTAGTTGGCGGAGCAGAGCAGGGCCAACGACAGCCAGGCGAGCACCAGGCCACCGGCCCAACGAACCGGGTCGTCGAGCAGCGAGGTGTAACCCGGTACCGGCAGCCAGCCGAGCGTGTAAACGAAGATCAGCAGCAGCACCGCGCCGACGAAGTACAGCTGCAGGGAGGCACCGGTGAGCGAGAAGCCGATCGCCACCCGGTCGACCCAGGTGCCTCGGCGCAGGGCCGACACCAGGCCCAGTCCCATCCCGAGCAGCAGCCACAGGACCGCTGCCGGAACGACGATGCTCAGCGTCACCGGCAGGACTCGGACGAGGGTGTCGGTGACCGCCTCGTTGTTCACGTACGACCAGCCCAGGCAGGGGGCGTCGCAGTGCCCGCCCTGGGCGGCACCCAGTTCCCTGCCGGCGACGACGCCCCTCATGTAGCCCCCGTACTGAACGACCAACGGATCACTCAGGCCCAGTTCCTGACGTACCCGTTCCAGCCGCTCGGGATTGCAGTTCCTCGGGCACATCCCGCTGACCGGATCGCGGGGCAGGGCGAAGAACATCAGGAAGGTCAGCACGCTCACCGCGAAGAGGGTGAGCACGGCCGAGAGCGTCCGCTTGACCAGGAAGCGCAGCACGAGACCACCGCTACCCTGCGGACTTCGGGTCGAGCGCGTCGCGCAGCGCGTCCCCGAAGAGGTTGACGGCGAGCACCAGCGCGAAGATGACGACGCCGGGGAAGAGGACGAACGCCGGATCGGTCTGGAGGTACTCCAGGCTCTGGTAGATCATCCGCCCGAAGCTCGGCGTCTCCTCGGTCAGCCCGACGCCGATGAAGGACAGGGCCGCCTCACCGGTGACGAACTGCGGCACCGTGAGCGAGAACGACACCAGGATCGGCGCCCGGAGGTTCGGCAGCAACTCCCGGAACAGCATGTGCCACGGTCCCGCCCCGCTGGCCCGAGCCGCCGCCACGAACTCCCGCTCCCGCAGCGCGATCACCTGGCCCCGGATCAACCGGGCGGTGCCGGTCCAGCCGAACACCGCGAAGATCACGATGAGTACGCCGACCCCGAAGGCCGCCGGCACCGTGTCCCGCTGTCCGTAGAAGCGCAGCGTCAGCATGGGCGGCAACACCAGCGCGACCACCAGGAACGGCAGCGCCAGGGTCAGGTCCGTGATCCAGGTGACCACCGCGTCGAGCCAGCCGCCGAGATAGCCGGCGAGCGTGCCGAGCACGACACCGATCACCGAGGTGAGCACCGCCGCCGCGAGGGCGACGAACAGCGATGTCCGCAGGCCGTACACCAGCCGGATGAAGATGTCCCGGCCCAGTCTCGGCTCCAGCCCGAAGAAGTGCTCCCCGGAGACGCCGCCCGCTCGCCCCAGTGGCAGGCCGAACCCGTCCAGCCGATCCTGGAACTGATCCCGCGGACCGATCCCGTACGTCAGCTCGATAAGCGGGGCGGCGAGCGCCACCAGCAGGAACAGCACGAGCGCCGCCCCGCTGGCCAACGCGGTGCGATCGGCACGTAGCCGCAGCCAGGCCAGTCGCCCGGGCGAGTGCCCGGCGCCCCGGCGGTCTCGGGGCGGGCCGGCGGTGCCGCCGGACCCGATCGCGGCCGGCACCGGACCCGCCGCCGGCGAGAGACTCATGCCATGGCTCGCACTGGCTCCGCCGGCAGCGGATCCGGGCCGGGAAAGTGGCAGGCGGTGGCCTGGCCGCCACCGTCGCGTCGGACCAGGGCCGGCTCCTCGACGGCACACCTTTCGCGCGCCCTCGGGCAGCGGGTACGGAACCGACAGCCCGAGGGCGGGTCGAGCGGCGTGGGCGCCTCCCCGGTGAGCCGGAGCCGACCGGCCGGGCCGAACTGGCCGACGTGCGGTACCGCGGCGAGCAGCGCTCTGGTGTACGGGTGCTGCGGCCGGTGGTAGATGTCGTCCCGGTCGCCGATCTCCACGATCCGGCCGAGGTACATCACCGCGACCCGCTGGCAGAGGTGCCGCACCACGGCGAGGTCGTGCGAGATGAGGACGAGGGCCAGCCCCAGGTCGCGGTGCAGCCGCCGGAGCAGGTTCACCACCTGGGCCTGGATCGACACGTCGAGCGCCGAGACCGGCTCGTCGGCCACCACCAGCCGGGGTTCCGTGGCCAACGCCCTGGCGATGCCGACGCGCTGGCGCTGGCCGCCGGAGAACTCGTGCGGATAACGGTTGTGGTGCTCGGGATTCAGGCCGACACGTTCCATCAGCTCCCGGACGCGGGCCCGCGTCCCGCCCGGCGGGTCGATCCGGTTCACCCGCAACGGCATGGCGATGATCCGACCGACCGGGTGCCGGGGGTTCAGCGAGGCGTACGGATCCTGAAAGATGATCTGGAGCTGCCCGCGCAGTGGACGCAGGTGCCGCCGTCCGGCGTGGGTCAGGTCGTGTCCGGCGAACTCGATGCTGCCGCCGGTCGGCTCCAGCAGCCGCACCAGCAGCCGGCCGGTGGTGCTCTTGCCGCAGCCGGACTCACCCACCAGACCGAGTGTCTCGCCCGCCCTCACCTCGAAGTCCAACCCGTCCACCGCCCGCACCGGCCCGCCCCGGACCGGGAAGTGCTTGGTCAGGCCACGTACCCGCAGCAGCGGCCCGGCTTCGTCGGCCGGCCCGTCCGTCACCGCGCCACCCCCGCCCGGGTGGTGTCCTCGGCCCGCCGCCGGGCGCGCTCCCGGGTGGGGAGATGGCACGCCAGCCGGTGCCCGCCCGTCCCGACGACGCGCAGTTCCGGCGGCTCGGTACGACACCTGTCACCGAGCGCTCCGGCGTGCCGGCAGCGCGGGTGGAAGACGCAACCGGTCGGCAGCTCGGTCAGGCTGGGCGGGCTGCCCGGAATCGGCCTGAGGTCCGCCTCGGGGTCGCCCCGCAACGACGGCACGCTGGCGAGCAACCCCGAGGTGTACGGATGCTGCGGCGTCCTCAGCACCTGCTCGACGTGGCCCTGCTCGACGATCCGGCCGGCGTACATCACGAGCACGTCGTCGGCGGCCTGGCCGACCACGCCCAGGTCGTGCGTGATCAGGACGATCGCGGTGCGGAACTCGGCCCGCAGGTCGGTCAGCAGCTCCAGAATCTGTGCCTGCACTGTGACGTCCAGCGCGGTCGTCGGTTCGTCGGCGATCAGCAGGGCGGGATCGTTCACCAGCGCCATGGCGATCATCACCCGCTGGCGCATGCCGCCGGAGAACTCGTGCGGGTACTGGTCGTACCGCCGGTCCGGCTGCGGGATGCCGACCCGGTCCATCATCTCGATCACCCGTCGACGCGTCTCGCCCCGCCCGGCCCCGCGGTGGTGCACCCGGTAGGCCTCGGCGATCTGCCGGCCGACCCGGTGGTACGGGTGCAGCGCCGAGAGCGGGTCCTGGAAGATCATCGCGACGTTCCGGCCACGCAGCCGGCGAATCTCCGTCTCCGGCCGGCCCACCAGCTCACGCCCACCGATCGTGACCTGACCCGTCACGGTGGCCCGCCGGAGGTCGTGCAGGCCGAGGAGGGCGAGCGCGGTGGCACTCTTGCCCGAGCCGGACTCACCTACCACGCCGAGGGTGCGGCCACCCTCGACGGCGAACGAGACTCCCTCGACCGCGCGCAGCACGCCGTCGGCGGTGGGGAAGCTGACCCGCAGGTCAGTCACCCGCAGATACGGGTCCACAGTCGCCTCCCTCCGCCCGCGACGAAGGGGACACGATCCCACGAACCGTCCTCGCCGCACCACCGCCGGTCACCGCACCGAAAGTGCGACGATGGGGGCATGCCGGCCGGCAGGATCCCGGCGAGACGAGCGGAGGTGACCATGACCGTGGCGGTGTTCGACCACGAGGGCCCGTGGACCGAGGAGGAGTACCTCGCCCTCGGCGAGACCTCCCAGCGCGTCGAACTCTTCGACGGGAGCCTGCACGTGACCCCAGCCCCCACCCCACGCCACCAGAACATTTCCGGTGAGCTGCGTGCGACACTGCGTGGTCCGGCCGGAGAGGCCGGACTGCACGTTCTGGAGGGGGTGAACGTCCGGCTCCGGCCCGGCCGCATCCCCATCCCCGACCTTGTCATCACGGGCCCGATCGATTTCGACGCTCCCAACGTGGAGGCCGTCGACGTCCATCTCGTCTGCGAGATCATCTCGCCGAGCAACGCGGCCACGGACAAGGTGCTGAAGATGCATTACTACGCCGCCGCTGGCATCGAGTGGTACCTGCTCATCGAGCAGGCGAGCGGGGCTCTGCACCTCTACCGCAAACGCGGCAGGCACTACGTCGTGGAGAGTGCCACCGAGCCGGGCCAGGTTCTGGTGCTCACCGAACCGGTCAAGGTGACCATCCGGCCGGAGGACCTGCTTCCCTGACGGTTGTCGGCGGACTCGCCTAGGGTCGGGCAATGAGCGAACGCGACACGTGCGCCCGCGACGAGGCACGCCCATGAGTGAGTTCGAGGTGGCCGAGGCGGCGGTGCAGGCGGCACTCGACGCCGGTGCCCGCTACGCCGACGTCCGGGTGATGCACCGGCGCTACGAGTCGATGACCGCCCGCAACGGCGACGTCGAGTCACTGACCCAGGACGAGAGCCTCGGCCTGGGCGTACGCGCGCTCGTCGGTTCGAGCTGGGGCTTCCACGCCGTGCCGGACCTGGCCGAGCGGGCCGCCCGCGACGCCGGCCACCGGGCCGCGCGGACCGCGGCGGCAAGCGCTCTGGTCCCCGGCCCGCCGGTCGACCTGGTCGCGGTCACCCCGACCACGGCGAGCTGGACCTCGCCCTGCGAGGTGGATCCACTCGGCGTCTCCCTCGCCGCGAAGGGTGATCTGCTGGTGGCGGCCACCCGCACCATGGCCGAGCACGGCGCCGACCTCAGCGAGGGGCTCTACCAGATCTGGGACACCGCGAAGTGGTTCGTCTCCAGCGAGGGGCACCGCATCGACCAGCGCATCCGCGAATGCGGCGGCGGCATCTCCGCCACCTCCGTCGGTGCCGGTGAGACCCAACGCCGGTCCTGGCCGAGTTACCGCGGCCAGTACGGCACCACCGGCTGGGAACTTGTCGACTCGCTGGAGGTGACAGCCCACGCGGGACGGATCGCCGAGGAGTCGCGGGCGCTGCTGACCGCACCGCTCTGCCCCACCGGCGAGACCGACCTGATCCTCGGCGGCGAGCAACTGGCCCTGCAGATTCACGAGTCGGTCGGGCACGCCATCGAACTGGACCGCATCCTGGGCTGGGAGGCGGCCTTCGCCGGCACCTCCTGGTTGGATCTCGCGCAGCTCGGCTCGCTGCGGTACGGCTCGGATCTGATGACCGTCACAATCGACCCGACAATTCCCGGCGCGCTCGGCAGTTTCGGTTATGACGACGAGGGCTCACCGGCGGTCAAGCGCGACGCGGTGCGGGAAGGCCGCTGGGTGGGCGTACTGGCGGGCCGGGACTCGGCCGCCGTGGCGGGTCTTGACCACGGCGGCAGCGTCCGCGCCGACGGGTGGGCACGGCTGCCGATGGTACGGATGACGAACGTGGGTCTGGAACCCGGCCCGCACACCCTGGAGGAGATCATCGACGCCACCGACGACGGGGTGCTGATGGACGTGAACCGGTCCTGGTCCATTGACGACAAGCGACTGAACTTCCAGTTCGGCTGCGAGATCGGCTGGGAGATCCGCAATGGCCGGCGCGGACGGATGCTGCGCAACCCGACGTACACCGGCATCGGCCCACTGTTCTGGCGTTCGATGGACATGCTCTCCTCCGAGACGGTCCCGTGGGGGACACCCAACTGCGGCAAGGGCCAGCCGGGCCAGATCGGGCACACCGGGCATCCGGCGGCGCCGGCCCGCTTCCGCAACGTCCGGGTGGGGGTGCACGCGTGACCGGGCACCAGCGGGCGCACCGTCATGGCGAGGTGATGACGTCGGACGGCGTCGCCGACCACCGGGAGACGGCGTGACGGGCGTACCGGCACAGGCCGGTGACGCCGAGTTGGACCTCGCCGGGCGGGTGGTGGATCTGGTCGCCCGGTTGGCCGGGACCGCCGCTCAGGCGGAGGTCACGGTGACCCGGGTCGAATCGGCGTTGACCCGGTTCGCCAACTCGGCGATCCACCAGAACGTGGCCTCGTCCTCGGTGGATGTCCGGCTGCGGGTGCACCTGGCGGGGCGTACCGTCGCCGGTAGCGGGAACGCGGTCACCGACGACGGGCTACGCGCCCTGGTGGAGCGGGTGCTGACGGCAGCCCGGATAACCCCGCCGGATCCGGCCTGGCCGGGGCTCACACCTGCGGCACCGGTGGCCACCGCACCGGAGTGGGACGCGGCCACCGCCCACGCCGGGCCGGCTGAGCGGGCCGCTCTGGTGCGGGCGTTCGTCGACGCGGCCGGCGGCCTGGAAACCGCGGGCTACTGCCGTACGGGTCACCGCGTGGCGGCGTTCGCCAACTCGGCCGGCCACTCTGCCCAGGGGCAGGCGGCGGATGCGGCGATGGACGGCATCGCCCGGACCGGTGACGCGGACGGCAGTGCCCAGCAGCACGTCGACCGGCTCGCCGATCTCGACGGCGCCGGCCTGGGATGGCGGGCCGCCGCGAAGGCACGGGCGGCGGCCCGACCTGTCGAGCTGCCACCCGGGCGCTATCCGGTGGTGTTGGAGCCGACGGCCGTCGCCGACCTGCTGCAGAACCTGGCCTGGTACGGCTTCAACGGTAGGCGCTACGCCGAGCACCAGTCGTTCGCCGCCCTCGGCGTGTCCCAGTTCGACCGCGCGGTGACCCTCGTCGACGATCCGCTGGCGGCCTCCGGGTTGCCGTTCGACCTGGAGGGTACGCCGAGCCGGGCACTGACCCTGGTGGACGCGGGCACCACGAGCGCCGTGGCCCACGATCGGCGCAGCGCCGCCGAGTTGGGTGTCGCCTCGACTGGTCACGCCTGGGCCGGCGGCGCCACCGTCGGCCCGATCCCCCGCAACCTGCGTCTCAGCGCTGCCGGCACGGCGGGTCCGGCCGACGCGACAGGTGCTTTCCTGGCCCGGGGTCAAGGGGTAGCCGGACCAGGCGCGACGGCCACCGGAGTGGCTGCCGGCGGCGCGGGTGGTCCCGGCGGGGCCGGTCCGGCGACGGACGCCAGGGCCGGCGCGATCACCGATCCGGACACCGCCGCGCTGGTCTCCCGGATGGAGCGGGGCCTGCTGGTAAGCGATTTCTGGTACACCCGGGTACTGGACCCGTTGAGTCTGGTGATCACCGGCCTGACCCGCAACGGACTGTGGCTGGTCGAGGACGGTCAGGTCACCCGCGCGGTCCGCGATCTGCGCTTCACCGAGTCGTACCCCCGGGCGCTCGCCCCCGGCGCGGTGTTGGAGCTGGGTCGTCACGCGGTACGTCTGCCGGACCGGACGGACGGTGGCTGGTGGGAGGCGCCGTCGCTGCGGCTGGCCTCGTGGAACTTCACCGGCGGGGCGTCCGGCTGACCGTTCGTCCGCAGCTGAACGATCTTTTCCGGGCGCTCACATATTGATCTTGGCGAGAGGCTTTCCAAAGAGCGGGACACACGGGACACTGCCTTGCGCGGACGGCCCGCCTAGATCGGCGTAACGTGTGTCACTTAGCTGCTCCGGTACGCCCGGTGCGGTCGTTGGTGTGCGCATGACGCGGCAGGCGGGTGCGGGTTCGCCCGGTCCGCGTGCCGCCCGGAAGTGTTCCGCCGCCCGTGACAGGGCCCCGTCAGGGAGACGACGCGAATGACATCATCGGCAACGAAACCGCGGGGTGTGCGCGCACGCGCAGCCATCGCGGCGAAGACGTTGCGGACGGACCGTTGGTGGTTTGCCCCGCTGATCACGGTCATCGGGCTCAGCGCGTGGGTAGCGTACGCGACGGTCCGGGTCTTCATGCACAAGTGGTACTGGGTCGAGGACTATCACTACCTGACCCCGTTCTACTCCCCGTGCGTGACGGACCGGTGCCTGCCGGAGGCCTCCCACTTCGGGCAGTACCTGCCCGGCTGGTGGATCATCCCGGACGCCGCGTTCACCCTGCCGTTCCTGCTGCTGTTCCGGCTGACCTGCTACTACTACCGCAAGGCGTACTACCGGTCGTTCTGGCTGTCGCCGCCGGCCTGCGCGGTGCCCGACGGTCACGCCTCCTACGGCGGCGAGACCCGGTTCCCGCTGATCGTGCAGAACTCGCACAGGTACTTCTTCTACTTCGCCGCGATCATCTCGCTGATCAACACCTGGGACGCGATCCTGGCCTTCCACAGCCCCGAGGGCTTCGGCTTCGGGCTGGGCAACCTGATCCTGCTCGGCAACGTGATCATGCTTTGGGCGTACACCATCTCCTGCCACTCCTGCCGGCACATCATCGGCGGGCGGCTGAAGACCTTCTCCAAGCATCCCGTCCGCTACCGGGCCTGGGGCTACGTCTCCTGGCTCAACGTCCGGCACATGCAGCTCGCCTGGATCACGCTCGGCACGCTGGCCCTGACCGACTTCTACGTCATGGCCGTGTCCGCCGAGTGGATCTCCGACCTGCGGTTCATCAACTGAGGGCCCCTGACATGACGACCACTACCACTCGCATCGAACGACACCACTACGACGTCGTCGTGATCGGCGCCGGCGGCGCCGGCCTGCGCGCGGCGATCGAGGCGCGGCTGGCCGGCAAGAAGACCGCCATCATCTCCAAGTCGCTGTTCGGCAAGGCACACACGGTGATGGCCGAGGGCGGCGCCGCCGCGGCCATGGGGAACGTGAACAGCCGGGACAGCTGGCAGGTGCACTTCCGGGACACCATGCGTGGCGGCAAGTTCCTCAACAACTTCCGGATGGCGGAACTGCACGCCAAGGAGTCGCCGCAGCGGATCTGGGAGCTGGAGACGTACGGCGCGCTGTTCGACCGCACCAAGGACGGCAAGATCTCGCAGCGCAACTTCGGCGGACACGAGTACCCCCGGCTGGCCCACGTCGGCGACCGGACCGGCCTGGAGCTGATCCGTACCCTCCAGCAGAAGATTGTCTCGTTGCAGCAGGAGGACAAGCGCGAGCACGGCTCGTACGACGCCCGGATCAAGGTCTTCTCCGAGACCACGATCACCGAGCTGCTGCTCGACGGGGACCGGGTCGCCGGTGCCTTCGGCTACTACCGGGAGTCGGGCGAGTTCGTCCTCTTCGAAGCGCCCGCAGTGGTGCTCGCGACCGGCGGAGTCGGCCGCTCCTACAAGGTCACCTCGAACTCCTGGGAGTACACCGGGGACGGTCACGCGCTGGCGCTGCGCGCCGGGGCCACTCTGATCAACATGGAGTTCCTCCAGTTCCACCCGACCGGCATGGTCTGGCCGCCGTCGGTCAAGGGCATTCTGGTCACCGAGTCGGTACGCGGTGACGGCGGCATCCTGAAGAACTCCGAGGGCAAGCGGTTCATGTTCGACTACGTCCCGGACGTCTTCCGCAAGCAGTACGCGGAGACGCCCGAGGAGGCGGACCGCTGGTACGACGACCCGGACAACAACCGGCGCCCGCCGGAGCTGCTGCCCCGTGACGAGGTGGCGCGCGCGATCAACAGCGAGGTCAAGGCCGGTCGGGGTACGCCGGCCGGTGGCGTCTACCTGGACATCGCCTCCCGGTTGCCGGCCGACGAGATCCGTCGTCGCCTGCCCTCGATGCACCACCAGTTCAAGGGGCTGGCCGACGTCGACATCACCAAGGAGCCGATGGAGGTCGGCCCGACCTGTCACTACGTGATGGGCGGAGTGGAGGTCGACCCGGACAGCGGCGCCGCGTACGGCTCGGTACGCGGGCTGTTCGCCGCCGGTGAGGTCTCCGGCGGCATGCACGGCTCCAACCGGTTGGGCGGCAACTCCCTGTCCGACCTGCTGGTCTTCGGCAAGCGGGCGGGCGGCCACGCGGCGACCTACATCGACCAGCTCACCGGCCGGCCCCGGGTACCGGTGGCGGCTGTGGAGACGGCTGTGGAGACGGCCCTGGCGCCGTTGCAGCGGGACACCGGCGAGAACCCGTACACCCTGCAGCAGGACCTCCAGGCGGTGATGGGGGATCTGGTGGGCATCATCCGGCGGGAGGCCGAGCTGGAGGACGCGCTGGTCCGCCTGGCGGAGCTGCGCGAGCGGGTGGCGAAGGTCAGCGCCGCCGGTGGCCGGCGCTACAACCCGGGCTGGCACCTGGCGCTGGACCTGCGCAACATGCTCGTCGTCTCCGAGTGCACCGCGAAGGCGGCGCTGGAGCGTCGGGAGTCGCGCGGCGGTCACACCCGCGAGGACTTCCCCACCATGGATCCGCAGTGGCGGCGGGTCAACCTGGTCTGCTCCCTGGTGGGCGACACCGTCCGGCTGGAGCGCAAGCCGCTGCCGAAGATGCGCTCCGAGCTAATCGGCCTGTTCGACCGCGCCGAGTTGGCCAAGTACCTCACCGACGAGGAACTCACCGAGTTCGACGCCCTCGTCGCCGCCGATGCCGCTGCCGCCGACGCGGCCACCGACGTTGACGCCGAGAAGGAGAACCGCTGATGGGACCGAAGCGCCAGTTCCGGATCTGGCGGGGCGACGCCGACGGTGGCGACCTGCAGGACTACATGGTCGAGGTCAACGAGGGCGAGGTGGTCCTCGACGTGATCCACAGGTTGCAGGCCACCGACGCGCCTGACCTGGCCTGCCGGTGGAACTGCAAGGCCGGCAAGTGCGGCTCCTGCTCGATGGAGATCAACGGGATGCCCAAGCTGGGCTGCATGACCCGGATGTCGACGTTCGAGGAGAACGAGACCATCACGGTGACCCCATTGCGGACCTTCCCTGTCATCCGGGACCTGGTCACCGACGTGTCGTTCAACTACGAGAAGGCCCGGGAGACCCCGGCCTTCGCTCCCCCGGCCGATCTCGCCCCCGGTGACTACCGGATGCAGCAGGTCGACGTGGAGCGCTCGCAGGAGTTCCGCAAGTGCATCGAGTGCTTCCTGTGCCAGACCGTCTGCCACGTGATCCGGGACCACGACGAGAACAAGCAGGCGTTCTCCGGGCCCCGGTACTTCATCCGGGCCGCGGAGTTGGACATGCACCCGCTTGACGACCGGACCGACCGCAAGGACTACGCGCAGACCGAACAGGGCCTCGGCTTCTGCAACATCACCAAGTGCTGCACCGAGGTCTGCCCCGAGCACATCAAGATCACCGACAACGGGATCATCCCCATGAAGGAACGGGTCGTCGACCGCAGGTACGATCCACTTGTGTGGCTCGGTAGCAAGATCTTCCGGAGGGGTCAGGTGCCTCAGACCAGCGTGACCAGCGGACACTCCCCGGGCGCGGTGCGCGCCAGCGCCGCGAGCGGCGGTGTGCACTCCCACGCGGGCGGTTCGCACGACGCCCAGGCCGAGGTGCAGGCGCAGCAGGGCGTCAACTGGCACCGCGAGGTGCCCCACCCCACCGCCCCCGCGGTCGACGCCAGCGGCAAGCTCCCCCTCACGGAGCTCACCTTCGACCGCGCCGCCGCCCCCTCCCCCTTCGGCGACGACGTCACCTTCCCGCTCCCGCCCGAGCACCTCAACTTCGCCCACCCCGACCAAGACGAACGCAACCACTAACCCCCACCCCCCCACCCCCCCACCCCACCCCACGCCGTCCGCGTTGATCATGAGGTTAGCGGCAGTAATCGATC
>NZ_BOOZ01000021.1 GCF_016863495.1 Micromonospora andamanensis
CTCACTGCTGTGGCATTCGGGTCCTGCCCACCGCGGCGGTAGCCGATGGCAGCGGCGAACCCGAAGGTAAGACGCTCGGCTCTGCTCCAGCGGCCTTCGCCCTGCAGGGCGAGGTCGAAGATGTGCGCGCTGACAGCGAATGCGTCTCGTTGCCTGGCGAGCGTGTACCGTTCGCGCGCCTGGCTGACCGAGGCGACGCTGTGCAAGTACCAGGCGGTGTCGAGTAGATCGTCGGAAATCTCAGATCGGCGTAGGAACAGCTGTGTCTCTGCGTTGGCGAGGAGGTCCTGCAGTTGCTCAGCAGTCGGCAAACCGGTGCGTCCGCCCAGCGCACCACGCAGCAGCGCGAGGTCTAGAGCCCTTTCCACACGATGTCCCTGACCTCGTTCGCGAAGGCCGTGAAGTTGGGGACAGCGATCACGATGCCTTCCCGCTGGCCCGGCGCCGAGTAGTTCGGAAACTTGCTGGCGAGGCTTTTGAAGGGGCTGGAACTCGTTGGAGCGTGGTGTGCGGAGGTCGCGACCGAAACGCCGACTCCGGCCCGAGGGCTTTCGTCAAGCCATAGGTCGACCATCTCGGCGAACAGCGCGCCGAGCGGGCCGGGGTGCAGCGTGCCAGGTGCGGTGAGCTTGGCCAGGTACGTTGTGCCGCGAGTACGCAGTTGTTCGCTTGCCCGCCCGATGGTTCCGGAGAGCGCACCGTTCTGCTCGTGCTTCTTGATCTCCCATGCCCGAAAAACAAGGACGCCACCAGCGATCTCGTAGACGACGACGCCGTCCCCACCGGGTTCAGCGACGTCGGCTTTCACGTCCGTAGCATGGACGAGAGCCCGCCCATCGAGGCAGGTCAGACGCTCGTTGACTACCTTGCCCCACAGCAACTCGGAGATATGGCCTTGAAGATGACCGTCGTCGCCGGGCTCGGCTGGCAAGCCGAATCCGATCCGCACGAAGGCTTCGACGCGTTCGCGGTCCCGCCCGGTATGAGCCGGGCCTCCGGCAACCCGCTGCCTCCACAGCTGCAGTGCCGGCGCCGCCCCGCAGCGGATTTCCATGGCGTAGTCGGCCAGTAGATGTGCGGCTTTCGTCAGATCACTGGCGGGCACCGTACCTCCGATGACGTACTCGCAATGGCCTGCTGGCCCAGCGATGACGGCAAGAAGATCCGTAACCCTCGTGGTGGCGGCGCTGACTGTGGTTGGTGGGCCAGCGGGCGTAGGCAAGCTCATCGGACATCGATCGTCACTGCGAACCCTCCCCACTGGCGTGAACGCTGGACCCGTAACGCAGCCAATTGTCGATCACGGCGGATCGGATCACACTACCGACTGAGGTGTGGCGCTCCTGCACGAGTTGCATGTGCAGCCTTGGGCGGCAGGTCACCCGCCGGACCGCGTGCTGCCACGGATGTGCAGGGACGGCGGCGATCAGATCCCGTGTACTGCTGACCCAATGTTGCGGCGAACTTCATCCGAAAGGGTGAACCAGTGCCTGGTGCGACCTCGAGTGGCTCCCTCGATGGCGGCCGAGGTCCTCCCGAAGGGCAGAGGTGTCAAGCTATTCGCTTGGGGTGTCCGTACGCCGCCGGCCCGCACGCCGACCCGCTTTCCGTCGGTTCGGGTTCGGCGGGTTCGGGCTCGGGGAGCTCGGGCTCCGCGGGTTCAGGCTCCGCGGACGAGGACGGCGCCGATCCGGTCGGTGCCGCCGGCGGGGCCGGCCGGGCGAGCGGGTCGACGCGTACCCGTCCGGGTCGCCTGCTGGCCGCCGGCGACGCCCTGCTGGTCGCGCTCCTCGCCATCGCGTACGCCGTGGTCGGGGGCGCCGGTCCCGACCGGACGGGTCAGCCAGCCGGCTCCGGTACGTCGGCCGTCGGCGGCGCGGGGCCCAATGGGACGGGCCAGCCCACCGATTCCGCCGTGCCGGCGGGCGGCACCTGCATGGTCGTGACCGCCCGGGACGTGCAGGTGTTCACCTCAGCGATGACCGAGGAGGTGTCGACCATCTGGCGGCGCGGCACGAAGTTCTGGGCTTACCGGGACGGGAGCGTCCAGTCCCGGTACCGCACAGTACTGCGTACCGGCCGGGACGGTTGGGTGACCAGTGACAGCCGCTACATCGACCCGGCCACCGGATGCCCGTGAGCCGCGCCGGCGGCTCCCTGTGAACCCTGCGACGCTTCGTCAGGTCGCACGCAGCAGCGCTGCCAGTTCTACCTCAACCCCTGACCGTCCCTGGACCGGACGCCACGGCAGCCGCTTATCCGGCCGGCTACCGGGAAGCAGGCGCACAGCGCCGCCCGACGACGGTGCGGGCGGGAGAGCGCTGATGAACCGGATCGCGGACATCTGGGGCACCTGGACGCCGCACCCGATCGACACGCCCTGGCCGGTGCGGGTGGACAGCGGTGCGGGCGAGCGCCGAACTGCTGCTGTCCCACGCGAAGATCCGCATGTCGTTGGAGGGTGCCTCCCAAGCTTGACCTGACTCGTCGCGGTCACCGCACACCCTTAGGTGGGTGGGCAGGTGCGGCTGCGGCGTCTGAGGGCGATGGCTGCTGGGGAGGTCGAGAGAGGCGGGCGATCTCCGCTTCGAGGTCGGCTACGCGCTTCTCCAGCTGCACACGGGTCGGCCGCGGAGCGACCGCTGTGTCCGCTCCTGATCTGCCCTTCACGGGCGTCGGTGGCACCAGCCAACCCACTCGCTGGAAGGCGACGATGGGTTGCTCGTATTGGCAGGTCCAGCATGTCGTCATCGGGTCCGGCTCGAGGTGACCCTGCTCGATCCGGCGGATGGCCTGCGCGTACTCGGCTACGCCGAGATGCTCTTTAATCTGCTCCATCCGAGCCTTGCGCTGCGCGACAGCGTCGGGATCGTTCGGTTCAGTCTGCCGATGGCCGTCCGCTGGCTTCCAATTCAGCGGCGTGATCTGGTGGTCGAGGTGTCCGCATTCCAGCTTCACGGTCCAGTAGCCGACCGTCTCAGGTTCGCGCCGCAGGCCCTTGTCGCCTTCGAGGTCCAGCGTGGACCGGGTCAGATAGTGGCTCACCGCCCGGTAGGGCGTCTCGGGGGTCCGGTGACTGATGCAGGTGTAAGCCCCTTTATGCAGCGGGCTACCGCCCCACGACCATGTCATGTCCGTCGGTGGCCGCTCGTCGCCGAGCGTCAGGATCTCGACAATTTCGCCGCAGCCGAGCTGCATCCGCCACCGGAACATCAGCTCCGCATCCGGAACCGAAGACCGTATCAAGGTACGATCTCCTCTCGTCACGGCTGCCAGGGCCTCGGCGCGGCGTTCGTTGTATTCGCGTAGCACCACAGCGACGGGCCGGGCGCGGCCAGGCAGCCGCCGCTCCGACTCGTGGTTCTCGTACGTCGTGCCTTCGCGCCGCGCCTTTCGTACCCGTTCCTCCGCACTGCCCTGAAGGATCTCCGAGATTCGGCGGATCTGGTCGGGGCTCATCGGAGGCGGTGGGCAGCATCGTCCGCAATGGCTGACCGCGCTACCCGCCATACTCCATCGCCCGGCGTGGCAGTAGGGGTGCCGCTGCTTGAAGGCCTGCTCCGCAGCCGTACGGGCGGCCTGCTCCTCGACGCTCAGATGCATCGTGCCCTTACCGGTCCACGAGGGCGACTCACCGAGCGAGATGAGTTCCTCGCCGCAACCGGGACACGGTTCGCCGGCCATCATCTGTTCGTGAGCCAGCCGGTCTGACTCCGTGTATGTCGGCACGGACCACGCTTCGCACTGGAGATACTTCGTGACGCCGCTGGCGACCATCCGATGGAGCTCACCGAACCTGCGGCAATCCATGCAGTACGGAGTTCCGTCGTCCGCCTTGGCCGGCAACTTGCGCAATGCGGCCTTGGTAATCAACGCCCGTTCTGTCACCGCCAGCGGCCTTCCGTGCGACATCGACGACTCAGGCTATTCGCCTTACAGCCAAGATCGGGTGAGACACCCCGTATGGCTATCGACTTCCTTCTCGATCTTGCTGGCACTCCTCGGAGTTCGCGTCTCAGCGTGCTCATCGGTGCCGAACCGCTGCCTCGGGCGGAGATCGATCATGGCCTTCCCGTCTACCGCGGGTGGAATTTCCGGCGCGCGAGGCGGCCTGGCTGGCGCGGGCGGTCGGGCTGGATACAAGGCAAAGCTATCCGCCTGCAAAAGCTCCAGCAGCTTCGTAGGCGGAACCCACGTCCTGATGGCGGACGGTTCCACGAAGCCGATCGAGGACGTGAGGGTAGGCGACCTCGTTCTGGCTGCGGATCCCGAAAGCGGGGAGATAGGCAAACGACTGGTAACGCATGTCATAAACAGCGAAGGGCCGAAGGAACTCGTCGCCATCACTGTTGGCGCCGGAACACAACCCGAACCCGCTGACGAGATCGTTGCCACCGACAACCACCCCTTCTGGGCTGAGAAGGTCCGACGGTGGGTCGAGGCCAGTGACCTACGCCCGGGTGACCTGCTGAGAACCCCTTCCGGGGCCGAAGTCCAGGTTGCAAGCCTGCGTACCTGGAGCCAGCCGCAGGCCGTGTATAACCTCACCGTCGCCGACATCCACACGTACTATGTGATCGCCGGCAGAACACCGGTACTCGTACACAACTGTCCGCCGGCCGGAGGCGCTGTTCCCAGTGGACAGCAGGGGCGGGGGCTCCAGATTCCGGATGGGGTTTCTAAAGGTCAGTGGCTGAAAGATCGGGCTGGTGCCCTTGGATTTTCGAAGCGCGTCCCGGCGCAGAAGGTGCCGTTCGATTCCAAGGGTCAGGCTGCCTTCTTTGACGGCAAGCGGTATATTACACCTGATATCACCGGGCATAATACCTTGAATGGCTGGAAGATGTTTGATCGAAAAGGAAATCGCCTTGGCACCTATGACTCTGATCTCAACTACCTGAAGCCGTAGAGTCATGTTTCGCATCGAATTGTCCGGTCCGGGTGGTCGCGCGCTCGATCCCAGCGTTTCCGTCGGTAAAATCAGCGCCGGCGACCTTGATGAAACCTTTGAGATGCCGACCCAATTCTGGAGCGAGGCGTCTTATCGTGCGAGCTGGCGGCGTGAGTTGCAACGAATCCTCGACGGTGCGGACAGGGCTGTGCTCTTGACTCTGGTGGTTGATCCACGCTCAGCTAACTGGCTGAGAGGTTATGCCCTCTATCGCCTTGATAGTGAAATTCGGATTCAGGAGCGGCTGTTCTTCTTGAGTGAACTCGGTCATGAATTTGATCTCGCGAATCCGAGTCGATCCGTGCCGGCACATGCGTCAGTGACTGATGATGGGCTCAGGATCTCAGAATGGACCGTTACAATCGCGGAGTTGCGCGGCTTCTTCGAAGACGAATGCAACGGATCAGAAGGTTAGGGGTTCGAGTCCCTTCGGGCGCGCTTATCTGACCAGGGGAGATGGCCGATTGGCTATCTTCCCTGTCGTCGTGTGAGTCACATGTGAGTCACGGCTGTGGCATACGTTCTTGGGCTCGCACGGCACTTGTGAGCTGCTGACATGTGTGGCAGCGCAGCGGGTTCGTGAGAAGGCCGTCAAGACCGGGCGGGTGCCGAACTTCCACTTTGAGGAGGCACGCACGGGTGCAGTGATCAGGAAGCTACGCGAATACGGTGTCCGGTACGGCGTCGAGCCCGTCTTCACATCAGACCGCTCGGAGGGTGACGTGTACGAGTTCCATGGTTGGTTCTGCCTCTCGCAGACCACCGAGGTATCGGACAGTGGTCAACTCGACGCCCTCATCGATGAGCTGAACGAACTGGTGGTCGGGTTGGACTTCCCAACGAACGTCTCGGCGGAGGTGACCATACTCAACGGGGAGTACTACCTGCTCCTGTATGGGGTGGCCAATCGACGTCGGGACGAGGCGGTGGGGATGCGCCAGGTGCTCCAGTTCGTCGCACGACGGCTGCCGGGGTCCTACGGCCTTCTCTTGGAGAAAGACGAGGAGATGCCCATCCCGCCCGGTCCGAACGCGTTCCGGGTGCACGTCATGGCGCGGGGTGAGATCACCGAACGCCTCGATCCGTTCCTGTCACCGATCCGTCCCGTTGTCGAGGACTGATCGCCGGGCTGATCGCGGTGCGCCTCATGAGCCTCGAGCCACCGACCCGGTGGGCGGGATCCATCCTTGATCATTTCGACCCGGTGTGAGTCGGTGGGTGTGCGGTAACCGCCGATCGGTGGTCGGCTTGCTCCCGTTGCGGCGACGGGGACGGTGTTCGTGTGGTGCTCCGATGGTGCTCGGATGTTCGGCACCCGATCAGCACGGGCGCGACTGTTCCAGCATCGCAGCAGTTTCACCGCCCGCGGCCGCGGCGGCCCGTTGAGGGCGACGCCTGGACCAGCAGAAACGAAACACCGCCCGTCTAGACGGAGGTGGCTGAACCAGTACGTTATAGGAGTCCGCGATAGCTTTTGAGATTTTTTGCCCGGTTCCGACTACGGATCAGAAGGTTAGGGGTTCGAGTCCCTTCGGGCGCGCCACACGATCAAGGCCGTGACCAGCGAAAACGTTGGTTGCGGCCTTGACTGTTTCCCGGCATGCGCCGTGATCTCCCACGATGTGCTCCGTTGGTGCTCCGTTGGTGCTCCAAAGTTCGCTCGCCGTCTGAGTGGCGGTTTGTGCTCGTGCGTGCTGACCAGTGCGTTTGCGTGTCGCCTGGTCTGGATCATGGTGGAGGTTTGCGTCGGCAGGTCGTCGGGTTCCGTCCACTGTGGCCATTGGTGTGGATTTTCATGGCGGCTGTCGCTGCGGGTGTGGCCGGTGGGCGTTGACCTGGGTTCACGGCTTGGCGGGTCGGGGGCTGCACCATGGGGTGGGGGTAGTGGCCAGTGGTGGCGGTGGTGTGGTGTGGGCATCTGATTTCCGCACGGTTGTCCTGTACCGGGTGCCGGGTAGTGGAGGGCACTTGACACGGTGCGGTTGAGGACCGTGCGGGTTGGGTTTGGGCCGGCACGAGCCGGGCTCCCGCCTCGTCGCCGGGGTGTCCATCGGGTCTGGACCAGGTCGGTGCCGGCTACACGATGAACCGCAGCGGCAGGTGTAGCAGCCGCCGGTGACCGGCGCGGGAGGGTGTTGGTCGAGCGGCTTCGCCCACGAACCGTTCACGTGCGGTGCCTGCACGACGCGGTTCGGGACTGCCATCACCGGCGCACGCTCATGGCCGAAGAGCGGTCATCGACTGGAAGTCCAGCGCATGCCCCGGATACCTAATGCTGTAGCGGCCGCCGGTGCTGCCCCGGTGGATGTGAGGGCCCGGCGTGGCCAGCCGTCGGCCTGCGGACCGGAGCCCGCGCAAGATCCACATTTGCGATAGGTACCTTGCTGTGTCAAGGTAGAGGCATGCAGTCCGATCCAAAGCTCGTTGCGTTGCGGCGCGGCCTGCTCGAACCACTCGTACTAGCTGCCGTCGAGTCCGAGCAGCGGTACGCGGCGGAGATCCTCGCCGCGCTACAGGAGGCAGGCTTCCCCGCCCAGGAGGGGACGCTGTATCCGCTGCTGAGCAAACTCCGGCGAGACGGGCTTGTGCACCACGAGTGGCGTGAGTCGCCGTTAGGGCCGCCCCGGAAGTACTTCTCCCTCACGGATACCGGCAGCGGCCAGCTCGCCGCGTTCCGCGAGTACTGGAACGAGCTGACCCGCATGATCAACACGATTGGACGATGACCCATGGACGAGCGGATCTCCATCCGCCTCACTGGGCATGTCGCGGCCTTTCCAGCCACCCGCGAAGCACGCGACGCCCTGCGGCAGTACCTCGATGATGCGCGACGCGCGCTGCGCTCCGACCCGGACGCTGACGAGATCGTCCGAGACCTCGAGTCCGCGATTGGCGACCGTTTGAGCACTCTCACGGGCTCGGGCGACGACTCGCTGACCGGTGCCCAGATGGCAGAGATCCTGGCTGAGCTCGGGCCGGTGAGCCCAGCACGCCCCTCGCCGCCTTCCGTCGAGGGGAGGCCGCGTGGCCGGTTCTGGTGCCGGATCAACGAGGGCAAATGGTTCGGCGGCGTCTGCCTCGGCATCGCGGCATACGGCGGGTTCCGCGTCGACTGGGTACGAACCGTCGTGCTGCTGCTGACCATGCTCACCGGTGGACTACTCGCCGTGGTGTACCTGGTCCTGCTGCTCGTGCTCCCCGTCGTCCCGACGGTCACCGACTATGAGCGCCAACGGGACGCACTGCGATAGACCTGAACCGAAGCGCATGGCGAAGCGGGACTCCAAGCTTCGCTGTTGTCGATCAGCAAGCCACCTTGCCACACCCCACCAGGCCTGCCAGCGGAGCTCACCACCACCGAACATGCACTCTTCTGCCGCCGTCCGAGTGCGACGGCCGCCCGATGGCGCGCTCGTTTCGATCAGCTCGCCGCAGGACCGTCGAGATAGCCGACGTCCGTGGAGCCCGACGCGACGCGGACGCGATAGCCCCAGTGCCGTAGGACCTGTGCAATCCTCGCGGCACCGCCAGGGTTCGCGGAGTGAACGTTGATGACGCCGATGTCGAAGCGACGCTCCTCGAACGCGGGCTGTTCCAGGACCTCCACGACCGGCCAGATCGCTACCGTCGACCGCGGCCCGCAGGATGGTCCAGCTCGCCTGGGCCTGTACTCGCTGCCGGGCGGCGGCGACGATCGCCGCGCGTAGGTCGCGGTGCGCGTCCGGGTGGTGATACGTGTCGAGCAGGGTCGCCATGACCCGCGGCGGTCCGTGGCGTGCCAGGAGCCGGGCGGCCTCTTTCCGGCTCGTGATCCTCGCCGGGCCGGTCGGTCCAGACCAGCGCGCCCAGCGCCGCCTCGGCGATCGCCACTGCGGGGGCGTCGAGGTGGCGCAGCACCAGCTCGCGGCCTGCGCCGGGCACGTGGGCGGCGGCTCGGATCGCCGCCGCGCGCTGCCACACTCCCTGCTCGGTGTCGGCGAGGATCAGCTCCAAATGCTCCACGAAACGGGTCTGCTGGCGGGGCAGCCAACGCTCGGCGTGCGGCACCCAGGCGGGCACCCACCGTATACCCGGTTCCACGAACCGGCCGCGTGGGCGGCGTTTGAGTACCTGGTCGAGCAGGTCGGTGCGGGAGGCGCAGATGATCACCCACACCTCGTGGAGCGTCACCGCCGTCGGATCGGTGGCGAGCACCTCAGCGACGCGGTCCGAGCGGGTACGCGGGTCATCGAGCCACAACCCGATCGCGGTGCGGGCCACCGACGCCAGCGTGTGCGGGCCGATCGCCCGACGCAGTAGGTCCTGCAGCTGTGGCAGCCGCCAGGCCCGCTTGCCGAGCGCGTGGGCCGCTGACGCGTCCGGCCAGGCCAGGTACGCGCTCCAAAGGCGCACCTCCGCCTCACGCTCCTGAATTCTCGCCAGGCCCAGCACCCGCCTCGCCTCGCGGATCCGGACCTCGGCCGGTAGCACCTCCATGATCTCGGCAGCCGGGATCAGCATCGCCGTGTCGACCTCGGACAGTGCCCGGTCGTATAGGTCGGCGCGTCGGGCCGGGGCGACGGCGTCGAGCAGCGCCGCCAGCGCCCGGCTGTGTTCCCGGTACCGGCTGGCCAGCGGCACCAACTCGTCGGTGGGCAGGACCGCGAGGCGGCGCAGTAGGGCCGGCGGGAGCACGTTCCGGCGTAGCCAGGCCGCGCGGCCGGGTGTGGTGAGCAGCCGGGCGACGCGAACCGGATCGTGTGCCGCGAGTCGTCCGTACGCGTCGAGCGGGCCGGGTAGCGACTCCTCCGGTGCGTACCGTTCAAGCAGATCGAGTGCCTGCGTCGGGTCACACCGCAGCACCGCGACGGCGGCGTCACCCCAGATCCTTGCCCGCGGTTCGGGCGGGGCTGCGGCCAGCCGCTCGCGGATCCGCTCCAGGAGCGGACCTTCATGCCGCCGGGCCAGCCGCTCCAGGCGCAGTGCGTGCTCCAGATCCGGCAGCAACGCCCGTACTGTGTCGTCGCCGCAGGCTGGCAGCAGCGTGGCGGCCTCCTCGTCACCGAACTGGGCGCGGACCTCGCTGATCAGCGCGTCGGCGACAGCCGGCGCACACCGGCGGCGCAGGCTGCGATAGACACGACGCCGCTGCATCGCGGACCGGTCGGTGACATCGCCGATCGGGATGTCGGCGCGCAGCGCCGCGGTGAGCGCCGCACCCCTGATCGACGGCTGCGGGTCGCGGGCCGCCGCGGCGATGCCCTCGGCATCGCGGGTCGCCATCGCCGCGACCAGGGCCAAGTGCCGCGCATAGGGACCCTGCTCGCGCAGATCCCGACAGACCTGAACACGATCAGGCGCGGTACGTGCCCACTCGACCAGCCGGCTCATCCGCACGGGGTACGGCAGCGGATCGAGCGTCGTCAGCAGGCTGCGGGTGGCGGTCAGCACGGCGTTCATTGTGCCCGCAGGCGCACCGTAACGAGATCGATTAAACGTCCAGCGCGACCGCCACTCAATCGACTATCAACGATGCGTCTCCCAGCAGCCGAGACAACGGGAAGGAAGTTCTTGACAAGACCTAGGTCAACTAGCCGAGCCGACCGTTCGCGCGGACAGCGGTGACGGCGACCGCCATGCGGGCGAGGCGTGCTGCCTGCAAGCGGGCCGCTTCGTGGACGGCCTTGGCGTACTCGGGATCGCGGCTGGCGCGGCTCTCCACGAGGCTGACGCCGTACGGGTTCCCGCCGGCGGCGTGAGCGGTGTCGTAGTTCAGGTAGCCCGTCGGCAGGATGATCGCCCCCCAGTGGTGGAAGGTCTGGTAGAGGCTGAGCAGGGTTGCCTCCTGGCCGCCGTGTTGCTCGTAGGTGGCGGTGAAGCCGGTCGCCGGCTTGTCGGCCAGCTCCTCCGCCTGCCATGGGGCGGTTGTGGTGTCGAGGAACTGGCGCAGCTGGGAGCAGACGTTGCCGAATCGGGTGGGCGTGCCGAAGGCGTATCCGTTGGCCCACCGGAGGTCGTCCAGGGTGGCGAGCGGGATGTCGGCGGTGGCGTCGAGGTGGGCCCGCCACTGCGGCTTGGCGTCGACGACCTGCTCCGGTGCCAGCTCTGCCACCCGGCGCAGGCGGACTTCCGCGCCGGCGTCGGCGGCGCCGTCGACGAATGCCTGCGCGAGTCGGTGCACAGTGCCGGTGGCGGAGTAGTAGATGATGGCGATTCTGGCGTCGGTTTGCATGGTTGGTTGCCTCCCTGGGCCGGCTCGGTTTCCTGATCAACCGTGCCGAGCAGGCTTACCGTCGGCTGACCATCCGCTCACCGACGTCGCCGAGCGCGGGTTCGTCGAGGTCGAACTGGGCGCCGCGGCTCATCTCGGCAGTGAACTCGGCGCTGCCCAGCACCGTCCGCACCCGGAAGGTGATGCGCCGGACGTCATGCTGCTCGCCGGCGGGCAGCGGCGCGCCGGCTGACTCGCGCAGCGTCCGGGCCGCGCCGAGCAGTCGCGCGGCCCGACGGTGATCGCCGCCGAGGCTGGTGGCACCGGCCAGGCCCTCGAGAGCCAGGGCCACTGCCCGATGGTCTCCGGTGGCGCGCGCCGCGTCGAGCGACTCGTGGTGGCGGCGCTCAGCGAGTTCGGCATCGCCCCGGTGTTCGGCGATGAACCCCAGCTCGGCCAGCGCCAACGCGCAGCCTGGCAGGTAGCCGGCGTGGCGGTTCCAGTCGAGCAGGTCCCGATGCCGGGTCTCGGCGGCGTCAAGGTCGCCCTGCCGCCGCGCTGTCATCGCCAGCCCGGTGCCGGCGAACGCGGCGGCGGATCGGCTCGACTGCTCCAGCGCCATCTTGAGCGAACGCTCATGCCAGGCGGCGGACTCCTGGTAGTCGCCCCTCAGTAGCGCCAGCCGGCCGATGTTGGCCAACTGCCGGGACACCAACGTCCACAGCCGCAGGTGTTCGGCGATGCGCAGCGCCTCGCGGTGGTGCTCCTCGGCGCGGTCGTAGTCGCCGCGGATCTCCGCCAGACTCCCCAACAGACTCGTCGGATGAACCTGACCCCAGCGGTCGCCCAGTTGCCCGAACAGCGACCGGCTGACCTCGCAGTCCCGCTGGGCAGCGGACAAATCGCTGCGGAGAACGAGCGCGAGGTCGGCTCGGGTGGCACAGGCGGCGGCGATACCCCACCGCTCACCGCGGGCGCGAAACGCCGCCAAGGCGGCGTCGACCAGTACGGCGGCTTCGTTCGGGTCGCCGGATCCGAGCATCATGGAGGCGAACAACCACTGCGCGAACGCCCTGTCCGGCCCCTCGGTGTCCGGATAGCTTTCCAGGATCCGCTGCCGAGGAGCGGTCGGGTCACCGTTGCGGGTGGCGAGTGCGACCAGCCACATCTCCGCATGTCGGCGGAGGGCATCCGGCGGGACATCGTGCTCGCTCGTCGCGACGATGTCCAACGCCGTTCGCAGTGACCGGCTGATCTCTCCGAAGCGGCCCCGGAGCAGCCGATACCAGGACAACGCGGTGGCGAGTATCAGTCCCGCGCGGGCGTGGCCGCCGGTGGCGGCAACGTCGAGTGCCGCCCGGAAGTTTGCGTTTTCGGCGTCGAGTTCACCCAGCGCGCGACTCTGGTCGTAGCCGCGTAGCCGTCCGGCGGCCTGCTCGGCGAGACTGGCGAAACATGAGGTGTAACGGCGATGGGTGATCGGCAGTTCGCCGGTGCTGTCGAGCTGTTCGAGACCGTAGGCGGCCACCGTCTCCGACAGCCGGTAGCGTCGCGGGCTCTCTCCGTGCCGCACCATGACCAGTGACCGGTCGATCAGGCGTATCAGCACGTCGAGGATGGCGTCCGGGGCGACCTGTTCGCCCGCGCACACCTGCTCGGCGGTCGCCAGGGTGGCACCGTCGGCGAAGACCGCCAGCCGGCGCAGTACCGCGCATTCGGCAGGCGACAGCAGTTCCCAACTCCAGTCGATCATGGCGCGGAGTCCCTGCTGGCGCGGGGGCGCGGTGCGCCGACCGGAGGACAGCAGTCGGAAACGATCGTCGAGCCGCGCCACCAACTCGCTCGGGTCGAGCGCCGGCAGGCGGGACGCGGCCAGTTCCAGCGCCAGCGGTACGCCGTCGAGCCGGCGGCAGATGGTGGCGATCGTTTCCATGTCTTGCTCGTTTACGCTGAAACCAGGCGCGATGGCGCGGGCGCGGGCCACGAAGAGCCGAACCGCCGGGGTCTCGACGATTTGCTCTGCGGTGGCTCCGGGCGCTGGCAGGGCCAGCGGGGGCACCGGAACGACAACCTCGCCGCAGATCCCGAGCGGTTCGCGACTCGTCGCCAGGATGCGCAGGTCAGCTGCGGCGCCGAGGAGTCGCTCGGTCAGGTGAGCGATGGGCACCACCACGTGTTCGCAGTTGTCGAGCAGCACCAGCATTCGCCGCTTCCGCAACGCGGCGACCAGCCGGTCCATCGGCTTACGTGGTCGATCACCGGGCGGGCTGTCGTCTCGGATCTCAAGAGTCGCCGCCACCAGGTCGACGATCTCGATGAAGGTGGTCGGGGCGCCTCTGTGTGGCTGGCCGGCGAGCTCGACGAGCCACACCCCCGAGGGAAACGTGTCGGCCAGCAGCCGAGCAGCCTCGAGCGCCAGCCGGGTCTTGCCTACCCCGCCCGGACCGGTCAGGGTGACCAGCCGCTCGGTCGTGACACGCTCCCGTACCGTTTCCACGGCATCGTCGCGCCCGATCAGTCCGCCGTACGGACCTGGCGACACCGGTGCCGGCAGGTTGGTCCGGGCCGGAGTGGACGGCGGCGTGGGCGGCTGTAGCGCAGGGTCCTGACGCAGGATCGCCCGATGCAGCTCGGCCAGGTCCTGTCCGGGGTCGATGCCGAGTTCGTCGCGCAGTTGCCGGCGGAACTGCTGGTAGGCGGCCAGGGCGTCGCGTTGGCGTCCCGAGCCGTACAGGGCACGCAGATGCGCGGCCCGGAGTCGCTCGCGCCACGGGTGGCGTGCGACCAGATCGGCCAGCTCACCGGCGAGCAGGTGATGCTCACCAAGCTCGAGCCGCGCCTCGGCCAGGTTCTCCAGCACTGCCAGGTACTGGTCGTTGAGCCGCTCGGCCGCTTGGCGTACGAATCGCTCGTCGCTGAAGTCGGCGTACGGGCAACCACGCCAGAGCGACAGGGCCTCCGTCAGCGTTGCCACCCGCTGGGCCGGTTCCCGCTGCGTGCGCGAACGTGCCGACAGCGCGGTGAAGCGCATCGCATCGATCGATTCCGACGACGCCCGTAGCCGGTAGCCGGCATCGCCGAACTCGACCAGCGCGCGGCCACCCGCCTCACCCTCCTCCAGCGCTCGGCGCAACTGCGACACCTTGGTCTGCAAGGCCCCGAGCGCGTTGCCCGGCGGCTCATCACCCCACAGATCCTCGATCAGGCGGTCGGCGGTCACCGGGCGCCCCTCGTGAACCAGCAGGTCAGCCAGCAGAGCGCGAACCTTCAGGCCGGGCACGGCGACGGGTTCGCCGCCCGATGTCCATACGGCGATCTCGCCCAGCACCCCGAATCGCACCGCTTCACATTAATGCTCCGGCCGAGGTAGATCGGCGTGCCCGTCCGCGCAAGCAGCGTGGATCACTTGCTGGTCCGAGTCGCGGACGCAGGCGACCGTCAGTAGGCGGTAAGTGCGCTGGGCAGGCTCGATCCAACCGATCGACTTGGAGGATGCGATGGATCACCTACCGCGCAGCGCGGCCACTCGACACGGCCCCCAGCCCGGCCCCGGGCGGTTGGCCACACCCTGGCTCGCCCTGCTGGCCGGTCCGCTGTCGTACGGGATCGCCGCACCAGCCCTGGTCCTCGACGACCTGGCGCGGGCGATGGATACCGGGGAACAGGCGGCGGCCGCCGGCGTGACCGCCTTTGGATGGGGCATCGCGTTGGGAACGCCACTGTTGGCGGCGCTGCTCGCCCGCCGCGGCGTACGGGCGGTCCTGACCGTCGCGACCGTGCTGGTGGTCGCCGGGACGGTCCTGATCGTGCTGAGTCCGAACGTGCCGACACTTGTGGTCGGTGCGGCGGTGCAGGCGCTGGGGTCCGCTGGCCTCACCGTGACGGCCATGAAGCTGGCCGGCTCGGCGCGGCGGATGGGGGTGGTTGCTGCGTCGCTGGCGGTAGTCGGCTCTGTCGGCCCACTGACCGGCGCAGTGGTTGCCGACCCCTTCTCGTGGCGGGCAGCGCTGGCGCTGCCACTGCTGGCGGTGATCGCCGTACCTGCGGCTCGTCGCAGGCACGGCGCCCCGCCGCCCGGCGGGGTGCCGGCAGCGTTCGACCCTATCGGCATGACCTTGCTCGCCATGCTGGTCACCTCGGCGGTCCTCACTCCGCACCGGCCGTTGGTGGCCGGGCCGGCGACCGTCGTGCTGCTGTTGGTGCTCGCGGCCCGGACGAAGGTTCGCCCCGACGGCTTCCTGCCCGCCGCGGTGGCACGTAACGGCCGGTTCCTCGCGGCATGCACGCTGGCCTTCGCGCTGGGAGTGGTGAACTTCGCCCTGCTCTACTTCGCATCGGATCTGCTGCGAGAGCACGCCGGTTGGGAAGGCACCCGGACCGGGATCGTGTTGCTGGTGCCGTACCTGTTCGGCGGCTTCTGCTCGGGATTCCTGGTCGCGGCGTCCGTACGGGTGCCGCACCGGGTGGTGGCCGCCGCGTTGCTCGTCGTCGGCGCCACCGCGCCGCTGCTGGCGGCGAGCACCACCTTCGTGCCGCTCCTGCTCGCGGCGATGGCGCTCGGATCCCTGGCCGCCGCGACCGGCCAGGGTGTTCTCGCCCTGCGCGCGGCCGGCGTGGTGCCCGCCTCCCGCGAGGCCGAAGCCCTGGGTCTGTTCAACCTCGCCTACCTGCTCAGCGTCGCGTTCGGCCCGGCGATCGCCGTCATGCTCTCGCATTCGCCCGGCTGAGGACCGGCACCATGAATCACGACGCCCGGAGGCGCACCTCGTGTGGTAGGCACTCCCGCGCGGACGTCACCGGTGGCGGATGGGCGGTCATTCCACCAGCGTGACCTGGCCAGTGTCGAGGTCGTACCGGGGCCCGACCAGCGGCGGCTCCGTCTCAGCGCTGCGGCGAAGGTGGTGCAGCCGGACCGGCGATGCCGGCGCGTTCTGACCAGGGGCCGGGATGGTCAGCGGGCGTAGCCGGGTGGATGTTCGCAACTCCTCGTGATGCACACCGAGTTGCTCGATGAGGCGCCGGAAACGGGCACCCGCCTGGAGGCGGGTGCCGCTTCGCGAAACGTGTCTCATGACTACCGGAAGGTGACGTCACTTCTGTTGACCTTGCAGTTGGCGTCGTTCCAGCCCTCACCGAGGTAGCTGGGTTCGCTGCCCTTGGCCACACCCCTGTACTTGCCGCAGATGGTGGCCGAGCCGATTACCACCACGCGAGTGATCGTCGCGGTGTCGTTCCAGTTGCTGTTGATGCCGGCGAGCATGTCGATGTCGTCGACGAGGACATTGTCGATACGCACGTGACGGGTGTGCGAAGTGGAGCAGTTGCCGCAGGCGCGGTACAGCTTGCCCGACCCCTTGAGGTAGAAGCCGGAGATGCTGACCGTGCCGTTGCCGTTGTGCTGGAAGGTCTTGTCGCTGCCGTTGCGCGCGCCGCCACCGATGACGTAGGAGGTACCGCCGTTTGTCTGCTTGAAGGTGGCGGCGTCCTCACCTATGTCGTTCCACCACACGTTGCGCAGCGTGCAGGTGCCCTCGCAGTGCACGCCGTCACCAGCGGGCGAACCGAGGATGACGTTCTGCAGTGTGCCCCCGTTGGCGATTTTGAACATCGGGTCCTGCGACTCGCCCTGCCCACCGTCACCGATGCAGCAGTAGGTCTTCATCCCGCCGTCGAAGGTGCCGGAGACGTTGACCGTGCCCGAGATGCTCACCGAGCCGGCCGACGACGGCCACGCGCCGGTCGGCGTACCTGGGTTGCTGGTCGGGCTGGACGTCGGACCGCTGGTGGGGCCACTGGTCGGGCTGGTGGTCGGGGTCGACCCGCCGCTGGCGTACGTCTCGAACTCGGCGATCCGCGGGGTGCCGGATGCGCTGGTGATGACGAAGGAGAGCTTCCTCAGCGACGTCGAGGAGAAGTTGATGGTGCTCGGGGCGCTGCTGCCGCTGGCCAGGGTGGAGCCCGTGTCGTGGTTCTTGAGCTGCCAGCCGTTGATCGAGCCGCCGCCCGAGGCCTGCACGATGACGGCCGAGGACACCGTGGTGGTGCTTCCCCACTTGACCGAGACCGTGCCGGTCGAGCCGCTGGGCGACCAGTAGGTGCTGGCGATGCCGTCCTTGACGTTGCCGTAGCTGGTACCACTGGCTTTGCTGGAGCCATCGGCACCGGCGCCGAGGCTCAGATTCGTGGCGGCTGAGGCGTTGGGAACCTGCAACGCCAGCGCGACGACGGCACCTGCGACCACAGTGGCACCGCCGGCCAGCCACCGCGTGACGACTTTGCGTCTCATCCGATCTCACCTTTCAAGCAGGGGGAAAGCGCTTTCCGACAACCATAGAGATCGATCTATAGTGAGGCAAGGGTCACACGCGATCCATCCGCTTTCACCCCAACGCCGTCACGAACGGCGCACGGGCCGCACCGTCCACGGATTCCTGGACGACTCTCGTTACGGGGCGGGTCGCACGGTCACCGACAGCCGCGCGGACCTGTCGGCATCGCCGGTGATCGCCTCGCCGGGTGCCGTGATCTCGACCGAGCGCAGGGCCGGGCGACGGCGATCGTCGAAGTCCTCTTGGGCGTCGTCCCAGGTGCCTGTCAGTCGATCTTGACCGAGTCGGCGATCGCGTCGGCGACGGCTGGATCTTCGCTGACGGCAATGACGACAACCCGCCGCTCCACCACTACGACCCGGCGGGCCCGGCCGTCCGGCAGGACGTCTCCGCCTCGATGCGCGTTGCGACCGGCGATCTGACGCTCTTCCGTCGCGATCGTCGCGGCAGGGTCAAGGGCGAGGTCCGCAGAGAGCCGAATCTCCGCGTAGTCAACCCGAGGTGCCGGCGTGAGCGCACAGCCCGCGACCGCCTGAACGTCCACGACGTACGTGTCCCGAACCGGCGTGCCACATTCGATCGCGTTGCGTGACCACGCGGCCGGGACCGAGATTCGCACGCCCTCGCTCGCGACCTCTTGCACGCCGGAGGGCTGGTTCCCGCGAGCGGCTGTCAGTGCCCAGGCGATCAGGCACACCACGGCCGTCGTCGCGACGGCGACCAGCGCGATCCTTGGACGACTGCGACTGCTCATGCCGACGCTCATCGCCGACTCCTCCTCAGGTGACAGCGGACACCGTCGGCATCGGGCGGTTCCCGCGAAGGCTACCCGAACTGCCTGACGCCGGCTGCCGCACCTGACCACTCCGCAGCCCCAACGTGGCGTATCTGTTCGATACGCCATGAGAGACTAGCCGCCGACACTCATCAATATACGGGGGAGTAAGTTTGATGACTCGTGTCGATGCAGGCGGTCGGTTTCCGGATGAATTGCCCGATCCGCACCTCCGGGAGGCAAAGCGCCTGACCATCGAGCTGTTTGGGCGGACCGCCGCGTGGCGGAACGGCGCAGAGGTGGCGCTCGGGCCCACCGGTCAGCGGACGATCTTCGCCATGCTCGCCATAAACGTTGGCCGGCCGGTACTTCGGCGGGAGTTGCTCGATTCCCTGTGGCCGGACAGCCCACCTCGGGAAGCGATCAACATCATCCAGACATACGTGAAGCGGCTGCGGCGTTCTCTCGAACCCGAACGGCCGCCCAGGGTGTCGAGTGGCCTGCTGAGGCGGGTCAGCGATGGCTACGCGCTGTGCGCCGATGCTGAGGCGATCGATCTGGGACGGTTCCGGTCCAAGGCTGACCTCGCACGCAGTGCGCGGAGGCATGGTGATGACCACCGGGTCTGGCTGCTCCTCGATGAGGCGCTACGAATCTGGCACGCACCCATCTTGGCGGATCTCCCCGAACTCGCCGGTCATCCGCTAGCGAGAGTGCTGGAGGACGAACGTGCGAATGCGGTGTGCTGGTACGCGGAGGCCGCGCTGTCCCAAGGAAACGCCGATGAGGCGCTCGTTGTCGTAGGGCAGGCGGCAGCGGTGTCGCCCTTGGACGAAAGTCTGCATGCCTGGCTGATCCGGTTGTACATGGCAGTCGGCCGGCGTGCTGAGGGACTGGTCACCTATCACCGGATCAGGCAGCGATTGGCCCGCGAGCTCAGGCTGGATCCGAACCCGGAGTTGGAGGAGCTACATCGGATGTTGAAGCGCCGCAGGACGGCGGGCCGCCGACCCACGTTCCAGTCCCTGTCCAGTCGCCAACCAGTCCAGCTCCATCGACGTGGGCGATCCTGACGTCGCGCCCGGTGACCCCAACCCGGGATGGTGACCCAACCCTGCGGAAAGGATCTCGCCTGACATGACTCGGCAACGTCTACGAGGCCGTCCCCGTCAGTTGCTCGCCCTCTTGGCGGTGGGCACGCTGGCCTTGGCCGCGACCGCCACGCCCGCCGCTGCGGACTCGGACAGCAAGAGGCATCTCGTCAAGCCTCACACCCTCAATCTCACCGACCTGGAGCGGGATCAGGCGCCGCTGGCCGCGCTAGCGGATCAGATCCAGGAGCGGGTCACCAAACAGCGGCTCGCTGGCTTCGCCGGCGTCGCGATCGACGTCGCAACCCGACAGGTGACCCTCTACTGGAAGGGTGCGGCGCCAGCTCCCTTCATCGCCGGCCTTAGCAAGGCGAACGGGGTCCGGATGCGTACCGTGTCGGTGCCGTATTCGCTCGCCGAGCTCGATCGTGAAGCACGGCGGATCGCCCAGCAGAATCTCTCAACCGTGGCATCGGTCGGGCCACGTGCCGACTTCACCGGACTTTCTGTCGCAGTCGACCGCGCCGCTCCCAGCGCCGTTGCCGCATCGGCAGCGATCACCAGTGCCATCCCGTTGAGCTTCACCACGTCACCTCGAACCGAGCCGGCAAGCCGGTGGGCGGACGTCACGCCCTACTGGAGTGGCAACGCGATCGAGCGGCCCGCAGGCATCGGACGGGTTTACCGCTGCAGTACGGCCTTCGCGGGTAAAACCACAAGCAACCACAGCGTCATGGTGACGTCGTACCACTGTGGGGCGAACGCTGAATGGAAGTCACCAAACAGTGGGTGGATCGTCGGAAACTCGAATGCCGGCCAGGCATCCATCGACTCCATGCTCATCTCGGGCAGTCACTACGAGGGCAACATGTACGTGGGTGACGTGAACTCCAACCAGGGAGTTCCGGTCTACGGTGCCGGCAATCCCGCGTTGAACTCGTGGGTCTTCGCTTCCGGCTCCCACTCCGGTGCCTCGGTGGTGCAGGTGGCGTCCGTCAACACGTACATCAACCTGAGCGGGATCGGAACTGTAGGCCCCGGGTTCCACACCGTGAACACCGACGGCGTCGCATCGATCGGCCAAGGCGACAGCGGTGGTCCCATCGCACAGGCGGTTTCGGTCACCGGGGGCACCGCCATCTACGGCCGTGGTGTCATCACCGGAGGTACGCCAACCACGGAAGGCCCCTGCCAAGGGGTGCAGAGCTCCGGGCGGCAATGCTGGCGACAGACATTCCATGTCAACATCTACGAGGTCATGGCGCGCTGGGGGATCATGATCGGCAACAGCGGCGGGGTTTGATCCGTCGGTAGATCGGAATGGAGTCGGGCGACCTGGCGCGCCCGGCTCCGTCCTCGCCCACAGAGCTGTCGCGCACTGCCGATGAGAGTGCGCCGATCTTCACAAGGGCTGGCCGGCGACAGATGCCGCTTGCTGAGGTGCGCGCGGGGTGGGATCATCACGGCCATGATCGAGAGAATCGAGTCCTCCGTCCGCCGGTGAGCGTGACGACCGAGCCTGGACTGCTCGGACCCCGGATCACTCTGTTCGACCACGCTCTGCGTCTCCATCAGCGACATCCCGATGGGGCTCTGCCTCGCGACGGTGAGCCGTATCCGGACGATGAGCGTCACCGTTCGCGGCCGTCAACCCGTCGTGCGAGGGATCGGCGGCTCTACGGTGCCGATGTCGCTGTCATCCTCGACAGGCACTTCAGTCAGCCCGACGCGCAGGCGAGTGAGCTTGTCGACGCCTTCGGCGATGTGTACGTCCCGATCCACCGCAATGACCACATCGTTGCCGCGGCGCTGCGCGCCGATCGGCAGCGAGTGCGGCGGACCGGCCGCTGGTTGGTGCGGCACGGCACCGACCGCAATGCCGTCACGGTCGGACTTACGCTGCTGAGCGCCGATGGGGCCGAGGACGACATCCCGCTGATCCAAACCATAGGTCTGCTGTCGGACTGGTTCGGGCCGTTGGTCGCAGAGGCGTTGCAACGCCGCCGGGGAGGCACCGAAGCGCTGCTGTGGCTCGCCGAGCGGGTCGCTGGCTGGGGTCGGGTCTACGTCGTCGAGGCGCTGTGCCGACAAGGCGCTGCCCGTTCCCGGGCGTGGTTGCTACGCCATGCCTGCGACGGCGACTATCTCAACGGCTACTTCGCCGGCCAGGTCGCCACCACAGCACACCTGCACGAAGCGATCACCAGCACCGATGTCGACGACGATCTGGTCGATCACACCGGCCGGCTGCTGAGGGTCATGGCCGACTGCGGTGGCATGGGCATGACCCTCGAGCACTACCCGCCGGCACCTGTCGTGCTGGCCGCACATGCTGCTCACCTCGCCCAGCAGTCGCCGACAGCGAACCGGTACGTCGATGCCGCGATCATCGCCGATTATCTGACGGCCAAGCCTCCGAACCGGTGCGGTTGCACTGCCGAGCAGCGGGACCACATCGTGCAGCAGTACCTCGCCGTACTCGACCGGCCGGACTGGCGCGACGCTGTCCGCGCGGGCCTCGGCCCGACCAGCGACTTCTTCGCCTGGTTCACCGGCCACGTCGCGGCCCGGCTGCGTCTCGGCGCGTTCTCCGACGTCGCAGAGTGACGGGCGGGCCTGCGCGCTGAACTCCTACACCAGCAGGCACTCCCGCATCCGCGCGCCCGGATTGATGCCGCCGACCACCCGAGGGCCGGCTGGGTCGTGAACGTCGAGGGTGTTGTTGCGGCGCATCACCTCGCGGACCGGAGGAGGCAGCCGCGGCGGGTCGTCGATGGCCGCGAGAACCTGCCCGGCGGTCGAGATCAGTCGATCGGCCAGGGCTGCGGCGTCGGTGTCCACCCGTACCTGGCCGTACTCCAAGCCGATGACGGTGAGGTCGAGCACCTCGAACACGCGGGCCAGGAGCAGGTCCGGGTCGGTCACCTGGCCGAGGCGGGGCGCGCGACTGCCGACCGCTGCGACGGCGGCGGTCACCTGCACGTACGGGTGCAGGCCGCTCGGTAGCGCGAACAGGGGCCACCGCAGCGCAGGTCCGGCCTCCTTCCACAGCGGCCGGTAGTTCCGGCGGTGCACCAGGAGCCGCCGGCCCGTGTGTCGGTACACGTCGTGGGCCTGGGCCTGGAGGTCCGCGTGAGCCTCATCGGCGGCCTCGCTCACCATTCGGGCCGCCACCACCAGGCCGTCGTCGTCGTCCAGCATCCGGGTGATCGCTTCGACCTGCTCCGGAAACCGGACCGGCGAGCCGGCACCGTACCGGTGCCGGACATCCCGCAGCAACGCCTGCTGCCGTCCTGGATCGAGCTGGACCCGCTTGCTACCCAGCAACTGCCGGAACCAACGCATCTCGCCTCGTTTCAGCCGCCGCAGACCGCAGCAATGCTAGTGCCGGACTTCCGCCGCCACCGCACCACCCGTTCGGCCCGGCCACGGCGAGGTGGTCAGCTCCGGGATTCGCCGTCCGCAGTCTGGCAGGGTCGGAGGCGAAGCTGCCGGGGCCGGTTTCGCTGCATGCCCCCGCCAAGAACGTCGGAGCAGCCGCCGCCGAGACGGCGGATCCGACATCAGGGCCGGTCAGTCCTCCCAGGAGGCGAATGTCTCGGCCGCCCGGGCGACTGCTGCCTCAATGGGCTCGGCGGCGTGGATCTCGCCGCCGTAGGGGCGCACCATGAACCCGCCCAACGCCGGATGAAACGCTAGACCGCGTTTGACCTGGCTGGGCGAGTCACGACGGTCGTACAGGTTCAGGGTGCCGTGACTGATCCACGGCCACATGCGGCGGAGCACCGGGTTCGCCGCGGCGGCGCGGGCGAGCGGGACTGTGACTTCCGCTTCGTGTTCGGTGATGATGTGCCAGAGCGCCTCGATCGCGGCAACCGGCTCGGTGACGGCAAGGTAGGTGTGGCGCTCGGCAAGCTCCTTGGCGGAATGCCCACTGTGCAGGTCGAGCATGGTGCCGGCGATCTCGTCCAGGTCGCCCGTCCGACCCGCCGCGGCCAGGTCACCGCTGTTCACCCAGACCACCACCTCGAAGCCTCCGCCGCAACCGCCGCGAACGCTGATGTGACCGCCCGGTGTGAACAGTAGGGCTGCGACCGGGCCGAAGCGGTCAGAGCCGCGGCTCAGTCGCTCGAGACCAGTGCGCCGGTGCAGTTCGTCGACAAGTCCGTTCCGGTCGAGGGCAGCCAGGAAGCGGAAGAAGTGCGGGTCGAAGCGGCCCGGATCAGCCGCCACCAGCTCGTCGCGGGTCCACCAGCGGACGGCGTTGAACTCGCCCACGTCCGGGCGCAGTTCCTCATCGCCTGTGCAGTTCAGCACGTACCAGAGGCTGACGTCGGTGTGGCCGTGGTCCTGCCCGACCGTACGCGTGATGGTCAGAAAGATCGGCGACCGCGACAGACCCGCATCGCCCAGCCCAAGCTCTTCCTGGATCTCCCGCCGCGCGGTCAGCGCGGGGTCTTCATCGACCTCGACGTGACCCCCAGGCGGAAGCCACAGCCCGGCGTTGATGTGATCTACGAGGAGGATCCGACCGTCAGCGGCTACCGGCACCACGTAGGACACCAGGTGCTGCGGCGGGGACGCCGGCTTGACCCGGCGGAACACGTCGTCCGTGCTCGCCAGCCAGGCCAGCGCCGACACGCGATGTTCGGCACCGAGCTCGTCGACCGGTGACAGCCGGGACACCAGGTCATGGACGACCGCTACGGACTCACGCATCCGAGAATGCTGTCACGGGCCCCGAGGTGCTGTGGACCCTTCACCACACCTTGATCAACAGATTCCACCTGGTCCCGACCCGGAAGCTTGTCAAGCCATCTATCCGGCCGGAAAGGCAACGGCGGGTACAGCTTCTCGTTCTGATGTAACAGCCATGGGCTTACGTAGAGGGTATGGCCGACAGGTGCCTGGTAACCCGCAGATCTCAACGTCCCCTCTCGTGCTGCCTCGATGGGCAGACGTGCTCCACGCAGCCAGCGTGACAGGGGGCAATGTCGCTGTCTGGCCGGAAATCTGGAAGGCGCCGGTTGGCCGGTACGGATCCACCCGCACCGGCCAACCGGCCTCAGGACCGATGCGCGTCAGCCGAGGATTCCGCCGATGGTTTTCCAGTCGCTCCAGGTGCCTTGCCAGGTTTTTTGGTAGACGACGCCTCGGGGGCTGCGGGCGAAGACGTCGTACTGGCCGTCGAGGTAGGTCACTGCCGGAG
>NZ_BOOZ01000022.1 GCF_016863495.1 Micromonospora andamanensis
GGCGAGGCCGCCTTCGATGATTCCGCCGAGACTCTTCCAGTCACTCCAGGTGCCGCGCCACGTTTTTTGGTAGACGACACCTCTCGGGCTGCGGGCGAACACGTCGTACTGGCCGTCGTGATACGTCACCGCCGGAGTACCGGCCACCGTCCCACCGAGCGACTCCCAACCGAGCCAGCCCCCGGGTCGCCACGTGTTCTGACTCAACTGACCACTCGGACTGACACCGAACAGGTGGTACTCACCCTCAGCACGAACCACAGCCGGACCACCGACGTCGGTGTTCAGCCACTGGGCGACGGTCTCTCCGCGCAGAACGCTCAGCAGCGCCCTCTTGTTCTCGTAGCTCTCCACCTTGTCGCGATCTTCGCTCAGGTGGATGTGCCACACATGCGACGGGTCATCAGTGGAGGACGGCTGCCGATACCTGAAGTCCCAGCTCTCAACCTCAAGGTCGTTGTCGGTTTGGCCGAAGAACTCGCGCCAACCATTCATACGAGGGTCGTCCGGGTCTCGCCCCGACGCCAGCAGCCGGTTCGAGAAGCGGGCGATGTTGGAGAAGTTGGAAACTTCTGCGGTGACAGTCGACGGAAGATGCTGATCGGCGTGCGGGTCGGTGTCAAGCGAGCGCAGTGCACGGCTCTGGGCCTCGGGGAAGGTCCAGTCGTACGCGGCGGCCTTGTCCGACGGGCCACCCCGGTCTTCGGCATCCTGGACGGAGTAATCGTCTGGTTTGTTAGCCGCGCGGGTGTTGTGGTAGCCGTCCTTGTTGTTGTAGATCCCGCCGTCCTTACTTCCCGGTTGCAGCTTCAGGAGTTCCTGCATCAACCACCAGGAAGCGTCGGTAATTCGCGCCGGGTTGGGGTTGGCGGCGGCTTCCGCCGGAGTGGTCACCACGACCGCACCGGCAACGAGCATCGCGGACGTGACAATGACAGCGCCACGGCGGAGGCGATGCTCAGAACCGGACGGCGGCAGTGCCGACGCCATGGCTGGGATCAGCGTCGTCAATCGACGACGCAAACGTAGTTGCATTTATTCCTCCCCGTCTGGTGCCTGGCCGTCCGCTAGGCACCGAAAGATGGACATGCTCTGTGCGTGACAGTCACTGGCGGCGCTACAGCGGCTTGCGGCTGGTCGGTGATGGCTGGTTGTCAGCCGAGGATTCCGCCGATGGTTTTCCAGTCGCTCCAGGTGCCTTGCCAGGTTTTTGGTAGACGGTGCCGCTTGGGCTGCGGGCGAAGACCTCGTACTGGCCGTCGTGGTAGGTGCCGGCGATCACAAGTCAGCAACGTAGTGAGTCTCGGCGGCGTATCGGTTGAGAGAATGTTGTGGGCCCTTGCGAAAGTCCTGCGGTGGCCACAACTGCCTGAACTCTGCGGCGCACACCGCCCGACAGCGCCTACCGGACGGTGGATCTACCCGTCGACCTCGAACCCACCGGCCGGACACCGGGGCTCGTGCTCATCACCGAGCAGCGGGCCGCCGACGCTCCGCCTCGGCCAACCGCTTCTCCACCTCGAAGCGTTCGGGCATGTCGAGCTCGATCAGGAGTTTCAGGGCTCGTTGCCACAGCACCCGGGCGCGGTGGGGCTCAGTGGCGGCCAGGCAGCAAGCGATGCCGTCGAGAGACATTGCGATCTCCCGACGGTGACCGGTTTCTCGCACCAACTCCAGAGCATGCTCGAAGTGCTCACGTGCCGCCTGCACGTCACCAGAGGCGAGAGCCGCCCGTCCGAGCCCGTTGTGGGCGGCGGATTCGATACCCGGGATTCGCTTGTCCCGCAGCGCGGGGATGACCTCGTGGTACTTCTGCGCGGCCAGGTCTGGCCTACCCTTAGCGAGCTCGTTGGAGGCGAGATCGTTGAGCACCTCGCCCTCGCCCCACCCGGTGTCGAGGCGTCGATAGAGCAGCAGCGATGCGGTGAGGAGACGCTTCGCGTACCTGTGGGCGCCTTGGCGGGAACGGATGGAACCAATGTTGCGGAGAACGCCGGCCACGACCGCCTGGTCACCGTTCTCGACTGCGAGGAACAGCGCACGCCGTAGGTGCAGAAGTCCCTCTTCGTATCGCCCGGTGATCGCGTAGATCTCCCCGAGGCCACTCAACAGACGGGGAACGTCGGGGTCGGGTTCAACCGTGTCACGCAACTCCCGCAGCGCCTGCAACGCGTGCTCGACAGCCTCCGGATGTCGTCCGGCGTTCAAGTAGGCGATGCTCATGTTGCCGTGCAGAACTGCGAGCCATGCCTTGTTCCCGAGCCGCTGCCCCGCTGCCATCGCAGGCTCCAGGAAATCCAGACACCGCTGCGTCCGTCCCTGGCGGAAGTAGGCGGACGCCAGATAGTTGCCGCTCGCCGTGAGCGCCTCGTCGTCGCCAAGCTTCCTCGCAGCAGCCAGCGCCTGCTCCTGCAGGGCGATGAGCTCATCCAGACTGCCGGCGTGGTACAGGTAGCGCCAGCACACTCGCGCCAAGCGCCACACATAGTGATAGCAGCCGGTGTCCATGGCAAGGGCGACGGCCGCGGCCAGGTTCCTGCGCTCCACGGCACACCAGCTGGATGGCAGCGCACCGAGTTCTTCGACGAGGTCGGGGCGGCGGGGGGAACCGGGCGCGAAGAAGCGGCGACTCCTGACCGACTCGATGGACCGGCGGGCGACGTCGGCTGCGTGTAGATAGAAGTCCAGCAGACCCTCGACGGCGGCGTGTCGCTCATCATCGGTGTCCGTGGCGGTGCACAGCTCGAAGGCGTATTCGCGTACGAGGTCGTGCAGCCGGTATCGCCCGACTGTGGGTTCCTCGACGAGGTAGCTGTCGACCAGTTCGTCAAGTAGGTGCTGCGTCCGAGGCAGGGGCAGCCCGACCAGCGCCGCCGCGGCGCAGGCGTCGAAGTCGGCGCCGGTGTGCAGGCTGAGCAGGCGGAACACCCGGTGGGCTGGCGGCGACAGCTGCGCGCACGACAGCGCGAAGGCCGCCGCCACGGTGCGGGTTTCCGCGGTCAGCTCGGGAAGAGTCGGCCCGTCACCTCTCAGCCGTGCGGCCAGGTCGCCGACCCGCCAGTTCGGGCGGTGCGCCAGCCGAGTTCCGGCCAGGCGGATGGCCAGTGGAAGGTAGCCACATCGGTGCACGACCTCGGACGTCGCCGCCGGCTCCGCGGCCACCCGGTCGGAGCCGGCGATACGGGCGAGCAGTTCGGTTGCCTCCGCTGCGGTCATCAGCGGTAACGGCTCGAGTTGTACGCTGTCGAGTCCCAGTCGCCGGCGGCTCGTGATCAGCGTCAGGGAGCCGGGCGCTGTGGGCAGCAGCGGCGCGATCTGCGCCGAGCTTCCGGCGTTGTCCAGCACCAGCACCAGACGACGGCCGGACAACAGGGTGCGCCAGTACGCAACCCGTCCCTCGAAGTCCACGGGCAAGCGGTCCGGCGGGACCTCCATCTGCTGCAGCAGTGCGGACAGTGCGGCCCGGGGATCCATCGGATCTCGTGCACTGTGGCCATGCAGGTCGATGAACAGCTGGCCATCCGGATAGTCGTCCTGGAGCATCACCGCCAGCTGCACGGCCAAGGTCGTCTTGCCGCTGCCGGGCATGCCGTCGATGAGTTGCACCATCGTGGATCGCCGGTCCCCGGCACGTACCGCAGCGGCGACGCGAGCAATGATCTCCGAACGGCCGGTGAAGTCAGGCGCCTGCCGTGGCAGTGTCCGTGGTCGGTGAGTCACGGCGACGTCGGAGCCGGCGATGGTAGTGGGGCCGGCAGCGGGGGCGGAGGTCCCGGTCGCGCGAGGAGCGGGGACTGAAGTGACGGCATCCGTATCGGCCTGTAGCGGCTCACCCCGAAGAATCGAGAGGTGGAGCCGTTGCAGTACCGGACTCGGGTCGACGCCCAGCCCTTCGGCCAACTGTCGGCGAAATCCGGCGTACCTGTCCAACGCCTCAGCGCTACGTCCTGTGGCGTGCAGGGCGCGCATGAACACCTCGACCAACGGTTCGACGAGCGGGTGTTCGGCGGTCAGGCCGGTCAGCTGGGCGAGGACCTCCTCCGGGTTGCCCTGCCGCAGTTCGATACGCGCCCACTCCACCACGGCGTCGACCCGCTCCGCAGTCCAGCCCGCGCGTACCTGGGCAGCCCATTCGCCGGGCACCCCGGCCAGCGGCTGCCCGCGCCACAGCGTCAACGCCTCCCGGATCAGCCGGGTGCGGTCGACGTCGTTCAATCCTTGCCGGTCGCGCGCGGACTGAAGCAGTAGTCGAAACCGATGCCCGTCGATCTGCTCCTCGTCCACCCTCAACAGATAGCCACCCGGCTCACGGGCCAGTCGCGCGGACGTCGACGGTTCCGCGTCTGCCTGTGACAGCAGGTGTCTGACCCGGGAAATGTGCGAGTGCAGCACTCGACGTGCGTGCTCGGGCTGTTCCTCGCCCCACACCCGGTCGATCAGGGTCTCCACCGGAACGACGCGTCCCGCGTCGACGAGCAGCGCGGCCAGAACTGCACGCTGGCGCGGCTGCCCCGTCTCCAGCCGGTGATCCGCCGCCCACAGTTCAATCGGGCCCAAGAGTCGAAACTCCACAGATACCCCACTCGCTGGTCCTAGCCCGGCACCCAACCGATGATCGGCAGCCGAGCCGCGCGGATCGCCCCTGTCCCAGGGCCGCATCGCTGCCCGCTGGCGGGGCGCGGAGCGCGACCGCGTGCGCGGTCAGACGAGGTCGTTTCGAAGGGTGCCCACATCGCCGGACGGGCGACCCGCGCCAGGGTAGGCGTCACATCGCCGGACGGCGGCAACGGGAGCCGCCCGTGTGCGTTGTCGCAGCCGACCGCCGATGCCACAGAGACAGATCTGGATCAAACAGATCGATCTCCGACATGAGGGGAGCCTAGCAGCGCGGGCCACGCGCTGCTGACCGTCGCGGCATGCCCTGCATTCCCCGGAGGGCAGCACGGGGGCCGACCTGGGTGCCCTTCGGTGGCGCTCGTTGTCACGGTCCCCGTCCCAGGTGGGTGCGCCCCGGGGCGGGGACCGTTCGTGACGGACCACGCGCCGGTGTGCGATTGCAGCCACATTGATCCGGCGCCTGCGAGACCCCGTCGACCCCCGTCTCGGCGAATTCTCGCTCGAGCCTCGGCGTCGCCCGTCGATCAGAGTCTGCCTCGCGTGACGGCGGCGATGTTGATATTCCGTGCCATCTGTGGAGGCGCCCAGTGCCAATCCTGCCGGTCCTCGTCACTATCGGGGACATCCGGGCGCTCGTGGTGACGTGCCGCCCGGGGTATACCGCTCAATGGCCGACCGGCTCGGGTCTGCGGGTCAGCCCTTGCCTCTTCACGTGCTCGACCAGCGCTACGAGGACGTCCTTTGACGACTGCCGCTGCCGCGCGTCGCACAACATGACAGGCACTTCGGGGTCGAGGTCCAGGGCTAACCGCACTTCGTCGAGGCTGTATCGGCGGGCATTCTCGAAGCAGTTGACGGCCACGATGAACGGCAGCCGCGCGCGCTCGAAGTAGTCGACGGATGGAAAGCAGTCGGCAAGCCGCCGGGTGTCCGCCAGGACCACGGCACCCAGGGCGCCGATGGTGAGTTCGTCCCAGACGAACCAGAAGCGGTCCTGGCCCGGGGTGCCGAACAGATAGAGGACCAGTTCCTCGCTGATGGTGATCCGGCCGAAGTCCATCGCCACGGTCGTCGTCGACTTGGCCTCGACGCCGGAGATGTCGTCGACACCCACGCCCTGCTCGGAGAGGACCTCTTCGGTCCGTAAGGGCTTGGTCTCGCTGACGGATCCCACGAGGGTGGTCTTGCCTACGCCGAAGCCACCCGCGATGAGTATTTTGATGGCGGTGGGAAGGGTCGCTTGGCCCGTCCGCTCAGAGTTGACGTAGTCCATTGATGAGCGCCTCGAATACGCTGTCGTCGGGAAGGGTGGCGGCTTGGCGAGGGTCGTTGACCTGGACGAATCCCTGAGCGATCAGTCCGTCCAGGAGCACTCGGACGGTGCCGAGGGGCAGGCTGAGATGCGCGGCCACTTCTGCCAGTGCAAGCGGACGTTGGCAGAGGTGAATGATCTTGGCCTGCTCCGGTGCTATCCCCACCTCGGAGGGCGGGGCCGATCGGGTCGACAGGACTAGAGCGACCACATTGAAGCTGTTCGCCGGTTTGGCCCGCCCGCCGGTAACGGCGTATGGCCGGACCACCGGCCCGGCGGCGTCGTCTAACCAGACCGGTTCTTCGTCGGGCATCGTCATGGCGGCCCCTAGTTGTTGGTGTGCTGGCTCGGCCGGGTCGGTGAGGCGAGGAACTTACCGGCTCGCGCAACGACCATCGCCATTTCGTATGCGACAAGTCCGACGTCGGTGTCATCTGCCGCGAGGACGGCCAGGCATGCGTTGCTTCCGGCTGCGGTGACGAATAGGAACGACGACTTCATCTCGATGATGGTCTGTTGAACAGGCCCGCCACCGAACCGCTTGCTGGCGCCCTTCGCGAGGCTCTGGATGCCCGACGCCATAGCGGCCAGATGTTCCGCGTCGTCTCGGCTGAGTTGGGCGGAGGAAGCCATGAGCAGCCCGTCAGCGGAGAGCACGATCGCATGCTCAGCCTGCTTCACACGCCCGACCAGGTCGTCGAGCAGCCAGGCCAGATCGCCCGTGGAATTCTGCTGCACTTGCCCGTTCCTCTTTCTTACCGGTCGGTTTCGGCCGCGGACGTGTTGTCGGCGGCGTTGGGCTGCCCTTCATCGTCGGCGTCGACGAGACGTGCGGCGTCATCGCGCCCGCGGCGGGTGCCGGATTGGTAGGAGGCCATCATCCTGCGAATGTCGTCGGGGGATCGCCCCGCCTCGTCGTCGTCCGGTGCCTGTGTCTGGCCGGGGGACGAGTCCCGCAGTTGTCGCGCGATGTTGGCCTGGCGGACTCTCATGGGCAGCCCGTGCTCAGTGTGCTCGGTGTGTTCGGCGGCAGGTCCGGGTCGTTGCCGGGCGCTGGGCGCGCTCTTGGCCGGTCCGTCGGTGACGGTGGCGGCCGCGTCAGCGGCGGCGCGCAGCGGACGCACCGCCGGCAGTTCCATTGTCTCGCCATGCACAGGGGCGGGCTCGGCCACGGCGACAGAGGACTGCCGCGCGGTGGTGACGCGCTGGGTGTCGCCGGCGGCAACCGTCTCCCTGGACCCGCCCGCGGTGGGTGAGGGCGTGGCGCCGATCGGGTCGGCGGTCGTGACCAGGTCCTTGGGAATGAGCACGACAGCCGTCGTTCCACCATACGGTGACGGCTTCAGCCGCACCGCGATGTGGTGCTTGGCGGCCAGGCGGCTGACCACGAACAGTCCCAGCTTCTTGGCATCGGCGAGGTTGAACTCGGCGGCGGTGGCCAGTTCTGCGTTGGCGGCGGCGACATCGTCCTCGGCCATGCCGAGACCTCTGTCCTCGATCTCGATGGCGAAGCCGTTGGCCACGAGCTGCCCGCGTACCTCGACAGGGGTGCTCTTTGGCGAGAAGGTCAGGGCGTTCTCGATCAGTTCGGCGAGCAGGTGGATGATGTCACCGGCGGCCCGGCCGGCGAGCGCGACGGACCCGAATGGCATCACCTTCACCCGCGTGTAGTCCTCCACCTCCTGCACCGCGGCGCGGGCAACGTCCACCATCGGTACGTTGCGGCGCCAGCCTCGGCCGGGCGTCGCGCCGGAGAGAACAATGAGGTTCTCGGCGTTTCGCCGCATGCGGGTGGCGAGGTGGTCGACGCGGAAGAGGTCTTCGAGCTCGTCGGCGTCCTCCTGCCGGCGCTCCATCTCATCGAGGAGGGTCACCTGGCGGTGGACGAGGGCCTGGGTGCGCCGGGCCAGGTTCAGGAACACATCGCGTACGTTGCGGCGTAGCTCCGCCTGCTCGACGGCGGTACGGACCGCCGTCTCCTGGACGGCGTTGAACGCCTGGCCGACCTGCCCGATCTCGTCGGAGCCGAAGTCGAGAGGTGGCGCTTCGGCGGCGACGTCCACCTTCTCGCCGCGCTGGAGGCGCTCGACCACTGCGGGAAGCCGTTCGTCGGCGAGTTGGTGGGCCGCGTCACGGAGCCGCTGTAGTTGCGCCACGAGCGCGCGGGCGGTGGTGACGGAGACGATGATCGACGCGATGACCGCGAGCAGGCCCAGGCCGGCGGCCAGGACCAGCCGGACGATCACCCCGACCGCGACAGGTACGGCACGCTGCACCAGATTGTCGCCGCTGCCGAGAACCATCTCCTGGAGATGGGCCAGCGCGGCGTCGGTGACTTCGTTCCACTCTTCGAGGGTGACGGCCGGACGATTCGATCCGCTGGCATTGATCACACGATCCTCGAGCTGACGCAGGCTCCTGAACGCCTCACCGTTGACGACCTGGTTGAAGGCGGCCTGATCGGAATCGTTGAGCTCAGTACGGTCCGCGACGAAGCGCTGCGAAATGACCAGCTCGGTGAACCGGAACTGTTCTCCGGCGGTGATCCGAGTGGTGGCGAGCGCCCCGGTGAGCAGGGCGTCCTCCTGCGAAATGATCTCGCGGAGACGGTACAGCTCGATCAGGTTCCGGGTGTCCTGCTGAATCTCGGTGTCATCGAGCGTGCCGACGACATCGTAGATCGCGAACAGCGACTCGACGAGCGTGCTGTAGGTGTTGATGGTGCTTGCCCGGTCGATCGACCGGACGTCAATTGATGTCCGGACGGCGGACAGTTGATCAAGTTCGGCAATTGCGTCGTCGACTCGTTGTTCGGCCTCGCTGCCTGCCGTCAGGCGAGCCAGCCAGCTACGTGCCGTCGATTTGAAGGCCGTGGCGTTCTCGTCGACAGCCTGACGGGCGGCGTCGAGTGCGTTCTTCCGGTCGGTACTGGGACCGCCGAGGTATTCGACAGCCAGGCGTCGCTCGACTTGGAGGTCCAGCAGCAGCGGCTCGCTGGGTGAGACGATCTGGCTGTCGATCGCCTGGACGCCAAGGAGGTTCACGCCGTCTCGGAGGGTGACCCAGGCGGCGAATGCCCAGAGAGCGACGAGCGAGGCGAGGAGCGCGATGACCTTGGTGCGCAGATTGGCGCTGCGAGACCGCATTGAACCGTCCGATGCCGAGCAGAGGAACTTGTCGGCAGAGGCATGCCGACCAAGCCGCCGGTGTAGGCAGACCGACGCACGCTAGCAGTTATCTGACTATTGACTCAAGACCGTGACTAAGGGTTACGTCCACAAGGGATCGTGTGTTACGAGTCGAGTGCGGTGAGGCGTCACCGTCAGCCAGGTAAACGCATTCGGACCGGGAGGTCAGCGGCCTGCCGACGCGATGTCGGGGGGCCGGAACCGTGGCCCGAACGGCTGCGGTCGTCGCTGGACGTCGACAGTTGTCACCGGGGACCCCAGAAGTCGGTGCCGTGATAGAAGCCGGCCGTGAAACCGAGCACCCGCCGCAGGTACATCACCTGTTGCGGGCTGACCTCAGCCAGCGGGTCGAGCAGCTTCTGGCACCTGTCGGCAAGGTCGACCGCCTGCTGACGTACCTCGCTCTCGTCGACGCCCAACATCAGGATGTTCAGGTCGCCGGCCTTGACGTCACGCTTGTAGCTGGCCAGGTCGTTGACCAGCCGCAGCACCTTCTCCACCTCGTAGCTGGCCGTGGCCAGCGTGGCCAGGTGCTCCTCGGACTCCACCGCGCCGGTGGCGATCCAATGGGAGATGTTGACCCAGGTGGCGCCGTAGCCGGCGGCGTTGGCCAGATAGTCACTGGCGGACGGCAGGTCGGCGAGGCTCGTGCTCCGGGCTGCTCTCCACCGCCACTCCTGTAGCTCGGCGTCGAGCATGCGACGCAACTCGTCGCGCCACAGGTGACCCAGACGTGGGAAGAGGGGCGTAGCTGCCAGGTCGTCGCGGATGTCCGCCAGGAACTGCCCGAGCTGGTCGTCGTCGGCTGGTGCGGCGCCCGCTGCCACCGCGAGGCAGGTGGTGACAGTGGCTGCCGCTTCCTCCAGAGAGTCGATCTCAGAGTCGATCCGCCAATCCTCAGCAGTCACCCACAGCGAGGTGCGGTTCGCGGTGCGGAGTTCGGCGGCGCTGCACCAGGGGGCGATGAACGCTGTCGACAGGGCCAGGGCGCTCAGCATCGTCGCATCGACGGGAGGGTCGGGAAACAGCGCGGGATAGGCGGCGACCCGGTCCTGCAGGTCGCGTTGCCCTCTCGCGGCCACAGCACAGATCCGTCCCTGTTCCGCGGTCTGCTCAAGCGTGGCGGCCAGGGTGTCTGGGTGCATCAGTGGCTCCTACCGGCAACAGAGTGGTCGCGACGGGACGGGGTCAGCTCGACTCGACGACGTGGACGCAGGGACGCGGCGACCCGCGGCGCGGGCACAGTGGGGTCGGTGAGTGTGAAACGGAACCTACTGATCAAGGTTGCCACGATCAACAGCGCCTCCACGTTGAACAGATGTTCGCCGAGGCATCTGTGCATGCCGAGCCCGAACGGGTAGTACGCCTGACGACGGCCGGCTTCCGCCTCGGCGCGGCCCGGGGCGAAGCGCTCCGGGTCGAAGGACTCGGCGGTCGGACCCCAGAACGCCTTCATCCGCTGAGTGGCGTACGGAGAGAGGATGACTGTCGCGCCCCGGTCTATCCGCACTCCTCCGAGCACGTCGGGCCCCAGTGCGCGCCGAGGGACGATCCAACCCGCAGGATACAGACGTAGGAGTTCGTTGAGCACCATCTGGGTGTAGGTGAGCTGACGCAGGTGCTCCGCCCGCACCGGCCCGGCCCCGACAACCTCATCGATCTCTGCGTAGAGCCGATCTGCGACGTCGGTGTGGTTGGCGAGGACGGGCCAGAGCCACGTCAACACGACGTAGCTCGTCTCCGTGGTGACGGCCACCATCGACACCAGGTCGTCGCGCATCTGCCGTTCGGTGAGTGGCTGGCCGTCGCGTTGCGCGCGCGCCAAAGTCGACAACACGTCGTCGCCGTCGCCGGGCTGACGCACCGCGGCGCGGAGGACCGGCAGCAGGATGCCGTCGATCGTCTGCACGGAGCGGTGGAAGCGGCGGTCGCCGGGCATCGGAATCCACCACGGCGCGAAGGGGGCCAGCAGACGTGGTGCCATCGAGGTGACGATGTCCTCCTGCGCCGCCATGATGCGCAGCGCGTCGTCGACCGAGACCCGGGAGTCGAAGAACACCCGCATGATGGCGGCGCAGACGAGGCGGGACAGTTCCGTGCCGATGTCGACGACGCTGCCCGCTGCCGCGGCCGTGTCCAGCCGATCGGTGGCCTCGTCGATGGCCGCCGCCATGGTGTCGACGAGCGCGTCGATGCGACCTCGCCGGAACAGTGGGGCCAGGGTCTTGCGGGAGGCCAGCCAGGTGTCACCTTCGGCGAGGATCCCGTCGCCGACGAGTTTGCGGACCGAGCGCCAGAGTGCTGTGTCATCGCCCCGGGGGTAGTTGGCAGCCCGGTCCTGCAACACCTGCCGTACGTGATCGGGATGGGTCACCAGGTACGGGCTGGAAACCCCGAGCCCGAGCCGTACGACCTCGCCACCAGCCGCCTCACCGGCGTCCACAAGGGACTGATGCGCGTCGCGGAGGAAGCTCGGCAACGCCTTCCAGGCGGGCACACTCACGGGTCTGCCGGCTGCCGCTGCCTTCGGTGCCCCCATCGTGGACCCCTCCCTGTGGCTTGCCTTCGAAGTTGTCGAGTGCGCAACTTCCAGGACTTAATCCAGCCTCAGTGTGCAAGTCGTGAAGGCGGACTCGCAATGGGTGACGGCTTTGTCACTCGGCCTTGCGTCATGGCCCTCCGTCTGCAGATCCGCTGCCACGGCGCCGTCACTGCCGAATGCCGGTTCGCGCGGCTCGCTCGACTCTTTCGATCAACCGGCTGTTGTGTGCGGCGTGGCCGAACCCGGGGGTGTGGTGCGTACCGCTGGCGATGTCGCGTGCCAGGCTGGCGTACACCTCGCCCACGTTGATGGACGCGCCGGCCCAGATTTCGGCGGCCGTCGGGCCAACGCCGGTGGCGACAGGTCTGTCCGGCGCGGCGAAGTCCACGCTCGACGACAGCTTCAGGTCGCCGACCTGAACGCCCGCCGGATGATTGCCGGTCAGCTTCAGCCAGCCGTCCGACCCGCGAACTTCGAGGCTGAAGTGCGCCTCGGTGGCGGGCACACCGGCCAAGATCTGCACCCCGACGGGGGCGCCCGACGAGGTCTTGACGATGGCGTCGAGGTGATCCGGCACCTCCCGGACGGAGACCGTTCCGGTGTCTACCAGCTTCACCTCCGGCCAGAGCAGTTCCGTGCGCGCGTCGATCTCGGTGATGTCGCCGAGGACTGCCTCGACTAAGTCCAGGACATGGCCGGCTGCGATCGTCAGGAAGCCGGCGCCCGCTGCCGCCTTGTCGAAGTACTCGTACGCGCTCACCGACTCCGGGCCGTTTCCGAACGTCGTAGCGGTGACCCGCGCCGAGAGCAGTCGCCCGAGTCGCCCCGCTGCGATGAGCTCCGTAGCCCGGCGGACCGACGGGGTGAGCCGGCCCTGAAGGCCGATCGCGGTGTGCCGGGAGCCGGCCGCGTCGGCCATCTCCTCGGTCTGCGCAACTGTCGCTCCCAGGGGCGACTCCGAATACACGGCCTTGTTCGCGGCCAGCGCCGGTAGGACCAACTCCCGGTGAGCCGGGACCTTGACGGCCACCGTGACGAGGTCGATCGACGGATCGTGGATGAGTTCGAGCGGATCGGCGTACCAACGCTTGGCGCCGAAGGTCTCCGCGGCCTCGCGGGCGCTCTGCTCATGACGTGTGGCCACGGCGGCCAGGACGAACTGCGGCTGTGCCGCCAGTGCGGGGATGTGTGCCGCCCCGGCCCAGCTCGCCTTCGTGTCCGCGCCGATGATGCCGACGCGAATCACATTGCTCTGCATGATGTAGGGCTCCTTCATCGACGTGCGACCGCGGCGCGGCCACTTCGTGGTGTCGTGCTCTCACCCGTCGATCGCGGCCATGTCGGGCTCGGCATGGCGATCACCGCTTGCCGGTGTCAGGTTGTTCAGCCGGTCGATCTGGCCGGAGGTGAGTCGGATGTTGTCGGCGGCGCAGTTCTCCTCAAGGCGGTGGACACGCTTGGTGCCCGGGATCGGCGCGATGCCCTCGCCCTGGGCGAGGAGCCAGGCCAGGGCGACCTGCGCGGGCGTGGCCGCCACCTCGTCGGCGACGGCGCGGACCTCGTCGACGATGCGCAGGTTGCGCGTGAGGTTGTCGCCGGTGAACCGGGGGTTGGTACGCCGCCAGTCGGTGGCGTCCAGGCCGTCGAGGGAGCGGATGTCACCTGTGAGAAATCCGTGTCCGAGCGGCGAGTAGGGCACGAAGCCGATACCGAGTTCGCGCAGCGCAGGCAGTACTTCGACCTCAGGGTCGCGGGTCCACAACGAGTACTCCGACTGGACGGCGGCCACCGGATGCACCGCGTGAGCCCGTCGGATCGTTGCTGCGGACGCCTCCGAGAGCCCGATGTGGCGTACCTTGCCCGCAGCCACCAACTCGCTCAACGCGCCTACCGTCTCCTCGATCGGGGTGCCGCGGTCGACCCGGTGTTGGTAGTACAGATCGATGTGATCGGTTCCGAGCCGCCGCAGCGATCCGTCGACAGCCGCGCGGATGTTGCCAGGGGTGCTGTCCGGACCTGGTCGGCCGGTGTGGGACACGAGGCCGAACTTGGTGGCGAGAACGACCTCGTCCCGGCGGCCCCTGATCGCGCGACCCACCAGCTCCTCGTTGACGTACGGCCCGTAGACCTCGGCGGTGTCCAGGTGCGTGACGCCGAGGTCCAGCGCCCGATGAATGGTGCGGATCGCCTCGGCGTCACCACGGTCGGCGCCGGTGTAGTACCCCGACATGCCCATGGCCCCGAGACCGATGCGGGAGACCGCGAGTGCTCCCAGCGGTGTGGATTGCACGCACTTGTCCTTCCTGAAACGGATCATCGATTCGTGCTTCGAGGAGCACGTCGAACTTGACGCATCAAGTTCTACTCCGACGAACTTGATGCGTCAACATGCTGCCCGGTAATGTGAGTCCCGTGACCGAGGAGGAGGTGGCGGGGAAGCCCACGACGGCCGTTGCCGGGACGCGATGGCTGAGCCAGGATGAGCGGGCGGCGTGGTTGGCCAACTCAGCGCTCATGATCAGCCTGCCGGCGGCCCTGGACGCCCGGATGCAGCGCGAGTCCCAGCTGACCTTCTTCGAGTACATGGTGCTCTCGGTGCTCTCCGAGGAGCCGGATCACACGATGCAGATGAGTCGTCTCGCCGCCCGAACGTCGGCCTCGCTGTCCCGGCTGTCGCATGTTGTCGGACGGCTGGAGAAACGCGGGCTGCTCGCGCGGGCCCGCATTCCCGGCCCCGGCAGGCGCACCAACACGACTCTGACCGAGGCCGGTTACGAGGTGGTCGTGGCGGCGGCGCCGGGACATGTCGCGGCCGTCCGCGAGTTCCTGATAGATGAGCTGGAGCCCCACGAACTGGCTACGCTGAACCGGATCGGCACTGCCGTCGAGGCGGCGATCAACCGGGCCGCGGGGTCGACTTCGGTCGAGACGTCCGTGCCGTGACCGCCGGTCCGGCCCGGGTATCGTGCCCCTGCGCCCTGGCCTGACCTGCCCTGTCGAGCGGGGACGTGGAATCGGGGGCCGATGGTGCTCCTGCCCCGGGTGGGTTGGCGGTCAAACGATGCCACCGTTTGTGTAGATGACCTGACCGTTGACCCAGCGCGCCGGCCCGGCGAGGAAGGCTACGGTTTCGGCGATGTCCTCGGGCCTGCCCAGTCGCTCCAGTGGCGGCAGCGAGGCGAGGTGGTCGATCGTCTCCTGGCTCTTCCCGTTCAGGAACAGCGGTGTGGCCGTCGGACCAGGCGCCACGGTGTTGACTGTCACGTCCCGGCCGCGCAACTCGCGGGCGAGGATCAACGTCATCGCCTCCACCGCCGCCTTGGTTGCCGCGTACGCGGCATAGGTGGGGTGGGCGAGCTTCGCCACGCTGGTCGAGAAGTTGATCAGCGCACCGCCCGGCCGCAGGCGTCTTGCTGCCTCCTGGCTGACCACGAATGTGCCCCGCACGTTCGTGCGATGCATCCGGTCGAAGTCCGCCAGGTCGAACTCGGCCACCGGCGCCAGCAACATGATTCCCGCGGTGTTGGCCACCACGTCGACCCCACCGAACCGCCGCTCCGCCTCTTCGAACAGCGTCCGCACCTGATCGGGCTCGGCCACGTCCGCCGGGTGCGCGACCGCCGATCCGCCGCGGCCGGTCACCGCCTTTGCCGTCTTCTCGGCACGCTCGGCGTTGCCCGCATAGTGCACGACCACACTCATGCCGTCGGCGGCGAGTCGTTCCGCGATCGCACGGCCGATACCTCCGGACCCTCCGGTGACGATCGCGACGCGCGGCTGTGAGCGGGTCATGGTGCCTCCTCTGGGCTCGTTGCCTCCTTACTACCCCCGCCCACCGGCTGTGCGGGGCCCATTGTTGCGCGATGAGCCCCGGAAATTGCGGCGGTCACTGACGGAAGAGCGCAGGCGGTAGGCCGTACTCGGCGCGGAAGGCCCGCGCGAACTGGCCGCTGCTCCGGTATCCGCAGCGCAGCGCGATCGACGCCACGCTGTGCGGGGTACGCCGGAGCAACTCCGCAGCCGCTTCGAGCCGCATCCTGCGCAGGTACTGGTACGGGGTGAGCCCGGTTGTCAGCGCGAAGGACCGGATGAAGTGGAACTTGCTAACCCGCACCACCGCAGCGAGATCACCGACTGTGAGGTTGTCCCCGAGGTGCGCACGCATGTGGTCGGCGACCCGCCGGACCTGGGCAACGCTCAACGGAAGGGCAGCCGCGCGCTCGTTCCGGTGCCGTCGCGTCGGCTGCCCGGCCAGGTGCGCCAGGTGGGCGGCCAGACCCTGCGCCAGCGCGTCGGCGTACAGGGCGGGCGCACCTGTGGTCAGTGCCTCACCGAGGGCACGGGCGGACGCGGTGACGTACGGGTCCTCCAGGCTCAGCGCGTCGGGGAAGGCCACCCCCGCCGCCGCAGCCGGATCCAGCTGAAGATGCAGCGACTCCATGGCCTCGGGACGGGCTCCGTGCCACCGCAGCACGCTGGCGTTGCCCGGGGCGGTCACCCCGATCGACCCCGGCCGGTAGGCGGCGGCCCGCCACGAGGATCCGTGCCGGCTCTCGATGTGGTATCGCCCGCTGGTGACGAGCACGACGAGCAGGCCCTCGGCGGTGGTGACGAACGGCTCGGCAACGACCGGATCGACATACGTCAGCGCGCGCACACTGCGCCACCCCAGCGCATCGCTGGAACGGATCAGCCGTGACGGCAGCCCAGCTTCGACCACGATGCGTCCTACGCCCACCGGGCCGTTGCCAGGGCCTGCGCCGCAGGGCTGCCGGGCTCGGCCTGGTAGACGATGAGCTGTTGGCCGGACGCGCCGTCGACGGTGAACGACTCGTACGTCAGGGTCAGTTCGCCGAACTCGGGGTGGTGGAGAAGCTTCGCTTCGTGAGATTTGCCCCGTACGTCGTGTCGGGCCCACAACCGGCGGAAGTCCGGGCTCTTGAGGGACAGTTCGCCGACGAGTTCGGTAAGCCGAGGGTCGTCGGGCATGTTTCCGGCGGCGGCGCGCAACGCACCGAGGCTGGACCGCGCGACCTGGTCCCACTCGGGGTAGAACGACCGGGCCGTCGAGCTGAGGAAGACGAAGCGCACGAGGTTGGGTTCGTCATGCGCCAACACCTCGGCAAAGAGGGCACGCCCCAGCCGGTTCCCAGCCAGCACCTCCATCGTGTGGTCGACGATCAGCGCGGGCGTGTGCGCCCAACCGTCCATCAGCCGGAGCAGACTCGGCCGCACGGTGGCCCGGGCACTCCGGCGAGCGGGACGATGACCGGTCCGGCCCAGCAGGTGCAGGTGCGCCACCTCCTCCGGATCGAGCCGCAGGGTGCGGGCCACCGCGTCCAGCACCTGGCCCGAGGGGTGCCGTTCGCGTCCCTGCTCCAGCCGGGCGTAGTAGTCGGTGCTGACCCCGGACAGCTGAGCAACCTCCTCCCGCCGCAGCCCTGGCGTCCGACGCCGCCCCGACAAGGTCACCCCTGCCCGCTCGGGGCTGGTCATCTCACGCCGTGCCCGTAGGTATTCGCCGAGTGGGCTGCCCATGCACCAAGCCTAGTTCGGTCAGATTCCCTCGGCCTGGCGCAGCTATCCAGGACGCATCGCACCCTGCCTGACCGTCCGCCCGGCGCGGAGGGTGGACCGCATGGAACCCACCACGAAGGTCGTCCTGGTCACCGGCGCGAGCAGCGGCATCGGGGAGGCGGTAGCGCTGCGCCTCGCCGAGGAGGGGCATCAGATCGTCGCGGGCGCCCGACGCCAGGAACGGTTGGACGCCCTCGCGCGGCACCACGACAACATTCGCGTACGGCGACTCGACGTGACCGAGCGTGCTGATGTCGCAGCTTTCGTCGGCAGCGCGGTCGACGAGTTCGGCCGGGTCGATGTGCTCGTGAACAATGCCGGCGTGATGCCGCTGTCCCGGCTCGACGCAATGCTCGTCGACGAGTGGGACCGGATGCTCGACGTCAACGTGCGCGGCCTGCTGCACGGCATCGCCGCCGCCCTTCCCGTCTTTCACCAGCAGCGCGGCGGCCACGTGGTGACCGTCGCGTCAGTCGGCGCGCACGAGGTGGTGCCGACCTCGGCGGTCTACTCGGCCACGAAGTTCGCCGCGTGGGCGATCACCGAGGGACTGCGCCTGGAGGCCGATCCGAGCCTGCGGGTCACCACCATCACCCCGGGGGTGGTCGAGTCCGAGCTGGCCGAAACGATAAGCGACCCGGGCGCCCGTGCGGCGATGAGGGAATACCGCAGGAACGCGATCCCGCCCGACGCGATCGCCCGCGCGGTCTCCTTCGCGATCGCCCAGCCGGCGGACGTCGACGTCAACGAGATCATCGTGCGCCCGACCCGGCAGCGGGCCTGACATGCCCGGAACTGGACGCGGAAAATTGTCCGTAGCGGCGGCCGCCCTGTCCGCGACTGTGGCGCTCGCCGCCTGCGCCGTGGACCGTACGTCTACGGCACAGCCCGTACGGTCCACGGCGCAGGCGCGACCGCCGAGTTCCGAGACCACCCACCCGTACGTCGGGATGTGGGTGACGGCCGACCACCACATCCGACAGGAACTGTTGCCCAACGGCCGGTACGACGAGGCGCGTGGCGAACTGTCGAGCGCCTACACCGGCCGGTACGAGGTGACCGGCGACCAGATCAACTACTGGGACGACAGCGGCTTCACCGCCGACGGTCGTTTTGACGGCGACGTCCTGCACCACGGCGGCTACCTGTTCTATCGCGAGGGCAGCGCGGCCCACCAGCGGGCACGTGCCGCGCGCGAATCCGCCGGACCCCTTCCCTCGTAGCTCCTGGGCGGCGGCCGAACACCCGGGTGGGCTGTGCGCACGGTGTGGGCGGGCTCGGTGGTGTCGAGCCCGCCCGTTTTCCGGTGTCTGGTGGGTTATGCGATGGGTGTGAGTCGGAACTGCTGGTTGGTTTGTCCGTGGCAGTCGTAGAGCTGGATCTGGGCGCCGTTGATTGTGCTCCAGACGTCGAGGCATCGGCCGGACTGGACGCCGGTGATGGTGCCGTTGGAGTTGACGTTCCACTGCTGGTTGGTTCCGCTGTGGCAGCTGTAGATCTGGACGGCGGCGCCGTTGCCGGAGCCGGCGGCGTCCAGGCACATGTTGCCGTACACCTGTAGTTGTCTGTTCGCGGTGTAGGTCCAGGCCTGGTTGGTTTGCCTGTTGCAGTCGTAGAGCTGGACCCGGGTGCCGTTGTTGCGGGAGGCGTTGGGTACGTCGATGCAGCGGTTGGACTGGGTACCGACGATCTCACTCGCCGAGCCGGGCGGAGCGGTGGGGGTGGGTCCCGGCGTGGTGGGGGTGGGTCCCGGCGTGGTCGGCGTCGGCGTCGGCCCGGGGTCGGCGCTGTTCAATGCGTCGAGGGTGGCGGTGTACGCCTGCTTCTTGTTGCCGTTGTTGTCGAACAGCAGCGGGGTGCCGTACGAGCGCCACGAGTCGCTGTCCCGGATGCCCCACACGGTGATGCCGTTGCAGCGGGGCACGGCGAGGCAGTCGTTGACCACGCTGCGGTAGGTGTTGGCCTGCGTGGTGCCGGAGCCCTCGATGTCCAGCTCGGTGATCTGCACGTCCACGCCGAGAGCGGCGAAGCTGGACAGCGTGGTGCGGTAGTTGCTGTTGTACGCCGACTGGGCGTTGAAGTGCGACTGGAAGCCGACGCAGTCGATCGGCACGCCGCGCTGCTTGAAGTCCTGCACCATCCGGTAGACGGCCTGGGTCTTGGCCCAGGTCCAGTTGTCGGTGTTGTAGTCGTTGTAGCAGAGCTTGGCGCCGGGGTCGGCGGCCCGGGCGGCCCGGAACGCGGCCTCGATCCAGTCGTTACCGGTGCGCTGCAGGTTCGAGTCCCGCCGCGCGCCACTGTTGCCGTCCTCGAACGCCTCGTTCACCACGTCCCACGAGTCGATCTTGCCGCGGTAGTAGGTCGCTACCCGGGTGACGTGGTTGAGCATCGCGTTGCGCAACGCGGTGCCCGACATGTTCCGCATCCACTCCGGCTGCTGCGAGTGCCAGGCCAGGGTGTGACCCCGCACCTTCCATCCCCGGGACAACGCGTGGTTGACGATCCGGTCCGCGTTACCGAAGGTGAAGTTGTTCTGCTGCGGTTCGGTCGCGTCGATCTTCATTTCGTTCTCAGGAGTGACGCTGTTGAACTCGCGGTTCAGGATCGTCGTGTACGCGCCGTCGCTGAGCTTGTTGGCCGCCACCGCCGCGCCGAAGTACCGGCCGGACTGGTTCGCGGCGGCAGCGAGGGTGGTTTCGGCCGCCTGGGCGAGACTGGGCAGCAGCGACACGACGAGGACCGCAACTATCGCGGCGGTTCCGGAGGCAGAGAGTGTTCGAAGTCGACGCCTGGGACGGGTTCGGGAGCTCATGCTGATCCTTCACTTGGGCGGTGTGAGTAGCTCGGTCGCTGATTGCGGTGGGAGGCCGTACACGGATGGCGGCGACAGTCGATGTCGGGTCGCCGACCGGGGTCAGAGCCCATGGCAGGCGTCCGCCCGGAGGTGAGTCGGCTCTGGTCACCTGATCAGCAGGTAAGGGATTGGCCCGGTCGCCCTCGGGGTGGTGGTGGCGGTGTTGGGCTCAAGGTGCTGGATGTGTCACCTGTCAGGTGGTACGGCCTGATGGTCGCGTGAGGCGCCTCCCAGGACTCGGCCATCATGTTAGCGATCACATCGATCGATGACTTTAGGCTGGCAGAAGTATCGAGGGTTTTCAGCCGGTAGTTTCAGGCAACGTCCGGTACTTTTCGGCCGACGTTCGGCCCAGGGGTCTGGGATGCCTGGCCAGGTGGTAGATCAGTCCCGGCCCGGGTCAGCTCCTCACCCGACGAGATGAGTGGACTGTCGAGGCTGCCGGCGGGCGGCCGGTGACGAGTTCGGCGCTGGCGTCAGGCCGGGGCGATCAGGGCGTCATCGCCGCCGCGCACGGTGATCGCCTCGACCGGGCACGACTCCGCGGCGTCGATCACCGCGTCGGTCGGCTCGACGACCACCGCGATCGGGACGGCCAGGCCCGACTCCAACCGGAAGTGGCCCGGTGCCATGCCGACGCAGCCCCCCGAGCCGATGCAGCGCCCGGCGTCGACCTCGACGCGCCAGCCGGTGCTCACCAGGCCACCGGCATCCGGGCCAGCCCTCGGACGATCATCCCGCTCTTCCAGGTGAGCTCCGGCTCGGGTACGGCGATCCGCAGCTGGGGCAACCGGGTGATCAGGGTGCCGATGCCGACCTGCAACTCCATCCGGGCGAGCTGGGCACCCAGGCAGTGATGCACACCGTGACCGAAGCCGATGTGCGGATTGGTCTCGCGGCCGAGATCGAGTCGATCGGGGTCGGCGAAGACGGTCTCGTCCCGGTTCGCCGAGGAGAGCGAACCGATCACCGGTTCACCGGCCCGCACCAGCACCCCACCTACCTCGATGTCCTCGGTGGCGTACCTGGCGAACGCGGACGCGACCCCGAGCGGGACGTACCGCATCAGTTCCTCGATCGCGGTCGGTACCCGGGCTGGCTCTGCCCGGAGCCAGGCCAGCTGCTCCGGATGCGTGAGCAGGACGTACGCGAAGTTCGGCAACTGGGTGACTGTGGTTTCGTGGCCGGCGGCGAGCAGCCCGGCGGCGAGCTGCACGACCTCCTGCTCGGTGAACCGGTCCCGGTGCTCGTCGCGTGCCTGCACCATCGCGCAGATCGGGTCGTCGGTGGGCTCCCGACGCCGCTGCTGGACGAGTTCGCCGATGTACCCGTACAGATTGTCGAGGTACTTCTGGATCTGCTCGGGTGACAGCGAAGTGGTCGAGACGATCGCCTCCGACCAGACGTGGAACAGGTGCCGGTCGGCGAAGGGCACCCCGAGCAGCTCACAGATCACCTGGATCGGCAGCGGGGTGGCGAAATGCTCGACCAGGTCCACCGGAGGCCCGGCCGCCACCATGGCGTCGATCAGTTCGTCGACGATCTGCCGGGTGCGGGGCCGGAGCTGCTCGACCCGGCGGGCGGTGAACGCCTTGGCGACCAGCCGCCGCAGTCGGGTGTGCTCCGGCGGGTCCATGGACAGGATGCCGCCCTCGATCTGCCTCGGGGTGAGCCGCGGCTCGTCCCGGCCTACGCTGGCGGCCCGACTGAACCTCGCGTCGCCCAGGACGGTCCGCACGTCGGCGTACCGGGTGGCCAGCCACACCTCCTCGCCGAAAGGCAGCCGTACCCGGGTGAGCGGCTCGACGCGCCGCAACTCGGCGTAGAGGGGGTCGAGGTTGAGCCGATCAGGCGGGCTGAACGGGTACGACCGCGCGACCCCGGCGACGTCTGGCATTGGTCGACCCCCAGAGCAGACCGAATCATCCGCGAAGCAGCAGGATGATCAACCCATTCTGACGCATCGATGGCCGATAGTAGTGGAGAACATTGATCCGTACCAGTGCCCTGCCGTGGCGTAGCGGCCGTTCCGTTCGGACGGGCTGGTAGCCGGAGGCCGAGCCCGCCCGGTGCCGGTGAGTAGCGGGCGTGACCGCGGGTAACCCCTGGACATGGCGCGGTACACGAAGCCCGAGCTGCGGGAACAGCTCAAGGAAGAGATCAAGTCATCCGACCGGGGTGGTCGACCGGGTCAGTGGTCGGCCCGGAAGTCGCAGCTGCTCACCAAGGAGTACCAGAAGCGCGGCGGCGGCTACCAGGGCCCGAAGGACGACCGCCAGAAGTCTCTGCAGCAGTGGGGCGACCAGAAGTGGCGGACCAGGCAGGGCACCACCCGGGCGCGACACGACGGCGAAACCGACCGTTACCTGCCTGACCAGGCATGGAAGCAGCTTTCCGCGGAGCAGCGGCAAGCCACCGACGCCAAGAAGCGGAAGGCGTCGAAATCCGGCAGACAGTACGTCGCCAACACCGGCCCGGCCAAGCGCGCACGCCGGAACGCCGCAGCGGCCGTCTCGCTCACGGATCTGCCGGTCGCCGAGGCGGCCCGCCAGGTCCGTGACCTCGACACCGGTCAGCTCAGGGCGGCGCTACGCGAGGAACGGGCCGGTAAGGGTCGTAAGACGCTCATCCAACGCCTCCAGTCAGCACTCGATCGCCGCTGACCGGGCACCGCACAGCGGACCCTGTGCCGGGCGGCGGATATCGTTTTGGCTCCGGCGCGAGCGGGACGGACAGCAGGGCGGGTACTGTCGGTGTCGGCGGGCAGTCGTCCGCGATCGGGAAACCGCAGCCGGGCTGGTAACGGACGTCGGAATTCACGACGGTGCCCAGCGGTTCATTCCCGCGCCGCACAGGCGCTTCTCCTCAGAAGGATTCGCATGGCATCGAACGGCAATGACGGTTCGGCGTTGTTTCTCGCCGCACCCACCCCCGACGAGCCCACGGGTTCGGGCACGAGTGTCGACGGAAGTGAGGAAGCGATGCGGGCGCTGCGCCACCCGTTCGCGGTGGGCCCCGCTTCGGCGCGGCGGTCCACGTCCACCGCGGGTGAGCGCCTGGAGCAGCGCCACTGATCATTGCTCGGGTTGAGCCGCGTTACGCCGCGAGAGCGTAGCGGTCACCACCGCGGGTACCCGCGAGCCGTGGCTGTGATCAGCGACTACGCGCTGCTCGGTGACTGTCATTGTGCCGCACTTGTCTCCTCGGACGGGTCCGTGGACTGGTGGTGCCCGCCCAGATTCGACGCGCCGAGTGTGTTCGCGCGGCTGCTCGGTGCCACAGGTGGCCACTGGTCGATTCGGCCGCTCGGGCCGTACACGACAGTCCGTCATTACCTCGACGGGACGATGGTGCTCCGTACCGAGTTCCACACCCCGGACGGTGTGCTGCGCCTGACGGACGCCCTCGCTCTCGGCACCGGCGAACGCGGGCACGGGATCGGCTACACGTCCCCACACGTCCTGTTGCGGCAGATCGAGACCGTGGCCGGCACGGTGGAGGTGACGACCGAGGTCGCGGCGCGGCCGGAGTACGGGCTGACAAGCCCCTCGATCGCCGAGACGCCACTGGGGATCGAGATATCCGGCGGCAGCGACCGGCTGGTGCTGACGAGCGATCGTGACCTGACCGTCGACGGTCCAGTGGTGACCGGACGGTTCACCCTCGCCGAGGGCGACAGCGCGGTGCTCGCACTGCATCACCGCCGCGCCGCTGACCAGCAGATCGTGCCGCTGGACGGCCGTGTCGCGCTGCGCGACACCATCGCGGCCTGGCAGTCGTGGGATCGCATCCACCAGGGTTATCAGGGGCCCTACCGGGCGCAGGTGCGGCGAAGCGCCCTGGTGTTGCAGGCGCTGACGTACCAGCCGACCGGTGCGGTGGTCGCTGCGGCCACCACCTCGCTGCCGGAGGAGGTCGGCGGCGCGGCGAACTGGGACTACCGGTTCGCCTGGTTGCGCGACGGCAGCTTCACCCTCAAGGCGCTGTGGGTCGCCGCCTGTCCCGACGAGGCGCGCAGGTTCTTCGACTGGATGGCCGCGTCGATGGGGTCGGTGCGCGGGGCCGACCACGTGCCGATCATGTTCGGTGCTGCCGGTGAGCGTGACCTGACCGAGCACACCCTGGAGCAGTTGGCGGGTCACCGCGGCAGCCAACCGGTGCGGGTCGGTAACGACGCCTGGCAGCAGAAGCAGCTCGACGTCCTCGGCGAGGTGCTGGAATGTGCGTGGGTTCTGCGGGATCAGATGGCGGACCTGTCGCCCGCTGCCGCCGCGCTGCTTCGATCACTTGCCGACCGGGCGGCCGACACGTGGCGGCAGCCGGATGCGGGCATCTGGGAAGGACGTGAGGGCGAGCGGCACTACCTGACCTCGAAGCTGATGTGCTGGGTGGCCCTGGACCGGGCGGTCAAACTGGCCGGGGCGATCGACGCCGAGGCAGCGGTCCCGCGGTGGTCGAAGGCCAGGGACGAGGTACGCGCGGCGATCCTCACCGAGGGTTGGCACCCGTCGAGCGGGGCGTTCACCGGCGCGTTCGGCTCCGACCATCTGGATGCCAGCGTGCTCGGCATGCCGATTCTCGGGTTCCTGCCCGGCGATGACGAGCGGGTCCTCGGCACGGTACGAGCCGTCGAACGCGACCTCACCCGGGACGGCCTCGTGCAGCGCTGGACGGGAGCGGGGGACGAGGGGGCCTTCATCGCCTGCTCGTACTGGTTGGCGTCGGCGCTGGCCCTGGCCGGGCAGATCGACGCGGCCCGGCGGATCTTCGACAGCGTGACCGCCCGGGCGAACGATCTCGGCCTGCTGTCGGAGGAGATCGACCGCCGCGACGGCAGCCAGATCGGGAACTTCCCCCAGGCGCTGTCCCACATCGGCCTCATCAACGCCGCCTGGGTCATCGACCAGGTGGAATCCGGGGTCGGACGGTAGGGCGACACTGCGGTCGCGAGCCGGGGCGGGTGCCTGCCCGCCGGCCCGCGTGCCACTGCGGAGGCGGTCCGATCCCGTTCGGTTAGGACCGGGGCGGGCGGGTAAGCGGCGGTCCGGCAGCGATGGAGGGAGCCCTGATGACCGGACGACTGGCGGGCAGGACCGCCTTGATCACCGGCTCGGACTCGGGAATTGGCCAGGCCACCGCTATCGAGTTCGGCCGCGAGGGCGCCGACGTCGTGGTGCACTACCTGCACGATCACGCGGGCGCCAACCACACGAAGGCCGAGATCGAGAAGGCTGGTCGGCGGGCCGTTGTGGTGCAGGGCGACATAAGCGTCGAGCATCAGGTGGAGGCGATGTTCGACGAGGCCCTCGCGGAGTTCGACAGGCTGGACATCCTGATGAACGACGCGGGCGTGGACGCCTCCGGCATTCCGGTGGCCGACCTGGACACCGAGACCTGGGACCGAGCGATCCGGACCAACCTGTACGGGATGTTCTTCTGCTGTCGACGGTTCGTCCGGCATCGCCGCGACCAGGGCGGACACGGCAAGATAATCAACATCACCTCGATCCACCAGGAGGTGGCCCGGGCCGGTGGCGCCGACTATGACGCCAGCAAGGGCGGCATGCTCGAGTTGGCCAAGAGCATCGCCCTGGAGGTCGCGCCGATGCACATGAACGTGAACAACATCGGTCCGGGCATGGTGCTCACCCCGTTCAACCAGCAGGCGATCGACGACCCGAAGTTCCTGGAGGAGCAGGTGCAGTCGATCCCGTGGAAGCGGGCCGCCCACCCGGAGGAGATCGCCAAGCTCGCCGTCTTCCTGGCCAGCGACGACGCCGACTACGTCACCGGGTCGACGTACTTCATGGACGGCGGACTGATGCAGAACCAGGGCCAGGGCGCGTAGCCGCCCCGGCCCGTCGGTACCCGGCGCCGTCGTCCGGCGACCTGGTGCCCCAGGTGGTGATGCAGTCTGGTGAGGTGAGTGCCCAGGAACCCGCCGACGACGTCCGAATTCCCCGGGCCCAGATCGGTTCCAGTCCGCAACATCTGCTGACGACCCTGCTCGGCGAGTACCTCGACTCGTCGGACGCGGACCTGCCGTCGACGGCTGTCATCGCGATCCTGCGCGAGTTCGGGGTCAGCGAGTCCAGTGCCCGCGCCGCGTTGTCCCGGCTGGTCAAACGCGGCCTGATCGCGACGCGAGGCAACGGGCGGCCACCCGTCTACCACCTCACCGCCCAGGCGATCGCCAAGCACCGCTCCCGGATGCAGTACTTCCTGAACTTCGGTGCCCATCCGCCGGAGTGGACCGGCGAATGGGTGATGGCCTCCTTCTCCATCCCAAGCTCCGGGCACACCTCCCGCCATGCGGTACGCAGGTCGTTGAGCGCCCTCAAGTTCGTGGGCCTGTACGACAGCGTGTGGATCCGGCCGGGATCCGACGCCGCCCCGGTGCGGGAGACGCTGGGTGAGCTGCTGCGACAGGTCGAGGGTGCGCGGTGGTCGGTCATGCACGTCCGCTTCGACGAGGAGTCGGGGCCGCACGGTCCGGCCTCCGCGTACGACCTGACCGTTCTCGCGTCGGCCTACTCGGCCTTCGTCGAGCAGTACGCGGAACTGCGGGTGGCCGCCCGCGCCGGCGAGGTGGACGCGGCCAGCGCGCTCGTCGCGCGAACCTCCGCCATGGACTCCTGGCGCAAGTTCCCGGACATCGACCCGGATCTGCCCCACCATCTGCTGCCGACGCCCTGGCCTCGGCAGCAGGCCAGGGACACCTTCCTGGAGATTCACTCCACGCTCGGTGCGCTCGCGCAGTCGCGCCTGATCCAGGTGGCGGCACCGTACTGGCCGGACGCCGCGTCGTGGATCACGCACTTCCAGGCTTCTGACGATCCCGCGCGGCCGGAGCCGACAGGCGGGAAGCGCGCCAGGCCGCCCGTCGCAGACTGACCGCGGGCGAGGTCCGTGGGGGCTTCGAACGCATTGACACTTTTCATTGCGGGAGTGATAGTAACTGCATACAGCTCCCCTTGGATCGTCTGTGGGGACCGCGGCCGGGCGGTCCACGCGCCCGCGCCGACCTGAGCCGTGGCCAGCGCTGACCACCGCCGTCGGGCGTGAGCGAACAGCCGCCACCGCCACCGCAGGGAGTTCCGTCCCGACATCCGTTGGAGGGTGCATGAGTAGGAGATCGAAGGTCTGCGCGGGCCTGGTGGCCGCCGTCGTCCCGGTCACCGCCGCGATCGTGGCGCTCGGCGCGAGCCCGGCCGGAGCCGCGATCGGTGGTTCCGGCCCTTACCCGGCCGACTACGAGACCTCGGCCAGCCTGGCCAACCACACCATCTTCCGACCGCAGACACTCCCCGCCGAGCGTCTTCCCATCCTCGTCTGGGGCAACGGCGGTTGCTCGGCCAACGGCCTGTCGCAGGGCAACTTCCTTCGCGAGATCGCCTCCCACGGCTTCCTCGCCATCGCCAACGGGGCACCGAACGGATCCGGCTCGACCAACTCCCAGATGCTCACCCAGTCCATCGACTGGGCGGTCGCGGAGAACGCCCGACAGGGCAGCAAGTACTACGGCAAGCTGGACACGACCAGGATCGCCGTCGCGGGGTTCTCCTGCGGCGGGCTGGAGGCCTACGCCGTCTCCAACGACCCACGCGTCACCACCACCGGCATCTTCAGCAGTGGCCTGTTGAATGATGCCGACGACTACCAGCTCAGGAGACTGACCAAGCCGATCGCCTACTTCATCGGTGGGCCAAGCGACATCGCGTACCCCAATGCCATCGACGACTGGGGCAAGTTGCCGGCCGGGCTACCCGCGTTCATGGGCAACCTGAACGTCGGGCACGGCGGCACCTACGACCAGCCCAACGGTGGCGAGTTCGGCCGGGTGGCGGTGCTCTACCTCAAATGGCGGCTGAAAGGCGACACCACCGCCGGAGCCAATTTCGTCGGCGCCAACTGCGGCCTGTGTCGCAGCCAGTGGAGCGTCCAGCAGAAGAACCTGACGCTCGATGGCGACCCGCCGCCCACCACCCCGCCGACCACGCCGCCCACGACCCCGCCGACCACGCCGCCCAGCACTCCGCCGACGACGCCGCCCGGCAGTGGGACTCCCACCTGCACGGCGGCCTACTCGGTGCAGGACCAGTGGAACGGCGGATTCGTCGCGAATGTCAACGTCACGGCGGGAGGCACGGCACTCACCGGCTGGCGGGTGACCCTCAACCTGCCGAGCGGAGCGTCGGTCAGCTCGATGTGGAACGGGGTGAACAGCGGCACCAGCGGCACCATCACCGTCGCGAACCAGAGCTACAACGGGCGACTGGGTGCCGGGCAGGCCACAAGTTTCGGATTCCAGGGCACCGGAAACGGCAGCGGAGCCACCGTCACCTGTACGGGAAGCTGACCCTCGTCGAACCAAGGCCACTCGCCGGGCCGGTGCTTCAAGCACCGGCCCGGCGAGAGTGCCTCCGACGGCTCCCGGTCAGAGGCCGCGGGCCTGCCGGGCCAGCGACCTGCCGACGAAGGCGATCGAGACCAGGGCGGCCACCGCGAGCATGAGCAGATACGGCAGCGCGGACGAGAACCCGTGCAGCAGCGCCTCGCGTAGCGCTGTCACCCCGTACGTCACCGGGTTGACAGCGGCCAGCCAGCGCTGTGGCGTACCCATCGCATCGATCGGGTAGAACGACGGACTGGCGAACAGCAGCACCGGCGCGAGCACGTTGATCAGGACGGTGAACCGCTGGAAATCCTGCACCAGGGTGGCCAGCAGCAGGTACATCCCGTTGAAGGCGCACGCCGCGACAAGCGCACCGCACAGCAGCGCGAGCCACCTGTCGGCCGCCCAGCGTCCCTGGAACAGCACCGCCGTCACCACGAGCGCGGACAGTGTCTGCGCGAGCACCAGCGCCGACCCGGCGAGCAGTTTGCCGAGCACGTACTGGCCGCGGGTAAGCGGATAGGACCACAGTTCCAGCGACATGCCGCTCATCCGCTCCTGAAAGAGGGCGGTGCCGGAGGTGGTGGCGGCGGCGAGCAGGGACGAGAACATCAGCGCCGGGACGGCGAAGTCGGCGTAGCCGATCTGCTGCCCCCGGTAGGTGACGGTGCCGATCAGGTCGGTAAGCGAGGTGGCGAAGAGCGTGATGTAGACAGCCGTCGGCACGATCGCCAGCAGAAGGTTCGTGCGGTTGCGGGTGAGCAGCAGGAACTCGCGGCGCAGGGTCGCGGTCAACCCGGTGCCGTGCCAGGTGGGCGTGCCCGGCCCGGTGGTCGTGGTCATCGGGACGACACCTCCGCGCGGGTCAGGGCCAGGAACGCGTCCTCAAGCGAGGAACTGGTCAACGCCACGCTCTCGATGGCCACCTGGCGTTCGGTGAGCGCGGCGATGAGCGTGGGCAGCCGTCGGCGCAGGTCGTCCCCGGTGAGCACGAACAGCTCGCCGCGGTACTCGGGGGTCAGTCCGGCGAGCCGGGCGCATTCGGCCACCGCCCCCCAGTCGTCCGGGGAGCCGGTACGCAGCTCGGCCGTGACCTGTCCCGCCTCGTCCTTGAGCTGCTCAGAGCTGCCGTCGCGGAGGATCCTGCCGTGCTGCACGACCAGGATCCGCTCGCAGTTCCGCTCCAACTCGTCCATGTGGTGGCTGGTCCACACCAATGTCAGCCCATGCGTCCGACGCAACTCGTCGAGCATGTCCCAGACCCGGCGCCTGCCCTCCACGTCGAGCCCGGCGGATGGCTCGTCCAACAGCAGCAGCTTCGGCACCCGCAGCAGTGCGCGTACCACCTGGAGCCGGCGTCGCTGGCCACCGGAGAGCGTGAAGACCAGGTCGTCGGTCTTGCCGGCGAGATCGAACTCTTCGAGCAAAGCGGCGGCGCGGGAGCGTATCCTGCGCCAGCTCAGCCCCCGGAACGCGGCGGCGATCCGCAGGTTGTCCTGCACCGTGAGCATCATGTCGAACGGGCCGGACTGGTGGACCACCGCGAGGTCCCGCTTCGCCACGCCACCGGGTGCGACGCCGTGCACGAGCAACTGGCCGGCGGTGGGCGGCGAGACACCGCAGATGAGCTTCAGCAGGGTGGTCTTGCCGGCACCGTTCGGGCCGAGCAGCCCGACGGACTGCCCGGTCGGCACGCTGAAGGTCATCTGATCGACGGCCGGCGTCGAAGCGCCCGGGTAGGTCTTGGTCAGGGCGGTCGCGGCAACTGCGTCCTCGTTCACCGGACCGCCCCCTCGCGCTGGCCGAGCGTCTCGGCGACGGCCCGGACCGCGTCCTCCGGGGCCACCTCGGACAGCGGGCTGCCGGCGCGTACGTGCAGGTGGACCGCTTCGGGCGGGAGCAGTGGCAGGCCGCCGGGGTCGTACCCGGTGCGGCTGGCGCCGGCATGGCCGAACCGGATGCCGATCACCACGGTCAGTGGGCCGGGAGAGACGGTACGGAGCGCGGAGAGCGGTCGTACGGCGGCGGCGGACAGCCCGGCGACCGTGCCGCTGACCGAGCGCAACGCGGCGGCGAGTTCGGTCGGCGCGACCTGGCGCAGGCGTACCCCCGGTGGCGCGGTCGGGGTCGGGTGGCCGACCACCCACACGGTCGCCTCGGCGGCGGCTGCCGGCGCGGACGCGGCCGGTGGCAGCGGATCGGGGATGCCGGTGACCCGGCCGAGGAGCGCGGTCGCGGCCACCGGTGGGTCGAACAGCGGCTTGTTGTCGCCGGCCGCGACCAGGTGGTCGCCACGCATCTCGATCACCCGGTGCACGATGACCGCGTCCTCATGCCGGTACGCGACCACGTCGCCGGGCCGGATCCGGGACCAGGCGGCCGGTTCGACAGTCACGACGGAGCCCGGCCGAATGGCCGGCCACATGCTCGACCCGGTGACCGGGATGCGCGCCGGCCGGCCGGCGGAGACGGTGTGTGCGATCAGGTCGGCGAACCCGGCGACAGCCGCCGTCATTGGCCCGGCTCCGAGGTCAAGCCGCTGTCGAGCATGCCCAGTTCGCTCAACTCGGCGACGAACTGCCGGACGTCGCGGTCGATCAACCGTCGGTCGTTGTCGTCCTGCGCCTCGAACTCGACGGCCAGGTCACGCACCACGTCGTCGATCGTGGCCCGGATGGCGATCTTGCGCCAGATCCGCGCCGCTGTCGCGTTCAAGGTCTGGAACTCCCCGGTGCCAGGGTGGTAGAGCCGCACCTCGTCGTCGTTGTCCACCCAGACCACGTCCGGATTCACGCTGAGCATGACGTCGCCCCCGTCTGCTTGGTGAGCACCGGCAGGGTCCGGCGGTGGACCGCTTCGGTCGGGTCGGTGTCGGTGCGCCAGTCGTCGTACACCGGGTGCACGGTGCCGTCCCGGATCAGCCGAGGAACCGTCATGCTTGCCTCGTTCTCCAGCAGGTCGGTACCGGAGAAGCCGTTCGAGCGCCAGATGTTGGTGATCATCGAGTGCCGGAGGATCCGGCAGTGGTGCCGGCTGTTGCGGGTGATCGACCCGGATTCCGCAGCGTGGTAGGCGCGACAACCACCGCCGCACGCGGCCCGGATGTAGCAGCGCCGGCAGTCAGCCAGGTTGTCACCCTCGAACACGGTGCCCGCACGTAGCTGAGCCAGCGCCGGGGTGTCGAAGATGTCGGCCAGGCGCTGTGCACGTACGTTGCCGGCCTTGTGCAGCGGGCCGGTGACCAGCTTGCACGGGTACACGTCACCAAGTGAGTTGATGTATATCTCGGTGCCGCCGAGCCCACAGTTGCCCCGGATCGAACACGGCTTCACCGCCTTGGGGCCCTCGGTGAGGATCTTCCGCGCCACCGGGTTGGTCCAGGTGAACCGTTGCACCTCGCGGTGGTGTTCCCAGGCGAAGTGCACCCCGTCCTCGGCGCCGCGGCCGATGCCTGTGTGGTTCATCAGCCGCACGTTGCCGAACTCGATGCCGTCCAGGAACGTCATGAGCTGGTCCAGGGCGTGGATGTTCTCCGGCGACACGACGTGGTTGATGTCGGGCCTGACCCCGGCGGCGTTGAGGAGCGCGAGGGCGTTCGCGGTACGTGCGAAGGTGCCCTTGCCCCGGGTCCGCTCGTGGACCTCCGCGACACCGCCGTCCAGGCTCACCGTGATCTTGCGGAAGGTGTCGGCCATCCGTCGGGCGGTCTTCTCGTCCGGGATGCGGGTGCCGTTCGTGATGCAGTTGACCCGAAGCCCTCGCGACCGGGCGTGGTCGGCCACGGCGAAGAAGTCCCGCCGCAGCATCGGCTCGCCGCCGGTCAGGATGAGCAGCTCAGCGCCCATGTCGGCGATCTGGTCGACCAGGTCGAGCGACTCGGCTGGCTCAAGCTCGCCCGGCAGCTTGCGGGTGGATGAGGCGTAGCAGTACGGACACCGCAGGTTGCACCCGTCGGTGATCGCGTAATAGACCATTCGCAGCGCTGGCTCGGCCGACCGCACCCGGGGTTGCTGCCCCGGGAGATAGACAAGCCAGTTGAGGACCAGCGTGGCCAGTGCCCGTTCGGTGGCGGCCGGGTCGGCCGGGGGCTCTGAGCCGGACGCGAGCGCTCGGAGCACGTCCATTTCTCCGTCGCCGACGACCGCCCACGCGGCGATGCCGGGGTTCTCCACGAGATAGCGGTCCCGGCACTGAAAGTAGACAAGGTCGTCCGGGACGACCAGCGCTGACCACATCCCCGACAGCTGCATGACAAGATCCCCCTTCCGCGTTCCGAGCGGGAGCCACGGCAGCCGTGGCCCCCGCCACTGGTGTCGGCTGTTGTCAGTTGGCGTGCCCGGAGCCCGCTCCGGCCAGCGCCCCACAGGCGCAGGCGCAGCCGAGCTGCGCCGCGAAGTCGGCCTTACGGATGCTGGGCTTCTCCCACTTGAGCATGTGGGCCCTCCTTTCGCGCGTCGCGGCCGGGCAACGGGCCACTCCCGTGAGACGCCCCGACCACGCGCAGAGGGTTGCTCAGAGTGTCGGCGCGCTTCCAGAGGGCAAAATTGACGTCTTGACAGGACAGTCGCACCGGGAGACGGTGACGCACGTGCGTCCCGAGATCTCGGTTTCCGTGATCGACGATGACCGGATGCTGCTGGACGGCATCAGGGCGTGGCTGGCCGAGGCCCCCGACCTGCGGCTGGTCTGCACCGCCGGTACCGTCGACGAGTTCCTCGCGTCCGAACCGGCTCCGGCCGACGTGGTCGTGCTGGACCTGCTGCTCGCGGACCGCACCGAGCCGGCCGACAACGTGCGCCGGCTGGCCGTCCGAAACCGGCAGGTGCTTGTCGTGAGCGCCGTCCCGTACGTGACGCACGGCGTCGACGTGCTGCGGGCGGGCGCGCTCGGCTACCTGACGAAGGACAACGACCTGGCCACCCTCGCCGCAGCCGTCCGCGACGTCGCGCAGGGCCGCGTCGCCCATTCGCCGGAGCTGGCGTACGCCTGGTCGCACGATTCCCGGCCGGACCGGCCGAAACTGTCGCCGCAGGAACAGGCCGTGCTGGTGGCGTACGCCTCCGGCATGACACTTACCGCTGCGGCGCGACGGGTCGGCATCCAGCCGGCCACCGCCCGGCGTTACCTGGACCGGGTGAAGGCCAAGTACGGCGAAGCGGGCCGACCCACCTACACGAAACTCGACTTGGCCAACCGTGCCCGGGAGGACGAACTTATCCGGTAGCCGGTAAGCGGTCGTGCCACACCAACTCGACGCAGGTGCCCTCGCCGGGATCGGAGAAGACCTGAGCCGAGCCACCGACCTCGCCCATCCGCTGCTTGATCGAGCGGCGCAGCCCGGAGCCGGAGATGACCCGGTCGGGGGTGAACCCCAGCCCCCGGTCGACGATCCGGACGGTGAGCGTCCGGTCGGTCCAGTCCGTGGACACCCAGGCCCGCTCGGTCCCGGCGTGCCGCGCCACGTTGTTGAGGGCCTCTCCGGTCGCGTCGCCGATCCCGTCGAGGACCCGGTCGGGAATCTCGTCCGGCAGCTCGCCGATGAGCAGGTGCACCCGGAGGCCGAGCGCGTCCGCCGCGTCCGCCGCCTCGGCCAGCCGGGCGCCGAGCGAGGTGGTCTGCTCCGGGCGTTCCTCGGCGATCAGCCGCCGCACGTAGTCGGCATCGCGACCGCACCGGGCCCGCACCGCCTCGGTGCGATGGTCGAGACCGCCACGGGAGATCGCGGTGAGGGTGGCCAGCACGGTGTCGTGCAGGTGGCGGAACTGCCGGAGCCGTTCGGCGAACCGGGCCTGGCCGGCAGCGGCCGCGGTCTCGGCGGCGATCCGCCGGGAGGTCGCCGCGTCCACCGCGTCCGCCTGGGCGGTGAGATAGCGGCGCATGAAATGCAGCAGCAGGGCGAACCACAGGCTGGAGTTGACGTGGTTGAGGAACCCGGATTCCAGCGGTGGCAGTCCTCCGGTGCGCAGCGCGATCGCCGCGACGGCCGACAGCACCAGTACCGCCAACGCGACGAACAGTCGGGACACACTCAACACCGCACCGGCCAGCGCCGCGGTGCCGAGCGCGAACTTCGCCATCCAGTTGGCGGCGCTGATCTCGAAGCCGTCGCGTAGGTTGGCGTTCGCCACGAACAGCAGCACACAGGTCACGACGATGTCGATGACGACGTGCCGGATGGTGAACCAACCGCGCCGCCAGACCGCGACCGCCAGGATGGCGTTCCAGGTCACCACCACCGTCACCATCGTCAGGTTGAGCCCCGGACTGCGGTAGTGGGTGGCACCTGTGGCTCCCAGGCTCGACGCGGCGGGCAGCAGGTAGCTGGCGCGATGGGCGAACAGCAGCACGGCGACGAACCGGAGGGCACGGTCGAGGCCGGGCAGCGTGGCCATGGCCCGAGCGTCGATCCAGCCCTGCCAGGTCTCGACGAAGCGCCGGGTCAGCCGGTCGGACAGCCCGGGTACGCGAGGGGCGGCAGCGTCGGAGTGGGCGCTTTCCTCATCACTCGCCGCCTCGTCGCCGGGGCGCGAGCCTGTGTCGCGCAGCGATGTGGGGCGACGGCCGATGCTCATGCGAGAAATCCTCGATGAACGGGGGAGGGCCCACAACGCTCCACAGTGTCGGGTGTCGGTCTGCCGATCGGGGTTTCGAACTCAGGGCAGCCAGCCGGGGCGGACCAGTCCCGCCTCGTACGCGAACACCACAAGCTGGGCGCGGTCCCGGGCAGCGAGCTTGACCATCGCCCGGGACACGTGCGTCTTGGCGGTCGCCGGACTGACCACCAGGCGCGCGGCGATCTCGTCGTTGGACAGCCCGGTGCCGACCAGGGCCACCACCTCCCGTTCCCGTTCGGTCAGCTCGGCCAACCGCCGAGGTGCGGCAGGTGTGGCGGTACCGGCGGCGAACTGCTCGATCACCCGCCGGGTCACACTCGGCGACAGCAGCCCGTCCCCGGCGGCCACCACCCGTACTCCCTGGATCAGGTCGGCCGGCTGGGTGTTCTTCACCAGGAACCCGGCGGCACCGGCGCGCAACGCCGCACCGACGTACTCGTCCAACTCGAACGTGGTGAGCACGACGATCCGCACCCCGGACAGCTCCGGATCGGCGGTGATCTGCCGGGTGGCGGCCAACCCGTCGACACCGGGCATCCGGATGTCCATCAGGACCACGTCCGGAACGGTCTGCCGGGTCAACCGGACCGCCTGTGCACCGTCGCCGGCCTCGCCGACGACTGTGATATCGGGCTCGGCGTCCAGCAACGCGCGAAAACCGGCCCGGACCAGCACCTGGTCGTCGACGAGCAGAACCCGGATCACGATGTAGCCTCCCGCGTCTGGTCGCGCCCCAGCGGCAGGGTTGCGCGCACCCGCCAGCCGCCGCTGCCGTCCGGCGCTGGCCCGGCGGTCAGCTCACCGCCCAACGCGGCAGCTCGCTCCCGCATCCCCGTGATGCCGTTCCCCGCCGGGGCAGGTTCCGGCTGGCGAACGCCGCCACCATCGTCGTCGACCTCGACCACCAACGCATCCTGCCGATATCCGATGGTGACGGTGGCGGCGACCCCCGTCCCGGCGTGCCGGCGGATGTTGGTCAGCCCCTCCTGCACGATCCGGTACGCCGCCCGGTCCACGGCTGCGGGGAGCGGCCGGACCGTACCGTCGATCACCGTCCGGGTCGGCAGTGCGGCGTCGTCGGTCAGCTCGGCGAGCCGGTCCAGCCCGGGCGCGGGGGCTCGCGGAGCGGCCTCGCCGGTCGGGTAGAGCGTGTTGAGCACCGCCTGCACCTCGCGCAGCGCCTCCGCGCTGGACTGCGCTATCGCGTCGAGCGCCGCCCGGGCCTGCTCCGGGTCGCGATCCATCAGGTGCAGACCGACGCCGGCCCTCATGTTGATCAGCGAGAGGTGGTGACCGAGTACGTCGTGCAGTTCGGCGGCGATCAGCAGCCGCTGCTCGCTGGCCCGGCGGCGCTGCCGCTCCTCGGAGAGTCGGCGCTGCTCCGCGATGCCGTCGTGGACCCTGGCGGCGACGAGGCTGCCGAACTCGGTGACCAGGCCGGCACCGGCGATCAGCGCCAACGCCGCCAGCGCCTGGCGCAGGGTGGGGCCGCTGACCAGCACCCAGGTGGCGTACGCCCCGGCGGACGTCGCCGCCACCAGCCACCGGTGCCCGGCGGCCAGCACCGCCGCCGCGCCGATCATCGGTGCCAGCAACGTCACCCCGACCGGCCCGTCCAGCAGGTGGTACGCCACTGTCGCGGCGACCACGATCAGGAAGTTCCGCCTCGGCGACCGGTGCCGGTCGGCAAGCGCCAGCCCACTGAACACCAGCAGCACGTACCCGATGATCCCGACACTGGCGTGCTGCCAACCGGCGATGATCGCGGTGCCGGCCGGCTGCACGAGCGCGGTGAGCACCGCCAGGCCGGGCCCGCGCCGCGCCGGCACCGGCCCGCTGGGCGATGCCAGTTCGGCATCGGCGCTCGACCCGCTCATGCCCGCACTGTAGGCCGACCGGACTCGACAGCGGCAGCCCCGAGGGAGGCATCCCGGCGTACTCCCGGCGGAGTATTCCTGCCGTCCCGCTGCCGCGCGGGGAGTAGCGGCGGTGCCGCCGTCACGGCGACGCGTCGCCAGGTCCGTGCCGACAGGCTCTGTCACAGCGCATCAGACACGTGACGGCGAGGAGATCCTGATGAAAGCGATCGTGCAGCACCGGTACGGCTCCCCCGACGTACTGCGGTTGGGTGAGATCGACACCCCCACACCTGGCGACGGCGAGGTGCTGGTCCGGGTGCGGGCGAGCTCGGTCAACGCGTACGACTGGCATGCCATGCGCGGCGACCCGTACCTGGCCCGGCTGTCGTTCGGGCTCCGCCGGCCCACCGCGATGGTCCGGGGGCAGGACTTCGCCGGCCGGGTCGAGGCGGTCGGCCGCGCGGTTACCCGGTTCCGGCCGGGCGACGAGGTGTACGGCGAGGCAGGCCCGGCCGGTGGAGCGTTCGCCGAGTACGTGTCCGTGGCCGAGAACCTGGTCGAGGCGAAACCGGCGAACCTGAGCTTCGAGCAGGCGGCGGCGATCCCGCTGGCCGCCACCACCGCCCTGGTCTGCCTGTGTGACGCCGCCGGACTTCAGGCCGGTCAGCACGTCCTGATCAACGGGGCGTCCGGCGGGGTGGGCACCTTCGCCGTGCAGTTGGCCAAGGCGTACGGGGCTCAGGTGACGGCGGTGTGCCGGACCCGCAACGTCGACCTGGTCCGGTCGCTCGGTGCGGATCACGTCGTCGACTACACCAGGGAGGACTTCACCCGCACCGACGCGGTAAGTGCCGGCCGTCGCTACGAGGTGCTGCTCGACCTGGTCGGCAACCGGTCGTTGACCGACCTCCGTCGGGTGCTTACCCCGGACGGGACGCTGCTGCTGTCCGGCGGGGGCGTGTTCACCGGCGGCAGTGTCTTCGGGCCGATGAGCCTGCTGGTCCGGGGGCCGATCGTGGCGCGTTTCCTCAGACACCGCATCCTCGCGCCCTCGGCGACGGCGGGTCGTGGGCACCTGGCCACCCTGCGGGAACTGGCCGAGTCCGGCCGGCTGACGCCGGTCATCGACCGGACCTACCGGCTGAGCGAGGTCCCCGAGGCGATCCGGTACGTGGAGAGCGAGCATGCCCGCGCCAAGGTTGTCGTCACGGTGTGAGCCCGGCTCCTGTCGCGGTCCGTCCGCATACCCCCCGCCGCGCGGATCGCCATCCCCGACCTGACCAGGGGGAGGATTCCTGCACAACTCACGGTGATACAGCCCTCGTTTCACCGCCGATCGGTGTTGATGCTGCAACGATGCAAGATGTGGGAACTGTGGAGACCAAGACGCCTGCCATCTCGCCTTTGGCCGGCGAACCGATCAAGCCTGCCGATGCCGAGCGCCTCGCGGGCGTGCTGAAGGCGTTCGCCGACCCGGCCCGGCTGCGACTGCTCAGTCTGATCCAGTCGTCTCCGGACGGGGAGGCGTCAGTGAGTGACCTCACGGCACCGCTCGGGCTTTCTCAGCCGACCGTGAGCCATCACCTTCGGATCCTGACCGAGGCCGGCCTGCTGGAGCGGGACAAGCGTGGCGTGTGGGCGTACTACCGCCTGGTGCCGTCCGCCATCGCGGCGATCGCCGATCTGCTGACGCCGCCCCGCAAGCGGGCCGCGAAGCGGAACCGCTGATCACGCTGGTGCACCTGGATCAGTAGACGCTTCGGGCTTCGGCCCGACGTCGTCGAGCCGATGGCCATTCTCCTGGGCCATCGGCCGCCGGCGTTTGCGGTCGTTGCCGGAGCCATGGCCACAGTGTGGGCGATCGACCCGAATGCCATCGACATTCATCTATAGTGGCGAACGCGTGGATCCCGTCCCATCGATCCAAGTCAGGACAGAGCCATGAAACGCATCCCGCTGAGAGCCATTCTCCCCGTCGGGCTCGCGGTCGCACTGATCGCCGGCCCGCTGGGCGCACCGGCCACCGCGCAGGCGACAGTCCCCATCACGCTCACCGGTGCCAGTGCCACCAGCCCCAGCGCCGACGTCACAGTCTCCGGGCGAGCCGTGACGATCACCGCTCCGGGCACCTACGAGATCAGCGGCACCCTCAACGACGGCTACCTCAACGTCGACACCGCCGCCTCGGGTGACGTGAATCTGATCCTCAACGGCGCCACCATCACCAACTCCAGCAACGCGCCGTTGCAGGTCTCCGACGCCGATCAGGTCGTGATCACGCTGGCCGCCGGCACCACCAACCGGCTTTCCGACGCGACAAGATACGTCTACCCGGATCCGAGCACCGACGAGCCGAACGCCGCCCTGTTCAGCAAGGCCGACCTGCGGATCAACGGAACCGGCGGGTTGACCGTGCAGGGCAACGCGTACGACGGCATCACCAGCAAGGACGGCCTGGTCATCGAGTCCGGCACGATCACGGTGAACGCGGTCGACGATGGAGTCCGGGGCAAGGACTTCCTCGACATCACCGGAGGAAGCCTCGACGTCACCGCCGGTGGCGACGGCATCAAGTCCGACGACACCGAGGCGGACCGGGGCCGGCTGGCCATCACGAACGGCACCGTACGGGTGAACGCGGGTGACGACGCCATCAAGGGTGAGAACACCGTGGCCATCTCCGGCGGTACCGTCACCGTGACCAACTCCTTCGAGGCGATCGAGAGCCGGCAGGTCACCATCAGCGGCGGCACCGTCAACGTCACAGCCCGCGACGACGCGATAAACGCAGTCGAGGACGGGTACGGCGACTTCGACGTGGCACCTAACGCGTTCGTCCGGTTCACCGGCGGGACCACCCTCGTCAACTCCAGCATCGACGGCATCGACTCCAACGGATCGGTGACCTTCGCCGCCGGCACGGTCGTGGTCAGCGGGCCGAGCACCGGCAGCCCCGGCGAGGGCGCGCTCGACTCGAACGGGCCTGTCTACTTCAACGGCGGCACGGTGCTCGGGGCGGGATCGACCTCGATGGCGGTGCTGAGCCTGCCGCCGACCTCGGGCCAGGGTTGGGTCGCCCCGCAGCTGTCCAGCAGCCAGCCGGCCGGCACCCTGCTCCACCTGGTCTCCGGCGGCCAGGTGCTCGCCTCCTACCGGGCCCCCAAGAACTTCCGGGAGGTGGTCTTCTCCTCCAACCGGATCCAGCACGGGCAGACGTATGAGGTCTACCTGGGTGGCAGCCTCACCGGCACGACCGTCGGCGGCATGGCCACCAGCGGCGGCAGCATCGCCGGTGCCACCCGGCTGATGACCGTCACCGCCGGGCAGTACCGGGGCGGCCTCGTCGGCTGGCCGCCCGGCGGGCCGGGTTGGCCGCCGCCGACCACCCCACCGCCCACCACCCCGCCGCCGAACCCGACCACGCCGCCGCCGAACCCGACGACCCCGCCGCCGAGCACTGGCGGCTGTACGGCGACATACAGCGTCGTCGGCCAGTGGCAGGGCGGCTTCCAGGGCGAGGTACGGGTCACCGCCGGCTCCGCCGCGATCAGGGGTTGGCGGGTGACCTGGACCTTCGCCAACGGTCAGACGATCACCCAGTCGTGGAACGCGACGATCAACGCCAGTGGCTCGGCGGTGACGGCCACGAACGTCTCCTTCAACGGCTCCCTCGCCGCGGGTACCAGCGCCACATTCGGCTTCCTCGGCAACTGGAACGGCAGCAACACGGTTCCGACGCTTACCTGCACCGCGACCTGAGCAGGCCCGTCCACCGTCTGATCGGGGGTCCGGCACCCATTCGGTGCCGGGCTCCCGGCTGCCAGACTGCTCGCATGCTGCCCCCGCGCTGCCACGTCTGCCATCTCGAACCAGGTCAGTCACCGTCCGACGGTGCTCGTGGCAAGTTCGTCCTGGTGTACTTCGCGGACGCGGTCAACCCCCCGCCCGGCTGGGTCGGGCATCCCGCCGGCGCTGTCTGGTTCTGCCCGGAGCACGCCCCACTCGGCGCGGAACGGGAGCATCTGGCCAGCGACACCGCACTGCGCGACATCGACGCGGTGCTCGGCCGCCTGCCGAGACGACTGCCCGAGGCATACCGATAACGAGCCCTGGCGTCCTCGGTCAGGCCGGGAATCGCTGTACGGCAGGTGTTCGCCTGACCGATGACCCAGCTTGGTGGCATTGTCAGGTAGAGACATGTTCATGTTTGCCTATGAGTGCACATCATCCCCACCACTGTCACCACGACCACCGATCCGACGACGAGGTGCCGTACGGTCAGGTGAACGTCGCGCCGACCCTGGGCCGGCGGGCGCTGCTTGCCGGCACCGGCGGCGCGTTGATGCTGGCCGCGCTGCCGACCTCGGCCCGAGCGTCCCACACCACGACGGCCAGTGCCCCGACCGCGACCGCCGGTGCCGCCCGGACCTCCCTGGTCAGCCAGGGCACGATGCTGGTCCACGCCGACATGCACAACCACACGGTCGCCTCGGATGGCGACGGCAGCCCCGAGGCCGCGTTCGCCTCGATGCGTGAGGCAGGTCTGGACGTCGCCGCGCTCACCGACCACGCCACGCTCTTCGCCATCGAGGGCCTCAGCTCGTCCGAGTGGCGGACCACCGGCGACCTCGCCAATGCCGCAAACGATCCGGGTCAGTTCACGGCGATCCGTGGGTTCGAGTGGTCGCACCCGTTGCAGGGGCATATCAACGTGTGGAACACCTCCGACTTCGCCGACCTGCTGCGCGCCGGCAGCCCCGGGAGCCTGTACAACTGGCTCACCGGGCGGCCCGGCGGTCTGGCCAGCTTCAACCATCCCGGCCGGGAGCTGGGCCGGTTCAACAACTTCTCGTTCAGCGCCTCGGCCCGTGACCAACTGGTCGGGTTGGAGATGTTCAACCGCACCGACGACTACCTGTTCGAGGGCTTGTCGTCCGGGCTGACGTCGCCGTTGGTGGCCTGCCTCAACGCCGGCTGGCGGCCGGGCCTCACGGGCGTCACCGACGAGCACGGCACCACCTGGGGCTTCCACGAGGGCAAGGGCCGTAGCGGGCTGTGGGTCACCGAGAACACCCGGGCGGCGGTGTTCGAGGCGATGGCGGCTCGTCGTTCCTTCGCCACCCGCGTCTCAGGGCTACGGGTGGACGCGACGGCCAACGGCGTACGCATGGGCGGCGTGCTGAACGTGACCTCCGGCGACGTACGGTTCCTGCTGGACCTCGACCGTGGTCCGGTCTGGGACGGCAAGCCGCTGCGGATCCAGGTCCTGCGGCCCGGAACGTCAGTGCCGACGGTCGTCGACGTCATCGACACGGTGAACGGTCGGGTCACCGACTTCACGGTGCCGCTCAACGTCGCCGACGGCGACTGGGTGGTGCTCCGGATCTCCGACCCGTCGCTGACCAACGGCACACCCGGACCGGCCGGTCATCCGTGCAACGACTTCGGAGTGGCCTACACCAGCCCGTGGTGGCTACGCTCCTGAGCCGATCCGTCCCGACGCGGGTCACAAGTGGTGGGCCGACGACGAGGTCGCCGGCCCACCACATCGCGTGTCAGCGGACCCGTAGCTGCTGGTGGACCCCAGCGGCGGGCGCGTAGTTCCGGTCACCGGAGTAGGCGACGTGGACCGGGTACACACCCGCCGACAAGCCGGTGGTCGGCAGCTTCACCATGGCCTTTCCGCCGGCCAGCGGCACCACGTGAGTGCCGCCACCGAAGGTGACGGTGATTTCGCCAGTCACCGTCGGCGCCTTCTTGTGCCGGGTCTGTGCCCGCACGTCGACGTGCAGCTTGAAGGTGCCACCACTGGCGATCGACGCCGGCGTGGCCTTCGCCTTGATTACTGTCCGCGCCGTGCCCACGGTGTCGACCTCCGACCACAGGTGGTCGCGGGCGAAGATCGTGAACAGTTGGCTCGCCGTCATGCCGTCGTGCGCGCCGGGGACCTGGGTCGTCCGCGCGGCGTATCCCCGAGCCCGGAAGTTGTCCGCGATGGCGTTCTGGGCGTTGAGGTTGCCTTCGAAGACACCGTTGCCGAGGAACACGAAGAGGTCGTCGTCCCCGACCGCGGCGGCGACGTTGTCGTAGTCCTGAGCGGACAGGGACGGGTTACCGGAGAAGTGACCGTAGTAGGCGAACGTGGTCGGGTAGCCCCTGATGACGTGGGCGCCCGTCATGCCGCCGTAGGAGAACCCGGCGTAGGCGCGACCTTCCCGCTCGGTCGAGACGTTGTACTTCTCCTCGATGAGCGGAAGGATCGTCTGGACCAGGTTGTTGGCGGCGTTCGTCTGGTTGTAGGAACCGAAGCCGAGGCTGGTGCCGGTGAAGTGGTTCCCCATGGTGACCACCACGGTGGGCTCGATCTCGCCCTTGGCCGTCATGTTGTCCAGGATGTTGGGGACGTTCGCCGGGACCATGAAGTCGGTCTCGTCACCGAAGATGCCGTGGGCGAGGTACGCCACCTTGTACGGCTCGGCCCGCTTGGGGTTGTAGTTGGCCGGCAGGTAGACACCAAGGTAGTGGCCGCTGTCGCCGAGGATCGTGGTGTAGGGGATGTAGCTGACGGTGCCCCGCTTCTTGCGGTCCGCGATCGGGAGCTCGTACTCCGCACGCCCCTTCAGCACCGGGTCGTTCTGCTTCTTGGCGTACGGCACGTACACCGCGTCGAGGACGTCGTTGTTCCGCACCCGGAACGACGATTCGCCAGGCGGGCGAGGGTTCGTCGAGGCGGGATCCCAGATCCGCTTGTTCTCCCAGCCCTGCGTCGGGTCCCAGACCCGGTACCAGTAGCTGATCCCACCGGCGTGCAGCGGCAGGGAGACCGACCAGTTCCCCTTCGAGTCCTTCGTCATGTCCCGGAGGAACTCGGTACCTCCGGCGTGGTAGCGCCCCGGCTGCCACTCCTCCGGCTGGTACCGGGTGTTCCCCGTGGCGATGTCGAGCAGAGTCAGGTCTCCGGCGAGGCGGACCTGGGTCGCGTTGGGGTTGCGGTAGACGAACGTGACTGTGTAGCCGGTCGGTGAACCGCGATCCGCCTTGACGGTCGCGCCTTCCACAATCGGGCGCTTGCCCGCGATGGCGGCCGGTGCGGAGATGGCGGCGCTGGCCCCCGCGCCGAGTGACATGATCGCGAGTAACGAGATCGCGCGGCTGAGCCGGCGTCTTCCGGTCGCTTTCCTCATCTGGGACTACTCCTCTGTGGTCTCTCGCGGCCTCGTGGGGATCTACGGTCTTTTTCGGACATTGGCCACCGAAGGGCTTTCGACGTCACCTCCAGCCGGATTGCCGCAGGGCGCGGCCGAGTGCCGGTCCGGCGCGGGTGGAGCATCTGTGGTGCATGTCAGCTAAATCGAATTAGCATCCGTAGTGTGGCCGGGCTCACCTTTGGGTGTCAAGGGTGTTGCGACGGTGTTACGGGATCGGCTCTCCTGGTCACGGCCCCGTCGGGGGCCTACGCCCCGCGCCTCGGTGTGCTCGACGCGACCGGCCCGCCACGGCCCTCCGCGCCGCCGGATCGACAACCTTCACGGCCGGCCCGGTCGGGTGCGGCCACCCGCGTGCTCGGGTTTTCGGCTGCCCGTAGTGGCGGGCGTCACCCGGTCACGGAGGCGCTGTGAAAAGGGCGTTAATAATCGCCGGCTCGCTGTGATGGTTGCGTGATAGCCCCTGTCGGCTGAGCACGCGCCCGGATGTGATTGCGCGGCGTGGCCCATCGGCTGCGTGACGAGGTGTCCCGAATCAAGGAGTCAGACGTGTCTGACGTGGTGTTCGTGGTGTTGACGGTGGCGCTGTTCGCGGCGCTGGCCCTGCTGGTGAGGGGCGTGGAGAAGCTGTGAGCGCCGTCAACGCCGTCGGTCTGCTGCTGGCGATCGGCCTGGCCGTGTTCCTGGTGGTCGCCCTGTTGTTCCCGGAGCGGTTCTGATGACCGCGACGACAGCCGGGGTGCTGTTCATCCTGTCACTGGTGGCCGCGCTGGTCGCCGTGCACAAGCCGTTCGGCGACTACATCTACCGGGTGGTCTCCGGGTCCGAGCAGTCCCGCATGGAGCGGGGCATCTACCGCCTGGTCGGGGTCAACCCTGCCGCCGAGCAGTCCTGGGGCGTGTACGCCCGCAGCGTGCTGGCCTTCTCGGCAGTGTCGATCCTGTTCCTGTACGGGTTCATGCGGTTGCAGAACCATCTGTGGCTCTCGCTCGGACTCGATCCGGTGATGACACATGGCGCGTGGAACACGGCGGTGTCGTTCGTGACCAACACGAACTGGCAGTGGTACTCGGGTGAGTCGACCATGGGTCACCTGGTGCAGATGGCCGGTCTGGCGGTACAGAACTTCGTCTCCGCCGCCGTGGGCATCGCGGTGGCCGTCGCGCTGGTCCGGGGGTTCGCCCGCAGCCGGACCGGCGATCTGGGCAACTTCTGGGTCGATCTGACCCGGATCACGTTGCGGATCCTGCTGCCGATCTCGGTGCTCGGCGCGCTCGTGCTGATGGCCGGCGGGGTGGTGCAGAACCTGTCGGCGGGCACCGAGATCACCACCCTGACCGGTGGCAGCCAGACCATCACCGGCGGGCCGGTGGCCAGCCAGGAGGTCATCAAGGAACTGGGCACCAACGGTGGCGGTTTCTACAACGCCAACAGCTCCCACCCATTCGAGAACCCGACGACCTGGACGAACTGGCTGGAGATCTTCCTGCTGCTGGTGATCCCGTTCTCCCTGCCCCGGGTCTTCGGCCGGATGGTCGGCCAGGTGCGGCAGGGCTACGCGATAGCCGCGGTCATGGCGGTCCTGGCGCTGGCCAGCATCACCTTGACGAACATGTTCGAGTTGACAGGCAACGGCACCGTGCCGCAGGCCGTGGGCGCGGCGCTGGAGGGCAAGGAGGTCCGGTTCGACGTGTCGAACTCGGCCACCTTCGCCGCCGCCACCACGCTCACCTCCACCGGCGCGGTGAACTCGTTCCACGACTCGTACACCGCGCTGGGCGGCATGATGCCCCTGGTCAACATGATGCTCGGCGAGGTCGCCCCCGGTGGGGTCGGTGCCGGCCTGTACGGCCTGCTGATCCTCGCGGTGATCACGGTGTTCGTGGCCGGACTGATGGTCGGTCGGACCCCCGAGTACGTCGGTAAGAAGATCGGCTCCCGCGAGATCAAGCTCGCGTCGCTGTACTTCCTGATCACCCCGGCGCTGGTGCTGATCGGAACAGCCGCGGCGTTCGCCACCGGCAACAACTCGACGGCGCTCAACGTCGGGCCGCACGCGATGTCCGAGGTGCTCTACGCGTTCACCTCGGCGAGCAACAACAACGGATCCGCGTTCGCCGGCATCACCGTGAGCACGCCGTGGTGGAACACCGCGCTGGGCCTGTGCATGCTGCTCGGCCGCTTCCTGCCGATCATCTTCGTGCTCGCCCTGGCCGGCTCACTGGCTCGCCAACAACCCACCCCCGCCTCCGAGGGCACCCTGCCCACGCACCGACCCCTGTTCGTCGGGATGGTCGTCGGCGTCACGGTGATCCTCGTCGCGCTGACCTTCCTGCCCGCCCTCGCGCTCGGTCCCCTGGCTGAGGGGCTGTGACCATCATGAGAGAGAAGGACATGACCACCTCCACGTCGGCACCGCACGGCACCGCCGACGCGGCGACCGCCGGCACCCCCGCCACCCAGGGCAACCGGGGCGGCGGCCTGCTCGATCCGCGGCAACTGCTCCGGTCGCTGCCCGACGCGGTACGCAAGCTCGACCCGCGCATCCTGTGGCGCAACCCGGTCATGCTGATCGTCGAGATCGGAGCGCTCTTCACCACCGTCCTCGCGGTGGCGGACCCGTCGGTGTTCGCGGTCGCGATCACCGTCGTGCTGTGGCTCACTGTGGTTTTCGCGAACCTGGCCGAGGCCGTGGCCGAGGGTCGGGGCAAGGCTCAGGCCGCCGCCCTGCGCCGGGCGAAGACGGACACAGTCGCCCTTCGTGCTCTGGGCTGGACCGCGGGCGCCGCCCCCGGCACCTACCGCACCGAGTCGGTGCCCGCTCCACAGTTGAAGCAGGGCGATGTGGTCGTCGTCGAGGCCGGCGAGATCATCCCCGGTGACGGCGACGTGGTCGAGGGCATCGCCAGCGTCGACGAGTCGGCGATCACCGGTGAGTCCGCCCCGGTGATCCGGGAGTCCGGCGGCGACCGTAGCGCGGTCACCGGCGGCACGAAGGTCCTCTCCGACCGGATCGTCGTGATGATCACGCAGAAGCCGGGGGAGAGCTTCATCGATCGGATGATCAATCTGGTCGAGGGGGCAAACCGGCAGAAGACGCCGAACGAGATCGCGCTGAACATCCTGCTCGCCGCGCTCACGATCGTCTTCCTGCTGGCCGTCGTCACCCTTCAGCCACTTGCCATCTTCTCGAAGGACTACCAGGGCGCGGCCCCGGACACGCAGGCGATCACCGACGCCGGTGTCAGCGGAATAGTGCTGGTGTCGCTGCTAGTCTGTCTCATCCCGACGACGATCGGGGCGCTGCTGTCGGCGATCGGCATCGCCGGCATGGACCGCCTCGTCCAGCGCAACGTGCTCGCCATGAGCGGGCGTGCTGTCGAGGCCGCCGGCGACGTGAACACCCTGCTGCTGGACAAGACCGGCACCATCACCCTGGGCAACCGGCAGGCCGCCGAGTTCCTGCCCGCCGACGGCCTCGACGCCGCAACGGTCGCCGACGCCGCGCAGCTGTCCAGCCTCGCCGACGAGACCCCCGAAGGGCGCTCGGTCGTGGTGCTCGCCAAGAACGAGTACGGGCTGCGCGAGCGGGAGCCCGGCCTGATCCCGCACGCCACATTCGTGCCCTTTACCGCTCAGTCCCGGATGAGTGGCGTCGACCTGACCCCGGACGCGACCGTGGACGGGGGCATCGCCGGGCCGGCGCGCCGCATCCGCAAGGGCGCCGCCGCCGCGGTGATGAAGTGGGTACGCGAGAACGGCGGCCACCCGACCGAGCAGGTCGGCCAGCTCGTCGACGAGATCAGTGGCACCGGCGGCACCCCACTTGTGGTCGCCGAGCACGTCGACGGCGAGCTAGCCCGCGCCCTGGGCGTCATCCACCTCAAGGATGTGGTGAAGGCCGGCATGCGGGAGCGTTTCGACGAGATGCGCGCGATGGGCATCCGTACCGTGATGATCACAGGTGACAACCCGCGGACCGCCAAGGCCATCGCGGACGAGGCGGGAGTGGACGACTTCCTCGCCGAGGCCACCCCGGAGGACAAGCTCGCCCTGATCCGTAAGGAGCAGGAGGGTGGCCGCCTGGTCGCGATGACCGGCGACGGCACCAACGACGCCCCGGCGCTCGCCCAGGCCGACGTCGGCGTCGCCATGAACACCGGCACGTCGGCCGCCAAGGAGGCCGGCAACATGGTCGACCTCGACTCCGACCCGACCAAGCTGATCGAGATCGTTGAGATCGGCAAACAGTTACTGATCACCCGAGGCGCACTCACCACCTTCTCGATCTCCAACGACATCGCGAAGTACTTCGCGATCATCCCGGCCATGTTCGCCGGCATCTATCCCGGTCTGGACACGCTCAATGTCATGCGGCTGTCCAGCCCGGAGTCGGCGATCCTGTCCGCTGTCGTCTTCAACGCGATCATCATCGTCGCGCTGATTCCACTCGCCCTGCGCGGCGTGCGTTACCGACCCGCCGCTGCATCCAAACTGCTCAGCCGCAACCTGCTTGTCTACGGCCTCGGCGGCATCGTCGTGCCGTTCCTCGGCATCAAACTCATCGATCTGCTCCTCCAGCTCATCCCCGGGATCTCCTGATGCGCCTACCGAACTGGCTCGCCCAGCACCTGGCCGCCCTGCGCGCGCTGCTCGTCTTCACCGTTCTGCTCGGCCTCGCCTATCCGCTCGCTCTCGTCGCGGTCGGTCGGGTCCCCGGTCTCGCCGAGAAGGCGGACGGGTCGCTCGTCGCCGCAGACGGGCGGACCGTCGGCAGTGCGCTGATCGGTCAATCCTTCACCGACCCGGACGGCAACCCCGTCCCGCGTTACTTCCAGTCCCGTCCGTCCGCCGCCGGCGACGGTTACGACCCCACCGCGACCGCCGCCAGCAACCTCGGCCCGGAAAGCGTCGTCGACACCATCTCCAACGACCCCGAGGAGTCGACGCGGAGCCTGCTCACCCAGGTCTGCGCGCGCAGCAGGGCGGTCGGGGAACTGGACGGTGTCGATGGACGCCGTCCGTACTGCACAGTCGACGGGGTCGGCGCGGTGCTCGCGGTGTTCCGCGCCGACGGACTGAGTGGTCCGGTCACCCGGGTCGTCAGCGTCAACCAGGTCGCTCCGGCCACGCCGTTCCTCACCAGCTACGAAGGGGTGCCTGTGGAACTGGCCCAGCCCGGTGAGGACTACGTGGCAGCCGGTGGGCTGGTCACCCCGATCCGGGGCGACGCACCGGCCGACCCCGCAGTCCCCGCCGACGCCGTCACCGCCAGCGGCAGCGGTCTCGACCCACACATCTCCCCGGCGTACGCCGAACTGCAGGTGAACCGGGTGGCGCGCGAGCGCGACGCGGACCCGGCGGAGATCCGCCGCCTCGTCGGAGAGCACACCACCGGCCGGTCGCTCGGCTTCATGGGCGAGCCCGGCGTCAATGTGCTGGAACTCAACCTCGCGCTCGATCGGGAATTCCCCGCCCGCTGACCGAGGCCGGGGCTGGACCATCGAAACGGTTGGTCCAGCCTGGCCCGGTCCGGCCGCCGGATGCCTGGCGGCCATGTCACCAGAGAGGATGTTCGGGTGCCACGAGGCGAGCTCCGCATCTACCTCGGCGCCGCTCCCGGCGTGGGGAAGACGTACGCGATGCTGGAGGAGGCGCACCGACGCGCGGAGCGCGGCACCGACGTCGTGATCGGGTTCGTCGAGACCCACGGCCGCCGGCACACCGCCGCCATGATCGGTGAGCTGGAGCAGGTGCCCCGGCGCACCATCGCCTACCGAGGCGCCGAGTTCACCGAGATGGACCTGGACGGGGTGCTCGCCCGGCGGCCCGAGGTGGCGGTCGTCGACGAGCTGGCCCACACGAACGTCCCCGGATCCCGCAACGAGAAGCGCTGGCAGGACGTCCAGGAACTGCTGGACGCGGGGACGACTGTGCTCACCACTGTCAACATCCAGCACCTGGAGTCGCTGAACGACGTCGTCGCCCAGATCACCGGCACCATCCAGCGGGAAACCGTCCCGGATGCCGCGGTCCGCGCCGCCGAACAGGTCGAACTCGTCGACATGACGCCCGAGGCGCTGCGCCGACGGATGGCGCACGGCAACATCTACCGCCCAGACAAGATCGACGCCGCGCTCGGCAACTACTTCCGCGTCGGCAACCTCACCGCTCTGCGGGAGCTCGCGCTGCTCTGGCTCGCTGACAAGGTCGACGAGCAACTCGACGCGTACCGCGCTCAACAGGGCATCTCCGCCACCTGGGAGGCCCGTGAACGGGTCGTCGTCGCGTTGACCGGTGGGCCCGAGGGGGAGACGCTGATCCGGCGGGCGGCCCGCGTCGCCGCCCGCAGCAAGGGCGCCGACCTGCTCGCCGTACATGTCGCCCGCAGCGACGGGCTGGCCGGCGCCGACCCCGCGCAGCTCGCCCGGCAGCGAGTGCTGGCCGAGAGCCTCGGCGGCACCTACCACCAGGTTCTCGGCACCGACATTCCCGCCGCGCTGCTGGACTTCGCCCGGGGCGTCAACGCGACCCAACTCGTGCTCGGTGCCAGCCGTCGGGGGCGTTTCGCCCAACTGTTCTCCCGTGGCGTCGGGGTCACCACCACCGCGCTGTCCGGCCCCATCGACGTACACCTGGTCACCCACGCCGAGGCCGGTCGTGGTCGGCGCGGTCGGGCGGTGCCGGCCGCGCTGTCCCGGCGGCGCAGGCTGTACGGATTCGCGCTCACCGTCGTGGGCATGCCCGCTCTGACAGCACTGCTCAAGGCGTTGCCGGACCTGACCCTCACCAACGACATTCTGATCTTTCTCGCCGCTGTCGTCGGCGTCGCGCTCGTCGGCGGACTCTGGCCGGCGCTGCTCGCCGCTCTCGGTGGCTCCCTCCTGCTGAACTGGTTCTTCACCGCGCCCTTCCACACGCTGACCATCGCCGAGGCGGACAATCTGCTCGCCCTCGGCGTCTTCGTCGCGGTCGCCGTCGCGGTGAGCTGGGTGGTGGACGTGGCGGCGCGGCGCACCCGCGAGGCGGCCCGCGCGTCCGCCGACGCGCAGACCCTCGCCACCGTCGCCGGCAGCGTCCTGCGCGGACAACGCCCGCTGCCGGCGCTGCTGGAGCGGCTCCGGGAGACCTTCGCGCTGCGGGCGGTGAGCGTCCTGGAACAGGCCGCCGAAGCTGCCGGGCGCCCCGGCCGGGACCGGGAGGAAGGCGCCTGGCGGCTCGTCGCCAGCGTCGGTGCGGCACCAGCCCGCACCCCGAGCGCCGGCGAAACGGCGGTACCCGTCGATGAGCGGCTCACCGTCGTGCTCTCCGGCCGACGGTTGGCGGCCGCCGACCGGCGCATCGTCGAGGCGTTCGCCGCGCAGGCCGCTGTCGCGCTCCGGCAGGAACGTCTCACCGAGGAGGCCGCCGCCGCCCGACCGCTCGCCGAGGCGGACCGGATGCGCACCGCGTTGCTCGCCGCGGTCAGCCACGACCTGCGCACACCGCTCGCCTCGGCGAAGGCCGCCGTGTCCAGCCTGCGCAGTCCGGACGTCGAGTTCGACATCGAGGATCGGGAGGAACTGCTGGCCACCGCGGACGAGTCCCTCGACCGGCTCGGCCGGCTGGTGGCCAACCTGCTCGACATGAGCCGACTACAGGCCGGGGCACTCGGCATCACCGTCGCGTCGATCGGTCTGGAGGACGTCGTACCCCGGGCCCTGGACGAACTCGGTAAGCCCGCCGCCGACGTCACCACCGACATCCCCACCGACCTGCCCGCGGTCGCCGCCGACCCGGGCCTGCTGGAGCGGGTGCTCGTCAACCTCGTCGCGAACGCCCTGCGACACAGCCCACCCGGACAACCACCCACCATCACCGCCAGCGCCCACTCCGGTCAGGTCGAACTCCGCGTCATCGACACCGGCCCCGGCATCCCGGAGGACCAGTGGGACCACGTCTTCCTGCCGTTCCAGCGGCTCGGCGACCGTGACACCACCACGGGCGTCGGCCTCGGCCTGGCCCTGTCCCGTGGCCTCGCCGAGGCCATGGGCGGCAGCATCAACCCCGAGACCACCCCCGGTGGAGGACTGACAATGGTGCTTCGCCTGCCTGCCGCGACACCTACCGCACCCACGGAGGGCCCGCAGGAATGACCCGGATCCTCGTCGTCGACGACGAACCCCAGATCCTGCGCGCCCTGCGCATCAACCTGCGGGCACGCGGCTACGAGGTCGACGTCGCCGCCACCGGGACGGCCGCGTTGAAGGCCGCCGGCAGTCACCCACCCGATCTCGTCGTGCTGGACCTCGGCCTGCCCGACCTGGACGGCGTCGACGTCATCCGGGGGCTCCGTGGCTGGACCACCGTCCCGATCATCGTGCTGTCCGGCCGCGCCGGCAGCAACGACAAGGTCACCGCCCTCGATGCCGGCGCCGACGACTACGTCACAAAGCCCTTCGGCGTCGACGAACTCCTCGCCCGCATCCGTGCCGTCACCCGCCGACACACGAGCGCCGCCGACGCGGCCAGCCCCACCGCCCAGCTCGGTCGGCACACCGTCGACCTCGCCGCCCACACCGTCATCCGCGATGACGGCGTGGAAGTCAGACTGACCCCGACGCAGTGGGGGGTACTCGAAACGCTGCTGCGTAACCCGGGCAAACTGATCAGCCAACGCCAACTGCTGCACGACGTGTGGGGGCCGGGGTACGAGACTGAGACCGGCTACCTGCGCCAGTACCTGGCCCAGTTGCGCCGCAAACTCGAGCCCGACCCCGCCCGACCCCGTCATTTGATCACCGAACCCGGCATGGGCTACCGCTACCAGCCCTGAACCGGGCGTCCGGGCCGTGGCGCGCCGTCGGCGATTCCGGCGCGACTGAGCCGACCGGGACGGCATTCCTGTCGGTCGCGATGGTCAGACAAGCGTGGTGCGGGACACACAGCAACGTCCCAGCGTGCCTGCCTACGCTGGCCGGCATGTCCAGCGACGGTGAGCCTCCCAGTCCTGAGCAGCCCGAGGGTCGAGCGAGGGCCCGCCGGTGACCGAGTGGCTGCTGCTGGCCGTCGCGGTCCTGCTGATCGCGGCGAACGCGCTGTTCGTGGCCGCCGAGTTCGCCTTCGTCACGGTCGACCGGGCGACGGTCGAGCGCGGGGCGCAGGCTGGCGACCGCAAGGCCGCTGGACTGCTCAAGGGGCTGCGGACACTGTCCACCCAACTGTCCGGAGCGCAGTTGGGCATCACCGTCACCAGCCTGGTGGTCGGCTTCCTGGCCGAGCCGTCGCTGGCCAAGCTGCTGCGCGGCCCGCTCGGGCTGGCCGGATTGTCCGATTCGACGGTCACCGCCGTGTCGGTGATCCTGGCGCTGGCAATGGCGACCGGCTTCCAGATGGTCTTCGGTGAGCTCGTACCGAAGAACTGGGCGATCGCCGAGCCGTTGCGCGTCGGCCGCGCCGTGGCCGGAGCACAACGTGGCTTCACCACCGCCGCCGGGCCGCTGATCCGCTTTCTCAACGGCACGGCGAATCGTATTCTGCGCCTGATGGGCATCGAGCCCACCGAGGAACTGGCCTCGGCGCGCTCCCCGCAGGAACTCGCCTCACTTGTCACCCGGTCCGGCCGGGAGGGCACGCTCGACGCGCGTACGGCGGAACTCGTCGCGCGCTCGATCGACTTCGGCGGGCGTACCGCGGCCGACGTCATGACCCCGCGTAATCGGGTCCAGTTCGTCTCCGCCGACGCGCCCGCCGGGGAGGTGTTGACCCTCGCGGCAGTAAGCGGCCACGCCCGATTCCCGGTCACCGGTGCCGGCGTGGACGACGTCGTCGGCGTGGTGCACTTCAAGCACGCCCTGGCGGTGCCTACCGCCGAGCGGACCACCCGTCCGGTCCGGGCGATCATGGTGGACCTTCCCGAGGTGCCCGAGACCGTGCCGCTCGACCCGCTGCTGGCGGTACTACGCGGGCACGGGTTGCAGGTGGCGGCCGTCGTCGACGAGTACGGCGGAACCGCTGGTGTCGTCACCCTCGAGGATCTCGTCGAGGAGATCGTCGGTGAGATCACGGATGAGCAGGACGGACCCCACCGCCGCCACCACCGGGCCGCCGACGGTACCTGGACGCTCTCCGGTCTGCTGCGCCCCGACGAGGCGTCCCGGCTGATCGGCCTCGACCTCCCGGAGGCGCGGGACACCGACACCCTCAGCGGGTTGGTGACCGAGCGTCTCGGCCGCTTCCCGCAGGTCGGCGACACCATCACGGTGTCCGTCGCCGACCGGAACCATCCCGATGCCGATGGCCTGCCCACCTCTGCCCAGGCGGAACTCGCGGTCATCCGGCTCGACGGCCGCCGGGTCGACCGACTCACCCTGCGCCTCCACGCCGACCACCAGCTCAGCGAGGAAACCCGGTCATGAGTGACGTCACCGCGATCCTGCTGGCCGTGGTGCTGCTGGCCGGCAATGCCTTCTTCGTCGGGGCGGAGTTCGCCCTGATCTCCGCCCGCCGTACGCAGATCGAGCCCCGCGCGGCGGCCGGCTCGTCCGTCGCCCGCGTGACGCTGCGAGCGATGGAGAACGTCTCGCTGATGATGGCCGGCGCGCAACTCGGCATCACCGTCTGCTCGCTCGGCCTCGGTGCGATAGGTGAACCCGCAGTGGCGCACCTGCTGGAGCGGCCCTTCGCCGCCGTTGGCGTGCCCGAGGCGCTGCTGCACCCCATCGCGTTCACCATCGCCCTGGCCGTCGTCGTGTTCCTGCACATGGTGCTCGGTGAGATGGTGCCCAAGAACATCGCCCTCGCCGGTCCGGAGCGCTCCGCGCTGATCCTGGGGCCGGTCCTGTACGGCATCGTCACCGTTCTCCGCCCACTGATCTGGCTGCTCAACCAGATCGCCAACGCGGTTCTGCGGTTGCTCCGGGTGACCCCGAGAGACGAGGTCGCCTCCAGCTTCACCAATGAGGAGATCAGCGGCTTCATCGCCCAGTCGCGGCAGGAAGGGCTTATCGACCAGCACGAGCACGATCTGCTGACCGGTGCGTTGGCCTTCAACGACCAGGCCGCCGCCACCGTGGCGCTTCCGCTGGCATTACTTGTCACCCTGCCGCAGGACACGACAGTGGCAGAGCTGGAACGCCAGTGCGCGGCAACCGGATTCTCCCGTTTTCCGCTCACCGACCCGGATGGCGAGCTCACCGGGTACGTCCACGTCAAGGACATCCTCGGACTGCCAGCGGAACAGCATCACGAGCCGCTCGACCCGGCACTGATCCGTCCGCTCGCCACCCTGGACGCCGAACGGCCGCTGCGCGACGCCCTGACCGCCATGCAGCACCGCGGCGCCCACCTCGCCACGATCGTCGACTCGACAGGCCAACTCCTCGGTCTGGCCGCCCTGGAGGACGTGGTGGAGAAGCTCGTCGGCGAGGTTCGCGACGCGACCCAGCGCAGCCCCGACCAGGTCCTGGCCCGCTGACCGGCGTCCCGGCCGTCGCCGGGGCACGAACCGTTCCGACGCGCAAATTGTCGATCAATGAATACCGCCGTTCCTGGATATTCGAGGTGGCGGCGTGACGTGCTGATCAAGATGGTGACTCCGGCGAATCTGAACAACGGATATCAATAGACGATCATTGATATCTTGTCCGAATGGTGTGATACTCGCTGGAAGCGCTCCCAAACCCGTCCCGGTGAGCGCCTCAGAAAGGGAGGACGTACCGTGCGTTCACACCATCCCCACCAGTCCGGCCGGCGATCCCGGCCGACCGTCCGGGCACTGGTCCTGGCCCTCGCCGTGGTGGCCGCCCTGCTGCCCTGGACGGGTGCCGCCCAGGCACACGGCACCGTGATCAACCCGGCGACCCGCGCCTACCAGTGTTGGCAGAACTGGGGCCACCGGCACATGGATCCGGCGATGCAGACGCAGGACCCGATGTGTTACCGGGCGTTCCAGGCCAACCCCGACACCATGTGGAACTGGATGAGCCAGCTGCGGGACGGCCTCGGCGGGCAGTACCAGGCCCGTACGCCCGACGGGCAGCTCTGCAGCAACGCCCTCTCCAGGAACGACACCGTGAACCAGCCGGGGGCCTGGAAGGCGACGAACGTCAGCCGCAACTTCACGCTCCGGTTCTACGACCAGGCCAGCCACGGCGCTGACTTCTTCCGGGTATACGTCACCCGGCAAGGGTTCAATCCGAACTCACAGCGCGTCGGTTGGGGCAACATCGACCAGATCCTGCAGACCGGGCGCTACGCGCCGACCCAGAACATCTCGTTCAACGTCTCGATCCCGTCCGGGCGTAGCGGCCAGCACGTTCTCTTCGTGATCTGGAAGGCGTCGCACATGGACCAGACCTACATGTGGTGCAGCGACATCAACATCGTCTGATCCACGGCCGTCTGGCACAGCTTCGGCTCCGGTCCGGGAGGTTCTTCCGGGCCGGAGCTGAAGCGGGTCCGCCCGGGATGGGCTGATGACCTCTCGTTAGCGGCACCGCCTGCACCTGGCGAGGTAGCCTCGGGCGGGTGCGGATCATCGCGTTCCTGGCCATCTCCATCGTCGTGCTGGCCGCCGTCCTCCTGGTGTCCGTGGTCCTGACCGGCGGTGCCCGACGCCGACGCCATGCCGCGCAGGCGTCCGCCCGCTGGGCGGTGCGCCACTACGCCATACCGGGACGTGGGCACACAGTCGTCGGGGTCACCCTGACTGACGCGGACGGGCGGGTGCACGGCGAGCACGTGGTGGCCCGCATCCCGGACGGTGCCGAAGACTGGCAGCGCGACTTCATCGCGGCGCGCCAGGAGGCCGAGGAGCGCGCCTTCCACCTCAACATGGACCGCCCGCCGATCGAGGGCTGACGGCGGACCGCGCGGCAGAATCGACGGCCGACGTCAGGCCGCCCGCCCGAACGGCGACCCGGCGTCGGACAGGAAGGCCCGCAGTGTCCGTGCCGGCCGTCCGGTCACCCGCTCGACGGAGTCGGTGACCGCCGCGAAACTGCCCGCCCGTACGCGCTCGAAGGTGAGCGCGAAGAGCTCCCGTTCGAAGCCGGTGGTCCCGTCGACGACCTCGTCGACAGTCAATTCCCGAAGGGCCACGGGATGGCCGGCCGCGGCGGAGAGCAGCTCGACGGTCTGCGGCAGGGAGAGCGCCTCCGGGCCGGTGAGCTCGTACACCTGGCCGGCGTGCCCCTCGTCCAGCAGTGCCCGCTCGGCGACCGCGGCGATGTCCCGGGCGTCGATCCAGGCCAGCCTTGCGCCACCGCTGGAGAACGGCAGCTCCCCCTGGGCGACCTGATCGCGGTAGAAGCGCGGGTCGGTGAACACCTGCATGAACCAGCTGGGCCGCAGGATCGTCCAGGCGTGCCCGCTGTCGCGTACCGCGCGCTCAGCGCGCGGCGCCCATCCGGCGGCTCCCATGTAGTCGGCGTCCTGCTCGGACAACAGGACGATCCGGGTCCGGGAGGGCGTCTCGGGGAGGAGCGCGCCGATGAGGTCCGGCGCGTCCGCGCGATCCGGTCGGACGATGTACATCGCGTCCACGCCGTCGGTCGCCGCCGACCATCCGGCTGGGTCGTCCCACGAGAAGGCGATCGGCCGTACGCCGCCGATGTTGACCGAGTCCGGGTTGCTGCTGCCGCCGAGTACGTCGATGCTCGGCCGCTCGGCCAGCAGCCTGGCCAGCGCCAGCCCGGTCTTTCCACGGACTCCGGTCACCAGCACGCGGGTCGGGTCGGCCCCCGTCGAACTCTGATTCGTCACGTCCAGTCGCTCCCTTTGGTTTAGTGACTAAAGTTCATCGACTCCACTAAAGCAGCGTTATCTGAGCGAGTCAACTAATCTCTGGCCATGACCGAGGTGGCGGACACCCTTGCCCGGCAGGTGTGGGATCTTGTATTCGCCTACGACGCGGCCTATGACCGAGCGGCGCAGGTCGCCGGGCTCAGTGCCGCGCAGGCGTGTCTGCTCGAACATCTCTCCGGAGGTAGTCGCTCGATGGGGGAACTCGCCGTTGAGCTGCTGTGCGACGCCTCGAACGTCACCCAGCTCGTTACCCGGCTGGAGGCCCGCGGCCTGGTGGCCCGGGTGCCCGACCCGGATGACAGGCGGATAAAGCGCGTGTCGGTCACGCCGGCGGGGCATGACGTGCAGCGTGCCGTGCGGCGGGCCTTCGAGTTCCCGTCCGAGCGGATCGGGCTGCTCACCGATCAGGAGCAGCGCCAGCTGTCGGGTCTGCTGGGGAAGGTGCTGGGCCGGGCTTCGTAGCACGTGCCCGGCGGGTGCCGCCAGGCCCAGCACGGTTCGCCGACGGTCAGGCTCGGCCGGCTCGGCGAGCCGCAAACGCGGCGTTGGCTATGTGCAACCATCGATGTTAGCGCCATCATCCGCCGTCTAGTTCGCCGCCACAGGGTTCGGAGCGCCGGGTGCTCCCGGTGGTTGCTGAGGGTGGTCGGATGAACGCGACGACCAGGCACGTGTCTGATAATTCGGGTACGTCGCGGGCCCCATGATTCCGGAAAGTTTCGACTTGACGAACGGCATGTTATCGCCCACAGTCGATGGTCAAGGACGGCGATGCCTACGGCTTACCGGGCAAGCCTGCTTCGTCGGGCCGGTGGACCAGGCGTGTGCGGGGACATGCGGACATCCATGTTAGCGCTAACACAAGGCGCCACGGACGCTCGACGGCGTGCCCATCATCGGGCTTGCTGGTCGGGTCTCGGTCATTGAAGGAGGAACATGTCTGCCCTTGGTAGGTCTCCATCTCTCCCGCCGCCCACGCGGCAACGTAGGTGGTTGCTGCGGGTCGCCGCCGCCGGTGTGACGGCGGTGGTGGCCGGTAGTGCCGCAGCGGTGGCGGTGTCGACACCCGCCGCTGCGGCGACCGTCGACACGAACGCGTGGTACGTGCTTGTCAACCGCAACAGCGGCAAGGCCCTGGACGTGTACAACCTGGCCACGAACGACGGTGCGCGGATCACCCAGTGGTCGCGGAACAACGGCAACCAGCAACAGTGGCAGTTCGTGGACTCCGGCGGTGGCTACTACCGGCTGAAGTCACGGCTGTCCAACAAGGTGCTGGACGTCTACAACTTCTCCACCGCCAACGGTGCCAGCATCGTGCAGTGGTCCGACCACAACGGGACGAACCAGCAGTTCCGGCTGGCCGACTCCGACGGTGGCTACGTCCGGTTGATCAACCGGAACAGCAACAAGGTGATGGAGGTCCAGGGCGCCTCGACCGCCGACGGCGGAAACATCGTGCAGTACGACGACTGGAACGGCGCCAACCAGCAGTGGCAGCTCGTCCGCGTCGACGGCGGCACGAACCCGCCGCCGACCACGCCGCCCCCGTCGGGCACCTGCAACCTGCCGTCGTCGTACCGGTGGTCGTCGACCGGAGCGTTGGCGCAGCCGAGGTCTGGTTGGGTGTCGTTGAAGGACTTCACCCACGCGCCGTACAACGGGCAGCACCTGGTCTACGGGACTACCCATGACACCGGTACGACGTGGGGTTCGATGAACTTCGGGCTGTTCTCGAACTGGAACCAGATGGGTTCGGCAAGCCAGAACCAGATGCCGTTCGCCGCTGTCGCGCCCTCACTGTTCTACTTCGCACCCCGCAACCTGTGGGTGCTTGCCTACCAGTGGGGTGGTCCGGCGTTCTCCTACCGGACCTCGACGAACCCGACGAACGTGAACAGCTGGTCCGCGCACCAGACGTTGTTCACGGGGTCGATCTCGAACTCGGGTACTGGTCCGATCGACCAGGCGTTGATCGGTGACGACCAGAACATGTACCTGTTCTTCGCCGGTGACAACGGTCGGATCTACCGGGCCAGCATGCCGATCGGCAACTTCCCGGGCAGCTTCGGGTCGAACTACACCACGATCATGACTGACACCACGAACAACCTGTTCGAGGGTGTGCAGGTGTACAAGCTCCAGGGCCAGCAGCGGTACCTGATGATCGTCGAGGCGATCGGCTCGCAGGGCCGCTACTTCCGCTCCTTCACCGCCACGAGTCTCGGTGGCAGCTGGACCCCGCAGGCGGCGACGGAGAGCAACCCGTTCGCTGGCAAGGCCAACAGCGGCGCCACCTGGACCAACGACATCAGCCACGGCGAGCTCATCCGCACCAACGCCGACCAGACGATGACCGTGGACCCCTGCAACCTGCAACTGCTCTACCAGGGACGGTCACCCAACTCCGGCGGTGACTACGGCCTGCTGCCGTACCGTCCCGGCCTGCTCACCCTGCAACGCTGACGACACGAAACAGATCCGGCGCGAAAGATGCCTGATCGTCGCGGATGAGGGCGCTCGTCGAATCGGATGAGCGCCGGCATCCCCGCGGTCGATCGGGTGGGGCCGGAACGGGCGGGCTCGGTGTACACCGAGCCCGCCCGGTCAGTCGGTGGATGCCGTTTGCCGGCGCCCTGGCGGGGAAGTCCCGCGAGTGCGGCGGCGGTGACCGTCGCCGGCAGGAGGGGATGCCGACGATGACGAACCACCCGTCCATCGCACCGCCCCTGAGTGCCGTGGACGCGCCGACGCGGCTGACCATCGGGGTGGAAGAGGAGTTCCTGCTGCTGGACCCGGAATCGGGAGAGAGCCTGCCGATCGCCGACCGGGTGCTGACAGCGCTGCACGGGACGGCCCGCGCACAGAGCCGGCAGGAGTTCCGGCACAGCATGGTGGAGATGGTCACCCCCGTCTGTGCCGACCTGGCCGATCTCCGGACGCACCTGATCACTCTGCGACGTGCCGCTGCGGAAGCAGCGCGGTCGGTGGGAGCCCGGCTGGTCGCGGTGGGCGCCACTCCGGTCAACGAGTCGCACCGGACGGTGCCGGACGAACCCCGCTACCGCGCCATGTCCCGCCGGTTCGGTCCGGTCGCACACGATCCAGCCGTCTGCGGCTGCCACGTGCACGTGGGTCTGCCGGACCGGGATCTGGCGGTGCAGGTCTGCAACCACCTACGGCCGTGGTTGCCGGTGGTGCAGGCGCTCACCGCCAACTCGCCGCTGCACGACGGCACGGACACCGGCCACGCGAGCTGGCGCTCCATGCAGCTGGAGCGCTGGCCGAGCATCGGCCCCACCCCGTACTTCGCCTCCGTCGCCGACTACGACGCGACGGTGGCGGAACTTGTCGACGCGGGAATCATGCTCGATGCGGCGATGGTCTACTGGTACGCCCGACCGTCCGCCAGCTACCCCACCGTGGAAATCCGGGTCGGGGATGTCTGCCCGGGGGTGGACGACACGGTATTGGTCGCGGCACTGGTGCGAGCCCTGGTCGCCACCATGGTCGACCAGGTGCGTGCCGGCGTTCCCGCGCCCCGCCTGCGTAGTTGTCTGCTCGCGGCGGCCCACTGGCGAGCTGCTCACGAGGGGTTGGACGGCCGGCTGATAGATCTGCGCGGTGGCGGCGCGCGTTCGGCGTGGGACCTGGTGGAGGAGTTGTTCACCACGGTGGCCCCCGCGCTGGTCCGGCACGGCGACTTGTCGTACGTCCAGCAGCAGCTGGCCCGGTTGCGCCGCGACGGCACCGGCGCGGCCCGGCAGCGGCGGGTCATCGCGCGCACCGGTGGCGACGTGCGCGCGGTCCTCGACCACCTCGCCGCCGAGACCACCGCCGGCTAGCACCCTCAGCGGATGTCGTGGGTCTGGAGCCAGAGTTCGAGCAGGCCCAGCTGCCACAACTTGTTGCTGCCCGCGGTGGCCTGCGCCTGTTCCGGGTCGGCGAGCAGCGTCTCCACGTACGCCTGCCGGAACAGCCCACGCTCCCGAGCGGCCGGCGCCCGCAGCGCCGCCACCACGAGGTCGCGGACCGGGCCGTCGACGTTGCGTAGCGCGGGTACCGGAAAGTAGCCCTTAGGTCGGTCGATCACCTCGGCCGGCAGCACCTCGCGGGCGACCTCCTTGAGCACCCCCTTGCCGCCATTGGCGACCTTGTGCTGCGGCGGGCAGGCCGCCGCGAGAACGACCAGATCCTGGTCGAGAAAGGGGGTACGGACCTCAAGCCCCCAGGCCATGCTCATGCTGTCCACCCGCTTGACCGGATCGTCCGGGAGCATCAGGTGGGTGTCCAGGCGCAGCACCGCGTCGAGGGCGGTGTCCGCACCCGGGGCGTTCAGCTCCGCGAAGACCAGATCCCGGCTGGCATCGACGTCGACGGCGTACGCCGGACCCACCACCCGGATCAGCTCGGCGTGGTCGCGGTCGAAGAAGGCGGCGGTGAAGGTCTGCGCCGCCTCGGCCCGGGACACCTGGGTCAGGGGCTGGTGGTAGCCGTACCCGGCGAACACCTCGTCGGCGCCCTGCCCGGACTGCGCCACCTTGACATGTGCCGCGACCTGCTCGGAAAGCAGGTGGAAGGCGACCACGTCATGGCTGCCCATCGGCTCGGTCATCGCCTCGACCGTCCGGCGGACGGCCGGTACCAGGTCGTCGTTGGTGAGTTGGATGCGGAGATGGTCGGTGCCGTACGCGCGGGCGACCAGATCGGAGTAGTGGAACTCGTCGCCGGCCTCGCCGTGCCGGCTGTCGAAGCCGATGCTGAAGGTGCGCAGGTGCTGCTGCCCGGCCTCGGCGAGCAGTGCCACGATCAGACTCGAGTCCAGCCCGCCGGAGAGCAGCACACCCACCGGCACATCGGCGACGAGCCGGCGTCGTACGGCGGTACGCAGCGCGTCGCCGATCGCGGCCCGCCAGTCCCGGTCGTCCCAGCCGGCGTGGCCGGGTTTCCGGACGTAGTCCGGCCGCCAGTAGACGCGATCGCGGCTACGCCCGTCGGCCTCGACGACCCGCACGGTCGCCGGCGGTAGCTTCCGGACACCGCGCAGGATGGTGCGGGGCGCCGGCACGATCGAGTGCCACGACAGGTAGTGGTGCAGCGCCACCGGGTCCACGCTGGTGTCCACGTCACCCGCCTTGAGCAGCGCCGGCAACGTCGAGGCGAACCGCAACCGGCTCGGCGTCTCGGCGAGGTAGAGGGGCTTGATGCCGAGTCGGTCCCGGGCCAGCACGAGCCGACGCCGGGTGCGGTCGATCAGGCCGACAGCGAACATGCCGACCAGGTGATCGACGAAGTCCTCGCCCCACTGCGCGTACGCCACCAGGATCACCTCGGTGTCACTGGTGGAATGGAAGGTGTGCCCTGCGGCACTTAGCTCCGCGCGCAGCTCCGGGTAGTTGTAGACGCAGCCGTTGAAGACCAGCGCGAGGCCGAGATCCTCTCGCACCATGGGCTGGCCGCCCGCGTCGGACAGGTCGATGACTGTCAGTCGGCGGTGCCCGAGGGTCACCCAGCCATCGCTCCACAGGCCCTCGCCGTCCGGGCCCCGGGACCGCATCGCTTCGGTCATCCGGGTCACCGCGTCGGCGTCAGGCGTGGTGCCGTCGAACCTCACCTCACCGCTGATGCCGCACATCAGGTTCCGATGTCATGCCTCGTCCTCGTGTCGCGGCGCGCAGTCGTCCGTGACGGCAGGTCGACTGGTCCTCCGTCCCCGACCATCAGGCGTGGTGGGACGGCCGGCCTGCCTCGACCGTACGTGGCTGGTGTGCCAGGCGAGGACGGATTGGGGAAGGAAGCGGCAGGTCCTCCGTCCGGCGGAACAGAGCTACCGGGACGGGTACCGAGGCGAAGTGCCGGGGGGTGGCGCTGGTAGGCGTGCCACCCCCGGGTAGAGATCCGGTCGAACACGGCGAAACGTGACCCCGGAGATCGGCCTGCTCTGTCTCGGCGGGCCAGGCTTGGTCGCGCACGCAGTGGGAACGCGGTCACCGCCAGCCGGATCGTCGAGGAGGATTTGCCGTGACGGACACCTCGTCCAGCAGGTCGACCACCGACCAGGCCGAAGGCGGCTTCGCCGTCGTGGAGATGTTCACCTCCCAGGGGTGCAACAGCTGTCCCCCCGCCGAGGAGGTGCTGTCCGAGATCGAACAGAGCGCTCGGAAGCGGGGCCGGCCCGTGTACACGCTGGGCTTCCACGTCGACTACTGGGATCACCTCGGGTGGCCCGACCCGTACGCCGACGGCGCGTACACCCGGCGGCAGGAGGACTATGCCCGGGCCTTCGGGTCGGGTGGCCTGTACACCCCGCAGATGATCGTCAACGGCACTACCGACTTCGTCGGCTCCGACCGCCGGCAGGCGTCGGAGGCGATCGAATCCGCCCTGGCCACGGCGGCGATCACACCTCTGAGCCTGTCAGTGGTCGAAGCGGGCGGCGACGGTGCACGCCGGCTGACCGTGGACTACCGGGTCGACCGTCCGCCGGCGCTGGGAACGATGAACGTGGCGGTCGTGGAGGATGGTCTGGAGAACGACGTCCCCCGTGGGGAGAACGCCGGGCGGCGGTTGCGCCAGGACGCCGTGGTCCGCGCCTTCACGTCGGAGCGGGTCGACGGGGATCTCGGGCAGGTCGAGCTTACGGTGCCGGCCGATCTCGATCACCGCCGCGCGATGGTGATCGGTTACGTGCAGAACGACGGTCACCGGGCGGTCGTCGGTGCCGCCGTTTCGACGTTCGCCCGGTAGGCCGGCCCGGCCTACCGGGCCGCTGCGTCGAGGGCGTCCTGGCAGGCCCGGGCGAGCCGTCGCTGACGGGTCAGCCGTCGCCACAACCCGAGCGGCGGCGCGAGGGCGGTACGCACAGGTGCCGCCGTCACGGCCAGGACCCCGTCGGTCAGCTCGCCCCGGGTAGTCCACGGGGTCCACCGTTCGAGGTCGGGGGCGGAGAAGTCGTGCCCCAGCAGCACCGCAGGCCCGTTGGCGGGCAGCCGTCCGGCGAGGCTGCGCACCCGGACCGGCTCGGCCCCCTCGCGGTCGGGCCGGGTCACCGAGTCCACGTACAGATGCTGATCGTCTCGGGCGACCGCCAGCACCTCACCGGCCCCGCCGACGCGGGCACCGACGGCGGTCGCCGAAACGACCTCCAGCGCCACGATCAGTCGGGGCAGGTACCACCAGTGCTCCCGGCGTAGCAGTGGTGAGTCGATAAGCGCCCGTGCCGGTGGGTACTTGCGCAGTTCCTGGTCGAGCAACCGCTCCACGAACAGCGCGCCGTCGCGATCCTCGGTCAGCCGGGGCCGCCCTGCCACCGCGACCGGCCGCCAGGTACGCCCGGTGAGCCGGTCGTCGGAGACGACAAGCGCCGCATCCGGAGCGGTGGCCAACTGGCGCGCCAGGCCAACCTCGGCGTACGGGAACGCGACGGCGGGCCGGTCGCCGAGCAGCAGCGGCGTGACCGGTCGGGCCTGCGGCCGGCCGTCCCGGTCGAGCCAGGCCAACTCGCCGACGGTGGCAGCCTGGATCGCGCGGCGAACATCCGTACCCACGTCCATGTGATCCGACCCGTTCGGTCGACCTTGCAATGTGATCTCCATTACATTACCGACAGGTTTCGGGATCTGCACACGAGCGCCCGCCCCTGAGGGCCGCAAGGAGGCAGCCGTATGCCCGCCATCGTCGTCGTCATCGCGGTCATGGCGATGTTCGCCCTCGGCTACCGGTACTACTCGCGTTACCTCGCCGACCGGGTGTACGGGTTGGACCCCGCCTACGTGACCCCGGCGCACCGGTTCGCCGACGGAGTCGACTTCGTCCCCACGAACAAACATGTGCTCTTCGGCCACCACTTCACCTCGATCGCCGGGGCCGCCCCGATCGTCGGTCCGGCGATCGCGGTGTTCTGGGGGTGGGGCCCGGCGTTGGCCTGGGTGGTGTTCGGCACCATCTTCGCGGCCGGCGTACACGACTTCGGGGCGCTCGCGGTCTCGGTACGACACCGGGCGCGTAACATCGGCACCCTCGCCGCGGACGTGATCAGCAAGCGGGCCCGGACGCTGTTCCTGCTGATCATCTTTTTCCTGCTCACGCTCGTGAACGCGGTCTTCGCGGTGGTGATCGGCAATTTGCTCGTGGCGTACCCGGGGGCGGTCATCCCGATCTTCGTGGAGATTCCGCTCGCCATCGCGATCGGTCAGTACATCTACCGCACCCGTAGCGCGGCGCTGGTGCCGTCGCTCATCGGCGTGGCCGCGCTCTACTTCCTGATCTGGGTGGGCAACCTCTACCCGATCGAGATCACCGGGCTGGCCGACGCGCTGGGTTTCGAGCGGACGCGTGACCTGTGGGTGATCATCCTCTTCGTCTACGCGTTCATCGCCTCGCGGTTGCCGGTCTGGTTGCTGTTGCAGCCGCGCGACTACATCAACTCCCACCAGCTGTTCATCGCCATTGCGGTGATCTTCGCTGGAGTGCTGGTCGGGATGGACCGGATCGTGGCGCCGATGTTCAACGACGTACCGGCCGGCTCGCCGAGCATCTTCCCGTTCCTGTTCATCACCGTCGCGTGCGGTGCGATATCCGGGTTCCACTCGTTGGTGGCCTCCGGCACCACGTCCAAACAGCTCGACAAGGAGACCGACGCCCGGTATGTCGGCTACGCCGGGGCGATCGGCGAGGGAAGCCTCGCCCTCGGGTCGATCATCGCGGTCACGGCCGGGGTCGCCGCCACGCGGGCCGAGTGGGAGGGGTTGTACGCCAGTTACGCCGAAGCGTCCGGCGGCGCCACCCGTAACTTCGTCAACGGCATCGCCAGCTTCGCCACCAACCTCGGCATCGAGTTCCAGCTCGCGACCGTCTTCGCGGCGGTGGTGGTGATCTCGTTCGCGGCCACCACGATGGACACCGGCGTCCGGTTGCAGCGCTACATCGTGCAGGAGATCGCCGAGTTGGTCGGGTGGCGACGGCTGTCCCGTCACCTGACCCTGGCCGGGCTGCTGGCGGTCGCCGCACCACTGACACTCGCCCTGCTGCCGGGCGGTGGGGACGCCGGCTACACCTTCGGAGTGCTGTGGCGACTCTTCGGCACCACCAATCAGCTCACCGCCGGCCTCGCCCTGGCTGTCATCGCGGTCTGGGTGCTGCGCCGTCGGCGCAACCCGGTCGCGGTCGTCGTGCCGCTCGTCTTCCTGCTGGTGATGACGACCTGGGCGCTGATCGTGCAGTTGCGCGAGTTCGTGGCGGCCGACGAGTGGGTGCTGGCCCCGCTGGACGCCATCATCTTCGTCCTCGCGCTCTGGCTGATCGTGGAGGCGGTGCTCGCGCTGCGCCGCGCCAGTGGCCAGCCCGCCGAGTCGGCAGCGGACTCCGGGCCGGGACCTGACAGCAGCGGTGCCAGCGAATCCGAGCCGGGCGACACGTCGCAGCAGGCCGTCGGAGCCGAGCCGGCAGCCGGTGCCGGCGCCATCGACGATCGCCGCTGATGGCCCGGCACCGGGTTCTGCTGATCCGACCGTGGGACGCCGCCGGGGCCGGCTCCGGCTGCTGCACCGGCGCGGCCGGCAGCTGCGTCGAGGGCCGGCACGAGGATCCCGCGCTGGCTCGGCAGCGGGCCGACCAGCGCCCGTTGGGCGAGGTCTACCAGGTGGTACGCGCCGGTCTGCCCGCCGAGGTCGCGGTGGAGATCGTCGACCCACGTAACACGCTGTTCCTGCTGCCGGCGATCGTGCGCGACGGTCGCCGGCACCGGCGGTCCTGGCGGGCCCTGTTGCGCGACCTGGTCCGGGGTACCGGGTACGCGGCGATCGTTGTGGACGGCCGGGTGGTGAGCGAATCCGGCCTTCCCTCGCCGGATCAGGCCCTGCACATCGTCCGGGGGGCGCTCGGCTCGTCGGCCGCCCTCAGCCGCCGCAGCAGCCGCCGGTCCGGTCGGTAGCCGGCGCGTCGGTGCCGACCAGGTTCAGCGGTGTGCTGAGCAGACCGCCGCTGATGCCTGTGGCGAGGCCCTTGCCGGCCGCGGCGGGAGCTGGGCCGCAGCAGTCGTCACCGGCGACCGAGTCGGCCGGGTTACTGCTGCACACCCCCGTCTCGGGCAGTTCGAGCTGTACGTCGCGGGCGGCCTGCCAGTCGCCGGCTAGGGCGGCGACCACGGATCGGGTCTGTTCGTAACCGGTGGCCATGAGGAAGGTGGGCGCACGGCCGTAGCTCTTCATGCCGACGGCGTAGTAGCCGGGTTCCGGGTGGGCGAGTTCGTCGACGCCGTGCGGCGGGACGGTGCCGCAGGAGTGCTCGTTGGGGTCGATCAGCGGAGCGAGAGCGCGGGTGGCGCCCATGATCGGGTCGAGGTCCAGGCGCAGCTCGGCGGCGATCGTGTGGTCGGGCCGGAAACCGGTGGCGGCGACGATCCGGTCCACCGTGACCTGCTCCTGGGTGCCGTCACCGCGTCGGACGAGCACCGCGACCCGGCCGTCGGTGGGGGTGATCGCGTGGACGGAGAAGCCGGTGAGCAGTCGGATGCGGCCGGCGTCGACGTGCGTACGCAGGCGGGAACCGAGCGCGCCGCGAGCGGGTAGCGCGTCCGCGTCGCCGCCGCCGTAGGTGCGCGTCGGGGACAGCGCGCGGATGGCCCAGGTGACCTCGGTGCCGGGCGTGGTGGCGGCGAGTTCGGCGAGCGAGAGCAGGGTGTTGGCGGCGGAGTGCCCGGCGCCGACGACAAGCGTGTGCCGACCGGCGAAACGGACCCGGTCGGTGCCGAGGACGTCGGGCAGCGCGTGCTCCAGGTGGGCCGCGGCGTCGGTTTCGCCCTGCGCGGGCAGGCCGGAGGCGCCGAGCACGTTCGGGGTGTCCCAGGTGCCCGAGGCGTCGATGACGGCTCGGGCGAGGATCTCCCGGCCGTCGGTGAGGCGGAGCAGGAACGGGGCGGATTCCCGACCGGTCGTGCGCAGCCTGTCGTAGCCGAGTCGGCTGATCGCCGCGACCCGGGCGCCGTAGCGCAGCTGTGGCTTGAGCTGCGGCAGGTCCGCGAGAGGCTGTAGATAGTGCTCGACCAGTTCGGCGCCGGTCGGCAGGGCGTCCGGGTCGGGTGCCACCCAGCCGGCCTCGTCGAGCAGGCGGCGGGCGGCCGGGTCGATGTTGTACCGCCAGGGTGAGAAGACGCGCACGTGGGCCCACTGCCGTACGGCGGCGCCGGCACCGTCGCCCGCCTCCAGGACGGTGTACGGGAGTGCGCGCTCGTGCAGGTGGGCGGCGGCGGCGAGGCCGACCGGCCCGGCACCGATGACGGCGACGGGTAGCTGGTCCAGGCTCATCACGTACTCCTCGCGTTTGATGGTTGTCGAAACAGCGTGGCGTGGCGAGGCTGTCTCGATGCTCTTCGAAACAGAGAGTTGCACGTTGCTTAGACAAATGTCAACCTAGGGGCATGTCGAAGCAGGCAGCACCACTTTCCCTCGACTTCACCGCCGCGACGTGCTGCCCACCGCTGACCCAGCAGCGGGTGCCGGGTGAGGCCGCCGCCGCGCTGGCACCCGCGTTCAAGGCGCTCGGCGATCCGGTTCGGCTCCAGTTGATGTCGATGATCGCCTCCGCCGAGGGCGGTGAGGTGTGTGTCTGTGACCTGACTCCGGCTTTCGACTTGAGCGGGCCGACGATCTCGCACCACCTGCGGACGCTGCGCGAGGCGGGTCTGGTCGACTCCGAACGACGGGGGACCTGGGTCTACTACCGGGCCCGACCCCAGGTGCTGCGGCAGCTCGCCGCCCTGCTGGCGGTCGAACCGACGGCTCCGGCCGGCCGGTGACTCGGGCGGGGAATCCCGCCCCGGCGGTCCACGTTCTCTCCTGCGTACGACGTACGGCCCGAGTCGAGGAGAAACGGACATGAAGGTACGTAGTTCGCTCCGATCGCTGAAGCGGAAGCCGGGTTCGACAGTGGTGCGCCGACGCGGCCGGGTGGTCGTGGTGAACCGGGTCAACCCGCAGTGGAAGAGCCGCCAGGGCTGAGCTGGTCGAGCGCTGGTTGGTGCCGCTCCCGCTGGCCGACCGGCACCGTGCCGGGGACCGTCGCATCGGTGCCACCGGGCGGCTGCCGGTCGTCATCGGGCGGCTGTGGCGGTGAGATCCAGGTGACGAGTACCACCGAAATGATCATCAAGAGGAACCACGACGTCAGCTTCGTCAACGAGACCGGATGCCAACCGTCGACCTGGCTCGGGTAGAGCCACGCGTTCGACCAGGTGGCGATGTTCTCCGCGAGCCAGATGAAGAAGGCGACGAGGACGAAGGCCAGCAGCAGCGGCATCCGCCACCGCGCCCGGAATATGCGGAAGTGCATGACACAGCGGCCGAACACGAGCGCGACAACCGCGATGAGCGGCCACCGCACGTCCGGCAGGTAGTGGTTGGTGAAGAAGTTGAGATAGATCGCGACCGCCACGAGGGCTGTCAACAGGCGCCGCGGATACCGCGTGAAGCGCAGGTCGAAGAGCCGGTTCACCCGGACCAGGTAGGAGCCGACCGCCGCGTACATGAAGCCACTGAACAGGGGCACCCCGCCGAGGCGGAGCACGCCGTCGGGCTCGTAGGTCCACGAGCCGATGTGGGTCTTGAACAGTTCCATCACCGTGCCGACGAGGTGGAACAGGACGATCACCCGTAGTTCGCGCAGGGTCTCCAGACGCCCGGCCACCATGGCGACCTGAATGGCGACGGCGGCGACGGTGAGGGCATCGTTGCGAGCGAGCGCGGCGTCGTCCGGATACCAGAGGTGCGCCGCGCTGAGGATCGCCAGCATGGCGGCGCCGAACACACACGCCCAGGCCTGCTTGAGCCCGAAGACCACGAACTCGGTGAGCCATCCGGCCGGACCGTGCCGCGGCAGCCGGGCCAGCCCCGCGCGGAAACGGGCATCGATCGCGCGTTCGGCGGTGGTGAGCGTGGTCCGTCGGTCGTGGATGTGCCGCATCGCCCCGAGGTTAGTGCCGGGCCGGCCGGCCTGGACAGTCTCCCCGCGCCCGCCTGGGCAGCGTGCTGACCTCGCGGTTCAGCGCCGGAGCAGGACCGGTCGGTGGTACGACTGAGGCGCGATCACCAGGACCCGGGGGGCGGGAATGTCCAGGGAGCTGCCGGCACGGCTGTTGCGGCGGCGCGAGGTCTCCCGGCGGGCGTCGTTCCTGGAACTCTTCTTCGATCTGGCCTTCATCCTGGCGTTGAACCGGTTGTCCCGTGCTCTGGAGGACGACCTCAGCGTGGGCGGGGCGTTCCGGACGGCACTGCTGCTGGCCGCCATCTGGTGGGTCTGGTTCGTCACCGCCTGGTCGACCGACTGGTTCGAGCCGCGTACCCCACTGATCACCACGCTGCTGATCTGGGTGATGTTCGGCGGGATGTTGATGGCCGCCGCGGCACCGACCGCGTACGCCGGACACGCGCTTGTCTTCGCCGGTGCCTACGTGGCGATCCATCTGGGTCGGGCCGCCCTGCTGCTGCCGGCCCTGCACGGGCACCCGCTGCAACTGCGGACCCTGCGGGTGGCGATCTGGTTCGCCGTCTCCGGGGTGCTGTGGCTGACCGGGGCGTTCGTCGGACCGGCCCAGGTGGTCCTCTGGACGGTGGCGGTGGTGCTTGACTACTCGATGGCGCGACTGCGCTGGCCGACACCGGCGCTAGGGCGCAGCAGTTGGGAGAACCTCCAGATCATCGGGGAGCACCTGTCCGAGCGTTACCAGCAGATCTTCATCATCGCCCTGGGCGAACTGATCCTGACCGCCGGCATCACGTACAGCCAACACGGATTCGACGTCGGCCGCAGTCTGGCGTTCGCCCTGATGTTCATCAACGCGGTGAGTCTCGGCCGGCTCTACCTGGTGCCCGGGGGAATGCGGCTGGGTGCCGCGATCGAGGCACTGGGACCCCCTGGAAGCAGGTTGGGGCTGCTCGCCGGCTACCTGCACCTGGTGATGATCGCCGGCGTGTTGGCGACCGGGGTCGGCTCACGTCTGATGATCATCGAACCGTTCTCCCATGACCCGGCCGCGATCGTGGTCATGGGCTCCGGGCCGGCGCTCTTTCTGACCGGCTGGATCCTGTTCGCGCTGGCCGTGCAGGGCCGGATCTCCTGGCACCGGGTGATCGGGATGGCCGCCATTCTGGTCGCCGTCGCGGCGGCCCACGAACAGTCGCTGCTTGTCAACTCCGCGATCGTCACCGGCCTGCTGATCCTGATAGCGCACGGCGACACGCTGGCCCGCCGTGCGCGCCGACCCAGCAGCTGACAGGTGCGGGGGCCGTCCCTGCCACCGCCCCGGCGGATCTGCCCGACCGCGGATGCGCGGGAAAGATGACACGCTTCGGTTGTCCGGATGCCGGGTCCGCCGTTCGTCATGTCGGTGGAACCACAGATCCTGACGAATAAACGAAAGGCACTGACGTGAAGTACCTGATGCTTGTCTGCACCGACACCGAGCCGGACCCGGAGTCGAGCAACCACCCCGACGTCGAGGTGTGGGTGGCGGAGAACGACGCGTCCGGCCGACGCCTCCAGGGTGCCCAGCTGGCACCGGCGTCGGCCGCCACCACGGTACGGGTCCGCAACGGCCAGTTGCTGGTCTCCGACGGGCCGTTCGCCGAGGTCAAGGAGATGATCGTCGGCTTCGACCTGCTGGAGTGCGTTGATCTCGACGAGGCCATCGAGGTCGCCCGGGCGCATCCGATGGCGTGGGCCGGGCGGATCGAACTTCGTCCGTTCGCCGACTTCGAGCAGTGACGGATCCGGCCGCCGAGATCGTGGTGTCGCCGGCGCTGGGCGAAGCCGGCGCTGCGGTGCAACGGCATGCCGACAACGGGGGCACGGCGGTCGGTCGGGCCGCGGCGGCGCAAGCCGTCGCGGCCACCGCCGTCGAGGCGTACCCGCGGATCGTGGCTGCCCTGATCCGGATCACCGGTGACTGGACGCTGGCCGAGGACTGTACCCAGGAGGCGCTGGCCCGGGCGCTGGACCGCTGGCCGGTCGACGGGGTGCCGACCAACCCGGCGGGCTGGTTGATGGCTGTCGCCCGCAACCGGCTGCTCGACGTGGTGCGGCGGGCGTCGGTCGAGCGGCGCAAGCTGCGTGACCTGGCGGTGCTGGCGCTGACCGCCGCCACGGCGGATCCGGTACCTGACGAAGAGGTGGTGGACGACCGGCTGCGGCTCATCTTCACCTGCTGCCATCCGGCGCTCGCGCCGCAGGCGAGGATCGCGTTGACCCTCCGGACGATCTGCGCGGTGCCCACCGCCGACATCGCGCGGGCCTTTCTGGTCAGCGAGTCCACGATGACCCGGCGGCTGACCCGGGCCAAGGCGAGGATCGCCGAGGCGGGCATCCCCTACCGGGTACCGCGTGGCGACGCCCTGACCGAGCGACTGCCCGGGGTGCTTGGCGTGTTGTACCTGCTGTTCACCCAGGGATACGACGCGGACGGCGAGCCGGCCTTCGCCGAGGAGGCGATCAGGTTGGCCCGGCTGCTGGTCCGACTCATGCCGGAGCAGTCGGAGGCGAAGGCGTTGCTGGCGCTCTGCCTGTTGCAGCACTCCCGCCGGGCCGCCCGACGGGACAGCGACGGCAGCCTGGTGCCGCTCGATCGACAGGACCGGTCCCGCTGGGACCACGCGGCGATCGCCGAGGCCGACCGCCTGCTCGGCGGGCTGACCCAGTCCGGCCCGTACGCGTGGCAGGCCCGGATCGCGGCATGCCACGCCACCGCGCCCAGCCCCGAGCGGACCGACTGGCGACGGATCGCCGACTGCTACGACCAGCTCGCGCAGGTGCAGCCCACCCCTGTGGTCGCACTGAACCGGGCCGTCGCGCACGGGTACGCGTACGGGCCGACAACCGGGCTGGCCCTGCTCGCCGAGGCCCGCGCCGGTGGTGGGCTGGACGGCTATCCGTTGACCCTGGCGGCCGAGGCGGATCTCGTCGCCCGACACGGCGACCGCGATCGTGCGGCGGCGCTGTTCCGTGCCGCGGCGGACCGGGTGCACAGTGAGGCCGAGCGCCGGGCACTGCTGGAGCGGGCGCGACGCGGGTAGTCGACCTTCTGGGCCGGTGCCGGGAGGCGGCAACCGGACACCCGCGGCGTCGGGCCGTACCGGGCTGCGCAAACGACGAAAGCGGTCGATACTGCGGAGATGATGCGGTGGGCCCGGATGAGCGCCGTCGTTCTGCTCGCGTCGAGCGTGGCGGCCTGTGACGGCGCGTCGCCGGACGCCGCCCCGGTGTCGCCGCCGGCCGCCACCTCGGCCTCGCCGGTACCAGGGGCCCCGTCCGCAGGTTGGCCGGCACCGCCGCTCCGGCTGCCCAGCGCCGGGCCCGGCGACGCCTGCCCGGTCACCGAGCCCCGGCCCTGGTCCGACACCGACCAGGCGTCCCGGGTGCTCGGCCCCGGCCCGTTGTACCCGGTGGCCGATTACTTCGTCGACGGTGTCCTGCAACTACGCGACGAGGACCGGGAACAGGACGGCACATACACGAAGAAGGTCCGGTGGATCGGCTCCGGCTACACCGGGCCGGTGCTGGTACGGGCGGCCCGGATCGACGCGCCGGGCAGCGCGACAGTGACGTTCTCCTACACGGGTGAGCCACGCGACGACGGACACTACGCCGTGCTGGGCGATCCGGAGAGCGACCTGCCGGCCACCACGACGGTCAGTGGACCGGGTTGCTACGCCTACCAGGTCGACGGGGTGTCGTTCAGCGTGGCTGTCGTCTTCCGGGCCGCCCCGGCAGCCCTCGACGGCCCGTCCTGATCGCCCGGCGTGCCGTACCTGTCACGGCCGCGACGCCGGCTCCGCCGTCCCGCTCAGGTAGTCGACTCCGGTGGCGGTCGTCGTCGGCAACGGCGACGGAACAGGAGCGTGGTTTCATGGGCGCATGGCGAACCCGGTGATCCTCTCCGTCGACGACGACCCGGCGGTCTCCCGGGCTGTCGCACGGGACATCCGGCGTCGCTACGGCGACCGCTACCGGGTGGTCCGTGCCGCGTCCGGGCCGGAGGCGTTGGAGGCGCTGCGCGAGGTCAAGCTGCGGGGAGACCAGGTGGCGCTGCTGTTGGCCGACTACCGGATGCCGGAGATGAACGGCATCGAGTTCCTGGAAGCCGCGATGGACCTGTTCCCCGCCGCCCGCCGGGTGCTGCTGACCGCGTACGCGGACACCGGTGCGGCGATCGACGCGATCAATCTGGTCGACCTCGATCACTACCTGCTCAAACCCTGGCACCCGCCGGAGGAGAAGCTCTACCCGGTGGTCGACTCGCTGCTGGAGGCGTGGGCGGCCAGCCCGGCCGCCGGGGCCAGCGAGATCCGGGTGGTCGGGCACCGCTGGTCCGCCGAGTCGTTCACGGTAAGGGACTTCCTCGCCCGCAACCTGGTCCCGTACCGGTGGCTGCTGACCGAGGACCCCGAGGCCGGCCGGCTGCTCACGGCGGCCGGGGTGACCCCGGCCGACGTCCCGCTGGTGGTCACCGCCGACGGCAAGGCGCTGGTGGCCCCCTCGGAGGCGGAGCTGGCCGGGCTGGTGGGGCTGGACGTCCACCCCACTGCCGACTTCTACGACCTGGTGGTGGTCGGCGGCGGGCCCGCCGGCCTGGGTGCCGCCGTGTACGGGGCCTCCGAAGGGTTGCGCACCGTGCTTGTGGAGCGACTGGCCACCGGCGGGCAGGCCGGGCAGAGCAGCCGGATCGAGAACTATCTCGGCTTTCCCGACGGGGTCTCCGGAGCGCAGCTCACCGACCGGGCCCGCCGGCAGGCGCTGAAGTTCGGCGCGGAGCTGCTCAGCACCCGGGAGGTGGTGGGCCTGGCGGAGGCCGGGTCGGCGCGGCTGCTGCGGTTCAGCGACGGCCAGACCCTCGCCGCCCACTCGGTCGTGCTGGCCACCGGTGTGTCGTACCGGATGCTCGGTGCGCCCGGCCTGGCCGACTTCACCGGCCGGGGCGTCTTCTACGGTTCGGCGGCCAGCGAGGCACCGAGCTGTGTGGGTGAGGATGTCTACATCGTGGGCGGGGCCAACTCGGCGGGCCAGGCGGCTGTCTACTTCTCCCGCTACGCGCAGCGGGTGCACCTGCTGATCCGGGGCGCGGACCTGACCGCGTCGATGTCGCGGTACCTCATCGACCAACTCGGCCGCATCGACCAGGTGGTGGTGCATCCGCACACCGAGGTGGCGGGTGCCGCCGGTGACGAGCACCTGCAACTGTTGACCCTGCGGGACACCCGGACCGGCGAGCAGCGGGAGGTGGAGACTTCGTGGCTGTTCGTCTTCATCGGCGCGGAGCCTCGCACCGGTTGGCTGGACGGCACACTGGTCCGCGACGAGCGGGGTTTCGTGGTCACCGGACCGGACCTGGTCACCGGAGGGCGGCGACCGTCGGGCTGGTCGCTGCCCCGCGAGCCGTACCACCTCGAATCGAGCGTGCCCGGGGTGTTCGCCGCCGGTGACGTCCGCGCGGCCTCGGTGAAGCGGGTGGCCTCCGCCGTCGGTGAGGGGGCCATGGCCGTGTCGCTGGTGCACAGGTACCTGGAGGCGCAGTGACAAGCGGAGATCCGGGCGCAGGCGGGCAGCAGCGGCGGCTGGGCGCCGACGACCTCCGGACGCTGTTCCTCTTCGAGTCGCTCGACGAGGGGCAGTTGAACTGGCTCGCCGACCAGGGCCGGGTCGAGCGGCGCAACGAAGGTGACCTGGTCTACGGCGAGGGTGACTCCGCGGAGTGCTTCTTCGTCCTGCTCGACGGCACGGTACGGCTCTGCCGCACGGTGCACGGCGACCAGGTGGAGATCAGCCGTACCGCCCAGCGTGGCGTGTACGGCGGCGCCACCCAGGCGTATCTGGGTGACGATCGGCAGTACCGCAACAGCATGTGGGCGCTCACCGACGCCGAGTTCTTCGTGCTGCCGGCGGAGCAGTTCGCCCACGCGGTACGCACCTGGTTTCCGATGGCGATGCACCTGCTGGAGGGCATGTTCATCGGCATGCGGGACACCCAGACGCTCATCGGCGAGCGGGAACGGCTGCTGGCCCTGGGCTCCCTGTCGGCGGGCCTGACCCACGAGCTGAACAATCCGGCGAGCGCGGCGGTGCGGGCGACCACGAGTCTGCGGGAGCGGATCGCCGGGATGCGCCACAAGCTCGCCATGATCGCCGATGGTCGGCTCGACGGACGGCGGCTGCACGCACTGGTGGCCCTTCAGGAGGAGGCTGTCGAGCGGGTGGCGAAGGCGCCGACCCTCTCACCGCTGGCGACAAGCGACGCCGAGGACGAGTTGACCGACTGGCTGGACGACCGGGGCCTGACCGCCGGCTGGGAGCTGGCGTCGACACTCGTCGGTGGAGGGCTGGACGTCGACTGGCTGGAGCGGGTCCGCGTGGCGGTCGGCGAGGAGGACCTGGAAGCCGCGGTGCGCTGGTTGACCTACACGGTCGAGACCGAACTGCTGATGCGCGAGATCGCGGACGCCGCCATCCGGATCTCCACGCTTGTCGGTGCGGCCAAGCAGTACTCCCAGCTCGACCGGGCCCCGTACCAGGTGGTCGACGTGCACGAGCTGCTCGACGCCACGCTTGTGATGTTCAAGGCGAAGATCTCCGCCGGGGTCCGGCTGGTCCGCGACTACGACCGGGGCCTGCCACCCGTTCCGGCGTACGCCGCGGAGTTGAACCAGGTGTGGAGCAACCTGATCGACAACGCGCTCGGCGCGATGGGTGGCGACGGCGTGCTGACCGTCCGGACTCTCCGGCAGGACGACTGGTTGATCGTCGAGGTCGCCGACACCGGCCCGGGCATTCCGGACGAGATCCGCCCCCGCATCTTCGAGCCGTTCTTCACCACCAAGCCGGTCGGCGAGGGCACCGGCCTCGGTCTGGACATCTCCTACCGGATCGTGGTCAACAAGCACCACGGTGACATCCGGGTGACGAGTACGCCCGGCAGCACCCTGTTCCGTGTCCTGCTGCCGATCAGCCCGCCGGAACCGCCGGCCGGTTGATCGGCAGCCGCCCGGCGCGCCCCGGCTGGTCACCCTGGCCGGCGAGCGGTCAGCCGGCGCGGTCCAGCCGTACGCCTGCCGGTTCGGCGTGCTCGAAGAGGTCGTTGACGAGCACCACGTCGCGGCCGGCGTTGGCCAACAGAGAGGCGGCGAGGGCGGCCCGGTAGCCGGAGCCGCAGTGCACCCAGACCGTGCCGTCCGGGATGTCGGCCAGCCGGCGGGGCAGCTCGGGCAGCGGTACGTGCACGGCACCGTCGACATGACCGTTCCGCCACTCGTTGCCCAGCCGCACGTCGAGGACCACCTGCGGTGCGGGCAGCCCGGCCGGCGGGTTCCCGGCCTGCGCGGCGGCCAGCGCCGGGAAGTCCGCGACGAGCAGCTCCCGCAGGTCGGTGGGTCCGTCCGCCCATTGGCGGGGAGTGCCTGTCGCCTGGGCGGCGGGCCTGTCGATGCCGATCCGGACCAACTCGCGCTGGGCGTCGGCGACCTGCTCGGGCGTCTCGGCCAGCAACGTGACAGGGGTGCCCCAGTCGATCAGCCAGCCGAGCCAGGTCGCCATCGGGCCGTCCAGGCCGAGGCTCACCGTGCCGGCCAGGTGGGAGACGGCGTACGCCTTGCGATGCCGCAGGTCGACCACCCACTCCCCGGCGGCGATGCGGTCCCTCAGGTGCGCGGCGTCGGCCCGCGCCACCGGGCTGAGGTCCACCGGCACCGGGCCTGCGGTGTTGGCCACCCCCATGTGCGCGTAGTACGCCGGATAGGCGTCCAGACCGGCCAGGGTCTCGGTGACGAACTCGGTTGCGGCCAACCGGAAGACCGGGTTCACCTGCTTCTCCCGACCGATGGTGGAGTCCGGGGCGTCGGCCTGGCTGGCCGAGCAGAAGCTGCCGAAACCGTGGGTCGGCCACACCTGCGCCCCGTCGGGCAGCAGGTCGGCGAGCCGCTTCGCCGAGGTGTGCTGCCGGCGGGCAAGCTCGTGCGCGTGCTCCGCACCGAGGAGGTCGGTGCGGCCGGTGGTGCCGAACAGCAGCGACCCTCCGGTGCAGACCCCCACCGGTGCCCAGTCACCCTCGATCGCCTCGTCGACCACGTACGACAGGTGGTGGAAGGTGTGGCCCGGGGTGGCCACGGCCCGCAGCCGCAGCGCCTCCGACACCTCGATGACGTCGCCGTCGCGAACCGGTACGCGGTCGAAATCGACAGCGTCGGCGGCGGCGACCAGGTAACGCGCCCCGGTGAGCCGGACCAGATCCAGCCCGCCGGAGACGTAGTCGTTGTGCAGGTGCGTCTCGACCACGTGGGTGATCCGCACACCTGCCGCACCGGCGAGATACAGCACCCGGTCGACGTCCCGCTGCGGGTCCACTACGACCGCCACCCGGCCGTCGGAGATCAGGTAGCTGCGGTCGCCGAGGGACGACGTCGTGATGACCGACACCTGCACCGTCATGTCCAACTCCTCGATAGCTCGTCTCCAGCGGGTGGCTTACCCGGTCGGGGTGCGGAGATGCCGTCCCGATCCGGTACCTGTCTCCGAATATACCCCGGGGGGTATGTAACGCCCAGTCGGGTGGGACCTCCACCGACAGGTGGGCCGGTCCGCGGTCGGACTGCTCCGACCGCGGACCGGCGTTGTCAGCTACCTGTCACAGGCGCGCGCACTGACCCGACGCCGGGCCCCGCACCGTGTTCGCCCGACCCTCGTTCACCGGGGCCGGCGTGTTGCCCGAGCAGGCCAGTGGCCCGCTGACGGTGTTCGCGGCGACGACCACCGGCTGGCTGCCGGAGTTGCCTGTCACACTCACCGGGCCGCTGACGGTGACCTCGTCGAACCGCACCCCACCGAGGTTGGCGACAAGCGTCACCGGCCCGTTGATCCGAGCCTTGCTGATCTTCAGATCGCCGGTGGCGCCGGCCACCGTGACCGGACCGGAGACCTTCGTGCCCGACAACTCGAACAGCACCGGCCGGGTGGCGGAGACCGGGCCGTTGATGGTGCCGCCGGTCACCCGCAGGGACGCCCCCGCGGCGATCGACACCGGACCGGCGATCGTGGCGTTGTCCACGCAGGTCAGGCCGGCGGTCACGAGCAGCGGCCGGGAGTGCTTGCCGGTGATCGTGGTGGTGCACTCCGGCCCGCCCTGACCGATCGACGATCGCGGCTCGGTGTCCGCCGTCACCGGCGAGTTGGCGGCGAAGTAGCTCACCAGCATGGTGAGGTCGTTGTCGCCGGTGGTCACCGGGTCGGTGCCGCCGCCGAGCGCTGTGAAGTTGTCCCCGCCGGCGGCGAGGAACGAGTTCACCGTGACCCGGTAGCTGCCAGTCGGATCGACAGGCGTGCCGTTCAACCGCATCGAGGTGATCCGTGAGCCCTGGGCGGCCTGCGGGTCGTAGGTGTAGCTGAAGCCCTCCGACACGCCGAGCCACAGCACCGGGCGGGACGCGCCAGCCGGCTGCCACTGCTGCTCCAGCACCTGCTTGATCTCCGCCCCGGTGTAGGTCTTGGTGACCACGTCGTTGGCGAACGGCTGGACGGCGAAGGCCTCGGCGTAGGTGACCGTGCCGTCGTCCCCGTACAGCAGGTCGGCCCGCAGTCCGCCCGGGTTCATGAACGCGATCTGCGCCCCGCCCCGACCGGCGTCACGGGTGCCGGCGAGCTGCACGTCGGCGATGAAGTTGCCAAGCGCCGACTCCTTGCCCCGATCCTCGTTGCCGTCGGTGTAGGCCCGCCGGATGTCGGCGGTGATCTCACCGAGCTTGCGCTGGCCCAACTCCTGCGCCCGGACCTTCGCCGCGGCCACGATCTCCGCCACCGCCGGGTCCTGCGGAGCACCGACGACATCCACCAGGGACGCGTCGGCGGAGGTCACCGACCCCGACTCCGGGTCGAAGGTGAGCGTGACCTTGCCCAGGCGCTTGCCGTAGTCCTCGGCCTGGACGATCGGCCGCAGCTTGTCGGTGCCGGGAATCGGCACCTCGAAGGCGTACGGCTGGTGGGTGTGCCCGCTGAAGATGACGTCGATGCTGGCGTCGGCCCGGGTGAACTTGCCGAAGACCGGGTCGTTCGCCAACGCCTCGGGCGAGTCGATGTTCTCCGTCGCGGCACCCTCGTGCGCCAGCAGCACCACCAGATCGGCCTCGCCGTTGGCCGGGTCGCCGTCCTTGAGCTGGCGTGCCACGGCGTCGGCCTCGGCGACCGGCTCCCGGAAGGTGATCCCGGCGATGCCGTCCGGGTTGACGAGCGAGCCGGTCTGCTCGGTGACCACGCCGACGAAGCCGACCTGGACGCCGCCGATGGTGTGCACCGAGTACGCCGGCAGTGCCCGCTCGTCACCCCGGTACACGTTCGCGCCCAGGTGCGGGAAGTCGGCCCGCTCGGTCACTCGGCCGGTCAGGTCCGCCATGCCCTTGTCGAACTCGTGGTTGCCCACCGCCGAGGTGGTCAGACCCATCTGGTTCAACGCGTCGATCGTCGGGTTGTCGTCGTCGATCGCCGAGATGAAGGTGGAGGCGCCGATGTTGTCACCGGCGGAGACGAACGCGGTGTTCGGGTTCTCCGCCCGCAGTTGACCCACCAGCCCGGCGAGCTGGGCAGCACCGCCGACCGGCTGACCACCCACGGTGGCCGGTGACTCCAGCCGGCCGTGGAAGTCGTTGATGCTCAGCAGTTGGAGGTCCACCGGACCGGATGCGGCCCCGGTGTCGATGCCCACCACCAGCGGGTTGTGGTCGCTGGCCCGGTACGGGTCCGGGGCGAAGAACGCGGCCAGGCCGTCGTACTGGAAGGCGTACGACTCGACCGCGTTGATCTGCCACACGTCGACCCCGGTGACCCGCGACGCCAGCGACGGCGAGGCGAGCGCGTGGTCGAGCGAGCCGGACTCGCCGTTGAAGACGTAGCTGGTCTTCCCGGTGTCGTTGAGGTTGCGGTAGTCCCTGCCGTAGAGGACCTGCATCGGGTCCTCCTGGGTGTACGCGTTGAAGTCACCCAGCAGCAGCACGTTGTCGGTGCCGCTGGCCGCCTTGACCTGGTCCACGAAGGTCGCCAGCGCGGTGGCCTGCCGGACCCGGTCGCCGTTCCAACCGCCCTGGCCGTCCCCGGCGTCGGCGTTGTCGCCGGTGCCGGCACCGCTCTTGGACTTGAAGTGGTTGGCCACCACGATGAAGTCCACCGAGCCGGCGGTGAACGTCTGCGCGATGGGCTCGCGGGCGTTGAACCACACGGTCTCGTCGTTCACCGACCGCGACGGGCCCTTCGGCTGCGCCTTGGCCGGCTTGAAGATGATCGCGGTGGTGATGACATCCTGCTCGGCCGCGCCGGGCAGGTCGGCCGGAGTACGGACGTAGTCCCAGGTGCCCGCGCCGTCCTCGCTGTTCAGGGCGGCGACCAGGCGCTTGAGTGCCTGCTGCGGGTCCTCGGTGTCGAACCGGACCGAGTTCTCGATCTCCTCCAGCGCCACCACGTCGGCGTTCAGCGCACTGATCGCCGAAACGATCTTCGCCTCCTGCTTGGCCAGCGCCGCCTCGTCGGCGGCACCCCGGGCGTCGCCACCGAAGTGGACGAAGTAGTTCAGCACGTTGAAGCTGGCCACCCGCAGGTCGCCACCGACGTCGACGGGGCCGGCGGTACGCGGGTTCGTGGTCTTGAATGTGGTCCGGTCGGCCGGCGAGGTGTCCGCGTCGACCGGGCGGGTGGGCTGCAGGCGCCACTCGTTGAAGCCGTACGAGAGCACCGACGGACCGAACGCCTCCACCGAGTCACCGACCCGCAGCGGGCTGGTCGGCGAGACGTACGGCGGCAGCAGCCCGGCGGTGGCCAGGTTCGTCGTCCGGCCGTCATCCACGAGCAGGCGACGCAGCTTGTTCTCGGCAGCCAGCGCCTGGGCGGTGTCCGAGCCGGGACGGGCCACGTCGGTGGGCGTCCGGGCCGGCTGGTCACCGGCGGAGATCGCCACCTCGCCGTACCTGTTGGTGTTGTACACCTCGGAGACGGCGTACGCGCCGACCGGCGCCACCAGCATCGACTCGACCGACTCGCGAGCCGCCTCGTCCAGCGGGAACTCGACCGGGACCGGCGTCGGCAGCGGTGCGCCCTGCGCACAGACCTGGACGTCGGTCCGGGCCGCGATGGTCAGCTGGGTGAGACCGTTGAACTCGCTCGCCGTGCCGCTGACCCGTACCCGGTCGCCGATCGCGACAGTCGGGTGGTTCGCGGTGTTCGTGGTGAGGTACACGAAGATGCCGTCCGAGGCGGTTCCGGCGGCGACCTGTCGCTCCGCACCGCTGCCGGCCGTCTGCACGTACACGCCGTTGTAACCACCGGTGCGGTGGTCGGCGGTGACGATGCCCTCCACTGTCACCCGGCTGCCGGCCACAGGCGTGGCGGCACCGCTGCCCTGCACCTCGGCGATCGTGTGGTCGACGGTGACGGTGCAGCCGGTCGGATCAGGGTCGGGGTCCGACGCGGCGTTGCGGACCCCGAAGGTGTTCGGGGCCGCTGCCTGCCAGCTCCCCTCGATCTTCTGGAGCGAGTGGCCCGCCGGGGTGGACGCGGTCTCCTGCACGCCGATGTCGACACCGGTCCGGCCGTTCGCCGCCCCGCCCACCGCGGTGAAGGTGCCCTCGTAGGTCAGGAACTCGGCGACGTCACCACCGGGCGCGACGAGCGCGACGCCGTCGGGTGCCCCGTTCTGGATGCCGTCGGTCGGGTACGACTCGACGACCACACCGGCGGCCGGCACCGCACCACTCAACGTCCTGGTGCCGTACGCCGAGCCGTTGGCGCCGTTGTAGAGGATGATCTGCCAGCCGGTCAGGTCGAAGCCGACGGGGGCCTCGATCTCGATCGCCTCACCGGTGTCCGTGCCGACGTTGTCGTAGTGGATCTCACTGATGAACGGCGTCGTCGGCACCGGGTCCGCGAAGGCGGTGGTGCCGCTGGAGAGGATGAGCGTGGTGGCGGTGACCAGTACGCCCGGGATTGTGAGTAGTCGTGTACTTCTTGTGCGCTGCATGTATGCGGCCTCCGAAGGGAGTAGACCGTCGGAGGATAAGCGGCACCGGTGTCCAGGGGGGAGCCGCCGGGTGTACCAATGCGGCAATGACCGGGATCTGAGCCGCCGGCCACCCCGCTGTCGTAGCGCTGGGTGATGATGAGGGCATGGTCGTGCTCTGGGACGTCATCGGGGCCCCGTCGAGCGCCGGGGCGCACACTCCCGGGGTGGAGCAGGCACCTGCCGCTCTCCGCGAAGCCGGCCTGGTGGAACTGCTGCGGCAGGCCGTCGAGGTCGACGACACGGGTGACGTGCGGCCGTTCCGATGGCGGCCCGACCCGGCCCGACCCGACGGCCAGAACGCCGCCGAGGTGCGCCGGGTCGCGACGGACGTCGCGCACCGGGTCGAGGCGTCGGTACGCCGAGGTCGCGCACCGCTGGTCCTCGGTGGCGACTGCACCGTGACACTGGGCCTGGTAGCCGGCCACGAGCGCGCGGGCTCACCTGTGGCGCTCGTCTACGTCGACGGGGGACCGGATCTATACACGCCGCTGACCAGGCAGAACGGCAACCTGGACGCGATGGGTCTGGCACACCTGCTCGGGTTGCCGGGGACACTGCCCGAGGTCGCCGCGGTCGGCGGGGTGGTGCCGCTGCTGACCCCTGAGCGAGTGGTCGTCTACGGCGACTCACTTCCCCCCGGCGACCACGAGTACGACCTGGTGGCCGCGCTCGGCATCGCGTACGTGCCGGCGAGCGAGGTGCATGATGATCCGGTCGCGGCTGCCCAGCGGGCGCGGGCTGCCGCCGAGGCCGCCGCCGGGTCGTTCGTGGTCCACTTCGACGTCGACGTACTCAATTTCGTCGAGGCCCCGCTTGCCGATGTGCCCGAGCCGGCCGGGCTCACCCTGGAGGAGGCGTCGACCACGCTCGCCACCCTCGTGGCCAGCCCGCGTTTTGCAGGGCTCTCGGTCACCGAAATCAACCCGGATCACCTGCCGGACACCGAGCTTCTGCCCCGGTTCGCCCGGATCCTGGCCAGAGCACTGACCGCCGACTGAGCAGCGGTCGCGGTCAGCCGCCCCGGGCGACCGGGCCGATCAGCTGGCGTTCGGTGCCGGTCATGCTGAGCATCACCCACTGCACCCGGCCCTTGGTGATCAGACCGACCATCTCCGGATGCAACTGGGTGAACCAGCTCTGCACGCTGGCCAGACCGAGGGCGTTCGCGGCGGTGGCCGCCTCGGCCTCGGTGAGCCGCTGAAGCACCACGATGTCGCTGCGTACCAGCACCTCGACATCCCACCCGGCCAGATCGTCGCGGATCACCAGGGTGGCCCGCCAGGGTGCGCTGAGATTGGTGTCCGGCCCGGTCACCGGGCCGGTGTCGATCACCACGAGCTGGGGTTCGGTAGGCGTGGCCGGCACCGGAGGAGCGACACCTGGCGGCAGGAACGAGGCGATCTCCCGACCGATCACGCAGCGCCTCAGGAAGGCGTCCCACTCCTGCTCCCGGGCGGTCTGAATGAACAGCCGGGCGCCCAACGCCAGGGACCGGAAGGCGAGCAGTTCAGCCGCGCGTACGCCGCCGGTAAGCATCAGCCGGGTCGGCTCGGCCCGGAACACCCGCAACCCCACCGGCTCCTGCTGACGGTTGCGGCCGACGACCAGCCCGCCGCCACCGGCCACAAGTCGTAGACCGGCGACTGCGGCACCGTCCGCTACGTGCAGCCCCATCCGGCTACCGGGAAAGGAGACGCTGTTCACCGTAGGAAGCCTCCCAACGGCAGGGTGGCGGCCACGCCGTGGGCGTGCTCACCGTCGAGTCGCTGCAGGCGACCCCCGTGATCGCGGATCGCCTGGTCGAGGGCCTGATCGGCGGCGGCCAGCGCGGCCGGGTCGGCACCGATGAGCCGGAACGCCACCTCCACCAGGGCGTCGTCGTCACCCGGTCGACCACTCTCCCGAGCCACCGAAATGGACACCACACCGGCCGCGGCCGGCAGCCCGCGCAGCAGCGGGTCCAGTTCCCAGGCCCGGCTGGGCCAGGCGAGCAACCGATGACAGCTCTGCGGGACGCCCTGCACCGACATGCTGCGCCAGCCTTCCCGGGCCAACGGCCGGTCGGTGCCCACCACGCCGCCCGTGAGATGGGTCAGCTGGGCGACCGCGGTGAGCACCTCGTCGCGATTGAGCAGGCGGGCCGTCGCCCGTTCCTGCCGGAGCTGCCGTCGGGTCCGGCGGATCGCCGCGGTGAGGGCCGGCCGCAGGTCGCGGTCGGCGTGGAAATCAGGGGTACGCGGAGCGTGGAGCACCACCCACGCCTGCCGGCTGGCCGGGACACCACCGTTCGTCAGTTCGCGGTACGCACGGTCGACCGCCGCCGCGCGGGCGCGTGGCGCCGGGGTCACCTGGATCAGCACCTGGACCGTCACCACAGGTGTCTTCGGGTCGGCGGCCGGCAGCAACGCCACAGGCGACGGCAGGGCCTGCGGTGCGCCCATGAGCAGCGCGCCCTCGGTCGGGTCGACCTCCAGCACGGCGCTGAGCCCGCCCCGGTGGGTCAGCAGCACGGCCGGCTGGTCGTCGATCTCGACCTGATCCAGCTCGACGGTGCGCTCCAGGTGGCTGAGCAGCTGCCAGGGGCTGTCGGAGCCGACATCGATCAGCTGTCGGCTCCGCCCCCGGTACGACCACCACACGGCCAGCCACTGGTGCAGCCAGCGGCCCCGGTGGCGCACCACAGTGGGGGAGAGCAGCAGCACCGTGACGGCGGCCACGGCGACGGTCAGCGGCATGCCGTGCGGGCTGGCCGCCAGCACCGCCGCCGCGCCAGCCTGCCAGGCCACGAGTTGGGCCAGGTGGATCCCAGCGACGCGGGGCTGCCGCCGGTGTGGGCGTACCACCGGAACGGCCTCGGCCGCCGCGGCCGCGACCTCGGCGACGGGCTGTCGTGCCGGTGCGGCCGTGGCCTGCGGGACGACGCGGCTCTGCGGTGCCCGGGCGGCGGGCGCGGTAACGGCGGCCGACGCCGCGGCGGCCTGACTGGTGTACGCGGTGCCGACGGTCGCCCGCCCCTGCCCGCGCTGCGTCGCCCAGGTGTGGCCCGGGCCGGCCCCGCCGAGTGTCGGCGCCGGTGCCGCACCCTGCTGCTGGGGCTGCGTCGCGCGCTGCTGTGGCGGCGGTGCCGCCGCCCCCGGGTGATGCTGCCAACCCGGCTCGCCCGGCTGGGCCGCACCCGGATGCGTCACCGCACGTCCCTCCCTGACCGGCGCGGCATCGTCATCGCCCGATCGCGGCGCGGACGTCGGCCACGGTCACGGTCCGCAACTCGTCGAGGCTCGGGCGTTGGCCGGACTGCCGCAACCGCTGCGCCTGCGTCTTGCGGACGCCCTCGAAGAGCTTGCGTGCCTCGCGGGCGTTGCCGAAGTTCTGGTCCCGTTCGATGGCTCCGAAGTGCTCGCGGAGCACCTCGGAGACGCCGTCGGCGAGCAGATACTCGTCGCCGCCGGCCATCCGCTCCACGATGACCACCAACTGCTCCGGTGAGTAGTTGCCGAACTCCACAGTCTTGGCGAAGCGGGAGGCCAGACCAGGGTTGGCATCGAGGAACTGCAGCATCTCGCCGGTGTAACCGGCCGCGATCACCGCGATCTCGTCGCGGTGGTCCTCCATCAACTTGACAAGCGTGTCGATGGCCTCCTGGCCGAAGTCGCCGCCGGTGCCCGACGACCGGGACAGCGTGTACGCCTCGTCGATGAAGAGCACGCCGCCCCGCGCCAGCTCGAACGCCGCAGCGGTCTTCTCGGCGGTATGGCCGATGTACTGGCCGACCAGGTCACGTCGGGAGACCTCGCGGAAGGCTCCGCCGGGTAGTGCGCCCAACGCCGCCAGCAGGTCACCGTAGATGCGTGCCACAGTGGTCTTACCGGTACCGGGGGCACCCGCGAAGATCAGGTGGTGGCTGACCGCGCCGACGGGCAGCCCGGCGCTGCGTCGCCACTCGTTGACCTGGATCTCGTCGATGAGGGCGCGGACCTCGTCCTTCACCGACTCCAGGCCGACCATCGCCGCCAGCTCGGCCAGCAGCTTCTCCACCCGGGCGGCGTCCTGACCGGTGGTGGCGCGGGCGGCGTCGGCACCGAAGGCGGCCTTCCGGTTGACGGTGCCCTCGACGATCGTCGGCTCGGCACCCTCGGCGATCTCGATCGCCGGATCGCCTGTGTTCTCCGTGGTGCACTCCTCGACGGTGCCTCGGCATCCGCGGGCGAAGGAGACCGCCGGGCCGCGGGTGTCGCGGATCCGGCAGCGACGCAGCACCGGAGCGCTCTGGTGGACCACCGCCACGCCGGCCTGCCCGGTCTGGGAGATGTCGCAGGTCTCGATGGTGGGCCGACCGTACTGGTAGACGTAGATGCCACGGTTGCCGCAGCGGGTCACCGTGCTGGTGCGGATGGTCGGGGCCGCGCCGATCCGGACGATGATGCCGTCCTCGCTGAGGTCGGTGAACTCGCAGCCCTCGACGCTGCCGTCGGAGTCCTCCACCACCAGGCCGTACCGCCCGCCGGTCACCCGGCAGCGGCTCAGCGTGAACTCCGAGCGGCCGGCGATCTGGATCGCCGCGCCGAAGCCGGCGCTCAACTCGCAGCCGGTCATGGTGATCTTCGCCCGGTCCGCCACCACGACCGGCGCGTCACCCGCCTTGAGGGTCAGGTCGCGCAGCTCCAGCCGGCCCGAGTTGCAGGACACCGTCGGGTACGTCCCGGAGGATGCGTCGATGGTGACCGTTCCCGGGCCCTGTGCCGCGACCACGCTGACACCACGGTCGTTGACGAACAGGGCCTCGTGGTAGGTGCCGGGGCTGACCGAGACGACCGTGTCGTCGCTGGCCACCGCCAGCGCCTCCCCGATGGACGGGTAGGCACCGGGCTGATCCGGGGAGACGAGAAGGGTGCGCGTCATGGCTCCGGCTCTGGACGGCGAAGAGGGGGCTGGACCGACGATATCCCAGGCGGTCGAGGTGGTGTGAGCCCCTCGATGCCAGTGGTACCCCGACGCACCACCCGCCGGACGGGCGACGACGGTTAGGCTCGCGTGCGGGGCTGGCGAAACCCTCGCCGATGGTCCCCTTTCGACGTGCGGGAGGACGGATGGCGCAGCCACGGATGCTGCCGCTGGCGGCCGGTGCCCTACTGGCCGACGGCACCGTCCACACGCACACCTCGGTACGTGGCGATCTGGCCCCCGACCTGCATCCGGTGGTGCGGCGTTTCCTGCACGGGCTCCCCGCCGAGCAGCGTGAGCGCTACACCGGCTGGTGCGCCGAGGCGGTGCTGATCTCCGACCGGCTCTACGCCGCCGAGGCCGGGGGGCCGCCGCTCGACGCCGCCCGGTCCCGCGCCCTGCTCTGGGGCGCGAAGATCCGGGTGACCCGGGTACGCGAGGAGGGTGACCCGCGCCACGGCGAGGTTCAACCGCCCTGCCGCTCCTGTGCCGCCCTGCTGGACTGGTTCGGTGTGGAGGCGCTGGCATGAGCGAACGCTTTCCGCCCCTGGTGGCGCAGACCCTCGCCGCCGCCGGGTGGTCGCCCGACCGCGTCGACGAGAGTCGGGGCCGTGAGTGGGGGCTGCGGATCGCCGCGCACGCCACGCCCGGCGGCCGTCAGCACACCGTCACCGCCCGGGCGATCGAGGCGTACGCCGAGTTCGGTGGGCTGCGGGTGCGACCGCAGGGCGAGGGCGAGCAGCTCGCACCGAGCGACTTCCATCTCGATCCGTTCCTGGTACGGCACTCGGTGGAGACCCTCGCCGAGCTGGCCGAGGCGATCGGCGCGCCGCTGAGCCCGCTGGGCGAGGAGGGCGACGGCACCGGCATCCTGGCTCTCGACGAGCATGGCCGGGTGTTCGTGCTGGACCACACGGGTGACTGGTTCCTCGGCGCCGATCTCGACGAGGCACTCACCACGCTGGTGCTGGGCCGTCGACCAGCACGGGTACGCGCGGACGGCACCTGGTGACCGGCTGGCAGCCGACCACGGCCGCTGAGCGGGCGTTGCTGACCGCCGTCGAGGCCGACGACCGGGAAGGATTCCTCACCGAGCTGGTCGCCGGTCCGCTGCTGCTGCCCGTGTCGCCGGCTGCGGCGGCCGGACGGGAGCCGATGGCGTGGCCGACCGCCCAGCACGAGGGCGTCACCCACGTGCTCGGGTACACCTCACCGGCGGCCATCGCCGCGGGGATGCCCGGCCGATCGGTGAGTTACCAGGTGTCGGGTCTTGTCGACATCGCTGTCGAGTGGCCCGACGACGAATGGTTGCTGGCGATCAACGCCGGCCTGCCGATCGGCATCCGACTGACCGCCGAGGAGCTTCGGGCCCTGACCGCGCCGGTGGTGGAGGCCGAGCGGCCGCTCCGCGAGGCCGTCCGGCGGCAGGACCCGAACGCCCTGATGTCCGCCCTGCTCCGGGCCGAGCTGGTGCTGCCGGTCGATCCGGCGGGTTCGGCGACGCGTGACCTGTCCGATCCGGAGTTTCCATGGTGGACCTTCCCCGACGAGCGGGGCCGGGCCAGCCTGCCCGTGTTCAGCTCGGAAGCCCGCCTGCGACAGGCGCTCGGCGATCGTGACCTGGTGGTGGTCAGCAGTCTTCAGCTCACCGACCACTGGCCGGACCTCTCCTGGCAGCTGCTGCTCAACCCGGAGACGCCGCTGGCGGCGGCGCTTCCCGGCGAGGCGTTGCTGACGTTGCGGGACTGGCTCGGCGAGCTGCGACAGGTGATCAGCGAGGCGGCTGAGCAGGAGCAACTGCGCCGCGACACGGCCAGGTACGCCGACCCGTCGACGGTGGGCGTACCGGTGCACCGTCCGGCACCGGAATCCACCGACGACGACGGGCCCGACCCCGCCGCGCCGCTGCTCCTGCAACTGGTCATCCCGCACCGCTACCTGACGTCCTACCTGGACGACGGGTACGACCGGGCGGCCGGGCTGGTGCACGCCTGGCACGGACCGGGACGCGACACACCGACGCGGCTGTACCGACGGTTGGGGCTGCTCGGCGAGGGCTCACCCTTCGAGGAGTCCGACGAGTGGGTGGCTGTGCTGCGTTGGCCTCCCGGCGAGGCGACACCCGAAGCGTGGGGGCAGGGGCAGCCACGGATGGAGTCGCTTGTCGTACCTGACGGCACCGAGCTGCACTGCCTGCACGCGGACGGCCGCGACGAGCTACTGGCCCGCTTCGACGCCACCGGCCGCCGCTGGTCCCCGGCCTGACCGGCCGGCTGCCGGTGAGCGGTAGCGGGTCAAAGAATCTTTTGACGGCCGCCCCGGGTGGGCACGACGCCGCGTTCGCGGTCGGTCAGCGACCTCGACCGGCGAACCAGGCCCGCGCTTGCGGACTCTTGATCAGCCCGAGCGAGACACCGGCCAGCCCACCCACGACCAACGGCGTGACCATCGTCGGGTGGTAGCTGAGCTTGCCCTGCGCCAGCAGCGTGACGATGACGACGACGAAGAGCCCGAAGGTGAACCCGGCCGGCACGGCCAGCCCCGCCGGGTTGTCGCCGGTCCAGGCCATCAGGATCCCGAGGGCGGCGAGCAGCGCCACAAGCAACGCGATCGCCAGTACGCCCGCACCGATGCCCACCACCAGGAACTTGCCCAGCCCATCGCCCTCGGCCCGCAGCATGGCGCGGAAGAAGGCGATCCCGGCGATCAGCCAGATGACGATCGAGGGCACCATCAGCAGGACGGCGAGGGTGACGACGAGAGGTCGACGGCGTGCCGCCGGGCCGGGTCGGCCGAGAGGCGTACCCGGGGCCGGGCCGAGGTTCGGGGACTCGCCGGCTGGCGCGGCGGACGACATGGATGCCTCCTCGGGGCGGTGGGGTCAGCCGGGCGGGCGTCGCCAGACCGCGTCGTCGGTCCGGTCTGCGGGCTGACCTGTGCTGCCGGTGGGCGTGGCCGGGCCTCCTGCCGCCGACGCAACAGATCCGGGAACTGCCGACATCTCCTCCGGCGGATCATCTTCGGCCCACTCCGTCTGACGTTGGCGTGCGCGGCCCCGTAGCAGCATGACGGTGCCGACGGTCCCGCCGACGATGAGCAGGAGCACTGCGATGATCACAGCCCACACGAAGACCAGGATGCCGTCCTCGCGCTCGCGGGGGTCGGCCTGCCACGGCTCCAGACGAAAATCGTCAGGTGCGGCCTCGGTGCGGCGGGTACCCCGGCCGTCCGGTTCACCAGTCAACGCCTGCCGGATGTCGAGGGCGCCCCACCCGTAGTGCAGGTCGTGGCCGGGCTCGCCCTCGTCGCGAGTGGTCTCCAGCAGGCGCTGGAACATCTCGTAGCCGTTCAGGTCCGGATACTCGGCCTTCACCAACGCCAGCGCGCCGGAGACGAGGGCCGTGCTGTTACTGCTGCCGAGCCCGGCGTGGTACCTGTTGCCGGGGACGGCGTGGACGATGTCCTCGCCCGGCGCGGCGATGTCGACCTGTTCGGCCGGTAGGGCGGCCTCCTTGCTGATCCTGCCGTTGCGGTCGGTGCCGTTGACAGCCATGGCGCTCCGGTGCGAGGCCGGGCTGGCGATGATCGAATCCTTACGATTGCCGACACCGGCGACGACGATCACGTTGCGCTGGTAGGCCCGTTCCACGGCCCGGTTCAACTCTTCGTTGAAGCTGCTGGACAGCGAGACGTTTATGATGTCGGCGCCGTGGTCGACCGCCCAGTTGATTCCCGCGGCGATGGCGGTCGGCTGGATCAGCGAGCTCCGCTCGCTCTTGATGGTCACCGGGAGGATCTTGGCCTTCGGGGCGATGCCGAGCACACCGTCGCGGTTGCCCGGCCCGTGACCGTGACCGGCGATCAGCGAGGCCATGGCGGTGCCGTGGCTCGCTCGGTCGACCCGGCCCTTGGCATCGTCGTCGTAGAAGTCGACCCCGGGCAGGACGTTGTCCCGAAGGTCCTGGTGCTTCGCGTCCACCCCGGTGTCGATCACCGCCACCACGACACCCTCACCCTGAGTGATCTTGTGCATCTCAGGTATCTCCAGGGCCTTCAGGTGCCAGGAGTCGTCCCTTATGGAATCGGCGAGTGCGGGTGCCGCAGGCAGCCCCAGAGGCGCCAGGACACTTGCGGCGGAGATCCCCAGGATGGCTACCGCTCGGGCGAGGACACGCATGCCCGTCTACCTTCCTCTGTGGGTCATAGCCGGGACGGCCGGGTTGGGCGGTCACTGCATGGTACGGGCCGGCCACCCAGGGTTGGGTGACCGGCCCGCACGCGGTCAGCTCTGGCCGAGGGCTCTGCCCTGCTCCCGGGGGCGGTGCTCCGTCGGGGCCTCCACGACGCCGACGGCTGACGAATCGGTGACCCAGAGTTCGTCGTCACCGTCGCCGTACTCCCAGGTCTCCTGGTCGCCGTCGCGCGGCGCACCCTTACGCGGAGCCGGGGCGGTCGGGCCACCGCGTCGACCACCCAGCGAGGGAGCCGGCCCGGTGGTCGGCGCGGGTCGGCCGGTGCCCGCTCCGGCGCGTCCGCTCAGATCGGGCCGGGCGCCGGCGGTGCTCCCGCCGGTCACCGGCTTGCCCGTTGTGGGCTTGCCGCTCAGCGGCGAACCGGCCTTGGGCGGCGTGCCCGGAGCGGCACCGCGCTGACCGCCGAGACTCGGCGGAGGTGCGGCGGGACGCCCAGGGGCGGCGCCGCGCTGGCTGGGGCGGGCGGTGGAGCCGGGCAGGCGCGGGCTCGACGGTGGTGGGGTGGTCGAAGCACCAGGTCGTCCCCCCAGACCCGGCCGGCCCCGGCCACCGCCAGGGGCACCGCTGCCGGTGTTGCCGGGCAGGGTCGGGCGGTTCGGCGCGGCACCCCGCCGGCCACCTCCCGGTGCCCCGGACCCGCTGCCCGGACCGCCGGCACCGGGCAGCGTGGGCCGGTTGGGCCCCGGCCCACGGCCACCGCCCGCACCCGGCAGGGTGGTCCGTGGTGCGTTGGGTCGCGCCGAGTTCGGTGTGGCCAGGCCGGGGTTGCCCGGTCGCGGCCCAGGTGGGGCCACCGGCGGCACCACCGGACCGGGCGTCACCGGGGCGTTGGGTGCGGTGGTCACCGGCGGTGCGGTCGGTGGTGGTGGGGCGACCGGCGCGGCGGCGCCACCGGCGAGACCGACGCCCTCCGGAAGGCCGGGTGGCGGTGGCGGTGCCGACCCGGCCGGCCCGTCCCCCGCGCCGGGTTGATTCGGCAGGTCCGGCCGGTTGGGCATGCCCGGACGGTTCGGAGGGGCACCGTTCACGGGTGCGCCGGGCGGGGGCGCTCCCGGAGCGCCCGGGCCGGGCACGCCGGACGGACTGGTGATGACCGCGTCCGTCGGGCCCTTGAACTTCCCACCCCGGGAGATGTTGGAGATGTAGACGTCGATGTAGAGGTCCGCCAGCGGCTTGGTGATGTTCTTGGCGCGCTGGTGGTACTCGTTCTGCACGTCCTCGTACGACCTGGCGTCGTTGCCGGTGACGCCGGGGACCCAGTCGACGAGGTCGACCGGCTGGAAGCCCTCGTCACTGGTCCGGCGCTCCCCCTCCCGGATCTGCGCGGCCCGGTACTCCTCCCAGAGCGTCTTCATCTCTCGCTGCGCAGTCCCGATCTTGCTGGCGAGCTGGTCCAGGCCGGTGGCGTTGTTGCTGGCCACCTCCTTCCACTCGTCGAGCGAGTGCAGCGTGGCACCCACGCGGGACATGAAGACCCGCGCCGCGGGCGACTGCCAGCGGGCGTCCAGGGAGTCGGCGTGGCGTTTGAGGTTGTCCCGAGTGGTCTGCAGCAGGCTCGCCGCTCGCCGCCACATGTCGGCGAGCGCTGTCGTCCGCTCGTCACTCTCCTTGCGGACGTACTCCCACATCTGCTCGATGTTCACCGAGTCCCAGGCCGTGGGCTCGTACGGCGTGGCCCCGGCGGCCCGCTCGGCCGCGTAGTCGTCCGTCACCCCGGCGTACATCGGGTAGCTGACCGGCTGCCAGCCGTAGTAGTCCTCGCTCATCCCCGCTCCTCAGGCCCTCGCCCCGGACACCGTCACCGGAGATCCGACTGGTTCAGCCGGAGATCTTCGCCGTGCATGCGTTCGCCGTCACCGTGGATCACGTAACTGCCTGACCCTTCACCGACGACCTGCGCCTGCGCCCACTCCGGGGTCTCCTCGCTCTGCCCACCGGTCGGGCAGGAGTCCATGCCGTAGTAGGGATTCATCGGCTCCGGGTTCCGTGCCGCCTCCGGCACCGAGTCCGCTGGGTTCTCCGCGCCCTCCTGCCATCGGCCGCCGAGAGTGTCCTGACCACCGACGGCGGAAAAGGCGTTGTAGACGTCCTCGTTCGTGGCCTGGGCCAGCGCGTCACCGGTCAGGTACTCCGCCGAGATGGACATGGCGGCCACGCTCAGGGCGGTGAGTCCCTTCATCACGTCGCCCATCAGGTTGGAGATGGCCATCCGGCTCTCGTCGTGCCGGCCCCGGAAGAACGCCGCCTCCTTGAGCCCGCCTCCGCCGAACGGTGCCTGCACCGTGAGCATGGGGCGCAGGCCGTTGTCGAAGCTGGGCTGGAAGTTGGTTTCCATTTCCTTCTGGATGGCCAGCGCGAAATCCTTCAGCTGCTGGATGTCGACGTCGATCTGTTCGTCGACGAGCCACTCGTCGCCCATGTTCCCTCCCCCGTTCGCTCACACGATGCCGGCGCGGCTGCCTCCTCCTCCGACATGTCGGGGTTCCTGCAGCCGCGCACTGTAAGTCCACTCTGGCCGACAGTAGCCTGATCGGGCAACCCCGTACCGGGCTCAGGAGCGCGGCGGAAGATGCACCAACTGCACCAACCGGGTACCGCCCCGTCGGGACACCAGCCAACCCCGGCCCGGTGGCAGCGGTCCCGGCCGGACGGTGCCGAGCAGCACCCCCTCGTCGCGGTTGCCGGACATCACGATGCCCGGCGTGCTGATCTCCCGAAGCCGCATCAGCACCGGCTCGTAGAGCGCCCGGCTGGCACCACCGGTACGCCTGGCGATGACCACGTGCAGGCCGATGTCCCGAGCCTGGGGCAGGAACTCCAGCAGCGGCGTCAGCGGATTGCTGCCGGCACCCGCCACCAGGTCGTAGTCGTCGACAAGCACGTACAGGTCGGGACCCTTCCACCAGTCGCGGGCCCGCAACCGTTCGGCGTTGATGTCCGGCGGTGGCAGCCGGTCACGCATCACCGCGGCCACCTCGGAGATGATGCTCTCGGTGACCTGCGCGGTCGAGCCGTACCCGATCAGGTGCGGTGTGTCGATGTCCCCGAGCAGGCTACGCCGGTAATCGACGAGAACCAGCCGGGCCTCGGTCAGCTCGTTGCGGTCGACGATGGTCTGCGCCAGCGCACGCAGGAAGGTGCTCTTACCCGACTCACCGTCGCCGAACAGCATGAAGTGCGGGTCGGCGGCGAAGTCCACATGCACCGGTTGGAGATCCACCTCGGCGATACCGATGGGGATACCCGGCCGGCCGGTGCTCGGCAGGCTGCCGTACGGCACCACCGGCGGCAGCAGCCGGATCGGCGGCGCTCCCGGCCCCTGCCAGGCGGCGGCCAGATCGGTGACCAGCTTCCGCGCCCCCTCGGACAGGCTCTCCGCCTCCTGTGCGCTGTCCGCCCTCGGTAGCGCTGCCAGGAACTGCTGCCCGTCCGGGGTGATCCCCCGACCCGGTGACTTCTCCGGGACGTTCATCGCCGCCCGCCGGTCCAGGTTGGAGTCACTGGCATCGGCCAGCCGCAACTCCAGCCGGGTGCCGAAGACGTCCCGGACCGCCGGCCGCAGGTCCATCCAGCGACTCGCGGTCACGATCAGATGGATGCCGAAGGACAACCCACGGTTGGCGATGTCGTTGATCGTCGGTTCCAGGTCCTCGAACTCCGCCCGCAAGGTGGCCCAGCCGTCGATGATCAGAAAGACGTCGCCGAACGGGTCATCGTCATGCTGACCGTGCCGCCGGGCCCGCCGGTACTCGGCCATCGAGTCCACGCCACGCTCGGCGAACCGCCGCTCCCGCTCGCCCATCAGCAGTTGCAGTTCGGCGACGGTACGCCGGACCAGGCCGGCGTCCAGGCGGGTCGCCACCGACCCGACGTGGGGCAGGTCGCGCAGCGACGACAGCGCGCTGCTGCCCAGGTCGAGGCAGTAGACCTGGGCCTCGCGTGGGGTGTGGGTCAGGGCCAGGGAGGTGACGACGGTCCGGAGCAGGGTGCTCTTGCCGCTCTGCGGACCGCCGACGATCACCGCGTGGCCGGCCGACCCGGCCAGGTCGAACCAGAGCACGTCGCGGCGCTGGTCGAAAGGCTTGTCGACGATGCCGACCGCGACCTGCAACTCGCCGAGCAGCCCGGCGTGCGCGACGGTGATGCCCCGGGCGGGATCGGCGGTCATCGGCGGCAGCAGCTGATCCAACGTCGGCGGCTCGGCCAGCGGGGGAAGCCACACCTGGTGCGCGGGCTTGCCTCGGCCGGCGAGTCGGCCGACCAGGATGTCGAGCACACTCTCGCCCACCCCGTCGGCGGGCTCCGGTGCGATCTCCTCCTTCGGCGCACGGCTCACCGGCGGCGCGACATAGCTGGTGGTGTACTCGCGGACCCGGTCCTCGCCGTCGCCGGCCGCCACCGCCGCCGCGGTCTTGCTCCGATAGACGCCGGAGACGTACGCGGCCTTGAACCGGATCAGCGGCTCGGTACCGAACCGCAGGTAGCCGTGACCCGGTGACCGGGGCAGCTCGTACGCGTCGGTGGCCCCCAGCACCACCCGGGACTCCATCGCGGAGAAGGTCCGCAGACCGATCCGGTACGACAGGTGGGTGTCGAGTCCCCGCAGCCGGCCCTCCTCCAGGCGCTGGCTCGCCAGCAGCAGGTGCACACCGAGGGAGCGACCGACCCGGCCGATCTGCACGAACATGTCGATGAAGTCGGGCTTCGCGGTCAGCAGCTCGGAGAACTCGTCACAGATGATGAGCAGGCTCGGCAGCGGAGACAGCGGTGCGCCCGCCGCCCGCGCCTTCTCGTAGTCACGCTGGGAGGCGTAGTTGCCGGCCGCGCGGAGCAACTCCTGCCGACGGACCAGCTCGCCGTTGATGGAGTCGGTCATCCGGTCGACCAGGGGCAGTTCGTCGGCCAGGTTGGTGATCACCGCGCTGGTGTGCGGCAGGCCGTCCAGCCGGGTGAAGGTGGCGCCACCCTTGAAGTCGACGAGCACGAAGTTGAGGCTCTCCGAGGAGTGCGTGGCCGCCAACGCCAGCACCAGGGTGCGCAGCAGCTCGGACTTGCCGGAACCGGTAGCGCCGATGAGCAGCCCGTGCGGGCCCATCCCGTCCTGCGCCGACTCCTTGAGGTCCAGCTCCACCGGCCCGCCGTCGGCACCCACCCCGATCGGCACCCGCAGCTTGTCGCGGTTGGGGCGTGGCTGCCATGCCCGGTCGACGTCGAACTCGTACGGATCGCCGATGTCGAGCAACTCGGCCAGCCCCAGCTCGGTGGTCAGCGGAGTGTCGCCGCCACCCCGGGAGGCGGCGGACAGGCGTAGCGGGGCCAGTTGCATGGCCAACGCCTCCAGCTCGGCGACCCGGCAGTCGTCGGCCCGGCCGATCTCGGCCTGACCATCCACCGTCACGCTGTGCAGCCGACGTTCCGCGGTGACCTCGAGCACCAGGCGCGCCCGATCCAGCAGGCGCGGCGCTGGAGTGGACAGGTCGAGCAGGGTGACGCCCTCAACCCCGCCCTCGGTCATCAGGTGGTCCGAACCGGCGGTGTCGCCGCCGTCGATGACCACAAGCACATGCGGCCCGGCGACCTGGGGCGTACCGCCACTGGCGTTGAACCGCGGCCGACTGGCCAGCACGTCGTCGAGCATCGCCTCCAGGCCGGTGACCGAGGGCGCCACCAGACGCAACTGGCCGAGCGCGTCGGTGCGCGACGGGTGCAGGGCGTGCGGCAGCCACTTCGTCCACTCCCAGTCGGCCCGCCGGTCCGGCGCCGCGCAGATCGCGACGAGCATGTCGTCGGGCGCGTGGAACGCTGTCGCCTGGGCGAGCACCGCCCGGACCATGCCCCGGGCGGCGTCGACGTCACCGCGCAGATGCACCCGGGCGAATCCGTTCAGGGCCATGGTCACCGGCAGGTCCGGCACCTCGCCGTAGGTGGTGAGGAACCGGCGCAGCGCGAGCGCGCACATCGGCTCCAGCTTCTCCAGCGAGGTGGCCGGTGGCGGCACCAGCGGAGTCGCCAGCTCCTGCGGCCCGAGACCGATGCGTACGGTGGCGAAATCCACATCGCCGCGACGGCGCTCCCACAGCCGGGGACCGAGCGGGAGGGACCAGAGGACGTCCGGGTCCGGGTGCCGGTAGAAGGCCGCCTCCCGTTGCTTACGGATCGTCTTGAGTACGCGGCGCCGCTGACGGGACAGGTGCGTCATGTACTCGCGGCGCTTCTGCAGCATCTCCTGCTTGCCCGGTCCGCCCGAGTTGTTGGTCAGCTGCGACCCGAGCATCCCGATGGCCGAGAGTCCGAAGAGGCCACCTGTGACGTAGCCGAGGGTCGACCCGCCCCGACCGGCGAACATCAGGGCCATCGCGAACGAGCCGGCGAGCATCGGCAGCAGCATCAGCATCTGCCCCCACGCCTTACCGCTCGGTGCGGGCACCTCGGGCGGCGCGTCCAGCAGCACTTCGCCGGAGGGATACTCCGGCTCCGGCTGGCGGGCGGGTCGCTTGACGACCACCGTGCTCACGTGACAGACCTCCGTCGTCTCTCCTGGGTCTGGTGCGCCGCGGTGAACCGCCCCCCGCGTCACCGGCACATGGTAGGTAGCCTTTGCCCGTCAGGACAGCCGCGGGCCCGCCGGCCCGCTCCTCGTACCGAGGGGTCGTCAGTGGTCACCCAGGCCGGAACCGGACTCGCGCGCATCGCCGTCGTCGCACCCAACCGACGGTTGGACCTCGCCCTGCCCGAGCACCTGCCGCTCGTCGGGCTGCTACCCGCCGTGCTGCGGCAGGCCGACGAGGAACCATCGGACGGCACCAGCCACGGTGGTTGGATACTGCGGCGCAGCGACGGCAGCGCTATCGATCTGACCCGTACGCTCGCCGCCCAGAACGTCCGCGACGGTGAGACGCTGCACCTGGTGCCGCGGCGTACCGAATGGCCGGAACTGGCGTACGACGACCTGATGGAGGCCGTCGCCGACGGCGCCCGACGGCGCGGGGTGGCCTGGAGCCCGTTCGCGACCCGGCTGACCGGTCTGATCGTGGCCGGCGTGCTGCTGCTGCTCGGCCTTGTCGTGATCGTGACATCCGAGCAGCCCGGCTGGCTCGGCGGCGCGGTGGCCCTCGGCGCGGCCGGTCTGTTGCTGGTCTGCGGGATCGTGCTGTCCCGGGCGATGGCCGACTCCCTCGCCGGCGCGGTCGTCGCCGCCGCGGGTCTGCCGTACGCCTTCGTCGGCGGCGTGCTGGTGATCGGCACCGGCGAGTCGGTCTGGGCGCTGGGCGCCCCGCACGTACTGCTCGGCTCCGCCGTGCTGCTGCTGTCCGGGCTGCTCGGGCTGCTCGGCGTGGGCGACGCGACGAGGGTCTTCGTGGCCGCGGTCTTCGTCGGTTTCTGGGGCATGGTCGGCGGGTTGATCGCCCTCGGCTCCATGGACGCCGCACAGGGCAGTGCGATAGTGGTCGGTGCCGTGGTGCTGCTGTTGCCGGCCATGCCGCTGCTCTCCGTACGGCTCGGAAAGATGCCGATGCCGGCGTTGCCGCGTACCGCCGCGGACCTGCTCCGCGACGAGCCGCAGCCGAAGCGGGAAGTGATCTACCAGGCCACCGCCCGAGCCGACGAGGTCTTCACCGGCATGATCTTCGGGGCGTTCGTCGTAACCATCGCCGGCCTGATCGTCCTCACCGCGACCGGCACGCTCTCCGCGCTGCTGCTCGCCGGCATCATCTCGCTCGGCTACCTGCTGCGCGCCCGACTGGTCTCGACGGTCCGGCACCGGGTACCGATGCTCGCCGTCGGTCTGGTGGGCCTGGGTCTGCTGCCCCTGGTCGGTGCGGCCCACGCGTCGACCGGGGCCCGGGTGCTGGCCGTGTTGCCGGTGGCGCTGGTCGCGGCCGGGTTGTCGGCCGCAGCCGGGCTCGCCTACAGCCGGCGCGCCCCGTCTCCCCGACTGGCCCGGCTCGGCGACATGTTCGACATCCTGCTCCAGTTGGCCGTGGTGCCTGTGGCGTGCAGCGTGCTCGGCCTGTACGCCTTCATGCGCGCCATCAACGGCTGAGGGGCTGCCTCACCAGTCGCGGTCGCTGGCCTCGGACATCTCGTTACCTCTGATCAGGTTGACGATTGCGGAGTCGATGTCCGGGCCGACGAAGAAGTCGTCGGCCCAGTGCAGCATGAACACACGCCCCCGCGCGTCGGCGACCAACTCGGACGGCCCGTCCTCGTTGTTGCCGATCGGAAAGACAGGATTCTCGAAGTCCTCGGCGAATCCGCGCGCTTTGTCCGTGACGACGCCGCCCAAGGTGGGGAAGAAATGGCTGGTGAAGCCGCCGTATAGCTGACCGGGTATATCGATCTGCGGCAGCTCCAGGCCGCCGAACTCGATCAGTGCCGCCCGGACGACTGGTGGACACTCCAGCCCGGCCAGTTCGTCAGCGAAGCTGACCATCCAGTGGTCTACACCGGTGCTGTTGTCGCGGCCGGGAAACCACCCAGCCCGGTCCAGTACCTGTCGCACATCAGGCGGAAAGCGACCCTCGGCTGTGCGATAGAGTGCGTAATCTTCGGCCACCATGGGTGCGGACAATGCGGTCCATTGGGAAACCTCACCGGTTTCGCGGTCGATGACCGCTCGGGGATATCCCGTCGACGGTGGCGGCACAGGTACGCCGTCGACGACGGCTGTTTCCGGCAGCACGCGCCAGACGACGTAGCCGAGGTCGAACTCGTACAGATCCACTTCGGGTGCCGGCCCCGGCTTGCCCGAACTGGCCCATTCGCGGGCGATGGCCAGGGCCTCGTCGCGGCTGATCATCGAAGGACTCCTCGGGCGGCCCTCTCAGCGGAAGGCGGCCACGGGCGGCTGCCGGGGGTGGGGGTGTTCACCAGTCGCGGTCGCTGGCCTCAGCCATCGGGCCACCTCGGATCAGCTTGACGATGGCGGAGTCGATGTCCGGGCCGACGAAGAAGTCGTCGGCCCAGTGCAGCATGAACACGCGCCCCTGCGCGTCGGCGACCAGCTCGGACGGCCCGTCCTCATTGTTGCCGATCGGAAAGACCGGGTTGTCGAACTCCTCGGCGAAGTCCCGGGCCGCGTCCGTGACCACGCCACCCCGAGTGGGGTGGATGAAGCTCATGAAGCCGCCGCCTGGACGGCCGCTCCGACCGAACTGAGGCAGCCGCAGGCCGCCGAATTCCACAAGTGCGGCGCGTACGACGGGTGAGCATGCGAGCCCGGCCAGTTCGTCGGCGAAGCGAACCATCCAGTGATCGACTGCCGCACTGGCATCACGGCCAGGGAACCAACCGGCCTGCTCCAGCACGTACCGCACGTCGGGAGGGAAGCGCCCCTCGGCGGCCCGGCGCTGCGCGTACCGCTCGGCGATGGTCTGCCACGGCAGCGAGGGCCACTGGGAGACCTCGCCGCTCTCTCGGTCGATGACGGCTCGGGGATACCCGGTGGACGGGGGCGGCAAGGGTGGACCACTGGTCGCGGCGGCGACCGGTTCGACCAGACAGGCGACGTAACCGAGGTCGAATTCGAACAGGGTCACGTCGAATGCAACCCGGCGCTCGTCGGCCCACTCGCGGGCGATGGTCAGGGCCTCGTCGCGGCTGATCATCGAAGGACTCCTGGGGTGGCCCTTTCAGCGGAAGGCGGCCAAGGGCGGCTGCCGGGGGTGGGGCTGTTCACCAGTCGCGGTCGCTGGCCTCAGCCATCGGGCCACCTCGGATCAGCTTGACGATTGCGGAATCGATGTCCGGGCCGACGAAGAAATCGTCAGCCCAGTGCAGCATGAAAACCCGCCCCTGCGCGTCGATAACCAGTTCGGACGGCCCGTCCTCGTTGTTGCCAATCGGGTAGACCGGGTTGTCGAACTCCTCGGCGAACTCGCGGGCCGCCTCCGTGACAACACCGCCCACCGTGGGGTGGATGAAGCTCATGAAGCCGCCGCCCAGGCGTCCACTCCGGCCGAACTGAGGCAGTTGTAGGCCACCAAATTCGACAAGCGCGACCCGGGCGAGGGGTGAGCATTCGAGCCCGGCCAGTTCGTCGGCGAAGCGGACCATCCAGTGGTTCACTGCGGAAGACACGTCTCGGCCGGGAAACCAGCCTGCCCGGTCCAACACGTATCGCACATCAGGCGGAAAGCGACCCTCGGCTGCGCGATTGAGTGCGTAATCTTCGGCCACCATGGGTGCGGACAATGCGGTCCATTGGGAAACCTCACCGGTTTCGCGGTCGATGACCGCTCGGGGATATCCCGTCGACGGTGGCGGCACAGGTACGCCGTCGACGACGGCTGTTTCCGGCAGCACGCGCCAGACGACGTAGCCGAGGTCGAACTCGTACAGATCCACTTCGGGTGCGGGCCCTGGCTTGCCCGAACTGGCCCATTCGCGGGCGATGGCCAGGGCCTCGTCGCGGCTGATCATCGAAGGACTCCTCGGGCTGCCGTCGTCGGTCCCGCCGGCCGACGCCGGATGCGGGCACCGGGCGGCTCGACGCCGTGCCTATGGTAGGCACCGCGGTCCGGAGTTCGTGACCGTGCCGGCGTACGCCAGGGGAGGGGTGCCATGCCGTCGCGGCGGGACCAGGTCCAGTCATACCAGTTCTTCGTCCAGCGGATGACTTCCGCGCTGGTGGCGCGCGAGCCCGATCCGGAGTCTGCGCCGTTCCGCCGGCTGGGTGGCGCCGGTTTCGCCAGCGTCATGGTGGCCGTGCTCTGTCTGGCGGCGGTGGGGGTGTACGGCCTGTTGCGTCCCGGCGGCGCGACCAAGTGGAAGGAGGGCGGTGCGGTCATCCTGGAAAAGGAGACCGGCACCCGCTACCTGTACCGGGAGGGTCGGCTGCACCCGGTGCTCAACTACGCCTCCGCCCTGCTGGCCATGGAAACGGCGGCACCAACCATTTCGGTCTCCCGGAATTCGCTTGTCGGCACCCCGCGTGGGCCCCGCATCGGCATTCCGTTCGCCCCGGACGCGCTGCCCCCGGCCGGTCGTATCCTGGACGGGCCGTGGACGCTCTGCACCCAGCCGGCCCGGAACGCGGCCGGCGGCATCGTCGCCACCACAGTGCTCACCGTCGGGCGGGCACCTGGTGGCGGGCGGGAGCCGGGTGACAGCGCACTGCTGGTCCGCGACCGCAAGACAGAACGGTTGCATCTGGTGTGGCACGACCATCGGTACGAGATCCGCAGCGAGAAGATCGTGCTGGAGGGCCTCACCATGAGCGCCGAGCCGGTGGTGGAGGTCGGTGGGGCGTGGCTCAACGCGCTGCCCGCCGGAGAGCCGATCGCGCCCCGACGGGTGGCCGACCGGGGGACACCTTCGGCCGCGTTGCCGGATGCCCGCGTCGGTCAGGTTTTTGTCGTGGAGAGCCAGGGCGGCAGCCGTCAGTACTACCTCGCCGAACGGTCGAGGCTGGTGCCGCTCACCCCGCTCCAGGCGGACGTGGTGCTGGCCGACGGGGAGACGCAGTTGGCGTACCCGGGAGAGGCGAGGCCCTACCCGATCGAACTGGCCGCCGGCGCCGCTGCCGCCGCGCCCAAGGCGGCGCCGCCGGCCCAGGGACGCCATCGTGCGCCGGAGCAGCGGCCGGAGATCGCCCGGCTGGCCGGCGACCAGCCGGCGATCTGCGCGGCCTACCAACCGGGCGCGGACGAGCCGACGCTGCTGCTCGACGCGCAGGTCCAACCGGTGCGTGAACCGGTACGCACCGGTGAGCAGGCAGGTGACGGCATCCCGCTCGCCGATCGGGTCGTCATCGAGCCGGGCTACGGTGTCCTGGTCGCCGCGGTCTCCTCCCCCGACCAGGAGACGGGCACCCTCAACCTGGTCACCGACCTTGGCCACCGCTATCCGCTGGCCTCCGAGGGCGTACCCGCAATCCTCGGCTACCCGGGTGTGCAACCGGTACGGCTGCCCGCCAGCCTGGTGGTTCGGCTGCCCGCGGGCCCCGTACTCGATCCGACGACGGCGAAACTCGCGCTCGACCCGGAGTGACCTGACCAGCCACAATGGAAACGCGGAACGAGTAGCGGTCTAGCGCGGGCTGGACACGACCCGTTACCGTTCGTACGACGATGGTGCGCGAGCACCGACTGACAGGACGCCCCGGTGAATCGGGGCGATCAATTGAGGACGGGGGTGACTTCCGCCATGTCGATGAATACCGACACCGGCTTGATGCTGAAGACCGAAGGTGACGTCGATGCCGTCGCCGATCGGCTCACCGGCAACCTCAACTCGCTGATGGACCAGCTCGCGCCGCTGTACGACCAGTGGAGGGGCGCTGGTGCCGGTTCCTTCCAGCAGGTGCGTGAGCGGTTCGACCAGGACATGGCCCGACTCAACGTCGCGCTGCGGGCGATCGCCGAGGCGGTCGGGTCTGCCGGTAAGGACTACGACGTCAGTGACGAGGAGATCCGGGCCGACATGGATGGCGCGGGCGCCACCGCCGGCCAGATCACCGCGGCGCTGAAGCTCTGACGGGGGAGAAGACTCATGACGGAGATTCGGTACAACTTCGCCGGGCTGAACGCCGCAGCCGACAGCTGCAACGGTGCGGTCCGGAACATAACCGGAGAGTTGGACGGGCTCAAGTCCGGCATCGCGCCGCTGCTGGCCACCTGGGACGGTGACGCCAAAGAGGCGTACTTCCAGCGGCAGACCGAGTGGGAGTCGGCCGCCAACGACCTTCGTGACCTGCTTGGTCGGATCGAGAAGGCGCTGCGCGAGTCGGCCGCGAAGATGCAGGCCCGCGAGGCGGCGAACCGCTCGAAGTTCGGCGGCTGAAACGTAGACCCGCAGCACCGATGGCCCGGCCCGCGCCGGGCCATCGTCGTCTGTGCCGCAAGCAGCGGTCACCGTCCGACGTGTTCCGCCGACGCCGCTGTCACCCGCGCGGCATCGAGCTCGGTACCCGGAAGAAGATCTCCTCGGGCTCGTCGATATCGGAATCGGTCGGCGGCGGCGCCGACGGGCGGGTGGGCCGCCACCGTGTGCGGCGACCGCGTGGCAGCAGCGTGGCAAGCACCGCGACTCCGACCGCCATCGCGGCAAGCCCGAGGCCGATCCAGAGGGCCAGCCGACCGAACAGCGCCCAGCGCTCCGCGCGCGCCTGTGCCGCTGCGTCGTACGGCACGTCGGGCAGCGGAGGTTGAGCCACCGGTGCCCCGGTGGTCAGCCGTTCGGTGACCGCCCGGTACGGGTTCACCACCCCGCTGCCGTAGCCGCGCGTGGCGTCGCCCCGGGCCGGATCGGCGGTGGCGAGTATTCGTCGGGTGACTTCCCGGGCCGACAGATTGGGCTCCGCCGCGCGGACAAGTGCGGCTGTCGCACTCACCATCGGGGCGGCGAAACTGGTGCCGTCGTAGGCTCCGTGTCCGAACAGCCGGGTAGCGGCCACCACCGCACCGCCCGGGGCGCTGATGTCCACGTACGGCCCGATCTGGGACTGCCGGATCCGGGCGCCGTACTGATCGATGGCGCCTACGCCGATCACGCCGTCGTAGGCCGCGGGGTAGGGCACCGGATCGGGGCGAGCGCCGTCCTGATGCTTGTTGCCGGCGGCGGCGACCAGCACGACGTCCTTGTCCAGGGCGTAGCGCACGGCCTGCTCCACGTCGCGGTCCGGCTGGTAGAGCGTCACCGACAGGTTGATCACATCGGCGCCGTCATCGACCGCGTACCGGATCGCCTGGGCGAAGACGGCGCCGGTGACGGTGTCACCACCGGCACCCGGGCCGTCGTTGGCGTTGCGTTCACTGATCCTTACCGGCACGATCGCGACATCCGGGGCGAGGCCGTGAAAGCCGACGCCGTCCTGCCGACCGGCAGCGATGATGCTGGCCACGGCGGTGCCGTGGGACACGCAGTCCACATCGCCTCCAGAGGCGCCGCGCAGGGCGTCGAAGCCGCTGGTCACCCGGCCGGCCATCTGAGGGTGGCTGCTGTCGGTGCCGGAGTCGACGACCGCCACCCGCACTCCCGCCCCGGTGCTGAACGGCCACACGCGTTGCGGGGCGAGCCACCGCTGATGCCAGGGCGTCTCGGTGTTGACCTCTCCCGGATCGCTCGGATTGTCGCAAATCGCCGGTGCGGCAGCCGCCGGGCTCGCGACGGGAATCGTCAACGCCGTGGCCATAAGTGTCCCTACCAGCGCGAACGTCGTCACAGGACGGTCCCGGAACATGTCTGCACGCCTCCCGTCAACCGGTCCCGCTGCATCCTAGCCGCGGGTGGCCGCCAGACCGGGCACCCCGATGTCGTGCCCATTCAGTATGGTCGAGTTGTCACGCCCGGGCGTGGGCGGCGGATCAGACCTGCGCGGGGAGGAACACGCCATGGACGTACAGGCGCTTCGCGCCCGTGCCGACGAGCTGATGGCGCAGTTCGAGCGGATGCGCTCCGGCGTCGGCGACCTGCAGCAGCAGCTCAAGACGGTGAAGGCCACTGTCACCTCCGAAGACGGCTTGGTCACCGTGACTGTCGGTCCCCGTGGTCAGGTGACGAAGGTCGAGTTCGACCCGCGGATCTACCGCCGGCCCAACTCCAAGGAGCTCTCCGCCACGGTCACCGAGACGATCCGGCGGGCGACCGAGCAGGCCATGGCGGAGGTCGAGAAGCTGGTTCGACCGTTCGTGCCGGACAGTCAGTTCCAGGCCTACATCGATCACGATCTCGACGGCATCTTCCGTCAGCTGGACAGCGAACTGCCCGGGGAGGAGAGACGATGAGCGAGTTGCGCGAAACATTCGTCAAGCCTGACGCTGCCCTGGAGGGCGCCAACGAGCTCGGTGCGGCCGGCGCTCGGCTCGCCATGACCTGGCAGAACCTCGCCGCGACGATCGGGACGCTGAACGGCGACCGGCCCTGGGGTGACGACGAGCCGGGCAACGAGTTCAACAAGAACTATCTCGGCGGCGACGATCAGCCTGCGCAGCGGGTCCTCGACCTCGCCGCGGATCTCGTGCCACTGGTCGAGGTGCTGGGGCCCACCGTCAAGGGGGCGGTCGAGGGGACCGTCGACACCGACGACATGGTCAAGACGCTGTTCGGCGGCGACGACAAGTAGCAGCTCGCCCGCTACGGGTCGACATCGGACAGAGGGGCTATCGGGGTGGCGGTACCCAATCCCAGGAACTCGCTGGGCGAGTACGCGTGGGTCTGGGACGCCATTTGCTGGGTGAGCGCCGGTGAGGCGTGGCCCAGCGGCGACGAGGACCGGATGCGGGAGCTGGCCGACGCGTGGCAGGCGTTGGCCGACACGGTAAGCGAGACGCTCGGCCAGGCCGATCCGGCGGTCATGAAGATCCTGCAGAGCTGGGGCGGCGGTGCCGGCGAGGCGTTCGGCGGGCTGTGGAACCAGCTCGGGGTGGATCCGAACACCGGCCTGCCGCTGATTCAGGAGATCTCGGCCGCGTACGCCGCCGGCTGTGACCAGGCGGCTCTGGAGATCGAGTACGCGAAGCTGACAGTGCTGATCGCGGTCATCATCACCGTGATCGCGGTTTTCGTCGCGCTGCTGATGGCCTGGCTGGGTGGGGTGTCGGCAGGTGCCATCCCGGGCATCCTGGCTGGCGGTCGACAGGCGGTGACGGTCGCCTTCCGGCGGTTGATCGCTCAGATGGGTCGGCAACTGCTGACCCGGGCGGGAATGCGGGCCGCTCTGCGGATGGCCGGCACCCGGATCGGCCAGATGGTCACCAGTCAGGGCTTCCGGCAGGGCCTCAACCGCCTCGGCCGTGAGTTGCTGGAGGAGATCGGCGAAGAGCTGATCATCGACGTCGGCGCTCAGGCGTACCAGATGCACACCGGCGAGCGGCGTCAGTGGGACGGCAACCGAACCCTCACCGCTGGTGTGGGTGGCGCGTACGGTGCGGTGCTCGGCACCGGCATGAGCTGGGCTGGCCGGCGGGCGGCACCCCGGATGCCGTTCTCGTTCAGCCCGTCACAGCTCTCTTTCCGGGGCAGTGGCCTGGTCCGCTGGGGCAGCACGAGCCTCGCCTCCGGTGCTCAGAACGCCGTCGTCTCGCCGGCCGCCAGCGTGCTCGCCAACGGCACGATCAACGGGCAGTGGGCCATGCCCGGTGCGGATGCGTTCCTGGGCGGTTTCGCCAGCGGCGCCGGCCGTACCGGGGCGACCCTTGCCGGCGGCGCCGCCGGCAATCTGGGTGCGCGGGTCACCAACTGGGGCCTTGGCAACATGGGGATCAACCTGGCGCCCGGCACCGGCCCCGCCGCGGGCGGGATCGGTCCGGGTGTCGGAGGCGCGAACGGCCTCGGTGATCTTGGCGGCGGCGCCAACGGTGCTGGTGCCGGGTCCACCGGCGATGGTTCCACCTCGGGTGCCGGCGCGACAGGTAGCGGCGCGGGCTCGGCGTCGGATGGCGGATCTTCCGCCTCCGGTGGTGACTCCGGAACTGCCGCCGGCGGAGCCGGTTCGGACGGCACGGGCAGCTCCAGTGGAGCAGGCGGGACTTCCGGTGCCGGGACGACCGGGACGGGCGACGGCGCGAGCCAGAGCGGCACGGTCCCCGACAGCGGGGCGGGGTCGATCAGCCTCGCGCCCCCTACGTCGGACGCTTCCGCAACGCCGGCGAGCGATGTGGCAGGTGCGCCCACCGGGGACGCGGCCAACGCCGCCGACACGTCGCCGGTCGAGGGCTCCACCGACAGACCGACGGTTGTCCCCGCCGGCGCGGTGACCACGGCGCCGGACGGCTCGCCTGCCGTCGGCGACGTCACCGCCACCAACGACCAGAACGGTGCGCCGGAAAGCCGAGGTGCGCCAGCCACCGAATCGCCTGGCACCCACCGGACCGACACGAACACCAGCACCGGCGGCAACGACCGGACAGTGAACGAGGCGTCGGGCCAGAACGACGGTGGGACGGTCGCCGGCCCGTCAACGGACGTCACCACCACCGCACCACCTGGCGACGGTTCGACCGGGTCCGGTCGAACTGTGACCGACAGCCCGGCGCGTGACGTCACCGACGCCAGCCCGGTCGACACCGCAGGCCCGTCCGTCGCCTCGGATGTGCCCCCCACGGTGCTACCAGGCACACCGACCGCGGCCCCGGTGACGACGCCGCCCGGCGCTCCGGCGGTCGGTACCCCGCCAGGCACGGCCACGCCCGCCGGTCCGACCACCGCGACGAACCCGGCTCCCACCGCCGGGACACCGGCCACGACCGGCCCCCAGGCGGCGAGCACTCCGAACGCCTCGACGCCGACCACGACCGGCACACCGACCACGGGTACGAACCCTCAGCAGCCCACCGGAAACACCGCCGCGCAACCGACTCCCGGTCGTGGCACGCCGGTCGGGCCGGCGGTCATTCCGACGGCGGCGAACACGGCGGGCTCGATCTCGCTCGCACCAGCCGCTGGCCCGAACACGACAAACCCCACCCAGCCGGCCGCCGGACCCACCCAGCAGGTCGGGCCCACCCAGCAGCCGGCAACACCGGCCCAGCAGACCCCGGCTCAACCGACTCCGTCCAGCGCTCGGCCGGACACGACGCCTGTGCCAGTCGAGCCGTCCGCCCCGACGGTGCCGACACAGACGGCGGGCATCGATTCGACGACGCCCCCTGTCGACGCCACTCCCCCCGCCGGCACGGACACGGCTGCGGATCCGAACCCAGAGCGGACCGACCAGGCGCAGCAGAGCACCGACGGTCCGGTGGTGATCCCGGTGCCGACAAGCAGCGGCACCCTCCAGGGCGGGCCGACAAACCCCGGCCCCGAGACCGCGACCGGCCCGGTCGACCCGCAGACCCTCAGACGGTCCGAGGGGCCGACCGGCCGCGGTACCCACAGCTGGCAGCTGGCTCCGACCTCGGTCGACGGCGATCCGAACGGCCCCGAAGCCGAGCGCGCGCTGATCGAGGCGTCACGGACGCTTGCCGAGACTGTCCGGACGGCGATCAAGTCCGCCACGGTCTCCAAGACCAAGCAGCCCGGCATGGCCGGTGCGTTGCTGATGCCCGATGGCACCATCACGACGCACACCAGCATGACCGCCGACAAGGGAACAAAACCGCCCACACAGCCCCGGGTACATCCGCTTGCGCAGGCGGCACTGGACCGCATCGCGGCGAACCTTGTCGATGGTGTGGGGGGTGGGCACGGGAAGTGTGCCGAGGTTGCCCTGGTTTCCGACCAGCTCTACCTACTGGAACAGCAATGGCGGGACGCCCGGGAGCCCGGCACCTTCGAGCAGTACGCCCTGAACGCTCTGCAAGGCGCCAAGATCGTTACTCACCAGGTCAAGTCGGCTAAATCTGCCGGTGTCACGTACGAGCTTGGGCATTATCGGCCGCCGTGCCGATCGTGCGCGCATTTCCTGCCAGGGTTCAATATCGAACCGATCACCGATCCGGATCGTGACGTCACTGTCTACCAGCCGTCCGTACCCGGTGTGGTGGGCAACGGGCTTCCGCTGAGCGACAACCGGCCGTACGGGCAGCCGGAGGGCCTGCTGCCGCCGGACCAAGCCGACCAGGATGCGCTCGACGCGGCCGTGCCTCGGGACCCAGCCACTGGAAGACCTGCGGTTCACCCGGATCCGCGTGTCGGCTCGTGGGCAGGGCTGCTCAACGATGGTGGGCCGACCGTCCCGGGACGCAACACGAACTGCGCCGATGTTGGGCTCTCCGTCCTGTCGGCCTGGTACGGCCGTCCCGAGGTAGCGGCGCCTACGGTCCCGTCAGCCGAAGTGGAGCGGGGCAGCACGGCTCGGCAGGAACAGGCCTTGCGGTCCAGCTTCGGCCATCAGGGTAGCGGTGCTCCCGCCTTGGACACGGTCGCTGAAGCTCTGCGAGCGGCTGGGCCCGGTGCTGCGGCGATCATCATCGGCAGTTCTCCGGACGGTAGTGGTCGGGCGCACACGTGGAATGCGGTGAACCACGAGGGCACTGTCATCTGGGTGGACGGCCAGCGTCGGAGCATCTCCGATGGCGACCCGCTCTACGCCGACCAGGTGGGGGATGTCTGGGCGATCGTGCTGGATGCCGAGGGTGATCCGGTCAGCCAGGCGCAGCCCGAGGCCAGCACACCCGCTCCGGTCCCGCCGGCCTCGACCGCCGACGTGCCGGCGGGAGGCCGGGATCAGAACGACTCCCCGACCGGCCGGCCAGGCGCAGGTGTCGACCCGAACAGCCCGGACCGTACGCCGGGCGGCCCGACAAGTCCCGACGGGACACCGGCCGGCCCGAACAACCCAGAGGGACCGCCGGCCGATCCGAACAGTTCCGACGGGACGCCAGCCGTCCCGCCTGACTCGGGCATGACATCGGGCGATCCGAATCTGGAGGGCGATCCCGACCCGGGCCCCGAGGGCGCGCCGGATTCGGACGTCGAGGGGAATCCCGATCCGGGCGTCTGGCCGGACATGCAGGGCTGGCCGATGCCGGACACCCGACAGTTCGGGCCGGAGCAGTTGGCGCCACTTGAGGATCCGCAGTACCAGGACGATGTCGAGGACAGTCTGCGAACCCCGGAAGGCTACGAGGTCTACGCCGACCCCTCCACCCACCCGTACGGCCAGCTGATCAACGACGGTGGGCCGGATCAGCCTGGCCGGGCCAACAACTGCGTCGACACGATCCTCGCGGCGCTGGCCAGCTTCTACGGCGATCCGCAGGTCTCGCACCCACGTTGGCCGGACCGGCTCGACGACGGGACGGTCGACACCACGCTCGGTGAGTTGAACGGCTTCGGCCGGATCGAAAGTTGGATAGGCGGCGACTGGACCGGAGACAACGACGCTCTACCGGGTACGCCCGCCGAGCGTTCGGCCGCACTCGCCGACCAGTACGAGCAGCTGTCCCAGCGGGTTCTCGACGCGGGCCCGGGCGCGGCAGCGGTCATCGCCGTCGACTGGATCCTGTTCGACGAGAACACCGGCGACCCACTGCTCGACGCCGAGGGCAACACGCAGCCCGCCGGTGAGCACGTCTTCCTGCTCGTCTATCCGGAAGGCGCGGACGGGCCGGTGTGGTGGGATCCGCAGTTCGGCAGCACCACCACCGATCCGCTGCCCGGCGACTATGTTGGACTGACGCACAACCTGTGGTCGATGGAGGTGCAGCCCGCCCATGCCGATGAGCAGGGAGGAAGCCCGGCAACTGATGACCAGGCTGCTGGGGACGGACAACCCGGTGGCGGTGTTCCCGTTCGAGTTCGGCTGGGCAGCCCAGGAGACGCTCTCCCCGCAGCAGCGGACGCAGGGTCGGCAACTGGGCCAGGGGGTCTTCATCATCGACCAGACGGGAGTGGTGACCGTACATCCCAGCCTGCCACCACCGTTGATCATGAAACGGTACGCGGCGGCCCGCCGGGAGGGCCGGATCACCGGCCGGCAGGTCTGGCCGGCCCCGGATCCGATGGACTGAGCGACGCTGACGCCGCACCGGGCAGCGACCCTGTCGGGAGTCCCTACCTGGACGGACTGCCGGACACCGACCGGGCCACCCTGCTCGACGCCCTGACCGAGGCGGCGGCGGAGGCCGACCAGATCCTGGCCGACCTGCAGAGCGTCAACGCCGAGGTGAACGCGCAGCTCGGGCTGACCGGTGCCGACGCGCTCAGCACCCTCGGCGAACAGCACCGGGTCAAGGGCGCCGAGTCTCTGGCCCGCAAGTACCGCACCGAGCTGGAGCCCCTCGGGTACGACGTCGGCTCGGCGTTGGACACCGTCAACGACGTGGTGCGGTTCTCGGTGCGGGGACCGGAGACCGAGGCGTACGGGCCGGCGGTGGATGCGCTCCTCGCCTCGCTGGAGGCCCAGGGCTATCAGGTCACCGACCTGAAGAACTTCTGGCACCCCGGAAACCGTTTCTTCGGTCTGAACTGCACGCTCACGGCACCGTCCGGGCGTACCTTCGAGCTGCAGTTCCCGACCGACACCAGCTACAACGTCGGCAAGCAGACCCACGACCAGTACGAGGTGATGCGCGACCCGGCGCAGTCGCCGGCCGCCCGCGTAAACGCGTTCCTCGACATCCTGGCAGTGAACAAGTCCAACGGCATCGCGGCGAGCATGCCGGGGGGCATGGACAGCGCCCGGTTCGACACGCCCAAGGACACCAGCTTCGCGAAGTGGATGGCATCGCCTCGGCAGGCGAGTATCCGGGAGTCGTACCTCGACTGGCTCGGGCAGCAGGGCCTGACGTTCGCCGATGTGCTCGCCGCGCGAGGATTGGCCATGTCCGACCTGCCGGGTCTGGACCCTGACCTGATGGGGGGCGTGCATGGCAGCGCTGACGTTCGGCTACTTCCTCCTCCGGAGACCGGAGGATCCGGACGGCCCGCCGGTAAACCTGATCGCGGAGGCGGACAGCACCGGGCCGACCCAGGCGGTGATCTGGGACCGACCGAAGCAGGCGTGGACGTTCCGTCCGGACGTGGCGGCGGCGATCCTGTGGGCGAATCCGGAGCGCCACGAGATCCAGCAGGTCGACCGGGCGACGGCCGAGCGCCAGGTGGCGCACTTCACGACGGTGCCGTTGCCGACGGAGGACGAGCTGACGGAGATCTGCCGCTCGGCAATCTGACCGCTGACCTTCCCGGCGGGCCTGCCTCGTCGGTGCCGCTCGACACGGATCACGGGCTGGCGCAGACCCGCCGGCTCGGGCCGGGCGAACTGGCGCCGCTGGAGGACCCGGGATACCAGTGGGGCGTCGAGCAGAGCCTACGTACACCGGACGGGTATCTGCTGTTCGCCGACCCCTCCACCCATCCGTACGGGCAGTTGGTGAACGACGGCGGACCGGACCAGCCGGGGCGCGCCAACAACTGTCTGGACTCCTCGCTCTCGGCGCTGTCCAGCTTCTTCGGCGACCCCCGGGTGTCCTTCCCCCGCTGGCCGGACGTTCGTCCGGACGGTTCGATCGAGACGGTTACCGGCGAGGCGAGTGGGCTCGACCGAGCCGAGGAGTGGCTCGGCGTCGACTGGTCCGGTGGGTCGGAGGGGCTGCCCACGACACCGGCGGAGCACGAGGCGGCGGTCGCCGAGCAGTACGCGCAACTTCATCAGCGTGTCGCGGCGGCCGGTCCAGGTTCGGCGGCCCTCGTTGTGGCCGAATGGGTCAGGACGGATCCCCGCACCGGTGAACTCGTCCTCGACAATGGGCACGTACAGGTACAGGACTCGCACGCCTTCGTCGTGGTCTATCCCGAGGGCGCCGACGGACCGGTCTGGTGGGATCCGCAACGAGGGACGACGTGGCCGCAGCCCCCAGCCGCGTACCTGTCGCAGACGTATGCGCTGTGGTCGATGGAGACCACTGCGGAAAGGGTGTCGGATGACGGAGGACGAGGCGCTGACGCTGATCAGACGCCTGCTGGGCACGGCGAACGAGGTCGAGCTGCACCCGTTCGAGTTCGGCTGGCTGGCGAAGGAGCAGCTGTCACCGCAGGAACGGGCGGAGGGCAGGCAACTGGGCCACGGGAGCTACATCATCGACCAGACGGGAGTGATCACAGCGCAGATGAGTCTGCCGGTACCGCTGCTGATCACGGAGTACACGCAGGCCCGCCGGCAGGGCCGGATGATGGGTCGGCAGGTCTGGCCCACGGAGGAACCGACAGCCTGACGACGCCGGTCGGCAGGGCCGGGCCCTCAGACGGCGACGGCCCGCCGCCGGGCGACTCCGGGCCCTCGACCGACCCGGACGGCCCCGACCTGCGGCGGGCGGCAGCCGGTACGACATTCGGCGGCGCACTGCTCGACGCCGATCCCGGGCGCACCTCGATCGCCGTCGAGGCGGCGCTCACCGCAGGGCCACTACCCGGCGGGGCGAGCGCCGACCCGACCACCGCCACTGTCACCCTGACCACCGTCGACGGCCCCTATCCGGTACGTGTCGAGTTGACCCCGGCGCCGGCGGGCGCGTCGGTCGTGCCGGTGGCCACCATCCACCACACCCCCGACGGAACCGTCGTACAGGTGTCGACGAGCGCCCACCCGGACCACGTCCGGCGGGCGGTCGCGGCGGCGCTGGCCGAAGTGGACACCGTCCTCCAGCAGCGGGCCGAGGGGCTGCGATTCGACGCCACCACCGCACTCGCTGAGGGTGCCCGGCCCGAGGGCGACGGCACCCGCGTGCTGACCGCGCGCGACATCGGTCACCTGGCCGAGCTGCGGGTGGTGCTCGCCGACAGTTCCACCGCCACCGATCCGGGGACCGCCGGCCAACTACGCGCCGAGGCACTCAGCCTGCTCGTCGCCTCCGGTCTCCTGGAACAGGAACCGGCGCACGTCGTGCACGGGCTCGGCAGCAACACGCAAGTGGTCGGGCCGGAGGCGGCCCGCGCCCGGCTCGACCTGATCCACAATCACCTGGGCCCCCTCGCCGCCGAGGTGGAGAGCCTGATCGGGCTCGCGCAGAGCGATGGCCAGCAACTCGTGGCCGACATCCGCGCGGCCCAATCGGCTGTCCGCGCCGAGGCCCGCGCCTGGGCACAGCAGGCCACGGAACTTCGTGACCAGGCCGATCTCGCGCTGACGGCGAGGGTGGACGCGACCCTTGGTGTGGCGCCGGACCACGTCTTCGACCGACTCGTCATCGGTGGCGGCTGGGCCGCGACCGCCGACTTCGTCACCATGGGAGCCGCGCCGGACGCCGGCCACGGACTGCCGCCGGTGCTCTGCGTCTCGCAGGGACACGACCCGTGGGCGGAACGCCAGGCGCTGCTGATGGGGCAGGTCCCGTCGGAGCTGGAGATACCCGGCCTGCCGTTCCAGCCGGGCGACCTGGCCGAGGAGGGCACCCAGTTCACCCCCTCCGACGTCTTCGCCGACGCGGTGGGCGCGGCGCGGGCCCTCTCCGGCATGCCGACGTATCAGGGCACCGCCACCTCGATCACACCCCGACCGGCCGACGCCACCGGCTGGCCCGACGGCGCCAACTTCCGAGTGACTGTCAACGGCCGGGACATCTACACCACCTCGGTCGACATCGCCAGCGGGCCGGGACCGTCCCGGGTGCCGAGCGTCCCGGCCGACACCACAGGTGCCTACGTCGATCCGACCACCGGCTACCGGGTCGACCGCTCCGGCACGGCAACCCGGTTCCGGGACCCGGACGGCAACCTGGTCGCACCGGAGAGCGTGCCACCGGCCGTACGAGCGGTGCTCGGTGGCCCCGGCACCGGCCGGGGCGATCTGCCGCTGCTCGCGGATCTGGCCGGGCGACCCACCGATCCGCTTGTGGTCGACCCGACGTCCGGGTACGCCGTGGACGTGACGACCGGCCAGGTTCTCCACCCCGCCGGCACGCCTGTCGACGTCGGTGCCGTGCCGGCCGAGGTGGGAGCCCGGCTGGGCTTCGCTCCGGACGGCTCCTTCGGCGATCCGCGGCCGTCCGCGCCGCCTGTCGACTTCGGTGGGCAGAACCTCGCCGATGCCTACCGCCCCGGCGACCGGGTGCTCGTCTTCGGTGCCGGCGCGTCCGGTGCGTGGGACATCGAGCAGGCCGTGGCGTCGCCCGCCGCGAGCGTCGACTGGTCGGCCCGGGAGATGGACCCACCGCCCGACCAACTCACCGGCGACCCGGACCAGGACGCCGAGACGCGCCTGCGGTACAGCTTCGGCGGTGGCTACAACCGGCGGAACACACTTCCGGATGTCGGTGCCTACTCCGACACAGTGCAGAGCCAGGTGGATCGCTCGCTACGGGAGATCGTCAGCCTCCGGCACACCGTCGAGGGTGACTTCCTGGTGGAGTTCACCGACGGCAGTCGACAGACGTATGACCGGATCGTGCTCTCGATCGGTCAGGCGGCCGAGTTCCCGGGGGGCGTCGCCAACCTGGTCTCCGGGCTCGGTCTGGAACCGTTGGACGGACCGGTGGCCGTTCCGGACACCGAAACCGACATGCTGGGCCTTCAGGACGCCTCGGGGCGGCTCCGCGTCCTCGGCGCGGCCAGCGTCGCCCCGGGTGTGATCGCCGAGACGTCCAGCCCGTCAGAGGTTCGTGCCCTCCTGACCGCCCAGGCCAGCGCGCTACCCGACGACTCCCGTGGTATCGCGCCGAGCATCCGGTTCCATGCGCAACGGATCGCCGAGGCCAACCGACAGGCACCGCCGGCCGCACCGGGTGACGGCTCCGCCGTACCCGGTACCCCGCCCGGGCCGGACGCCTCAGACGTCGTGGTATCTCGGGGGGCCCTCCCAGGCCCAGTGGACGTCGAGCCAGGGCAGCGGTCCGTACCGGTCCAGGAGACGCTGCCCGAGGGCGGGCACCTCGACAGCGATCGGTCGACCGTCGATGTCCTGGCCGATGCCGTACGGCAGGATTTCGACCCGGTTGCGGTCGAACTGGACGTAGCGCAGGCGGGGGAGGTTGCGGCTGGCGGCCAGCGCCTCGGCGCCGTCGGCACCGATGTCGCAGCGGGACAGACCGAGCCAGCGCAACCGGCCCAGAGGACCGGAACCAGCGAGGTGCCGCACGCCGACGTCGCCGATGGGGTTTCCGCCCAGGTCCAGTCCGACCAGGTTGCTCAGCAGGGGCGACGCGGCGATGTCGGCGGTGTGTCCGCCGACCTCGGTCAGCACCAGGTGCCGGACGGGAATGGCACGCCAGACCTCGGTCCCGTGGTCGAGGAAGGCGTCGGCGCGCATGGTGACCGATTCGACGAAACCGCGGCGCAGCCGCCAGTCGTCGACCAGCTGCGCGACCGGGCGGGCGAGCCGTGGTCCGACCTTCCGCCCGAGCAGCAGGCGCCGTGGGGTACTCCCGCCGTCGAGGTCGAGGCGGATCAGCTCGGCGTGCTCGGGGTCGGTGGCCTCGATGGCGTCGGCGTAGCGTCGCCGCAGGTCGAGGTCGTCGGGGGCGGCGAGGATGGCGGCGTAGACGTCGACGGGCGTGGCCATGATGGCAGCGTATCGACGGACGGCGCGGTGACCGCCACCCCCGTCCCGTCGTTGCCGGAGAGTCGACGGTTCGGTCCGGGTGAGCTGGCACCACTGGAGGACCCCAGCTTCCAGGACGATCTCGCGGCAAGCCTTGCCACCTCCGACGGGTACGCGGTCTTCGCGGATCCGTCGACCCACCCGTACGGGCAGCTCGTCAACGACGGCGGACCGGAGCAGCCCGGTCGCGCCAACAACTGCCTCGACTCGGCCCTGGCGGCACTTGCCAGCTTCCACGGCGACCCGCAGGTGTCCGTACCGCGCTGGGCGGACCGGTTCGACGACGGCTCGATCGACCGCGTGACGGGCGAGCGGGGTGGGCTGGAGCGCGCCGAGGCGTGGCTCGGCGGGCAGTGGCTCGGCGGTACCGGCAACCTGCCGATGGAGCTGTCCGCCCGCACCGACGCGGTGGCCACCCAGTACGCCGACCTGTACCAGCAGGTCGCGGACGCCGGCCCGGGGGCGTCGGCGCTGGTGGTGGCGGACTGGCTGTTCCTCGACGCGGCCGGCAACGTGGTCCTCGACGAGACCGGCCAACCCGAGGTCGACGGCTCGCACGCCTTCGTGATCGTCTTTCCGGCAGGTGCCGACGCGCCGGTGTGGTGGGATCCGCAGACCGGGACGACGTCGGCGGAGATGCCGGCCGCCGATGTGCGGGAAACCCACGCCCTCTGGGCGATGATGGTGCCTGACGGAGAGGGGCGAGTTGACCGAGGACGAGGCGCTGACACTGATCAGCCGACTGCTGCGGACCGGGAATCCGATAGTGCTTCGGGAGTTCGAGTTCGGCTGGCTGGCCCGGGAGAGACTCTCGGAGCAGGAGCGGGCCTCGGGGACGCACGTGGGCCAGGGGAGCTACATCATCGACCGGTCGGGAGTGGTCACAGCACACACCAGCCTGCCGCCGCGTCGGGTGATGGAGGAGTACGCGCAGGCGCGACGCGAGGGCAGGATCAAGGGCCGGCAGGTGTGGCCCGAGGTGGACCCGACGGCCTGACCCCACCGCCCGATGACGGCGGCTCCGCACCGCTGGACTCGCCGTTGTCGACGGCTGACTCGATAACTGCGGGCGCCGTTCCGGGCTCCACCTTCCACGGTCTGGGCAGGCCGGTGGCCGACCCGGCGGCGGTGCTGGATCTCGCCAGGTCCGCGCTGCCACTTGTGGCCCCGTACGCCCAGGTGGACGCCGTGGTCGCGGTCGGACCGGATCTCTTCGAGATCCGTTCCGCCGGGCAACACCCGTTGAGCGTACGGCTGACAAGTGGCCCGTTGAGCGACGGCCTGGTGGCCCGGTCGCACCGCGACCCGGACGGCGCCTTCACCGTCACCGTGTCCGACCGCGCCGCCGACCCGGTGGTGGCCCGGGCGCTCGCACACGAGGTCGCCGAGCTGACGGCGCTGCACGAGTCCGGTCGGGCGCTTGTCGGCCCGTTGGACCCGGGCAACGTCCAGGGCCCTATCGATCCGGCTGGGCTCACCGCACACGACCAGGGCCGGATGGCGGAGATCCGGCTGCTCGCCGCCACGTACGCCGCGGCCGACCCGGCTGCCCGACCGGCCGTGCGTGCCGAGATCGACGCCCTCGCCGGCCACCTCGGCCTACGTGTCGGTGACCCGGACGTCCGGTCGCGGTGGGCGCTCATCCCACGTGACGTGCTGGCGCACCTGATGCAGCTCAGCGTGCCGACGATCACGCCCGACGCGGTCTCCAGGGTGCTGGCGGGCGCCGCCACCCTCACCGATGTCGAGCGAATCCGGATGTTCGACTACCGGGCCCGGTTGGCTCCGGACTTCCAGGTGCCGCTCCAGGCCGACCTGGACGCCCGGCTACGGGAACTGGCGACCGAGGCCGAACACGCACAATCCGGCATGCCACGAATGCCGGCCTTCGCCGGGCAGATCGTCGGCATTCCACAGGCGCAGCTCGGCCGGATCCGGGCGGTGGATCCGCAACTCGCCGACCGGCTCGCCACCGAGGGCATCTACGTGGACCTCACCGGTCGCTACGACCTGCGCCCGTACATGGTGACGAGCGTGCCCGCAATCGACCTCGGTGCCGCCCGCCCGGCGTTCGACCTGACCACCGGAGCTGGGCGGCGCGCCCAACTGCACGAGGACCGGCAGCGGGCCCGGGCCGCGCTGCGCGGACTCCGTGGCGACCAGGCGGCGGCGCTGCTCACCGGGCACGACTTCCACTACCAGGGCACCGCCAGGTGGATGGGGCTGGTGCCGGACGTCCTGACCGAGGCACTGCGCAGCATCACCCCGACGTCGACGACAGCCGCCGCCCCGGTGGAGAACTCGGCGACGCAGGAGATGTCCGGCGAGATCCGGGTCGCGGCCGACCGGGTGAGCCTGCCACCGGAGTCGACGAACCAACCGGGTCCGGTCTACGGGCCGGCGGTGGACGCCCGCACCGGGCAACCGCCACCACTGTTCGACGGGCCACCGAAGCGGGAAGACGTCCAGCAGGGCGCGCTCGGTGACTGCGGAATGGTCGCCGTGATCGGCGCGGTCGCTGGTCAACTGCCGGACACCGTCGCGCAGATGTTCCACCCGAACCCGGACGGCTCGGTCGACGTGCTGCTGCACGAGACCAGTGGACCAGATCGCGTGATCACGCCGACCGGTCGGCAACTGCGGGTGACGGTCTTCCCTGACGTGCCGTTGCACCCGAACTCGAACGGTCACAGCGCGTACGCCGACCAGTCCACTGTCGGGGCGTCCTGGGCGTCGCTGCTGGAGAAGGCGATCGCGGCGATCGACCGGACCTGGACCCAGCAGCGCCACGACCAGTGGCAGCAGCAGTGGACGGCCCGGCCGGGCGTGGACGCCGCGCAGGCCGCCCCGCTCGGCTACGCCCGGCTCGACAACGGCAGCAGCCGCCTGGTCCAGGCGGAGTTGCTCAGCCAGCTCACCGGCCTACCGACAGGCGTCAGTGAACTCAACCCCACCCCGGGCCGGGAGGCCGACGCCGAGGCGCGACTCGCGGCCCTGTTGGCCGCCGGCAGCCCGCTGATCACCGGCACCCGACCGGCCGACGCGTACGCTGCCCAGCCCGGCGGCAAGCCACCGTACGGACTGGTCGCGGGGCACGCGTACGAGATCGTGTCGGTGGCGAACGGCGAGGTGCAGCTACGCAACCCGTGGAACTCCCGCCACCCGGCGCCGATGCCACTGCGCGCCTTCCTCGACCTGATGAGTCCCTGGTACGCCCACGTCGAGCCGGCACGCAGCACAGTTGCTGCGTTGCCCGGCTCGGACTTCCACGGTCACGGCCGGCCGGCCGCCGACGCCCCGGCCGTGGTGGACCGGGCCCGCACGGTGCTACCCGCCCTGGCGGAGCCGGTCGGCGCGGACCAGATCGTGGCGGTCGGCCCCGACGTGTTCGAGGTACGCGCACCCGGCCTGGAGCCACTGCGTGTCCGCGTCGCCGCCGCCGCGCTCGCCAGCGGCGTCGTGGCCCAGACCATCCGCAACCTGGACGGCACCTTCACCCTCACCGTCTCCGACCGCGCCTCGGACGCTGCGGTCGACCGTGCCGTGGCACACGAGGCCGCCGAACTCCTGGCCCGGCACGAGACCGGTGAGGCTAAGTCCGGGCTCTTCGACCAGGGCGCCGCCGAGGTGCCGATCGACCCGGGCGGCCTCTCGGCCCGGGACCGGGGCCGGTTGGCCGAGCTGCGCCTGATGGCCGCCTGGTACGCACAGGCCGACCCCACGGCCCGGGTCGCCCTACGAGCCGAGATCGACACCCTTGTCGATCGGCTGGGCCTCCGCTGGGGTACGCCCGACGCAGCTGCCCGCCTCGCGGTCCTCCCCGCTGATGTGTGGACCCAGGTGATGCAGTTGAGCCTGCCGGTGATCACACCGGAGGCGGTTGCCGGTGCCCTGGCCTACAACCCCAACCAGACGATGGTCGAGCGGTTCCGTGCCATCGACTACCGGGGCCGGCTCGCTCCCGACTTCCAACCGCCGCCCGCCGCCGAGCTGGCGGCGAAGCTGCGGGAGTTGGCCGTGCACGGGGAGCAGAGCCAGTCATCTCTGCCCCGGATGCCCGCCCTCGCCGGGCAGCTCATCGGCCTGCCGCCGAACCTGCTGGACCAGATCCGCCAGGTCGATCCACAACTCGCCGACCGGGTCGCCGCCGAGGGCATCTACGTCGACCTGACCGGCCGTTTCGACCTGCGCCCGTACACCCTCGAAGGCGCCCCCGAGTTCAACCTGGAGAGATCCGCACCCGCGTACGACCTGAACACCCCCGCCGGCCGGCACGCGCTGCTGGACGAGGACCGAACGCGGACCTATGCGGCCTTCAACGTCGAGTACGGGTCGAATCCCGCCGCCATGGCGGTGCTCGCCACGCACAGCTTCCACTACCAGTCGGACGCGCGGCGGATGGCGCTGGTGCCGACGGCGCTGACCGAGGCGCTGCGGGCGATGATGCCGTCCGAGCCGGACGCCGAGGTCGAGGTCATTCCGACAGTTACCCCCGGCGAGATCGCCGTGGTCGCCGACCGGGTGACGCTGCCCGACCCGAAGCCCAAGTACCCGGTTGAATACGGTCGCTCACTCTTCCCTGCAACGGGTCAGCCGGCACCGCTCTTCGACGGCCCGCCGGGACGGACGCAGGTGCAGCAGGGCATATTGGGTGACTGCGGGATGCTGGCCACGATGGCGGCCCTCGCCGGACATCGACCGCAGAGCATTCCACAGCTGTTCCAGCCGAAACCGGACGGCACCGTGGACGTTCTACTGCACGAGACCGTGTTGCGCGGAGACGAGTCGGTAGCGACCGGGCGGCGCGTCCGCATCAACGTGCGTCCTGACGTCCCGCTGCACGCCGGCAGTTCGTGGGCCGCTTACGCCGACCAGTCGGAAGTCGGCGTTCAGTGGGTGGCGGTGTTGGAGAAGGCGCTCGCTGCGGTCGACAGAACCTGGACCAAGGATCGGCACGAGCAGTGGCAGCGTGAGTGGCGCGGGTGGGAGAGCAGGGACGACCCACACCGTGCCGCACCTGTCGGCTATGCGCGGCTCAACGTCGGCAGCGTCCCCCTGATGCAGGCCGAACTGCTCACCCAGCTCACCGGCCTGCCGGCCCGGCAGACGCTCCTCGATACCACGCCGGGGCGGGAGGTGGCGGTTGAGCGACACCTGACGGCCCTACTTGCGGCTGGCAGCCCGATCACCATTGCAACCCGACCGCAGGAGAGCTATCCGGGGCGGACATTGCCGTATGGGCTGAAGGCGAAGCACGTCTACGAGATCCTCGCGGTGCGGGACGGCCAGGTGCAGCTACACAACCCCTGGAACAAGGAGCATCCATCGCTGATGTCGGTGCGGAAGATGCTGAACCTGATGCAGCCGTTGTGTGCGCACCTGGAGCAATCACCGGCTGCCGTTCCGCCATCGCCTTCGGCGTACGGCGGCCCCGTAGCGAACGTCCAGCCACTCATGCCGTCGCCCCGATCGTCCGCCGAGAAGATCGTCGACCGCCCGTTGGCCGCTCTGAGTCCCAACGCTCCGCTGATCCAGCAGCCCGGCCCGCTGGCTAAGCCCACGTCACCACCGCGCACCCTAGGTCGCACCCACCTCGATGACGAGCGGTACGCGATCAACTACTTCGCGTTGCTCGCCGGGGACGGTAGCGTGGCTGGCCTGATGGTGTCCGAGGTCGGCGGCCCGGGGCGCTCGCTGCACTGGACGGCTGGTGGGGTGGTGGCGGGGCAGGCGACGCCGGCTCCTGTGAATCGCGCGGAGGCCGAACGGATATCCCGCGACGTGCTCGGTTTCGTGCTTCCCGCCGAGACGGCGCTGTACGACATGCTTGACATCTGATCGTGCCTGAGGAACCGGGAGAGAACTGGTGCGCTCGTTTACTCATGTAGCCGTCGTCACAAACAACACGACGACGCCTGTGGGGCCAGCCCGGTTCGGGGTGCGTTGGGTCGATGTGGGGCCACCGGTACGTGCAGAAATCATCGTCATGCCGTTTCAGCGTGACGAGAGCTTCGCGCACGAGGTCACGCTCGGTGAGACCTTCCCGGTCGGCGAGGAAACGTGGCGCTTTGCCGACCTTGACATGTCCAGCGCGGACGACTGGGAGATCACCGTCCGTCGGGTGGACGAGAACGAGGTGATGGAACCGCCGACCGGGCGGCTGTGGAAGCGGGCACGGCTGCGGCCCTACGGCCAACTCGACGAAGCCCAGCTCCAGTCCTTGGAGGCCGCGCTCGGCGCTCAGCTACCGCCGGGCTACCGCCTCTGGCTTAGTCGGAACAATGGTGCGCAACCCGAGGTGATGCACCACATCCCGGGGATGCCGATCGTCCTGTTTCCGACGAGTCCGCTGTTCGGCGTCCACCCCGAATATCCCCCGTTCGACCTGGTGCACGCCCAGCGTCGACACCGCGACCCCTGGCTGTCGCGAGCCTGGCTGGTTATCGCGACTACGGCCAGTGGCCTGCTGGTTGTCTCGGCGGAGTTGGGCAACGAGAGCGTCTATTTTGTGAGTGAGCTCGACCTCGTCGGACCACCTGACCCGGCCGCCGCAGCCGCCCGGGAGCGGAAGCTGCGGGCGGTGGCCTGGTCGATGTACGAGTTCATCGGCCGGCTGACCCCGATGGAACTGGACCACCTTCCTCCCGCGGAGATTCACCCGCCCGGGACGTTCACGGACCCCCGCAGTTACGAGAACGGGCAGCTGTGAGCAAGCGCGTACCCAGCGCCGTACGACATGCCTGACACCTGATCGTGCCTGAGGGAGCCGGGAGAGAACTGGTGCGCTCGTTTACTCATGTTGCCGCCGTCCAGAACAATGCGACGACGAGTGTCGGACCGGCCCGGTTGGCGGTGAGCTGGGTCGACGCCGGGGCCCCGGTGCGGGCCGAGATCATCGTCATGCCGCTCCAGAGCGGAGAGGACTCCGTCCACGAGATCACGCTCGGTGAGACCTTTCCGGTGGGGGAGGAGACCTGGCGCTTCGCGGATCTCGACATGGCCAGTGCGGACGAGTGGAAGGTCACCGTCCGGCGGGTGGACGAGAACGAGGTGCTGGAGCCGCCGACCGGGCGGCTGTGGAAGCCTGCCCGGCTGCGACCGTACGGACAACTGGACGAGGGACAGCTCCAGGCGCTGGAAGCTGCGCTCGGAGTCCGGCTGCCGCCGAGCTACCGCGACTGGCTGCGCCGGAACAACGGGGCGCAGCCGGAGGTGGAGCATCACATCCCCGGCGTGCCGTTCAGTCTGTTGCCGGAGCGACCCCTGTTCGGGGTGCATCCGGAGTACCCGCCGTTCGACCTGGTGCACGCGCAGCGCGTACACCGGGATCCCTGGCTGTCGCCGAACTGGCTGGTGATCGCCAACCCTTCCGGCGGACTCCTGGTCATCTCGACGCAGTCGAGTGACGGGAGCGTCTACTTCGTACATGAGATGGATCTGGTTGGGCCTCCCGGCCCGCCCGCCTCGGCCGCCCGGGAACGGAAGCTGCAGGGGGTGGCTCGATCGATGGGATACCTCGTCGGCCGGTTGACGCCTGTGGAACTGGGCGATCTACCGCCGGCGCAGATGATGCCGCCGGGGACCTTCACCGACCCTCGCAACTACGAGGATGGGCCGAGGTAGCCGACGAGTGAGGTGCCTCAGCCGAGCCGCGCGAGCATCCCGGCGTACGCGTCGCGCACGGCGGTGAGTCGGTCTCGCCGGAACCGACCGGGCTCGCGCTGGTGCAGCTGCCGGCCCCGATCGGTGGTGAAGGCGCTGGCCGGGACGAGGTCGCGGTCAGGTGGGATGAACTTGCCGACCTCGTCGAGCGCGGCCACAGCGCGGGTGAGCGCGGCCCGGGCCCGCTGCCCGGCCTCGCCGCTCCCCGGGTCGGCCGGCACCTGACCGGCGTACGCGTCCGAGACCAGCAGCCATTCCCCGGGGTCGAGCAACTGCGAGGGTTCGTCCCCGCCGTAGCGGAATCCGCCGCCGGCAGGGTTCGCCATCGGCGGCAACCGGAAGAGGAACTCCCGATCCTGGCCGCACCCAGCGCAGGCGCCCGTGTACCGGCTGGCCAGGTCACCGTCGTCGAGCGCCACCACGGCACTTTCCCGGGGGAAGCGTGTCTCGCCGCAGGTGCACGGGTGCAGATCCATGTAGAGATGCGCCTCCGCGTTGGAGCGGCTCAGCAGCGGGCTCATGCGATCCACCGTACCGATCGGATGCTTCCGCCGACGTCCCGGTCCAGCCGCTGGCATACTCGCCGACCATGGTGCTGTCACGCGGCTGGGCCGTGTTCCTCACCGGGGTCGGAGTCTGGACCTGGGTGATCTGGCCGAGGTTCGCGGTGGCTATCTGGAACGATCCGAGGTCGTGGTCGAGTGGGGTCGTCGGGGACTGGCCCGCGACCGGTTTCCTGTGGGTGCACGCACTGCTCATTGCGGCGTCGCTGGCCATCGGCACGGCCGTGGGTCTGCTGGGCCTCCGCGGGTGGCGCGCGTCCCGACGCGGTACGCGCTGAACCCGTCGACGGTCGGTTTGACTTCCGGTGTGGAGGCGCCGGAGTGGTCGGGTCGCGAACGGGTTCCTGACGGAGGTGTGACGGGGACCGCTCCGGGCCGATTTGACGATCAATCCGCCGGGCGCGTAACTTTCTCTCTGCCAGCGCGGAAAGGGCAAACGGGGCGAAAGCACCGGCTGCCAGTTCTCGAGGGCACCGGGTTCGCGAGGATCTACATCCTGTGTGGACACGGCCGGGTGGGGCTCGACCGGGCCGCCTAGGGGCGGATTTGGTGGGGCGGAACCGACCGGGTAAGGTTTACGACCGGCAGGGAACCGGGCGAGCGTGCGGGCAACCGTAGCGGCCGGCCTGCCAAATCCGATGATCGAGTCAAGCGGGCGACCGCTGCGTTCGGTCGCGGGTACCGAACCACCTGAAGCGTGACGGACCGGGACAACACGGTTTGACTCGCCGCAGACGGTGAGGTAACGTGG
>NZ_BOOZ01000023.1 GCF_016863495.1 Micromonospora andamanensis
CAGTGTTCAACAACCTGCGAAACGACGTCACGGTCGAGCCACCCGTTCTGGGCCACATCGATATGCTCGCCGTTGAAGCGGGCCTCGCGTTCCTCAGCTTCGAGACAAGAACCCTGTTCTCGTGGTTTGGGGCATGGCGAAGGCAATTGGGGTCCCTCGCCGAACTGGTCCAGCTCGATACTCTGACGACGACTGCGTACGGCACAACCCATGCCGTGGTTCGCGGGGCCGACGATCTCCTCCACTACCTCGCAAGAGGCTCAGCCGCCCGGCGGAGCCGAGCAGAAGCGCTCCTACTCGCGGCAGCCCTCGGTGAATCCGGACCGGGTGAACCCGACGCACGTTGGGTAGCAGCGCACCTCCTGACCCTCTCGGGCGAGGCGATCGCAGGCTCGGTATGGAATCCCTTGCTCCTGCCACCTGATCTGCCGGACGCCGTCCGGCACTCGTTTACGATGGCCAGCCCACCGGTGCTCACGCTGTGGGAACCCCAGCGTGAGTTGCTGACGAGGACACCATCGCCATTTGCCGCCGAGGTTCGCCGGCTCGCACTATCCGTCCCGACCAGCGGGGGCAAGACTCTCGTCGCCCAACTCCTGTCGGTCGCGCACCTCGCAGCCGCGTCAACCAGCGTCTGCTATGTCTCACCGACCCGGACGCTTGGTCGCGAAGTGCGGCGAGCGATGGCCAGCCGACTCCGGATCCTGCAGAAGGAGGTCGGCACCGAGCAACCGGACCATCCTGCAATGTCCGGATCGGATCCGTTCGACTTCCTCCGCCTCTTCAGCGCACCGGTGTTCGATGAGCGCCCTCCGGACGTCGATGTCATGACGCCGGAACGACTCGCGAACCTCCTGCGGCACGATGCCGACGCCGTCCTGGCTCGATTTGGCCTGTTCATCTTCGACGAAGCGCAACTGATCAAGGAGCGCGGTCGCGGGTTCACCCTTGAGTCCGTCATCTCCTATCTGCATTTCCGCACGCAGGGCTCCGATCACCGCATCGTTCTCATCTCTGCTGCGATGGGAAACGCCGGCCAGGTCGCCCAATGGCTCGATCCCAGCGGCGACGCGCAACTATTCGAATCGCAGTGGCGTGGCCCGCGGCGCCTCCATGCGTTGTACGGAACAACCCCCCGATGGACCGGGGCAACCTCGACCAAACAGGCCAGGAAGCAGGAGTTTCCCTACCGGCTCGGTATCCCCCTTCACGGCAGCGTTCGGCTTCGCCTCTCCGATGGCCGTCCAGTGGTCGCCCTGGAGACAACGCAGCCGATCGGAGCGCTCGTCCTGAAGGCGCCGACCGGCACATTGGACGCAAAGGGGCTTAAGAAGGACAGCACGAAGTCCACCAAGAACTACGAGATCGCCTCAGCGATGATCGCGATGCTCGGCCATGCCGGGTCGGTCCTGGTCGTGGCGCCCACGAGAACGTCAGCCCAGCGGCTGGCGCAGGCCCTCGCTGGCCAGCTGGACGAGAATCCGGCGACGGCGCCGATCGTCGAGTTCGTGCGAGGCCAACTCGGCGACGATCACCCTCTCGTCGACGTGCTTCGACACGGCGTCGGGTTCCACCACGCCGGGCTGCCCATCGAGGTGCTCGAAGCCATTGAGGAAGCTGTCCGTCTGGACCTGCTTCGGTTCCTCACCTGCACATCCACGTTGACGGATGGCGTTAACCTACCCGTTCGCACGGTCGTCATCTACGACGAGACCTATGAGGGGATGCCAGAAGACCTACGCCTCCAAGGTGCCCGCCTGGTCAATGCCATGGGCCGAGCCGGTCGAGCAGGCAAGGAGACCGAGGGATGGATCATTCTCGTCCGCGCGGCGGCCAGCGAGGTGACTTTCGACGACCTGAACCCGTCGCAGGACCAGCTGACGATCACATCGACCTTGGCAACAGACAACGCCCTCGAAGTATTCGCTGCGCTCGAGGCAGCCCAGCGGGACAACCAGGACGCCCTCTTCTCGGAGGCCGTAGGCATCGCCGCCGGCTTCATTGGCTTCATCTGGTTCGTCCTCGCCGCCGGCGAGGCGACAGGAACGCCTCCTGAGGATACCGATCTGCATCGCCTCATCGACAGCACGCTCGCTGCACACCAGCTCACCGCACCCCAACGCGCGCAGCTAGAAGCCGTCGCCGAGTCAGTCCGTCAGGCTTACCAGCGAACGGACCCTGCCCAACGCCGGAGCTGGGCCCGCGCAGGTACGTCCATCGGTACCGCACGGCAACTCTATGTCATGGCCAACGAAGTGTACGCTCGCATCACCGCCAGCGATGCACCCGACCTTGCAACGCCACAAGCCGCTATCTATCTCCTGGCCCAACTCGGAATCATCGACAGGCTTCTTTCCCTACCCGAAAATGAGACACCGTGGCAATTCCGCACCAGTTTGAACGGCGCCCTCATCCCGGTCTCCGCGGAAAACCTACTCACCGACTGGATCAGCGGCAAAACACTGACCGAGATGGCGAATACTCATCTTGCCGCCGCATCGCAGCCGGCATGGCGCATCGAAAGGCTCGTTGACAGCGTCTCGATGCACTTTGAGCATTACCTCGCTTGGACGCTCGGCGCACTAACCGAAATGGTCAACACTCGACTTTCAGATGCGGACGAAGTTGTCCGACTGTGCACAGATCTCGGCACCTATGTGCGTTACGGCGTCGCCGCTCCACACGCGCTCATAATGATGACATCCGGTGTGCGTTCCCGTGGTCTCGCCAACCGGATCGTGGCCCAGTTGCCTCCCGGCCTACCGTCTGAGATCAGCGAGCTTCAGAAGTGGCTCAACGGCATGTCGCTGACCGAATGGCGATCTAGATTCGCCGCGACGAACCCGGAGATTCTGGACCTTCTCGATCTCACCCGGGATCGGGGTCGGAGTCTCCTGCGCTCCCTCCTTGAGACTGGCAGCGTCGCCGTTGTCGTCCACTGGACCACCGAGGACCCGCCCGACCCCTCGCAGGCGTTAGCTCTGCATGCTGTCGATGGCGAACCCGCACCGGCTTCCACCGGCGTGTATGCCGACGGCGTCCTCCATGGTCACGTCACACCACAGGAACAAGCCGACGTACACTCAATCCTCGAAACCGGAATGGACCTCGAAATCGAGATCGACTCTGCTTCGACTCCGCCTCGGCTCGTGTTGAGGCTTACTGCCGGATTTGCTTCGTAGCAAGCCAGGGCCTTGGCGTCGTTACATAATGACTAGAGGTTATACGTGCGCTGTGAGACGGGCCGCCCCGTGGCCTTTGGAACGGGCGGCCGACGCCCTACCATGCCACGCCATAGCCAACCGCCTATATCGCCGCATCGCCGACCGCCGCCCACAATGCCGTGGCTCCCGCGAGAGAGTCTACGGGTAGATTCGCGTAGTCCCAGGTCTCGGTGTAGCCATCCTCGCGGGTCGAGTGCATTCGCTTGCGGCCGTTGCGCAGGCCGCGGGCGACCAGAACCTTGAGGAACGCCTGCTCCTGTTCGCGTGCGACGACCCCATCCAATGCCTGCGAAACTTCGATCGGCTGCCACCCGAACCGGCGGAGTTTCGCGAACCGGTCCTTGGGGACATTGGTGATGCCGATCTTGCGCTGCTCGCAGCCGTCGAAGGTGCGGCGGAGCAGGTAGAGGTATCCCGGTCTCGCCGGGCTGTAGCCGGTGACTGAGCAGGTCGGGCAGTTGGTTTCTCCGGCGGTGCGGGCGGAGACCTTCGTGGTCCACGTGTGGTCGGGGACCTTGTGGCAGCGCCACACGAGCAGCGTGTGGGTGCCGGCGGTGACCTGGTCGGCCGTCACGCCGTCGTTGAGGTCAGGGTCAAGTTCGGCAGCGATCTCCGGAAACCGTGTGGCCAAGGAGTTCGTGACTGACAGCCGCATGCCGGCGCAGCAGGGGCAGCCGCTCCCGCCGCTAGTCCTGCTGGACACGACCGCCAGCCATACATGGTCGGGCCCGGCCGGGCACCGCCACCAGAGTTTGTCCTGGCTTCCGGCCAGGACCCGGTCTGGGGTACGACCGTCGTTGAGCAGCGGGTCGAGCTGCACGGCAACGGCAGGGAACCGAGTGGCCAGCGAGTTCGTCACGGACAGTTGGATGCCTGCGCAGGCCGGGCAACCGGTCGCCTCCCGGCCGGTTCGCTTGTCGAGCGTGGCCGCCCATTCGTGATCAGGCCCTTTCGGACACTGCCACCAGGCGGAACTTCTGCTCCCCGCGAGGATGCGATCCGGGGTCAGGTCGCCGTTCCGGGAGCGGTGCCACTGTTTGGCGAGGGCCGGAAACCGGGCGGCGAGCGAGTTCGTCACCGACAGCTGCGACCCTGCGCAACATGGGCATCCGGTGCCGACGACGGTCCGCTGATGAACTTGGGTCTCCCATTCGTGATCTGGGCCATGATCACAGATCCACCACGCGCGGACCGTGCTGCTTGTACCGATGACGTGGTCCGGGGTGCGGTCACCGTTGCGGATCGGGTGCCAATGGGCGGCCACGTCTGGGAACCGCGTGGACAACGAGTTGGTGACAGACAGTTGCCTGCTGTGGCAGGCCGGGCAACCAGCGTCCAAGGTCGTCCGGGCAGCGACCGGCAACGTCCATACATGATCCGGCCCGGCTGGGCAGCGCCAGTTCGCGGGTCGACCGCTGCCGGCGACGATCTGGTCGGCGGTGACTCCGCCGTTGAGCGCCGGATCGAACTGGGCCGCCAGCTCGGGATGCAATACCGCGAGGTTGTTCGTCGGAGAGACCCGTTTGTTGGCGCAGAACGGGCAGCCGGTGCTGCCGCTGTTGCGGTTCTTCGGCGACACTTCCCATTCATGGTCGGGATCTTGCTGGCATCGCCACCAGGCGGGCTTGTTGCTGAAGGCGGTCACATCGTCGGCGCGCCGGTCCCCGTTCAGGGTCGGATGCCACTCGGCGGCGGCGGCCGGGAACAGGGTGGCGAGGGAGTTGGTGACCGACACCTGGTTGCCTGAGCACGCCGGACAGGCAGTCCCCCCGAACGTCCGGTCCCGCGGCATCGTCTCCCACACGTGGTCGGGACCTGCTGGACACCGCCACCAGCGCCGTTTGTTGCTTCCAGCAATCACCTGATCGGCGGTGACACCCTCGTTCAGTTCGGAATCCAACTGTGCGGCTACGGCGGGGAAGCGCATGGCGAGCGAGTTCGTGACCGACGCCTTCTGGTTCGCGCAGAACGGGCAGCCCAGGCCGCCGGTCGTCCGGCCGACGACGCGCGTCGACCATTCATGGTCTGGACCGGCCGGGCACGTCCACCACACCTTGGTACCGCTGCGGGCGGGCACGGTCGCCGGTGTCAGCTGGCCGTTGAGGACCGGATGCCATTGCGCGGCGACCTCCGGGTACAAGATGGCGAGGTTGTTCGTCGGCGAGGCCCGCTTGTTCGTGCAGTAGGGGCAGCGGTTCGCGTCGGTGGTGCGGGACCAGATCATTGTTTCCCACTGGTGACGCGGGTCGACGGAGCACTGCCACCAGGCGCGCTCGTTGCTACCGAAGACGACCTGGTCCGGCCGGCGGGGGCCATTGGCGGTCGGGTGCCATTCGGCGGCGACGTGGGGGTAACAGGTGGCCAGAGAATTGGTCGTGGATACCCGGCGTCCGCTGCAGAACGGGCAGCGGCTGTTCGGCCGAGTCATGTTCGACACGACCGCGTGCCACTGGTGGTCGTTGCCCTCCGCGCACGTCCACCACAACTTGCTTCCGCTCCCTGCCGTCAACGTCGCCAGATCCACGCCCGGATTCCTGTCCTGGTCCAACAACGGCAGCAGGTGCGGATAAGCGTCCCGCAGCAGTGTCCCGCGCGCGAAGCGAGCACCCCGCACCGAACGTGGAGCAGCGGGGGTTGAGGGTGCCTGGCGGGCTCCACCGATTTCCATCGTCGGAGAGCCTATCGGCGGGGTACGACGATTCGATCGGCGTCGACACGGACCGTGCCCCTGCGCTCTCGTCGGTGGGATCCGATTCGAACTGTGCGATGACCGAAGCGGCCTGAGTAGCTAGCGCGGCTCCCCTGGCGCAGTCGCCGCCCGCAGCCTGACTGCTGGCAGCAGTCCTGAATTGGTGGTCGGAAGTACGGGTTGAGCGAGGCTGTCAGCGAGCGTGGTTCATGTGACTACTCGAGGACGATCCGAAGGATGGTGGCCTTGTCGTTGTCGGCAAGTTCGGCGAAGGCGGCGAGGATGAAGCGGGCGGCGAGTTCGTGGGATGACGCCTTGGCGTAGGCGTCGCGGAGGAGAATGGCGGCGATCGGTAGCGGGTCGGCGGCAGGCGGTTGGTCGGGGTCGTCGGTGTCGGTCAGGGCCTGTCGGGTCGCGGCTACCAGGTGGGCGACCTGTTCGCCGTGCGCGGCGGCGGTTTCGATGGCGGTGGCCAGGAGACATGCGGCGACGCCGGCGGCGGCGTCGGGTCTGGCCAGGAGGATCGTGGCACCGCGGACAGCCGCGTACAGCCAGTCCGGCAGGGTGGTCGGCGCGTGCGCGCGCGCCTGCGCGGTCAGGCGCCGGTAGAACGCCAGGGCACGGTGCGGATCGGCCCAGACGGCTGGTCGGGCAAGCGCGGCGGCGACCGCGGCGGGACGCCAGTTGTCGTCTTCGGCGAGTTCGAGGAGGCGGCGCTCGTTGAGCGGCAGATTACCGACGCGGGCCTTGATCAGCCGTCTGATGCAGTCTTCGTGCTGGTCGTCGGTAATGGCACCGACGGCGTGAAGCCGGTGCATGACAGCCAGGGTGGAGGTGGCGCGGACGCCGGTGCCACGGGCGAGGATCCGAACGACCGGGTCATCGCTCCAGAGCACGGCACCCTCGGCACGGGCGAGATCGAGAGCCGAGGTCCAGACCTTATCCTTGGACCTGTCGAAGGTCCGCTCGGCAGGGGCGCTGCGGCGGGTGAGGGCCTCGACTGCGGCATGGAGGCGGTCCGCCTCGTCGGCGAGTCGGTCCGCCTCGGCTTCGGTGGTCTCGTCGAACGACAGGTGGCCGTGCTGGTCGTCGTAGCGCATGGACCCGGTGGTCCGGAACGCGAGCGTGTCTTTGGCGGCGAGGGCGTCGAGCATCACGTCGTCGGTGGTGACGACGCGGGCGAAGCGGCTCATCGCGGCGTGGCGCATGTTGTCCGGCAGCGTGAGCAGGACCGCGACCGCCGGCGTGTCGATGATGATGTCGCGGTCCTCGGCCGCTGTCCCGGCCTCCCGGCATGCGTCGAACTCGCCTTGTTCAGGAACGTGTGCGGCAAGCACACCGTCGCCGCGACGCAGGCAAATCTCCGTGTAACTGCGTCGGGCTATCGCGGCGAGCAGTCCAAGCGGAAGGTGGCCGCGGGCCAGGCCGTGCGCGATGCGCCGCCACGCTTCTCGTTCATCGTCGCTGCGCCGCATCATGGTGATCATGTCGGCTCGGAGCTGGTCGAGGTCGTCGGCTCGCAGACGTCGCAGGTGGCTGCTGTCCGGCCACCGCTGGAAGAACTGTTCGGACTCTGCGGCGAGTTGCATCCGTAGTTGTTCGGGCAGCTCCAGGGGTTCGGGCCAGGGCAGCATCAGGTTCATCAGGGCCATCGCGACGAACTGTTCGTCGTCGTTGAACCGGCGCAGCAGGCGTAGGCACCCGGCGACGGTTTCCACCGGTTGACCCCGTCTGCGGTGCAGGTGGATCCAGGCGCGGGCGTCAGCGGTGTTGGACGGGTCGAGCGGCTCGGGCGCTTCGTGCAGCACCCGCCAGGCTTCGTTGACGTCGCCGCGGTTGAGCAAGGTCCGGATGAGCGCCCAGCGGGAGGTGGTGTCCTCAGGCCGGATCTGCAGCACGGTGCGCAGCAGGTGACTGACCCGGTCGAGCCGACCGCCGGCGTCGGCGAGGTGTGCCGCCAGCCGCAGGGCATCGGCCCGGCCGCTCCAGTCCGGCTCCGCCGTGGCGAGCAGGTCGTCGAGCTCTCGGACGGCTTCGGCGGCGCGGCCGGCGCGGGCAAGGACTTCGGCGGCGTTGTGACGCAGTGACCGGTCGCCGAAGTGGTCGGCGGCGTCGCGCAGTGTCTGAACTTGGTCGTCGATCTGTCCGACGGTCTGGTACGCCTGGGCGAGGCTGAGTGCTGCAGCGACCGAGGAGCGCCGCCGCTCACGCAGCCGTACGATCGCGGCTCCGGCCCGGCCGGCCCCCAGCTCGGTGATGGCGTGCAGCTCAGCGGCCTCGCCCGGGTGGCGGTGCGCGAAATCGGGGTACCGGGCCAGCCCGTCGACACCGATCTGTGCGAGACCAAGGAGCGCCTGGGCGAGCTGCTCGTCGTCGTCACCGGCCAGCTCGGCCGCACGCCACCAGTGCGGCTGCGGGTCGCCACCTGTGGCCTCGGCCAGGTAGGCGTCGATGCGCGCCCGAGCACGCCCGTCGGACACCAGAGCAGCACGTTGGCGAGCCAGGTCGAGCTGACCGCACTGGATCGCGGCGAGTGCGACACAGAGGCAGACCTCTGGCGCGGTAGCCTCCTCGACGGTCGCTTCACCGCTGGGGGCACCCAGTTCCAGGACCCGGCGCAGGTCCATCAGCAGCATGCTGGCGTGGCAGGCTACCGCGACTGCCTCGGCACTGTCGGCGCGGTAGGTGCGCCGCTCGTCACGGGCACGGATCGCGAGCGTGCGGGCTTCGCGCAGGTCGGCGTCCCAGTTCGGTGACTCTCCGCGCCGCGCCCGGGTGATCAGCAGTCGGGCGCGGGCGACAGCCAGACCTGCCGCCCACTGCTCGCGCAGCGCCTCGGCCAGCACTCGCAGCCCACGGTCGAGGATCTCTCGGTCGAGGTCCGCGTTCGGGTCTGCCGGAGCCGTGAGCCGCAGGCGAAGGACGGCCCGAAGGCTGCGATCGCTGGGTTCGTCCGGGGACCAGGCGTGGGCGATACGGGTCGCGGTGTCCCGGTCACCGCCGAGCAACGCCACCACCGCGGCGGTGTACGGTTCATCGTCGGCCGCCGTGACCGTCAGCGCCGCGAGCGCTGTATCCCGTCTGTCGTCGTTGCCGTTCTCGTCGTAGATCATGGCGGCGCGGGCCAGCCAGAAGTCGCGCCTAGGCGCACCGTCGGCTGCCGCGGTGGCGAACAGGTCCGCTGCCAGGATGCCGGCCCCGTAGGCCGCGGCCAGCTCAGCGGCGGCGAGCTGGACCTGCCACGACGCGGTGCCGAGCCAACCCGGCCGGTGGGCTTGCCACTGCAGTAGCACGCCTGCGGGTCGGTCGTCAATCGTGGTGACGGCGCTGATCAGCCGCCATACCAGCGCCTGGTCGTCGCGCCACGCCGCAAGTAGCCGAGGGCCGCACACCGCCGGCAACTGCCGGAGCCGCTCGTACATCTGGTTGTCGGTGACGCCCGCCGCGGCCGGAGCGGACACTGGCGAGGAGGCGGCGATGTGCAGCACCGGCTCGACGTCGCGCACCAGCATGGCGTAGGTGACGATCGCGGCGTGCTGCGCGTACTCGGCGGCCAGCTCCCGAAGCCGGCGCCACAGTGCGGTGGCCCGACCCGCGTCCCCGGCCAACGACACCAGCACGCCGACCACATTGGTGCGGTCGGCCTGGTCGTCGCCTTCCAGCCGCAGTTCGATGATCCGCAGCGCTTTGAGCAGCCGCCAGGTCAACGCTTCCTGCGCGGAGGTGTCGACGAGGGTGATGCCACCCTGGGCGGCTGCCGCCTTGACCGCGTCGTCGAGATGCTGCAGCCGGGCCCGGACCTTGCCGTTCGTCGCCCGGGGCGCGACGACCGCCCGGCGGAACGCCGGATCGTCGGGCTGCTTGCGGGCCAACGCTGCCAGCTGCGCCACCTCGTTCGCGCCGGTGTGCGGTGCTGCGACAGCCAGGCCCAGCCGTTCCCGGTCAATGTCGAGTTTAGCCTGGCGGGTAAGGACCATCCGCAGGTAGTCGACCAGCAGCGCGACGAACGAGGCGTTGCCGCCGGCGATGGTCGGCGCGCGCCGCACCCCGATGTACAAGGTGCGGGAGACCGGTGGGCAGTCACCGACAACGACGAGATCGTCGACCTGGCTCGTGGCCGCCTGCTGGAACCGGACCTCGCGGACGGTGAACTCATCGCCCAGCCCAAGAACGGGACGCCGGGACAACAGCGCAGCGAGCAGCACCGCACCGTACGCGTGCTCCAGAGTGGTCCCACCCCCGCCCGTGGAGTACGGGCTGGCGAACCCGCCGCCGGTCGCTGTCACCAGCTCAGGCCACCCCTTCCCACCCATCCCGTGCTCGCCCACGGCAGAGCCGCCGAGACCCATCATCTCCTACCAGTACGACAGAACCTCCTCGCGGATGAACTCGCCGGCGGTGGCCTCACACAGAGCCCGGCAGGAACGCTGGCAGGCCACATTCTCGCCAGCACACAAGACCGCGATCTCGGACTTCGGCGGGCATCACCGTCCGGCTGCGGCGTCGTTTGACGGGACAGAACCGAGCGATGGTCACTTTCAATACGGACGGGGTAACCCAGATAGGTGACGCGGTCCGCATCGACCCGCTGACCTAGCGGCTGACGGGCCTGGACAGCAACCGGCTATACACCGACGCCGACCTTGACGCCCTCGAGCCGCTCATATGCCCGGCGTGCGGACACGACGCGGTGATCGACCGGATCCCCGTCGCCGGCGGCGACCAGTACCTTCCTGGTCACTGGCGCTGTCGTACGGATCCCGGGCACACCGCCGCACCGCAGCCCCCGCTTTCCTGAACGCGAAGCACCGAGCCTTACCGTCGCCAGGGGTGCCGGATGCGACGATGGATGTCGCGTCGGGCGGGCCCTCTGGCGAAGTGCTTCGGCTTACGTGGAGGTGTGGTGACGACGTACGCGCTCGACCCGCAGGCGGGATCGTTGCTCGCGGTCTGGGCAGCTGGAGTAGGTCATCACGCCACGGTGGTGTGCCGGCTCGGCGCGGAGGAGCCGGAGCAGGCGGCGAGATTGTGTGAGGCGTTGACCCGGCTCTCCGCTGAGCTGTGGGACACCTACCAACGGCCCGCCCCGCACGACGAGGACGACGCCGATGAGCGTGCCCTCCTCGAACGCGAACGCGGCGACGGCTTCTCCGGGGTCGTCACTGCGATCACCACGCCGCACCTGCCGGACCGGCACGGGCTGCTGATGGTCTCCTACGACCCCCTGTTGGAGTACGCGCACACCGCCGGCCGCGCTCTGCATACGATCGCCGACGCCGAGGCGACTGCGGCGGTGGTCACCGACGTGCAGGCCGAGATTGACGCGGTCGCCCGGGCCGCCCTCGGGGACCTGTCCGGCCGCGCGGTCCAGGCCGTCGCGCTGGACCGCCTCGACCCGTCACCGGTGCAGGTGGCCGCCGCGGACCGGCTCCTGTACGACCACCCGCTGGGCTGCGACGAGCTCCACAGCACCGTCGACCCGGCCGCGGCCTGCGTGGCCGCCACCCACTGGCTGGTCGCCGCAGCGCAGGCCACCGCCGAGGTCGCCGACATCGAGCCCGGCCGCGGTGTTCAGCGTCGCCGACGGCATCGAGGCGGTTTCGCTGGAGGTGCCCTCCTACACCGTCGACGTGGTCGTCGACGGCTCGGGCACGCCGCGGGAGGTCGTCCTCGGGCTCCTCGCCGAGGCCGACGCGATCCGCCACGGCCGCGTTCCCGACCCGACCGGGCTGCTGCAGCGGGTCGACGCCGCCCGCGAACAGATCCGCCGCATCGACGTCGGCCACCGCGAACAGACGCTGTCGGCGCTGCTGGAGCGGCTGACCCCGCTGGATCCGCAACGCCCGGCACATGACCTGCTTGAGCACCTGCTCAGCGGGGTACGAGCCTGCCTGCTGGTCTACCGGGAAGAAGCAATCGACGCCTCGGCTGCCCCTCCCGACTGCGACGAGGACGGCGGCGGCGACTACGATGACGAGTCCGACGGGATGGGTGCCGCAGCGGTTGCCGCGTTCACCGCGGCAGTCCGCGACCCCGCCGATCGGGACCGCGACCGGCTGAACCAGTAGCAGGTGATCTGCTCCCAGTCTGGGCCGCCCAAGTGTTTGTCGGCGAGTTGGGCCGTGTGTGCCATGGCCAGCAGCCGGTGGAACCACAAGGTGTCACCACCGAGCCGCGTGGCGCGGCGCGGCGGGGACCTTCACTGGCAGCAGCGGACCAACTGTCGGCTTCAGCGGCGACACGTCGGGACCATGTGGCGGCAACATCAGCGTTGCGCCGAAGGGTTGACGATCCGGCGGACGGCGGCTACGGCTACCTCGAGTGGGATCCGTTCCTGCTCCACTCGTCGGTGGCGGGTCCATTCTTCGGCGACAAGGCACCGGTAGAGCTCGGCCTCGGCTGAGGTCAAATGTGGGACTGGTCGTGGCGGTCGGGCTTGTAAGGGCCGTCCGCGCGAGTCGACATTGGTGCCGTAGCGTTCCCACTCGGTGTAGGCGGTTAGGTCCATGAAGAGTGAGACAGCGGGAACGCCTACGGCGCGGAACTCGTCGAGGATCTCCAGCCCGTCGGCGTCCATGTCGCCCCAGTAGATGATGTGGTCGGCGGCGGCCAGCCATGGCAGGGCTGCGATGGTGGATCCGCCGCGGCCGACGCCCTCGATGCTGATGCCGCCGTGCAATTCGGGGAAGTGGATCGCCGTGTCTTTGTTCTCGGAGATCATCACGATCTGGGGTTGGTACGCCGGATCCGTCCGGTCACCGATAGTCGCCGAGTCGTGCCGGCGGCCTCCTGCAGCGCGGTGGTTGGGGTCGAGGTAGGTGAAGTGAACCCGTGGCGGATGGGGCGGCAGCAGACCCAAGTCGTCTCTGGCCGACAGTCGACGCACCAGTGCGTGACGGTGGTTGAGCCATTTGGCGTGCATGCCTTCGATCGGTACCTGTCGCGGGGTGAGGCCGGTGGCGTCGTGTGTGGCGAACCAGGCACCGGCGCGGCAGAGCAGGTCGAAGTCGACGTCGTTGAGGTTGTCCACCGCGGCGACGGTCGCGGGGAGGAGACCGGAGTCGGTGAGGTGCGGGAATCGGTCGGTGAGGACGGCTGCACGACGGCGGCCTTGTTCCAGCCGCCGTGTCCAGGTGGGGCCGCAAAGCCGGGCGGCGTGATCGACATCGGCGATGAGGAGGTGTGTCGGGATCTGCTGGTCGGTGCCGTGCACGAGGCGGGTGCGCGTTCGCAGTGTCGTGTCGTTGGCTTCGCTCCAGGTTCGCCAGGTGGCGGCCCATGCCGCTGCGGCGGCGAAGTCTTTCGCGAGGTCGGCGGTCGCGCGTTGGCCAAGTGGGAACGCGTGTGGCCAGGGTGCAGTCGGCGGGTCCGGTTGCGGAGCCTGTGACGGCTGCTGGTCGGCCATGGTGGAGGGAGTGGTGACGCTGACCGCCCAGGTGGTGCTGAGCCGGCGTTCGATGTCGGTAAGAACCTGGTCGACGGTTTTCATCGCGCTGGGTGGCTCTCCGGCGCGGTGTGCTGTGCCGCGGTGCCGTTGATCGGGTTGCGGGCACCGGGGATGGCGGGTGGTCGGTCGTCCTGCGCCGTTCTGGCATCGCTGATGCCGGTGACGAAGGAGTAGTGGGTGATGGTGTTCTTGGTGATCGCCAGGAGATGGTCCATGTGTGGTTCGAGCGCGGTCACCTTGTCCAGTGGCGCACCGACGATCAGCTGGAATCCAAGTCCCTTCCATGCCTGCACGGCGCGGCCAGCGAATTCGGCGTCGGACTTGACGAAGCCTTCGTCGAGGAAGACGGGTGCGAACCGGGGTCGGGTTCTGAGTTCGTCGCCGAGGCGGAACCGTAGTGCGGCGCCGACGATGAACGCGACCAGTTCCTGGCTTTCGCCGCCGCTTTTGCCGCCGAGGGAGGAGTGGGTGCTGAGGAGTTGTCCAGCGCTGTCGTAACGTTCTGCGGTGATCTCGACGTGCCGGCGTACGTCGAGGAGGCGGTCGCGGTCGCTGAGGTCGGCGACCGCGCGTGGGTCGTTGCGGCGGCGGATGCGGCGCATGAACTGTTGCAGTTCGTGGAACCGTTGCTGCATCTGCTGTTCGGGCAGTTCGCGGGTAGCACCGGAGGACAGTGCTCGAAGTTGGCGACGGAACTGGACGACGGCCTCGGGAGCGAGGCGCCGCAGTTTGATCCGCAGCCGGTCGCGGTTGGCACCGAATGGAAGATCGCGCAGGATGGCGTTGATCGGGTCGAGGCGTTCCTCGATCTCGTCGATGGACGACTCCATGGCGCCGGCGAGCGGGACGAGATCTTCGCCGCTCCATTTCATCAGCCGTTGCCGCCACGCGTCGCGGCGTTCGTGCAGGCCGGTGGTGAGGATGGTGTCGAGGATCGTCGCGTAGTCGGGGTAGGACGCCGCGGTGCGGCCGAGGTTGGGGTCCTCGAACTTCAGCTGGTAGGCGCTGAAAATCCGTTCGAGTTCAGCTTCGGCGTTACGGGCCTGGGTGCGGGCCGATTCGGCGACGGTGGACAGCCGTTGTCGCAACCGGGCAAGGTTGGCCGGGAACTGATCCAGGTCTTCGGGATCGCCGGGCGCGACCGCGTCGGTGAAGTGCTGGTCGAGTGCGGTCGCCTGCTGGTCGGTGAGCGCGACCCGTTCTTCCTGGCTGTTGCGGTCCAGGTCGGCGGCGACCATCTTCTGCTGCTCGGTCATGGTTGACATGCGGCTTTGCAGCGCTGTGGCGCGTTCGGCGAACCGGAAGCGATCAGCCCGGGCCTGGTCGAGTTGGTCGGCGAGCTCGTCGATGCGGCCCTGCAGGTGCTGGAGTTGGTCGTCGGCATTGAGGATCGCCTCGCGGGCGCGCTCTAGTTGTCCGATTCTCGCCTCGACGCTGGCGACGTCGATGTCGTCCCAGGTGGCCGCGGCAATTGCCTCGTAGGCACTGCGCTGGGTGTCCAGGGCGGCCCGTTCGCCGTCGAGCGTGGTGCGTTCGGTGGCGATCGCATCGAGCGCGGTGGTGATGGTGGCGAGTTCGCGGTCGATCTCGGCGAGGGCTTCTTCGTTGCTGAACCCGATGATGCTCGCCTGCTCGGTACGGCCATGGGTACCGCGGGTGCCGATGCGAGTCTGGCCGGCGAGCGTGACCCGCAACCCCGGCCCGGTCAGTTGGTCCGGTGTTTCCACGCACAAGGCGTTGCGGGCGGGGTCGCCGACGTGGCGGCGGACCCAGCCAGTGAACAAGGAGTCCTTGAACAGCAGCTTGCCGATGATCTTGTCTTGGTCGGGTTCGCCGGGACGGTCCGGGCCAAGCGGAACGCCTTCGAACGTCAGCCGGCCCCGCAACCGCAGCGGGTCGATGGCAGCGGAGAACGCCTCGAACCGGTCGTGAGGTATCAGAAGCAGGCGTGCGCTGGCACCAAGGACGGTCTCCACCGCCGTACGCCACCGTTGCTGGTCCGCGGCGACGTCGATCAACTCCGCGAGGAAGGGCAGTTCCTCGACCTCGATGCCGGCGGCGGCAGCCACCTGGTGTCGTAGGTCGTCAAGAAACTTCGGCACGCGGCCGGTGCGCCCGGCGAGGGAGGTACGTTCAGCGGTCAGGTGTTTGCGGCGTTCGAACAGCGGAAACTCGCGGTCGCGGAGGCCGTCGTGGCGCTCCAGCAGCGTTGTTGCGGCGGTAGGATGTTCGGCGAGGAACACTGCGGCGGTCGCCTGCAGCCGTTCGAAGGTGTCCCGGTCGTCCAGCGGTGCGGCCAGCGCGGTAGTGCGCGCGGCGAGTCCGCCACGGCGGTCCAGCCGCTCGTCGCGGCGTTGGCGTTGCTGGGTGACCTGTTCGGCGAGGCGTTGCAGTTCACCGCCGCCGGCGTCGCGATGGGCAGCCTCGGTCGTGGCCAGCTCCTGCTCCAGCGATGTCACCGTGCTGACGGCTTGGCTCAGATCGGTGGCATTGTGCTGCTGTTGTTGCCGGCAGTTGGCGATCGCGGCGTCGAGCATCGCCGCCTCCCGGCCCAGCCGCCACCGCGAGATGGGGCTGTCGCCGGTGGCGGCGAGGCCGAAGCTCTCGATCTCTGCCATGGTGGCCTGTGCCGAGGTGAGTTCGGCGTGTTTGCCGGTGATGGGGCCGAGCAGTTCGGCTTTCTGCTGTTCGGTCTGCATGGCGAGGTAGGCGGCTTCGAGGTCGTCGAAGTGGCCGATCGCCCGGTCGGCTGCCTCATACGTCGCGGGCCGTTCCAGCACCATCTCCTTGTACAGCTCGTCGACGGTGCGGATTTGGTGTCCGGACTGGATCCGCACCAACAGCCGTAGCGCCTTTTCCCCGTCACCGTTCGCGCCGATGCCCAGCCTGGTGTGCAGCCGGGCGGCGAACGCGGTGTAACTGTTGTGGGTCTCCAGCCCGGGGAACGCCTCCTTGAGAGCTTTCGGCGCGAATAGCCCGTCGGCGTGCCCGGCGAGATCGACCAGGTCCAGGTGTCCTTCGTACGTGGCCATGCGCATGGTGATGTCGCCGACCTGGGTCGCTCGCGCGGGAACGTAGTAGACCCGCATCGCGGTGAACCGCCGGCCGCGGTCGTCGATGAACGTCATTGCCACCGCGCCCCAGGTGGAGCGCTGGTCGCCGCGCAGCACCTTTGGCCGTTCCCGGCCGTGGTCGTCGGTGGTCGTGTCGGTCTGTCCCCGCAGGTAGGACAACAGGTTGCGCTGCTCGGCGCTGCGTGCACGTCCGGCGACCGCGTCGTTGGACGCACCGTTGAACGGGGTATCCGACGGCATCATCAACGCGATGTACGCGTCGAGCAGGGTGCTCTTGCCGGTGCCCGATGCCCCCGAGATCAGCGTCGCGCCAGGATGGAAGTCGAACCTGGCTCGGCCCTCGAACCCGCCCCAGTTCACGAGTTGGAAAGACTCGGCCTTGCACTGCAGCGTGCCGTCCGTGGCACCCGGTAGGTAGAACAGGGGCGCGGGCGGTTGACTCGTTGGCGGCGAAACCAGCGGCATGGGCACGAGCGCGGGCTGGTCCGGGCTGTCGATGGTCACTGCGTTTCCTCACCGCTGAAGCCGGAAGCGGTCCCGGCACTGCTGCCGAGGTCGGGGTCGTTGTCGGTCGGGGCGGGTGCGCCGGCGGCGGAGTGCTGCTGGGCGGTGATCCACCGCAGCAGTTCCTGCAGCCGCTCCAGCGGCAGGACTACGTCAATGGCCGGGCTGACCTCAAACCGGTCGGCGGTGCTCGCCCCGATCAGCAGCCCGGCCCGGTTGAGACTTTCGATGGCCTTCACCGCGCGCCGACCGTCGCCGGCGTGGTCGGTGGCATGCGCCGGGCGGACCCCAGCGACGTGTTCCAGCATGTCCTGGCGGTCGACATAGGTGCGGGCGGTGCCGGCGACCTCTTCCGAGCGGCTGCGGGTTCGCAGGTACACCATGAGGATCGTCTCCTCGCGGGTCCACGCGGTGTCGTGCAGCAGGGTCGGGAACCTGCCGCCGCCCTCGGGGACCACTTGCCGCTTGTAGGCGACCTCACGCACCGGGTCGAGATGCAGGTCGAGGAACAGGTCGTTGAGCCGGGACCGGACAGGTCGTGGATTGGTGGTGAGGGTCCGCCACTCGGTGGGGTGGCTGCGCGCGGTGATGAATCGCTGTTTGAGCAGCGCCACCAGGACCCGTCGCTGCGGCAGCTCCAGGGTCCCGTCGTCGCCTTCGAACAGCGCGACACTGCTGGTCAGCTCACGTTCGGGATCATCCCAGCCGGCGGCCGGACCGTGGGAAGGGCCGACACCGTCGATGCTCATGGAGGCTCCGATCCGGTGGGGGCGTTCGTCGTGTTCGCACGACGCGCCATGGATGTGATCATCGGAACGGCCAGGTCTCGGCGCGACCCGTCCAGGCGCACTGCGTGGTAAACCTCGCGGTGTTCGTCGTCGCGGGAAAGCCCGTCCATGTTGGTGACCAGATGTAGCAGGCCAAAGACCTCGACCGGTCGGCGCAGCGACGGATCCAACGTGTCGAACAGCCGCCCCAGTGACACCAGCGGCTGCGGCGATGTCAGGGCCTCCTCCACCGTGGTGCGCAGCTGCTCCAGGGACGGGCCGCCCTGCGCCAGCAGGTCTGCCAGGGATAGCCCGTCGGGTTGTTGCTCGGCCATGTCCCGCAGCGCTGGCGGCCCGGCGTCCTCCTCGGGGTTGTGGAAGCGCTCGCGCAGGTGGTGCACCTCGATGCGGGCCGGCAGCATCGGCACCGGTACCGCGCTACGCGGGCCGGCGGTCGTCATCCACCGGGCCAGTTCCGCGTCGAGGCGCCGCAGCGTGCTGTCCAATTCTCGGTCCCGAACGGTGTTGTGGGTTTGGATGTACTCACGCAGGGTCGCGGTGACCCGGTTGCGCTGCGCCAGGACGGCGTCGATACCGCGTCGGATCAGACCCACCGTGCCGCGCAGGTCACGACGGTCGGCGTCGTTGAGGATCTCGGTCGCCGTCGGATGGTTCAGCAGCGCCGACAGATCCTCCCGTAGCTGCAGCAGCAGCTCGTCGTCGCGCAACAAGGTGAACGCTCCTTCGAACGCCCGACCCTCTGCGGTCGCGGTCATCAGCGAGTCGATCCGCCGCAGATAGTCGTCGATCACGTCGCCGGCGTGTCGGTCCTCTGCCCGGAACGAGCCCAAGATCTGCGCCCGTAACGCCATGAACGCCTCCTCCACCCGGGCGAAGTCACTTGGCAGCGCCGCGACCAGCTGCAGCAGCTCCCCGAACCCTTCCAGCATGTAGTCGGCGGACACTTGCGGCAGCTCGCCGCCTTCAAAGAGGCGGTCCCGTTCCCGGGTCAGCCGCGCGATCTCGCTGTTGAGGATGTCGACTCGGGCGCCGCGATCCGGGTTCGCTTCCGTATTGAACCGTCGGACCGCGTTGACGATTGTCGCGATTCGATGCTCGCTCAGGGTCGCTCGCTCGCGGGTCAGGCTCGTCACCAGGTTGAGCGCGTCCTGAGCGTGACTGGTCAGGGTGTAGACCTCGGTGCCGTCGTCGTCGACGCTGCGGACCAGCCACTGCCCCCGCATCCACCGCAGACACAATTCCCGGCCTGAACCCGCCGGCACATCTGTCACACCAGCGACTCGCAGGCGATCGAGATAGTTGTCGACCTGGGCGTGCAGCCGCGCGGCCGGGATGCTGCGGTTGTCCCGGCTGAACGCGCCGCGAAGCATCGCGATGACCACCCGCGCGTGGCTCCGGTAGAGCAGGGTCAGGGTCGGCTGGTCGAACGCACCGGCCACCCGCGCCAGCTCACCGACGATATCGCTCACCGGACGCTGCACCTCCCTTCGCCGAGCCCTGCGACTACAGTGGGCCTGGCATTCGACCCGCCTCGGGCAACCGGCCGCCAGGAAACGTCCCCACTGTGGTCGTCGTGCACCGCCCGCGATGACTTCGCATGTGACATCCCGTCGACCTCCCCAACACGCATAGATGATGCCAGGCGGGTACGACGAAACCGCCAATAGCACATGAGTACGATCGATCGACGCGCGGTAGGCGGGTCCTGCCGCGGCGTCCAGCCGCCGCGTAGCCCGCTTTCAGTACGTGTTCATGAGTGCAGCCCTTCGGCATCGGCTGCGTCAGCGAGGGCACCCAGCTCCGCCTCGGTCGCCCACCGAAGGCTGCTGCCGACAGGTGATTTGGTGACCCGGATCAGCGATGTCACATGCTGGGCGACGGCCAACATGTGGCTGATGACCACGACCAGCCGTCCGGCGCTTGCCTGGGTGGACAACGCGTCGAGGGCATCGACCAAGGCGGTCTGGTCGAGTGTGCCGAAGCCTTCGTCGAGGAAGAGCGCCTCGGCTCGGCCGCCGCTGCTGCTGCTCGCGTGTTCAACAAGCGCCAGGGCCAATGCCAAGCTGGCCTGGAACGTCTCTCCGCCGGAGAGGGTCTTCACGTCCCTCAGGCGGCAGGTGTGCTCATCCCACACCTGGAAATCGGCGCCGAACGCGAACCGCCCGAGGGACATGCCGCGCAGGAGCCCGGTGGCGGTACCCAGCAGGGTCTGCTGTCGCTGGTGCACGACATCGGCCACGAACTTCCCGTCGCCCAGGAGCTTCACCAGGGCATCGAGCCCGTCCACGTGCGGTTGCGCGATCTTGAGACGGGCGACGAGGTTGTCGTATTCGACGGTCTTGGCGGTCGCGTCCTGGTACGTGCTCTCGGCGACGGCTTTGCGCCCGATCGCATCGTTGAGTGCCTCTTCGAGAGGCTTACCGCTGGTCGGCGCTTCCGCGATGATCACGGCGCTCTGATGGGCGCATCGGCGTCGAACCTGGTCAAGCTGGATGAGCTGGCGGTCGGCGGACGTGATCGCGTCCAGCGACTTCGCGGCGACGGTGGCGGCCCACTCGGAGTGGACGTTGACCTCGGCGGTGACGTCGATGTCAGGCGCCTCCGGCAGCGACAGCGTGGCCGCGATCGCGACCTGTGTGGCTCGGAGCTTCAGCACGGCATGGCTGGCGGTCTTGGCCGGCTTGGTGACGTGTTCGGCGCGGCGCTGGACGAGTTCCTCGCGCAGGACGCTCAATTGCTTGAGTTCGTCGTCGATGCCGTCGATCGACTTCCACCGTCCAGCGAGTTCTTCCTGCTCCCGGCCGGCGGACTCCTGTCGCGCCAGGACGGCGGCGGCGGTGGGATCATCGGGCCGGTACCGTTGCGGCACCTGCTTGATGAGTTCGGCGATTCCGGCATGGAGCTTCCCAAGGTCACGTTCTTCACGTTCCACCGCAGCGGCATCGCGCTCGACCTGGTCGCCGACGGCTTTGGCCTTGGCTGCGGCCTCCGTCTTGCTCTTGCGCAGCGTCGCTGCAGTTTCGGCAAGGGCGGCATGTTCCTCGGCGGCCTGTCGCAGGGCGGACAGGCGGGCGGCGAGGATCACGTCGTCCTCGGAATCGAGCACGAACGGGCCGAGCTGCACAGTAAGGGCGTCGAGGGCAACTTGGGCCCGCGTGGTCTGCTCCGTGAGATCCTGCGTTGCCCGATCAGCGAGTGCCTGGGCCTTGCTGTGAGTGGCGACCGCCTCGGTGGCCGCCTCGCCGGCCTTCTTGGCCTTCCGCTGCGCGGCGGCGAGGGCACGTTGCGCGGCCTTGAGGTCCGGTGCGTGGGGTGGGGTGAACCCGTCGGGCAACGGGTGCTCGCACACCGGGCATGCGTCGCCGGGTGCTAAGCCTTCACCGGCGTGGGCGGCGGCATTGGCACGCCGCTGCCCCTGCAGCTCCTCCTCGGCGGCATCGACCTCACGGTCGAGGTCAGCGGCGGCTTCCTGCTTCTTTTCCAGGTCCGCGGCCGTCTCAGTCGCTTCGGCGGCGAGACGCTGCTCGGTGGCGGCGAGCTCCTGGCGTTGCTCGGCAAGACGGCGGGCGTCGGCGAGGGCGGCGCGAAGCTTCGCCAGATCGTCCTTGAGCCCGTCCACGACGTCGGCGTGGTCGGCGAGGGTACCTTCTGCCTGTGTGAGGAGCGGCTCTTGCCGTGTGACTTCGGCGGTGGCCGCTGCAGCTTCTGCCCGCAGGGCTTCGAGGGCCTGCACGTCTGTTTGGTGGCGTTCGCGGCGTTGCGTCTCGTTGGTGATGCGTTCGTGCAGTCGCGACAGTTGCCGCACTGCGGTTGTGAGGGCTTCGGCCTGCGAGCCGCCGGGCCGGAAGTCGCCCAGTTCTGCGAGCAGTTCTTCTCGTCGGACGCGCAGCGGCTCGGCTCGGGCGGTGAGCTGGTGCTCCTCGCCGGTGACCTCGCGGTCGAGGGCGGCCAACTGACGCAGTCGTTGTGCCGCGTCGGTCTGGACGGCTTTCGAGAGGACCGCTCGTAGTTTGGTGAGGGCGGCGTGCTGTTCGGCCGCGGCCTTTTCCTCGTCAAGGAGACCGGCGACGGCTGTCTGCGCTGCCCTGAGCTGCCCGAGTTCCACGCTGATCGTTTTCGCATCCTCGGCGGCAGTACGGGCGGTCGTTCGGGGGTCTCCGAGTGCCGTTATGCAGGCGCGCAGGTCGGCGATGGCGGGGGTGAGCGCGTCGCGGTGTTGGCGGGCACGGACCGCAACCGTGTCGAGGATGTCGAGGCCGAGCAGGCCCTTGAGGATCTTGGCTCGTTCACCGTCGCTGGCGTGCAGCAGTTGCTCGAACTTGCCTTGGGGCAGGAGGACCGAGCGGAGGAACGTCTTGTTGTCCATGCCAACGAGGTCAACGACGCGTTGGGTGACGGACCTGCCGTGCACGACCTCGCCGCCGTCGAGCGATTCGAGCTTGTGGAACGTTCCGGTCGTTTTCCGCGACAGTTGCCGGGTCACCCGCCATGGGCGCCCACGGGCCTCGAACTCCAGGATCGCGACCAGGGTGCCCTCGCCGCCGTCTGCGATCAACACCTTCGGGGACGGTGCGTCCCAGGTTGGGGTGCCGTAGAGCGCGAAGTTGATCGCCATCAGGATGGTCGACTTGCCCGCGCCGGTGTCGCCGATGATCCCGACGAGGTCGTGGCCACGGAAGTCGATGTACTGCTGGCCGATGTAGGAGCGGAATCCGGAGAAGGTGAGCTGTAGCGGCTTCATGCGGCACCTCCGATCGGGGTGCTGAGCTGCGCCTCGACCGGAAAGTGCGGGTCGCGGTCGTCCTGCGCCGCGGCAAGGAACTCGGACATGAGGCTGGTGACCGTGTCGATCGACGCAATGCCCGCCCCGTGCTCCTGCACGTACTGCTCGAACGATTCGAGCAGGGTGCGCTGCGACGGGATCTGCCCGGGTTCCACGACGTCGTTGCGGGGTTGTGCCCCTGCGACGCGCTGCTGCACGTCCAGCACCCGCGCCTTCGCCAGCAGGGTATGAACGCGTTGGGCGAGGGCGGGTTCAAACACAGGTGTGTGCAGCGTGACCAGGCACAGCGCGTCGCCGATGGTGCCGGCCTGCTTCTGCAGTTCGTCCCAGGTCCCGTCGAACTCGATCAGTGCCCGGCCGCCGCGCAGCGGGACCTCCTCGCACACGGCTGGCTTGCCGGGCTCGACGGTCACGAGGGTCACGCTCTTTTGTTGTCCGGCCTCGCCGAAGTCCAGCGGGATCGGTGAGCCCGCGTAGCGTCCGACGGCCCGGCCGGGCAGCGGCTGCGGCTGGTGGATGTGGCCGAAGGCGGCGTAGTCCACGGCGGGGATTGCGTTGGGGTCGACGGCGAACTCTTCGGTGGTGTGACGGGCCCGCTCGCTACCGGCGAGTCCGGCGCCGGTGACGTGCATGTGGGCGGTGAACAGGGTGACCTCGGACCGTGGGTCCAGCCCGTCCGCCAGGCCGGCGGCGATGCGGGCTTGCAGGTCGGCGAGCTGTTCGCGGTAGGTGCTCGACCAGGACTGGGCGCCGGGGACGATAGTCATGCGTTGGGGGTAGATGAACGGCAGGACCCCAATCCGGGCTCGGGTCCCGTCGCGGCCCGGCACGATGAGATAGTCACCGTTCGCGCCGCGCGGCTGGCTGACGAAGTGCAGTTGGTGCAGGCGGCCGAGTTTGTCGAGGTAGCGGTGCAGGGCGATGTTGTCGTGGTTGCCCGTGACGACGATCGTGGGGGCGATCGCGGCCAGTTCGGCGAGCCAGCCGACGACGCGTTCGATGTCGGTGTGGCTGACCCTGGAGTGGTCGATCAGGTCCCCGGAGTGCAGGATGCCGTCGGGCCGGTGTTGCTTGGCGATGTCGATGATTTCGGCCATGGCGTCGGCGAGGTCGGACATCCGGGGTTCGTTGTAGGTGGTCCGGCCGGCGTGCCAGTCGGAGGTGTGCAGAAAGAGCATGGCGAGGTCGCCTTTCATCGGCTACGTCGCGGCGCAGCCTGAGGAGTCCGAGGGCGGTCAGTGCGGGGCGCTGACGCGGTGGTTGGCCAGGTGGGCGAGGACGGCCTGGTTGGCCTCCCACCCGTCCGGGAACTTGATGAAGCCCTTGAGGTGTACGGGTTCGGTGCCGGGGTGGGCGTCCAGGAGCTCGGGGATGCCGCGGCGGCCGACCACGATGCAGGCGTGACGGTGTCGGGATGTCAGCACGCACAGTCGTCCGGGGGTCAGATGGAACGGCGTGGCGTCGATCCGTCCGGACAGCGGGTGCAGGATCACGGTGATGTCGAATTCGGCGCCTTGCAGCCGGTTCGCGGTGTCGACCCGGATCCCGTCCGCTATCTCGCCGCGGGCCCGCAGGGCTCGGGTGATGGCGGCGACCTGGTCGCGGTGCGCGGCGCCGACGGCGATCCGCGCGGCGGTGAGCCGCCGGCCGCCAGGGGCTTGTTCACACCTCGTTTCGGTGCCGCGTTGCAGGAGCCGGACGGCGACGTCAGCGGTCGCGGCGACCGTCTCGGCGTCGGTCCGCAGGGTGTTGCGGTGCGGTAGCTCGAGGAAGCCCCATCCGCTGCCTGCGGCGAGGTCGATCACTTCGTCGACTGCCGTGCGTCGGATTCCGACGGTTGGCACATGTGTCGCGCGTTCGCCGTCGTGGGTGCCGGGAGCGAACTGCGAGAAGGGGTAGAAGGCCGTCTGGACCAGGCGTGTGGCACTGGCTGGCAGCCTCCAGGTCACCGGGAGTTCGTGCGGGACGATGTGGGGGTTGTTGCGCAGCAGCACCGCCACGGCGCTCTGCATCGGGTCCCAGGGCAGACCGGCCCACCGTTCCCCGTCGATCGGGGAGAACGGGTCGAGCTGTCCGGGGTCACCGACGAGCAGCATCTGTTCGAACAGCGGCACGATCAGCAGCAGCATGTCCGAGCGCATCTGGTATGCCTCGTCGACGATGGCCCAGGGCCATGTCCGGGCGGTCTGCACCTGCGCCCATTTGGCGGCGGTGCCGACCACGACTCGGCAATCCGGCAGGTCATCGACGCGGGAGGCGACCTGGACGTTGGGCAGAAGCACGGTCGGCGGCGGCTGGTAACCGTCGCGGGACAGCCGTCCGACGGGCAGGCCGGGTAACCGGTTCGCGATCTTGACGACGAGGTCGTCGACCTGCGCGTTGGTCTGGGCGACCACCGCAACGGGGTCACCGGCTGCGGCGATCTCGGTCCCGACGCGGCCTACCAGGGTCGACTTGCCGGCGCCGGGCGGAGAGTCGACGACGACCCCTCGGTGTCCGCCGTCGGTGAACGCGGTGAGGATCTGCGCGGTCTTGATCTCTGCGCGGTCGTGCGGCGTGGTCATGACCAGTCCTCCGCTGCGTCCTCGACAACGGGCGTAGAGTCCGGTGGCGGGCCGCCGTGTGTCCAGGGGGTCTCGTCGCGTGTCGGCCACGGCCGGCGCCGGACGAATGTCTCGGTGACGCTCGTGTAGGTGACGTCCTCGCCGAGCGTGGGCACCGAGCCGGGCTTTGCGGTGAGGCCGCTGCCCATCTGGTTGTGCAGCTCGAGCTCGATACGCCAGCCGTCTTCGGTCTCGGTGACCGATTCGATGACCGCCTGCTGGCCGTTGCGGGCCGGGTCGTACACGTGCTGCCCGACGTCGAGATGAGTCTGGTCGCCGGTCGCCACCGTGACCAGCGGACGCAGCATATTGCGGCGCAGCCCGGGCACGCGGCGAGCCGGGTCGACGTCGACGACCTGCCCGGCGAACGCCTCACCAGTGAGACGATGATCCGCGATGACGAGCGGGTCGTCGTAGGCGCGTTGCGCCTCGAACGCGGCCATGCGCTGTTCCAGCTCGGCGAGTCGTTGGGCGCTGCGGCCGGCGCTGTCGCGTTTGGCCTGCGGTCTGCCACCGTCCGCGACGTACCGGTGGAACGAGGTGAATCGGTCGCGTTGCTGCTCCCACCGTTTCGGGACCCGCGGCGCCTCGGGCACGTCGCGCAGCAGGTCGATTGCCGTCCACGTCAGCTCCCAGGTCGGGCGCATCTGCTCTTCCAGCATCGCGGTCAGCCGCCGGTGAACGGCGTTGTGTGCCGCTGGGTTCCGCGCGGTGGCCAGGTCCCGAAGCGCGGGTTCTAGGAAGAGCCGGTCGAAGGTCGGATCGGTGGACGGACCGGCCGGTGGGCACAGTTGCGGGTTCTCCGCTCGGCTGACTGCTGCGGCGACGTCCATCCCTTCGGGCGGGGCGAGCCAGGCCATCTGGGCGGCGAGGTTGCCGTCTTCGAGATCGCTTTGGCCGGTCGCCCAGACGGCAGCGATCGCCTGGGTCGCCGCGATCAGCGCGCCGGTGTCGGCAAACTCGGCCTGCTCGGCGAACCAAGTCAGCCAGATGCCGAGGTCGCGTACCTTCTTCGGCACCGCCCACGGACCCTCGATGAAACGTAGCCTCGTCATTCGGCCCAGCGTGCGGATGAACTCGATCCCTGCCGGGTTCGGTACCCAGAGCTGCGGGGCGTCGACGACCCGCAGCCGCGCATTCGGCCCCGGACCGGTGGCCTGGGTCTGCTGTGCGGCAGTTTCGATGGGGAACAGCAGTTCGCTGGCGAGCCTGCCGGCGAACTCGATTCGCTCCGCGCGGTTGCGTGGCTGGCGGGTCACGATCAGGGTTGGCCGGGCACGGTCGGGGCCGACCATCGCGGCGAGCGGTGCGTTGGTCTCCCCGGCCAACGTGAGCGGCACGATGACGATCGGCTTCGACGAGATGTGCAGGTGCCGGTAGACGGTCAGCTGCTGCGGTGTCATCGAGTACGCCGCCAGCGCCTTGGCCAGGGAGGTCAGTATGGTCACCGGACAGCCCCCAGGGCCGTCTCGCGCATGCCGTAGGCCCTGCGGAGTAGGTCAGCCACCTGCTGCTGGCCGGCGTCTGGCTCCCGCAGGCCGGTTGCCAGTTCGACCGCTTCCTTGATCGAGTCGATGCCGCCCAGGTCTTCGCGCACCACCCGACCCAGCACTGGCACCATGCCGCTCGCCTCCGCCCGGCATACCCCACCCAGCTCGCAGGCGTCCAGGCACTCCGGCGAGTACCGGGCGGTGACCTGGTAGACCGCCGCCGCGAGCTCCTGGGGATCGCGGGTCGGCCGGCCGGCGGCGTCCAACCGCGGGTCGAATGACAGGTCCGGTGGCAGGAGCCGCAGCAGGCTCTCCACGCTTTCCATCCGGTCGAGCTGCCGTTTCAACGTGGCCAACTGCTTGCGGACGTCGAGCAGTTCCGCGACCGGGTGGTTGCTGAAGTCTTTCGGGCACACGAGCACGACCTGGTCCGACACCATGTCGGGGTCGAGCCCGGCCGTCTGCAGCATCTCCCGCATGGCGAGCACGTAGACCGCGGACTGTTGCGCGGCACCCGCCACCTTGCCGGAGTTCGCGGTACCGTCCAGGATGGCGAAGGACTTGATCTCCACGATGAAGAACTGGTTGCCGAGCTTGAACGCGATCAGGTCCGGTTCGATGCGGACCTGCACGCCGTTCACGGTGAGCTGCAGAATCGGATGGTCGAACAGCGTGCCGGTCGGCTCGTTCGACTCCGCAGACGCCTGCAAGGCGCGCTGGGAGCGACGCAGCCGCGACGTGATCCTGTCGTCGGTGTCGGCCGGGTTGAGGTCGTGGTAGTGAACCTCGGCGACGGGCAGGCCGATGTGTTCGCGTAGCAAGCGGAGTAGCTCAGCGCATCCGTCCGCCTTCACCTTCGCCTCGAAACCCTTGCCGCGGGCGATGGCGATACTTGACATCTGGCCGATGGAAATGCGCACGCCCAGCCCTTGCGCAATCTGCCCTTTGTCGATGCCGGCGGCATCGAGCAGTGTGCGCCGCCGGCAGCCTGGGTTCGCCGCGAGCGCGGCGAGTGTGCGAGCGTTGTGCGGCTTTCGCGGTGCCGTACCCCGCAGAGCGTTCAAACGTTCGTCGACGGACATGTCATCCTCTGAAGGACGGGTCCGGATCTTCGCGGGAACCGGGCCGCCGGATGGGGGAAGGGGTAGCGCTACCTTTTCGTGACGGATCGGACTGCCTTGAGTTGTTCGCCCCCGAACAGTTGTTCCGCGTCGGAGAGGCGCCGCGCGCGCTCGGCCGCAGCCTCGCGCTGCTGACGGTCGGACCCCTCGTGAAGCTTCAGCTCCGCTTGTGCTGCAGCAATGAGCCTTGACGGCTCGAACTCCCCGGTGGAAGTGCTTGCGCCTGGAATGTTGTTGGTGAACGGCCACAAGAGTCGGATCGACTGCCGTCCTAGCTCGCCGGTCGTCTGCAGATGGCGAACCAGGCGTATCGCGGCCGTCAAAAAGTCGACCCTGGGCGACAGCGGGCCCATGATGCGGCGATCAAGCGGCCACGTGGATATCGCCAACAGTCCGCGCACGGCCACCAACTGGTCGGCTGTTAGAGCAGCGCATACGTAATACGGCCGCGAGTACGGTGTCGCACGGAAGGACCGCTCCTCGTCGCGCCGAAGGCTGGCTAGCTTGGTTGCTACCAACCCGCCAGCGAACAACGCCTCGTGCGTCGCGACGATCAACCGCGGCGCCGCCGCGACTCCCAACACCGTGAGAACCTGATGGACCTGCTCGCGGACGGGAAACAACGACATGCCTGCGGGGAGCGTCTCCAGCAACGGCGCCGGCTCGGAATCGTCGGATTCCAGCAACGCCGAATCCCAACTCAGCTCCGCCGCCCGCAGCTCCGCGCGCAGACTCGGGACGACGGCACGATCGCCTGCGGCAAGAGCCTGGCGGATGCGACTGCGAAGCTGCGAGATCCGCTCCTCGAGCTCGTCCATGGTTTCAGGCATGACGGGGACCGTATCACAAGTTCCAAAATCTTCCAAAGAGTTCCAGAGCCACAGAAGAGAGAGTGGCAACTACCGCGCCCGCATCGTCTCCCCCGAGCGCCGCGCCAGGTACTGGCCAGGACACCGCCCTGGCACTGCACGGTCGGGGTCGCCCGCGGGCGACTTTCCAAGCGCTGCTGGCCGCCGAACGCGACACTCCACAGGAGGTCCGCTTCCGCCCGTGGGCGCAGCAGCTCACCACCGACTTGCTGACCCGCGGCCACAACCTCCCAGGCGTACGCGAGTTCGCCAATCGCGTAGGCGTGGCCTGACCCGTCCCGGCGCGTGCCCACCGATCCGCTAATGCGACAGAGCCGCTTGCCTACCCCGTTACCTCCTCCAGTCCGAATCCCGAACCAAGATCGAATCCCGGATAACGGACTGAACTGAAGCTCTTACGCGCGCCGGACGGCTCGTAGTCGACGGAAATCGTGAACCAATCCGGAAACCGATTTTTACCCAATCTCCCTGGGTGAAGGTGTGGCCACCACCAACAGAGGGAGAAAACGATGAAAAGCCAGGGTGCGATTGTGAAGCGGTGCGGCTGCCTGGACCCAGCGACCAGGCGGACGCTGGGCAGGAGCTGCCCAAAGCTGCCGGAGCCTGACCACGGAAGCTGGTACTTCCACTGCTCCACGCGGAATCTGCTCGGACAGACCGAGCGGGTACGCCGCGGCGGGTACGCGTCGGAAGCTGCCGCGTCCAAAGGCTCGCGACGAACTCCTGATCCTCTCCCGCGAGCAGCTGGCCGGACGGTCATGGACGGTCACCCGGTGGTTGCGGTACTGGCTTTCGACCAGAACCCGACTCCGACCCACGACCAAGATGCACTACACCCACGACGTCGAGCGCTTCCTCATCCCCCACGTCGGGCACCTGATCCTCGGTGATCTGACCTCCCGGCAGCTCAACGCGGCGTTCGCGCAGATCGCCGCGACCCGCAACCGGTCCGGCCAACCACAAACGCCGTGCACGCTGCGGCACGTTCACACCACTCTGCGGGCCGCGCTCAACGCCGCCATCCGCGAGGGCCTCATCGTCGACAACCCCGCCCGCAGGGTCCAGTTGCCCGCCCAGGAACGTCCCCTCGCCCGGCTGTGGACCGAGAACAGGGTCACCGAGTGGGAAGCCACCGGCGAGCGGCCGTCCGTCGCGGTCTGGACACCGGTCCAGCTCGCCGCGTTCCTCGACTACGTCCGCGACGACAACCTGTTCGCCCTGTGGTGGCTGATCGCCCTACGCGGCCTGCGCCGCGGCGAAGCCGCCGGCCTGCGCTGGAGCGAGATCGACTTCCAGGCCCGTCAGCTTTGCGTCGTGCGGCAACGCACCACCGCCGGCTACGACGTCCACGAAGGCCCACCCAAGTCCGCCACCAGCCGCCGCACCATAGCCCTCGACCGCCACACCGTACGCATCCTGCGTCGGCACGCAGAACGGCAACGCCACCACCGCACCCGCCGCATCGGCGGCGGGAAGGTCTGCCACGACAGCGGCTACGTCTTCACCAACCCCGACGGACTACCCGTGCACCCTGGCTACCTCACCCAACGCCTGCGCCTCCTGGTAGACCGGGCCGGGCTACCCCCGATCCGGCTGCATGACCTCCGCCACGGCGCCGCCACCCTCGCCCACACCGCCGGCGCGGACCTCAAGACCATCCAGCACCAGCTCGGCCACGCCACGATCCGGATCACCGCGGACACCTACACCACGAGCCTGCCTGCCACCCAGCACAAGGCCGCCGAAGCAACCGCCCGCCTCGTCCTGGGCGCCGGCAAGCCCGGCGCCGAGATGAGACCACCCACCAAGCGTCGCAATCACGGAACGCGACGCCCGCCAACACCCGCGAGGACGGAGTCCTTCCCGGATCGAGACCAGCAGATGCCGCATCGGGCCGAGGACAAAATCGGCATGCAGCCGGAGCTCTCGGACCGCTGCAGACGCAGAACTCGCTGATCGACCCGCCGCCGATCGGACGGCTTGCCCGGAAGACAGGAACGCTTCGCCTGCTTCCGGGCAGGCCCACGCCCACCCGGAAGATCAGGCCTGGTAGGCGCCGGCCAGGGACGCCCTGACCCTCACATGCTGCAGGAGAAGCTCGGCCGACGCCCGTACCGCCTTCTTGGCCATCTGCTGAAACACGCAGATGTAGGTCTCGATGGTCGTCAGCGGAGTGTGATGGCCCATGTCCTGCTGGATCTGCTTTAGGTCCACCCCGGCCGCCGAGGCGATCCCCGCGGCGCCGTGCCGCAGGTCATGCAACCGGACCGGCGGCAAATCCAGGTTCTTGACCAGCTTCGCGAAGCGGCGGGTAAGCCAGTCCGGACGTACAGGCCGCCCATCCTCGCGCAGGAACACCCGCTGCTTCGCATCGACGCGACCGAACCGCCGACGTTGCCGATGCCACAGATCCGTCAGCAATCGCACACTGAACTCGTCCAACGCCAAGGTCCGGACCCCGGCCGCCGACTTCGGCGGGCCCAACTGCTCCACCCCGCGCACCATGACCACCTGTTCCCGGATGGTCAACTCGCCATCCACCAGGTTGATGTCCTCCCACCGCAACCCGGCGATCTCGCCCCGGCGCGGCCCCCGCAACGCCACCAACCACCACAGCGCGAACAGCGGATCGGCCTGCACGGACTCCAGGAACCGGCCGACCTGGTGCAGCCCCCACACCGCCACCCGAGGCCGCACTCCGGTGTTGTTCCACGCCTTCTCCCGCTCCGCGTCCCACACCACCGCCCGTGGGCGCGCCCCGTTCGGCAGCCGCAGCCCCCGGCCGGGATTCCGGTCGATCACCCCCTGCCGCCGTGCCGCGGACAGCGCGCTGCGCAGCACCGCGCGGATACCGTTCAGCGTGCCCGGAGAAATAAGCCTTCCGCCCCGGACGTGGCGGTGCGAGATCCGGTCCATCGCTCGCTGGGCATCCCGGGTACGCAACTTCCGCATCCGCACGTGACCCAACTGGGGAATGAGGTAGTCGTTCACCAGGCTGCGGTAGGTGACCATGGTCGAGGGACGCAACCGCCCCTCGTTCTCCGACAACCAGAACTCCAGCCAGCGCTTCAGCGTCCACATCCCGGCCGCCTCGTGCCCCGGCACCTGCCGCAGCGCCCAGCAGGCCCGCTCAGCCTCCGCCCGATTGGCGAAACCGCCGCGACGCACCCGCACACGCCGCTCATCAACACCGGTCAACTGCACCGCGAAGTACCAACGGCCGTGGTCGAACTCGGCGAGACGCTCGCACCGCACGCCAAGCTGGCGACCGGTCCGCTCGCGCCGACAGCCGCACCGCCGGTACACCAGGCCCGCCTCGTTGGCCCTAGCCACCCATCCCCCAAGACACCCGGACAGGCTAGACAGCGGACCCATGATGATCATCGACCGATGGGGTCAACAGCGCACACGAAAAGGGCGGATCCGCATCGTCCGTCCGCGAATCCGCTGCGCATCAACCCAGAAAGCCCAGGTCAACACGGCTCCACCAGGTACGGCATGTGGGTCACAGACGTGACCCACATGCGACCCACACCGACCCGAAAGTCGACGACGATCATGAATATCGCCTGGTAGAGCTTGCGCGCCCGAAGGGACTCGAACCCCTAACCTTCTGATCCGTAGGGTCGGTTTCGGCTACGCGGCCTGCTCATACTCGTTGATCAACCCGTGGACGACCTTCCTGCGCTGTACTCGGAGGGCATCCAGGTTGGTCGCCGGCACTGGGACGGTGTCCCGGTCAGGTGGGCGTTGCCCGCGGCCCTGATGTGGCCGATGCCCGTTGTAGTGCGCGGGGTACTCGCCGAGCACGGCGAGCAGGTATCGGGTGTTGTAGATCAAGATCCGGTCCAGGCACTCTCGCCGTACGGTGCGTACCCAGCGTTCCGCGAACGCGTTAGCCCTGGGCGCCTGTGGTGGCGTTCGGAGCACCTCGACACCCTCGGCTTGGAACACGGTGTCGAACGCGGTGGTGTACTTGGCGTCCCGGTCCCGGATCAGGAACCGGAACTGGTTCGCGTGATCGCCCAGGTCGATCATGAGGTTGCGCATTTGCTGTGCCACCCAGTCGCCGGTCGGGTTCGTGGTGGCGCCCAGCAGGTGGACTCGCCGGGTAGCGACCTCTATCAGGAACAGGACGTAGATGCGGGTCAGTCTGATGGTGTCGACGTGCAGAAAGTCGCAGCACAGGATGCCTTTGGCCTGGGTGGTGAGGAACTCGGTCCAGGCCGGTCCCGCCCGTCGTGGAGCCGGCCCGGCACCGGCCTTGGTCAGGACCGCCCAGATCGTGCTGGCGGCGAGCCGGTAGCCCAGGCCAGTTAACTCGCCCTGAATACGCCGGCATCCAGGTGGGGTTGTCCTGGGCCAGCCGTAGCACCATCTGGCGGACCTCGGTTGTGACCGGTGGTCGACCGCGTCGGCGTCTCGGGTAGGTCCACCGCCTTGTGATCAGATTGCGGTGCCAGCGCAACAACGTGGCCGGGGTGATGAAAAACGCCTCCTACCGGGTCCGCGGCAATAGCCTCGACAAGCTGGCGAGCACTGCCCGGTCGGCCGGTTCCAGATCCAGCCGGCGCACCTGCCGACGCAGGACCGCGACCTGGTGCCGCAGCACGACCGCGTTAGTGTCACCGCCGCGGGCCAACAGGATGATCAACTGCAGTGCCTGACGAAGAATCAGGTAGCCGATCGACAGGATCATGACCGGCAGCATGACGCCACTCATCGATCCCATGGCGGACAAAGTCGCACGTCAACGCCCGTGGCCGAGTTTTCGAACGGTACAGGCTGCTCACCCCTCCTTACGTTCAGACAGAACGACCCTCAATTCCCGAGGACGCGCCCAACGTCATTTCGTTAGGACCTCTTTGGCCCGGCGCGTTATGCAAGGAGCTCACTCGACCTTTCGTGCGGCGTCACATCGTGAACATGGCCTGTCCGGGGTACTCGCCACCGACAGGTGGGATGAAGTAGTAGCCGCCGCCGTACGGCAGCAGGTACCGCTCCAGCGCCTCGCCGGCCAGCCGCTGCTGGATGGTGGCGAATCCCTTCTCCACGTCCCGCTGGTAGCAGACAAAGATCTGCCCTAGGTGTTCCCCCGCCGCGTCGTCACGGCGCCGGTACGACCAGCCACGGCGCAGGATCTGGTGCGCCAACGCGTCCGGGGTGCGCGGGTTCGCCCGGCGGATATGCGCGTTCAGTGCGATGGTGCGGCCGTCGGGGTCGGCAGCATAGTCCGGGTCGGCGGTCTCAGTGTCCTGCCCCAGCGGTGCCCCCGTGTCCTTGCGTCGACCGAAGACCTTTTCTTGCTCAGTTGTGGACTCCACGTCCCAGCTCGACATGGCCAGGCGGATCAGCCGCACCACCTGGTAAGTACCGCCGACGCACCAGGCCGGCTCGCCGTCGCCCGGCTTCACCCAGACCAGGTCGTCCATCAGTTGAGCGTCTGACGCCTCCGGGTTGCCGGCCCCCTCCCGGAAGCCGAACAGGTTGCGCACCCCGGGCCCCCGGTTACGCGGGTGAAAGCCATCCAGCCGCCAGCGAGGCCGCAGGCCTGGTAGCGACCGGCGCGACGCCCGTTTGGCGATAGTCGGGTCGGTGGCGGTGATCTGCACGAGCAGGTCACCGTGGCACCAGTCGAGATCGAGCACGTCGCTGGGGAACTCCGGCATGGCCGTCAGTAGTCGTGGCGGGCTCAGCCCGAACCGGTCGTCAAAGAGTGAGCCGCCGACCGCGACGGAAACGATGGCGTCGCGCACGGGCTGGCCCAGCGCACGCAGGGCCGCTGCGAGTCCGACACGATTCGTGGCGGTCACGTCGTATGCGGTCATGGTGCAGGCGGGCAGCGGCGGTGAGACGACACCGGCCGGGTGGACGACCGGGGCGGCGCGGTCGATGGCTGGTCGTCCGGTGCCGGGCGGCGTGGCCCGGTCGGCGTTGTTCGACGAGTCAGGCCGGCGGCAGCCAGCCGCCGCGCTGGCGGCGGTGCCTGCGGCGACCAGGCCGGTTAGGACTGCCCGACGGCGCATGCCACGGTGCGGGATGTGCGGCCGGTGCGGCTCCCGACCGTCGCCGTCAGGCATCGCCGGTCCGGCCGAACAGTTCCGGTCCGACGTACAGCAGCCGGTTCGGTGAGGTGTCGGTGCTCGCCAGTCGCAGCGTGTTCACGGTCGATGCGGCAATGACTCGCTGTGCCACCTGGGTCGGGGTCAGCGTCGGCTCCTCCGCCAGCAGTAGCGCCACGGCGCCGGCGACGTGCGGCGCAGCCATTGAGGTGCCGCGCTGGGAACTGGAGGCGCTGGCGGTGGCGTGGCTGGCTGAGCGGATGTTCTCGCCGGGGGCAAACAGGTCCAGGCAGGTGCCGTGGTTGGAACCCGGGTCGGTGCCGCCCCATCCGCGCGCCCGCTCGTCGGAGGAGTTGCTGGCACCAACCGTGATTGCGGACGGCTCGGAGGCGGGGCTGTAGTTGCACGCGTTCGCGTCCTTGTTGCCGGCGGCGATGACGTACGTGACACCGCTGGCGACCGAGGCGGAGACGGCCTGGTTCTGCAGGGTGGAGAAGCCACCGCCGAGGCTCATGTTCGCCACCGCCGGGTGCTGGGCGTTGGCGGTGACCCAGTCGACGCCCGCGATGACCTGGCTTTGCGTGCCGGGTCCGGCGCAGCTCAGCACGCGAACCGACACCAGCGACACGTTGCTCGCCAGCCCGTACGTCGCACCGCCGACGGTGCCGGCCACGTGCGTGCCGTGCCCGTTCACGCTGCAGTCCTCACCGTCCCAGCCATCCTGGATGGCGTCGAAGCCCACGCTGGCGCGACCGCCGAACTCACGGTGATCGGTACGGATCCCGGTATCCAAGACGTACGCGTGCACGCCGGCACCGGCCGAGTCTGGGTAGATGTACTCGTCGTTCAGCACCGATGTGCGCTGGTCGATTCGGTCGAGGCTCCAGATCGGGTACGGCCGGGTCTCCGCCGGGTAGACCAGCGTGTCGGCCTCGACCAGCGCCACCGACGGGTCGGCGGCCAGCCGGCGCGCCCTCTCCTCGGTGGTTCTCACCACGAATCCGTCCAGCGCCGCCTCGTACGTCCGCACCACGGTGCCGCCATACCGGCGCGCCACCGCGCCGGCCAGCGAGGCGGGCGACCGGCCAGCCTCCGGTCGCAGCGCTACGATGTACTGCCCTTCGACCACCTCGGCGCCGTGCGGAACGACGATGTGGCCGTCGGGCGGTGCCGCGGCCGCGCCGGATCCACCTGCCGCCAGCGGCGCGACGACCAGCATGGCCGCCGCGACCCGCCCGCACCAGCGCCACGAAGAATCCTTTGCCATACCCATTCCTCCCCCGTGTGTGGCCGGCTCAGCCGCCCGCGATGTCGGCGTATATCGCGTCGTACCGGTCGGTGTCCATCGTTAGCAGCCCGTCGCTTCCGACGGTGAACGCGCCCTGCCGATAGCAGCGGACGAAAAAGTCCACCAGCCGTTCGGTATCGGCAAACTCAATCTCGGTCGGTTCACCAATCAGCACTCCGGCGATGCCGGGCCGCTCGTTCCCGGACCACACCGCCGCGTAGAGGTCACCACTCGGTCCGCCGAGCAGCGGCATCCACCGCGTACCAAGCACCGGATCGTCCTCATACGCTGGCCGAAGGGCAGCGGCCTCAGCCGCCGACAGCGGCCGGTAGCCGGGCACCAGGTTCACGGTGTCCTGGATCTGCCCGGGCTCGGAGCGAACTCCGTTACACCAGCCGAACCAGGTGGCCACGTCCTCGGGCACGGGCGCACCGTACGCGCGCTCCACCTCCCGGCGGGAAATACCCGGCACGAGCAACGAGGCGACTGGACGACCTAGCTCACGGACGATCGTCACCAGTTCGTCTAGACGGTCGATCAGCATGTGCGCTCCCGTTCGTCAATTGACGCGCACATAGTAACGATCACCATTGGCAACGCCGTTGTCTCGAAGGAACGGCCACAGCGAATCTCGGCCGTGCGAGGTGTTCTGTGTCCGGTCGATGAGACGCAGCTGCGCTCCGGCTCCCCCCTCGCGGGTCGACGCGAACGGGTACTCCTCCCAGGACAGGTTGCGGCCAAGCGAGTCCGGCCGCGGCTCGCCGGCCTGGGCAGCGTTGCGGTTCGCCCGGACATTCGACCGGCCGGTCTGTCGGGTGACGATCGGGCTGTGCCCGTTGCGGATAGCGTTTTCGAAGTTGTCGGCCACATCCGGGTACCGATTGCGGTTGATCTCATGCACCGGCAGGACCTCGGTGTCTCCGTTGCATCCCACCGCGAAGATGCGCGGCGCGTTGGTGTTATGGACGAGGACCGGCTCGCCACCGACCACCACGTGGTACGTGTGCAGGTCGTCGACGGTGAGGTTGTGGACCCGCTGCACGTCGGTGCGGTGCTGGATCGCGGTGATCTGGACGTGGGTGCCGGCCCCGGTTTGGAGCAGGTCGCCCGTCCGCAGGTCCTTCGCCTCACGCCACTCACCCGGTTCGGGCATCCAAAATGGGTGGCCGTCGGTCGCGGTGAGCGTGCCGTCGGCGGCGCCGTCGCCGTCGGTGTCCACGGCGATGTCCACCAGGCGCTTGACGCCGTCCCCGGTGATCACACCGGTGACCGTGCGGGCCGCCGTTTGGCCGGTCTCGGGATCGCCGGCCAACACCCTGTCACCCAACCGCACGTCGGCGATCCGCTTGCGCGAACCGTCGGCCATCTGCACCAACGTCTCCGGGGTGAAGCTGTTCGGTGTCGAACAGCTTCGCCCGCCGCCGGGACGCGCCGGCTTGGTGCCCAGTGGGTCGTTCAGCGCGGTCGGCCGGTTCAGGGCGTACGTGTACGGGTTGGACTCGCCCGATGTGATGCCGATCGGATCTTCGCTGATGAAACGCTGCAGGACCGGGCTGTAGTAGCGGGACCGGTAGTAGTAGAGCCCGGTGCCGTCGTCTTCGCGGCCGGTGTAGCGGTAGGGGTTGCCACCGTCGTCACCGGTAACACTGGTGGTGCCGAACGGGTCGTACGCGTACTGCGCCCCCGCCCCGGCGTCGTCGACCAACGCCACGGTACTACCCACGCCGTCGGTGAGGAACCGCTTGGTCGTACCGCCCGACTCGCGCAGGTGCCAGCCGTCGAACCCGGCACCAGTCATCGTCGCCGTGACCGCCCCAGCCACCTTTTCCTGCACCGGGTTGGCCCCGTCGTACAGATAGTTCGTGGTAGCTGCGCCGATGGTGCGGGCGGTGCGGCGGCCGTCAGTGGCGTATCCGAAGGTGGCGGACAACCCCGGGCGGCTCAGTGAGGATAGTTCGCCACGCGGGCTCCACGTGTACGTGGTCTCGCCATCGGAGGTGAGGTTGCCGTCGGCGTCGTAGGTGACATCGACGTCGTCCAAGGTGTCGATCCGGTTGGCCGCGTCATAGGTCGCGGGCCCGAACGGCGCGGGTAGGACTGGACGAGAGTAGCTACCGGAGGTCCGGATCGGCAGGCCGGCAGCGTCGTAGTCGTACACCAGCTCGCCCAGCACGGTCGTTCCGGCCTGGTAGGTAATCGACTTCACTTGGCCCGCGTGGTTGTAGTTGTAGACCTGGTGCACGCCCTCGCCGGGCGCCCCTACCCGCTCCGGCCGGCCCACGGCGTCCCGGGTGATGGCGGTGACCTGCGTACCGTTGCGATGGATCTCGCTGAGGGCGCCGTTGGCGTCGTAAACATGCCGGGTGGCGCCGTCTGGCAGCGTCATGGTGCGGTCTCGCACGGTCGTGCCGTAGCTGTAGTTGACGGTGCCTTGCGGCGTTATCTCGCTGCGTACCCGGTCGAAGTCGTCGTACTCGAGCGTGGTCGTGCCGGCCTGTGAGTCGGTGGTGCCGCGTAGCCGGTCGGCCAGGTCGAAGGTGTAGTCGACCGTGGTCCCGCCGACGCGAGTCTGCCCGGGGCGGTTCAGCTCGTCATAGTCGTGCTCGGTGACGATTTGCCGCCGGCTGGTGTGCCGGGTCAGGTTGCCGTTTCGGTCGTACCCAAAGGTCTCGGCCCTGCCGAGTGGGTCGGTGATCTTCTCGAGCAGATCCATCTCGTTGTAGTCGTAGACCGTCTCGCCGCCCCGCGGGTCGGTCACGATGTGGAGCATGCCGTTCGCGTTGTATTCGAAAACAGTCGTGTGTCCGAGCGGGTCGGTGACCGAACGCGCCTTGCCGTGGTGCGCCCAGGCGGTTTCGGTGGCGGCACCGCGGCCGTCGACCTCGTACACCGGTCGGCCAATCGCGTCGAAGCCGGCCCGCAGGCTCCGCCCATCTGGATCGGTGATGGTCACCGGGTCCGCGTCGGCGTACACGTACGTCGTCTCGCGCTGCCCCGGATCGATTTCCTTGGTGATCAGTCCGGCTGCGTTGACCTCGTACGTGGTACGGCGGTTGGTCGCGTCGGTGACGCTCCTGGTGGCGCCGCGCCCGTCCAGGTCCACGCTCGTACTGTTGCCGAACGTGTCAGTAAAGTTGGTCAGCTCACCGTGCGGGCCGTTTCGTTCAAACACCTCGGAGCGGGCCTGCGGCGTGCCGGCGAGGTACGTGATCTCCTGGACCTGACCCGCGTCGTCGTAGTCGTAGGTGGTTCGGCGGTCGAGGGCGTCCACCGTGGCTACGGGACGCACGCCACTGTCGTCGTACTCGGTCCGGACAGTTTGCGCCCTGCCGGTGCCGAAGGCGCGGGTGTCCGTGAGGACCGCACCGTGGGCGTTGAACGTGAACCGACGCACGTGGCCGCGGGGGTCGGTCATCCGCGTTTCGGTGATGGCGCCGCCAGCGGTGGTGTACTCGAACTCGGTCAGTCCGCCATCTGCGGCCCGCTGCGACTCGACCCGGCCCTGGTCGTCGTACTCGTTGACCATGAACTCGGTGCCGCGTGGGTCGCGGGCGGTCTTCATTCGGCCGGCCGTATCCCAGGAGTACTCGGTGACCCCGCCGTCTGGATTCGTCACCGTCTTCAGGTGGCCGGTTCCGTGGTACGTGTAACTGACCCGGCGCCCGATGTTGTCCTCGATGGCGCTGATGCGCGGCGGGTTGGCAGAGTCGTAGCTGAACCGCACCCAGCGGCCGCTCGGGGAGGTGATTTGGGTGATGGCGCCGTTCTGCCGGACTTTGCCGTCGGTACCCGGACCGGCCGTGGCCCGGGTGATGGTGGTGGTGTTGCCATACTTGTCGCGGATCGCCTGGACGGGTGCCTCGTCGCCGAGGACGATCACGGTGCCGTCCCGGAGCGTGACGTCCCAGCCGTCGCCGTTCCACGCCACGGTAGACCCGTCGTACTTTGTGGGAGTCGGTGCGGCCCGGAAGACAGCACCGGCGTAGTCGGTGCCCGGCGTTGTCCTCGTGTAGTGAATCTTCGAGCCGTCCGGCTGGATCAGGTCGAACGTCTGAAAGTCGAAGTTGCCGATGCTACCGGGTGACCACGGGAAGATGCCGTAGTTGAAGTTCATTCCCGTGCCGAAGACTCGGGCGTCCTGGTCGCCCTGCTGGTACGTCCGTTTAATCTCGATTGGCAGGATGTCGTCGATGACCAGGTCGACGCTTTCGTCAACGAGCAGGCCTGTGGCCGGGTCCACCGGATCCGCGACCCGCACGCCGTTGGCCACCGGGGCGCGCGGCGGGGGATTCATCCCCGGCACAGCAGTCATCGCACCGGTCAGACGGTAGAACCTGACGTCCTTGTCGGGCACAATCCGCTTGCCGTCCCGGGAGACCGTGCCGTGTCCGTAGATGTGCCAGCCGCGGCCGTCCGGGTCGTAGTTCCAGAACTGGGTCCGGGTGCCCGGAGCTTCCTTGGTGTAGTTCGGGTAGACGATCGTGGCACCCTCGGGGAACAGCACCCCGCCGCCGGGTTGGACGCTGAAGTAGACCGGCACCTTCGTCGGCGGAAGCGGGAATGGTGGCCGGTCGATGGGCACGGGGGTGAGACTCAGTTCCCGGACAACGTTGCCGTCCGCGTCGCGGATCACCGTGCCGGCCGGGATGCGTACCTCCAAGCCGGGGATCGCCTTGGTGGTGAGCACGACCTCCGTCGTGGTTGGGCTGGGCACCTGGACCGTGTCGGCAGGGTCGATCTCCGGCAGGTAGATCGTGTGCGGCAGGACGAGCACCTGGCCGCGCTCGACCTCAACACCGATGTCGAACACGCCGTACTCGCCCTCCGCGGTGCGGCCGTCCACGCGCACCGACAGATGGCCTCCGGGCACGTCGGCCAGGGCGAAGCGTCCCTTAGCGTCGGTGACGGCGCGCTTGCCGGCCGCGCTGACGGTGACCTTTGCCAGCGGCTGGCCCCGGGTGTCGAGCACCTTGCCGACCACGCCGGTCATCCCGACCGGGAACTGCAATGCGCGATCACGGTGCGGCGGAGTCCACTCCCCGGTGACCCAATCGCCGCCGTCGAGGTGTCGGGCGTCCGGCTTCCAGCCGGTGGCGACCTGACAGGCGCTGGCCGCAGGCTTTGGCTTCGGCGCCGCGTCCGCCTGCCCGGGCGCTGGCGCCGACGGAACGAGTGCGGTCTCCGGCTCCGTGTCGCATACCGGGGTGACCGGTCGCGGCTCGGTGAGCGCCTTCCTGTCAGCAGTCCTGGGCATCAACGGCGTCGTGCGGTTCTTCAGACCCAGCTCGATAGTGCCGGTGGCGCCCGTGCCCGGGTCGAGGATCAGCGTGTGCACGCCCGTGGCGGTCAGCGTGGGCAACTGTTCTCGGAACCGGACCGGCCACCAGTGGTTGGCCAGCACCCGCCCGTCCGGGCCGACGAGAGTGTAGTAAAAGGCGCCGCCGCCCTCGAGTCCGAGCGCGACGATGTTCATGTCGATTCGGTCACCGGCGTTGGCGGTGAACGTCAGCCGTGCATTCTGCGCCGGCCGCGCGATGGTGATCGTCTTGTTCGCGCCGTCCACGGTGAAGTCGCCCGCGTCGGCTTCGGTCGACAGAAAGAGCGTGAGATCACCGGTCTCCCGGTTGAACGTGGTGATCTCGATTCGGTGCTCACCGGAAACCGTCAGCGCCGGCAAGTCCAGACCGAACCGGGTGTCGATGTTGGCGCTGGTGAGCAGCGAGTTGTCCGGCCGGTACACCCGAACCGTGAGGTTCGCCATGGGGGTTCGGGTTCCGAGGCTCAGCCGCTGACCAACCTGCCCGGCAAACCGGCCCACCACCCTCTGCCCGGGCAGCTCCACCGGAGCCGGGATCGCCGTGTCCAGCGCCATCTCGCCGACGTCGATCGCCTCGGCCGCGTACACGTTGACCCGCCCGGTGCCTGGTGACTCCGGATCCACTTGGAGCCGGTACCGGCCCGTGTCCGGCAACGCGGCGATGTCGAAGCTGCGCCCACTGCCCAGGCTGACCTGGCTGCCGTTGGGCCGGAACAGCCGTAGCGTCACCTCGCCCGGTATCGCGTTGTTGATCGTGCCCATAGAGATCGGCCGACCAGCGGTACCGTCAAAGAAGAACTCGGCATCCCGGCCCGGTCGGTCGATCGTCACGGACGAGCGGGTGTTAGAAGCCAGCGTGCCGCCGTCGATCGACGTCGACAGCCACGCCTTGACCGTGCCCACCGCCTGCCACCCGGTGATGAGCAGGTGGTGCGTGCCCGTCTTGCGCAGGGTCGGTAGGGAACGTGCCTCGGGCCATCCCCGTGGCAGTTCGCGCTGCACCTCGTCCGGCTCGATCAGCAACGCGCCCGGATAGTACGGGCGGTCATTTTGCTGGAGCAGGTTCTCCGAAAACCCGAGCTGGAGATCCTGCCCGGCGATGCCCTCGAACGGCAGCCGCACCGACTGGCCCGGCCGCTCGATACGCAGGCTGGCCTCGGCACCGTTGACGCCGAGCGTCGACCCGTTGATCACCGAGGACAGCCAGATCTTACCGAAGCCCAACTCGTTCGGCCCGAACGTGACCGCCAGCCGGTACGTTCCGGCGCCCCGGGTCCGGTAGACCATCGTCGGGATGTAGTCGGCTAGGGCGTAGTTCCAGGTGTTCGCCGTGCCATCGGGCGCGGTGATGGTGACAACGAAGCGGTTGGACGGCTCACTCAGCTCGGTCAGGCCGAGACTGATCCACTCGTTAGCCGCCGCCGTGAACGGAAACTCGGTCGCCTGCTGCGGCACGGTGATCTGGAACGGCACGCCCGCGCCATTCTTCGTCAGGTTCGTACCGGCGAGCGTCGTGGACGCCGCGATCGCGACCTGCCCCGCCGCGCCGTCGTTCGGCTTGATCACCATCGCGTACGTGCCGGTGGTAGGCATGGCCGGCAGGTCCTGGCTCAGCGGCGCACCGGCCCAGATGTCGAGCGGGTCGCCCAGCGCTCCGCGGGCGAAGTTGCCGCCGTACGGGGTGAACATCCATAGCGCCGAACGAACAGGAATGGTGTTGTTCGAGGTCTGTAGGTTGAGTCGCTCGCCGGCGGTCCCGTCGATCAGCAGGAGTGCCGCCTTGCCGGCCGGGATGGTGGCGGCGATCGCCGGACCGTCCTTGGCCAGCCGGCCCGCGTAAACCAGGTCACGCATGACGAACCCGCGCGGTGAGACGAGGAAATCTTCCGAACTGACCGCCACGCCACCGGGGGTACGCACGCTGATTCGTCCCGCGGACGCCGCGTCGGGCACCCGTATCCGCAGGCTCGTCGCACTCGCCTGCTCCACCCGCGCGACCGTCCGGTGGAACTGGACAACGTTGCGGCTCGCCACCGGGTCAAAGCCGGTTCCGGTGATGGTGACAATCTCGTTGCGGTTGCCGTGGTCCGTGGACACCTCGGTGATCTGCGGCTTGGTCACCCCACGCGCCAGCGTGAACGGCGTCGGGCTCGTCGCCGCCTCGCCGCCGGTCGCCACCCGCACCACACCGTCGGTGACGCCGGCAGGGATCTCAATGGTCAGCCGGTTGGCGTTGGCCGTGGTAACCGTCGCGGGAATGCCATCGACGGTGACGTCGTTGTCGGCCGCCGCCGGAGCGAATCCCGTGCCCTGAATCTCCACCCTCGTGCCGACTGGGCCACGCGCCGGCACCAGTGCGAAGATCGTGACACGAGACGCCGGTACCCGATCGGTGCGCAACAGGTTGCCGGCTTCGTCATACCGGTTGACGGCCGCATCGGTACCGTCGCTAGTCGCAACGAGTTGGCCTGCGGCATCGTAAAAGTGCTCTAGTGGCCCGGCCTGCCCGGCTGCAAGCCGGGCACCCGGCTCCGGGACGGCAGCCAACGCAGGCGTCGGGGCCTGCGCGAAGCCAAGGCCGAGCGTGACGACGACCAGCGCCGACAGACGGATACGCAGACGGAAGCCACGCGTAGCGCTCATTGATCCCCCGTTAGATCAATTGTCAACGGCGACGTCGACGCTCATTACGATGAAGCTCATCGATCGCCGCGTGCGAACCCACCGTAGCGACATCAACGCGATCTGTCATCCCTCGGTGGGGGTCGCTTGGCCATGTGGAGGCCGCAGCGGCCGCGCGCAGGCAGGCGGGCAGCGCGCGATGCGGACGGCCGCTACCGTGACGACCATGGCCAGGATTCCACGGTGGACCATCATCCTCGCCGCTGCCGTGGTCGCCTCTGCCGCCGGTACGGCCGTACTCGGCTCGGTCCTCACGGCGGGCCCGGACCGGCCGGACCGGGCCGAGGTCATCGCCGCGCTGAAGCGGGACCCACGCACGGCCGACGTGCCCCACCCGGCGGCCGAGTGCGTGGCGGACTGGTACCTCACTTACGCCCCCGACGACCAACTGGCAGCGCTGCTCGACGGCGCGGACGGTGTTGACGCCACCACCGAGGCCAACCTCTCCCCGCAGGCACAGACCGCAATCCTCGAGTGCCTCAAGGAAGCCACATGACTGGTCCGCCTACTGACGGCAGCAAGAATGTCCGGCAACGATGACACAAGACGCCGGGCTCGGCGATGGATCTACAAGATCCGGGGCGGTTCAAACACGCAGCGGACTGGCACCGGCGGCTTGTCGAGGCGCGGCCAGCCCGAGCGGCTTGAACGCGCAGGGCGGGACTTGACCGCCGGATACGTGGCACAGCTGTGGTCGCGCTTCGCCAGGACACTCGGCGCGCCGGAATCAAGATCGCCGGAGCCAGTCTCTGGCGGTGCCGCTGCCGCACGGCACGCGCTACCTCCGGCCTTCAACGACAGGTGTCCGTACGGTGGCACGTCACGATTGCGGATGCATCTCACCACGACCCATGCGAAGCCGAGGCGCCCTCAGCCGCAGGTCTGGCGGATGAGCAGGCCGCCGAGCAGGGTGGCGATCATGAACAGGCCGGTGGTGGCGAGCAGCTCCTGGCTGCCGGCGGTGTGGCATGCGGCTCCGTGCCGGTACGCGGGGTCGCCGGCGACGAGGGTGAGCACGTCGAGGATGTTGCCGCCGAGGACTGCGGCGACGCGGCCGGTCAGGTCGGGCACCGGTGGCGAACCCACCGATGGGTGGCGAAAATGCCCCTCGTGTTTGCCGGCCCCGGGTGGGCGGGATGTGCGCGGCGGCTACGGTTGATGCTCCGGAGGGTCCGCTGGAGGAGGCGTCGAACAGGCCGTGGGTGGCTATGGCGTGCAGGTCACGCTCGTGTTCGTGTTGGTGTTGGTGAACGCGGTGTTCGCGGGCAGCGAGATGGCGCTGGTGTCGCTGCGGGAAAGCCAGCTACAGCGCCTGGAGCGGACCTCCCGGGGCGGGCGGGTGCTGGCGAAGTTGGCGCGGGACCCGAATCGCTTCCTGGCCACGATTCAGATCGGCATCACCCTGGCGGGTTTCCTGGCGTCGGCCGCGGCGGCGGTGTCCCTGGCCCAGCCGCTCGTGGGCCCCTTGGGGTTTTTCGGTGGCGCGGCGGAGCCGGTGTCCATCGTCGTGGTGACCGTCCTGCTGACGTTCGTCACGCTGGTGCTGGGTGAGCTGGCACCGAAGCGGATCGCCATGCAGCGCGCCGAAGGTTGGGCGCTGCTCGTCGCCCGCCCCCTCGATGCGTTGTCGGCGTTCTCCCGGCCGGCGGTCTGGCTGCTGAGCAAGGCCAGCGACGCGGTCGTACGCCTGAGCGGCGGTGACCCCCGCGCGCGGCGGGAGGAGGTCACCACCGAGGAGTTGCGGGACATGGTCGCCGCGCAGCGCAACCTCACTCCCGAACACCGGATGATCATTTCTGGCGCCTTCGAGGTCGCCGAACGGATTTTGCGGGAGATCCTCGTCCCGCGTCGCGAGGTGGTCACCCTCTCCGCGTCGCTGACGGCACCGCAGGCGCTGCGCGAGCTGGGTAAGTCGGGACAGACCCGAGCCCCGGTCGTGGGTCGCGGCGGCCTGGACGACACCGTCGGGGTGGTGCACCTGCGGGACCTGCTCGACCAGGAAGGCCCGGTCGCCCAGTACGCCAGCCCGGCGGTGTATCTGCCGGAGACGTTGAAGGTGACCGAGGCGATCCGGGAAATGCGTGCCCAGCGGCAGCAGTTCGCCCTCGTCGTGGACGAGCGGGGCTCCATCGACGGGATCGTGACGATGGAGGACCTGGTCGAGGAAATCGTCGGGGAGATCTACGACGAGACCGACCGGGACGTGCAGGCCGTCGTACGAGAGCCGGACGGGGCGCTGCTGCTGCCCGGCGGCTTCCCGCTGCACGACCTGACCGACATCGGCATCGACCTCGACGAGGACACACTCGAGACCGGGGACTACACGACCGTGGCGGGCCTGGTCCTGGCCTACCTCGGCCACATCCCGAAGACGCACGGCGAGGTGATCGAACTACCCGGCCTGACGGCCGAGGTGGCGGAGGTGACCGGGCGGGCCATCACCCGGGTACGACTGCGCGCCACACCGACGCCCGGCAACAGGCATGAGGCCGGCGAGGACGAGACGAGTTCCTAAACCCTTCCCGACGGTAACCTAACGAATACACTCAGCTACTTCTCAGGCGGCGTTGGTAGCTTCCCGGCGCGGCGACTTCCATTATGGACGTCGTTGATCTCGTTGCGGCATAACGGTTTCGCGTGGAAGTTCGATCGGATCCGGGTGTCGCGCGTTCGGTGTGCGTCGAGAGAGAGGTTCGTGGTGTTCAAGAAGATGCTGGGCGCGTTCGGGGTCGGCGGCCCCAGCGTCGATACCGTCCTGTCGAATCCGAGCACCCGCCCGGGGCTGATGCTGGGTGGGCAGATGAACCTCACCGGCGGAAGCCACGATGTGGAGATCGACCACATCACCGTCGGGCTGGTCACCCGGGTGGAGGTCGACGGCGCGGAGGAGGACTACGACGCGCTCGTCGAGTTCCACCGTGTTCAGGTCGCGGGTGGCCTGCATCTGCGCGAGGGCCAGCAGTTGTCGCTGCCGTTGCAGGTGGCGATGCCGTGGGAGACCCCGGTGACCGACCTGTGCGGGCAGCACCTGCACGGGATGACCATGGGCCTGCGCACCGAGGTGGCGATCCGCGGCGCGGTCGACAAGGGCGACCTCGACCCGGTTTACGTGCACCCGCTGCCGGTGCAGGAGCGCATCCTGGATGCCTTCGGCAGGCTCGGCTTCCCGTTCAAGGGCGCCGACCTGGAGCGCGGGCACATCTCAGGGCTGCACCAGAGCCTGCCGTTCTACCAGGAGATCGAGTACTACGCCGCCCCGCAGTACGCCCACACCGTCAACGAGGTCGAGTTGACCTTCGTCGCCAACGAGCACGGCGTCGACGTCGTGCTGGAGTTCGACAAGCGCGGCGGCCTGTTCACCGGCGGCCACGACTCCTTCGGCCGCTACCACGCCGCGCACGCCGACGCCGACCGCGTCGACTGGGCCGCGCAGGTCGACGGCTGGGTCCGTCAGGCCCTCGACGGATACCAGCGCCTGCACGCCGGCCACGGCTACGCCCCGCCCGCCCAGGGCTACGGCACCCCCGGCTACCCGCCCCCGCCCCCGCCGCCCGGCTACGGGCAACCCGCCTACGGCGCTCCCGGTTACGGCCACGCCGGGTACGGCCACCCCGGCGGGCACTACAAGGAGGAGCACCACGAGCGGCACGGCGGCCCCGGCATGGGCGCCGTCGCCGCCGGGGTGGTCGGCGGCGCCGCACTCGGCTTCGCCGGCGGCATGGTCGCCGAGGAGGTCTTCGACTCCTTCGGTGACGACGAGGGCGGCGACGAAGAGGCGTGAACCGATCGGGATCCACAGTGGATCCCTGCACTCGCTCCATGATCTAATTCGGCAGGTTTGTCCATGACCGGTCGGATTGCCCGATCGGGACTTCGAAGGAGTGTGCATGCCCGTCACCGCCGACCTCACCAAGCTGGTCGACAAGGCCTACCAGGACAAGACCCTCACCGAGATCGTCGACGCCCCGGTGTCCGCCCTCGCCGGGGTCAGCGACGGCGACGCCAAGCTGCTCAAGGACGCCTTCAACGTCACCACCGTCGGCGACCTCGGCCGCAACCCGTACTTCCGCACCGCCAACGCCCTGGTCGCCCTCGCCGGGGGCAAGTAGCTCCCTCGCGGCGTGGTGCCGCCGGGCTTCCGGCGCCACGCCGCACGCTGTGGTGTGCGCTACCGGCCCGGCCACCGGACGGGTGGGAGGGTCAGCGGGCCGCGGCAGGGGTTCGGAGCAGCCGCTCGACCACGTCGGTCAGGGTGGCCACCGCCGGTCCGTTCGGGGTGGTGACCACCACGAGGTGGTGGCGGGTGGTCCGCATGATGGCCAGGGCCTCGTAGGCGAGCGTCGAGCCGTCGAGCACGAGGACGTTGCGCATCACCTCGCCGGCGGTTTGGTTGTCCGGCTGGTCCATCGTGTCGCGGACGTGGACCACGCCGACGGCCGCGCCGTCGCGCAGGACGACTACCCGCAGGTGCCCGGTGTCGCGGGCCACCGTGCGGACCGTCAGCACAGTGTCGTCCGCTCTCACCGCGGTCAGCTCACGTTCCGGGTTGGTGAGGTCGGCCAGGGTGAGTTGGTCGAGGTCGAGGGCATCGGTCAGCTGCGCGGAGTATGACGCGTCGAGCGCGCCGACGTTGGCTGAGTGCTCGACCAGGTGGCGCAGATCGGCGGCGTTCTGGCCGGTGGCGATGGTATCCCGGGGTTCGACGCCGACCCGGCGCAGGCACCAGTTGGCGCTGGCGTTGAGGGCACGCAGCACCGGACGGGTGAACCACATGAAGGCACGCATCGGCATCGCCAGGGCGATGGCGGTTCTCTCCGGGTGGGCGATGGCGTACGACTTGGGGGCCATTTCCCCGATGACCAGGTGCAGGAAGGTCACGACCAGCAACGCCAGTGCGAAACCGGCCGCGTCGGCCGTCCAACCGGGTGCGCCCCAGGACAGGAACAGCGGAGTCAGCGCGTAGTTGACGGCCGGTTTGGTGACCGCGCCGAGCCCGAGCGCGCAGGCGGTAATACCGAGTTGGCAGCCAGCCAGCAGCACGGTCAGCTCGTCGAAGCTGCGCACCGCCGCCCGGGCCGACCGACTGTGCGCGGAACGCGCGTCGAGGCGGTGCCGACGGACCGCCAGCAACGCGAACTCGGCGGCCACGAAGAAGGCGCTGAGCACGATCAGCAGGACGGTGACAGCCACCACCACCCACGGGTTACCCATCAGCGGTTCTCCTCCGTCCGCAGCAGAACCAGCGACGGGACGTGCCGCTCCAACTCCACCACCTCAAGTGCCAGTTTGACCTCGCCGAGGCTGAGCCGAGCCACGGCGCCGGGAGCGGGCAACTCACCGAGCAGTTCGATGACCAGACCGGCGAGGGTCTCGCTGTCCGATTCGGGCAGGTCATGCCCGATGGTGCGCTCGACCTCGTCCAGCGGCAGGGTGCCGACCAGTTCCCAGGTGCCGTCCGCCGCGGCCGGCCGGGCCGGCGACATGGGTGCCGTGGCGTCGTCGTGCTCGTCCTCGATCTCCCCCACCAGTTCCTCGGCAAGGTCCTCCACGGTCACCACGCCGGCCAACCCGCCGTGCTCGTCGAGCACACAGGCGAGCTGGGCCTTCCGCTCGGCCAGGATCTGCACGACCCGGGGCAGTGGCATCGAGGTCGGGACCAGCACCGGCGGCCGCATGATGTCGGCCACCGTGCCGGCACCGCCCCGGTCGACGGCGAGCAGGTCGGCGAGGTGCACCACCCCGATCACGCCGTCGCGGTCGTCGAGCACCGGGTAGCGCGAGTGGCCGCCGGCCATCTTGGTCCACAGTTCCTTGGGGGTCAGGCCGGGCTCCACGACGTCCACCCGGGCCCGCGGGACCATCGCGTGGGCAGCGTCGCGGTCAGGGAAGTCGAGCACCCGGTCGAGCAGCATCCACAGCTCGGCGGGAAGGTCCCCGGAGTCGCGGGAATCGCTGACGATGTGTTCGAGGTCGCGGCGACTGGCGGCGTGCTCCACGTCGTGCACCGGTTCCATGCCGAACAGGCGCAGCAGGGCATTGGAGGACTTGTCGAAGAAGGCGATCAGCCATCCGAACACCCGGAGGTAGATCTGGGTCGATCTGGCAAGCCAGAGGGCCACCGGCTCGGGCCGCGAGATGGCGAGATTCTTGGGGAACAGCTCACCGAACAGCATCTGCACGAAGGTCGAGAGCAGCAGCGCGGCCACCGTACCGATGGCGACGCCGACGCCGGTCGGGACGCCGACCCCGCCGAGGGCGACACCGACCGACTCGCCGATCAACGGTTCGGCGACGTAGCCGACCAGCAGAGCGGTCACGGTAATCCCGAGCTGGGCACCGGACAGCATGAACGAGGTCCGTCGGGTCACGTCCAACGCCCGCCTGGCGGCAAGATCACCCGCCGCGTCGCGGGCCTTGAGCCGCGACCGGTCGACGGCCATGTACGCGAATTCCTGCGCCACGAAGTAACCGGTGGCCGCGGTGATCGCCAACACCACCAGCAGCCCCAGGAGGAGACTCAGCACCCACACGGGGCTACGCACCTGATGCGGGTGAAGCCGGGCGAATCAGGCCCGCAGCGGCGGGCCAATGGTCTCGGACGTTTGCCGTCGCCCATCGGGTCGTACTCCTCCTCGTGCCAGCGGTGATCGAAGTGTGGCATGGCTTTCTGGTAGCAACCTGACAATTCCGCTCCTGGCCGGCTCCTGGTCCCTTTTCTCGCCAGCCTGGTCACAGAGCCGCAGCCACTTCCCCAACGAGTAGGCGCGTTGAAGTGTCTGCACCTGGTGACCCGATCCCTGGACTCCACCGGGAACGGCCGAACCCGATGGACGATGCGCTGAAGCCCTGATTGTCCGTCGCGGACAACTCGGCAGGGTCGACCCCGCACCGCACGCCCGCATCACGGCGATCACGGCCGCAGCCCGCGTTTACGCTGGTCACCGCCTTGACCGTGAAGTGCGCCCGAAGGGACTCCAACCCCTGATGTTCTGATCCGTAGCGTTTCGGTCAGTCGTTGCCGTAGCCGGCGATGGCCTCGCGGAACGCCTCGCGCTCGCACGCGTCCTGGTCTTTGTCGGCCTGGGCGAACTCGGCGGTGCTGCGTAGGCGATCCGCGGCCGTCCGGGTCCACACGATCTCCACGCAGAGCGGCATCGACGCGGCGGTCTGCCGGTCGTGGATGATGACCGCGATGGTGGTGCCTTCCGGGTGCAGCCGTTGCAGCACCGCCTGACCGTTCTTCGTGTCCAGCGCGCCGGTCGGTTCGCCGGCCAGCACCAGCGCCGGCTCGTTGGCCAGCGCGCGGGCGATCGCCACCCGCTGCCGTTCCCCGCCGGAAAGCTGGTGCGGATGGTGCCCGGAGCGGTGCGACAGGCCGACCCGGTCGATCGCGGCCAGGGCCATCACGCCCTCAGCCCGGAACTGCCGGTGATCCTCCTCGAGTACGCCGGCGCCCTCCTCGGCCTGCTCTTCGCCCTGTCCGGCATCGGCCTGAGCGTGCTCACCGGCAACGCCTTCTTCGACGGCATCGCCACCCTGTGCATCGGCGTCCTGCTGGTCGCCCATCGCCGTCATCCTCGCCGTCGAGACCAAGAGCCTGCTCATCGGTGAGGCCGCCCTGCCCGAAGAGGTCACCGCGATCCACACCGAGCTGATCTCCACCCCGGCGTCGACCGCGTCATCCACCTGCGCACCCTGCACCTCGGCCCGGACGAACTCCTCGTCGCGGCGAAGATCGCCATCGGCACCGCCGACCGGGAGCCGACGTCGCCGCCACCATCGACGACGCCGAGGCCCGCATCCGCCGGGTCCTGCCCACCGCCACAGCGATCTACCTCGAACCCGACATCGACCGGCAGCCGCACCCACCAGGCGCACGGCCTCAACACCTGACCTGCCGACGGTGGTTCAGGCCCGGCGCCGAGGGTACTGACGCCGGTGTAGCGCCACCACGAGACGCGGGAGGCTCCATGGGTATCGACGACAAGATCAGCAACGCCTCCGAAGAGGCCACCGGCAAGCTGAAAGAAGGCGCCGGCCGGGCCACCGACGACGAGCAGCTCGAAGCCGAGGGCCGCGGCGACCAGACCAGCGCCAACGTCAAGCAAGCCGGCGAGAAGATCAAGGACGCCTTCAAGAGCTGACCCGCCCCGCGCAGGGCGCGGCACGGGTGAGACGACAGACGACGGCCACGGCGGCACCTTCCGCCGTGGCCGTCGTCTTTACCGGCGGCAGGCGCGGCCGACGGGCTACCGCTTGGCGCCCGGCATCCCCGTGGCTGACAGGGCGATGTCGCCCCTGCTTCGCGAGCCCACCGGCCGGCGGCAATTGCGTACCCGACCCGCGAGGCACCCGTAGCCGGCCGCGGCGACACCGAGCAGCACCGGTGAACGCGCGTCGTCCGGGATGAACCGGGACGCGGCCACCATGCCGAGCACGTAGGCGAGATTGAACGTCGTGTCGCTGACCGCGAACACCCGCCCCCGGAACGCGTCGGCACACTCGTGCTGCACTCGTGTCCACCACGATAGTGATGCCGTGCCCGGCGACGTTGACGACGAGGACGACGGCCACCAGCAGCAGCGGTTCGAACGGCAACCCGAACACCGGCAACGCCACCGCCACCGCCGCGAGCAGCCCGACCACCCACCGCCACCCCCCGACCCGGCGGGCCACCGCCGGAGTCACCGCCGCCGCCAGCAACACCCCGCCCGCGCCCGCGGCGAAGACCAGACCCAACTGCGCCGGTACGCCGTCGAGATCATCGCCGGCGAACCGGTTGCGGTAAAGCAGCAGCATCGCCAAAGCCAGAACCCCGAACAACAGCCGGAACCCCGCCTGAGCCCCCATCGCGTACGCGGCGCCGCGCGCCCGCCCCAGGTGGCGTATCCCGTCGGCCATGCCGCGGACCACCGCAACCGCCTCTCCCGCGAGGCCCGGGCGATGCGGCAGGGAACCGTCAGGACCTAGCTCGAGCCGGGCGAAGGAGAACCGAGCCAGCGCGGCCGACGCCAGGTAGCCGACTGGCGCGAGCAGCGCGATGGCGGCGTAACCGGCGTCGCCAGCCGGGAAGGCGGTCTGCAGCAGAAGCAGGGCGCAGCCCAACCCGAGCGAGTACGCCACCGACCCCGCCGTACCGCCGACCGGCGTTGGCGGTGACCAACCCCTGGCCGGGCACCACATGCGGAGTCGCCGCCGACAGTCCCGACAGCAGCAGCCTGCCCAAACCGATCACCACCAGCGTCGAGACGAAGAACAGCGGCCCTTCCGACCCGAAGAAGATCATCGCGGCGATCGGCAGCACGACACCCGCCCGGACCAGATTGGTCACCACGGTCCCCGTCCGGCGGCTCCACCGGTCCAGCAACACCCCCGCGAACGGCCCCACCAGCGAATACGGCAGCACCAGCACCGCCGCGGCGAACGCGATCGCCGTCGGCGTGGCCTGCCGGTCCGGGTTGAACAACACACTGCCAGCAGGGCGGCCGATGGTTGACGACCCGGTGTCAGCAGCGGCACACACCACCATCAGCGCAGGCGGCGGCGAACCGGCCCTCGACACCGGAGCACACCAGTGCCGCAACCCGCCGCTCTGCCGGCCGAGCGACGGCTCATCCCGCGGGCAGGGCGCGCTGATGGTCGGAAGCTGGCGACTATCGGCTGACGGACCCGTACCAGCCGGCAGACCGGCATCGGTAAAGAGGTGACTCCACGAGGAAGGTGCCGTCATGGCGACGTCAGGTGTGATCTTCAAACGGTGCGGGTGCCGCAACGACAGCGGCCGACGGCTGGAACAGCGCTGCCCGAACCTGGGCGACCGCAACCACGGCACCTGGTACTTCCACTGCTCCGCCCGCAACGCGCTCGGCCGATCCGAACGCGTCCGCCGAGGCGGCTACCCGTCGCAGGCGGCGGCCCGCCGGGCGCGCGACGAGTGGCTGGCCGCGACCGAGGAGCAGCGCACCGCCGGCGGCTGGTCCGTGCAGCGGTGGCTGCGGCACTGGCTGGAGCAGCACACCCGGATCCGGCCGACCACCCGCCTGCACTACACCCGAGACGTCGAACGCGTGCTGATCCCCCACCTCGGCCCGTACCGGCTCGCCGACCTCGACGCCCGACTACTGCGCACCGTCTTCGACCAGATCGCCCGCACCACCAACACCAAAGGACTGCCACAGTCAGCCTCGGCGATGCAGCACCTGCGCACCACCCTGCGCGCCGCGCTCAACCTCGCCGTCAAACACGGCCTGATCGCCGCGAACCCGGCCCGGCACATCACCGTCGTCGGCTACCGCAAACCCCACGCCCAGGTGTGGACCGACGACCGTGTCCACGCCTGGCAGGCCACCGGCGAACACCCCACCGTCGCGGTGTGGACCGCCCCGCAGCTCGGCGCGTTCCTCGACACCGTGGTCGACGACCCACTGTTCGCGTTCTGGTGGCTCACCGCCCTACGCGGCCTGCGCCGCGGTGAGATGTGCGGACTGCGGTGGACCGAGATCGACCTCGACCGCGGGGTGCTGTACGTCGAACGCAACCGCACCACCGCCGGCTACCAGGTCATCGAAGGCGACCCCAAGACCGCCGCTGGACGCCGCCCGGTCGCCCTCGATAAGCGCACCGTCAAGGTTCTGCGCGACCACCGAGAACGCCAACGAGACCAGCAAGCCCGCCGGAAGGCGGGCGGGAAGACATGGGTCGAGTCCGGTTACGTGTTCGTCCGCAAGGACGGCACTCCCCTGCACCCCGGCTATGCCAGCGGTCGGTTTCGGCTTTTGGTCAAACGCGCCGGCATCCCGCCGGTCCGGCTGCACGACCTGCGCCACGGCGCCGCCTCGCTGGCCCACGAAGCCGGCGCTGATCTGAAGACCCTGCAGGACATGCTCGGACACTCCAGCATCGTCATCACCGCCGACACCTACACCAGCGTCCTACCCCACGCCCAACGCCGCTGCGCCGACGCCACCGCCCACCTGGTCCTCGCCGCCGCCCACCGCACCCGCGCCAAGATCCGCAAGAAGGGCCGCCGCAACCGACCCCAGCCGCGATCGGCGGCACATACTCCAGCCCGCAAGGCATCCGCCAAGGAAAAGAAGCCACAGGTCACCAACCCCCGACGGAACCCATCGTCACGGAACGTGATGACACCCGAATGGCGCCCACGTGACACCCACCGTCCAAACAGGTCCAACAACAGAAAAGGCCCGAACCGCGTTCCCGCAGCTCGGACCCCTTATGATCTTGCGCGCCCGAAGGGACTCGAACCCCTAACCTTCTGATCCGTAGTCAGATGCTCTATCCGTTGAGCTACGGGCGCTGGTGCTCGGCCAGTCTACACACCCGGCCTTCGCGCGGAGACTCCGGGATTCGAACCCGGGAGGGGCTTTAAGACCCCAACCGCATTAGCAGTGCGGCGCCATAGACCAGACTAGGCGAAGTCTCCCAGGTGGCCCGCAGACCACCGCGCCCGAGGATACAGGCCGCGCCCGGCCGGGAGCAAAGCGACTACCGGAACGAGCCGCAGCCAGGGTCCGGGACGTCTCCCGCTGTGCGTTGCTGTGATCAGGACTACGCTCCATCGACATGCAGGAGCAGCCGCCCAGCGAGCAGAACCGCCGTGAGCCTGCTGAGGGAGCCCGTCGACGCTCCCCGAAGGCGACCTTCACGCCGCCTCCAGCGCCGGCACCGCCACCTTCCGAGGAGCGGGAGGACTCCGCCGGGGCCCGCCCTCGGCGAGCGAAGGCGGCGCCGAGCGTGGTCTTCCAGCCGCCACCGGTACCGGAGCAACCGCTGCCGCGCCAGTCCGGGCCGGCCGTGCCCGGGCCTCCGGGCACGCCGGTGCCGCCCTTTACCACCGGAACCGGGGTCGGTGGCCGAAGCGAGCACACCGCGTCGCCGGCCGGCGGGAAGATCGAAGCCGCGACGCCGGTGCCTGCGGCGCGTCGTCGTGGTCCCGGGAAGCCGGCGGCAGCGGCGGACGTCGCTGGCTCGGACGCCACTCCGGCCGCCGCTCGAACCGCCCGCAGGAAGGCGGCTGCGAGCAGGACCGTGCCGGCGGTGACCGGACCTGCCGACGCCGGGGGCGGAGCTGCCGGTTCCGGCGCCGACGTCCCGACCACCGACTCCCGCGCCGTCGACACCCCGGAGGTTGACCCGGGAAGCACCGACAGCGCGACAGTCGCCCGGACAGACGGCGTCCGGCCCGTCGAAACCGGGACGACGGACACCGGCACGAACGCCGGACAGGTGGGCGGCGAAACGGCCGACAGCGCAGTGGCCGGCGACGGGACGGCCCCGGCACGGAAGGCGGCGAAGGCGACGTCAGCGCGGAGAAGGGTTCGGGCGAGCGACGAGCAGGCACCCGAGCCGGCAAGCGTCGAGAAGCCGAGGAAGGCCAGGCGGCGAGCGGTGCCCGACGCGGCTACCACCCCGGACGCGGCTGCTCCGGCGGCGACCACTACCGGGGAGGCGGCGACCGCTACCGGGACAGCTCCTGTCCAGGCGACCCGGAAGGCCACGAAGAAGGCTGCCCGCAGAACGACCACCAGCAACGTGGCCACGAGCGACCCAGCCACCAGCGACGCAGCCACCAGTGACACCACCGACCACACCACCACCAGCGACCCAGCCACCAGCGACGCAGCCACCAGTGACACCACCGACCACACCACCACCAGCGACCCAGCCACCAGTGACACCAGCACGAGCACGGCGGCCACGGACGTGGTGGCTGTGGGCGGAGCCGGCACGAGTAGAACGGCCACGGGCGCGGCGGGCGGGTCCGAATTCGGGGCGTCGGACAGTGCCGACGTGGTGTCGGCGGCCGGGGGCGTACCGCTCGACGTCGGCACCGGGCGCGACATCTCGGGGCGTACACCGGAATCGGATGTGCGGGTGCACGTTGCGCGGATGCTCGACCACCCGGGCTTCGCTCCGGAGCTGCTGGCCCTGACCGCTGTGGAGGTCCTCGGGCCCGGTGCGGCCCAGTGGGTCCGGCGGCTGCGGGAGTTGTATCCGGGGGCGGGTGCGGACGGGCTGGCCCGGCTGGCCACGCGGCGCTTCGTCCGGCAGGCGGGGGTCGGTGGGGCGGGCGCCGCGTTGACCGGGGTCTTCGCGCCGGTGGTCGAGCTGGCGGCGGTGCTCTGGTCGCAGGCGAACCTGGTGCTGCACCTGGCGGCGGCGTACGGCCATGATCCGGCACATCCGGATCGGGCGGCCGAGTTGCTGACGTTGACCCAGGTGCACCCGGACGTCGCAAGCGCCGGATCAGCGGTGGCGGCGGCGCGAGCGGCTCAGGGGCCGGCAGAGGAGCCCGGGCTGCGGGCGATGGAGGCGGCCTGGCGACTGGCGGCCCCGCTCGCCGCGCAGGCGGGTGGTTGGCTGGCACTGCGGCTGGCGTCCCGGCTGCTGCCGGGAATGGCGGCGTTGACCGCGGCGGCCGGCGATTCGGCAGCGGCCGAGCGCCTGGCCGCCCGAGCCGTCACCCGCTACCGCCCCCAGCGCCTGACCAGAGCCGGTTGACCAAGAGGTTCGCGTCACGACACGCCTGTGGGGCAGACGCGAGCTTCTTGATCAACGCCGACGGGCGGGGCCGGCGGAGGCCGGCGACGGCGGGAGGTCAGAGCCAGGTGAACCATTCGCGAGGGAGCAGGGCGTAGCCGAGGAAGGCGACGATGTCGAGCAGGGCGTGTGCCACGATCAGCGGCATCACCCGGCGGGTACGCAGGTAGAAAAGGCTGAATACCACACCCATCACCGCGTTGCCGACGAACGCGCCGAACCCCTGGTAGAGGTGGTACGAGGCGCGTAGCAGCGCACTCGTCGCGATGATCGCGCCGACCCGCCACTGGAGCTGGCGCAGTCGGGTCATCAGGTAGCCGACCACGATCACCTCCTCCAGGATGCTGTTCTGGAAGGCGGCGAGGATCAGCACCGGCACCGTCCACCACAGGTCGGGCAGGGCGGCCGGCACCACTGTGGCGTTGATACCGAGCTGGGCCGCCGCCCAGAACAGCGCCAGGCCGGGGAGTCCGATGAGTGCCGCCAGTCCGGCGCCCCGGGCCAGGTCGGACCCGGGTCGGCCGGCATCCAGGCCGAGGGTCCGCACCGGGTCGCCCGGGTTCCGCGCCAGCAGGTGTACGGCGAGCAGCACCGGCAGCAGCGCGAAGACGATGCCGAGCAGCTGGTACGTCAGGTCCAGGTAGGGGCGGGCCGACGCGGAGGTGTTCAGCGCTGCGGTCTGCCGCGACAGGCCGCCCTCCGCCGTCAGCTTCGCGATGATCGACACGACGGCGTAGACGGCCGACTGACCGAGGGAGAGGCCGAGTACCAGCATCGTCTCGGTGCCGAGCAGCCGGCGGGACACCGGGCGGGTGAGCTCAACGGTCACCGGACCACTCTGCCCGACCGGACGCCCGCTTGCGGCATCCGCCCTCCGGCGAGCAGACCTCACGATGCGATCGCACATTCTGTGCGACCTTCATACACGCTCCGTGGAGATTCTGTCTGGGCCCGATCCGCCGTCAGAAGAAGGAGCGCCCCCGGTGGACAACTTCGCGCGGCTGCTGAAGGAGAGCTGGACCCTTGTCGAGGAGGACCGGGGCCGGCTGAGCGGTCACTTCTACGCCCGGCTCTTCCTCCTCGACCCCGAGCTGCGCAAGCTCTTTCCGGTGCAGATGACCGGCCAGGGTGACCGGCTGCTCGAGGCGATAATCGCGGCGATCCACACGGTGGACGACCCAGAGGGCTTCGACGAGTTCCTCCGTGCGCTCGGCCGGGACCACCGCAAGTACCACGTCGAGGCGGCCCACTACGACACGATGGGCGTGGCGCTGCTCGACGCGTTGCGCAGCATCGCCGGCGACGGCTGGAACCTGGAGTACGACCAGGCGTGGCGGGACGCGTACGCGGCCATCGCCGAGAAGATGCTCGGCGGGGCGGCGGCGGACGACGACCCGCCGTTCTGGCACGCCGAGGTGCTGACCCACGAACGGTACGGCCCGGACACGGCGGTGCTCACCTGTCGGGCGTTGCAGTATCCGTTGACCTGGCAGGCGGGTCAGTACGTGAGCGTGGAGGTGCCCCGCCATCACCCACGGGTGTGGCGGACGTACTCGATAGCCAACGCGCCGAACGAGGACAACGTGCTGGAGTTCCACGTCCGTACGCCGACCGACGCCGCCGGTTGGGTTTCCGGCGCGTTGGTCCGCCGGACCGGGCCGGGCGACCTGCTGCGGGTGGCCGCGCCGATGGGTTCGATGACTGTCGACCGCTCGTCCGAGCGGGACATCCTCTGCGTCGCCGGTGGCGTCGGACTGGCCCCGATCAAGGCGCTCGTCGAGGAGTTGGCCGGTTACAACCGGGCCCGCTGGGTGCACGTCTTCTACGGTGCCCGGACCGAGGCGGACCTCTACGGTCTGGACCGGCTGCGGGATCTGGTCGCCGCCCACCCGTGGCTTTCGGTGACGCCGGCGTGCAGCGACGATCCGGACTTCGACGGCGAGCAGGGTGACATCTCCGACGTGGTGGCCCGGTACGGGCCGTGGACGACGCACGACTGCTTCGTCTCCGGGTCGGCACCGATGGTGCGTTCCACCCTCCGGGTGCTCGCCGCGGACAACGTACCGCCCCAGCGGACCCGCTACGACACGTTCGGCAACCTGTAGAGCTTTCCTCCCCCCGAACCGGGGCGCGTGCCCCTGCCCCCTGGGGCACGCGCCCCGGTCCCCCGATCGGGCGGACCGGCACCGCCCCGCGCCACCTCGCCCGTCCGGCCGTCGTTCCCACCCGGGCGGGCGGGGTCGCGCCCGGTCAGTGGTGCTTCACCGCGAGGGTCAGTAACGCCACGGGTGGCCGGACTCCCGGTACTCCTCGATCGGCACCAGCGGCACGCCTGGTGCCATCCGGTCGACGTAGAGCCGGCCGTCCAGGTGGTCGATCTCGTGCGCGACCAGCCGGGCCATGCCGAATTCGAAGGACGTGATGATCCGTCCGCCGTCGAACTGCGCGTGTTCCACGTCAAGTCGCAGCGGTCGCGGGACCAGGCCGCGATGATCGAAGAAGGAGAGGCACCCCTCGTACTGTTCGTCGGTGTGGGGTGCCGCGTCGACCACCCGGGGGTTGAGCAGCACGACCGGCTCGGCTGTGCGGTCCGGCGGGCGGACCACCGCCACGGCCCGGTCGAGGTCAAGCTGTGGAGCGGCGATGCCCACCCCCTTGGTGAAGGGGTGCAGTTCGTCCAGCCGGGCCAGCGCGGTGAGCAGCCGGTCGACGATCTCCCGGGCTACCGGTTCCTCGCGCGGCAGGTCGAACGGGCGGGCCGGCTGCCGCAGCAGGTCGGCACCGCGCTGAACGATGCCGAGCCCGCGCATCCGGTCGGAGGGCCGGACCCGCCCACCGTCCACGTCAGGTTCCGGTTGCGCCCGGAACCGCCACTGCAACCGGTACCTGGCGTTCAGCGGAGGCTCGTCGGTCGCCCAGTCGAAGATCGCCCGGTCGCCCTCGTCGCTGCGGGTCACCGCCGTCCGCAGCGGGCCCTCCTCCGCCGAGAGCGAGGTTTCCGCGCCCCAGACCTGCGGGTCCAGCGCCGCCGGCAGATCCAGGCGTACGGCAAGGTGCCGGGTCGGTACGCGGACCGCGCGCTGGAACCACGGCCCCCACTTGTCCTGACCCACGGTGTACGCGTACTCGATCGTGGCACGGCGACCGGGGTAGAGCGGGAAGCGTCGTTCGCCGTTCTCGAAGAGCAGCCAGATCTCCTTGAACGCGTCCCGGTCGTGTTTCGCGCGCCAGTGCATGGTCTCCCGCTCGCCGGACTCCTCGCGGCAGGCGACAAGTTGCAGCTCGGCGAAGCTGAGCGGGTGTTCCCGGTGGTGCCGGTTGGAGCGGCCCGGGTCACTGGGGTAGCGGTCCACGGCGACACGGATCAGGTAACGGGTGACCGGCTCGACACCTGCGTTGTACAGCTCACGGCGGATGACACAGCGGTAGGCGTCGTCGGTGTGGGTGAGGGTGGCCGACTCGCGTTCGACGATCAGGCCGGTGCCGGGGGGCATCCACTGGCCGGGCAGGCCGGATTCCCGGTGGGTACGGTCGCTGCGGGCGTGGCGAAGGTCGTCGTACTCCCGGAAGCGCTGCCAGATCGCGCCGCTGGCCTCCAGGACGGCCTCGGCGCGGCGGGCGAAGTCCTCAGTCGGTCGGTGGCGGCGTCCCTCGACGTGACTGACGTACGAGGGGTCGAATCCCATCAGGGTGGCTAGCTGTTTCTTGGACAGCCCCCGCTCCGTCCGATGCCGTGCGAGTTCGGCGGCGAAGGAGTCGGCAGCCCGATCGAGCGGTGAGGTCGTCATCAGCTTCCTCGTGGCCGGGAGTACCAAGTTTCACGTTGAGTCGCCGGCCGCACACACATCTGGCACCTAGTCGACAAGAACCTTGACTAATGAGCGGTTCCTACCGATACTGCGCGGAGTCCTCCAGCCGACACGGTGCGTGATCTTCATCCGACACGTGACCTGCGCCGCTGCATTCACCCCGCCGTCGGGTTCCCCTGCGCCCGAAAGTGTGGTTAGGCTAGCCTTAGTACGACGATGAACGCTTCGAATCGGGTGGGCTGGATGACGCGGGGGTGGATCAGGTGACAGCGGTGCTGCCCCTCCAGGACCCGGCCACCGCGCCCCTGGCTCCGGTCACCGCGACCCTGCGGGCCATGTTCGGCACCGACGACCTTCCCGGGCTGGCCCCGGGCCTGCTCGTCGTCGACGAGGCCGGGTGGGTTCCGGCGACCACACTCACCGGCGCACGCCTGCCGGAGCTGCTCAACTCGGCCGTCCGACTCTGGGGTGGCACCCCGCACGCCTCCGCCGCGCTCGCCTGGAAGGCGTACAGCTACTGGGCGGCGCTGCCGGTGGTGCTCGGCTGGGCCGCCGCCCGGCGGGTGCCGCTGCTGGACCACACCTCGGCGCTGATCCACTTCGCCGACCAGCGGGCTCTGGTCACCGTGGGGCTGCGTGAGTCGATCCCGGTGGCGGTGCTGCCCAGCGATCCGCTGGCCCTCTCCGGGCTGCCTCAGGTCCAGGTGGTGGCCGACGAGCAGGAGTTGCTCGCCACGCTGCGCGCCTCGTTGCTTGACGCCCACCTGTCGCCGCTGATCGCCGCGATCCAGGGCGAGGTGCGCATCGGCGCCCGCACCCTCCTCGGCTCGGTGGCCTCAGGCGTCGCGCACGCGCTGCTGCGCGCCGCCGACGGATTGCCCGGTTCCACGGTCGAGGCGATCGACACGCTGCTCGACGCACTCAACCTGGCCGACCTGGTGGAATTGGTTCCGGGGCCGAACGGCGAGCCGACCGTGCAGCGCCGCACCTGCTGCCTGGCCTTCACCCTGCCCCAACCGAAGGTCTGCCAGGGCTGCTGCATTCGCAGCTGAACCGCCCCGCCGCTCACCCGGTCAGCGGGCGCACGTCCCAGATCCAGACGCCGCCGGCGTACCCGGGTTCGATGCCGGTCAGCTCCGTCATTCCGGTTCGCAGCGCGTCGGCGTGCTCGTGTGGGCCCAGGATCACCACACCCGCCCGCCAGTACCGCAGGTCCTGCACCGCCTCCCGGCGGGCCTGCTCGGTGACCGGCGGCACCTCGCCGGTGCGTCGGATGGTGCCGAAGAAGGTGCTGGTGGGCCGCGGTGGTGCAGAGAACAGGGCGACCCGGTCCCGGCCCGGTCGGGTGTCCGGGCCGAGGAAGTAGCCACGGGCGATCGGCATCTCCTGCCGGGTGTGGGCGGACCAGCGCAGCGGTTCGGCGTACTCGGTGTCGGGCAGCGGCAGGGTCACCACGCTGCGCCCGCCGGCCAGGTAGGGACGCCAGGCGCCGGAGGTGACGAACTCGGGTGTCGGTTCGAGCCGCTTCGTCGGCAGTGGCGTGGGCAGCACCGGCACCAGCGCCATCGCCAGCCCGGTCACCGTGGCGAAGCGGATCTGGGACCGCCGGTCCGGGTATCGGGACGCCAGGTCGCGGACCGTCGCCGCGCCGTACGCCAGGAGCAGGCCGATGATCGGCGTGATGGCCAGCGCCCAGCGGGTCGGCACCACCGAGTGCAGGACCGGCAGGTCCTCCAGCAGCGCCCACGGCCCGGGTACGCCGGTCCCGCGCCTGTCGAAGCGGATCTCCCGGCCGAGCGAGAGCACCGCGAAGAGCAGACCGAGCACGGCCAGGCCGATCACCACGGCGTTGCGTCGCAGCCACCACACGAGTGCCGCCACGAGGATCACGAGTGGCCAACCGAAGAAGGCGTTCTCCTCGGTCGGGTTCTTGGCCAGCCCGGTGGCGCTGCGGGCGTCACCGGCCAGTGACTCGCGGGAGTAGGCGACAAAGGAGGCCAGGTCGGTGGAGTAGCCCCGGATCAGCCAGGGCAGCCCGTGGTAGGCGCCGGGGCCGAAGAACTGCACGTAGAGCGGGTAGGCCAGCAGCGCGACGGAGACCACCGCGGCCACCCCGAGCCCGCTGACGAACGGCCGGATCCGGGCCCGCAGCTCGGGCCGACCGAGCGCCATCGCGACGATCACCACGCCGAGGCCGATCGCGGTCATCAGCAGGATCTCCAGGTTCAGAAACGCCTGCCAGATGATCATGAGGGCGAGCAGCAGGCCGTTGCGCAGCCATCGCCCCGGTTCGGCGAGCCGCAGGGTACGCCAGATGATCAACGGCACGACGTACTGCGACACGATGTTCGGATGGGCGTTGGCGTGGGAGACCATGGCTGGCGCGTACGCACAGAACGTGGCGCCCAGCCAGGCCGGACCTCGTGCGTCGGGTAGCACCACCCGGGAGAGCAGGAAGTACCAGGCGGTGGCGGTGGCGATCATGCCAAGGGTGAGGAAGAGCAGGAACGCGGCCCGGGTGCCGAACAGCAGGGTTATCGGTGTCATCGGCAATGAGACGGACAGAACCGACGTGTTCGCCATCAAATTGACTGATTCCGGCGCATTCATCCGGTCTGACGAGAACGGATAGGCGAATTCGGTGACGACCCGGGCCCCGTGCGCCATCATCCATTCGAACTGGGCCATATCGGTTGGATTGTCGCGAATGCCGTCACGCGGATTCAGCCACATTCGCCCGGTGACCCAGAATCCGAGTGCGGCGAAGCTCGCCACGGCCACGACGTCGTTCCGCCACCGCGAGCCGGCTCCACCACGCCCGCGCGCCGCCCGGCCCGCAGCCTTTCCCGCCTCGGACTGCGCGCCAGGTCCGTCCGAATCGGGAGTAGTCATAACAATTCAGAGCGTAGTCGGCCTAAGCGGCCAGCGTGCAGGGTTCAAGGCACTCGCGTAGTATCGGCAGGGTTCGCTGGCCACACCGATCGTGCACCTACCCCCGACCGTTAATCGGCCATCGCGGGCCCCGATATCCCCGCCGTCCGGGCGGATGGTTCACTCTGTCGGTCCCGGCACGGGTCGAGTCGCATCGTGAGGAATCGACGCATGGCAGAAATCACTGGGGATCAGCGCGTGCAGTCCGAGGTCCTGGAGGGCCTCGCCACGGCGGTCAATCACCGGCGCTGGTTCGTTGAGCTGGCCGTGCCCTACCTGGGTGACAACCCCATCGAGATCGGTAGCGGCCTCGGCGACTACGCCCTGGAGTGGAGCGAGAACTTCCCCCGGTTCACCGCCACCGAGGCGGATCCGGACCGCCTGGTCGCGCTCAAGGAGCGCCTCGCCGACCGGCCCGCCATCGAGGTGCGCCAGATGCTGCTGCCCCACTCGGAGCAGGGCGACTACAGCGCCGCGGTCTCGTACAACGTCCTGGAGCACATCGAGGACCACGTCGGAGCGCTGCGCAGCATGGGCCAGCTGGTCCGGCCCGGCGGCGCCGTGGTCATCATCGTGCCGGCGTTCCAGTTCGCGATGAGCCCGGCGGACATCGCCACCGGCCACGTCCGGCGTTACACGAAGAAGACCCTGGCCGACGCGATGACCGAGGCGGGCCTGCGGGTGGAGACGATCCACTACGCCAACGCGCTCGGCCTGATCGGCTACTTCATGGCCACCAAGGTCTTCCGCCTGATGCCCAAGGAAGGCCCGATGGTCAAGGTCTACGACACCCTCGTCCTCCCCGCCACCAAGGCCGCCGAGCAACTGGTCCGACCCCCCTTCGGGCAGTCCGTCTTCGCCGTAGCCCGCACCCCCGCCTAACCCACCCCTGGGCCCCTCCGGCCCTACCCCATGCCCCGTTGATCATGAGGTTAGCGGCACTCTTGGAGATCGAGTCCGCCGCTAACCTCATGATCAACCGAGGATGGCGGCGGGTCAGCCGGCGATCTGGTAGGTGGGGCGGGTGGTGGCTCGGGCCAGGGTGTGGAAGGCGAGATTGAAGCCGACGTAGGCGGGGGTCGCCTCCGGCGTGACGTCGAGACCGTCGACGTCGAGGGCGTGCACCGCGAAGACATAGCGGTGCGGGCGGTCACCTGGCGGCGGCGCGGCACCGCCGAAACCGTGCTCCCCGTAGTCGTTGCGGACGGTGAACCCGCCCTTCAGGTCATCGTCGGTGGCGCCGCGCGGCAGCTCCGTCACGTCGGCCGGCAGGTTGACAAGCACCCAGTGCCAGAAACCACTGCCGGTCGGCGCGTCCGGATCGAAACAGGTGACCACGAAACTCTTGGTCTCCGCCGGGAAGCCCGACCAGGCCAGGTGCGGCGAGACGTTGTCACCACCGGTGCTGCCGTGCGCGTGGGCCGCATCCATCGGCTCACCGTTCTGTACATCGTCACTGGTCAGCGTGAAGGAGGCGACGGTCGGCAGCAGCTCGTACGGGTCCGGGGCGATGGGACGTTCCAGGGTCATCGACACAGGTCCTTCCGGTGGAAGCGGTGTTGTGCGCCCCTTTTCTTACCCTGTGACGCGCTGACATTCGACAGAACCGGCCCCAAGTCCGCCGTAACCGAGCGACCCTCACGGCGGTTGTCACCCTGCAACAGCTAGCGAAGGAGTCTCTTGGCCGGAGTCTGGCGTGACTTCATCACCGCCGTCATCGATGCCGTACGTCGACGCGACGAGGCGGCCCTCAGCGACGAACGCCGCCGGGCAGTGGACCGGCTCGCCGACGAGAAGATCCGCGAGGAGAAGGAGAAGCGCCCGCCGGAAAGCACCTAGGCGGGCGGCAGTCAGGTCGATCGCGCCGCCTCGTCGGCTACCGTCGCCCACTCCCGCTCCCACGCCTCCATCACCGGCCCTGCCCACTCCAGATCCGGGCAGCCGGCCGGCCCGCATACCTCGCACGGACCGTCGCGATGGCGGCTCAGGACGACGCCCGCCGCCACTGCCACCTCCCGCATCTCCACCTCGTCATACATGGACGTCACGGGATACACCCAGCGATTCCGGCCACCAGCATGACTAGAACGATGCCGGCGGCAATCCAGCCGGCAACGAGTTGGCTACGTGCGACGAGTTGAGGTGGGGCTGGAATCGGGTAGCGATCGCCGTCCGGGATAGGTGGCCGGCCACCATAGATCGGATGCGTACCGTCGGGTCTGCACTTGTCTCGCATCGGTGCCTCCGCAGCGGCAGGAGGGGGTGCCGGTGCGGAGACGGAAGGGGGACCACCTCCGCACCGGCCGGGGCCTCGCTAGCCGACGAGCAGCCCCGATGGAGCGAACTTAGGTTACTTAGCAACCTCAGTCAACACAGGCGTCATAGTGCGCGTGTTGGGCTGGCAACCTGAAAGGGCCGACGAGAGGTGGCCCGCCATGAACCACCGCCGCAAGCCGCTGTACGAACAGGTCGTGGACGACATCACCACGTCGATCCAGGCCGGGACACTCAAGCCCGGCGACAAACTGCCGTCGATCGCCCAGCTCACCGTCCAGTACGGCATCTCCAACACGATGATCAAATTCGCTCTGCGGATCCTGGGCGAACGCGGCCTGATCGAGACCCACCAGGGCAAGGGAAGCTTCGTAGCGTCTCCGCCGCAGTGAGTTGCCGCTCCCAGCGACAGGATCGCCCTACAGCGGCCGGAATCCCGGACAGGCATAGCCACCGGGTCAGGTGCGCTGCCCGTAAGCGCGGAGGGTGTGGGATTCGAACCCACGAAGACATTGCTGCCTTACCGGTTTTCAAGACCAGCGCCATCGGCCACTAGGCGAACCCTCCTGGGCCACGCGGTACGCGGCCGTGCCTAGTCTGCCACGGCGGGTACATCGGTGAGCGGCCGAGCTACCCGGTGCGCCGTGACCACTGACGCTGCGTGCTGGACCGGGGTGCGGACGTGGAGCCGGCCCGGGATCGGGTAAGACTGGGCCATGCGAGCGATCACCATTGTCGAGCCGGGCGGACCTGAGGTGCTGACCTGGAGTGAGGTGCCGGACCCGCAGCCGGGTCCGGGTGAGGTGGTCGTGGACGTACGGGCCACCGCTGTCAACCGGGCCGACCTGTTGCAGCGGCAGGGGCACTACCCGCCTCCGCCGGGCGCGCCCGCGTACCCCGGGTTGGAATGTTCGGGGGTGGTCAGCGCGACAGGCGCCGAGGTGGCCGGCGTGCGGGTGGGTGACCAGGTCTGCGCGTTGCTGGCCGGCGGTGGGTACGCCGAACGGGTGGCCGTCCCCGCCGGGCAGCTGTTGCCGGTGCCGGCCGGCGTCGACCTGGTCGACGCCGCCGCGTTGCCGGAGGTGGCGTGCACTGTCTGGTCGAACGTGGTGCGGGTGGCCCGCCTGGCGGCGGGAGAGACGCTGCTGGTGCACGGCGGCGGCAGCGGGATCGGCACCTTCGCGATCCAGCTCGGGGCGGCGCTCGGCGCGACAGTGGTCGCGACCGCTCGGGGCAGCAAGCACGACCGGCTGCGGGAGCTGGGTGCCGACCTGCTTGTCGACTACCGGGAGCAGGACTTCGTCGACGAGGTCCGGCGGGTCACCGACGGCCGGGGCGCGGATGTCGTGCTTGACATCATGGGCGCGTCCTACCTGGGTCGTAACGTCGCCGCCCTCGCCGCCGACGGACGGCTGGTGGTGATCGGCATGCAGGGCGGCCGTAAGGGTGAGTTGGACCTGGGTGCGCTGCTGGCCAAGCGGGGCACGGTCGCGGCCACCGCGTTGCGCTCCCGGCCGCTGGAGCAGAAGGCCGCGATCGTGCGCGGGGTACGCGAGCAGGTCTGGCCGCTCGTCGAGGCGGGGCGGGTACGTCCGGTGATCGACAAGCGGCTGCCGATCACCGACGCGGCGCAGGCGCACCGGCTCGTCGAGTCGAACGAGCACGTCGGCAAGGTGCTGCTCACCGTCGGCTGAGCTGGCGGATGCCCGCCAGCGGCAGCCGGGCGGCCGGGCGGCCGGGCGGCCGGGGAGGCGGGCGGGCAGTTAGCCGGGGAGCACCAGGCGGGCTCCGGGGCCCTCGCCGCCCAGGTTGTCCTCCGGGTTGTAGAGGGTGCAGCGGCGCAGCGAGAGGCAGCCGCAGCCGATGCAGGCGTCCAGGTCGTCGCGGAGTCGGCTCATCAGCCGGATCTTCTCGTCCAGTCTGGCCCGCCAGGCGGTGGAGAGCTCGGCCCAGTCCTCCGCGGTGGGGGTGCGGCCGGCGGGCAGTGAGTCGAGCGCGGCCCGGATCTCCTCAAGCGAGATGCCCACCTGTTGGGCGATCCGGATGAACGCCACCCGGCGCAGCTCACCACGGTGGTAGCGGCGCTGGTTGCCGCTGGTCCGCTCGGCCCGGATGAGCCCCAGCCGCTCGTAGTAGCGCAGGGCTGACTGCGCCACCCCACTGCGGGCGGAGAGTTGGCCGATCGTCAGAGCTTCCTGCATCACGTCGCCCTTGAGTTGAACCTCGCTTCAACTTGCAGGCTATCCGTATGACCACACTCGCCACCACGACCCGCGTCACCGACGCCGCCGCACCGCTCGACGGGCGCCAGCCGATCGCCCCGCTGCTGGAACGGGTACGCGCCGGCCGGCAGTTCAGTCCGAACGTCCTGTCGACGGTCGACGTGCTCCAGGTGCTCTACGACCGGGTGCTACGGATCACCCCCGCGACCGTCGACGACCCGGACCGCGACAGGTTTCTGCTCTCCAAGGGGCACGCGGTGGCCGGCTACTACGCGCTGCTCGCCGCGAAGGGCTTCATCCCGCCCGACTGGCTGGACGACCAGGGCGGGCCGGCGAATCGGCTCGGTGATCATCCGGACCGCACCCTGATCCCCGGCGTGGAGATCGGCTCGGGCTCGCTCGGGCACGGCCTGGGTCTGGGTGTCGGCACCGCGCTCGGGTTGCGCGCCCAGGGTCTGCTCGACCCCCGGGTGTACGTGCTGCTCGGCGACGCCGAACTGGACGAGGGCTCGAACCACGAGGCGATCGCGTACGCCGGAGCGGTAGGTCTGGCCAACCTGACCGCGATCGTGGTGGACAACTTCTCCGCCACCCACGGCTGGCCGGGTGGCCTGGCCACCCGGTTCACCGCCAACGGGTGGACCGCCGCGACAGTCGACGGGCGGGACCACGACGCCCTGCACACGGCGCTCACCGGGCACCACGGGCACCGGCCGCACCTGGTGGTCGCGGTCATCGAGGAGGGGAAGTGACGATGCGGGACAGGTTCGTGGAGACCACCACCGCGCTGCTGGCCGAGGACCCGCGTACCGCGCTGGTACTCGCCGACATTTCCGCCGCCGCGTTCGCCCCGGCCGCCCGACGGCACCCGGACCGGGTGCTCAACGTCGGCATCCGGGAGCAGTTGATGCTGGGCGTGGCCGGCGGGCTGGCGTTGACCGGGCTGCGGCCGATCGTGCACAGCTACGCGCCGTTCCTGGTCGAGCGGGCGTACGAGCAGATCAAGCTGGACCTCGACCACCAGGACGCGAGTGCGGTCCTGGTGAGCGTGGGTGCTTCCTACGACCGGGCGGCGGCGGGCCGCACCCACCTCAGCCCGGCCGACGTCTCGCTCATCGACACGCTGCACGGGTGGACGGTGCACGTACCGGGTCACCCCGACGAGGTACCGGCGTTGCTGCGTGCGGCGGTCGCCGCCGAGGAGTCCGCGTACCTGCGGCTGTCGACGCTGAGCAACGCGAGACCGCACGGCGGCGACGGCGCGCTCGTGGTGGTGCGGGACGCGGGGCCGGGCGCGGCGCTGCTGGTCGCGGTCGGACCCACGTTGGACGCGGCCCTCGCCGCCACCTCGGACCTGCCGGTCACCGTCGCGTACACCCATCGGCCCCGCCCGTTCGACACCGCCGGCCTGCGAGCGCTCGTCGACAGTGAGGTGATCCTGGTCGAGCCCTGTCTGGTCGGCACCTCGGCCCGGGTGGTCTCGGCGGCGCTGTCCGACCGGCCGCACCGGCTGTTGGCGCTCGGAGTGGCGCGGGAGGAGTTGCGGCGCTACGGCTCGGCCGAGGACCACACCCGTTGGCACGGCTTGGACGCGAGCGGTCTGCGCCGCTCGATCACCGGCTTCCTGTCACCGGCGCTTGTCTGAGCGCTGCCCCCGGTTCACGGCATGTCGCGGTCTCAGGCCGGTCGTACGCCCCGACATGCCGCAACCTGCACGGGCGTTCGCGCACCACGCGCGCGGCCGTTCGCGCAGAGCGGACGCCGGGTGGTCAGCGGGGGGCGGCGTCGCGGTTGCGGCGGGTGCGTTCGCGGCCGAGGATCCACAGCGCCTCGACGCCGTCCCGCCAGGTGATCTTCTTGCCTTCCTCGCGGCCCCGGGCCCGGTAGCTGATCGGCACCTCGTACGGCCGGATGCGGCGACGCAGCAGCTTGCCTGTCACCTCGGCCTCCATGCCGAAGCCGCGGGACCGGACGTCCAGCGAGCGGTAGAGCGCGACAGGCATCAGCTTGAAGCAGGTCTCCAGGTCTCCGATGTAGGAGTTGAACAGCACGTTCGCCGCCATGGTGACGCCCTTGTTGCCCATCACGTACCAGAAGCTGTAGGCACTGTGGCTGCCGAAGGTGCGGTTGCCGTAGACCACTGTCGCCCGGCCGTCCAGCACCGGGGCCAGCAGCTTGGGGATGTCCTGTGGGTCGTACTCCAGGTCGGCGTCGAGGATGACCATGTACTCGCCGTCGGCGTTTGCCACCGCCGTGCGGATCGCCGCGCCCTTGCCCGCGTTGCGCTGGTGCGTGATGACCCGCAGGCGGGCGTCGTCGGCGCGGCCGAGGATCTCCCCGGTGCCGTCGCGGCTGCCGTCGTCGACCACCACGAGTTCGATCTCGCACGGGTACTCGACCGCCAGCGCCTGCTTGAGGGCATCCGCGATGCGTTCTTCCTCGTTGTAGACCGGCATGAGGATCGACAGCTTCACGGGAATCTCCACGAGGGCGGGCAATGTGTCGGCCATAGCCTAGCCCGGCAGGTCAGCCGGGTGGTGACGACCACCGACGGTGATGCATCGTCGGGCATCCAGGCTGATGGTGTTTACTTCCGGCCATGTCGGCCGCCGGCTTCCCGTTCGTCCTGGTTCCCGTCGCCGCGCTCGCTCTGCTCAGCGTGGCGCTACGACCACGCGTGGTGGACACCGTGGCACCACGGCGACTCGCGCTGGTCCGGGCGACAGTGGCCGTCGGCGCCTTCGCGGTGGCGACGGTAGAGGTGCTGGGCGCGCTGCGGCTGCTCACCGCGCCCGCCTTCGGCCTGGCCTGGCTGCTCTTCCTCGCCGTGGCGGCGCTGGCGGCGGCGTGGCGGCGGCGGGTCGACGCCCGGATCCGCGAGCCGGACGCGACCGGGCGCCTGGCCACCGTGGCGGTCGGTGGTCCCACGTCACAGTCGCTGCCCGGCACCGTCCGCGCCGACGCGCCGGAACCGACGACTGGTGTCCTCGGTGAAGCGTCGGGGGGAGCGGCCACCGCGACGGTCGCCGTGGGGCCGGATCGTCCGGCGGCACCTTCCGCTTCGGACACCCCCGCGACCGGCGGCTGGCGCAGCGTCGCAGGCGATTTCTGGCGTACGGCGAGTCGGGGCGAGCGGCTGCTCGCCGGTACGGTCGCCGGGCTGCTCCTGGTCGAGCTGCTGATCGCCCTGCTGGCCGCGCCGAACAACTTCGACTCGCAGACGTACCACCTGCCCAAGGTGGAGCGCTGGGTGGCGCAGGGCGACCTGACGTTCTGGGCGACCGCGATCCACCGGCAGGTCACGATTCCGCCGGGTGCCGAGTACCTGCTGCTGCACCTGCGGCTGTTCACCGGCGGCGACGCCTTGCACCACCTGGTCCAGTGGGCCGCCGGGGTGGTGTGCCTGCTCGCGGTCGCCCGGGTGACCGCGCAACTCGGCGGTGGCCGGCGGGCCCAGTTGCTCACCGTGTTCATACTGGCCACCACCCCGATGGTCACCCTCCAGGCGACGAGCACCCAGACCGACCTGGTCTGCGCCGCCTGGGTGCTCTGTGCTGGCACCCTCGCGCTGGACGGGCTGCGTCGACGGGCGCACCTGGGTGACCTGCTCGCCCTCGGTGCGGCCACCGGGTTGACCGCCGTCACCAAGACCAGTGGGCTGCTCGCGGTCGGTCCGCTGCTGGTGCTCTGGGGGCTGGGCCAGCTTCGCCTGGCGTACCTCGGGCGGGCGGCCACGAGCCGCCGGGCCCCGGTCGCCGGGATCGCTCGTACGGTCGGCGCGTCGGTCCTGATCCTGCTGGTCGCCGCCGCGGTGGTCGGCCCCTTCCTGGGCCGGGTGTACGCCGAGTTCGGCCATCCGCTCGGACCGGAGCGGCTGCGCGAGTCGGTGCCGATGGAACGGCACGACCCACAGTCGGTGCTGGTGAACGCGCTCCGGATCGGGCACACCGCGCTTGACACGCCGCTGGCACCGCTGCGTGAGGTGTCCGCCGAGGCGATCATCGGGCTGTCCGGGCTGATCGGAGTCGACCCGCAGGACCGCGCGATCACGTTCGGGCGGGAGATCTTCCCGGTCGCGTCCTGGTATCCCGACGAGGACCGGGTGGCCTTCCCGCTGGCCGGTGTGCTGGCGCTCATCGGTGCGGTGGCGGCGCTGCGTCGCCCGGCCCGGGTCAGTCCGGGCGCGGCGGGAGCGCTGCGCGCGTACGCCCTGGTGGTGGTCGTCGCCGTGGTGCTGCACACCGCGATGATCAAGTGGCAGCCGTGGGGGAACCGTCTGATCCTCTACGCCCTGGCGGCTTCGGTGCCGCTTGCCGGGCTCTGGCTCGACGCCTTCTTCCGCCGCTCGGGTCGGGTCGCGTCCGGCGTCGGCGCGGGACACGGTGGTCCGGCGGGCAGCGGTGGCCGACGACCCGTCGCCGCCGGGCTCGCGGTGACGGTGCTGGCCACCTGTGCGCTGGCCGGGGTGCTGTCGGTGTCGTACGGCTTCCCGCGCCGGCTGGTCGGCGCGGGTTCGGTATTCACCACCTCCGACTGGGAGAGCCGCTTCATCAGGCGTCCGCAGTGGGCGGAGGAGTACCGCTGGGCGGCCGACGCGGTCCGGGCCGCCGACGCGCGCCGGATCGGGCTGTCCCAGCGCAACGACGACTGGGAGTACCCCTGGTGGTTGCTGCTCCGCGACGCGGACGGTAGGCCACCTGACCTGCTGGCACTCCAGTCGGTGCTTGACGATCGGCCACCGGCCGACCCGGCCTCGGTCGACGCGATCCTCTGTGTCGGTAGCCGGAAACTCTGCGCCGACCTGCTGCCGGCCGGCTGGCGGCTGGAGTTCCGTAGCTACGTCGGGTACGCCCTGCCCGGGCAGCAGTGATCCTGGCGCGGCTGCCCGTCGTCTGGTCCAGCCGGAAAAGGGGCCATTGGCCCGGTTCAGCGCAGCACGCAAGTATTCCGAGACGTATTCACATACCTGCATCACAGGCGTTACCGTCCGGTAACTCGATCGACGTCCCGCGATCGAGCCGGAAGGAGTGCGTCGATGTCTGGTACCCAAACCAGGCGTGAACGGACGCCCCGACGGCGCCTTGCCGAGGTCGCCGTCCTCGCCACCGCTCTCGTCCTGCCGATGCTGGCCACGGCCTCACCCGCCGCCGCGGCCGACCGTCCCGCCGTCCAGCCGCTCCCTGCCCACCTCGAAACCATCCGCGCCGCCGAGGCCACCGCGCTCTACGGCGCCCCCGGCATCCGCCCGCTGGACCAGCGCCGCAGCGCGCTGATCACCATGGGCGACAGCCAGATCTCCGGCGAGGGGGTGGGCAACTACGTGCCCGGCACCCACCAGCCGGGCAACTGGTGTGACCGCTCGTACGACCAGGCGGTCTTCCGCACCGGTATCGCCGCCGACGAGCGCTACAACATCGCCTGCTCGGGCGCCACCCCGTGGAACCTGATCGCCGGCGGCCCCACCCAGCACAACGAGTTGAACCAGGGTGACCACCTGGCGATCAAGGCACGCAACACGCACATCAAGCTGATCTGGGTGGTGGCCGGGGCCAACGGTGACGGCACGATCCAGTTCGGCCCGGTCGCCACCGACTGCGCACTGCGCCGGGTGCTCTTCCAGGGCCCCTGCTGGCCCACCTACACCGATCAGTGGACGGTACGCACCGACGGCAGCCGCCGGGCCGTCGAGGAGGCCCTCACCGACATCCGCCGCACGATGACAAGCGCCGGCTACCTCAACTCCGACTACGAGCTGGTGTTCATGTCGTACTCCAGCCCGGCCAGCCCGGACGTCGAGGACAACCCGAACTTCCCGGGCTGGTACGCCGGCGGCTGCCTGCTGTACCTCGCCGACGCCGCGTTCGCCAGGAACAAGGCGGTGCCGCTGTTCGAGTCGGCGCTGCGGGCGGCGGCGGCCAACACCGGCACCCGCTACCTCGACGCCAGCCGCCTCTTCCACGGCCACGAGGTGTGCACCGACAACACCTCGGTACGCGGGCTCTACATCGAGTTGGGTGTCTGGGACGAGAACGCGGCCCGGCAGTCGTTCCACCCGAACTACCGGGGGCACGGCATGTTCGCCCAGTGCATCACCCAGTTCTACGCCTCCGGCCAGCAGCGGGGCACCTGCGTCGACCCGGCCAGTACCGGCAACGGCCAGCTCTACTCCGGACTCATGGAGTTCCGGCAGCTCCGCAACGCCGCCACCGGCACCTGCGTGGACGGCAAGGGGTACGACTCGCGCAACGGCACGGTTCAGCAGTCGTACCGCTGCCACGGCGGGCGTAACCAGGGCTTCTGGTACGACCCGGCCCGGCAGTCGCTGCATTCCGAGCTATCCCACGACCGCTGTCTGGACGTCGCCGGTGGTTCGCTGAGTTCGGGCACCGCGGTCAACATCTACAACTGCCACGGCGGCACCAACCAGAAGTTCACCATCTCCGGCAACCAGCTCCGCGCCGCCGGCAACACGAACCTCTGCCTGGCCTTCGACAACCCGCTGCTCGGCACGCCCCGACTGCGGCTGGCCACCTGTTCCAGCAGTTCCCGGCAGCAGTGGTCGTTCGAGTCGCGGTCGTTCGCCCAGCCTGTCGGCTACGGACGGGATGACTTCATCGGCTCCCGGGTCTACTGACCCAGACGGCTGGGGCCCGCCGAGCCCGACGCGAAGATCGATGGTGATCAGCGCGTCGGGCCCGGCGGGCCCACTGTCACTTCTGGTTGACCGGAACGACGATCAGGCGGGCCTGCGCCTGCTCGCCGTTCAGGGCACCGGCCACGCCCAGCTTGGTGCCGACCTTGATGTCCGTGGACTCGATCGACTTCCGCCGTTCGACCACCCGCAGGTCGTCGGCGAAGGTCCAGGTCCGGGTGAAGCCGTCGGTCGACCTGACCGTGATCTTGTCATCGGCGAGGGCTGTCACCTTGCCGCGCTGCACCGCGACGGTCTTCGTACCGCCATCCCTGGTCTTCACCACCACCTCGCCGTGCAGCGTGTTCCGGCGCAGCAGCACCCGGGCCGCCTTGCGCTTCCGCCACTCCTCGGCCCGCTCCTGGCGCTTGGTGCCCGCGCTCGGGGTCGCCTCCACAGGCGTGGCCACTGTCGCGTCGGGATCCAGCTCTGCCGGGTCGAGACCGAGCGCGGCAAGTGCCTGGCCCTCCGCACCCATCGCGGCGACCACCTCCACGGCGCTCTCCTGCGTCGCGTTCCGCTCGGCCCGGCCCACTGCGCAGCCGGCGGCGGCAAACGCCACAGTCACCAGCAACGCGCCGGTGGCGATGAAGGATCCCCTGCGTGCCATGCCTCGTCCTCTCGTCGGTGCTGGACTGCCGGATCTCGTCGCACCGCGTCACGGCCGGTGTGGATCCGTGCCCCAAGCCTGGACCAGCCGGATGTGCCGACCGTCAGGCCGAGGTACGGGTCAGGTAAGGATTCCCGGCAGCCGGATGGTGAACGCGGCCCCGCCCTCCGGAGCGTGCCCGGCGGTTATCTCACCGCCGAGCCGGCGGACCAGACCGGCGGCGAGCGCGAGCCCGAGCCCACTGCCGACCTTGCGCAACCCCCGGTAGCGCTGGTGCAGCGCGCCGCGTTCGAAGGCCACGGTCAGGTCGTCGTCGGTCAGTCCCGGCCCACCGTCGCGGACCTCGACCACCCCGCCGGTGCTCGGGTCGACGCCGGCCGGCCGAACCGCCAGCACCACAGGTGACCCCGGCGGCACCACCCGCAACGCGTTCTCCAGGAGGCCGTCGAGCACCTGCCGGATCCTGCCCGGGTCGGTGTACGCCGGCACCGGCTGCCCCGGCAGCTCGGTGGAGAACGTCACCCCTACCGACGAGCACCTGTCAGCCCAGGTCCGGCCGGCGTCGGCGGCCAGCGCGGCAAGGTCCACAGGCACCGGTTCGAGCGGGAAATCGACGGCCTCCAGACGGGCCAGGGCGAGCAGGTCGGCGACCAGCCGGTCCAGGTGCTGCGCCTCGGCGAGCATGGTCCGACCGGTCTCGGCCGCTGCCGACGGCTCGACCACCCCGTCGGCAAGCGCCTCGGCGTAGCCGCGGATCGCGGTAAGCGGGGTACGCAGTTCGTGCGAGACGGAGAGCAGGAACTCCCGCTGTCGTCCCTCGCTCGTGGCCAGTGCGGCAGCCAGCCCGTTCAGCGCGTACGCCAGGTCGGCCACCTCGGCCGGCGACTCGACAGGCACCCGGACGGTGCGGTCGCCGGCCCGCAGCCGGGCCGCGACGAGGGCCGCCCGGCGGATCGGTCGGGCCAGCCGCCGGGCGAGCAGCAGGCCCGCGACCGCGCCCGCGGCGAGCCCCGCGAGCAACGGCAGCCAGAGGCCGCGCAGCACCTGACGCCACACTCCGGCACCGAGCGGGCGGGTCAGCACCACGCCGTCGCCGCCCGGCAGTGCCCGGCCCTCGACGAGCGCCCGTTTCCCGTCGACCAGTCGCCGGCCGGAGACGTTCCGGCCGTTGGACACCCGGTTCACCACCTGGGGAGGCAACCCGGCCCGGTCCACATCGCCGCCGGAGATCAGGTAGATGGTGGTGCCCTGGTTGCCGAGCTGGCGGATCAACCGCTCGCTGGCCAGCCCGCGGATCCGGCCGGGCCTTGCCCGCAGCAGCTCGGCGGCGAGCTGCGCCTGCGCGGCGAGCGCCTGCCGGTCCCGCCGCTCGGCGGCCCGGACCGCCACCGGCACCGCGACCACTGCGGTGACAAGCACCGACACCAGCGCCACCGCGCAGGTCACAAGCACCGCACGAGCGGTGAGCGTACGGCCCGGACGGTCAGCCATCGGCGGCGTACCCGACGCCACGATGGGTCCGGATCACGCTGGCCGCGCCGAGCTTCGCCCGGACCTGCGCCACGTGCACGTCGACGGTACGGGTGCCGGCGTGCGCCGCGTATCCCCAGACCGCGGCCAGCAGCTCCTCCCGCGAGAAGACCCGGCCCGGCCGGCTCATCAGGTGGGCCAGCAGATCGAACTCGGTGGAGGTGAGTTGCACCGGGGCACCGTCGGCGGTGACCGACCTGCGGTCCGGGTCGACGGTGACCCGGCCGAGCACGACGGGCTGCCCGGCACCGACCGGTGGGCCGGCGGCCCGGCGCAACACCGCCCGCAGTCGGGCCACGAGTTCGCGAGGGCTGAACGGCTTGGTGACGTAGTCGTCGGCCCCCAGCTCCAGGCCGACCACGCGGTCCACCTCGTCGTCGCGCGCGGTGAGGAAGATGACAGGCGTCCAGTCACCCGCCTCGCGCAGCCGGCGGCAGATCTCGGTGCCGGGCAGCCCCGGCAGGGCGATGTCGAGTACGCAGGCCACCGGGCGCAACCGGCGGGCCGCCGCGAGACCGGCGCTGCCGTCCCGTTCGACGTGGACGCCGAAACCGTCCCGGCTGAGGTAGAGCCGGACCAGGTCGGCGATGCTCGGTTCGTCCTCCACCACGAGGACCAGCCCGCGTTGCGGGTTCTCGGTGGTCACTGGGCCATGATTGCCGATCGACGGGACCCGGCAGCGTCAGGCTGTGTTCGGATTCGGTAAGAAGACCCGGTCAGCCGGCCACGACGGGCTGGAAGGCGACAGGTCGGGCGGCGGGCGCTTCGGCGACGGTGGCCACGATCCGTGGCTGTGCTCTGCGTACCCGGGTGCGGAAGGCGTGATTGAGCAACGCGTCCAGCTGCCACACCTGCTTCGGCTGCTGGGTGCGGATCAGGAAGCGCTCCCGGATGCCGTCGATCGCGGTGGCGGCCAGCTCCACGCAGTGCAGTCGCGGGTCGGGGCTCCAGGTGACGTGGCTCAGCTCGCGCAGCTCCGTGTTGAGGTGCAGGCGGAGCCGGTGCAACACGCGGGTCTGCCGGGTGACGACGAGCCGTCGATGGGTGAGCAGCAGCAGATACTCCCCGTTGACCGGCCGGTCGGGCCGGCTGCACCGGGTGACCAGGATGGTGGCGTCGCCGGAGCCCACGCAGCGACGGAACACCGGCATGTGCCGGCTGGCGGTCTGCACCGCCAGGCCGGCCTCGGCGGCGGCCGGAAGGAACGTTCGGGAGAAGACGTCCATGCCCTGCCCAACGACCCTGCCCGCACCGTGACATGCCCAACGAACATGCTTTCTGCAATTTCCACACCCACCTACCCGCCCACCGCCTCTCCGGCTGGGGTGGGGTGGGTCAGAGGAGTTCGAGGATCGTGGCGTTGGCCATGCCGCCGCCTTCGCACATGGTCTGTAGGCCGTAGCGGATGTTGTTGTCGCGCATGTGGGCGAGCATCGTGGTCATGATCCGGGCACCGGAGCCGCCGAGTGGATGGCCGAGGGCGATCGCTCCGCCGCGCGGATTGAGCCGCTCCGGGTCCGCCTCGGTCTCCGCCAACCAGGCCAGCGGTACCGGGGCGAACGCCTCGTTCACCTCGTACACCCCGATCTCCTCGATGCCCAGCCCCGCGCGGCGCAGCGCCTTCGCGGTCGCCGGGATCGGCGCGGTGAGCATGGCGACCGGATCGTCGGCCGCCACCACTGCGGTGTGGATGCGGGCCAGCGGGCGCAGCCCGTGCCGGCTGGCCCACTCGCTCGTGGTGACCGCGAGCGCGGCGGCACCGTCGGAGATCTGCGAGGCCGAACCGGCGGTGACCACACCGTCGGGGCGGAACGGAGTGGGCAGCTCGCCCAGCTTCTCCAGTGAGGTGTCCCGCCTGATGCCCTCGTCCACCGCGAACTTGCCGCCGTCGGCGAGCGCCACCGGGGCGAGTTCGGCCTCGAAGGCGCCCGCGTCCTGCGCGGCGGCGGCCTTCTCGTGGCTGGCCAGGGCGAACTCGTCGAGCTGAGTGCGGGACAGCCGCCATCGTCTGGCGATCAGCTCCGCGCCCACGCCCTGGTTGAAGGGGAGCGCGGAGTCCTCGGCGACTCCCTCGACCCCCCGGTAGCGGGCCAGGATCTGCTCGCTGAACGGCATTCCACCGGCCACACTGGAGCCCATCGGCACCCGGGTCATCGACTCCACGCCCCCCGCGACGACCAGGTCCGCCTGCCCGGAGAGCACGGTGGCCGCGGCGAAGTGCAGTGCCTGCTGGCTGGACCCGCACTGCCGGTCCAGCGTGGTGCCGGGCACCGACTCGGGCCAGCCGGCGGCCAGTACGCCGTTCCGGGCGATGTTCCACGACTGCTCACCGACCTGCGAGACGCAGCCCCAGATCACGTCGTCCACCTGGGCCGGATCGATCCCGGTGCGTTCGGCGAGGGCGCGCAGCACGTGCGCGGACAGATCCACCGGGTGCACCGTGGCCAGGCTGCCCTTGCGCCGCCCGACCGGGGTGCGCACCGCACCGACGATAACCGCGTCACTCATGTCTACTCCCCGGTAACTTGGGCTGCTCCCGATCCTACGCCCACCCGGTCCGACCGCCCCGCCCCCGCCTCGCCGGTCGGCACCTCCGGGTGGCTGCCGGTGCGCGGCGGCGCTGGCATGCTGGTGCGGTGGCGTACGACACGATCGCACAGCAGTGGCGGGTGCCCCCGGCCCTGCCGGTGCTCAAACTGGCTGCGGCAGCGGCCCTGCTCACCCTGGGGGTTCTGCTCGCCGAGGGCGACCCGCTCCGGCCGGTGCTCGGCGGGTTGGCCGCGGCGATCCTCACCGGGTGGGGCCTGCGGGACCTGGTCGCGCCGGTCCGGCTGGCGGTGGACGCCACAGGCATCACCGTGCCGGCCGGGCTGCTGAACCGACGGCATCTGCCCTGGCCCGCAGTGCAGACCATCGAGGTGCAACGGTCCGGGCGGGCGCTCGCCGGGCCGACGCTGGAGATCGACGCGGGCGAGTCACTGCACCTGTTCAGCCGGCTCGATCTCGGTGCCGATCCGGCCGAGGTCGCCGACGCATTGTACGCCGCCCGGGCCGGGAAGCCCGACGGCACCGGCTGATCCCCCGCCCGGGGCAGGCGACGTGACCTACCGTCAAGCGCGGCCCGGGGCGACGGTGGTCAGCCCAGCAGCGCGGCGGTCCGGACCAGGGCCATCCCGAGCAGCACCACCACGATGATCGCGCCACCGCCGAACTGCACAAGTGTGCGGCGCGACCGCGGCGCGTACGCCAGCACCAGGGCCATCAGCGCGCCGAACACCAGGCCACCCAGGTGACCGGCGATCGAGATCTGCGGCACGGTGAAGGTGAAGATCAGGTTGATCACCAGGATGGGCAGGATGGCCGAGGTGTCCCGCCCGAGCCGTCGCATGATCACGAAGATCGCCGCGAAGAGGCCGAAGATGGCGGTCGACGCTCCCGCCGACATCTGGTTGGGCGCGCTGAACACGTAGACCGCGACGTTGCCGCCGAAGCCGGCGATGAAGTAGAGCGCGGCGAAACGCAGCGGCCCGAGCACCGCCTCCAGCGAGCGGCCGAGCACCCACAGCGCCCACATGTTCAGCAGCAGGTGCACCACGCCGTAGTGCAGGAACATCGCGGTGATCAGGCGGTACCACTGGCCCTCGGCGACGCCGCCGACGGTGCCGTCGAGGAACATCGCCCGACCCAGCACCGCACCCCACTCGGTCAACGGGGTGCTGCCGCCCATCAGCCCGCCGAAACCGTTGCCGCCGGCCGCCGCGTCCCCGCCCCGGTCGGAGGCGATCGAGACAAGCATCACCAGCAGGTTGAGGGCGATCAGGGTCTTGGTCACGTAGCCGTGTCGGCCGACGACACCGCCACCGAAGGCGGTACGCGCCGGCCGTACGCTGCGGCGGCCCTCCGACACGCACTCCGGGCACTGGAACCCGACCGAGGCTTCGTTCATGCAGTCCGGGCAGATCGACCTGTCGCACCGGGTGCAACGGACGTACGTCTCCCGTCCGGGGTGGCGGTAGCAGGCCGGCGTGGTCGGCGGGGACTCGCTCATCGCTGGCCCCAGATGCCCGAGCGCTCAGTCATGCGAGCAAAGGTACCCCGAGCCACCACTCAGGCGGGCCGAGGCGTGCCCCGGTCAGTGATCGGTCCGGACACGACATCGGTGTCCGGACCGATCACCAACTGTGGCGGCTGTCGCCTGGTCCCGCCGCCGCCCCGCGTGACGCCGGTCCCGGGCGCCAGGTCAGGCGGAACGCTCGATCTCGACGCGCTCGATGACGACGTCCTGCAGCGGCCGGTCGCTGGGGCCGGTCGGCGTGTTCGCGATCGCCTCGACGATCTTCGCGGACTGCTCGTCGGCGACCTGCCCGAAGATGGTGTGCCGGTTGTTCAGGTGCGGCGTCGGCGAGACGGTGATGAAGAACTGCGAGCCGTTGGTGCCCGGCCCGGCGTTCGCCATCGCCAGCAGGTACGGCCGGTCGAAGCGCAGCTCGGGGTGGAACTCGTCGGCGAAGGTGTAGCCCGGACCGCCCCGGCCGGTCCCGGTCGGGTCGCCCATCTGGACCATGAAGCCGCTGATCACCCGGTGCGAGATGGTGCCGTCGTAGTACGGGCCGTTGCCCGGCTGGCCGGTACGCGGGTCGGTGTACTCGCGGGTGCCCTCGGCCAACTCGACGAAGTTGCGGACGGTCTTCGGGGCGTGGTTGCCGAAGAGCTCCAGCCGGATCGGGCCGGCATTGGTGTGCAGGGTGGCGTAGACAGCCTCGGCCACGGGTACTCCTCACTCGTTGGTCAGTTCCATGCGGATCCTCCCATGTGCCCGATCTGGACATGCGGAGGCATCCGAAGGTGGAGGATGAGACAGAGCAACTCCCAGGAGGTGGGACCGTGTTTGGAACTTGGCGGCGAAAGACCCAGGCGCAGTTGGCCAGGGCCGAACTGAACCGCAGCATCGGTCACCTGAGGCAGGCCGCCACGCACGCCGCGAGGGGAGCCGGCGACACGGTCGGCCCACGATTCCACGCAGCCCGCGGCGCTGTGGCACCGACCGCCGTCGTCGTCCGGGACCGGGCATCGAGCGGCCTCGCGACGACGGCCGCAGCTCTCGCGCCGCTCGCGCTGGCCGTCCGTCATGCGCAGTCCGACGCGGCCGATCGGGCCGCCAAGGGGAAGAAGGCCGCAGTTGCCAAGCAGGCCGCGGTCAGTAGGAAGGCGAAGAAGATGAAGGCGAAGAAGAAGTCCCGCCGGAGCGGGACCATGGTGGGCCTGCTGGCCGCCGGCGTGGTGGCCGGACTGGCCGGTGCGATGGCCCTGCGGCGGCACCGCGAGCAGCAGGAGTGGGCCGAGTACGACGCGGGTGCCGCGCTTGAGCCGATGCACCAGGAGGTGGAGACCATCGAGGTGCGTACGTCCGGCCCGGCCGGCGCCGGCAAGGTCTCGACCGGAGCGGGCAGCTCGGCGGTGGCCGGTGGCGACAGCGCCTCCACCACCCCCACCGCGACCGCGCCGTCCACGGTCACCCCCACCGGCAAGGTCCCCTCGGTCGCCGAGGGTGCCCGCACCACCACCGGCCGCCCCGCCGACGACCTCAGCAAGGCCACCAACCACAAGTCCAACACCCGCTCCTGACCGTTCCCCTCCCATCCCCCACCCCCACCCGGGTTGATCATGAAGTTGTTGCCGCGTTCACCTGCGTGTCGCGGCAACAACTTCATGGTCGACGCCGACAGCGGGAGGGTGGGTGGGTGGTGGGGGTCAGAGCCAGTCGTTGCGGCGGAACCAGCGGTAGAGGGCCAGGGACGTGGCGAGCATCAGGGCCAGCACCCCTGGATAGCCGTAGGTCCACTTCAGCTCCGGCATGAAATCGAAGTTCATGCCGTACACGCCGGCTATCGCCGTCCACACCGCAGCGATGGCAGCCCACGCGGCGATCTTGCGCATGTCGTTGTTCTGGTCGACTGTCACCTGCGCCAGCCGCGCCTGCAGGATCGAGTTCAGCAGGTCGTCGTAGGAGTTGACCTGCTCGACGGTGCGGCTGAGGTGGTCCTGCACGTCCCGGAAGTAGCGGCGTACCTCCTTGGGCACGTCCCGGTTCATCTGGGTGGTCAGCGACAGTAGCGGGCGCTGCAACGGCATCACGGCCCGCTTGAACTCGACGAGTTCCCGCTTCATCTGGTAGATCCGCTGGATCCGGCCGCTGGTCTGGCGGTCGAACACCTCCGTCTCCAGCACGTCCATGTCGTCCTCAAGCTGGTCGGCGACCTCCAGGTAGAGGTCCACGACCCGGTCCGTGATCGCATACGCGACGGCCCAGGGACCGTTCAGCAGCAGTTCCCGGCGAGCTTCCAACTCCTCGCGGACGGGTGCCAACCGGCAGGCGTCGCCGTGCCGGACACTGATCACGAACTGCGGACCGATGAAGAGCATCACCTGCCCGGTCTCCACCACCTCGGAGTTCTCCGTCAGCTCGGTGTGCTCGCAGTACCGGGCGGTGCGCAGCACCAGGAAGCTGACCTCGCCGAAACGTTCCAGCTTCGGCCGCTGCTGGGCCTTCACCGCGTCCTCGACAGCCAGCTCGTGCAGCCCGTAGGTGGTGGCGATGGCGGTCATCTCGGCCAGCTCCGGCTCGTGCAGGCCGAGCCACACGAAACCTGACTCGACGCCTCGGGCCGCAGCCAGCGCGTCGGCGTAGTCCCAGTCGCCGGCCTGCCGCTTACCGTCGAGGTAGAGCGCGCAGTCGACCACCGCGCTGCGGCGCTCGTCGGCCGGCGTCCGGCCGGGCTGCGATCCGTCCGGGCTGAGTCGACGCGTCACGGCCCGCATCGGCGACCAGTTCCGGGGGCGCAGGGTACGGCCGCCGTTGGCGCTCGCGGTCCGGTTGCCCTCGGTGGCCGGGCCGTCCGGGGGAGTCGTCCCCGGACGCTGCGTCCGCTCAGTCATCACGCCCTCCCCCCGCCGGCTGCGGCTTGCAGGTTACGCCGCCGCAGCGATCATGGCCGAGCGGCAGGGGTGGCGCCGGACGGACCGGACCGCATCGGGGGGTGAAGGGGCGATCCGGCCCGCCCGGCGCCGTGGGGGCGGGGGGTTGTGCTGGCCGCGTCACACCAGCGCGTGGTCGGCCGGGCCGCACCGGTACCGAAAACGTGACGGGTGCGGCCGCCCCGACTTCCGGTACGCGTGGTGAGTGACGCTCGCAGCATTGTGGGCCCCTGGTCGCTCCAGCGGGAGACCCGGGCCGGCCGGTATCGCCGTTCTGTCGGAAAGCCGACAGAATTTCAGCCCCGCACCGCAGTCATCGCCTCGGCCAGCCGTCGAACGCCCTCGTCGATCCGATCCGCAGTGACCGCCGAGAAGGCCAACCGCAACGCGTGCCGACCACCGTCGATCACGAAATCGCTGCCCTTGACCACCGCGACTCCGCGCTCGGCCGCTGCCGGGGCGAGCCGGTCGACCTCGACGTCCGCCGGCAACTCGACCCAGAGGAAGTAGCCGCCGTCCGGCTCCACGAACCGGGCCTCCGGAATGTGCCGGCGCAGCGACTCGGCGAGCACCGTGGCGCGCTCGCCGAGGGCCGCCCGGACCGTATCGATCGAACGCCCGATGTCCCCCGACACACAGAACTGGTGCACGATGGCCTGCGACACCATGCCGGGAGAGATGTAGAGGCTCGTCGCCCGCTTCGCGATGTCGCCGATCAGGTCCGCCGGGCCGACCAGGTATCCCACCCGGACCCCGGGGCATACGGTCTTGGTGAAGCTGGAGGCGTGCACCACCACGTCGCGGGTGTCCAACGACAGCATCGACGGCAGCGCCTCGCCCCGGAACCTGATGTCCGCGTACGGGTCGTCCTCGAAGATCGTGAAACCGAACTCCGCAGCCAGGTCGAGCAGCTCGCGACGCTTCTCCAGGGACAACGTCACACCGGCCGGGTTCTGGTAGTTCGGGATGACGTGGGCCAGCCGGGGGCGCACCCCGGACTCCAGCAGCTTGCGCAGCTCGGCAGTGTCGAGACCGTCCGGCTGGATCGTGACGGCGTGCAGCTCACTGCCCATGTTCCGCAGATTGAGCAGGGTGCGGTCGTAGGTGGGACGCTCCACCACCACCGCGTCACCGGGTCGGACCAGGTGATCGAAGAGGAAGGCGTCGGCCTGCAACGAGCCATTCGTGACCAGCACCTGCTCCGCCGCGACGCCATGCTTCTCGGCGATCCACTTCCGGAGCGGGAGGTAACCGACGGAGGTGCCGTACGCGGTCACCCCGGCGGGGTCGGCGTCGAAGGCGCGGACGGCGGCGGCCTTGAGCCCCTCGACATCGACGATGTCCAACGAGGGGGCGCCACGGGCAAAGGAGATCAGCTGCTCGGCGGTCATGGCTGTTCAGCGTACGGGCGGTGGTGGGCCGTACGCGGACGGCACGGCGATGTCCGCATCCTGAGCCACCGGGTCGGGTGAACGGCTGCGTCCCGGTGGACCACCCGCTCGCACCGGCTGTGTGGCAGATCAGGCGGGCAGGCTCACCGGTTCGTCCATCGGCCGTCGCGAGGTCCCCGCCACCCGAAGGCCGAGGAGAGTCATCAACTGTCCCCAGTCGAAGTAGGACCGCCAGCCGGCGATCCGGCCCCGGCGCACCCGCACCACATCCACCACCTCCCAGGAGACGTCCCGTCCGGTGGGCGCGACGGTGCCGAAGGGGGTGTGCAGCACACCTGTGTGGGTGCCGGTCAGCAGGTGCTCGACAGCCGCGCCACCGGCGGTACGTACCGCGCCGAGCGGATCGACGCGCAGGTCGGGAAAGGCGCCGGTCCAGGTACGCAGCAGGGCCGGCAACTCGGTAGGACGCACCGTCACGCCGGGCATGGCGTAACGGGCGTCCGTCGCGTACAGCTCCGGCAGGCGGGCCACGTCCCGCCGTAGGAGCATCTCGTACTGCTGCTGGATCAACCAGTCCGCGCCGCGCATCACGCCTCCCCGCGGGGCGCGATCCGCCCGCGCCCACACCAGGGCAGTACCCGCCGACCAGACCGACCAACCAGGGACGATTCGGCCGACGACATGGCCAGCCGGGCGACAGCCCGGCTGACGACGTGGCGTCAGCCGGTGCCGACCATCCGGTTGGCCGCCCACACCCGCATGATGTCGCGTACCGAGATGACGCCGGCGACCTCACGACCGTCGAGCACCACGAGGTGCCGGAAGCCGCCCCGGGCCATCGCCGCCGCCGCTTCCTCGATCGTCCACTCCGGCCCCGCGTAGACGACGTCCCAGGTCAGGTGGGCCCCCGTCCGTTCGACATCGCAGTCAAGACCAGCTCCGATCGCGTTGAGCACGTCGCGCTCGGTCATGATCCCGATGCCCTCGGAATCCGGATCGATCACCACCGCCGACCCGATGCCGCGCTCCGACATCATCCGCGCCGCCTGGCGGAGCGTGTGCTCCGGACCGACCACGAGGATCTCGCTGGACATGGCTTCCCGAACCTGCATGACACATCACCCCTTTGGGACGGCTGCACCCGGTTACCCGCAATGGTGAGCCCCGTAGGTTTCCAGGACAAGACCGGACATCGTCGCGGCGGGACGGTCGCGGCTACTGTTCTTGACGTGTCCACCGAGCCGCTGCGCTGCGCGGGAGCGCTGATCGTCGCCCCCGACGGACGCCTGTTCTTCCAACGCCGCTCGCCGCACCGGCGGCTCTTCCCCAACTGCTGGGACATCGTCGGCGGCCACCTCGAACCGGGCGAGTCGGTGACCGAGGCGCTGCATCGGGAGGTCACCGAGGAGACCGGCTGGCGGGTGTCCGAGGTGCTCGCAGAGATCGGTGAGTACCAGTACGTCGGCGACGACGGCCTGGCCCGGATCGAGAGCGACTGGCTGGTCCGGGTCGACGGAGACCTGGCGGCACCCGTGCTGGAGGAGGGCAAGCACACCGAGTACCGCTGGCTCGGCCCGGAAGACCTCGACCTGCTGGACGAGCACCGTGACGTCAACGACGGACTGGTCCGGCACCTCGCCGAGCGGGCCTTCGCCATGCTGCGGTCCATCGGTTCGTGAGCGACACGATAGGTCTTTCTCCGCACCGGTACGCGGCGTTGGTGGCACCTGCCGTGGACCGGGTCTTCATCGCGGCCATGCAGGCCGGTCGGCACGGTGGCGGGGCCGAGCTGAGCCAGCGGTACGGCGGACCGCCGGCCACCGGCTTCCTGGTGGAACTGCGCACCCGGCTGGCCGCAGCAGGTGGCACCGTCGAGGGCACGGGGTTCGCCGCGGTGACCCGCTACCGCGACCCGGTCGCCTGCCGGCGCAGTCTTGACCGGCACGTCGCGTACGGCATGATCCACCGCCGGCCGGACGGCGGGCTGACCGCCACCGAGCGGGGCACGGCCTTCCTCGCCGAGTTGTACCAGGTGCACGCCGAGGTGACCGACGAGTTGTGGGCCGGCCACCACGACCGGGTACGGCGACTGGTGCAGGTCGCCGGCCGGCTGCTGGCCGTCGCGCACGGTGGCCGGGCGTTCCAGGCGGTGGCGCCCCCGTACGAGCCGGACGGCACCCCACCCGGTGTGCTGCTGCTCAACCGGCTCGGCGCCCTGCGGTACCACCGTGCCGACGCGCACGCCGACGCCTGGCAGGCCGCCGGGCACACCGCGACCAGCATCGTGGCGCTGCCCGACGGACCGCAGCACCAGGCCATCGAGCTGGAGACCGACCGCCGAGCGGCCGGGCCGTACACCGTGCTGACCGCCGAGGAGCGGCTGACGATGCTCGCCGACCTGGCGGCGCTGCCCGGCTGACCGATGCTCCCGCCGGCCGTTGGCCGACTGACCGGGCGCAGCGCTGTCCCGGGCGGCGCTATCCTCCTTCGGTGAACGCCGCGAGAACAGAAACTGATGCCGGCATGGTCGGAATGGTGCTGGCAGCTGGCGCCGGCCGCCGGTTGCGCCCGTACACCGACACGCTGCCCAAGGCCCTGGTGCCGGTGGATGGCGAGATCACCATCCTCGACATCGCGCTGCGCAACCTGGCCGAGGTGGGGCTCACCGAGGTCGTGGTGGTGGTCGGTTACGCCGCTGACGCGGTCCGGGAACGGCAGGCCGACCTGGAGCGCCGGTACGGCGTCACGATCACCCTGGTCGCCAACGACAAGGCCGAGGAGTGGAACAACGCTTACTCCCTCTGGCTGGCGCGTGACTGGTTCTCCCGGGGCGTCCTGCTGGTCAACGGGGACACCGTGCACCCGGTGAGCATCGAGAAGACCCTGCTGGCCGAGCGGGGGCCCGGCGTGCTGCTGGCGATCGACACCCTCAAGCCCCTGGCCGAGGAGGAGATGAAGACCACCTTCGACGCCGCCGGCCAGCTCACCCGGATCACCAAGCTGATGGACCCGGGCGAGGCGTACGGCGAGTACATCGGGGCCACTCTCATCGAGCCGCAGGTGGCCGAGGCGCTCGCCGACGCCCTGGAGGCGACCTGGCGACGCGATCCGAACCTGTACTACGAGGACGGGTACCAGGAGTTCGCCGACCGGGGCGGCGAGGTCCGGGCCGCGCCGATCGGCGACGTGGCGTGGGTCGAGGTCGACAACCACGCCGACCTGACCCGGGCGCGGGAGATCGCGTGCCGTTACTAGCCCGTACCGTCGCGACGCCGCTGTCGATCGAGGTCCGCCGGGGCGCGGTGGCCGACCTCGGCACGCTGCTGGCCGACCGCCGGATCTCCAGCGGCGGCGACGTCGCGGTGGTGGTCGGCCCCGGTCAGGGCGAGAAGATCGTCGAGCTGTGTCGGCCGTCGCTCGGGTCGGCCGACGTGTTCACCGTCGCCGGTGGCACCGTCGACTCCGCGAACGAGCTCGGCGACCAGTTGCGTCGCCGCAGCTACGACGCAGTCGTCGGGATCGGCGGCGGCAAGACGATCGACACCGCCAAGTACGCCGCCACCCGCTACGGCATCCCGATGGTCACCGTGGCGACAAGCCTCGCCAACGACGGGATCGCGTCTCCGGTGGCGTCGCTGACCCACGAGGGCGGCAAAGGCTCGTACGGGGTGCACATCCCGATCGCCGTACTTGTCGATCTCGACTTCGTGGAGAACGGACCGGACCGGCAGACCCAGGCCGGCATCGGCGACGCGGTGAGCAATCTCAGCGCCTGCGCCGACTGGGAGCTGGCCCACGAGGTTCGCGGTGAGCCGATCGACGGCCTGGCTGTGACGCTGGCCCGCACCGGGGCGGAGGCGTTGGTCAACCATCCCGGAAAGATCACCGACGACGGGTTCCTGACCACGCTCGCCGAGGCTCTGATCCTGGGCGGCATCTCGATGTCGATATGCGGTTCCAGCCGGCCGGCGAGCGGCGGTGACCACGAGATCTCGCACGCCATCGACCGCCTCTTCCCCGGCACCGCCTCGCATGGGGAGCAGGTCGGGCTGGGCGCGCTGTTCTGCACCTTCCTCCGGGGCGACCTGGAACGGTTCGGTCAGCTCGCCCGCTGCCTGCACCGGCACGGGCTGTCCACCCGACCGGCCGATCTCGGGCTCACCGACGACCAGTTCGTCGAGGCGGTGGCCTTCGCCCCGCACACCCGGCCCGACCGCTACACGATCCTCGAACACCTGGCGCTGTCCGCCGATGACCTTCGTACCCGGCTGGGAGACTACGTTGACGCCCTTCGTGAGCACCTTGGCTGAGCCGTCCCACCCCACGGTCGCCGACTTCCACCGGGTGAACCGGGGCGGTGGCCTGTTCAGCGAGTCGGTAAGCCAGTGGATCGGCGCGGTCTTCGCGCTCGTCGCCCAGCGTCTCGGGCTCCGGCCGACCGCGCTGACCATCACCAACCTGCTGCTCGGGCTGGCCACCTCGGTCACCGTGGTGGCCCTCGCCGGTCCGGTCGCCGCCGGGGACGTGCCGGCAGTGGTGGTCGGGCTCGTCGCGCTCGTCGGCTGGCAGATCGCGTACGCCCTGGACTGCGCCGACGGTCAACTGGCCCGGGTGACCGGGCAGGGCAGCGCGGCCGGTGCCCGGGTCGACGTGCTCTGTGACGTGGCCGCCCAGATCGCACTGGTCGCTGCCCTGTCAGCCACCGCCCTGGCGCAGCAGCCGGAGACGCCTACCTGGTTGGTGGCGGCGTTCGCCGGCACCTGGATGGTCAACCTGGTCACCTCGGTCATGCAGGCCGGTCCGAACGCCGCCAGCATGGTCACCTCCACCAGCCTGCCGGTACGCCTGGTCAAGCTGGTCCGCGACTACGGTGCGGTCATCTTCGTGGCCGCCCTGGTGCTGGCGTTCGCTCCGGCGCTCACCCTCTGGGTCATGATCGCCTTCACCGCAGTCAACGGCGGCTTCCTCCTGGCCAGCATCGCCTTCTCCGCCCGCGCCAGCCTCCGCTGACCACGAGCCGTCGTCGATCTTGGACGAATTCAGCCCCTCAGGGGGCCGTTTCAGTCCAAGGTCTATCCACGGCTCGGCGGGTGGGATAGGCCCGTTTCGGCGGAACGGGTCGATCAAGAGCGGGTGAGGGAGGCGTAGATGTCGAGGAGGCGCTTGGTGACCAGGTCGGGGTGGAAGGTGCGCTCGTAGCGGGACCGAGCGGGGGCGGAGAGTGCGGCGGCCCCCGCCGCAGCCGTCGGCAGCGCGGCGGCCAGCGCGGCCGGCTCCGGAGGCACCACCCAACCGGCCTCACCGACCACGATCCCGGCCGGCAGTGCGCCCGCTCCGGCGCCCTCGACCCGGCCACCGGAACCCGCCGGGCCACCCGGACCGGCCGGGGCGGGCGCTGAGGCGACAGCGGCCGGGCCGGTGCCGGCGGGCTCCCGAGGGGTGTCCGCGCCAACCAGGTAGGGAATGCCGCCGAGTGCGGTGCCGAGCACCGGCCGGCCGCTGGCCAACGCCTCGATGATCACGGTCGGCAGCACGTCGTGCCAGGTGGACGTCGCCAGCACCACGGCGCTGTCGGCAAGCGCCTGCCGGACGCCGGCCCGGTCCAGCGGGCCGAGGTAGGCGACGTCGGAGCGCTCTGCCGCCACCGCTTCGACAAGCGGGCGCAGTTCACCGTCTCCGGCGACGCGGAGCGGGCCCAGGGCGCCGTCCGGGTGTCGCCGCCAGGCCTCCATCAGCAGGTCGAGGCCCTTCTCGGGAGAGAGCCGGCCGAGGAACAGGAAACCCTGGCCCAGCGGTGCGGGCGCGCCCGGGTCGGGAATTCCGTTCGGCTTCACGACGATTCGCGAATCGGGGATGCCGTAGTCGCGCAGGTGATCGGCGACCGCTGTGGTCAGCGCGATGAACCTGTCCACCGACTTCCAGGTGCCCCGGTGCACGGCCAGCGTGGTGGCCATCAGCGCGCTCTGCGCCCGCGACCCCCGGTAGCAGCGATGCACCACCGCCGGCACACCCAGTGCCCGGCCCCGGCAGTCCTGGCAGATCATGCCGTCCCGGAAGTACAGCCCCGACGAGCAGACCTGGCGGTAGTTGTGCACCGTCTGCACCACGGGCACGCCGTGCCGGTGCGCGGTCCGCACCACCCAGGGCGACAGCAGGGGGTACGGATTGTGCAGGTGCAGCACGTCCGGGCGGTGCTCGGCGAGCAGGCGGCCCAGCTCCTGCTGGGCGCGGGGCGCGTAGATCGGGGAGATCGGTAGCAGCGCCTTCGCCGCCTTCGGCATCGACGGGATCTCGTCGGAGCTGCGCAGGAACGGCAGCACCTCCACCCCGGCGGCGGTGAGCTGGGCGATCTCCGCGTCGACGATTGTGTTCTCGCCGGAAGGCTGAGCTTCCCGATACCGGTTGTGCGCCACCACGATTCTCACGGGAAAGAAGGCTACCGTTGGACGATGCCCGAACTACCGGAGGTGGAGGCGCTCGCCGGTTACCTGCGACAGCGCGCGGTGGGCCGGCGTGTCGACCGTCTGGAGGTCGCCGCGATAAGCGCCCTGAAGACGTACGACCCGGCGCCGACAGTGGTCGGGGGCCGGGCGGTGACCGACGCCCGGCGGCACGGCAAGTTCCTCGACGTGGTCTTCGACGGCGGTCTGCACCTGGTGGTCCACCTGGCCCGCGCCGGCTGGCTGCACTACCGGGAGGCGTTCGCCTCGACCGTTCCGTTACGGCCGGGCAAGGGACCGATAGCGATCCGGGTACGCCTCGACGACGGCTCCGGCTTCGACCTGACCGAGGCCGGTACGCAGAAGAAACTCGCCGCCTACCTGGTGACGAACCCGCAGGCGGTGCCAGGGGTGGCCAAGCTCGGGCCGGACGCGCTCTCGGCCGACCTCGCCACCTTCGCCAGCGCGCTGCGTGGCCGCCGGGGCCAGGTCAAGGGGGTGCTCACCGACCAGTCGGTGCTCGGCGGGGTCGGCAACGCGTACTCCGACGAGATCCTGCACGCCGCGAAGCTCTCGCCGTTCGCGTTGACCGACCGGCTGACCGACGACCAGATGGCGACCCTGCACGCGGCGACCCGCCGGGTGCTCGGTGACGCGGTGACCCGGTCGCTGGGGCAGCGGGCCGCGGAGTTGAAGGGCGAGAAGCGCTCGGGGCTCAAGGTGCACGCGCGGACCGGGCTGCCCTGTCCGGTCTGCGGCGACACGGTCCGGGAGGTCTCGTTCGCCGACTCCAGCCTCCAGTACTGCCCCACCTGCCAGACCGGCGGAAAGCCCCTTGCTGACCGACGGTTGTCCCGACTCGTACGGTGAGTAACACCACTCGCTGATTACGGAGCGGAATCGGACGCGCGGTGCGCAACCACCGGTCCGGCGCTCTACCCGGGCCGCCATCCATCGGTATAGTGGCCCGGTCCCCGGCCTCCGAATGGCATGAGGCCGGCCAGATCCCAGGCGGTAGGTGGCCGCCGCGCAATGTCCCTCGGGTCGGCGACGGAACGGAACTCGCGTGGGAAACTGGAACGGTGGGCGACCCGGGCGGTCACGGCGAGTGAACGCGACGGGTCATGCGGGAGGACATGGGTGAGGTGACGGCTAGCCTCCAGCGCCCGGTGACCAACGAAGGCCGGAGCAGACTCGTGCGGCACGTCGACAGCTTCGAGATCCAGCCGCCGAACCCGCCGTCCCCGAACGGCGTACCCCGATCGGCGTGGGCCCGCGCCCGACGGCGCGTGTCGCGCTGGCACCGGCCCTACACCGCGATCCTGCTGCTGCTCGACTTCGCCGCGGCGGCCTTCGCCAGCTACACCGCGATCCGCACCTTCGATCAGGCCACAGCCGGTTTCCACGAGGCGCAGAACGACCCGACCTGGTTCTACACCGTCGCGTTCCTGCTGCTGCCGCTCGGCTGGCTGGTCATCCTCTGGTTCAACGGCGCGTACGACAGGCGCTGTCTCGGACTCGGGCCGGACGAGTTCAAGCGGGTGATCCGGGCCGGGGTGACCGTCTGCGCGGCGGTGTCCTTCCTCGCCTTCGCCACCAAGACCGATCTGTCCCGGTTCACCGTCGGCACGGCGCTGCTGCTGGCGCTGCTGCTGATCCTGCTGGGCCGGATCCTGGCCCGCTTCGTGCTGCACACCGTCCGGCGCAACATCCAGCAGGCGGCGCACCGGATGGTGCTTGTCGGCACCCTGCCGGAGTGCCTGGAGGTGTACACGGCTGTCACCCGCACCCCGGCCGCCGGGCTCGTCCCGGTGGCCATCCACATCACCGACGGGTACGCGGCGGCCAAGGGCGTGCAGACCCCGGTGCCGGTGTACGCGGGCCGCGACGTGCTGGCCCTGGTGCGCGAGGTGGGCGCGGACACCATCGCGGTCTGTGGCTCCGCCAGCGCCGAGCCCGGCGAGCTGCGCCGGCTGGCCTGGCAGCTGGAGGGCTCCGGCGTCGACCTGGTGGTTGCCCCGCAGCTGACCGACATCGCCGGTCCCCGGGTGCACATCCGCCCGATCGAGGGCCTGCCGCTGCTGCACGTCGAGGAGCCCACGCTGTCCGGGCCGGCGCTGCTGGCCAAGAACATGATGGACCGGGTCGCCGCCGGGCTCGGGCTGCTCGCGCTGATCCCGGTCTTCGTCGCGATCGCCATCGCGATCCGGATCTCCGACCCGGGTCCGGTGTTCTTCCGGCAACCCCGGGTGGGGCACGAGGGGCGCACGTTCCGGGTGTGGAAGTTCCGGACCATGTACGTCGACGCGGAGGACCGGCTGGCCAGTCTGGTCGACCAGAACGAGACCGACGGCATGCTGTTCAAGATGAAGCAGGATCCCCGGGTCTTCCCGGTGGGCCGCTTCCTGCGTGCCTCGTCGCTTGACGAGCTGCCGCAGCTGATAAACGTGCTCAAGGGTGAGATGTCGCTTGTCGGGCCGCGTCCGCTGCCGGCCGACGACGGTGACTTCCTGGGTGATGTGCGGCGTCGACTGCTGGTCCGTCCCGGTATGACCGGGTTGTGGCAGGTGTCGGGCCGCTCCGACCTCTCCTGGGACGAGGCCGTCCGGCTGGACCTGTACTACGTCGACAACTGGTCGCTCGCGTACGACCTGAGCATCCTGTGGCGCACTGTGGGTGTGGTGGTGGCGCGCAAGGGCGCGTACTGACCGGCGCCCACCCCTTTCCCGCAGCGCCCCCAACCAGCAGGATCATCGACGTGGGTGGCAACATCTCCGCCGTGATCGGCGTTTTCTCCCTGGTCAGTGTGCTGGCCGGGGCGCTGTACGCGGTCGGCCGGCTGCGTGGGCGACGCGGCATCGCCACGCCCGGGCAGCGGGCCACGTACGAGGTGCTGCACACCGCCGGGCTGGCGGCCGAGCCGCTGCGGGCCGGCCTGAACCCGGCTGGCGCGGCGAAGGCCGCCCGCCACCTGCGCACCCTGGTCGGCGCGGATGGGCTGGCGCTCACCGACACCGACGACCTGCTGGCGCTGGACGGACGCGGCGCGCACCACCGGGAGCAGTTGCGGACCGCCGCCCGTCGGGTGATCGCGTCAGAGCGGTCCACCGTGCTGGGTGAGGCGGAGCTGACCTGCGACCGGATCGACTGCCCGGTCCGGGGTGCGGTGGTGGCCCCGCTGGGTGGGGCGTCAGGCCGGATCGCGGGTGCGCTTGTCGCCGTCACCGACGGCGCACCGGCACCCGGTCTGGTCCAGGCCGCCCTGGAGACCGCCCACTGGGCCGGTAGCCAGGTGGCGCTGGCGGAGCTGGACTCGTCCCGGGAACGGTTGGCCCGGGCCGAGGTGCGCGCGTTGCGTGCCCAGATCAGCCCGCACTTCATCTACAACGCGCTCACCGCCATCGGTTCCTTCGTCCGGACCGATCCCGAGCGCGCCCGGGAGCTGATCCTGGAGTTCGCCGAGTTCACCAGGTACTCGTTCCGGGCGCACGGCGAGTTCACCACGTTGGCGGAGGAACTGCGCTCGATCGACCGCTACCTGACCATCGAGCGGGCCCGGTTCGGCGACCGGCTTCAGGTGCGGCTTCAGATCGCCCCCGAGGTGCTGCCGGTGACCCTGCCGTTCCTGTGCCTCCAACCTCTCGTCGAGAACGCGGTACGCCACGGGTTGTCGCGCAAGCCGGGCACGGGCATGGTGAGCATCGAGGCCCGGGATGCGGGCGCGGAATGCCACATAACGGTGGAGGACGACGGAGTGGGGATGGATCCGGCCACGCTTACCGCGGGAATCGCCGAGCTGGCCGGGTCCACCGGCGACCCGGGGGACGATCCGGGCCAGCACGTCGGGCTGTCGAACGTCGACGAGCGCCTGCGGTCGGTCTTCGGCGACGGCTTCGGCCTGGTCGTCGAGACAGGCGTCGGCTCGGGTACGAAGGTGAGCATGCGGGTGCCGAAGTTCCACCCCGGCGTACGGGCGGGCTCGTGACCGGCACCGGCCCGGCACCCGGCACCGGCTTCCTGCGGGTGTTGGCTGTCGACGACGAACCACCGGCGCTCGACGAGCTGGCGTACCACCTGCGGGCCGACCCACGGGTGGCCCGGCTGCACACGGCCGGTGACGCCACCGAGGCGTTGCGGGTGCTCCGCGACGACGACGTGGACGTGGTCTTCCTGGACATCCGGATGCCCGGCCTGGACGGCATGGAACTGGCTCGGGTGCTGCGCCGCTTCGCCCGGCCGCCGGCGATCGTCTTCGTGACCGCGTACGACGACGGGGCGGCGGACGCCTTCGACATGGGCGCCACCGACTACGTGCGCAAGCCGGTACGCGCGGAGCGGCTGGCCGAGGCGCTGCGCCGGGTGGTCGGCTCGCGGGTGGTGCCCACCCATCCCGCCGCGCTGGCCCGGGCCGAGGAGGACCCCACCATCCCGGTGGAACTGGCCGGCACCACCCGGATGCTGCCCCGGTCGGCGGTGCGGTGGGTCGAGGCGCAGGGCGACTACGCCCGACTGCACACCGCCGACAGGTCGCACCTGGTGCGGGTGTCGCTGGCGACGCTCGCCGAGCGGTGGGCCGACGCCGGGTTCGTCCGGATCCACCGCTCGTACCTGGTACAGCTGCGGCTGATCGCCGAACTCCGCCTGGTCAACTCCGGCTACGTGGTGGTCATCGACGGCACGGAGCTGCCGGTGAGCCGCCGACACACCCGGGAGCTGAAGGACAAGCTGGTCCGGGCCGCCAAGCAGGAGTGGAGCCGCTGATCGGCGGCGTCGTCCACCGGGTTGTCCACAGCTCCGACCCGTTGTCCACATGTTGTCCACAGCCCTCTTGACATTCCCGTCCGGCAGACGAGACTGCCGGGATGGCCGCCGAGGATGCACTGCCAGCACCCCGCCGACCCGATCCGGCCGGGGCCTCCGACGGGCCCGTCGGTTCCGGACCTCCCGCGCGTACCCGGGTGGTGTTGGCCGAGGTGTCCCGTCGGCCGCACTGGCCCGCCGGCACCCACACCGAACTCACCCAGCAGACCCGGGTCGGTGAGGCACTCGTCCGCGGTCTGGTCCGCGCTCAGCTGGCGCTGGCCCTGCAACTGTCGGCGGTGGTGATGGTCGGGCTGGGCGGGCTGCCCTGGCTGTTCGCCATCGCCCCCTCGGTCGGCCGGATGACGGTGCTCGGCGTCAACCTGCCGTGGTTGCTGCTCGGGGTGCTCTCCTTCCCGTTCCTGGTCGCCGTCGGGTGGACGTACGTCCGGCTGGCCGAGCGCAACGAGCAGGACTTCACCGACCTGGTCCAGCGGCCGGAGCGCTGACGTGGGCAACGATTTCGTCGTACCGGCGATCGTGGCGGTCACCCTGGTCACCGTTGCCATCGGCTTCTACGGGCTGCGGCTGGCCCGCACCACCTCCGACTTCCTGGTCGCCTCCCGGGTGGTCAGCCCCACCTGGAACGCTGCCGCGATCGGCGGCGAGTACCTGTCGGCCGCGAGCTTCCTCGGCGTCGCCGGGTTGATCCTCAAGTACGGCGTGGACGTGCTCTGGTATCCGGTCGGGTTCGCTGCCGGCTATCTCGCACTTCTGCTGTTCGTGGCCGCGCCGCTGCGCCGCTCCGGCGCGTTCACCCTGCCCGACTTCTGCGAGCTGCGACTCGGCTCCCGCCGGCTACGGACGCTTGCCACCATTTTCGTGATCTTCATCGGTTGGCTCTACCTGGTGCCGCAGCTCCAGGGCGCCGGCCTGACGCTGGCCACCCTGGCCGGTTCCCCGTACCCGGTCGGCGCGCTCGTGGTGGCCGCCGTCGTGACCGCGAACGTGGCGCTGGGTGGGATGCGGGCGGTCACCTTCGTGCAGGCGTTCCAGTACTGGCTCAAACTGACCGCGCTGGCCGTACCGGCGATCTTCCTGGCCCTGCAGTGGCAGGCCGACGGGCGATCCGCGGTGACCCCACCGGACGGCTCCACCTTCCGGACCGCGACCACAGTCGTGGTCGAGCAGCGGGCGGTGCTCACCCTCGCCGACGGCCAGACCGTTGAGGTACGCCCCGGCGACGAGCTGAGCTTCGCCGAGGGGGAACCGGTCCCGGAGGTCTCCGGCGTGGCGAACGGGGCCACCGACTGGCTGCTGCCCAGCGCCGCGGGTTCCGACGACCGAGGGCTGTTCGGCACGTACTCGCTGATCCTGGCCACCTTCCTGGGCACCATGGGGTTGCCGCACGTCCTGGTGCGCTTCTACACCAACCCCGACGGGGCCTCGGCCCGCCGGACCACCCTCGTGGTGCTGGCCCTGGTCGGGGTCTTCTACCTGTTACCCACGATCTACGGCGTGCTGGGCCGGATCTACACACCGCAACTGCTGGTCACCGGGCAGACCGACGCGGTGGTGGTGCTGCTGCCCGAGGCGGCGCTCGGCGCCGGCACCACCGGACGCCTGCTGGCCGCGCTCGTCGCCGCCGGGGCGTTCGCGGCGTTCCTGTCCACCTCGTCCGGGCTGCTCACGAGCGTCGCCGGCGTGATCTCCACAGACGTGCTCGGTCGGGGCTCGGTGCGCGGCTTCCGGCTGGCCACGGTGATCGCCGGAGTGGTACCGACGGTTCTCGCTCTCAACGTCTCGGGGATGGACGTCTCGCAGGTGGTGGGGCTGGCGTTCGCGGTCGCCGCATCCAGCTTCTGTCCGCTGCTGGTGCTCGGCATCTGGTGGCGGGGCCTGACCGACGCGGGCGCCGCCGCCGGGATCCTCGTCGGCGGCGGCGCCGCCGTGACGTCGGTCCTGATCACCGTCCTCGGCCCGGGCCTGACCGGCTGGCCGGCCACCCTCATCGCCCAGCCGGCCGCCTGGACGGTGCCGCTGGCCTTCACCGTGATGATCGCGGTCTCCCTCGCCACCCGGCGTCGCGCTCCGGCCGACATCGGCCGCACGATGCTCCGACTGCACGCTCCCGACGCCCTGCGCTCATGAGTGACGGCCCGGTGCCGACGCGGGTGCCGGCTCACTCGTCGGTCGTGCTCCCGGCCCGGTCCAGCTCCGGTGTCCGACTCGGGGATGACCTGTGGATCCTCCTCCGGTCGGGCGGCGGGCTGGTCGGAACCGGATACGGTCGGGCGCATGACTGGTGAGCATCCGGCACTGGAGCTACGCGGCCTGGCCAAGAGCTTCGACGGCAAGGTCGCGGTGGCTGGCGTGGATCTCGACGTCCCGGCCGGCTCCTTCTACGGGCTGCTCGGCCCGAACGGTGCCGGCAAGACCACCACCCTGTCGATGGCGGTCGGGCTGCTGCGGCCTGACGCCGGCGGCGCCCGGGTACTCGGCCAGGACGTGTGGGCCGACCCGGTCACCGCGAAGCAGATGCTCGGCGTCCTGCCGGACGGGGTACGCCTGTTCGACAGGCTCAGCGGGGGCGAGCTGCTGGCGTACCACGGGCTGCTGCGCGGCATGGACCCGGCGGTGGTCGACAAGCGGTCGGCGGAGCTGCTCGACGTGCTGGCCCTCGCCGACGCCGGCCGGACCATGGTGGTGGACTACTCCGCCGGCATGAAGAAGAAGATCGGTCTGGCCTGCGCGCTGTTGCACGGGCCCCGGCTGCTCGTACTGGACGAACCGTTCGAGGCGGTCGACCCGGTCTCGGCGGCGCTGATCCGGGACATTCTCCAGCGGTACGTGGCCGGCGGCGGGACTGTGATCTTCTCCAGCCACGTGATGGAGGTGGTGCAACGGCTCTGCTCGCACGTGGCGATCCTCGCCGGGGGCACCATCAAACGGGTCGGCACGCTTGAGCAGGTACGCGGCGACCGCTCGCTGGAAGACGTCTTCGTCGAGGTGGTCGGCGGACGTACCGCCACGGGTGAGGAGCTGGCGTGGCTGTCCCGGTGACCGCACCGGCCGAGCAGGCGCGGCAGGTGTCGGCGCGTCACTTCGTCCGGCTCAAGCTGCGGGTGATGGCCAACAACTTCCGTGGTCAGGGCTGGCGGGTGGCGCTGTTCCTGGTCGGCTCGCTTATCGGGCTCTGGTTCGCGGTCGGCGCCTTCTTCGGCCTGGCGGCTCCCGGGCTGATCGGCGACGACAAATACGCGCTGATGATCGCCGCCTTCGCCGGCGGGCTGACGGTGCTCGGTTGGCTGCTGCTGCCCCTGGTCTTCTTCGGCGTCGACGAGACCCTCGACCCGGCCCGTTTCGCGCTGCTGCCACTGTCCCGACGCACCCTGGTGACCGGGTTGTTCGCGGCTGCGCTGGTGAGTGTGCCCGCGATCGCCGTGCTGCTGGCGCTCTCCGGCCTGGTGGTCACCGCAGGCGTCTTCGGCGGCTGGTCGGCCGCCCTGGTCAGCGCCGTCGGGGTGGTCTGCGGGCTGCTGCTCTGCGTCGCCGGTGCCCGTGCGGTGACAAGCGCATTCGCTTCCATGCTCCGCTCCCGCCGGGTTCGTGACCTGGCCGCTGTCCTGCTCGCGGTGGTCGCCGCGCTGCTCGGTCCGTTGCAGATCGCCGGCCTGGCCGCGATCCAGGACACCAACTGGGACCGGCTCGGCGGCCTGGCGACGGTGATCGGCTGGACCCCCCTCGGTGCCCCGTGGACGGCCGGCATCGACGTGGCGCAGGGCCGGGCCTGGGCCGCACCCGTGAAGCTGCTGATCACCGTGGCGACGATCGTCGCGCTGCTGGCCTGGTGGTCGCGCTCGCTGGAGTCGGCGATGGTGGGGGCGGCCACCGCCGGCCCGGCCAGGGCAAGGCCCAGGCTCACCGGCGGTGTGGTGGCCCAGCTCTTCCCCCGGGCCGCGGGTTGGCTGCGCCGCGACCGGTTCGGCGCCCTGGTCGCCCGGGAGGCCCGCTACTGGTGGCGGGACGCGCGACGACGCGCCAACCTGATCACCATCGCGGTGGTCGGTCTCTTCGTGCCGGTGATGGTCAACTTTGGTGGCTTCACGTTCGACAGCGAACAGGGCTTCAGCGCTGCCGGGAACTCCTCGCCGGTCCTGGTCAGCCTCTCGATGCTCTTCGTCGGGCTGCTCGCCGCGGTGACCCTGGCCAACCAGTTCGGCTTCGACGGCAGCGCGTACGCGGCAAACGTGGTGGCCGGCGTGCCGGGGCGGCTTGAGCTGCGCGCCCGGATCACCGCGTTCTCGCTGTACGTGCTGCCGATGCTGGCCGTGGTCGCCGTGGTGATCGCGATCGTGATCGGCGAGCCGACGTGGATCGGGTTCATGGCGGGTGCCCTGGTCGCCACCTACGGTGCCGGGCTGGCGGTCAACTCGTTCGTCTCGGTGCTGGGCGCGTACTCGCTGCCGGAGACGAGCAACCCGTTCGCGATGAACAGCGGTGCCGGGGTGGTGAAGGGGATGCTGACGCTGCTGGCCATGGTGGCCACCGGCGCGCTCGCCACACCGATGGTGCTCGCCGCGGCACTGCTCGGCGACGCCTGGCTCTGGCTGGGTCTGCCGCTGGGCGTGGCGTACGGCGTGGGCGCGGCGCTGCTCGGCGCGTACCTGGCCGGCGACGTGCTGGACCGCCGCCAACCCGAACTCCTCGCCCTGGTCACCCCTCGCCGCTGACGGCGGTGCGCCGGCCACGCCGACTCTCCGGCGGCGCACCGCGTCGAGGTTGCCCTGCCGTGCTACCACATGGAGGCACAACCGCGACCTGGTGGTGATCGCGTGGACGACGCAGGACCTCGACCTCGACCCCGGACGGCCGCCGCGCCCGGACCCGAACCGGATCCGATCGACTTCACCGGCGGGACCGACGGCCGGGGACTGTTCCTGAATGGCGAGTTCGTCCCCTGGTACGACGACGACCTGCCCTCCGCCAGCGAGCCGCTGAGCGACGAGGAACTCGCCGGCCCTCCGGATCGGATCCCCTGGTGGATCAGCCGCGGCGAGCAGATCGACGCGACCGCGCTGGAAAACCAGCAGACCCTGCGGGAGCGGTTCAGGCGGCTCGGTGGGCCGGCAGGCTACGACACGTTCTGGGGTTTCGTGGACACCGAACCGGTGTCGGTGCTGCCGACGGTCCGGACCGCGATCCTGCTCCGGCAGGCCGCTGCCGCCCAGCCACTCGACGGACCACGCCCACGTCCGCTCATGGTCGGCGTCGTCGTGGCCGCCGCAGCCGCTTTCGGCATCGTCGGTGGCCCCTCCGTCGCCGGGCTGGTGGCCGCCGCCACGACCCTGATCGTCGGGGTCATCCTCGCCACGCTCGTCCTGCACTTCGCCGTTGCCTCCCGCACCGCCGCCCTCGGCGCCACTGTCCCGACCGTGGCGTGTGTCGCGGCGTCGACCGCGCCCGCGGTTCACGGGACGCGGTGGTACGACCTCCTGGTCGGAGTCGCGTTCGCCGGTGCCGGTCTGGTCGCTGCCGCACTGTGGCCGTACGCGCGGGCCTGGCGCGCCGAGAGACTCCGGTGGAGCGAACCCGACCTGGCTCTGGTCGCCGCTCTGCTGGAGTTCGGAGAACGTGTCGAGTCGGATCCTCTGCCGGCTGACCGACGTCGCGCGGTGACGGAACTCGACCGAGCCGCGGAGCGGTTCGAGCTGGCGTGGCCGCGCGTCAACCGGACCGGCGTCGACATCACCGACCGGCAGTTGCGCGGGTGGGCTGGCCGGATCCGCGCGGAGACGCGGGAGTTGCAGCGCCTGTGCGCGTCCGGCACCCCGCAGAGGGTCGCCCTGCTCCTGTGCACCTACGAGCTGATCCAGGCGATCGTCAACCGTTATCCGCTCACCAGCCACGAGGAGGGGTGGATCCTCCATGGCAGCTGGCGTCGACCACCGACGTCTGCGCTCGGCCGGCTCTGGGCGCGCAGCAGACAATCCGCTCGGTACGTGCGCCAGTGCCTGCTCGCCGGCCTCATCGCGATCGCCGCTCTGCTGCTGCTGGCGGCCACGGTGTGGCCTGCGGTGCCGGCCTTCGTCGGCACGAACGTCTCCCCTGGACTCGGCTCGGCACTGAGCTTCGACCCGACAGTGCGGCTGTTCGTCGCGGGGATCAGCCTGTCGTTGTTCCCGCTCGCCGGGCGCGCCTTCACCCGCCGACGTTGACCGTTGCACCAGATGCGGCATGTAGCGGTATCCCTACCGGGAGGTACCCCAACATGCCGCATCTCGCTAGCTGCAGCCGAGGCCCCTGAACCGGGCAGACGGGTCACAATGTTTCACGTGAATCATGAGCCGGGTGCGCAGATCCACCACACCGACCCGTTCGCCGCGCCGGCCGCGCAACGGTCGCCCGTACGCCGGCTGCGGGGTCGGCTCGCCGCGCCGGTGACACTCTGGACGGCACCCGGCCCGGCCGGGCTGACCGTGTCGTCGACAATCGTCGCCGAGGGCGATCCGGGGCGCCTGCTCGGACTTGTCGACGCCGAGTCGGACCTGTGGGCGGCGGTTGAGGAGGCCGGCCGCTTCGCCGTGACGCCGCTGGGCCCACCACACCGGCAGCTCGCCGACCGGTTCGCCGGCCTGTTCCCGTCGCCGGGGGGCCTCTTCGCCACTGGTGCGTGGCTCGACACGCCCTACGGTCCGGTCCCGGACGACGCCGGCGGCTGGGCCGGCTGCCGCCTCGACGGTGCCCGGGACTACGGCTGGGGCCTGCTCGTGGAGGCGACGATCGAGCGGGTGGAACTGTCCGGCGAGGTCGAGCCGCTGCTGCACCACCGGGGGCGTTACCGGGAGCTGGCGTGACCCGTCGCGACGGATCGACCTCGCACTCCTTATAGGCTGACCGGTCATGAAGGTTGAGCAGCGCTTCGGTCCCGGTCACCGCGTCCTGGTCACCGGCGGTGCCGGTTTCGTTCCGTCGCACCTGGTGGATTCGCTTGTCGGACGCGGCTGCACCGTCGTCGCGCTCGACAACTTCGTCACCGGGTCCAAGGAGAACGTCGCACACCTGCTCGACACACCGAACTTCACTCTGGTGGAGGCGGACGTCTCCGACGGGCTGCCGGCCCACCCCGCCCTTGCGGAGCGGTTCGACGCGATCCTGCACATGGCCTCACCGGCCAGCCCCACCGACTTCGAGAAGCTGCCGGTGGAGATCCTGCGGGTCGGCTCGGTGGCCACCCTGCACCTGCTGGAGCGGGCCGCCGCCGACGGCGCCCGGTTCCTGATGACGTCCACCTCTGAGGCGTACGGCGACCCGAAGGAGCACCCGCAGCGGGAGACCTACTGGGGCAACGTCAACCCGATCGGCATCCGTAGCGTCTACGACGAGGCCAAGCGCTTCTCGGAGGCCGCGACGATGGCGTACCGCCGCAGTCGCGGCGTGGACACCGCGATCGTGCGCATCTTCAACACGTACGGACCGAGGATGCGGCCGGACGACGGGCGGGCCATCCCGACCTTCATCTCCCAGGCGCTGCGTGGTGAGCCGATCACCGTGCACGGCACCGGCAACCAGACCCGCTCCATCTGTTACGTCGCCGACCTGGTCCGGGGCATCCTCCTGCTGCTGGACTCCACCGAGAGCGGGCCGGTGAACTGCGGCACCGAGCACGAGATGAGCATGCGGGAGCTGGCCGAGACGATCGTGTCGCTCTGCGGCAGCAGCTCCGAGGTGACATACGTCACGCGCAGTGCCGACGACCCGGAGATGCGCCGACCGGATCTCACCCTCGCCCGGGAAGCGCTCGGCTACGAGCCGACGGTAGCTCCCGAGGAGGGGCTCCGGCGCACCATCGAGCACTTCCGCCAGCGGCTCGGCTAGCCGCCGCCGTCACCGCCTAGGGGCAATGGTGGCTCGCGCTGCGTACATTGAGTTGCATGTCAGCGACCATTCCCGCCGCGCTGCCGGCGCTTCGTCTGCACCGTGGCACCGGCCGGGCGGCCGTGCCGGGGCCGGGACGCGGGGGCCGAGCCGGCGAGCCGGCCGACACCCGGTGGTACCCGGCGTACGACGACGAGCCGAATCCGGCGGGCGGCCCGGGCGGACCGCGTGGACCGGTGGGTCCGGGTGGGCCCGGTGGCGGCCCACCGCCGCGGCGGCGTCCGCACTGGCGCCGTATCGCGCTGGTGGCGGGTGTGGCCGTGCTGGTGCTGGCGCTGGTCGGCGGCCTCGGTGCCTGGTTCTACGCCCGCAGCCTCGACAACAACATGGCCCGCACCGACCCGTTCTCGGAGATCACCGGCGGGCGGCCGGCCAAGGCGGTGAACGGCGCGCTGAACATCCTGCTGGTCGGCACCGACTCGCGGGATCCGGACGCGCCGATGGACCAGGCCGGCGAATGGCGGGCCGACACGATCATCGTCATGCACATCCCGGCCGACCACAAGCAGGCGTACCTCGTCTCCATCCCCCGGGATCTGTACGTGCCGATTCCGGAGAGCGCCGGCGCCGGGTGTGAGACGGGCCAACGTCGCAAGATCAACGCTGCCTTCGCCTTCGGTGGGCTGCCACTTGCGGTACGCACCGTGGAGTGCTTCACCGACGTGCACATCGATCACGTGATGGCTATCGACTTCGCCGGGTTCAAGCAGGTCACCGACGCCCTCGACGGGGTGGACCTGAAGGTGGAGCGGACCATCACCTCGATCCACAAGCCGTACCGGAAGTTCACAAAGGGCACCAACCACATGAACGGCACCGAGGCGCTGGACTGGATCCGGCAGCGTAAGCAGTTCCCGGACGGTGACTTTGCCCGGATGCGCCACCAGCAGGATTTCCTGCGAGCGCTGATGGACAAGGCGGCCAGCACGGGCACGCTTACCAACCCGAAGAAGCTGAACGCCTTCCTCAGGTCGGTCACCGACGCGGTCACCGTCGACCAGGGCTTCTCGCTGACCGACATGGCCGTGCAGTTCCGCAACCTGCGAGGCGAGAATCTGACCTTCGTCACCAGCCCACACCTGGGCAGTCAGACCATCAACGGCGAGTCGGTGGTGGTCTCCGACCGGGAGAAGGCGCTGACCATGTACCGGGCGATGAGCGCGGACACGATGGCGGACTGGATGCAGGCGAACAAGCCGTCGACCACAGGTAACGGCTGATCACAGCCGAACGACGGGGAACGGCCGATCGTCTACTTTGTTCTGGACGATCGGCCATTTCAGCAGGATGACGTGGCAGAGAACGTGAACCGGACACCATACGAACTCGCCACCACGGGAATGCGAACGTAAAGTGTTCCCGCCCCCTTCTGCGAACACGAGCTGGAGCACGCATGCCGGTTCACAGCCCCTCCCTGCTTGAGCCGCCGCGCGCGTCCGCCGGCCCGCCCACCCAGAACAACGGCGGTTCCGGCAAGTCCGGCAAGAAGCGCAACCGACGCAAGGACCCGCTCTGGGCCCGGCTCACCGTGATCTTCGGTGCCGCGCTGATGATGACGAGCGGTGTGGCGATCGTCGGCAGCAAGGCGGTGATCAGTCAGGCCACCGGCAGCATCGCCCAGCGCAACCTGCTCGGCGACGCGGGTAAGACCTCCGCGGAGGGTGGCGCCGACCTCAAGGGCCCGATCGACATGCTGCTGCTGGGCGTCGACGCCCGGGAGCGGTGGGCGGCCGACGACGTACGCGCGGACAGCATCATCGTGCTGCACATCCCGGCCACCCACGACCAGGCGTACCTGATCTCGATCCCCCGGGACACCGAGGCGCGTATCCCGGCCTTCGACAAGACCGGCTACCCGGGTGGGGTCGGCAAGATCAACTCCGCCTTCCAGGCGGGCGCGCAGAACGGTGGCGGCTGGGAGGGTGGCGCCCAACTGATGGCGCAGACCATCAAGGGCATGACCGGGGTCAGCTTCGACGGTGCGGCGATCATCAACTTCGGCGGCTTCAAGAACGTGATCGATTCCCTGGGTTCGGTGCGGATCTGCCCGAAGCAGGACGTCAAGTCGATCCACATGTCGTACGTCGACGGCAAGCCGATGTGGAACGCGGACGCCCGGAAGACCGGCAAGCCCCGTACCCCTGTGGTGCACAAGAAGGGCTGCCAGGAGATGGAGGGCTGGGCGGCCCTCGACTTCTCCCGCCAGCGGTACGGCCTCAAGAACAGCGACTACGACCGCCAGCAGAACCAGCAGCAGCTGATCAAGGCGATGGCCAAGAAGGCCACCCAGAACGGCAGCCTGACCAACCTGACGAAGCTCAACGAGTTGATCAAGGCGGCCGGCAAGGCGTTCATCCTGGACACCGGCGGGGTCTCGATCGAGGACTTCGTGTTCACCATGCGCGGGGTCACCGGGAACGAACTGATCATGCTGAAGACCAACGGCGGCACGTACAACGCCAAGGGCAACGGCAACGAGGCGCTCAGCGAGCAGACCCTCGACATGTTCCAGGCGGTCCGGAAGGACAAGCTCGGCGAGTTCGTCTTCTACAACCCCGAAGTGATCTCCTCACGGAAGTGACGGGGCAGCGGGTCGCGGTAGCCGGAACTGCCATCACGCTTCGTACAACTTTCGTAACCTGATGTGAGTCGTATTCATGTCAGGTGCACGGGAGGGACGTCACGGCCAGGACGCGGCGTACGGGCGGAAAGCGGGCACCGGGCGGGAGCACCCGGAGACCGCGATGGCCGCGCGTACTGCTCGGCATCGGACTGACGGCGATGCTGCTGGCCACGCTCGCCGTGGTCGGCCTCCGGGTGCTCACCGACAGGTACGAACGCACGATGACCCGGGCGGAACTGCTCGACCCGAGCGCCCGGGTCGACCGCACCGACCTGGACGGCCCGCTCAACTACCTGCTCGTCGGCTCGGATCGGCGGCCCGGTGACGCCGGCACCGAGCAGCGCACCGACACCATCCTGATCGTGCACGTGCCGCCCGGGCTGCGCGAGGGCTATCTGGTCTCGGTGCCGCGCGACCTGCTGGTGACCATCCCGCCCGGCGGCGGCTACCCGGGCGGCGAAGACAAGATCAATACGGCGTACGAGTACGGTGGCGGCGGCCAGGCCGGCGCACACCTGCTCTCGGCCACCCTGGCCCGGCTCACCGGCATCCGCTTCGACGGTGCCGCCCTCGTCGACTTCGCCGGCCTCCGGAACGTGATCGACCTGCTCGGCGGCGTCGACATGTGCGTACGCACCGAGGTGCGGTCGATCCACACCGACCGGGTCTTCCATCCCGGCTGCCAGCGGATGGACGGCGCGCAGGCGCTGGACTACGTGCGCCAGCGCTACGACCTGCCCGGCGGCGACTACGACAGGCAGACCCACCAGCAGCAGTTGCTGGGAGCCATGCTGGCGCAGGCAGGTGAAACCCGGCTGCGCACCGACCCGGTACGGCTGCACCGGCTGATCGGGGCCGTCGGCGACTCGCTGACCGTCGACACCAACGGGGTGCCGGTGGAGGAACTGCTGCTCGCGCTGCACGGCCTGGCCACCGACGGGCTACGGGGAGTGCAGGTGCCGTCCTACCCCCAGATGATCGACCAGGTCTCCTACGTCCGGCTCGACACCGAAAGTGACGGGTTGTTCGCGGCGGTACGCGGCAGCCGGATGCCGGGCTGGGCCGGTGCCCATCCGCGCTGGGTGACCCGGTTGTAAGACCTGCCGGCAGCCGTCCCGGCGGGAGGTCTCGGGCAGCCGCGCGACGAGGTTCTAGGCTTGGTACCCGTGTTCGGACCTCAGATACCCACAGTGACCGTTTCCGAGATCAGCGACGAGACGTACCTGCTCGACGTCCGGGAGGACGACGAGTGGACCGCCGGTCACGCCCCCGGCGCCCACCACCTGCCGATGATGGAACTACCCGCCCGCCTGGCCGAGGTGCCGACGGACCGGGACGTGGCGGTCATCTGCCGCTCCGGCGGTCGCTCCGCCCAGGTCGTCGCCTACCTGCTGCGCAACGGTTGGGAGCAGGTGAGCAATGTCGCCGGCGGGATGGGCGACTGGGCGGCGGCCGGCCGACAGGTGGTCGGCTCGGACGGGCAGCCCGGCCGGGTCCTGTAGGCGGCGAGCGGTGGACGGCCCCCTCGTATTCGCCCACCGTGGCGCCTCGTACGACCTTCCGGAGCACACTCTCGCCGCCTACCTGCGCGCCCTCGACGAGGGCGCCGACGGGCTGGAGTGCGACGTCCGGCTGACCCGCGACGGGCATCTCGTCTGCGTACACGATCGACGGCTGGACCGGACCAGCAACGGCCGCGGCCTGGTCAGCGCCCGTACGCTCGCCGAGTTGGAGCAGTTGGACTTCGGTTCCTGGCACCCGGGGGGTGTTCCGGCCAACGGCAACGAGGTGCTCGACGACTCGCACACCCGGCTGCTCACCCTCGAACGGCTGCTGGAGGCCGTGCTCGCCGCCGGTCGCTCCGTCCGGCTGCTGGTGGAGACCAAGCATCCGTCCCGCTACGGCGGCAACGTGGAGCGCCGCCTGGTCGCCCTGCTGCGCCGGTACGGCCTGGCCGAGCCCGGCCCGGACACCCCCGTACAGGTCACCGTGATGTCCTTCTCCCCGCTCGCGGTACGGCGGATCCGGATGCTGGCGCCCGCGCTGCCGACCGTGCTCCTGCTGGAGGTGCTGCCACGCTGGCTGCCCATGGGGCGGCTACCGTTCGGCGCCGGCATCGCCGGACCGGGGATCGCACTGGTCCGCGCCCGTCCCGCCCTGGTGCCGGCGCTGCGGGCGGCCGGCAACCAGGTCTACGTGTGGACCGTGAACGAGCCGGCCGACCTCGACCTGGTACTGGCGACGGGGGTGGACGGGGTGATCACCGACCGCCCGGCACACACGCTCGCCCGGTTGCACAGGTAGGACGACTGGTCACCGTCGGTGTCGGCGGTGCGGGTCGGGGACTTCGAGGCGGCCCTGGGCCACTCGGGGGTGCCCGGAAACGCCGACGGCAGGCACACTCGGGTCATGCCGGACCGCACCGACTACTCGGCTCTCATCGCCGGGCACACCGCCGTCATCGAGATGATCAACTCCGGTGACGCGGGTCTGCCGGTCCTGACCCAGCTGCTCCGGGTTGCCCAGCCCGCGCTCGGGGCCGCCGGGATGGCATTCGTGGAGTTCGCGCCCAGCGGCGGCCGGGTGATCGCCGCCACCGGGGCCGCCGAGTGGACAGTGGGCCGACCGCTGCCCGCTAACGATCCGGTCACCATCTGCCTGCTCGCCGGTCCCCGGGTGCAGTGCGTACGCACCGACCGGTTCACCAACCCGCTCGCCAGCGAGCTGGCCCAGCGCGGCCTGGGTCGGATGGTCGTCTCCCGGGCCGAGATCGGTGGCCACACCGTCGGCAGCCTGCACGCCCTCTACCCCGCCGAGGACGAGGAGCCCGGTGCCGAGCAACGCGGCGTGATCGGGTACCTCGGCTCCTGCATCGCCCACATGTACGGCGACCAGAGCGGCCTGCCGGTGCACGGCGACGGTCCGGTGGTCGCGGCGCTCGCCGACGGGCTGGCCGTGGTCGACCGGGACGCCCACGTACGGCTCTGGAATCCGGCCGCCGCGCAGGTGACCGGTCGGTCCACCGAAGAGGCGATCAACAAGCCGCTGCCCTTTCCACTCCCCCCGTCCGGGCAGGTCCTCGACCACCGCCTGCCGAGCGGGCGCTGGCTGCGGATCACCTCGGGTGAGCTGCCCGGACCCGGCGCCCTGCGGGTGGTCACCTTCCGGGACACCACCGACCAGCAGCGGCACGACCACGAACGGGACCTCTTCGTCGCGGTCACCAGTCACGAACTGCGTACCCCGGTGACGGTCATCAAGGGCTACGCGGACACCCTCACCGACCACTGGGAGTCGCTGAGCGAGCCCGACCGGCGGCAGGCGGCCCGGGTGATCGGCCAGCGGGCCAACGAGCTGGCCCGGCTGCTCGACCGGCTGCTCTCCTCCGCGGCCGAGGCATGGCCGGGCGACGGGCCCCCGGCCGCCTTCGACCTCACCACGACGCTGCGGGTCGCGATCGACGACCTGCCCACGGATCTGCGTCGGCGAACCAGCCTCCAGGTGCCGGCCGAGCTGCCCCGGGCGATCGGGCATCGGCAGAGCCTGGCCACCGTGCTCACCGAACTCGTCACGAACGCCGGCAAGTACTCGCCACCCGATTCGCCTATCGACGTCGCCGCCGGTGCCGACGGCCAGACCGTCTGCTTCCGGGTCAGTGACCGGGGCATCGGCGTACGCCCGGAGCACGTGGAACGGGCCTTCGACCGGTTCTGGCAGGGTGACTCCGGCGACCGGCGTCGCTATCCCGGCACCGGTCTCGGCCTCTATCTCGTCCGCCGGATCGTTGAACAACAGAATGGGTGGGTATCCCTTCGACCGAGAAGTGGTGGGGGTACGGTCGCAGAGGTGCGGCTGCCCCGCAGGTGACAGTGGGGGTCACGGGGCGAAAGAGGGGCAGAGGTGGCGACGACAGCTGTCGAACGGTCGTGGTGCGTGGTGGTGCCGCACCATGCCAGTGGGGCGCGGATCGCCCGGCACCGGCTCGCCGCCGAACTCGGCGGGGCCGTCTCGCCGCCGATGCTGGCGGATCTGGTGGCGGTCCTGGCCGAGCTGGTCGGTAACGCGGTCCGGCACGCCGACCCGCTGCCGGGCGGCGTGGTCCGGGTCGCCTGGCGGCTGCGGTCCACGGCCGGGGGGCCACAGCTCCGGCTGCGGGTGACCGACGGCGGTGCCGCGTGCAGCCCCCGGATCCGGCCACCGGACCTGGACGCGGCCGACGGCCGTGGCCTGCACATCGTCTCCGGCCTGGCAACCAGCTGGGGGGTGGAGCGCGACGGCCTCGGGCAGAGCGTCTGGGCCGACTTCGACCCGGCCGGTGACCGGCCGGCGCTGGTGCCGGCAGGCTGAACCACTCGGTCCACCGACTGGCGCGGCAAGGGCGGGTCCGGCCCCCACCGGCCGCCGGAGCACTCTAGGCTGTGTCGCCGTGAGCAAGCGTCGAAAGAACCAGCGAGCCGCCACTCCCTCCGGCAGGCGGGAGCGTATCCGGGACGTCTTCGTACCCCGGCCCTTCGAAGGGCTTGTCGACGAGCCCGAGTGGATCGCTCTGCGGGAGCTGGTGCCAGCCGCCTCCGCACCGCTGCGGCTCACCCCGGCACTCGTCGACGAGTACGGCGACCGGCCGGTCACCCTGGCCACCGTGCTGCCGATGGCCGCTCCCGCGATGAGCCGGGACGACGGTCACATCTTCATCGGGCTCCAGCGCCACCTTCAGTCCGGTGACGTCTCTCGCGACCTGGCCGAGTCGCTGCTCTGCGCACTGCGCACCGACCCGGGCGCCCAGGTCGCGGTGCCGCCGCTGCCCGGCCCCGGTCCCCGGTTGCAGGACATCCTGGTCGACGGCCCGTTGGAGGTCAGCCTGCACGAGGGCTTCGAGTTCTGGCTGTCCCCGGAAGCCGCCGAGGACCCGACCGTGCGGGCCTCCCTGGAGCGGGCCAACGCGGCGATCTACCCGACGGTGCGGCTGACTGCCGCGCGGGCCGCGTACTGGTGCCAGGTGACGGGCAAGGCACACGTCCGCTGGGTGCTGCCCGAGGCCGAGGAGGCCGCCCTGGACGCGCTGGCCCGGCTCGGCGCGGCCGGCTCGCTGACCCTCGGCGAGGAGACCAGGTTCGCCGGTATGTTCCGCGCCCACGGGCGGCTGGTGCCGGTCTGGGACCTGCCCGAGGAGACCCCGGCCGACGACTGGGAGCAGCAGGTCGCCGACTTCGCCAAGCGGTACGCCGACGCCCTGGCCGAGACCGGCCCTCTCGACGCCGCCGCCCGCCGGTCCCGGCAGGGACTGCTGGGCCGCCAACTCACCCTGCGCTGATCCACGCCGGTCAGGCGGAGCGGCTACGCTCCCGCTCCCGCAGCAGCGGGCAGGACATGCAGCGGGGGCCGCCCCGCCCCGAGCCCAGCTCCGAGCCGGCGATCGGGATGAGTTCGATCCCGGCCCGCTCCAACTGGGCGTTGGTCTCGACGTTGCGCTCGTAGCCGACGCAGAGGCGGGGCGCGAGCGCCAGGGTGTTGTTGCCGTCGTCCCACTGTTCCCGCTCGGCGGTCACCGGGTCGAGCCCGGTGTCGATCACCCGTAGCCGGTCCAGGTCCATCGCGTCGGCGGCGGCGCGCAGGAACGGTGCCGGCCCGTCGACCCGCGGATCCTCGCCGTCGGCACCGGCGATGACTGTGTACGCCGACAGCGTGCTGGCCACGTTCGGATACATCAGCACCGCGTCGACGTCGACCATCGTGCAGATCGTGTCCAGGTGCATTGTCGCCCGCTCCTGGGCGATCGGTACGACGAGGATGGTGTGCGCCAGACCGGCCGCGACGACCCGGCGGGCGAGCCGCTCGGCACCGGCGGGTGTCGTCCGCTCGCCGACACCGACGGCCAGCACGCCGGGTGCCAGCAGCAGTACGTCGCCACCTTCCAGCGGCTCCAGGCCCGGTCGGTAGACGAACTCGGTGCCGGCGAACCGGGGATGGTGACGGTAGATCGCGTCGGTGAGGGTGGTCTCCCGCCGCCGGGCCGGCATCGCCAGACTCGTCACCCCGACCCGGTCACCGATCCACAGTGACGAGTCACGGGTGAACAACAGGTTGGGCAGCGGGTCGATGATGAAGTCGTGTCTGTCCATCAGGGTGTAGACGAGACCACCCCGGCGGTCCCGACCGAGCCGCAGCTCCTCGTGGGCCAGGCCGGCCACGAGGACGCCGGCCAACGCGGCCGGATCGAGGTACGCCAGGTGCCCGGCGACCCGGGCGCGCAGGGTGTCGCCGAGCCGGGGCGAGTTGAGCACCTCGTCGGTCAGCTCCGTCCGGGCGTCCGACACGGCAAGCGTCTCGGTGAGCAGGTCGGTCAGGTAGAGCACCTCGACACCGCGTTCGCGCAGCGCCGCCGCGAAGGCGTCGTGCTCCTCCTGGGCCCGGCCCACCCACGGGATGGCGTCGAAGAGCAGCGAGTCGTTGTTGCGGGGGGTGAGCCGGGCGAGTTCCGGCCCCGGGCGGTGCAACAGGACGGTGCCGAGCCGGCCGACCTCACTGTCCACGTAGTGGCTCACCCTCGCAGCGTAGGGCAGGGTTTGGCGGTATCCGGTAAAACAACCGTGGGTGAATATGGCATTCATCCACAGTCATTCCGGCGCTCCGGCTTGCCGACCACCGGGACTAGCAACGTAGGGTAGTGAGAACGTAACTTCGAGGGACCTTTTGCCGGAGGTCGCGATGACTGTCTTCCCCGCTCGTCGAGCCGTACCGTCCGCCCGGGCGCTGCCGCCAGTGGCGGTACCGCACCCTCGGGTCGAGTCGCCAGGGGTGGTCGCGACACCTCGCCCATCGCCGTTGGAGTGGGCCCGCCGTCGCCGGGCGGAGCGGGGCGCACGGCGGCTGGAGGCGGCAGGTGCCCGCGCACTCGGTCAGCTCGACCATCTCGGGCCGGCGTGGCACGTCATCGACTGGCCCCGCACCGACGCGGCTGACGTCCTGCTCGACGACCACGCGGACAACCGGGCCGGCTTCCTGGCCATCGGTCCGAGCGGGCTCTTCGCCGTCACCATCGCCGACCACGGCCGCGCCCGCGTCCTGGTCGCCGGTGACGTGGTGCAGATCAACGGCAAGCGCCCGCCGTACGTGGCCGAAGCCCGCCGCGACGCCCGGCGAGCGAGCAAGGCACTGACCGCTGCCGTCGGCCACCCGATCCCGGTGACTCCGGTGCTCACCTTTGTCGGCTCGGGGGTCATCAGCGTTTACGGCCTGCCCAAGGACTGCCTCATGGCCACCCACCGGGAGCTCGACCGGCTGCTCGTGGCCGGCGGCAACCGGATCAGCCCGGCCACCGCCGAAAAGTTGTCCCGGGTCGCGCAGCACCCCGGCACCTGGGGAAACGGCAGCTACCCGCCGGCCGCCGACTACCGGTGGTACGAGGACGGCCGAATGGCCGCTGACAAGCCGGCCGGCCGCCGGTAACGTCAGCGGCGACGCCACGCGGCCGGGCACGGCTCAGCTCCCGCCGGCCCGCGCCGTCGCCGACCGGGCACCTATCAACACCGACGGCACCGTACGCCCAACACGGTCGGCGGTCGCTACCGCGACCGGCTAGCGTGGACGTACCGTCGGTGTGCATAGGAGGCTCGGTGGCCCACGTCGAACTCTCGCTCTCGGAAGTGTTCGCGCCCTCCGGGGGGACACCGACAGAGCCTGGGTGCGACAACATCGGCCGCTGGTCGGCCACGGTTTCCAGCGCCCATGAGCCGTGCCTGCTGATCGACGCCGAGACCCGGGTGCTGGCGGTCTCCACGGCCGGGTGCGAACTGCTGCAACTCGGCGCGCCGGAGGACGTGATAGGTCTGCCGCTGCTCGACGGCGGGTTGCGACTCCTGGACTTCACCGCCTACCGGGGCGAGCTGGCCGAGCCCGAGGTCGACAAGATCCCGCCGCTGCTGGCGCTCACCTCCGGGCGGCTGGCCCGTGGTCTGCTCCGGATCGAGGCGGCCACGGAAGACGCGCCCGACGCGACAGTGGACGCCATCTCCACACCCGTGCTCGCCGACGGCGAGGTGGCCGGCTCCCTCACCTTCTTCTCCGAGGTCTGACTTCCTCCTACCATTGGCTCGGCCACCTGCCACCCGCGAGTCACCCGCCCCGAGGACCACCCCGTGCCGTCCACCTCGCCGCCCCCCGCCGACCCCGACCGCCCGACCGCTGGCTCCTGGTCCGGTGGCGACGTCACCTGCCGGCGCTACGGCCGGCTGGTAGGTGTTGCCGTGCTGACCGCGCTGCTGATGGTCGGGTGCGGCGCGCCCCCGGAGGCGCGGGACAGCGGCGGTCTGCCGACCCGGGCGGCCACCACGACGCCGAGCAGCCCGGCCAGTCCCGCCACACCGTCGTTCGGCGCACTGCCGAGTGCCGGTCCGACCCTTCCGTCGGCCGACCCGGGGCTGGTCGCGGTTGCCTGCACCGGCGAGCCGTCGGCGAAGCAGATCATCGAGCTGGTGCGGGGCCGTCGTGGGTTGCTGCCCGGCAACGCCCGGGTCAGCGTCCGCAACGGCCCGTTGTGTGCCGCCGGTTGGCAGTTGACCACCCTCGACGTGGCCGGGTACGAGCCGCTTCAGGTGGTGACCCGGGACCGGGCCGGGACCCTGCGTCTGGTGACCGCCGGGACGGACGTGTGCACGGCCGAGGTGCGGGTCGCCAGTCCCGCCGGCATCCAGACGCTTGCCTGTGGCAGTGACGGCGGCGGCGTACCGGTGCCGGTACCGACCCCGTCGCCCGTGGTGCCGACACCCTCGCCCTCGCCGTCGGGCTCATCGCCAACTCCGGGTGCGTAGGCTTGGCGCATGCCGGGAACGCCGCCGACTCGTTTCGTCTACCTCGGGCCCGAGGGCACCTTCGCTGAGCAGGCACTGCGTACGGTGTCCGCAGCCGAGCGGGGCAGCCGTACGCCGGCCCGCAGCGTCGGCGAGGCGTTGGAGGCCGTCCGCGCCGGGGAGGCCGACGCGGCCCTGGTGCCATTGGAGAACTCGATAGGCGGCGCGGTCGGGGTGACCCTCGACGAGCTGGCCGAGGGGGAACCGCTCGTCATCACCCGGGAGGTCATCCTTGCGGTGGAGTTCGTGCTCGGGGCGCGGGCGGGCACCCCGCTGCCGTCGATCCGCAGCATCGCCGCACACCCGCAGGCGTCCACCCAGTGCCGGGGCTGGCTGCGGGCACACCTGCCCGACGCGGTCGTGGTGGACGTGCTGTCCAACGGCGCGGCGGCGGCCGGCGCGGCCAACGGTGAGTACGACGCGGCGATCTGCGCCCCGATCGGTGCGACCCGGCACCGGCTCGCCGTGCTGGCCGACAAGATCGCCGATCACCCCGACGCGGTGACCCGCTTCGCCCTGCTGTCGCGGCCCGGTCCGCCTCCGCCGCCCACCGGCGACGACGTGACGTCGCTCGCCGTCTACATCGCGCACGACCGGGTGGGTGCGCTGCTGTCCGTGCTCATGGAACTGGCGGTCCGGGGAGTCAACCTGACCCGGATCGAGTCCCGACCGACGGGCGAGGCGCTCGGCCGCTACGTGTTCTTCCTCGACTGCACAGGTCACGTTGCCGACGTCCGCCTCGGCGAGGCGTTGCAGGGGCTGCGCCGGGTCTGCGCCGACGTGCGCTTCCTCGGCTCGTACCCCCGGCACCGGTGGGACGGGCCGACCAGGGAACGGCCGGTGGCCGCCCCGGCGGGCCTCTCCGACGCCGACTACACCGACGCCGCCGCCTGGCTCGCCCGCCTGCGCGCGGGCGAGCTGACCTGAGCGGGCCGGCGCGGCTGCGCCGGCCCCCGGCGCGCGACCTACCGGAACAGGCCGCCGAGCACGCCGCCCTGGTCCTGCTGCCCGCTGCCCATGATCGGCGGTTCCTCGGAGGGCTGTACGACGACGAAGCCGTGGCCGGCGAAGCTCATCGTGTACGCCTCACCTGTGGTCCGGCCCAGCAGCGTGCCGAGCCCGATCTGGTCGGCCCGGTGGTAGCCGGTCTGGAGGCTCGCCGACCAGCAGACGGCAGCCTGCGGGTCGACGTAGGTGGGCGCATCCACGTTGAGCACGACCGGGGTGCCCCGGGTGGTGACGGCGATCCTGCCGTGGCCGGTGAAGACGCAGTTGAAGAGGCCGGTGGAGGCCATGCCCGCGCCGCCGACCATCTTGATGTCGTAGCGCAGGGTGCTGTCGAAGGCCAGCACGCTGGAGCCGTTTATGGACAGGGCGTCGCCCGGCTCCAGGTCGATGAGGTGCACGTCCTTGGCGAAGTCGGCGAGAAACACGTCACCGCGTCCGGTGAGTTTCATCAGCGGTACGCCCTCGCCGGTGAGCTTCTGCTTGAGGAAGTTGCCCAGTCCGCCGGAGCCCAGCGCCTGGAACTGCACCTGCCCCTGGTACGCGACCATCGAACCGACCCGGGCCATCGCCTCGCCGGCGAGTTCGATCTTCAACATCTTGGCGTTCTGCAACCGCATGCCGGGCTGCGCCGACTCACGCTCCAGATTCTCCGCCGAGAACAGCTCACTGCGCATGGGTTCCTCCCGTACTCGCCGTACCTGGCCGAGACGGTAGGGCCAGCCCGCAACCGGCCCGCAGACGACATGACGGCGGGAGCCCTCAGCCCCAGCCCAGTTCGTGCAGGCGCGCGTCGTCGATGCCGAAGTGGTGGGCGATCTCGTGCACCACCGTCACCGCCACCTCGTCGACGACGTCCTCCTCGCTGTGACAGATGCGCAGGATGGGGTTGCGGTAGATGAGGATGCGGTCCGGCAGCACACCCGCGTAGTCCCAGCCCCGGTCGGTCAACGCGTGTCCCTCGTAGAGCCCGAGCAGATCCTCACCCGGCGGCGGATCGTCCTCAACCAGGATCACCACGTTGCTCATCAGCGCCAGCAGCTCCTCCGGAACCTCGTCCAGCGCCTCCCCCACGAGTTCCTCGAACCGCTCCCGCCCCATCTCCACCGCCACACCCCCATTCTCCCCCACCCCACCCGCGATCTTGCACCTCCGGTCGCCGCGAACCAGGACAGAAGCCCCATAGCGGAGACCGAAAGTGCAAGATCGGCGTGAGGTTGAGGTGGTGGGTCAGGAGGTGAGGCGGGTGGTGAGGGTGATCTCGGCGCCGGGGGAGAGCAGGCGGGAGATCGGGCAGTTCTGCTTGGCGGTCTCGGCAAGCTTGGCGAACTGCGCCTCGTCGATGCCGGGCACCTCACCGACGGTGTCCAGCTCGATCCGGGTCACGGTCATCCCGGCGTCGGTCTTGTCGAGGTGCACCTTCGCGGTGGTCTCGACGGAGGTGGGCGTCGTGCCGGCGTCGGCGAGCGCCTTGGAGAAGGCCATCGAGAAGCAGCCGGCGTGCGCGGCACCGATCAACTCCTCAGGGTTGGTGCCCTCACCCTCCTCGAAGCGCGACTTGAAGGAGTAGTTCCCCTGGAGCCCGCCCTTGCCGGTGCGGATGGTGCCGGACCCCTCGGTCAGGTTGCCCTGCCAGAGTGCGGAAGCGGTACGGATAGGCATGGACCTGACGCTAGTCCACCGGAAGCCGGCAGGCGACCGACCGCCCCGGCGCCGTGCTGTTCCTCGGCGTCACCAGCCGGTTGTGTCATGATGCGACCGGACCCCACGGCGCGGCGGACGCACGGCGTCCCGGCCACCAGGAGAGGGTGAGTGATGACCCACGACCTCCCCATTCCCCGTCAGGACGACCGCTCCGACGGCGCCAGCGTCATCGAGTGGGGTACGGAGGACGAGTCACCGGCGGCGGGCCGGTTCCGTCGGTCTCTCGGTGGTCTCGGTCGGGACCATCGGATTCCGGTGCTGCTGGCCGGGCTCGGCGCGGTGGCGGCCCTGGCCTCGTTGCTGGGCGAGTGGTCGACGATCACCATTCCCAACGGCGGGCCCGACCCGGAGACCTCGCTCCAGGTGACGAGCGGAGTCGCCAACCTCGGGTTGGGGCCCGCGTACCTGGTCGGGCTCCTCGCCCTCGGTGTCGCGGTGGCGCTCGCGCTACGCGGTACGGACCCGGTCCGGGCGAATGCCCGGGTGGCCGGCCTGGCGCTGGTCGCCGGCATGCTCGCGCTCCTCGCGACGACAGCCGTGTCCCTCGGCGACACGATGCGGCGGAGCATGTACTTCAACCCGGAGTTGACCTTCGTCGTCGAGTACGAGCGCGGACTGATCGTCGCCTTCGTCGCCGTCGGACTGTTCGCCGCCGCGCTCGCCCGGACCTCGCCCGGAGCGGCCGAGGCACGACAGGTGTCGGACGGGTCGCGACGGCGCAGCCGACGACCGTCGGAGGAGGCGGAGCCGGAGGGGGACCGCCCACCCGCGGACATCACCGTCACGCCGACGGTGCCCTTCGCCCGGGAGGCACCGCCCGACTGATCCGCCGGCCCTGCGGTCACCTCCGGTGCGTCGCCCGTTGGCACCCGATTCGCCTGGAAGCCATGGTTGCGACCGGTTCTGCGAGGTACGGTTGCTGCCCGCCGTCACCCGGGTCACCGCTCGACAAGGTGAACGGCTGGTCGCGACGGCGGCGGGCGAAGGAGGAACGATGAACCGCCCGGGCCTGCCCAAGCTGATCGCCACCGACCTCGACGGGACACTCGTCCGCAGCGACGACACCGTGTCGGCCTTCACCCACGAGGTTCTCGACCGGGTACGCGCCGCCGGTATCCCGGTGGTCGGCGCCACCGGGCGCGGTCCCCGGCTGACCGAGCTGACCCGCAACGACATCCGCGCCGCCGACTTCCTGGTCCTGGCCGGTGGCGGCCGGGTGGTCGACCAGAGCGACCCCGAGGGACCTGTGGTGCTGCGGGACGAGCGTCTCTCCAGTGAGGTGCTCGCCGTCCTGCTGGCCGAGCTGGAGGTTGCGGTCGGCCCACTGACGGTCATGGTCGAGGCGTCTGACGAACACGACGCCCCACTCTGGGGCGACTACCACCCCGAGTGGCCCTACCAGGACGCTTTCGAGGTACGTAGCCGCGCCGAGTGCCTCGCCGGTGACGTGATCAAGGCGTTCGCGCGTACCGCCGACCACCACGTGGACGAGCTGCTGGCCGCCGCCCTGGAGATCGTCCCGCCGCACCTGGCCACGCTCACGCAGGCGGGTCTGGGCTTCATCGAGATCTGCCCGCCCGGGGTGGACAAGGCCTCCGGGCTCAGCGTGATCGCGCAGACCCTCGGCGTAGACCCGGCCGACGTGCTGGTCTTCGGTGACATGCCTAACGACCTGCCGATGTTCCGGTGGGCCGGCTGGGGGCGGGTGGCCGTGGCAAACGCCCATCCGAGCCTGCGCGCGGTCGCCGACGAGGTGACTCTGCGCAACGACGACGACGGGGTGGCTGTCTACCTCGACCGGCTACTGTCCCGGTGATGGATTCCACGCCGCACCTGGTCGCCAGCGACATCGACGGGACGCTGCTGCGCGACGACCGCACCCTGAGCCCTCGGACCGCCGCCGTGCTCGCCCGGATCTCCGCCCAGGGCACGCCTGTGGTGCTTGTCACCGGCCGGCCGATCCGCTGGCTCCGGCTCGTGTACGAACAGCTGGCCGAGCCGCTGCCGGCGGTCTGCGCGAACGGCGCGGTGGTCTACGACCCGACCAATGACGAGGTGCTGCGGGCCGACCCGCTGGCCCCGGAGCTGCTCGCCGAGGTGGTCCGACGCCTGCGGGCCGAGATTCCCGACGTGAGCCTGGCCGTGGAGATCGTCGACGGCCGGCAGATGCGCCACGAGGCGCACTACCCGTTGCGCTGGGACGCCGACGAGGCGGCCATCCGGGCCGTGGAGACCGCCGAGGAGCTGCTGTCGGCACCAGCGGTCAAGCTGCTGGCGCGCGCCGGTGAGCAGGACCCGGACCGGTTCACCCGACTGGTCGCCGCCGCCCTCACCGGGCTCGCGGAGGCCACCCACTCCTCACACTCCGGGCTGGTGGAGATCTCCGCGGCGGGGGTGACGAAGGCCGCCGGCCTGGCCTGGTACTGCCACCGCATCGGCGTCGCCGCCCCGGACGTGCTCGCCTTCGGCGACATGCCAAACGACCTGCCGATGCTCACCTGGGCGGGGCGGGCAGTGGCGGTCGCGAACGCACATCCGGAGGTGCTGGCGATCGCCGACGAGGTGGCCCCGCCGAACTCGGCCGACGGCGTCGCCGCGTACCTGGAGAAGGTCTTCGGGGCGGACTGAGCCCGTTCGGAGGCGGCGCGACGAGCGCGCCGCACCCCGGACCGGGTGATCAGAGGTACTGACCGGTGCTGTGTCCTTCACCACTCGGCTGTCCCATGCCGGGCATCCCCGGCAGCACCGGGCCGGCTGGTCCGCTGGGCAGCGCCTGCCGGCCGGAGCGCATCTGCTCCAACTGCACCCGGGCCGCCATCTGTTGCGCGACCAGGGCCGCCTGGATGCCGTGGAACAGCCCCTCCAGCCAGCCGACCAGTTGGGCGTGCGCGATCCGCAGCTCGCCCTCGCTCGGTGCCTGGTCCTCGGAGAACGGCAGCGAGATCCGCTCCAGTTCCTCACGCAGCTCGGGGGCGAGCCCCTCCTTCAGCTCGACGATCGACCGCTGGTGGATCTCCCGCATCCGGTGCCGGCTGGCGTCGTCCAGGGGAGCCGCCTTGACCTCTTCCAGCAGCTGTTTGATCATGCTGCCGATCCGCATCACCTTGGCCGGCTGCTCGACCAGGCGCGACGGATCCTCACCAGGCCCGTCGTCGGTCTGCACGGTGCCGACGGGGCGGCCGTCCGGCCCGACCACCACCACGGTTCCGGAGTGCCCGGCACCGTCCCGGCCGGGCTCGTCGTTCTCTCCAGCGGAGCGCGCTTCGGTCATGCCCTCCATCTTTACCCAGCGGTACCGGTGAGCGCCCGCCGGCCCGCTGGTCCGGTACTCCCCGGGCCGATGCCCACCCCCCGGAGGTCGGTGAACCGCGCTACCGTCGCCGGATGCCCTCCGATCCCCGGGCGGTGCTGACCCGCCCCGCGCCCGAACCGGACGCGACAGTCGCCTACGGCGAACACCCGGACCAGATCGCCGATCTGCGCCGTCCGGCCGGTTCCGGGCCGCCCCAGCCGCTGGTGGTCGTGGTGCACGGAGGCTTCTGGCGGGCGGAGTACGACAGGCGGCACACCGGGCCGCTGGCGAGCGCGCTGGCCGCGCTCGGGTACCCGGTAGCCCAGCTGGAGTACCGGCGTACCGGGCAGCCGGGTGGTGGCTGGCCGGGCACCCTGACCGATGTACTGGCCGGGGTCTCCGCGCTGCCCGGGTTGGCCGAGGCCGCCCTGCCGGGGCAGGTCACCTCGACGCCGCCGGTGCTTGTCGGCCACTCGGCCGGCGGGCACCTCGCGCTGTACGCGGCGGCCCACGCACCCGGCGCGGTCGCCGGGGTGCTGGCCCTCGCACCTGTCGCCGACCTGGCCGAGGCGTACCGGCTGGATCTGGACGCCGGGGCCGTGGCCGCGCTGCTCGGCGGTGGACCGGCCGACGTCCCGGAGCGGTACGCGGCCACGGATCCACGGTCACTGGTCCCGCTGCGGCCACGGACGGTAGTGATGCACGGCACGCTGGATCAGCAGGTCCCCATCGACATCTCTCGAAATTACGTCGCCCTCGCCCGCGCCGCGGGTGCCGATATCCGCCTTATTGAGCTGCCAGAATGCGAGCATTTCGGGCTAATCGCGCCGGACTCCTCGGCATGGCCGGAGGTAACCAGCGCGTTGCGGTCTCTGCACGAAGATCATTAGCCATTGACGCAGCGTCGCCGAGCAGGTAGAACGCCGGAGGGGCGGATGCGCCCGGCAACACATTCGAAGGGAACCCGGTGTCGCAGATGAACCGCAGGCGGGCACTCCAGCTGCTGGCCGCGCTCGGTACGGGCGGACTCGTCGCCGCGTGCGGCTCCGACGCCGAGCCGGAGGTCACCGGCACGGAGAGTCCGATCAAGATCGGGCTCATCGCGCCACAGTCGGGTGCGAGCAAGGCCATCGGCGACGAACTCAGCAACGGCTTCGAGCTGTACCTCGACCTCAACGAGAGGCGTCTCGGCGGCCACCCGGTCGACCTGATCACGGCCGACGAGGGTGACAACGTCAAGTCCGGTCAGGCCGCCGTCGAGGGACTGCTCAAGCAGGGCGTGCTCGCCCTGACCGGGGTGGCTAACTCGTCGGTCATGTTCGGCATCAAGGACATCGTGGAACAGGCCCGGGTTCCGTTGATCGGCTCCAACGCCTCCCCCGCGAGCCTGCAGAGCGTCGTCTACATCTGGCGTACGTCGTATGTGCTCGACGAGGCTGGCCGGGCGCTCGGTCGCTACCTGAAGGACGAACTCGCCCCCACCGACAAGATCGCGACGATCCTGCCGGAAGGGGTCGTCGGTGTCGAGGATGTGCTGCGGGGCTTCCGCGAGGAGTTCGGCGAGGCCGACCCGCGCATCGCCAGCCAGGTGGTCTGGACCTCCGGCAGCAGCAGCCCCGGCAGGACCGCCTACGTCTCGGACATCAACCGCGCGCTCGTCGGCAACCCGGCTGTCGTCTTCTGCTTCTACTCCGGCGCGGCGGCAGTGGAGTTCATCATGCAACTGCGCGACGCCGGGTTCCGGGGCCGGATCTACGCCCCCGGTTTCCTCACCGAGGGTTCCGTGCTGGAGGACATCCGGCCGGCAACCGACGCACTGGGCATCCGCACCGCGCTGAACTACTCCGCCGACCTCAACAACGCGGCCAACCGCCGGTTCGCCTCGGCGTACCGCAAGAAGCACAACACCTCGCCGACCACGTACGCGATGGCCTCGTACGACGCGGCAAAGGTGCTCGACCAGGCGATCAGGCTCGCCGGCTCGGCCCCCACCGCGCAGCAGGTGAACCTCGCCCTGGGCCGGATCGGGCAGATCGACAGCCCCCGCGGTGCCTGGCAGTTCAACCAGCCGCGTACGCCCCAGCAGAAGTGGTACCTGCGCGAGGTGCAGCGCGACGGTCAGGTGGTGTCGAACGTGCTTGTCAACGAGTTGGCCACGCTCGGCTGAGTCGAGCAGCGAGGCCGGCCCCGGGCAGGGGCCGGCCTCGGGGTGGGAGCGGCCCCGTCGCTCGGCGGGTCTCAGTAACGCAGTTCGGCGATGCAGCACTTCACGCTGCCACCGCCCTTCTTCAGCTCGGCCAGTTCCACAGGCACCGGGGTGTAGCCGGCCGCCTTGAGTCGACCGGCGAGCCGGGTGGCCTCGCTGTTGAGCACCACGTTGGCGCCGTCGCTGACCAGGTTCAGCCCGAAGGCGAGGGCGTCCTCGTCGTCCGCCAGCACCGCGTCCGGGAAAAGTTGGTTGAGCACCCGCTGGCTGGCGGAGGAGAAGGCGCCGGGGTAGTAGACGACGTTGCCGTCGTCGATCGAGGCGAGCGCCACGTCCAGGTGGTAGAAGCGGGGGTCGACCAGCCGCAGTGAGACCACCGGCCGGCCGAGCGCCTCCTGCGCCTCGGCGTGCGCCGGCAACTCCGTCCGGAAGCCGTACCCGGCCAGGACCAGCCCGCCGTGCGCCTCGGGCAGGTACGCGAAGTCACCCTCGCCCTCGTTCGTCTCGTTCGGCGCGATGAACCGCCAGCCCTGCGACTCGTGGAAGGCCCGGTGCGTGGCCGCCTCCGCGGCCCGCTGCTCGTGCTTGAACCGGGCCCCGTAGACCGTGCCGTCGACCATGAACGCCCCGTTGGCCGCGTAGACCATGTCGGGCAGGCCGGGCTCGGGCACCAGCAGATGCACCTCGTGGCCGAGGCCGACCAGGGTCTCCCGTAGCCGGTCCCACTGCTTGACCGCCAGCTCCGCGTCGACCGGGGCGGTCACGTCCATCCACGGGTTGATCGCGTACTCGACCGCGAAGTGCTCGGGGGAGCACATGAGATATGTCCGCTTTCGCGGCACTCGCTGCTGGTTCACGGTGACCAAGGGTAGGTACGGTAGAACTTTGGTAACAGCCGCAAACATTGCTTCCCAGAGGCGGAACATTGCAGATCGACGCCGTTGACCAGCGAATCATTGCGCTGCTCGTTGCCGACGCTCGGGCGTCGTACGCCGACATCGGCACCCGGGTGTCGCTCTCCGCTCCGGCGGTGAAGCGGCGGGTCGATCGACTGCGGTCCGCCGGGGTGATCCGGGGATTCACGGCCATCGTGGACCCGGCCTCGGTCGGCTGGACCACCGAGGCCTTCGTGGAGCTGTTCTGCGCCGGCCGGACCACCCCGGCCCAGATCAGCGCCGCCGTGCGCCGCCATCCCGAGGTGGTCGGTGCGTACACCGTCTCCGGCGAGGCCGACGCGTTGGTGCACCTGCGGGCCGCCGACATCGCGCATCTGGAAGAGGCGCTGGAGCGGCTGCGGGCCGAGACGTTCGTGACCTCCAGCCGCAGCACCATCGTGCTCTCCCGGCTGGTCGAGTCCCCAGGCGTGGGCCCCTCCACCGGCTGAACCCGGAACCATTCCCCCGAGGGGTGGAACCGGACCCGGAGCCACCGCGTCGAACCGGCCATGAAACGGGGCACCAAGGTCGCAACGACCGGCGGTTCGCTTGTCGCGCTCGCGCTACTCGCCGGCAGCATGGCCGTGTCACAGTCTCCGCCGGCCGGGCCCGGCACCACCGAAGCACCGATGGTGCCGGTCGGCCTGGTCTCCTTCGACTCCTGTGCCGACGCTCTGGCGGAGCTGCGCGCAGCGGCCAGAGCATCAGTCGGCCCGTACGGTTTCGCCGGGGACGCGGTGCTCTTCGGCGACCGGGTGGCGGCAGCCGGTGGCGCGGAGTCGATGGCCCGTACGTTCGCCGGAGCGCCGGGTGACGCCGCCGGCCGGGACACCGGCGCCGGTCACTCGACAACAAACAACCACGAGGCCGGCGCGGACGAACCCGACCTGGTCAAGACCGACGGCCGACGGATCGTCACGGTCACCGGCGGCGTGCTGCGGGTGGTCGATCCGGTGAGCCGGCGCGTCACCGGGCGACTCGACCTGGCCGGTGACCGGGAGGAGCTGCGCTGGCAGGAGCATCGACTGCTGCTGCTCGGCGACCGCGCGCTGGTGCTCAGCGAGGACCCGCCGCGCCCAGCCGACGCACTCCGCTCGATCAGGCCCCCCGGCGCGACCCGCCTGCTGCTTGTCGACCTGGCCGGCCGTCCCCTGGTGCTCGGCACGTACCGGATCGAGGGCAGCACCGTCGACGCCCGGTTGACAGGTGAGACAGTCCGGGTGGCGGTCCGCGCGTCGGCCCGGCTGGAGTTCCCGCTGGCGTCCGAGGGCAACGACCAGGTGCGGACCGAACGGAACCGCAAGGTGATCGCCCGGGCCGGGGTCGAGGCGTGGCTGCCGGAGTACGAGTGGACCGCCGGACCGGAACGGCACACCGGGCGGGTCGGTTGCGACCGGCTCAGCCGGCCCGACCGGATGACCGGCTCGTCCACCCTCACCGTGCTCAGCTTCGACCTCACCGCCGACCGGCTCGGCGACGGCGACCCGGTATCGGTGGCCGCCGACGCCGACACCGTCTACGGCACGGCGACCAGCCTCTACCTGGCCGGGCAGCGTCCGGTGCCGGTCACCGGCAGCAAGCCCCGCTGGCGGCCGTCGTCGGCCGAGCAGATCACCGACATCTACCAGTTCGACACCGCCGCGCCGGGTCGTCCCCGCTTCCTGGCCGCCGGCTCGGTGCCCGGCTGGCTGATCAACCAGTACGCGCTCTCCGAGTGGGCCGGGCACCTGCGGGTGGCCACCACCACAGGCGACACCTGGTCTGAGGGCACGGCCTCCGAGTCGGCGGTTCGGGTACTACGTCGCGACGACGGGTCGCTGGTGCCTGTCGGCATGGTCGGCGGCCTCGGGCGGGGCGAACGCATCTACTCGGTGCGCTACCTCGGGCCTGTCGCCTACGTCGTCACCTTCCGGCAGACCGACCCGCTCTACGCCCTCGATCTCGCCGATCCGACAGCGCCCGCGGTCACCGGCGAGCTGAAGATCACCGGATACTCCGCGTACCTGCACCCGCTGCCCGATCAACGCCTGCTGGGCGTCGGCCAGGAGGCCGACAGTCAGGGACGTACCGAGGGCGTGCAGGTCTCCCTCTTCGACGTCCGCGACCCCGGCCGGCCGGCCCGGCTGGACCAGTGGCACCTGCCCGGCGGGTGGACCCAGGCCGAGCACGACCCGCACGCCTTCCTGTACCGCCCGGACACCGGCCTGGTGGCGTTGCCGGTCGACGCCGGTGTCCGGCTGTTGCGCGTCAGCGGCGACGCCATAAGTGAGATCGGCGAGGTGACCCACCCGGTCGGGAACGACAGCAGCCGACGGCAGTGGGGGCCATCGGTACGGCGGTCACTCGTGATAGGCGATGTGCTCTGGACGGTCTCCGAGGCGGGCCTGCGCGCCACCGATCCCGCCTCGGCCCGGAGCCTGGCCTGGATCGCCGCCACCTGAACCTTCCTCCCCGCGGGTGGGGCCCGGTTTCTCGGGGTTTCCGGGCCCCACCCGCCTTGACCTCAACCACGCTTCAAGTGATCGACTCGGCGGGAAGCGGCGGTGAGGGGGAGACGTGCGGGCGGTGTGGATCCACGAGTTCGGCGGTCCGGAGAAGTTGGTGCCGGGCACCGCGCCTGATCCCGTACCCGCGCCGGGGCAGGTGCTGATCGACGTGCTGCTGGCAAACATCACGTTCGTGGAGACCCAGTTCCGGGCGACCGGCTTCGGCCCGTCGGGCGCGACACTGCCGGTGATCCCGGGCAACGGTGTCGGCGGACTGATCAGCGCGGTCGGTCCGGACGTCGACCCGGGACTGGTCGGCCGACGGGTGGTCAGCAGCACCGGTGGCTCCGGTGCGTACGCCGAGCGGGTCGTCGTGGACGCGACGCTGCCGGTGGCGGTGCCGGACGGGTTGCCGCTCGACCAGGCGGTGGCCCTGCTCGCCGACGGGCGTACGGCGTTGATGCTGGCCGAGGCGGCCGAACTGCGGCCCGGCGACCGGGTGCTGGTCGAGGCCGCCGCCGGCGGGGTGGGTAGCCTGCTCGTCCAACTCGCGGCACGCGCCGGAGCGCGGGTGGTCGGACTGGCCGGCGGTACGCGCAAGGTGGCTCAGTTGCCCTCGATGGGCGCCGAGGTCGCCGTGGACTACCGGCAGCCGGACTGGGTCGGGCGGGTACGGTCGGCAGTCGGCGCGGTCGACGTGGTCTTCGACGGGGTCGGGGGCGCGACCGGGCGGGACGCGTTCGAGCTGCTCGACCGGGGCGGTCGGATGCTCAGCTTCGGGCTGTCCAGCGGCGAGTGGGCCGGCATCGACGCGGAGTCCGCCGCCGAGCGTGGCGTGACAGTGGTCCGGCCGGCACCGACGCCCGCCCAGCTGCGGGCGTACACCGAGCGGGCGCTCGCGGAAGGAGCAGCCGGTCGGCTACGCGCGGTGATCGGCCAGCGGTTCCCGTTGGCCCTGGCGGCCGAGGCGCACGCGGCCATCGAGGCCCGTTCGACTATCGGCAAGACCCTGCTGGACGTGCGCTGACCCGGTCAGAGGTACATGCCGGTGCGGTGCTCGCCGCGCCCTGGCTTGTCTCCCTCACCGAAGAACCGCTTGCCGCCGAACTCGCCGTGCAACCGGTCGTCCAACTCGTCCGCCAGCCCGGTCATCACCTGCACGGCCAGCATCAGGTGGGTCGGCTGGAAGTTGCGGCCGAAGACCGGGATCGACGCCCACACGGTGTCGTCGGCGCAGTAGAGGCGCCCGATAGGCATCCGGTTGGTCAACTCGGAGAGCTTGACGTACAGCCGCTCGGTCGGCTCGACCTCGGTCAGCACCGGCGAGAAGACATCGACAAGCGGCGGATTGTCCCGCACCCGGACGAAGACCATCGCGGAGCCGGCCCGGATGTTGATGTCGCCGTCGGAGTCGACCTGGAGCCGGTCCAAGTCCGACTTGAGCATTGTCGAGACGACCGTACGGACCCGCTCGGCCAGATCCAGCACCTCGGTGTCCGCACCAGCCTCGTCGGTGACGGCCAGCGCCTTCTCCAACTCGGTGCCGATCTCCCGGGCCAGGTTGGTCTCGCTGCGGGCGGTCCCCAGCGCCTCGCCGGGGATCGGCTCGCCCTTGCCGTCCTCGATCGCGTAGACGAGGAAGGCGGGATGCGGGGCACCGTAGACGTCGCGCATGGTGCGGGAGAGCAGCGCGGCCAACCGGGGGGCCTCGTCGGCGGGGGAATCCAACCCGAACTGGTCCCCCGAACCGTCCACCACACCCGGCGGTGACCAGCCCAGCGCGACCATGTCGGCGACCGCCGCGCGATCCAGCCGGTAACCCGACGGCAGGGTGGCGTTGCCCACCGCCCGGGCGGCGAACCGGCCGTCGGTACGTACCTCGACATAGACGGAGTAGACGGCGTCATCGGTGCCGGAGGCGGTCGGGTCGAGGGTCAACGCCACCTCCGCGCCCGGCGGCAACGCGGACAACCGCTCCGCCAGGGCCCGGGCGAACTCCCGCCACGCCTGGGTCACCTTCGCCCGCAGGTCGGCCGTGCTCGGCTCGTCGAGCAGGATCGACTCGTGGTGCACCGGCGTGCCGGGCGGTGCCGAGGGGTGGTCAGCCGTCATGATCGCCTCCGTCCGTTCCGGTCACCCTACCCAGCCCGCTGCCGGCGCGGATCAGCGCGGACCGTGATCAGACAACTGCCGTCAGTCGGTCCCGCCATTCGGTCCGGCCGGGTTCGAACGAGGCTGCCGGTCGCCACCCAGTTCCACAGGCCAGGTGCCGGCCAACCCGGAGAGCCGGGCCGCCGCCACGGCCGGGTCCGCGCCCCGCCCGACGGCCAGCCCCAGCAGGTACGCGGTGACCGGCGCACCGGGCCGCAGCACCTGGTGGGCAACATCCCGGGCCAGGTCGAGCACGGTTGGCACCGGCACCTGAGCCGGGTCGAGATCCAGTTCCGCGCAGGCGGCCGTGACCCAGTCGTCCATCACCGTCATCGCGTCCACTCCTCCGCCCGGCGTAGGTCACGCTCAGTGTCGCAGTCGAACCAGGGCTCCGGGCCGTCACCGCGCCACGTCACGTCACGCACGGCCAGGCCGGCGACCAACTCACGCAACGGTGCACCGGCAACGTCACCGCCGCGCCGAACGCTGAGGCGATCCAGAGCGGCCCGCAGTGCGGCCGGCCGCCACACCCCGCACAGGGTCTGCCGCCGCCCCGACCGGTCCACGTAACAGACCCCGTCGAGGCGGTGCAGATGGTCCAGCAGCTCACCGATGGCTGACCGGGTCAGCAGGGGCAGATCGGCGGCGAGCAGGGCGACGGCGGGTACGTCGGTGTCGAGCAGGGCCAGCCCGGCCGCGACGGCGGCCACCGGTCCACCGCCCGGCGGCACCTCCCGGGTCAGTCGTACGCCGGTGATCGCCGGTCCGGGGCCGACCAGGATTCGAGGCGACGCATCGGCCACTGCGGCCAGCACCCGCTCACGCATCGGCACCCCACCCACCGGCAAAACCGGCTTGTCCCGCCCGCCCATCCGGCGTCCCGCACCGCCCGAGAGCACCACCGCCGCGTACGCCGTCATCTGCGCCACGTTAGCCGCCCGCACCGCCCCGACAACGACAGCGGCGGGCAACCATGGCGCCGGGCCCTGTCGAGCTGAGCGCACAGACGGATCGCGCCTCGAACGCTCGGCTGACGAACAGGTGGATCAGCTTGGCTGACGGCACAGGTGGGTCAGCTCGACAGCGTGCGCCGAGAGTATCCGGGTGCCACATGGCACGGACGTCAGGCGGCCGGCGGTTCGGCAGGCGGTTCGGCAGGCCACGACGGTCAGGTTGGCAGATCGACGGGCCCGCGTGGGGCGGGACCCCCTGCCGGGCAACAGGACGAGTTGCAAGCACCGACCGGCCGGTGCGGGAGACCGGGCTGCCCGGGAGCACCGGGCAGCGCGGAAACACCGGGCGGGCGGGAGTTGGGGGCGGCGTGGGGCGATTCCGGCGACGCGGGGCAGGATGGAGGACGTGGGACGGGCTTCAGAGCGGCGTGGTGTGGTGCGGGTGGACCTGGAGGCGGCGGAGGCCGGCCGGCGCCGGGTCCGGCGGCCGGACACGCTCGCCGCCGAGGAGCCGTTGGAGATCCGGGTCGGCCCCGCCGGACCCGGGCGACGTCCGCCGCTGACCGTCACCATGCGTACCCCCGGAGCCGACCTCGACCTGGCCATCGGCTTCCTCGTCACCGAGGGACTGATCCGCTCGGCGGACGACGTGTCGACCGCGCAGTTGTGTGCCGGGACGGAAACCCCGAACACCTACAACGTCGTCGATGTGACCCTCGCTCCCGGAGTGCCGGATCCGGTCAGCGACGTGACCCGGCACTTCCACACCACAAGCGCCTGTGGGGTGTGCGGCAAGGCGAGCATCGACGCGGTGCGTACCCGGTCGCTATTCGATGTCAGCGAAGATCCGCTCAGCGTGCCCGCGGAGCTGTTGGCCGAGCTGCCCCAGCGACTGCGGGCCGAGCAGCGGGGCTTCGACCGCACCGGCGGACTGCACGCCGCCGGCCTGTTCGACGCGGACGGCGAACTGGTGGTGCTACGCGAGGACGTGGGTCGACACAACGCGGTCGACAAGGTGGTGGGCTGGGCGGTACGCGAACACCGACTGCCGCTGGCCGGGCACGTGCTGCTCGTGTCGGGTCGGGCAAGCTTCGAGCTGACCCAGAAGGCGTGGATGGCGGGTGTGCCGCTGCTCGCTGCGGTTTCCGCGCCGAGCACCCTCGCGGTCGACGTGGCCACCGAGGCAGGGCTGACCCTTGTCGGGTTCCTCCGGGGACGGACGATGAACGTCTACACCGGTGGGCACCGGGTCACCAGCTGAGATCGCCCCGAACCCACCGGTCAGCGGCGGGCCAGCAGCTCGAACAGTTCCAGCCGGACCGCGGCGTCGCGGGCGATCAGGAAGCCGGCGATGCCCAGAACCCAGCCGAGCATGCTGCCCGAGGAGCGGACGATCCACGCGTTGAGCCGGGCGAGCACCGGCTCGACCCGCCCCGGCCAGGCCACCCGCGCGCCCAGCAGGAACATCGCCGGAAGCACCATGATCAAGCAGTAGCCGGCGAGCAACGCCACGCTTGTCGACGCGGCCAGTCCGGAGTTGGTGAGCAGGCCCAACGCGCCGAGATACGGCAGCATCGTCGCCACCTCGGCGAGCGCGGCGAACAGCGCCAGCCCGACCAGCCAACGCGACGACGAGTCACCGGTGGTCACCCGGTCCCGCCACCGGAGCACCCGACCCGTACCGGCACCGCGCTTGCCGTCGTAACGGAAGCTCAGCACGAACAGACCGACCCCGAGCGCCAGTTGACCCCAGAGCACCGGCCGGTTGTCCAGCGCACCGCCCAACGACTCGGCCAGGCCACTGCCGCCGAAGTACAGCAGCAACCCGACCACGAAGTAGAAGCCGGCGATGGTGCCGAGGTAGGTCAGGACCCGTCGGACACTCACCGGCCCGGCGGCGAGCAGCAGCCACACCGGGATGAACAGGGTGCCGATGCTGGTGCTGTCCACGAGCGCCAGCCCGGCCAGGGACAGCAGCAGGGCAACGCTCATGCCGCACCAGGGCCGAGCTCGGACATGCGGCGATTATCCGCCAGCCGCCTGCTGGCCGTGACCCCGCCGGTCGCCCGCACCGCCTCGCAGGTCTGGCGTGACGCCGGCATCGGAGCAGCGGCCATCGACACCTGCCGACTGGGCTGGGCTCGGAGAACCGGCGTCAGGGACGTCGTCGCGCCCGCCGCCTCGCCCGACGACGTGCTCTCGGCAGGCCGGTGGCCGGCCAGCCGTCCAGCCGGGACGGGGGCACTCCCCGACGGAGCAGATCGTCCAGCAGCAGGGCGAGTGAGTAGTCCGGATGCTCGGCCAGCACCCGTTCCAGGGCCACCGCCGCCAACGCACCCTGCCCGTCCCGCCATGCGGCGAACGCGAGCAGCGAGCCCGGCGCGGCGATCAGCTCCGGCTCGGCCCGACGCAACACCTCGGCCCAGAATGCGACGTCCTCGTCCCGGCCGTCGGTGCGCTCCCAGGCGTGGTCGCGCACCGGAAGGTGGGTCAGAAGCAGGCCCAGCCAGGCCAGTTCGTCGTCGGTCAGCCGTTCGCCGTCCCGGTGACGCCGCATCGTGGCCCGTACCGCCGCCGTGCCGGCGGCCCGTAGCGCCCGAGCGCCGAGCAGGTCGGGGGCGGGCGCGCCGGCCAGTAGCTCGGTGAGCCGCTGCTCCGCCCGCTCGACCGCCCGCCGCATCGCCTCCCCACCGACCGGAGCCACCCGCGCGGCGAGGGCCGCCCGGTCGGGCAGGGCCACCTGGCCGGCGAAGACCGCCGCCGCCGGCACCGCGCTGGCCTCCGGGTCGTAGCGGGTGCCCTCCGGCGGGCAGCACTCCGGCTCGTCGCAGAGGTAGGACCACCACCGCCCGTCGGTGACCCGCAACGCGTCGAGCACGGCCAGCCCTGCCTCAGCCAGCGCGGCCCGGACCGCGTCCACCGCCGGGGTCACCCGGGCGGCCGGACCGTAGCCGATCACCGTGGCCGCGTCGGCGCCCTGCCTGGCAGTCACCGCCGCGATGTGCTGGCCTGGCTCATAGGGGTCGGCGTCGCCGGGCAGGTCACCGCGCGCGGCGAAGACGATCCGCTTACCGGACAACGCCACCACCACGATGCTGTCGGCAGGATGGAAGCCGAGCAGGTACGGCACGGCGGCGATGAGGTCGGCGGGAGAGCGTACGGACAGTCGGGGCAGGTCTGTCGAGTTCATGCAGGCAGCCTGCGAGCCGTCGGGTGCGACCCGCTGCCCCTGTGGACGACACGCGGGTTATCCACAGTTACCGGGCGTAGTTTCGCAGCTTACGGCCAATCGGCGACCGTCCAGGAGCCGGTGAGCAGTCCGGTAGCGATACCTTGCGGGCATGGATCTGGCGTACCTGCGGGCGCATCCCGAGCAGTTGCCCACCTTCCTGACCCATCAGCGGATCAGGGAGACGCCGGTCTCGGGCGGCGACATCTGCGCGGCTTCCCGGCTGACCCTTGACGACGGTCACTCGGTGTTCGCGAAGACCTGGCCGGAGCACGCGGGGCGGGCGGTGCCGGAGGGGTTCTTCGCCACCGAGGCGGCCGGGCTGCGCTGGCTACGCGAGGCCGGTGCCGTGGCCGTACCGGAGGTGCTTGTCGCGTTGCCGGAACTGCTGGCGTTGGAGTGGGTCGAGCCGGGGGAAGCGAGTCCCGAGGCGGCCGACCGTTTCGGGCGGGAGTTGGCCGAGCTGCACCGGACGGGCGCGTCGGCGTTCGGCGCCCAGTGGCCGGGGTTCATCGGTGCGCTGCCGGCGGACAACACCCCGGATGACGGCCCGTGGTCGGACTGGTTCGCCCGGGCAAGGTTGCTGCCGTACCTGCGCCTGTCGGTCGACGGTGGTGCCCTCACCAGCGCCGACGCCATCCTGGTCGAGCAGGTGATCGACCGGATCGGCGAGTTCGGTGGCGACGAGCCGCCCGCCCGCGTCCACGGCGACCTCTGGCCGGGCAACCTGCTCTGGGGCGGTGACGGCCGGGTCTGGCTTGTCGACCCGGCGGCGCACGGTGGGCACCGCGAGACCGACCTGGCCCAGTTGGCGCTCTTCGGTGGCCCTCCGCACCAGGATCGGATCATGGCGGCGTACCAGGAGAGCTGGCCACTTGCCGACGGGTGGCGGGAGCGGGTGCCGCTGCACCAGCTGCACCTGCTGCTCGTGCACACCGCGCTCTTCGGCGCCGCATACCGCGATTTGGTAACCAGGAGTGCCCGGGACGCCCTGAACGGGACCTGCCGCGCTACCGTCGAGCGGTGAGCCTGCCCCCGCCTACCGGCCTCGTCGACAGGTACGGCCGCGTCGCCCGGGACCTGCGGGTGTCCCTGACCGACAAGTGCAACCTGCGCTGCACCTACTGCATGCCTGCCGAGGGCCTGCCCTGGCTGGCCGGGCCGCAACTGCTCACCGACGACGAGGTGGTCCGGCTGATCCGGGTCGCGGTGGGCCGGCTCGGGGTCGACGAGGTGCGGTTCACCGGCGGCGAACCGCTCATCCGTCCCGGCCTGGTCGGCATCGTCGAAGCCGTCGCGGCCCTCGACCCGCGGCCCCGGATCTCGCTCACCACAAACGGCATCGGTCTGGACCGGCTCGCCCCCGCGCTCCGCGCCGCCGGCCTCGACCGGGTCAACGTCTCACTCGACACGCTGGACCGGGAGCGCTTCACCCGGCTCACCCGCCGGGACCGGTTGGCCGACGTGCTGGCCGGCCTGGCCGGCGCGGCCACCGCCGGGCTCACCCCGGTGAAGATCAACGCTGTGCTGATGCGCGGCGTCAACGACGACGAGGCACCGGCGCTGCTGCGTTTCGCCCTCGACCACGGCTACGAGCTGCGGTTCATCGAGCAGATGCCGCTTGACGCACAGCACGGCTGGGATCGCGCTGCCATGGTCACCGCCGACGAGATCCTGGCCGAGTTGCGGGCCGCGTACGCCCTCAGTCCGGACCCGACCGAACGCGGCACCGCTCCCGCCGAGACCTGGCTGGTCGACGGCGGCCCGGCCCGGGTCGGCGTCATCGGCACTGTGACGAGACCGTTCTGCGGTGACTGCGACCGGACCCGGCTCACCGCCGACGGGCAGATCCGCAACTGCCTGTTCGCCACCGAGGAGTCGGACCTGCGCGGCGCGTTGCGGGCCGGAGCCGACGACGAGGAGCTTGCTCGCCGCTGGCGGGCCGCGACGTTGAGCAAGCGGGCCGGGCACGGCATCGACGATCCGTCCTTCCTGCAACCGACCCGGCCGATGTCGGCCATCGGAGGCTGACAATGGCGCACGTCACCGTCCGCTACTTCGCCGGTGCTCGGGCCGCGGCCGGTCGCGCCGAGGAGGTCACCCCAGCGGGCCGTTCACTTGACCAGTTACTTGCCGAGCTGGCCGAGCGGCACGGCGGGCGGTTGGTGTCGGTGCTGGCGGTGTCGAGTTTTCTGATCGACGGCGTGACCTGTCATGATCGGCAGAAGCCGCTGCCGGCTGGGGCGACGATCGACGTCCTGCCTCCCTTCGCCGGCGGCTGAGGGGGATCCATACGTGTTCGCGGTTCTCGGTTTCGTCGCCACCCTGGCCGTGATCACCGGGTTGATCCACCTCTACCTGTGGAAACGCCTGGTGAAGGACACCACAGCCGCCGGAGGGTGGCGGCGGGCCGGCACGGTCACCGCAGTGGTGCTGGCCCTGTTGGTGCCGGCGACGATGATCGGCACGCGGGCCGGCATGTACTGGCTCGCCTGGCCGGGCTACCTGTGGCTCGCGCTGATGTTCTACCTGCTGGTGCTCCTCGTGGTACTGGAAGTCCCGATGCTTGTGACGCGGCTGGTGCTGCGCCGTCGGTCGGGACTGGCCGCCCCGGAGCCCGTACTCGTCGGCCCGGCCGGGCCCGGCGCGTCGACGGAGCGGGCGACCGGTATCGACGAGTCGGCCGAGCCACCCCAGCCGGCCGGCGACACTCCGGCGACTCCGCCGGCCGCCGGTGCCGTCGGTCCCGACCACGATCCGGGCCGCCGCCTGCTGCTCGCCCGTGGTGCCGCGATCTTCGCCGGGCTCACCGCCACCGGCCTGGTCGGCTACGGCGTACGCACCGCGATGGGCCCGCCCCGGCTGGACCGGGTACAGATCCCGCTGGCCAAGCTGCCCCGCGGCATGGACGGTCTGCGCATCGCCACCGTGTCGGACATCCACATCGGGCCGCTGACCGGCCGGGCGCACACCGAGCGGATCGTGGCCGCCATCAACCGGCTGGACGCCGACCTCGTCGCCGTCGTCGGCGACCTGGTCGACGGCACGGTCGCCGAGTTGGGCGACGACGCGGCACCGCTGCGCGGCCTGCGCTCGCGGTACGGCAGCTACTTCGTCACCGGCAACCACGAGTACTACTCCGGCGTGGAGGAGTGGGTGGCCGAGGTCGACCGGCTCGGGCTGCGGGTGCTCCAGAATCAACGGCTGGAGATCATCACTCCCGGTGGAGTGATCGACCTGGCCGGCGTCAACGACGTCTCCGCCGTCGGCAGCGGCGTCTCCGCTCCGCCGGACTACGACGCCGCGCTCGGCGACCGGGACCCGTCCCGGCCGGTGGTCCTGCTGGCCCACCAGCCGGTGGCCGCGCTGGAGGCGGCGAGGTACGGGGTCGACCTGCAACTGTCCGGCCACACCCACGGCGGCCAGATCGTCCCGTTCAACCTGCTGGTCCGGCTCGAACAGCCGGTGGTCTCCGGGCTCGGTGAGGTGGACGGGACGAAGGTCTACGTGACGAACGGCGCCGGCTTCTGGGGGCCGCCGGTACGGGTCGGTGCGGAGCCTCAGGTCACCCTCGTCGAACTCCGCCGCTCGGCATAGCGCAGCTCACCTCCGTGCGTGGCGCCGAGCGGGAGCGCGGCCGGTCGTGGCAGGATGCGGCGTGCCCCCGTTCAGCGTCGTACCCCCCGGTGGCCTTCCGCCCTTCGTCGCGGACCTGCACATCCACTCGAAGTACTCGCGGGCCTGTAGCCGCGATCTGACCCTGCCCAACCTCGGCTGGTGGGCGCGCCGCAAGGGCATCGCCGTCCTCGGCACCGGCGACTTCACCCATCCCGCCTGGTACGACCACCTGCGGGAGACACTGCACCCCGCCGAGCCGGGCCTGTACCGGCTGTCTCCGGAGGCGGAACGGGACATCGCCCGTCGACTGCCGCCCAGGCTGGCCAGCGAGGCGGAGAACGATCCGGTCCGGTTCATGCTCAGCGTGGAGATCTCCACGATCTACAAACGGGACGACCGGACGCGCAAGGTCCACCACCTGATCTACCTGCCGGACCTGGACGCGGTGGGCCGGTTCAACGCCGCGCTCGGCCGGATCGGCAACCTCGGCTCGGACGGCCGCCCCATCCTCGGCCTGGACTCGCGCGATCTGCTGGAGATCACGTTGGAGGCGAGCAGCGACGGGTACCTCGTACCGGCGCACATCTGGACCCCGTGGTTCTCGGCCCTCGGCTCGAAGTCCGGCTTCGACGCGATCGCCGACTGTTACGCCGACCTCGCCGACCACATCTTCGCGGTGGAGACCGGGCTCTCCTCGGACCCCGAGATGAACTGGCGGGTGGGCAGCCTGGACCGCTACCGGCTGGTCTCCAACTCCGACGCGCACTCGCCGCCCGCGCTCGCCCGCGAGGCCACCGTCTTCGCCTCGGCCCGGGACTACTTCGGCATCCGGGAGGCGCTGCGTACCGGTGACGGGCTGGCCGGGACCATCGAGTTCTTCCCGGAGGAGGGGAAGTACCACGCCGACGGCCACCGGCTCTGCGGGGTGAACTGGGCTCCGGAGCGCACCCGGGAGGCCGGCGGACGCTGCCCGGAGTGCGGCAAGCCGTTGACGGTGGGGGTACTGAGCCGGGTCGAGGATCTGGCCGACCGGCCCGACGGGTACCGGCCGCAGCACGCGCCCGAGGTCACCCACCTGATCCAGCTCGCCGAGATTCTCGGCGAGCTCAACAAGGTCGGTCCGCGATCCAAGCGGGTCGAGGGGAAGCTCACCGAACTGGTCGCCGCGCTCGGCCCCGAGTTGGAGATCCTGACCCGGGTACCGCTTGACGAGATCGGCCGGGTCGGCGGCGAGCTGCTCGCCGAGGGCATCGGTCGGCTCCGTCGCGGCGAGGTCCGCCGGGTGCCGGGCTACGACGGCGAGTACGGCGTGATCACCCTGTTCGACCCGACCGAACTGGCTGGGGCGGGAGTCTCCGCCGGTCAGGAGACGCTGTTCGACGTACCGGTGCCCGCTCAGCGACGCGCGCCGGAGACTGCGGTGAAGGCGGAGGCCGGGGCGAAGCGCTCGTCGGCGAAGCCCGAGCCGAAGCGCAAGCCGGCGGCCCCGGCACCACCGATCGCGCCGGCGCCCTCGCCGCACGAGCCCTTCGAACCGATGCTCGCCGGCATGGAGGAGGTCGGCACCGGCCTGCTCGACCGGCTCGACGCGATGCAGCGGGTGGCCGCCTCGGCGCCGGGTGGCCCGCTGCTTATCGTCGCCGGTCCGGGCACCGGCAAGACGCGGACCCTGACCCACCGCATCGCGTACCTCTGCGCCGAGCTGAACGTCTTTCCTGAGCAGTGTCTGGCCATCACGTTCACCCGGCGGGCCGCGGAGGAACTGCGTCACCGCCTCGACGGACTACTCGGCCCGGTCGCCGAGGATGTCACAGTCGGCACCTTCCACTCCCTCGGGTTGACAATCCTGCGTGAGAACGCAGAGGCCGCCGGGCTGACCGAGAGCTTCCGGATCGCCGACGACACTGAGCGGACGACCGCGCGAACCGATGCCGGGGACGACCCGGCCCGCTACACCGCGCTGCTGCGCAAGCAGGGTCTGGTGGACCTGGACGAGCTGCTCACCCTGCCGGTGGCGTTGCTGCGGGAGGACCGCAGGCTAGTCGACAGGTACCGGCAGCGGTGGCGGTGGATCTTCGTGGACGAGTACCAGGACGTCGACGCGGTGCAGTACGAGTTGCTGCGCCTGCTCAGTCCGGCCGACGGGAACCTGTGCGCGATCGGCGACCCGGACCAGGCGATCTACTCGTTCCGGGGCGCCGACGTCGGATACTTCCTGCGCTTCTCCCAGGACTTCACCGACGCCCGGCTGGTCCGGCTCAACCGCAACTACCGGTCCTCCGCGCCGATCCTGGCCGCTGCGGTGCAGGCCATCGCGCCGTCGTCGCTGGTGCGGGGCCGCCGGTTGGATCCGGCCCGCCTGGACCCGGAGGCGGCGCTCGTCGGCCGGTACGCCGCGGCCGCCGTCGCCGACGAGGCCGACTTCGTGGTACGCACAGTTGACGAGCTGGTCGGCGGTCTGTCCCACAGGTCGCTGGACTCCGGGCGGATCGACGGACGGTCGACAACGCTGTCCTTCTCGGACATCGCCGTGTTGTACCGCACCGACTCGCAGGCCGCGCCGATAGTGGACGCCCTGGCCCGGGCCAACATCCCGGTGCAGAAACGCTCGCACGACCGGCTGCGGGACCGTCCCGGGGTGGCCGCCATCGCTCGCGAGCTGCGGCACGCCCCCGGTGTCGAGGGTGCCCTGCCCGCACGGGTACGCCTCGCCGGCCAGGTGCTCGCGGACCGGTTCGCCACACCGACCCTGGACGGTTCCGGCGGGGTACGCCCGGAGGATGTCCGGACCGCCGTCGACCTGTTGACGCCGCTGGCCCGTCGCTGCGGTGACGACCTGGAGACGTTCCTGTCGCAGCTCGCCACCGGCGCGGAGGTGGACGCGCTCGACCCGCGTGCCGAGGCGGTCACCCTGTTGACCCTGCACGCCGCGAAGGGGCTGGAGTTTCCAGTGGTCTTCCTGGTCGGTGTCGAGGACGGCCTGCTGCCACTGCGCTGGCCCGGCACCGCGCCCGACGAGGCGGCAGTGGCCGAGGAGCGGCGGCTCTTCTTCGTCGGGTTGACCCGCGCCCAGGACCGGCTCTACGTCAGTCACGCCGCCCGCCGGTTCCGGCACGGCTCGGAGCGGGACTGCCGTCCGTCGCCGTTCCTCGACGTGGTGGACCCGGGCCTGTTCGAACGGCTCGGCGACAGCGAGGGCCCCCGACGACCCAAGGACCGTCAGCTACGCCTCATCTGACGGTCGGCCGAACGGTACGGTCGGCACGACGGGCCCTGTTCACCGGTAACCACTGTGGGTCACATCGGTGCCCGCTACCCTTCCGGCAGGCGCGAGGTCACCCGGTTCCACCCGAAGGCTCAGGAGGGCGTGCATGGCGAACTACGGACCATCGGGTTCAGGCTCGCAGCCGTGGCACGAGCCGCAGCCCGGTGAGCAGCCGTGGCACGAGCCGCAGGCCGGCCAGTGGCACGGTCACGGTCAGCCGCCCGAGGCGCAGCCGCCGCACGATCCGCGCTGGAGCTACGAGTCCGCCCATCCCTACGGTGACCCGTCCCATGGTCACACCTCAGGGCCGGTCCACGGGCCCGGCCAGGGCTACGGCCCCGGGCAGGGCTACGGGGCGGGGCAGGAATACGGGGCCGGGCAGGGCTACGGGCCCGGGCAGGAATACGGGCCCGGGCGGGGCTACCGGGGCGGCGAGTCCTACGAGCCTGGGGGTCAGGGCGGCGGTCGGTACGACACGACCGGGCCGGGACACGTCCCACAGGCACCGGACTCGTGGCCGCAGCACACCGAGCAGCACGCCACCGAGACCGGGTACGCAGGGACACCCACGCCGCCGTCGGAGCGCCGACGCGGACGGATGCTCCTCGTCCTGACCGCAGCGCTGGTGCTGGTGCTGGGCGGTGCGACAGCGTTCTACCTGGTCGGGCAGGACGACGAGACACCGACCCCAGTGTCCGCGCCGACGAACGAGGCGGCACCCGCACCTGACGCGCAGGACGCGGAGACCCCGTCGGACGATCCGGCCCCCGCATCGTCCACCGATCCTCGCTTCGTGGAGGCCGGGCAGTGCGTACGCAACGACGCCGCCGCCGGCGGCAAGCCCAAGTTGCTGCTCAGTGAGTGTGAGCCACGGTCTTACGAGGTGCTGCGGCGCTTCGACGGCAAGACCAGCGGCGAGCGTGATGCCGAGGAGAAGTGCGCCGCTGTGGACGGCTACACCAACTGGTACTTCTACGACAGCGAGCTGGACTCCCTGGACTTCGTACTCTGCCTGAAGCAGCGCGGCTGACCACCGATTACCAAAACTAGTGCTGTCTAGCCTGGAGGCTAGACAGCACTAGTTTTTGGTCGAGGGCAACACGCCGGTACCGCCGTCTATCCATGTCTAGCCTCTCCTCTAGACGGCCCGATACTCTGCGATGCGTGGATCCGGTCCGCAACCCGTACGCGCCGGGCGCCGGCCAGCGTCCGCCCGAGCTTGCCGGGCGGGGGCGGGAACTGGACGTCTTCGACATCGTGTTGGAACGCATCGCGCGGGGTCGACCGGAGCGCAGCCTGATGCTCACCGGCCTGCGCGGCGTCGGCAAGACCGTCCTGCTGAACACGCTGCGCTCCCAGGCGATCAACAGGCTCTGGGGCAGCGGCAAGATCGAGGCACGGCCGGACCAGTCGCTACGCCGGCCGATCGCAGCCGCGCTGCACATGGCCGTTCGGGAGTTGGCACCGAGGCACCGCGCACCGGAGCGGATCGACGCCTTCCTCGGGGTGCTCAAGGCCTTCGCCCAACGGGGTGCTCCGACCGGGCGCGGTGGGGCCGCCCCAAAACTGCGTGACCGTTGGCAGCCCGGCATCGACGTTCCGGCGGCAAGTGGGCGGGCCGACTCCGGCGACATCGAGATCGACCTGGTCGAACTCCTCACCGATGCCGCATCGGTCGCCAGCGACGTCGGCACCGGCGTGGCCATCTTCATCGACGAGATGCAGGACCTCGGGCCGGAGGATGTCTCCGCGCTCTGCGCCGCCTGCCACGAGCTTTCCCAGCTCGGCGCGCCGCTGATCGTGGTCGGCGCCGGCCTGCCACACCTGCCGGCGGTGCTGAGCGCCGCCAAGTCGTACTCCGAGCGGCTCTTCCGCTACCAGCGCATCGACCGTCTCGACCGGATCGCCGCCGACCACGCGCTCTGCGCGCCGGCCGAGCGGGAGGACGTCGAGTACGAGGCGAAAGCGCTCGACCTGCTCTACGAGAAGTCCGGCGGCTATCCGTACTTCGTGCAGGCGTACGGGAAGGCCACCTGGGACCACGCCCCCAGGTCACCGATCACCCCGGCCGACGTACGCGTCGCCGCACCGGAGGCCGAGGCGGAGTTGGCTGTCGGCTTCTTCGGTTCCCGCTTCGAGCGGGCCACTCCCGCCGAGCGGGAGTACATGCGGGCGATGGCGATGCTGTCGCTCGTCGAAGGGGAGACCGACGGCGGCGGCCGGGACGACATGGATGCGGCGGTGCCGACCGCCGAGATCGCCCGGGCGCTGGGCCGTAAGCCCGCCAGCCTCTCACCGGCCCGGGATGCGTTGATCAAGAAGGGCTTGATCTACTCCGGTGAGCGCGGCACTGTCGCCTTCACTGTCCCGCACTTCGGCCGCTACCTGCGCACCCAACCCGCCTGACCCGGGCCGTGAGCCGCCCGATCTGTGACAGTGCAGGTGTCCGACACGCCGGGGCTGGGGTTGCTCCGCTGCCACAGATCCGACTGGCGGCACGGGCTGACTGGCGGTCGGCGCAGACAGCAGCCCTCGGCCGGTGACCGAGGGCTGCTGGTGAGGTGCGTCAGGCGGTCGGGCGGCCGGTCTTCGCCGCCTCGACGAAGCCGCGCCACGCCGCCGGCTGGAAGCTGAGCGTCCCGCCGTCACGGTCCTTCGTGTCCCGGACGAGGACGACGCCGGGAAGGTTGTCGGCGACCTCGACACAGTTTCCGCCGTTGTTGCCGCTCTTGCTGCTCTTGCGCCACTGCGCGCCGGTCATGTCCATGCTGCTGCCGCTTCCCTGAGGAGTGCCAGGGACTGCGCCCGTGACAGCGCCTCACCACGGATGCGTTCCCACCTGCGGGCCAGGGTAGCAACTTCCGCAGGCTGATCGATGATCTTCGCCTCCGCCTGGCTGTCGGCGTGACCGAGCACGCTGCCGTCGTCCAGCTCGGCGAGGGTGAAGGGCCCGCCCAGACCTGGGTACATCCCCACCGACGCGGGCACGACGTGGATCGACGTGGTGGGCTGCGCGGCGCACGCCACCAGGTGCGCGCACTGCTCCCGCATAAGCGCCCGGTCAACGTAGACGGAGCGGGCAACCCCACTAAATCTTGGACAGTTCGCGTTCGTCGTCAACGGGAACTGTCCACGTTTCCGAACCGGGCACCACCTGAGGCAGTCAGACCTTGGACCAGGGCGGCGGGAAGACCACCTCACCCTGCGGCGGTGGCGGCTCGCCGCTTGTCGCCGGCGGCAGGACCAGCGCCTGCCAGGGCTCCCCAAGGCCGGACCAGGGGCTGGTCAGGCCCAACTGGTCCGCTCGGCTGAAGCCGAAGCGCCGGTAGTAGGCCGGGTCGCCGAGCACCACCACCAGCCGCTCGCCGAGCTCCGTCGCCGCCTCCAGCGCGGCCTGCACCACCGAGGCGCCGAGCCCGATCCGTTGCCGGTGCGGCGCCACCGCCACCGGGCCCATCGCCAGTGCCGGTGTGCTGGTCGCGCCCGAGGTCACATGCACCCGGGTGAGCAGGGCGCACCCGACGATCTCACCGCCGTACTCGGCCACCATCGCCAGCTCCGGCAGCCACGCCTCGCTGCCGCGCAGTTCGTCCACGAGGCGTACCTCAGGCGGTACCGCCACGTCGGGCCGGGCGAAGGCCGCAGCCAGTACCCGGCGGATCGCGCCGGTGTCAGCCGGGTCCTCGGGTCGCAGCCGCAGCGTCGTCACGCGGCGTAGGGTACACCCGACAGCACGTCCATCCGGGACGGTCGGGCAACCCGGGCGCGGCGTCGCCGAGCACCCGATCGATCGACATCCCCCGTTGCGGGGCGTACCAACGCCCCGGACAGGGTATGACTGTTCCATGACGCCCGTACGATCCCTCGCCCGCGCCATGTTGAGCGGCATCTTCGTGGTCAGTGGCGCCCGTAACTTCGCCAACCCCGGCCGCCTGGTGCCCACCGCGAAACCAGTCACCGATCGGGTGACTCCGCTGCTGGAGCGCGCGGATCCGCGGATCCCCACGGACACTGAAACCCTGATCCGGGCCAACTCGGCAGTGCAGTTCGGTGCCGGGCTGATGCTGGCCACCGGGCGCTTCACCCGGCCGGCGGCGCTGGTGCTGGCCGGCACGCTGATCCCGGTGACCCTCGCCGGGCACCCCTTCTGGCGCAACGACGACCCGGTCGCAAAGAACAACAACCAGGTGCACTTCCTGAAGAACCTGGGTCTCTTCGGTGGGTTGTTGCTCGCGGCGGCCGACACGGAGGGTAAGCCAGGGCTACGCTGGCGGGCCGGTCACCGGATCGGCCACTCCCGACGGTCGGTACGCCGTGCCGTCCGGACCGCACGCCGGGAGGCCCGGATCGCCATGCGGTCCGCCTCCACCGCTCGGCGACTCCCCGGCTGAGCTGCGGATCGTCCATCCCCACCCCCGCTAAAACCGCGAATCACCTGAACCGCCCGGTAGGCGTTAACGCGGTGGAAATGTCAAAAGAATGTGTGGGATCGGACACGGTCGCATAACGCGGGAGGCACTGACGTGAGGCGCCGTTCTAGGCTCCGTACTGGACCTGGACGGGTAGGACGACCTTGGTACGGGGGTGGCCACGCCATGCCGACGATCGTCGGTAGAGGGCTGGACCGCCTCGCCACAGTCCGTCGCGTAACGCGTGGGATCGATCGTAGGACAGTCGTACGGGCGGGCATCGTCGCCGCCGTCGCCTACGCCGCATGGCTTGCCATCGGCGCGTTCGGGCGTCCGTACAACTTCTTCGACATGAAGATCTACCACGGCGCGGTGGTCTGGTGGGCGAGCGGTCACGAGCTGTACGAGTTCGTCGCGCCCGACACGACCCTGGGTTTCACCTACCCGCCCTTCGCCGGGCTGGCCATGCTGCCGATGGCGCACCTGCCGGTCACCCTGGCCGGGCTGGTGAACGCCACGGTCAGCATCGCCGCACTGGCCGTGGTGCTGGCCGCGCTGCTGCGCCCGATCGTCGACCGGTTGGGCTGGCCACTGTGGTACACGGTGGCCATCGCCACGCCGCTCGCCGCCGCCATCGAACCCACCCGGGAAACCCTCGGCTACGGGCAGGTCAATCTGCTGCTGTTCGCGCTGATCCTGGCCGACCTGATCGCCCTGCGCTGGCGGTCCCGCCGGGGCACCCATCAGGCCGAGAACGACGGCCCGCTGCTGCGGTTCATCTACGGCGGCGCCTGGGCCGGCGTGGGCATCGGCCTGGCCACCGCCGTCAAGCTGACCCCGGCACTGTTCATCTTCTATCTGATGATCACTCGACAGTGGCGGGTCGCCGGCACTGCCATCGGCACCGCCGTCGCAGTGACCATCGGCAGCTTCGGCATCGTCGGTGCGGAGTCCCGCGACTACTTCGGCAGCGTGTTGTGGCAGACCGAGCGGGTGGGTGCCGCCGACATGACGCCGAACCAGTCGCTGGCCGGCCTGCTGGCCCGGCTCTACGACTCGATCGAGACCCCCGGCCTGCTCTGGCTCGCCTTCTCCGTGCTGGTGCTGGCGCTCGGCCTGTCCCGGGCGTCCAACGCCCACTCCGACGGCGACGAGTTGACCGCCTTCACGCTCGTCGGCCTGACCGCCAACGTGATCAGCCCGATCTCCTGGACGCATCACCTCGTCTGGGTGATCCCGGCGATCATCATCCTGGCCGACGCCGCGATCCGGCGGCATGACGCCAGCCGGGGACCGGTGCTGCGCTCCACGCCAGGGACCTACGGCGGGCCGCCGGCAGTGTCCACCCTCCGGCCGCCGATCTGGTACCCGACATTGACCGGGTTCCGCCACGGCATCGCCGCCATCGGGCTCTACCTGCTCTTCCTGATCTCCCCCATCTGGCCGTACGAACACCAGTTGCCGGAGGTCTCCCACTACGAGGACGGGCTGTTCGGCGCGTTGATGGAGAACTCCCTCGCGCTGGCGCTGATCGTGCTGGTCGCCGCCCTGCCCTGGCGGCCCGGCGCGGAACCCGCCTTCCACACCGATCGGGCGGCTCGCGCCTCGATGCTGTACGGACGGCGCTAGGCCCTCCGGTCAGGGGCAGTTGACCCATTCCTCGGTGCCGTCGGCGAAGACCTGCCGCTTCCAGATGGGCAGCCGGGCTTTCGCCTCGTCCACCAGACGTGCGCAGGCAGCGAACGCGGCGGCCCGGTGGGCGGTGCTGACCGCCGCTGCCAGAGCCACGTCGCCGATGGCCAGTGGGCCGATCCGGTGCGACACCGCCACGGCGTACACGTCCGGGTCGGCGGCGATCTCGTCGGCGACCTCCTGGAGCACCTTGCCGGCGTTCGGGTGGCCTTCGTACTCCAGGCTGGTCACGGACCGTCCGTGGTCGTGGTCGCGCACCACCCCGGCGAACGACACCACCGCACCGGCCCGGCTGTCGGCGACCGCCGCCTCGTGCGCGGCGAGATCCAACGGCTGGTCAGTGACGGTGCTGACGACTGTCACCATGCCCGCTCCCCAGGTAGCAACGGCAACGGCACGATCGGCACCCGGTCACCCACCGAGCCGGTGGTGCCCGGACTGATCACGGCGAACCCGTCCGCGTTGGCGAGCCCCCGCAACATGGCCGAGCCGACGTGCCGGACCGGATGAGCCGTTCCGGCGACCCGGTCGAGTCGGACCAGCGCCAGGTGGGTGTGGTCGCCACGACCGGGGACGGGCTCGGTGAGGACGGCGTGCGGCAGCACCGGCAACGGCCGACCGGCGAGCCCGGCCAGCAGCGGGGCGACAAGAGACACCATCGCGATGACGGCGGACTGCGGATTACCTGGCAGCCCGGCGACGAACCGGACCTGCCCGTCGGCACCGACCAGCCGGGCCAGCAGCATCGGGAAGCCGGGACGCACCGCTACCGTGTTGACCACGTAGTCGGCGTCCAACGCCGCCAGCGCCGGGTGCAGGTGGTCGACCGGGCCGTGCATGGTGCCACCCGTGGTGCAGACCAGGTCCGCGTCGGCCAGGGCAGCACGCAGCGCGGCCAGGTGGGCAGGCAGCGTGTCGGCGACCGGGCCCACCACCGCGTTCGAATCCATCCGGCAGCCGTATCGGCGCAGCCAGCCCGGCACCGCCGGGCCCAGCGCGTCCCGGACCCGCCCGGCACCCGGCGGACCCGCCGTGAGGAGTTCGTCGCCGAAGACCAGCAGCGCGGCCCGGGGCTGCCGGCGAACCCGCAGGGTGTCGTAACCGCACGAGGCGGCCAGGCCGATGACGCCCGGGTCGATAGGCGTCCCGGCCGGCAGCAGTTCCTCACCCGCGACCGCCTCCTCGCCGGGCTGTCGCCACTCCGGCGTGGCGCGCGGCACGCCGTCGACAAACCCTTCCGGGGTACGTCTCGACTCCTCCACCCGCAGCACCGCCGAGGCACCCGCCGGCACCATCGCCCCGGTGGCGATCTCGACAGTCGTCCCGTCCTCGGTCAACGGGGCGGCCTCACCGCCCGCGAGGACCCGCCCGACGACCTGCCACGGGCCGCCGCCACGCACCGCCCAGCCGTCCACACTCGACGTCGGAAACGCCGGCAGGTCCGTCCGAGGGGTGAGCGGTGCGGCGAGGGTGTGCCCGTCGGTCTCGGCGACCGGCCGCTCGACAGCGGGCAGCGCGGCGGCCAGGCCGGCCGCGTACACCCGGGAGCGCGCCTGCGCCCAGTCGGCCGGTGGTGACGCGGAGACCTCGTCGGTGGAGGCGGTTTCCGTTCTCACCGGCCGAGCCTAACCGGCCGCCGGGTGGTCGCCACCGCGCAACTGGTCGACGGTGTGAGCCAGAATCGGCCCCAGCACGGCTAGGCCGTCCCGCGCCCCGCCGGTCGAGCCGGGCAGGTTGACCACGAGCGTACGGTCGGCCACCCCGGCCACCCCGCGGGAGAGCATGGCGGTGGGCACCTTGTCGCGACTGTGCGCGCGGATCGCCTCGGCGATGCCGGGCACCTCGTAGTCGAGTAGTGCCCGGGTCACGTCAGGCGTGCGATCGGTGGGGGTGACCCCGGTGCCGCCGCTGGTCAGCACCACGTCGACGCCGTCCGCGACCGCCGCCGCGACTGCCCGGCCGACCGGCTCGCCGTCCGGTACGACCACCGGTTCGTCGACCGTGCAGCCCAACTCGCGCAGGCCGGCGACGAGGAGCGGGCCGCTGGTGTCGGCGTAGACACCGGCTGCGGCCCGGTTGGAAGCCACCACCACCCGGGCGCGGATCACTGTCGATCCTCCGGGCGTTCCCACAGACCGGTCTTGCCGCCTTCCTTCCGGAGCACCCGGACCGCGTCGACGCTGGCCGCCGGATCAACGGCCTTGACCATGTCGACAAGAGCGAGTCCGGCGACCGCGACCGCGGTCAGGGCCTCCATCTCCACCCCGGTGCGGTCGGCGGTGCGGGCGGTCGCGGTGATCTCGACGGTGTCGGCGGTGAGCGTCAGGTCGACAGTGACGCCGTGCAGGGCGATCGGATGGCACAGCGGAATCAGGTCGGGGGTGCGCTTGGCGCCCATGATGCCGGCCAGCCGCCCGACCGCCAGGGCATCGCCCTTCGGCAGACCCTCCCCGCGTAGCAGGTCGATCACCGCGCGGGTGGTCCGTAACCGGCCGGCGGCCGTCGCCGCACGACCGGTGACCTGTTTGGCGGAAACATCGACCATGCGCGCCGCGCCGGCGGTGTCCACGTGGGTGAGCTGGGCGGGTTCGGTCACGGTCGCGAGCCTATCGCTGCGGTGTGACGGGACGGTTCCGTAGCTCGGAAGGAGCGGCGCGGGGACGCCGCTCCTTCCTCACCAGCCTGCCTCGGGCTGCTGGGGTAGACCCGGGGGCAGGGGTCGCGACGAGATCCGGCAACTGTCGGATCTCCCCCCGTCGGCGAACGTCCCGGACGCTAGCGAGCCCGGCGATAAGAAGTCGATAAGGAACCAATCCGATGGGCCGATGACTGTTGTCAGATCCTGTCCGGCCGGGGAGGCATGCACCTCAACAAGTCGGTGTGCTCTGCTTCAGCGTGGCGAGACGGCGCTCGATCTCGAACCGCTCCGGTGCGCCGGTTGGCACGATGAGCACAAGTGCGCGCTCCAGGTGCCGGCGAGCCTCGGTCGGGTCCGTGCTCAGCAGGTGCTCGGCCAAACCGGCAAGCGCCCGGGCCTGCTCGTACCTGTTGTCGATCCGGACCGATAGATCAAGTGCTCGCTTGTGTGCCCGCACAGCAGCGTCGATGTCGCCGTCAGCCGCCAGCGTCAGGCCAAACTCGTTCAGCGCACTGCACTCCGCCTGCATCTCGGCCGAAAGGGAGGTAAGTTCCAGCGCAAGCTCGTGCTGCCGCCGGGCTTCCGCAAGTTGGCCTGCACCCCGGTACGCAACGGCCATGGCATTACGTGCGTCCCCTTCTCCGTGCCGGTGACCGGTCTGTGCGTATAGCACCATGGCGGACCGCAGCAGCCGCAGCGCCTGAGCGTGCTCCCCTAAGCGCACCCGTACGGCGGCGATGTGGCTCAACGCGTTGGCGATCTGATAGCGATCGTCTTCCACCCGGGCCCAGAGCAGATGAAGGCGGTGCGTTCGCAGCGCTTCCTCGTAGCGGCCCAACCAGTTGAGGGCTATACCGACGTTCGGCAGGTGTACCCGAACCTGACCGATCAGACGCCTCGGAAGATCACGGAGGGCGGCGATGGCAAGATCAGCGGACTGCTGAAAATCGCCTCTCACGCAATAGACCACGCTCAGGTTTCCTCGAATCCTGGCGATGTCACCACGGGCTCCGCTCGCCTCGGCCACCGCCAGCGCAGCCTTCAAGCACTGCACCGCCTGTTGATGTGATCCGGTCTTGGTCAGCGCCGAGGCGAGATAATTGTTCATGATGCCGGTCGCCCGGCCGTTCCCCGACTGTTGTGCGGCAGCAAGCCCCAATTCGTGCGTAAGCTGAATATCCTCAAAATAACCCCGCACGTAGTAGAAGCGCCAAAGTACGCGGGCCATCTTCCAGGTGTACCCATGAAAAGAGTCCTTCGCAGCCAGTTCGATGAAGAGATTTAAGTTACCACGCTCCCGCTCGACCCAATCGACGTCGACCGCCTCGGGTCCGGGCACGAGATCGGGCCGCTCCGGTACCACGTCGCCAATGTCGCCGTAGATGTCGACGAGTCTGTTCAATGATTTCGTAGCGACGATCGACAGTTGCATGACCTGGTCAAGCAAATTGGCAAGCGCAGCACCTCGCACCTTGTCCGAATCTGTCTCCAGGCACTTTTCGCGAGCGTATTGTCGAACCAGATCGTGCATCCGGTAACGACCGACCTCCGATTCTTCGATCAGATGACGGTCGACCAGCTCGTCGAGAGTTTGAGCAGCTTTCGCGTATGACAACCCGGACATCGCCGCTACCATGCTGATGCAGTAGTGCCCAGAATGTAGACCAAGTAAGCGGAACACCCGCTTACTCACCTCGTTCAACGGCTCATACGAGGCGGCGAAGGCCGCAGCGACGCTGCGCTCACCTGTTCCGAAGCTGGCCAACCCTGACTCGTTCGCGGCCAAACGCGCGGCTACGTCAACCAGTCGGCGGTTGCGCCGGTGAGCTAGTCGCGACCCGACCAGCCGGATGGCCAGCGGCAGGTAACCACAGCTGTGCACGATCTCTGCGGCGGATTCAGGGTCTGCGTGCACCCGCTCCTCCCCAGCGCTGACCGCGAGCAGCCGGACAGCCTCTTCGGACGACAGCACGGACAGGGATTCAGGAGGCCCCACATCAAGGTCGAGAAGTCGCCGACGGGAACTGATCAGAATGACCGACGACGCCGTGACCGGCAACAGTGGAGTCACCTGCTCACTGTCAGCCGCATTGTCGAGAACGACGACCGCACGGCGTACGGACAGTTCCCTGCGCCACAGCCCTCGTCGCTCGTCCAAATCCACTGGAATTCGGGCTGCCGGCACACCCAACTGGCGGAGTAGCACCACGAGGGCGGTCGCCGGATCCATCACGTTGCCCTCGTCGTGACCACGCAGGTCGATGAAGAGTTGGCCATCCGGGTGCGAAGTCGCCAGCCGTCTGGCGACATGCACGGCGAGGGTCGTCTTGCCGCTTCCCGCCATCCCGTCGATCAGATGAACGACCGGTGCCGAGTCTGCTACGACTCGACTCCTGACGATCATCCGCTCGACAAGGGCTTCCCGCCCTACAAAGAAGGCTACAGGTCTAG
>NZ_BOOZ01000024.1 GCF_016863495.1 Micromonospora andamanensis
AGTTATCCACAGGGACTGCGGTGGGGCGGGGAGGTTCGCCAGCCTTGGGGGGTGGATCGCGACGGGTGGATTCGGCGGGTTGGGGCCGGGCAGGACGGGCTCGTGTGCCGGGAGCAGGCGCTGGGATGCGGCTACTCCCGGCATGAGGTCGACAATCTCGTCGCGTTCGGGCGGTGGCAGTCACTGGCTCGGGCCGTCTATCTGCCGCAGCCGCTCTGGGTGACGGAGCCGTCCCGGCGCCAACTGGTCCGGGCCGCACTACTCTCGCTGGGGCCGGCCGCCCGTGTGGTCCACGGCAGCGCTGCCGAACTCCATGGCATAGCCGGCCTGCCGAGGTCCGACGAGATCCACATCGGCTTGCCGGGAGTAGCCGCCAAGCGGGCTCGGGCGGGGCAGCCCCACGTCGTACTGCACCAACTGGAGCACCCGGCAACGTCCCTGGTCAGTCTGGGCGGGATGCCGGCCACCGATGCCATCACCACGGTCAGCGACGTGATCCTGCGGGTGGGGCGGTACCCGGCCGTCTCGGTGCTGGACTCGGCGTTGAACCGAGGTCTGCTGGTCGCAGACGACCTGACGTCGATCGCGTACCGGATCAGGCGCCGACGGGGTGCGGTCGCGGCCCGTGGATACCTCGCGGAGGCGGATGGGCGGGCCCAGTCCCCGCTGGAGACCCGCACCAGGCTGCGCTGTGTCGACGGCCGGGTGCCGCCTGACGCGCTGCAACTGGAGATGCGCGACGACGACGGACACCTGCTCGGCATCGGTGACCTCGGCTGGCGCGCCCCCAAGGTGATCGCGGAGGCCGACGGTCAGGGGCCACACAGCCTTCCGGAGGCGATCTTCGCCGACCGCCGCCGCCAGAACCGCCTGACCAACGCCGGCTGGAAGATCCTCCGCTTCACCTGGCAGGACACCCTCGACCCGGCCTACATCCCCTGGGTCGTCCGCCAAGCCCTCTGCACTTCCCCACCCCGTTGATCATGAGGTTAGCGGCGGTCTTGATCTCCAAAGCTGCCGCTAACCTCATGATCAACGGGGTCTGACGGGGAGGGGTTGGGAGTTAGGAGGGGGCGGAGGGCGGCGACTATGGGGGCGTCGGCGGGGAGCCAGGTGACGGTGTCCAGGTCGGCGGCGGAGAGCCAGCGCAGGGCGGAGTGTTCGAGGGCCTGGGGCTGGTCGCCGTGCAGCAGGCGGGCGGCGTACACCTTGAGGACCGAGCGGCCGTGCGCCATTCGGACGTCGCGGCCGACCCGCTCGCCGATCTCCACGCGTACGGCCAGTTCCTCGACGCACTCGCGGGCCAGGGCCTCCGTCTCACTCTCCCCGGGCTCCACCTTGCCACCGGGAAACTCCCACATGCCCGCCACCTCGGGCGGGGCGGATCTGGCACAGGCCAGCACCCGCCCGTCCCTGATGATTGCCGCGCCAACGATCACCTTCGGATCGCGTCGTACGGCGTGTCCGCCGTCGTTCGCCCGTTCGGTCCGCACGGGCGTCCAGGGTGCCAGATCAATCGGCGGTTTGGGTAGCTTGGTCGTCCGTCAGGCCAGGAATACCCGGAAGTGTGGGCGTGGACACCCCCACCGTGCGACGTAAGACTAGAGGCACCGACAATGACACGGGGCGGCGACGATTTGGCCACAAGCCGGCAACGAAGCCTGGGAGGTGCGGTGATGCGTGCGCTGTTCGGCGGTCGGACGAAGCACGACTACCTCAGCGACGCCCTCACCCTACTGTCCGGCTGGACGCGTGAGGGTGAGCAGATCCGACGCACTCTCGTCATCGACGACACGCAACACGCGGCGCTGACCGAGCGGGTCAAGGTGGTAGCCGACGCGCTGCATCTGCGCCCGGAGATCAGCCGGCGCGCCGATCACACCCAGATCCGGGTCGGGCACGGCAACGAGCCGCTCTCCGAGGGTGAGGTCCTGCTGGCCGCCCGGATCGAGGACGCGTACCGCGCGGTCACCGAGAGCTGACGGTACGTCAGCTGGCGGATGCTGCCTACCGTGGGCGGCATGGCCAACGCGACATATGACCGCAAGGAACAGTTCCAGCAGATCCAGAGCGGCCTGCTCGACGGCGAACAGATCATCGCCGTCTACGACGCTGTCGGCACCGGCACCGGGTTCATCGGGCTGACCGACAGGCGCGTCATCATCCAGGACCGCTCGTTCGTCGGCAAGAAGTACGCGATCACCAGCATCCCGTACTCGAAGATCACCAGTGTGAGCGTGGTCAGCAACAAGTCATGGGGCGGCTCGTTCTTCTCCACCGGCGCGATCGCCATCCACGTCGGTACGCACACCTACGAGGTGGAGTTCCGCGGCGACCAGAAGAGCCACCACGTGCACAACGTCATCCTGCACTACATCAGCTGACCCGCCCGGGATTTTCAGTTGTCGCCGGAGATCGAGGCCTGTTGACTCACGAGCAGGGCGATGCCCTGCACAGGCACCAGCCGGACGAAGGGAGCGACGACATGAGGCACCTGACGACGCCAACGCAGCGAGCAGGCACCGTCAACCCCATCGAATCGAGGCTTCGTGCGTACGTGGGAATCATCGGACAAGGCGCCGTGCGGCGCCGGTAGCAACGACGGAGGCCGCTGATGTCGGTCTTCGACGATCCGGGACACTTCGGTCGGCTCTGGGCCGACACCTACGACCAGCCGGGCGGGCTACCCGATCCGGCACCGGCTGTGGAGTTCCTCGCCGAGTTGGTCGGCGACGGCCCGGCACTGGAACTGGCCATCGGCACCGGCCGGGTCGCCCTGCCGCTGGCCGCGCGCGGGATCACCGTGGCGGGGGTCGAGGCGTCACCGGAAATGGTCGCCAGGATGCGGGCCAAGCCCGGTGGACAGGGCATCCCCGTGGCCATCGGCGACATGGCGGACGTGCCGGTGACCGGCCAGTACACCCTGGTGTACCTGGTCTTCAACACCCTGTTCAACCTGGTCCGCGCGCAGCGGCAGGCGGACTGCTTCGGTAACGTCGCGCGGGTGTTGGCCCCCGGCGGCGCGTTCGTCATCGAGACGTTCGTGCCCGACCCGGCGGACTTCGACCGGGACGAGCAGGTCCAGATCCGGGAGGTGACCGAGGACTCGGCCACCATCCGCCTGCACAAGTACGACCGGGCGGCGCAGACGTTCCTCCGGCAGACCATCACGTTCCACTCCGCCGGGGTGCACCTGCACCCGTTCGCGATGCGTTACATGTGGCCCGAGCAGATCGACGAACTGGCCGGGCGGGCCGGTCTCCGGCTCGCCGAGCGGTACGCCGACTGGGACCGGTCCTCCTTCGGCCCGGACAGCACCTCGCACATCTCGGTGTACCGGCTCGGGTGACAGTGGTGCGGGCACGGCGGGGGATCGTCGTCGTGCCCGCACCACCGACCGGCCCCGCACCACCGACCGGCCCCGCAGCGGCGGCCGGCTCGCCGGGGCTCTCGCACCGGGCTGGGATACTGGCACGCATGCCGATCCGTTCGTCGCTGGCGACCCGACTTCGACAGGTCCGGGACCGGGGCCGTGGACGTTGGCTGCGCCGCACGCTGCTGGCCGGCGGGCTCGGTGTGGTGATGCTGATGACAGGTGTGTTGGCGAGCGTGAGCTGGATCCGCTCCGGCGCCGAAGGACGCACCCACCCGGTCGCGACCGTGCCCGAGACTCCGGTCGCCCTGGTGCTGGGCACGCGGGTCCAGCCGGACGGCACCCCGGCACCGTTCCTCACCGCCCGGCTGGAGATCGCCCGAGAGTTGTACGCGACCGGCAAGGTGCAGGCGATCCTGGTGTCGGGCGACAACATGCGCCACGAGTACAACGAGCCCGAGGCGATGCAGCGCTGGCTGGTCGAGCAGGGCGTACCGGCTGACAAGGTGGTACTCGACCACGCCGGCTTCGACACCTACGACTCGTGCGCCCGCGCGAAGCGGATCTTCGGGGTGGAGCGGGCGACTGTGGTGACCCAGCAGTTCCACCTGGCCCGCGCCGTCACGGTCTGCCGCCACCTCGGCATCGACGCCTACGGCGTCGGCGACGAGACCGCCCGGGAGCTCAGCCACCGCACCTGGCGGATCAGTTCCGTCCGGGAGTACGGCGCCGGCCTGAAAGCCGCGTTGGACGTGCTCTCCGGCCGCGACCCGGTGCACCTCGGCGACCGCGAGACCGGCGTCGACGACGCCCTCCGCGCCGGCTGAGCGCGACACTCACACGTTGAAGCGGAACTCCACGACGTCGCCGTCCTGCATGACGTACTCCTTGCCCTCGATGCGGACCTTGCCCGCCGCCTTCGCCGCAGCCATCGAACCGGCCTCGACCAGGTCGGTGTAGGAGACGACCTCGGCCTTGATGAAGCCGCGCTGGAAGTCGGAGTGGATCACCCCGGCGGCCTCCGGGGCGGTCGCGCCGATCGGCACGGTCCAGGCCCGCGCCTCCTTGGGGCCGGCGGTGAGGTACGTCTGGAGGCCGAGCGTGCGGAACCCCACCCGGACCAACTGGTCCAGCCCCGGCTCGGACTGGCCGATCGACTCCAGCAGTTCCCGGGCCTCGTCCTCGGGCAGGTCCACCAGCTCGGACTCGATCTTGGCGTCCATGAAGACCGCCTCGGCCGGTGCCACAAGCGCTCGCAGTTCGTCGAGGAACTCGGCATTGTTCAGCTCGGCCTCGTCGACGTTGAAGACGTAGAGGAACGGCTTCGTGGTGAGCAGGTGCAGCTCACGCAGGTGCTCCAGCTCGATGTTGGCCGCTGCCGCGCCCGCGTAGAGGGTGGTGCCGCCGTCCAGGACCTCGACGGCCCGGCGCGCCGCGTCCACCGCGGCGGCCCGGTCCTTGCGGAGCTTCGCCTCCTTCTCCAGCCGGGGCAGCGCCTTCTCCAGCGTCTGGAGGTCGGCCAGGATCAGCTCGGTGTTGATCGTCTCGATGTCGTCGCCCGGGGAGACCTTGCCGTCGACGTGCACCACGTTCGGGTCGGAGAAGGCCCGCACCACCTGGCAGATCGCCGAGGCGTCGCGGATGTTGGCCAGGAACGCGTTGCCCCGCCCCTGCCCCTTGGAGGCACCACGCACCAGGCCGGCGATGTCGACGAACGAGACCGGGGCGGGGATCACCTTCTGCGAGCTGAAGATCTCGGCGAGCTTGTCCAGCCGCTCGTCCGGCAGCCCGACCACGCCGACGTTGGGCTCGATTGTCGCGAACGGGTAGTTCGCGGCGAGCACGTCGTTCTTGGTCAGCGCGTTGAACAGGGTGCTCTTGCCGACGTTGGGCAGGCCGACGATGCCGATGGTGAGACTCACGACGAGCCAGCTTACGCCGGTACCACTCGATCATCGGCAGGCAGGTCGATCCGCAGGACACCGGGGGCCAGCTCGGCGGCGGCGGCCAGCGGCAGCGTGAAGCGGGCGTCGGCGGCGGGCGCGGCGTGCTGCGACTCGCCGAGCATCCAGTGGACCTCGTCGGCTGTCCAGCCCAGCGCCGGTCGGGCCGCGATCGCCCGGAGCAGCCGCAGCGCGGCCCGGGTGTCGTCGTCGTAGAAGCGCATGCACCAGTGGTGCACCCACATTCCGAGCGCACGCACCCCGTCCTGGTCGAGTGAGCCGACCAGTCGGCCGCAGGCGGTGTCGCCGAAGGCGCGGCCCGGGTCGTCGGCGCGGTCCCGTTCGATGGCCCCGACCGCGGCGGGGGCGACGGCGCGCATCCGGTCGTAGAAGCGTTGGACCACTGTCGGGTCGAGCGGTGGGTGCTCGTGTCTCGACGTCGCCCGACCCGCCACGCTAGCCATTGCCGCACCCTTCTGGAGTTGGTGGCCGCACGCTACCCACCACAACCGACACTTCCGTTCCGCACCGCCCGGTCGGTGGCCCGTAGGGTGTGGTCCGAATTCCGCGAGCCGGGCGGGCGGGAGCAGGCGCATCATCGGTGACGTGGAACTGGACTTCGAGCGGTGTTACCGGGCCGTCGACAGCCGTGACCAGCGGTTCGACGGCTGGTTCTACACCGGCGTGACCTCGACTGGCATCTACTGTCGGCCGTCGTGTCCGGCGATGACCCCGAAGCGACGGAACGTACGTTTCTTCCCGTCGTCGGCGGCGGCCCAGCGGGCCGGGCTGCGCGCCTGCCGGCGCTGCCGCCCGGACGCCTCCCCCGGCTCACCCCAGTGGGACGTACGGGCCGACGTGGTGGGCCGGGCGATGCGACTGATCGCCGACGGCGTGGTCGACCGCGACGGGGTACCCGGGCTGGCCGCCCGGCTCGGCTACACCGAGCGGCACCTGCACCGGATGCTGCGGGCGGAACTGGGCGCGGGTCCGCTGGCACTGGCCCGGGCCCAGCGGGCGCAGACCGCCCGCACCCTGATCGAGACGACCGGGCTGGGCCTGGCCGAGATCGCGTTCGCCGCCGGGTTCGGCAGCGTCCGGCAGTTCAACGACACCGTACGCGCGGTCTACGGCGCACCGCCGTCGCAGCTGCGTGCCGTCAACGGCACGGCTGTCGGTGGTGCGGGCACCGTCACCCTGCGGCTGGCGTACCGGCCGCCACTGCACACCGCCGCGCTGCTCGACTTCCTCGCCCGGCGCACGCTGCCCGGGGTCGACGAGGTGGCCGACGGGGCGTACCGCCGGGGGTTGCGGTTGCCGCACGGCACCGGGGAGGCCACGCTCACCCCGGCGGCCGACCACGTGGCGGCGACGCTGCGCCTGACCGACCTGCGCGACCTGGCCCCCGCCGTGGCCCGGTGCCGGCGCCTGTTCGACCTGGACGCGGATCCGGTCGCCGTCGACCAGACCCTAGCCGCCGATCCGGCGCTGGCCGCGGCGGTGGCGGCAGAGCCCGGGGTACGCGTCCCCCGCGCGGTGGACGGTTTCGAGATCACCGTCCGCGCCATCACCACTCAGCAGGTCTCCCTGGCCTCCGCCCGCTCCACCCTCACCCACCTCCTCCGAGAGGCCCGTGGTGATCAGGAGGCTCTGGGGCCTGGGGCACCGTCCGGGTTCGCCACGGCGGAGGAACTGCTGGGGGTGGCGGATTCGGGGTTCCGGATGCCGGCGGGGCGACGTGAGACGATCCGGGCGGTGGCGCGGGCGGTCGTGGCCGGCGAACTCGACCTGGAGCCGGGTGGGGACCGGGACGAGACAGCGCGGCGGCTGACCGCGATCCCTGGCATCGGTGCGTGGACCGCCGGCTACCTCGCGATGCGGGCCCTCGGCGACCCCGACACGTTCCTCCCCACCGACCTCGCGGTACGGCGGGGCGCCGCCGCCCTCGGCCTCACCGACAACCCCAGAACCCTTGACGAGTACGCAGCGCGTTGGCGCCCCTGGCGGTCGTACGCCGTGATCCGTCTCTGGCGATCAGCATGAGTCCGGCCATCCGCCCGATCAGTCCAACCCTGGAGAATCTCATGATCAGCACGAACAGCACGATCGACAGCACGGTCATCGCCACCCCCGCCGGACCGTTCACCGTCCTCGTCGGTCCGGACGGCGCGGTACGGGCGTCGGGTTTCACCGCGGACCCGGCGAACCTGCTGCCACTCGTACACCCGAGCCTGCGCGGCGAACCGCGACAGCGGCCGGAACTCGGCCCGGTCACCGCCGCCGTGACCGGATATCTCGACGGCGACCTGGCCGCGATCGACGGCGTTCCGGTCGAACAGCACACCGGCGGGATGTTCATGTCACACGCCTGGCGGGTGCTGCGCGACGTCAAACCGGGCGAGCCGGTCACCTACACCGCTTACGCCGCACTCGCCGGCCGCCCCGCCGCGGTACGCGCCGCCGCTGCGGCCTGCGCCCGCAATGCCGCCGCGCTCTTCATACCCTGCCATCGGGTGCTACGCACCGACGGCACGCTGGGCGGCTATCGCTGGGGGCTGCCCGTGAAACGCTGGCTCCTCGACCACGAACGACCCAGCTGATGCGGCGTCCGGGACCCTGACCCCGCCCGACCCGATCGCCGGCCATACCTCGCTGTGGCACCACCAGAGCCTCCTGCCACCGCAACGGAGGCCAGCAGTCACCCAGTGTGACCCTCACGCTGGGTGACAGCCATCACGAGTAGCCGCTGGCCCACTGTCTTCCCTTCGCGCGCTTTGCTCTGCTTCAACCCACGCAATAGTCGATGACCAGCGCCGGAGCAGAGCGGCGGTCCGACCCCCGCCAGACGAGGCGGCACGGAGAGTAACCGTTGCGTGGGTTGAAGCAGAGCAAAGGGGCCGGATGGCACATCGGCGGACCGGCGTGGCAGCCACGCATCGTCACGGCCGTGACGGAGCTGCCGCACTCGACAGGGGTGACGGGCCGACGGGACTGACGGCACCGACGGGCAGGGCGGGGTGGCTCTGACAGCAAGCCGACAGCGGCGTCGCTGCCAAATGCGGCTACCGTCGGGTACCGGCGAAACGCCGAACGGACGACCCGCACCGGTGCCGTCAACCGAACGGACAGGGTCCGCGCCGCACGTCCCACCATCGGCCGGCGCCGCCGGCCCAAGGCGGCGACCCTGGAGCCGACCACACGCCGACCGGCCCTACTCTCGCGCCCGATCGCCGCATAGCAGCTACCGGTGACCGAGCCGACGATCGAGGGCATGGCGACCCCCGAGGACATGATCGACGCCCACCTCCGCTACCTGCGCGCAGGACGCTTCGCCGCCCGCACCATCGACGACGCGCGCAAACTCCTCACCCGAGCCCACCGCGAGCTACCTGAAGGGCTTCACGGCGCGACCCTCGCCGAGCTGGAGGACTTCCTGGCCAACCCGGGCTGGTCGACGGAGACAGCCCTCACCTACTACAAGCACCTGCGCCGGCTCTACCGGTGGGCGGTTCGTCCCGCCGACCAGTGGATCTCCTTCGACCCGTCGGAGGAACTGGTGCGGCCGAAGTCCGCGGCCGAGCTGCCCCGGCCGGCGGCGGACGATGTGGTGCGGGCCTGTATCCACGACACCGAGGACCCGTGGCGGCTGTACTGCCGGCTCGCGGCCCTCGCAGGGCTGCGCCCGTGTGAGATCGCGACCGTGCGCCGGCAGGACATCGGCGAGGTGATCCGGATCAAGGGCAAGGGCGGCCGGACGCGTACCGTGCCGACGCATCCGCTGATTGCCGAGCTGGTGGAGCCGCTGCCGGCCGGGGTGATCGCGACCAGGCCGTCAGGGAAGCGGGTTACTGCCTACTGGATGTCGAAGGCGACGGCGCAGTACCTGCGCAGTGTCGGCATCGACACGACGCTATACCCCCTCAGGCACGCCTTCGCCACCAAGGTGGAGGAGAAACACGATGTGCGCGCCGCTCAGGTGCTGCTCGGGCATGCGTCGATCACGACGACGACTCGGTACACGCTGATCTCTCGCAAGCGGCAGCAGGCTGCGATCGACGATCTCGATTTCGGCTGAGCACCGCACGAAGCGGCCCACCCCTTCTGCGGGGGTGGGCCGCTTCGTGCGGTCACCGGATGAGGCGTGGCCGACACACGGGGCGGCCGGTGTAGAGCTGGCGACGCTGCTCGGCCACCACGTCCACGCGCGGTGTCCGCTCGGTCGGCAGCTCGTCGCGGTCGGCGACCACGACAACCTGCACGGTGCCGTCCATGAGCATCTGGGCGACCTCGGGCCACCGGCCACCGTCGAGGTCGTCGACGACAACGGCTGTGAGGTGCAAGCCGAGCCGGTTGCAGTATTCTGCGCAACGATCGGTGTAGCGGTCGAGGTTGGCTGCTGTCACGTAGATCAAAGCGGTCTGCTGCATGAGGTGGACCCCCGTCCCTCTCCTGGTCACTGGCTGTAGGAGGCGTTGCTGGCCAGGGGAGGTGATGGGCGGGGCGGGTCTTGACATGGGCAGGCTCCTTCCGATTCGGGCGCGGGAGCGCTGTGAGTGATGGGCGCACGGTGCCGCCCTTTCGCCTCCCCCCACGGTCGGCCTCCGGTCCCGATCACGGGACCGGAGGGGACATAGTTGCGCATGGGAAAGACTGCCGCACGAAGGGTCGCCTAAGTTAACGGCAGGTTAACGCCCGACTTTGCGCTATATGCAAATTGCTGCCCGCAGCCGTAACGGGACCCGGCCCGCCACCTGGTCAAGATCGCCGATCACATGGCCCACAACGTACCTGGTCACGCGGTGGTCAGCGCCACCCGATCAGCCGGATACACACCCCTCACCCGGCCACCGACACTAACCACCAGGACGTGCACACCCTCCGGGATGCCCATGCCGGCTCGCTCATCCGGCGTGGGCGGCCGAGCCGAGATCAGCGCGCCACGTGGCACCGCCACCCGCTCCGGCTCCACCCGCTCCCGAACGCGCGTACCCCGACCCGACGCTGCATCCACCAGACCCTCCGCCCGCAGCAGCCCCACTGCCCGGCGGACCGTACCGCGGCCCACCTCGTACTCCTGGCTCAGCCGGGTCTCCGACGGCAGCAGGTCACCCGGGACGTACTCGCCGGTGGCGATCCGGGCGCGCAGCACGTCGGCGAGCTGCCGGTGCCGGGGTACGCCGGAGTGCGGGTCGATCACGCCCGGACGCTATGAGTGGACAAGCGAACGTCCGCTGGGGGCAACGTTCGAACGTTCGCCCCGGATCACCGGGAAGGGTGGCAGTTCGAGGTGTTGATCATTCCCGAACGGTACGGCTCATAGATCCACATCGGATGGCCAGGCCCGCCTACCGGCGCGCGTACGAGCATGCCGCCACACGCAGGCGTACCGTCGGATGCGGCGGCCCTGTCGGTTGTAGCGGTCGGCGGGCCGCCGCCCAGACCGCTACCTGGGAGTCCTGCCATGACCCGAACCACCGGCCAGATCCTCGCCGACCACCGAGTCCGCGCCAGCCTTACCCAGGAGCAGCTCGCCGAGCGCTCCGGGATCTCCGTCGAGACCATCCGCAAGCTGGAACAGGGCATCCGCAAGAGCGCCCGCATGGACACGCTGCACGCTCTCGCCCGCGCCCTCGGGCTGCCCACCAGTGCGCTGATCGGCGACCAGGCCGAGGCCGCAGCTCGCGCCGAGCCGGACCACCGTCCACTGTCCCTCGCCGAGATCCGCCGGGCGGTCGCGCCTATCCGTGGCCTGGGCGGCACCGCTCTGGCTGCCCCGGCCGGCGAGCCACCGGCGCCTGAGGTGCTCCGTGCCCGACTGCACGCCGCCGACCGGGCGTACCAGGCCAACGACTACGCCACCGCGCTGTCGGCGTTGCCGCCCCTGCTGCTCGACGCCCGCGCCGCCGCCGGCCTCGCCGTCGACGACGCCCGACCGGCCGCGCTGGTCCTCGTCGCCCGCACCCTCCACCTCACCGGCAACCTGCTCATCCAGCTGCGAGCCGGTGACCTCGCCCAGACCGCCCTCGCCGACGCCCTCCGGGCCGCAGAGGACGCCGGAGACCAGGTCGTCGCCTCCACGGTCGTGCAAGGCATGGTGTGGCTACTGATGCGGCAAGGCCGGCTCGCCGAAGCGGCCGAGCTGGCGGTGACCACTGCCGACCACATCGAGCCCCGATTCTCCCGCGCCGCACCGGCCGAGTTGGCGGCGTGGGGCTGGCTGGCCATGGGTGCCGCCGCCGCGTACGCCCGCGACAACCAGCCGGACACCGCGGCCGAGCTGGTCGACGCAGCCGCCGCCGCGGCGGTCCGGATCGGCGAGCGGGCACCCGAGCCGGGGCACCTGATGATGGTCGGCGGATTCGACGCGGCGAGAGTGCAGATGCAGCGCGTCGAGTGCGCCGCGGTGGCCGGCGACCCGGGCCGGGTGCTGGCCCTGTCCGAAGCGGTGCCGCCCGGACCGACGCCCGTCGGCTCGTCGTGGCAGCGGCACCGCCTGGACGTGGCGTGGGCGCTCGCCGAGCGGCGCCAGTACGTCGACGCCACCGGGGTGCTGCTCCAGCTCCAGGAGCGGGCTCCTGCGTGGCTGCGGCACCAGCGGTACGCCCGGGACATCGTGCGGCAGATCGCCGCCGGCCGGCGGCGGGCGATGTCGACGGAGCTGGCCGAGCTGGCGGCCCTGGTCGGCTGCACACCGTAGCTGGTACGCCACGTACTAGTTACCGGACGGTACCTGGTGGCTGGTCGCGTGCGTCCCTGGAAGATCGCCGATCTACACACAACCCTCATGGTGTGAGCCGCTAATTACCCTGCGCTTCCCCCGATGCGTACGGCGCGGCTCACCGCGACGGCCAGGGCCTATCCATGGCAGGAGGCGGGCCGCCGTCGCGATCGGTGAGACCGGCGGTCGGTGCAGGGTGTGGCCCGGCCGCCGGGACCGACCTCCGGGAGGTGCCGTGCGCTGGCGATGGTGGCAAACCGAGGAACGGCCCGAAGCCGAACCCACGCCGCCCCAGCCTGCGGCAGCATCCAGCGACGGCCTCCGCCCCCAATGGGCCGGACCGACCGAACTGATCCCGCTCCCACCGCTGGCCACCCGCGCCGAGCGGTACCGGGGCCACGGCGGGCGGACCCGACCGTGACCGGGCCTGCCGTGGCCCCGGCCGAGCCCACACCCGTCGTGCTCCGGCTCCTGCGGCGCGGCACCTGGACGTTCGTGCGGGTGGACTACGCCGCCCTCTACTGCGACGACCTGGTCGAGATCGCCGGGCAGCAGCTTTCGGCGGTCAGTGGCGGTCCGGTCGCGTCGGTGTGGGTGACGGTGGACGTGCGCGAGCTGCCTCAGCTGGTGGTCGGCACGGTGGATACCTGGGTGCCGCCAGCCGGGTATCCGGCACCGTAGCGGCTTCCGTCTGGGCTACTGGTCGCCGTGGACCTGGCGGCGTGCGGCCAGCTCGCGCCGGACGTCCTCCGGATGGCATTCGCGGTACCCGCCCGCGCCGGCACGCCGCCGAAACCGGATCTTCGGCGGCTCGGGGAGCAGGTACGCGCGGATCACCGTCGACCGGTCGACGTCGAGCAGCTTGGCCACCTCGCCGGGCAGCAGCCACGCACCGTCGCGCAGCCGGGCTTCTAGATCTTCCACGGTGGCCATTGTGGCGATCGTAGCGGCTGTAGCCAGCGTGGCGGGTAGCGGCACGATCAATCTCCCGTAGCGCGGCAAGTGTGGCATCCGTTGTAAGTGTGGCACACTGGCGGACATGCGCTACGTCCTCCTGATCGTGGCCGGCGGCACCGCCACGCCCCTGGCCGCCATCGCCATCGCCCGCCGACTCGTCGAGGGCCACGCCGACGCCACGGCCACGGCGATCCGCCGCCAGGCCGCCCGCCAGACCCCGGCCCGTTCGAGGGAGCTCGCCCGATGACCGGCACATCCGCGGCAGTGTTCGCCGCCCTGTACGCCGCACACCAGGTCGGCGACCACTGGATCCAGACCCAACACCAGGCAGACCACAAGGGCCGCCCCGGGTGGGCGGGACGGTGGGCGTGCGTCAAGCACTGCGCCACCTACACCGCTACCGGCGTCGTCGCCCTGGTGCTGCTCGCCGGATTCACCGGGTGGCGACCCGCCCTGGCGCCGCTGCTGGCGGGGCTCACGGTCAGCGCGGTGAGCCACTACATCGCCGACCGGCGCACCCCGCTGTTCCGGCTCGCCATGGCCACCGGCTCCGGCCGGTTCTGGCGACTCGGCGCACCCCGCGCCGACCGGGACGACAACCCGAGCCTGGGCACCGGCGCGTACGCCCTCGACCAGTCGTGGCACGTCGGCTGGCTGTTCATCTCCGCCCTGATCATCGCCGCCTGAGGAGGCCCACCATGGCGATCTCGTCCTGTTCCACCTGCGGCACCAGCACCTTCAAGAGCCTGTCGATCGACGAGACGGGCGCGCTGGCCATCTGCGACAAGGGCCACCACACCTTCGACGCGTCGACCACCGACGGCGGCGGTATCGAGACCGGCCAGATCACCGTGACCGGCCAGTCGGCTATCGGCAACGGTGCCATGGCCATCGGCGAGACCAGCAGCAAGCGGAAGCGAGGGAACCGATGACCGCGCCGACCGTGAACGGGGTGAAGTACCCGCAGCCGGTCGACGCGCTACTTCCTGCCGCTCGCGAGCTCACCCAGGAACTCGGGACGGTCCCGTCTCGAAACCGGCTGATGCGCGAGTTTCGCATCGGCGCACCGAAGGCAGACGAGCTGCGCTCAATGCTCGTCGGCGAGGCAGCGGCGCTCAGGATGGACTACGCCGAACCGATCGGCCCTGACCCGGCACCGGTCGAATCAGACCCGGGTACGGATCCAGTCGACATCCCGCTCGACGGCGGGTCCGCGCCGTCCGCCGGGTCAGACCGGGTGGAGACGCTGCGCGCCGCGATGGCCGTCCGTGGTGCGCTCCTGGAGCCCCGACCGGCCCCGGCGGACACCCGGATTCAGCCCGTCGCCGAGCCGGTTTCGGCACCCGTCACGCCGCTGCCGGCCGTTCAGCCGGACGAGCAGGCCACGACCATCGGACACCCGGGCACGCCCACCGTCGACAAGCCCCGCAAGCCGGTCGCCGTCTGGCCGGTCGTGCTGCTGTCGCTGCCCGCCTTCGTCGCCGTCTGGTCCGGGTGGGTCGGACTCGGCGGACTCACCGGGTTCGGGGTGGTGTACCCGCTGCCCGGCATCTGGGACAGCCTGGCCATCAACACCGCCATCACCCTGCCGATCGGCGTCGAGACGTACGCCGCGTTCGCCCTCTACGTGTGGCTGTCCGGCCGGGTACCGCCCCGGGCCCGCCGCTTCGCGAAGTACTCGGCGATCGGGTCACTGCTTGTCGGCGCGGCCGGCCAGGTCGCCTACCACCTCCTGGTCGCCGCCGGGATCACCGTCGCCCCGTGGTGGATCACCACCGCCGTGTCCGTCCTGCCCGTCGCCGTGCTCGGCATGGGCGCCGCACTCGCCCACCTCGTCCGGGAGGACCACTGATGGCGCAGGTCCCCGCCGTGCGGATCGTCGGCCTGGAGCGGCTCCTCGGCCGCCGCAAGCACCGCGTACTGCGGCTCACCTACCGCTACCTGTCCGGACGCCCGATGACCGGCCGCGACGGCTACCCCTACCGACAGCGCGGCAAGGGACGCCTCGCCGGCTGGCAACGCCAGGCGCTCCGTCTCGGCGTACCGACCGCGACCGCCGTCACCGCGGTCTACCCGGAGCAGGTGGCCACCGGCGTGACCGGTGTCGCCCTTGCCCTGGCCTACCGAGGACAGCGGCGGTTCGTGCAACGGCGCTTCCACGCCGCCTACGTCGCACCGACCTTGGCCGCTGTCGGCCCGCCGCTGGGTTTGGCCAACGGTGTCGGGGTGACGCTGCACGTCGACCCAACTCTCGGCAGTCTCACTCCCCGCCTGGCCAAGCCGCTGTCACCGGCCGAGCAGGCCGTACGCCTGGTCTACGGCGAGCGGGTAGAGCCGATCATCCGATGGCTGCCGGAGCAGCTGCAACGGGCGGCGTGGGCAGCGCAACGGTGGGGCAAGCCGGCCACGGACCGGTTGAAGGTGTTCCGCCGGCCGGCACCGCCCGACCACGGGCCGCGCATCGAGCTGACCATCCGCACCCCGTACGTGACGAAGGAACAGCGGCAACTCGTCTCGTCCATCATCTCCAGCAAGATTCCCGTCTCGGGCCTGGTGGAGTCGTGGGATCAGGTCGGGCCGCGCGTGGTGGCCAGGTGGACGGTGCGGGCCCGGCCGCCCGCGCAGGTCGGCCACGAGCGGGTCGCCGAGCAGCTGCCGCGCCTGGCGGAGTGGGAGTTCTACGTCGGTGACGGGGTCGGGGGCCAGGCCGTCACCATCAGCCTGCACGACGACTCCCCGCACATCGCCGTCTCAGCCGGCTCCGGTGCCGGCAAGAGCGTGCTCGCCGGGCTCATCGCCGCACAGGTCCTCGCCCGAGGAGGCCGGGTGTTGATCCTCGACCGGAAGGGGTCGCATCGGGCGCTGCTCGGCCTGCCCGGCGTGGACTACTGCACCCGGCCCGAGCAGATGCATGACGCGCTGATCCGGACCGCCGCCTTGGCCGACGAGCGGAACACCCTGGCGCTGCATGAGGCCGAGGATTGGGATCCGGGCCAGCGGGTCCTCGTCATCTGCGAGGAGATGAACGCCACGATCGGGCAGTTGGCGAACTGGTGGGCCGAGGAGCGCGTCAAGGGTGACCCGAAGCGGTCGCCGGCCATCAGCGCGTTGGCGGATCTGCTGTTCATGGGCCGGAGTGCGAAAGTCAACGTGATCGCGATTGCGCAGATGCTCACCGCCCGGGCAATCGGCGGCCCGGAAGCGCGCGAGAATTTCGGCATTCGCTGCCTGGCAAGGTACACGGCAAACAACTGGAAAATGCTCGTCCCCGAGGCGTCGATGCCGAAAGCATCGCGCACGCTCGGCCGCTGGCAGGTCGTCATCGGCGGTCAGGCGACCGAGGTTCAGGTTGCGTACCTCAACAAGGCGCAGGTGCGGGCCCTCGTGTCGCCGGAAGTCCCTGATAGCGGCGTGACCAGGGATGTCCCCGAGGACGGGGACATGATGACCTTGCGGGACGCCGTCGACGCCGGAATCCTGCCGTGGGGCTACGAAGCGGCTAAGAAGCGCATCCAGCGGCGCGTCGGCACCATTCCACAGTCACGGGGTAAGCGCGGCAACGCAGACCTGTACGCCCGCCAGGATCTCGCGGCGTGGGCGGGCAGCAAATCGTCGGAGAGTGTGTGATGTGGGGCGGCTGGGTCGGCTGGGCAATAGTGATCGCCGTACCGCTGGGATACGTAGTCTCGTGCATCGACCACCCGCAACGAGACTGCTACTGGTGCAAAGGTCGCGGGGTACACCGCTCGGAGTCGAATTCGGCACTGTCACGGCGCTGCTGGTGGTGCAAGGGCAGCGCTCGACGGGATCGGTTCCTGACGCGGTTATGGAAGCGGCGTCGCCGCTGATCCCGGACACGCAGACAGGGCCCCTCCCGCCGCCGAAGCAGCAGGAGGGGCCCTGTCGTTGAGGCTGGTCGGCACCACCGTGACGTCACCGGCGGCACCGCACGAGGAATCCTACCGAGGTCAGGCCCGAATCGACTGGCGTGGGTCCGACGCCGGAGTCACCTGCGTACGCGTCAGCAACGCCAGCACCGCGACCACTGTCAACTGGACCGCGCCGACGGTCTCCTGCGACACGTCCAGGCCGTACGCGGCCACCAACACCGCGAAGGCGGTCACCAGCCCGGTGAACGCGGCCGGGGCGACCGGTCGGACGAGGGCGGCGTTGATAGCGGCGAACACCGCGCTGGTCGCGGCGACGATCGCGGCGGCCTGCGTGGCGGAGAGACCCGGCACGCCGAACGTCACGGCGACGCCGAGGAACGCGGACAGGGCCTGGATCCACAGGGTGGGCTCACGGCCGAAGATCTTCACAGGTGCCTCCTGGGTACGGTCTGGTTGTGACGAGGTACAGGCAGAGCCGCGGCGGGATCGCCGAGGTGCCCGAGGTGTGCCCGGCCCGCCATCGCGACCCGGACGGCAACCCGACCACGACCCCCGCCAGGGGGCAGTGCCAGGTGTGTCACGAGATGAGCCGGCAATGGCGCTGCCAGGAACCCGGCTGCCGGTGGGTGGTGCAGCACGACCACCCGTGGCAGTGGCCAGCTGCTACCGGACAACCGCAGTGATGATCAGCGGATACAGCGGGGCGATCAGACCAGCAACCAGGCCGATCATCCACCGGCGGGCCGTCTTCTGTTCCTGGGCCGCCTGCGCGTGCATGCCCTCGTGTGCTTCCAGATCGGTGCGCAGTTGCCGCAGCTCCAGCCGCATGGCCTCTACCCCACGGGAGCCGTGCTCGTCGAGGCGGTCGAGGCGGCCCGAGGTGCGGTCCAGGTCGGCGGCAAGGTCGGCGCGGGCCTCGGCGATGAGCCGTTCGGCGCGGGCGGTCAGCTCGTCGACGCGCCGATCGAGCCGATCCACCTCCCGCCACAGCAAGAAGTTGCCGCTGTCGCCTGACGGCGGGCGGGCGGCCTCGGACGCTGCCGTCACGGCGCCGGCGCGACGGCGACGAGTCGCTTGAGCAGCTCGTTGACCAGGTGCAGGGTGAGCGTCTGGTCGGCGGCCAACATGGCGGCCAGCTGCGGCAGGGGTATCGCCCCCGCGAGACCGTGCAGGTCGAGGGTGCGGGCCAGCTGCCCGTAGTCGATCGTCGGGGCCGGCACGGTCGACGGCTTCGGGGCGTGCTGGGCGATCAACTGCCGCCAGTAGGCGTCATCGAGGCGCGTCCAGGTGGCGGCGGTGACCCGCCTGCCGTCCTCCTTGGAGTCCTTGTTGACCGACAGCTCGAACGCCTTGACCCCGGCCGCCGTCCGGTCCTTGTAGACGCCGTCCGCCGGGCCCACGATCTTGTCGTAGCCGAGGCGGTTGAGGCGGTACTGGAGCCGGTACACGCCCGGCCCTTCGTCGCCGTACTGCACGTAGTCGCTCACGTTGCCCTCCGCGTCGAGCAGGCCGATGGTGGTCAGGTAGCGGCGGAACAGGGGCCGCTGGTCGCGGCCCGCCTTGATCGCGTCGCGGAAGAAACTGAAGTGGGTGTGCCACAGATGCGACCGGTCGCCGGTGCCTCGTCGGCCGAGCCGGTCCCAGCGCCGGACCACCTTGCCGTCGGGGCTGTAGATGATCTCGCGGATGTCCCGGGTGTCCGGGGCCCCGGCCACACACTGCGCCACGCACCAGGTCGAGAACGTGAACAGGTTGTGGGTACGGCCACCGGAATTAAGCCGGAACATGCCGACGTCCAGCGCGGCGGCGTCGAGGGTCAGGCCGTTGCGGTCGCGCGGCGACTCGACCACGGAGTAGTCGTTGGTGACGACCCGGTCCGAGCCGCAGTGGTAGCCGCCGCGGTGGTTGGCGTCGCCGACGATGCCGACCTCGTTGGGTTCGAGATCCTCGTCGCGCGCCCGGTTGGGGTCGCGGTTGAGGTGGTCGAGCAGTAGCCGGCGGACGGCCATCAGGTTCTCAGGTGCGCGGGTCATCGGGGGCCTCCTACCAGCTCGCCTGGACAGTGATTTGCCGTCTCGCGACCCGGCCGTTGCCGCCACCCACCACTCGATGCATGGTGACCGCGTTGTAGACGCTGCCCGCAGTAAGCCCCTCCAGCAGGTGCCCGACGCCCATCCGGTCCCGGGCCGTCGCCGTCTTCGACAAACAGACGTTGTCGGACGCACCAAAGACCTGCGTACCGAGCCCGAGATCCTCACCGGTACCGACCCGGAACGCCAGTAGCGTCTCCCGCGAGGCGGTGTCGTGATCGAGCTGGCCGGCCCAGAAGATCCACACCCGGCCCGACGGTGGCGCGGTGAACGCGACCCCACAAGGCGTGCTACCGGCCGCGTACGTCGTCGACGTGATACCAGTGATCGCCGTGTCCTGGCGGTTCGTTACCGACGGCGGCAGCACCAGCGCCTGCAAGTCATCCGGGTACAGCACCTGCCCGGCGAAGAACTCGGGGATCGACACAGAAGCCTCCTACAGCGGCAGGACGTGAGAGGCCGGTGGCTGATGCCGGCGAGTCAACCGGGCCAGCGGCAGCGTGGATGTGTGCCACCTCCACGGCTGGTCCATCACCCAGCCGGTGCCGGTGACGGCTAGCTGGCTGCCGATGTCGTGGATCTGCACGGTGCCGTACTGGCCCCGGCCGCCTTGAGTTTGCCCAAGGTCGTACTGACTGGTGCCGCCGGACGGGGTGGAGTCGAGCGAGCTGAAGCAGTAGACGGGGAAACCGCCCCAGGAGTTGCCCGTGCCGGTGTCCATGCCCAGGGCATGCACATCGCCGCTGACCTGGCACATGCGCGATAACCAACCGGTGTCGCCGAACAGCTGCACCAGCTCGTCACGCTCGGTGCCGAACACGCTCCAGGTGTCGACACCCGAACCCATCCACTGCCGGGACATCACCCACACCAGGTACTGGGCGTCGAAGCCGGGAGCAGACAGGACAGACTCCATCCAGGATTTCTGGGCGCTGCCGAGCATCGTCTTGCTGGGCCCGTCGGTGTCGGTACCTGGTGACGATTCCGACCGGGCGTCGGACACGATGTACAGCACCCGGCCGGCGCCGAACGAGTGGTAGATCGCCCCGGACTCGGCGAGCGGATAGTGAGGCACCCGCTCGCGGTACACCTGCCGGGCCGCGGGCCGTCCTGTTGCGGTGGCGTCGCTGTCGTTCGTGGCGTAGCAGTGGTCGTCCCAGGTGAGGACGAGTGGCCGGTTCCGGTAGAGCAGGCCCTGGCGGGCGGTCGCCCCCAGGGTGCCGTTGTAGGTGAGGACGTCGTCGTAGGCGGTGCGGTAGCTCGCCGGGGTGTTCGTCGCGATGTCCCGGTAGTGCAGGTCCCCGCCGTGGATGAAGAACAGCGGATCCAGCACGTGTTGCCTGATCACGTCGAATACCGGGTGGTTGGACACCTTGCTGTCGGTGTACCCGCCTGAGGCCGTGTTATTGATGCTGCCCGCGCAGGTGGCCATCGCGAACGCGTACGACGCAGGCTCCCCCAGCACCGGATGGGTGCGGAAACTGCCCTGCCAGGCCGTATCCACAACGCTGTCGTGCTCAAACGCGTAGTGGTACTGGGTGTCCGGATCCAGGCCGTCCGCCTCGATGCTGGCCACCAGCTCGGAGGTGGGCGCCACCGGCCCGAAGTAGGCCGGCGAGGTCAGCGACGGCGACTCGGACACGACCAGCCGGGCGTTCGCCGACGACGACACCCTGCCCCGCACCCACGCTGATGACTCCGTGACCGCACCCACCCACAGGTTGCTCACGCTCACGTCGGTACCGCCTGCCGGCTGATCCGCACGCCGATCCCCTCCGGCATGTCCCACCCCAACGGCGCTGCCAGCGTGAACGTCTGCGGAGACACCGTTCCGCTGATCGCCGTCACCTGCACCGGCACCCCCGCCACACTCACCATCAGCGGGAAATCGTCTGGCCGCTCCGCCGTGGTGATCCACCGCCGGTACGGACTCGTCGTGGCTACCAGGAGTTCTGTATCCGACGCCGCCGCCGCGGTGGCCAAAGCCGATCCCTTGGTATCCAGCCGTCCGAACACGGAGTCACCTAGCACGAAGACGAACCACGGGCTGGCAGGCTCGACGTTGAGGACCGCCCGCCAACTCCGGCGGCCCCTGAACGTCTCGGTCGCGCCCACAATCAGCTGGTCGATGACACCCGGCACCGCCTGCCGCGGCGGATTGATCACCTGCATACGTGACCCCGGCCGGCACTGCACCCAGGACACGGCCAGCTCGCGACGGCTCGACAGGTTGATCGGCACCGACGGGTAGCGGGGCTCCCGAACGGTGGACAGGTGCAGCCACCACGCGGCGATCTCGGCGAGACCGTCATCGGTCGGGGTGTTGACAGTGACCGGCCGCTCAATCTCCCCCTGGCGTACGACGCTGTCCTGGTCCTCGGCCGTTTCCGAAGCCCCACCAACACGCTCCACCGTTACCCGGTTGCGTAGCAGCTGGTCGTCGCCGGCCGGTTCGAACGGCAACCCGAGCTGCCCCTGGCTGGCGTCGAGGAGGAGCGCCACCTCGGGGTTGTAGCGCAACACCCGAGGCAGATAGGCGAGCCCGAAATCCGCCTCGTAGAGCAGGCCACCGTCGGTGGTTTCACACTCCTGGTACAGCTGCACGGGTGTGCCCGCCCGCTGTGACCCCATCCGGGGCGTCTCATCACCGGCAGGAAGCGTCGGGACGGCGATCCGGACCCCGTCCTCCTCGCCCAGCCGAGGCAGCCGCAAATCCGCTGGCTCATACAGGAAGCCGGCGAACGTCCCGTAGTGAAGCCCCACTCCCGAGTTCGAGTCAACCTGGGAGACGAAAAACGGCGTTGGATGATCGGCGTTGATGGCCAGGTGTCCCACGGGTAGCGGAACCGTGCATGTGGCCCCGCTGCGGTTGATCCAGACACGGGTCGGTGGGGCTGTCGTCCCGGAGATCGTGCCTGTCACGGTCCACGACGAGGTGGGGTGCCACCACCATAGGCCGGCGCGGATGGTGCCCGGCGACTCCTGCCACACGCTCAGGTCGTAGCCGAAGAGGCTGGTGAAGATGCCGGAGTCGCTAGCCACGGTCGTGGCCGCCCCATCTTGGTCGATCGCCACGATGTGCGTGCCGAAGGTCGGCGAGATAGTCGGGTCGACCACCACCTGCCATCGCACGTAGGTGCCGCCCGGGGTTTCGACCTCCATCACCACGATCGGGCCGGACAGCGTGGAGGAGTCCTGCACCTGGATCCACGTGTTGGCTGTCCATCCGTCCGGTCCCGAGCAGGCCGCGATCACCTCTGGGGCGAGCACTGCGGACATCCGTGCTCCGCCTGAGATGTCGGCGAGACGGCCGGTACCGAACTGGAGGTCGCCGTTCGTGAGCTCCAGCTGCTCCAGGTCGGCGAACGCCAAGGTGCCGCCCTGTACGGTCAGCGGTGCATGGCCGGAGAAAGCCGATCCGGCGATCGTCGCGCCGGAGCCTTCCTCCATCGGCCAGTACGCGACCGATGCCCGCCGGATCGTCCGGTACATCGCCGATCGGGCCGGCGGGTTGCCCCTACCGAGGCGGGCCAGCACACCTACGGCCTCGATCTTGGCGAGTGCCATCCGTGACGAGCCGCCGGGCAGCGTGAGCGGCCACTTCTGGACGAAGCCGCTGAAACGATTCCGCCACCCTGCGCCGTCGCCGAGGTCGATGTCGAAAGCGATGGGCACCCACGTCTCCACGTACGGCCAGTACGGGCTCATCCCGTTGTACGCGGTGAAACGGCCGTCATTTTTCAGCGTCAAACTGAGCGTGGAATGCTCGGCCTGACCAGCACCCGACGACCGGCCCCAGGTAATCGTCACCTCGTCCGGAACATGCCACCACTCGGTGACATCTGTCCACTCCCAGGTGTCCGGATCGTCGGCCACGGCCGCACCGAAAGCGATCCGGATCCGCACCGCCAGAGGGTCACCGGTCAAGTACGACATGGCTCACCCATCCACGAGCTTGACGATTCCGCCGGAGGTGGTCTGCGCCATCTCGCGCAGCACCAGCACCAGATCACGGCCCCGGACCTTGAACTCGCCGGTCAACCGACGCTCGGCATGCTGGCCGCTGCTGAAGCTGCCGCCGCCGGTCAGCGGCTGGACTGCCGCCCCTTGGCCGAGGTGCACCAGCTCGGGGCCGGCCTCGCCGACCACCGCCAGGCCGTCACGCAGGATCCGGCCGCCCTCGGCGAGCATCGGGATGTTGGGGGTGTTCAGGGTGACCGAGGGAATGCCGATGCCCGCGATCGAGCCGCCGCCGATCGTGAAGCTGAGGCGGTTCCACCGGCCGATGATCCAGTTGATCGCGTTCTTGAAGCCGGACTTCAGCGGATCGAACATCGACCGCAGTTTGCTCGCCATTTTGCCTGGGAGTGACGTCATGAATCGGTTGAATGCGATCGCTTTGTCGATCACCCATTGGAAGATTTCGCGGCCGTATCGGCCGACCTTTCGCCAGGTGCCGGAGAACAGCGCCCACCAGGCTTTCGCCCCGTCGACGAGCAGGCCGATGAGCCACGACCAGCCGCCGACGATCCAGTTGATCGCCCACTCGACGAGGGCTTTCCCGCCGTTCCACAGGGCCGACCACAAATCCTGGAACCATGTCGTTTTGGTGGCGATCAAGACGATCGCGGCAACCAACAGGAGCACACCCAGAACGATCCAGGTAATCGGGGATGTCCATAGGGCGAGGTTGAGGATGGCCTGGACGACCGCCCACACCTTCAGGGCAGCGGCTACCACGCCGATCACAACCGCGAGGGCACCCAGGCCGACCGCCAGCGGACCAACCACCTCGGAATGCTCGCTGAGGAACCCGACGACCTTTTCGAGGTAGGGGATCGCCTGGGCCATCGTGTCGGCGAGCGCCGCCATGGCCTGCCGCTTGAACGACTCCAGCTTCTGCGAGCTGGACTCCTCCAGCGTGTCGCCGAGTTTCTCGGCAGCGCCGGTGACGGTGCCGAGCCGGTCAGCAGCCGTTTCGACGTCGAGAGCGAACAGCGCGTCGCCGAGGTCCTCTGCCTTCGTACCGAACAGAGCGACAGCCGCGGCGTCCTGGGCTACCGGGTCCTTCATCGCCTTCAGCCGTTCGAGGACGACATCGAGGCCGGCCTTCGCGCCCTCGCCGCCCTTGGCTATCTGGGCGGTCATCTTCTCCGCGTCAAGGCCGAGAGCCCGGTAGCCGTCGGCGGCGGCCTCGCTGCCGTCGATCGCCCGGATCGAGAACTCCTTGAGCGCGTCGGCAACGGTGTCGGCGTCCCGGGCGCCGGCCTTCAACCCCTGCTGGAGCAGGCCGAGAGCCTCGGCGCCGTCGAGACCAAGGTCGCGGAACTTCGTCGAGTACTCGGAAACGGTGTCGAGCAGGTCACCAGCGTGGTCACCGGACTGCTGGAAACCACGGGTGAGCAGGTCGAAGGCTTCCTGTCCGTTCTTGGCGAGGCCGTTGCGGATCATCTGCCCGGCTGCCCGGGCGGTCGCGGTCACGTCCTGGTCGAAGACCTGCGCCAGGGACTGCGCCTTGACCGTCAGTTCCTCGATCACCTCGTCGGAGTCGTCCTCCGACACCAGCCCCGAGGAGAGCACGGCCCGGACGGCGTCGCCGATCTGCTGGGCGCTCTCCCCGAAACCGCGGGCGTAGATCGAGCCGGCGATCCGGCCCATGTCCTCGGCGTACTTCGCGTCGCCGCCGAGCTGGGCCGCGAGCCGGGTCTTGGCCGCATCGACATTGAGGGCGTTGACCAGGCCGCCGCCGAGAGCTGCGGCGATGGCCACGCCGGCTGTCGCGGCAGTGGCCTTCATCTGATCGCCGTGTTCCTTGAGGTACCGCTTGCCCTTGGCCAGGTCACGTCGGAACGGGTCGAGATCGGCCTTGAGGATCGTGTTCAGCTCGCCGAGCTTGAGCACAGTGGCCCTCCCTCCCGTGTCAGGTAGGCGACGGATCGTGTTGACCGAGGTCGGTACGGTGCGCCGGTCACCCACCGAGAGAGGGAGCAGAGATGAAGCAGCAGGCGAAGCGGAGCCCCATACCTGGCGTGATCGGGCTTCTCGTGCTCACCGGGCTGGTCCTGATCGGCGTCCTGTTCGTGGTGCTCCCCGACGCTGACGAAGGCGCCCCGGTGGCCAGCACCCCGACGGGCACAGCCGTCGACGAGGCCGCCTACCTGGAAGCTCTGGCCGCCATCGATCCCGAGTTCGTTGACAACGAACGGTCAGCGATCGGCGCCGGAGAGAACATCTGCCAGGAGATCGAAACCGGCAAGGAGGCGGACATCGTCGAGACGAACGCGGCCAAGCGGTTCGATGCCCCCGCAGCCGAGGGCGCCGCCATCGTCAAGGCCGCCCGTACGCACCTCTGCCCCTGATCAGCGACGAGACCCCTTCGGAACCTCCGGCATCTCCGGCTCCGGGGCGAGAGCCCGATACAGCCGGGTGTCCGCCGCCAGCAGACCCAGGATCCGCGTTTCGAGCCACCGCCACGACCTGGAGGCCAACAGCCGCGGCTCCGCCTCCAGGTCGAGGCCGTACTCGCTGGCCAGGTCGGCCTCGATCAGCCGCCACCGGGAGAGGATCGCCGACCACGCGACCGGCTCCCCCCGCCGCCGCTCCTCTGCTGGGATCTCGTACCAGTCCCAGAGCCCCGAGACGGGGTCGTACTGGCCTCGCCCGTACTCGTGGTCCGGGAGGATCCGCCCTTCGCCGCTGCCCTGCGTTGCGCCCGGTTCGCCGCCGGGCGCAGTGCTTCCGGGCGGCCTCCACTCCGCCACCAGCGGCCGGCCGTCTCCTCATCGGAGATGATCCAGATGTAGGCCGTGGTGGCGCAGTACTGGATGTAGTGATCGGGCACCTCGGCCGTGCGCATCTGCTCGTACACCGGCCCGAGAACCCGCTCCGCCAGGGACATGTCGCCGGGCATCTCCGGGACCGCCTCGACGCGGGCGACCGCTGCGCGGATCTCCTGCTCGCTGCTGGCGTTGTGGATCTCGCCGGTGGCGATGGCCATCCGCCGACACCACAAGCCGAGGTCGGCGGATGGCAGCGGGATCGTGTACTCCGCGCCCAGCACGGTGAGGACCAGGCCAGGCTGAAAGTACTGGTCGAGATCGTCGAGGCGAGTTGCCATCAGGTGTAGACGTAGTTGTCGGCCGCGGTGTCGGCGGACTGTCCAGCGTCGGTCGTGACCCGCACAGCGACGGTGCCGGCGGTGCCGGCCGGGGCGACCGCGACGATGTGCGAGTCGTTGACGATGGTGTACCCGTCGGCGGGGTTGGCGCCGAAGTCGACGTCGGTCGCACCGGTGAAGTGGTTGCCGTACACGTTGATCAGCTCGCCGCCGGCTTCGTCGCCGGTCGCCGGAGACAGCCCGGTCACGACCGGCGTGAGGTCGGCTTCCGGGTTGGTGATCTCGGTGAGTGGACCCTGCCCCTGGATGACGAGGGTGACGTTCTCGACGTCGCCGCTGGCGTTGCCGTCGCGGGTCCACGCCTTCACGTAGGCGCGGCCCTCGTACTCGTAGCCGCTGTCGAGCCCTTCGCGGTCGTAGATGCGGATGCCGAACTCCCCGGCGGTCACCGGTCCAGTGACGGAAGCAAGGAACTTGGTTCGGAGGAACCGGTGGACCGTGTCGAAGGCGGACCCGTCCTCGTTCAACGAATACTTGATCTTCGGTTCGAGGCGCCACTGCGCGCCGGTCGTCGCCTCCCGCAGCCAGCCCTCGTCGTCGTACACCTCGTCGTCCTGGACGCGGGGCTCGATGATCGGGGCCAGCTCGTACACGCCGCGCAGGATCTGGTACTGGCTGGCGGGGTAGGTGGCGGTGTCGATGTCGATGCGGAGCCGCCGGGCGAGGGCACTCCTGCGGTCGGTGGGGGTCGTCGACATGGGACGCCTCGCTCTCTCAGTCGTGACGGTGGATCGTCGGCCTCATGGCCTCGACGTAGTAGTTGCTGCTGGTCTCCCACCGGCCGTTGTTGTCCTGCCCCATGGACGTGTAGGAGCGGTGAGAGATTTGGACGACTGCGATCCCGCCGACGGTCAGGTTGCTGGCGGAGTCGAGCAGGTCGAGGCAGGCGTCAGCGATGTCCTCGGCGACGCGCGGGTCTGTGGTGCCCCGGGTACGCAGCTGCACGCCCTGCACGAAGTCAGCAATCCCGATGGGAGACGGCACCCGGTACGGGGCGAGGGTGATCAGCCGGTCGGGTTGCTGGGGGATGCCCCGGACGACGATGGCGATCTCCTCGGCGGTGTACCCGCCAGTCGGCCGCCAGGTGCCGACGTCGGCGGCGTCGAGCAGTTCAGCGAGGCCGGTGATGAGTCGGGAGGTCCAGCCGTCACCGGTCGCCATCGGGCCTCCTGGGGCTACTGGAGCGGCTTACCGGCCGCCTTGGCCTGGATAGCGAGCATCGTGTCCTGCTCGCTGTTCATCGGGTCTTCGAGGTACTTGGCCTTGCGGCCCTGGTCGTGCCGCAGCGTCATGTCCTCGTGTTGACGGACCGCGTAGGGGCGGTCGTAGGACACGGCGACGGCCATCTGCTGATCGTCCCGGGACACCTCACCAGACCGTTCGAGGTCGCCTTCCTCGTGGGGCACTTCGCCGCTGGAGACCTGGAGGAGATGCTCGGCGGACAGTTCCAGGCCGTCCATGGTGGCGCTGGCCATCACCGCGAGGATCTTCTCGTCGTGCCACTCCAGCTCCACGGCTTACTCCAGCGCCAGCTCGACGTGTTCGGGCAGGGGTAGCCCGTGCGCGGACACGTCCGAGCGGGCCAGCACCCGCGACGTGCGGCCCGCCCAGGTGACCCGGGAGCCGGGCGGGCAGGTGATGCCAGGCGGGGCGTAGACGGTGGTGCTGGAGACCTGCTCGCGGCCGGCGGCGTCCTGCGTCTGCACCCGCACCAGGCGGCGGGACTGCTCGACCACGCACGGGGTGACATCGGCCGCCGTAGCGTAGACGTCGCCGTACGCGCCGGAGCCCTGATACGCCTCCACGCTGACCGTGGCCGGGGTCGGGATGTGCGCGGCGATGAACTCTGCCCAGGTCACGGCGTCACCATGTCTGCGGTCCGTGGCCGGTCAGCCCGGCGGCCTGGAGGATCTGCCAGGCTTGCGGCCACAGTGGTCCGATCCGCGACGCCTGAGCCGCGGAACCGCCGGCTCCCTGACCACCCCGCACCACCGACACCTTGCCGATCGAGAACGATGCGGTCGGGGCCGCGGCGCCGGTACCCGTGCGGTCTCCCGAGTCGAGGATGCCGGCGACCTGCTCGCACGTAGCCTCCATCAACGCGGTCACCACGTCCGGATCCTCCGGGTCGTAGACGGCGGTGAGGAGCGCCCGGTCGACGTCCCGGGACGCCCGGGTGAGCAGCAGCTCAACGTTGACGCCGGCCGGCACCGTGACCGGGTACGCCTCCAGCTGCTCAGGTGTCGCGTACGCCATGCTGCCCTCCCCTCGATGGTGTGGCGGGGCCCGGCCGGACGGGGGGCCGGCCGGGCACCGTGCTCACTCGGTCGTCAGGTGAGGACGACGTACGGAACGAACTGCTTCGCCGTCGGCGTCGCGATCGTGGCCGGGGCCGTGGCCGCCAACGACGAGCCGGACGACTGGGACAGGTTCCGCTCGCCCGTGACGATCGCCGGTGCAGCCACGCAGCCCAGCAGCGTCGGCACCGCGGTCGCCTTCACCATGATCCCGACCCAGTAGATCCCCGACTCGGGGATCGTCTGCGCCGCCGCCAGAGCGAGGGTCTTGGTGGTGTTGGCCGCCCACGCGGTCGACGTCTGGTCGGCGGTCTGCGCCAGCAACGCGGGCGTGGCCGCGTTGCTGTACAGGGCAAACCAGTAGTTGGTCGGAGTGTTCGCCGCCGTCGCTCCGGACCGGGCGGAGATGTTGGTGATGACGTCCCCTGCGTGCAGGTAGATCGGCACCGACGTCATGACCTCGGTCGTCAGCGCGACCTGGCCCGTGTCGCCTGCCGAGTCGTACAGGCCAGTTCGGGGCAGGTTGCGGCGAAAGAACCGGTCCGGGCTGGACGGGTCCGCCGCGTTGAGGTGCGCGAGGGCGTCACGGACGTTGCGCGTGTAGCCGCCGTGGACCGTCATCGGTCAGTCCTCCTTCGGGCCGAGGACGTGCTCGGCCAGCTCGTCGCGCTTGAGCGCGGTCGCCTCGTCGAGGGTGAGCCGCTTGTCGGCGGCTGCCTCGCTGGTCACGTACGCGACCCAGGTGTCCTTGAACGCCCCGCGAGGCGGAATGTCCGTGGCTGCGCCGGCGGCCGGGGTCGCGTCCACCGAGGGTTCCTCGGTGGACGCGGTGATCTCTTCGACCTTGTAACCGTGCCGACGGAAGTACGCGAGAGCCGCCTCGCTCTCCGTCTCACCGACGCTGTCGTTGAAGGCCACTCCGGCGATGGTGGACACGACGTGGGGCACCGGGGCCGTGATCCGGTACCGCATCAGGTGCCCTCCACTCGGATGTTCCGCCAGACCGCGGCGGCCTTGGTCGCCTTCAGCGCGACGGCGACCGGGCCCAGCTCGACCTCGCCGGACTTGACCGCGCCCGGCACCGAAAAGTCCGGCATCCAGGACTGCACGAGCTGGCTACCGACCGTGGTCACGCCGTGGAAGCCGTCGAGTGCGACGCGGTAGGCGTACAGGTCGGTGAGACCCGTGGTCGAGCCGCCCACGTTGCGAGTCTCGACCGGGATGATCGGAGTGGTGGAGCCGGCCTTCTCGCCCGGGTCGGCGAAGAACACTCCGCCGTACGACTCCCGGTTGATCGGCCGCCCGTTCGGGCCGAGCAGGCCGTCGATCGGGTCCCGGACGTACAGGCCGGTGCCTCGCACGATCGAGCGGACCTTGGCGAGGAGCTTCTTGTTGCCGAGGAGCACGGTCGGCGTGCCGTCCAGCAGGCTGAGGAACTCGTCGAGGTCGTCGAGCGCGGTCAGGCGCTTCTCCGTGGTGTCCAGGGTTCGCCAGTCGGTGACCGACGACGCCCGGAACTCCGTGCTGGAGCCGGCGAGGGCCTTGTCGAGGCCATCGAAACCGTGGGCGTCCACCGCGGTGTCCCCGTTGATGACCTCGTCCTGGAACTTGGTCCGGGTGGCCTTGATCTTCTGGGCCATGTTCAGCGCGACGGCACCCGAGGCGGCCGGGCCGATCCGGGCGATCACCCGGTCAACGGTGAATGCCCCACCCATGACCGCCAGCTCCACCGTGTGCTTGGTGGTGGTCACGTTCTGGGCGGCGTACTCGGTGTTCAGCTCACGCGTCGCCGCGGTGGGCTGGGTCGCGAGCCGCCGGTAGCCGTACTCCATGGTGGCGCCGCCACCAGCCGGGTTGACCGCGTCATCGAAGATCAGCGTGTCCAAGACCACGCTTTCCTTGCGGAACTCGTCGATGACGGTGGCGTCGAAGTCTTCCTGGGCGTTGTTGCTCGCCTCAGCGAGGGTTACTGGCATGACACCCCCTCCAGGGTGTTAGCCGCCGAGCTTGCGCTTGACGGCGTCGGTGAGGGAGGTCGAGCGGCTACGGCCGCCGGTTCCTCCGGTGTGGTCGGCTCCCTGGCGACCGGTTCCGGACCCTTGGCCGGCGGTACCTGCGGCGAGCTTGGGGTTGGCCTTAACGGCCTTCTTCATGGCGGCCACGACCTGGTCGTCGTAGTCGTCCGCGTCGGGATCCAGCTCCTTGACCGTGTCGCGGAAGCTGGCGGAGTCGATGACGGCCACCGGGTCAGCGCCGGCCTTGCTGGCGTTCTCCCGGATGGCCAGGCGGAGACTCTTGTCGCGGAGCTTCTGCTGGGCCTTGTCTGCCGTCTCGCGGGCGGCTTTGAGCTGCTCGGCGGGATCTTCTTTGCCGTCGGGGGTGAGTCCGGCGGCCTTGAGGATCGCGGCGACCCGCTCATCGGCGGCTTTCTTCGCCTCCTTGGCCTTCTTCTCACCCTCGCGGGCGGATGCGAGTGCCCGGGCGTGCCGCTCGGGATCGAATTCGCCCTTGATCTCCGGAGTCTTGCTGCCGGAGTCTTCGTTGCCCTGGCCGCCCTCGTTGCCCTGGCTGCCGTTGTCGGCGGTGCCGCTGCCACCCTCGGTGGAGCCGCTGCCGGTCGGGCCGCCGGGGTCGTCTCGGCGCGCCGGCCCACGGTAGGCGAGGCCGCCGATGGCGAGGAGAGTACGGCGTCGGGTGCGGTGCATGACGTGGCCTCCTTGAGGCTGGTCGTGGTGGGGTGTTGCTGGCCCGGCCTTGCCGGGTGGCCTGGTCAGCGGCGCGGTAGGTTGCCGGCGCCGGGCTGCTCGCGGTAAGGGAGTCGCTTCAGCTCGGGGTTGGCGGCGAGGTGATCGCGCATTGCGGCCTGCCACCGGCGGACCTTCGCCGCAGCTCCAGCCCTGGCCTCGTCGGTCAGGGCCGCAGCCTCGCGCTCTTTCCACTTGCGGATGCCGCGCTCGATCTCCCGCTGCCGCTCCTTGGCCTCGTACCCCTTGGCGTTCGGGGTGAGCCGGGCCGGGCGGCGGGTCGCACCGGGCAGGTACGCCCTGAGGCTGTGCGTGCAGTTGTGCACTACAATTCCACTTGCGACATACCAACCGTCGCCAGTCTGGAGGTTGTACACGTGCCCCGCGTACTCACGCCTGACCAGGTCGACCACCTGATCCGCCTCTACCATTCCGGCGAGCGCCAGTACGACCTCGCGGCCCGCTTCGGCATCAGCCAGGCCAGCGTCAGTCGCTGGATCCGCGTCAGGGGTGCCGCCATCAGCCGCGGCCAGGCCGCCGAGCGACGCGCCGGCCGGATGACCAGCGAGGAACGCAGCCAGCTCGCCGCTGCCGCCCACGATGCCGTCCGCGGCATGGCCCGAACCACCGACGACCTCGAACGGCGCGCCCGAGGCAAGCAGCGCACCCGTGCCCACGCCACGGCGGACGAACTCGCCGTGGCGGCACTTCTGCCAGGCTCCATCCCCCAGCAGGCCATCGGTAAGTACAACATCGACATCGGAGCCGAACCCGTCGCCGTGGAACTGTTCGGGGGCAACTGGCACGCGGATGGGCGCCACCGGGCTCGCCTGCCGCAGCGCGTCGAACACATCGCCGATGCGGGCTGGAACCTGCTCATCGTCTGGTCCACACTCGGCCGCACGCTCGACGTCGCCGCGGTAGCGGAGGACGCTCTGGCCTACGTGGAGCTGTCCCGCCGCGACCCAGCCTTCCGGCGTCAGTACCGGGTGATTTGGGGTGACGGGCAGCTCATTGCCGCTGGCTGTGTGGACGACGACGATCGGACCCTCATACCGCCGGGCGTCCGCCGCTACGACACCGCTGGGCGCTAAGACCAGGACGTCACCGGGGAAGCAGTTGGGGTGCTGAAGTCCCGCCGCGCGGGCCTCGTCGACCGTGCCGGCGATGTCCACGGTCACTGTGCCGTCGCCGACCATGCTGGGCAGCTGCACCCGGCCCCGTACGCCACCGGAGACGGAGAGGATCTTGCCTTCCCAGGGGCGGCAGCGCGGGCACTCGCGTGGGCTGTCGGAGACGATGACCGTGTCGACCCCGAGCGTCGTGAGCCGGTCTGTTTGGCCCTGGACTGCGGCGCGTTGGGTGACCGTGCGGACGGCCATCTCCACGTAGCTGGAGAGCCGCCAGCGGCGCCCGGACACGTCGGTGAAGCTGACCACGCCCTGGTCGACGAACCGGGCGTACGCCCACTGGCTGGCCTGCCTGCGGGTCATCCCACCTGCCACCGACACACCGGTCGCCTGCGAGATCACCAGCCGGTACACGTCCAGGACGTGGCGGAGCACGTTGGAGTGCTTCGCGCCGACGTCGGCCGCCAGGGCTGCCGCAAGGTTCTCGACGACGGCGATCCGCGGTACGGTTCCGGCCGCCCGAGCCGCGCCGGCCGCGTCCAGGTCGCGGGGTAGCAGCTGGGCGGGCAGGTCGCGGGTGGCAATGCCCTGTCCGGTCCGGTACGCCCTGGCCAGCAGCTCCCGTAGCCGTTCCGCGTTCTCGTCGGCGACCAGGGCGAGGATCCGCTCGACTGCTGTGCGCAGCTGCGCGAGGGCACCGATGCGGGTGACGGCCCAGTCGGGGGCGTCTTGGCCGGCGGCGAGCCTGCGGGTGACCTCGTCGAGGATCGCGGACTCGGCGGCCCGGTAGAGGTCGACGGCGTTGCGGCTGATGGCCTCGATCTGGTCGCCGGTCAGCGCCATGGGCTACTCCTCGGCCGGCGGTGGCTCCTCGTCGCCCTCGGCCCGGTTGGGCTGGTTGCCGGCCAGTGCACCGAGCGCACCGCCGACCTCGATCGGGGCCGGCTGATCGCCCCGGATCTTGTCGACCTCCTCGCGGACCTGGTCGTCGTCCCAATCCGGGTGGACCATCCGCACCTTGGTCTCGACCGATACGGCGGTGGCGGCGTCGAGGAGCTGCACGGTGCGGGCCACCTGCTCCGGCGACTCCGTGATGCTGTCGCCGAACTCGACGTTGGGCCGCTCCTCTTCCGGACCGGCGAAGTGCGCGCGCTCCAGGGCGAGATGCAGCTCGACATACTCCGCCAGGGCTGGGGCCCACGTGGTCACCCGGTCACCGCGGCTGACGAACGTCTGCCGCTCCCTGCTCTGCGCCTCGGTCGCGGTCATGGCGACGTCGCCTTCGTCGCCGAGGGTCTGGGCGGAGAGACCGGCGTGGCGCATCGCGGTCTGCATCAGCTCGTCGAGGGTGGCCTTGTGTTCGGCGGTCCGGATCGCGAATTGGCTGACGGTCAGGCCGGTGCCGGCCTGCTGGCCGGGCATGGCGTTGATCGCCGAGTACACCTCGCGGTCGGCGTCCCAGACGGCGCCCTGGCCGGGCCCGTTGGATTGGAGCATGTACTCCGGCACGGTGATCCGGCCCCGGCCGAGGCGGATGTCCTGCATCCAGGACGTCCACACCTCGTCGATGCGGTCGAAGAGCGGCTCGTTGCCGTCCATGTCGGAGCGGCCGTGGTACTTGAGCGGGCCCAGCTTGCGCCAGAGCCGCTGAGGGCCGGCGTTGGGGATGCGGACCACGTCGAGGCGGTCGAGGCCGGTCGGCTGCGATCCGGTCTCGTCGAGCAGCTCGGCGAGGTGGGCGACGTCGGGGTGCTCGGTGAGCGGTATGGGCCGGCCCAGTTCTTGGTCGGTGCCCTGGTGCAGCGCGTACGTGATTCGGCCGGCGCCGTTAATGACGTCGTGGTGCTCCAGGAGCCGCAGCACCGTGCCGCTGCTCTCGTACACAGTCGACCAAAAGGTGACCTCCAGCAGGCGGCCCCAGCGGATGACGGGGATCGCGGCGTCGGCCGGCACTGCGGTGGCGATGGCCCGGTCCGCAGCGACGTCGCGGTCGATGACGGGGCGGAGGTAGACGTCGCCGAGGGTGGAGCCGATCTCCGCGCCGTGGCGGAGCACGGTGTAGAGGCCGTGCTCGATGAGCCGGTCAACTGCCTCCTGAGCCGCCGTGTTGTCGCAGGCCAGGGCCGGGGGCTCGGCGAAGAGCAGCCCGGCGGACGTGGCCGCGAGGTCGGCGGGCACCGGGACGTGGAGGCGGGTGTCGCGCTGGCCGGCCCGGGGCGGGGTGCCCCACAGGAAGCGGGACAGCATGCCGACCACGCCACCCGCCAGCTGCGAGGGCCGGACCTTGGCCGCGGGGCGTTCGGTGTAGACCTTGACCAGCTCGGCCGGGTCGCCGACGTACCAGGCGTCCCAGGTGCGGTAGGCGGAGTAGGCGGGGGCGTGTGCGGGTGGCGGCCAGGTGCCGCCGGTGGGGATCGGCACCAGGCCCTCCTCGGTCGGTGGTGGTTACGTGCGCCACGCCCCGCGTTCGCGGAGGATCGCGCGGGCCGGTGCCGCCCAGTCCTGCGGTCGCGTGAGGATCCGCATGGTCGGTGGCGGGCGGAACAGGCTGAGGTCCAGCTGCGGCGGGGGCTGCTCGATCGGCGGCGGGGGTGGCAGGCAGCCGGTGCACGACCCGACGCGGCAGGCGGGGAAGTGCAGACTGTTGCCGTACTGCGGCGGGTTGAGGGCCGCAGCGGCGTCGTCGAGATCGTTCATCAGACCCGCTCCACGGGAGTCCTCTCGGGTCAGGCTGCGAACGCGTGGACGGACCGCAGCAGCGGGCGCCACAGCACCTCAGGGGTCTTGATCGCGTACCTCGCGGCGTCGATCGAGTGGTCATCGGCCTTGATCGGCGCGTCCTCGCCCCGCTCGGCGGCCTTGTCGTCCCAGGAGTAGCCGGGGATCTCGTCGATCAGCCCCCGGCACGACTGGTGCACCTTGAGCTGACCGTTGCCGAGCAGCGACGACATGAGCCGGATCCCGTCCAGCACGCTGTTGTCGGCCAGGGCTGGTGTCATGCCGTCCTCGTGCAGCTGGAGCCGCAGCGAGGCCGCCGACGGGTCCACCACCGTCCACTCCGGCCGCAGCCCGCGCAGGCCAGCGCCGCCGGGCACCTCCAGGCCGTCCAGCCAGGCACGCAGCTCGCGGGACAGGCTGGCATCGGTGAGCTGTCGGCGGGCGGTGGCCGGGTCGTGCCGCCACTCGTGGGTCAGGTACAGATGGCCATCCGCGCCGACCGCGAGGACCAGGGCGGCGGTGGCATTGCGGGTACCGTAATCGATGCCCAGCGAGATCCACCGGTGGATCTCGGGCAGCACCGGCACGACGTGGCGGTCCTCGTCCCACATGTCGAAGACAGCGCCTTCGGCCTGGACCCAGCGGCCCTCGATAAACCGCTTGTACCAGAGCCCGACGTACTCGACCTTCAGGTCGGCAACGTACTGCGGGTCGAGGTGCGGGTTGTCGTCGAGCGTGGAGTGCCAGGTGCGGAGGTTCAGCTCACCGACCCGCAGCAGGTACTTCTTGCGCAGCCAGTGGTTGGGTGCGTCCGGGTTGGTGGTGCCGAACAGCTGCGCGCCGGCCACGCTGAGCCGGGCCAGAACCTGGGTGAAGAACGCCTCGGGCACAGTCGTCAGCTCATCGCCGTACGCAAGGCACAGCGTCAGCCCTCTGACCTTGGGCTCGGCCTTGGCGTCGTTCGCGCCGATCACGTCGACCAGGCGGCCGAGGATGGTGCCAGTCGGTGCGCCGGGGGTGTACTTCGTGAGCCGGGCAAGCGGGCCGAAGATCGCCGGGTCGGTGAGGACCGCGAACACGTTCCGGCCAACGCTCTCCCTCGTCTTGCCGAAGAGCAGCACCCGGCCGGAGGTTGGCGCGGTGGCGACGGCCAGGAGGAACCGGAGCAGGCTCGACACCGTCTTGCCGGACCGGACGCTGCCCTGCCAGATGTTCAGGCGGGCGGTGGACTCGACCACGCTCCGCAGGTGAATCGGCGAGAGGGTACGGCTGATGGCGTCGAGGTCAACCGCCATCGCTGGCGGCCTCGGCCTGGGTCAGCTGGTCGTACGCGGCGCCCAGGCCGCGGGCGAGGGCGCCGAGCATGCTCTTGGCGGCGTCGATGCCGGGGTCGGCGTCGTACTCGTCGAGCTTGACCGCACGGTCGACGGCGATGCCGACAGCCTGCATGATCTTCGTCTTGTCGGCGAAGGTCGGCTCGGGCGTCGTCCAGTCGACGCGGATGAACTCCTTGCCGCCGTGGTCGACGTAGTCCGCCGGCTGCCAGAGCTGCCGGCGCATCCGCTCGGCGTCGTCGAGGAGAGCGTTGGCCAGTGCTGCCCGCTTGGCCCGGGCGTCGATTTTCCGGGCCTCGGTCGCGGCCTTCACTAGATCGCCGCGCTCGAAGGTCAGGCCCAGATGGTCGGCGATCCGGGAGACGGTGCGGCCGGACCGGCCGATGCGGCGGGCGATCTCGTTGCGGCTGAGGTGCTGGGCGTGCAGCTCGCGGACCAGCTCGTGGTCGTCGGGGCCGACGGGCTTGGGTTTGGTCATTGGTGGCCTCCGGCGCCTTGTCCGGTGGTGATGGTGGCGACGCCCGGGTTCGAACCGGGGACGGGGCTCAAACTGCGCTGCGTTGCTATGATCCTTGGGTGCCGTACGCCAACCCCGAAGACCAGCGACGACTAGCGAAAGCCCACTACGAGGCCAACCGCGAGATCTACAAAGCACGGGCCGCCGCACACCGGAAGAAGAACCGTGAGGCGATAAAGGCTCTACTCCGCGAGGCCAAGAGCAAGCCGTGCGCCGACTGCGGCATCCAGTACCCGTATTACGTCATGCAGTTCGATCACTCGCCGGGCGAGAAGGCGTTCACCATCGGCGACGCTGGCCGGCGGAACATCGCCCTATCGCGCATCGCGGCGGAGGTTGCCCGCTGCGAGGTGGTCTGCGCGAACTGCCACGCCGAGCGAACGCACCAACGAGGTCAGGCGTACAGCGTCCGCGTGGTACCTGCTCCTGCGGCAACGGAACTGACCGAAGCCACCCTGTTCTGAGCTACCAGCTGCTCCACGTCGCTTCGGGTGCGGGCAGACCGGTCGCACCTCCGGCCTGCCCGCTTACCCGCACCCCTTGCGCGCCGGCCGTCCCCCGGACGCACGACAGCCCGGCGGACCCTGGGGGTCTCCGTCCGGGCTGTGGGCACACTCCGCCTGTACGGCCGAGTGAACAAATCATGCGACCAGGGCGGCTCCAACGTCAACTCGACGCGGCCGACCGCGTCCGCTGAGTCGCGCGTCACGCTCGATGCGGGCCGTTTCGTCCAGGGGTGAATAGCCGGCGACGGTGGTCAAGCCTTTGCGGTCACGCCACCGGCGGATCATGCCCTCGGTGACGTCGGAGCCGAGGGCTGCGGCCAGCTCGGCGGGTGTGCCCCACTCGCGACCCTGGATCGTGATCACGTCTCGACGGTACCGCTCCCGAACCTGGTCAACAGTCGGTAGGCCGGGCTGCGATCCGGGCTGAGTGTCGACCGGTCGTACCCCTCGGTGGTTACCGGGCTGGCGTGGCCCATCGCGTACTGCACGTCGCGGACGGGCACTCCGGCGTCGAGAGCGGAGGTGGCGAACGTGGCGCGGGCTGAGTGCGGGCTGATCCGGTCGGCGAGCACCTCGGGCAGACCGGCCTTCCGGGCCAACCGGCGCAGGAGCCGACGGATTTCCTTGCGGTCGAGCGGCCGACCGTTGGCGGTGGCGACCAGGGGGCGAGGCCCGCCGGTGCCGGCCTGCTCGGCGGGCACCAGTGCGGTGCCGGCGATGTCGGGGCGTTCGGCGAGGTAGGCGTGGAGTCGCAGCATCACCGGCGGCACCAGCGAGGCGACCCGCAGCTTGCCGCCCTTGCCCCGGATGTGCAGCACGCTGTGCCCGCGGTCTTCGCCGAGGTCGGCGGTGGTCGCGCCGAGCAGCTCGCCCACGCGGATGCCGGTGTAGAGCAGCAGGTAGACGATGGCGGCGGCGCGGCGGCTGTCGAGGTCGGCGGCGGCGAGTAGTGCGGCGGTTTGCTGGTCGGACAACGCCGGGGCCTTGCGGGGTGCGCGGACCGGCCGCTCTTCGCGTTCCAGGAGGGCGGGGTTGCGGGGTGCGGCTTGGTGGCGGATGAGCCAGCCGTACCAGCTGGAGACGGCGCCGAGCCGGCGGGCGCGGGTGTTGCCGGCCTCGCGGCGCTGCTCGGCGAGGTGGGTGAGCCAGAGTTGGATGTGGGCGGGCCAGGCGTCGAGCGGGTCGACGGCGTTGGTGTGGCACCAGCCGAGCCAGCTGGTGAGGTCGCGGGCGTACGCCTCGGCGGTGAGGCGGGATCGGCGGCCGGCCAGGAATGCGGCGACGAGCCTGCCGAGGTGGTCGGCAGGCTCGTCCAGGGTGGCGAGAGCGTTGGTCACAGCGTCCATTGTAGGCCAACAGAACGGAACTTCTGGTGGCATCCGTCAGGTCCAGTACCGGCCGCAGCGGGTGCACCAGAAGTGCTTCGCGCGGCCAGCGTCAACGATCTGGTCAGCAATCCACGACTCCCCGGTCCGCCAGTCGTGGTGGAAGCAAGCGCGGCGTTGCCGCCACCGTCGGAGCCACCTCACGATTCGGCTCCGAGGAACTCGGTGTTCGCCACGGCCCAGGCGATCGAATCCTGGCGGAACGCCTTCGCCTCTCGGGCGAGCTTGCGCCTCAACTCTTCGGCGTGCATGGGCGCGATCTGGATGCACCAGCACGCGTTCTGCCAGGGGTCGGACGGCACTGACTGCCACCGGCCGTGAATCTGCTGGGCATGGTCGCGGATGTGGTACTCCACCAGTGCGTAGAAGTGCGCCCACAAGTTCTGGGTGAGCTTGTCGTCGCTGTTGCCGATGCTGATGTAGACGGTCTGCGTCGTGTCGTCCATCGGTCGGTCCTCTCGGTCGGGGTGGCCCGGGGCGGGTGCACACCCCGGGCCAAGGGCGGTCAGGCGGGCTCGTACGTCGCCTCGAAGATGTCGGGCTTGCACGGGTAGAACTCGCCCTTGACCCCTCGGATCACGTAGTCGCCGATGTCGGCGCGCATCCGGCCTTCGAGCGTGTCGATGTACAGGAACGGGTCAACGGCCGGCATGACCACGTTGCCGCCGTGGCTGCGGATCCAGTCAGCGATGGCGACGTGGTTGCCGAGGTCATCGATCAGCTGCATGGCTTCGATCTCCACGGGCTTCTTGCGGAACTTCTTCACGCTTGGTCCTCTCGGGTCAGTTGGTTGCTCGGGTCGGTGTGGCCCCCGCGACCGCGCCGATCACCGCAGTCCGGGGCCAGATGTGCGCCACCCCTTCGACCGCGCCGGCCATGCCGCACGGGCAGCCGGCACCGACGCACAGGCACACGCAGGTGACGGTCCAGCCGTCGACCGGGCCGGCGCAGTGGACGGTGAGCTGCCGGACGCCGCAGCGGGGGCAGGCGACACCGGGCAGCGGCCGGGTGGATGGCGGGACGGCGATGGGTAGTGCGCGCACCCACGTGTCCTCGTCGGCGAGGTGTCGGTGGACGACGCGGGCGGTGCCGGGTTGGAGTGCGGGCAGGGTGTCGATGACCCACTCCAGTTGGGTCCAGATGCTGGGGGTGGCGCCGATCTGCCGGGCGAGCCAGCCGAGACGGCCGTCGAGGCGCGAGACCAGCTCGCCCCATCTGGTGACCCTGGCTGGGGTGTGGTCGAGCGTCAGTGTGGCGCTGACCGGGTCGCCGTGGCCGCCCACGGGGTGGCGGGTGCCGTAGACGGGGGACGAGATGGGGCCGGCGGCGATCAGGTCGTCGCCGCGCTGTCGGGCTTCGGCGATGGCGCGGCGGACGAGGGCGGCGCGTGCCGCTTGGAGGGACCAGGCGGCGGCGGTGGCGTGGAGGTGGTGCGGCGACAGCACGGTGACTCCTCAGGCGGTGCGGGTGGTGGCGTTGCGTTCGGCGCGACGGCGTTGCACGGTGCGGGCGGACAGGCCGAGGCGGATCGCGACCTGGCGGGCGGACGCACCATGCCGGTCGACGCGGTCCATCGCTTCGTCGCGTTCGCACTTGGCGAGCACCAAGGTCCGGTCACCGCCGAGGGCACGCTCGACGGCAACCCAGTCCGGCTCGGTGACGGTGGTGCGGTGCGCGCCCTTCTTGTTGTGCTCGCGCCCGGGCACGTAGCGCCCACGGGCCTTCTTCGGCTTCGTCGGGGCGGGCCGGTAGGGCTTGCCCCACTCCTCAGGGCAGACGCAGCCGGCGGCGCGGGCCTCGGTGGTTTCGTGGTCGACGGCGCGGCAGATGACGCTGAGGACGATCACCGGTCAGCCCTCCGCCTGCTCGCCCAGGGCCTCGACGGCGGCGACCGCAGCGACGGCGGCGATCTGGTCGAGGAACACTTCGTCGCCGAATGCGGCCACCGCCCGTCCAGTCGCCGGCCATGCCTTGCCGAGCCGCGCGCGGATGGCCTGCTCCATCCGGTTCCGCAGCTGCTGGTCGGTCTCCTGCGCGCGGGATGGCGGAACCGAGGCGACGGCGGTGACGTGCGGGGGGCTTCCGGCCGGTCGGGGCTCGATGTAGCCGCGTAGCACCTGGTCGGCCCAGAAGCGCAGGTTGGTGGCGGTGCCGCGCCAGGTGGCGAGGGTGATGGCGTGCTGCTCGTCGAGGGGTTCGAGGCGGTCGCTGGGGTCGATGTGGTTGGCGGCCCAGTTGAGGGCGTCGGCGGCGATGCGGTCGCGGGTGGTGGTGTCGAGCGGGGTGGCCTGTTGCCGGAGTCGGGCGTTCTCGTTGGCGTAGGCGGTGTTGGCTTTGCGCAGGCTGGTGTTGTCGGCGGTGAGGCCGTCGATCTGGCGGCGCAGGAGGGTGCGTTGGTCGGTGAGGTCGGCGATCTGGTCGCGTAGGTGTTCGGCGTGGGCGGTGGCCTTGTCGAGCTGGGCGGCGAGGTTGTGGGCGGCGTCGTGGGTCTCGGCTGCGGCGGCGGGGAGGCCGTTGATGACGGCTTTGGGGTGGTGGAGGGCTTCGGCGGTGGCGTGGAGGATCGCGGCGTATCGGTCGCGGTCGGTGCGGGCCTCGCGGAGCTCGTCGAGGGCTTCGCTGAGTTCGTCTTCGGCGGTGGCGGCGCGGCCTTCGGCCTGGGCGTAGTCGTCGGCGTGCATGGCGTCGAGGAAGGTCATTTGCGGGCTCCTCAGGCGATGTCGTGTGCGGGGAGGTGGACGTCGACGACGGGTCGGTGGAGGCGGGGCTCGTCGACGTGGCGGCGTGCGGGGCGGTGCCGGGCTGCCCGGGTGCGTGGGCGCCGGGCGCGGGTGGTGGTGTCGAGCGGGGTGGCCTGCTCGTCGATGGCGGTGCCGTACTGCTCGGCGCAGGGCTGGCAGATCTTCACGACCCACCAGCCGGTGTTGCCGAGTTCGCTGTTGGGTGGCATGGCGGCGATGAGGTACCGCTGGCCGGGCTGGATGGTGGTGCGGCAGCGGTGGCCGGTGTCGGTGTCGCAGCGGTGGGGTTTGCGGGCGGTGCGGATGGTGCGGATTTCAGCCATGGCGGTTCTCCTCGGCTTCTTGGCGGATTTGTCGGCAGCGGGTGCGCCAGGCGGCGGGGCTGGGTGGCCATGCGCCGGCCCATGGGTCGGTGGGGTCGGGTGCCGGGGGTGGGGTGGCTCGGGCTTGGGCGCGGGCGATGGCGGCTTGGGCGGACTGCTGGGCGCGGCGTTCGCCGGGGGTGCGGTGCCGGGGCAGGGTGCTCATCCGGCGCTCCGGATGTGGGAGAGGCAGGCGTCACCGCTCACCGGGTCGACGGCGAGGGTCGTGTGGCCTTCGGCGTGGCAGGCGAGGCAGAACCCGAAGCCCTTGCCCGGTGCAGCGTTGTCGACGACCAGGCGGAGGTTCGGCGGCCCGGCCGGTTCGGTCTCGCGCGCGCGGTCGTGAGTTGCGGTCTCAGGCTGAGGTGGTTGCTGGCCGTCGTCAGAGAGTGAGCTTTCAATCCCGTTCCCAGGAGCCGTAGGCGACTGGGGTCGCAGGGGGTCTGGGGGCAGCGTGCCCCCAGAGGAGGGTTCCTGGGTGGTTTCTCGGGTGGTTCCCGGACGGTTCGTGGGTGGTTCGGGGGGCGTTCCGTCCACACGTGTGGAGTCAAAATCCACACGTGTGGACGGAGAATCCACACGTGTGCTGTTTCCGTGCACACGTGTGGACGGAGAATCCACACGGTGGTTGTCGTCGGCGGCGGTCCGGGCGGCCCGCTGACGCTCCCGGCGGGCCCGTTCCCGGGCCGCGTTGTCGGCCTTCCGCTTCGCGATGGCGGCCTCGATCTCGGCCCGCTCCGACTCGTCACGGACCTTGGTCATGTCGAGGTTCCACCGGATGGTGCCGAACCGGGTGACGCCGTCGCGGACCAACAGGCCGGCGGCCTCCAGGCGCTCCTCGGCGCGCTGGACGGTCCGCTCGTCGTAGCCGGTGCGCCAGATGACGTCGGCGATGGCGGCGTGGGAGTCGCGTCCGTGCTCGTCGGCGCGCTCGGCGCGGGCGACGAGGACGGCGCGGGCGGTGGCGTCCGGCTTGCCCTTGTCGGTCCGCAGCATGGGCGCTCTGTCGAGGGCCCATTGCACGGCCTGGTAGCTCACCCGGTGGCTCCTGATCTGTTGTGCGGGTCGGTGCGGTGGGCTGGCCCGGGCCCAGGGGTAGACCCGGGCCAGCCGGTCAGCGGGGTTCCGCGTCGGGGAAGCAGGCGTCCTCGGTGCACGCCTGAGCGCCCTGGTGGTCCGCCCAACCGCCGGAAAGCTCCACGCACGGGTCGTCCTCCGGTGCGCAGGCGGCGAGCGGCACCAGCGAGGTCTGCTCCTCGCCGCGGTAAAACCGGCCGTTGGGGCGCGGGTCGTACTTGACGCGGTGAGCGACGGACCCCTCACCGAAGGGCAGGCGGACGGCGACGCTGGCTCCAGCGCCGAACGTCTTGGGGATGCGGGGCAGGGATGTTGTGCTCATGCGGCTTTCTCCTCGGTCGTAGGTGCGGTGTCGGCGGTCGCCTCGCGGCGACGGCGGTAGTACTCGGCCCAGTAGCGGCGCCGGTCCTGCCGCCACGCCCGCACCTGCGGGACGTGGCACCGGCGGCACAGGACGGTGGTGCGCCGCGGGTCCGGCCGCTTGTCGTCGGGGTAGCCGCACTGGCAGATCGGGGCGATGCCGCCCCGCTCCAGGTAGGCGACGCCAGCTCGGATGACGCCGGCCTCCGCCTCCGCCGTGTCGGCCGCGCACGCGCCCCGGGCGGGGCAGACACGGCAGATGGCGAGAGCGAGCCGGTTGCCGTCGTCGCCGAGGTCCCACCAGTCGGCGGGGAGGGTGAGGCACAGGCCGGTCATCGGTCGTCTCCGATGCGGCGCAGGTGCTCGGCCTGGGCCTCGGACGTGTCGGGCAGGGTGTGCCGAACATGCCGGTAGGCCAGGCCGCAGACGCACAGCGGGTGGTCGGCGTCGGTTGGGTCGGGCAGGGTCGGCTCGGCCCGGTAGATGCAGGGGGCGAGCCGGGACTTGACGGTCTGGCGGCCTCGGCGGGGCCGCGGGCGTGCACGGCGGGCCATCAGGCACCACCGGGCTGGTCGGCCGCAGCGTCGGCGCGCTGCTTGCACTCGACGTGCGACAGACCCATCGGCCGGGTAAGCCACACCGTGGCCTCACCAGACCGGATCGGGTCGCCGTAGAGCTTGCAGCGGCCGATCGCCATCGGTACGGCGACCCGCTGCCGGGCCAGGTTGGGTAGGGACCGGGCGCTCATCGGCCACCTCCGGCCGGGTCAGCGGGCCAGACCGCGTCCTCGGCGGTCGGTCGGCCGTAGCCGAGCGCCTCCAGCTCCACCGCCGCCAGCGTCAGCAGACCGGCACGCTGCATGGGACTCATCGCCAGCACCTGCTCGGCGGCCCACGGCCCCGCGCAGGGGATTCCGGTGAGTGGGCAGTCGTGGGCGTCGCGGTGGTCGCGGACCAGCTGCACCAGGTCGTGCAGTGCGGCGGTGAGCTGGTCGGTGATGTGGGTGAGGCGGGCGAGGCCCCCCGGGGCCGGCGTACCGGCCCCGGGGCTGCGGTGGCTATCCACGGTGCCCTCCGGCAGCAACCGGGGCGGGCCAGGCGTCACGCAGGGACGGCGTGCACAGCCAGCAGCAGGACCGGTGCCCGCTGACCGCCGGGACGGGCGCCGGAGTCGTACCGGTCAGCTCGTCGGCCAGGTCGTCGAGCGGGTCCGGGGCATCCGGCAGGATCGCGTGCTCCGGATGCTGTCTCGCCCGCACCGGGCGGGCCAGCCAGTCCACCCATGCCAAACCCTGCCGGTCGAGCACCTGCCGGGCCCGGGTCACCGCGACGTACGCGAGCATCAGCTCGTCGGCGACCAGCTTCACCCGTCGCGTCACCGGGTCGATCCGCGGCTCGCGGAAGTCCCCGGCGATCCGGACCGTGTCCCACTCCCGGCCCTTGGCCTTGTGCGCCGTCGAGATCACCAGGTCGGCGCTGCGCTCGTCGACCAGGCTCGCGACCACCCGGATGATCTGCTCCGGGCTGTGGTCGTCGATCAGCTTGACCAGTACCTGAAGGTTGCCGCTGGCGTCGTCGTGGGTGGCGTGTTCGCGGACCTGGTCCCAGTTCTTGAAGGCGACCAGCTCGGGGTGGGTGGTGGGGCGGCCGGCGAGCAGGTCCTGCGCGGCTTCGGCGAGACGGCGGATGTCGTCTCCCCCACCGACCAGCGCCGGCCGTCGGCCGGCGGCGGCGGCGTGCATCACCTGGGCGATGGCACCGGCGTTGGACCGGCACAGGACCGCCCGCGCGTCGCCCGCCATCGACACCACCGTCGAGTTGACCGGCGGGAAGCCGCGGAGCCTCAGCGGGGCGTCGAGCAGGTCGAGCCACTTGTTGGCCTCGTCGGCGATGGCCGCGCCGAACCGGAACGACTGGCTGAGGGTGAGCCGTTGGTCCGCCACGAACTTCTTCATGGCGTCGATCGCGCCCCGGAAGCCGTAGATGGCCTGGGCGGAGTCCCCGACCATGATCCGCTGGGCGTGGTCCTGGAAGTGGAACAGGCTGGCCATGACCGGCGACAGGTCCTGTGCCTCGTCGAGGAGGACGTAGTCGACCGGGATCCGCGGCCTGCTGAGCTGGTAGAGCTTCAGGTAGCAGTCGTGGCTGAACTTCAGCTTGCCGCCGGACTGGAGCTGAAGGTCATCCCACGCCTTGCGGGCGTACGGCACCAGGTACTCGGCCAGGGCCTTGTTGTCGGTGCGGGAGTACCCGTCGACGCGGGGGCCGTGGTCGGCGGCCGGCTCCGGGTCGGCGGAGTTGAGGAACTTGCCGACCAGGTCCATCGTGAGCCGGGCCAGGGTGGTCGGGGCGAGTGGGGCCAGCTCACCGGCGATCTGCACCGGGGAGTTGAAGCCGAGGAACTCGGCGGCCTGCTTGGCCGGCACGCGGGGCCCGTTGAGGCGGTCGCGGTAGTGGCGGCCGACCGGCCCGAACGCCAGGGAGTGGGCGGTGCGGCAGTCGACGGCCGGCGGGAAGTCGCCGCGGGCTTCGACGGCGAGGGCCTTGTTGTACGCGACGTACAGGCCCTTGCGGTTCGGCTGCGCCTTGGCGGCCATCTTCAGGGTGCTGCTCTTGCCGCAGCCGGCGCCGGCTTGCACGACGATGGTGGGCCGGTCGGCGGAGGTGAAGGCGTCGATGACCTGCTGCTGCTCGTCGGTGGGCTTGAGGCTCATGCCGGAGCCCCCTGCCCGGCGAGCTGACGCTTCCGCTGCACCAGAGCGGCGATCACGTCCTCCACGTCGGCGGCCGTCAGGTCCCGCGACGACTCGACGCTCCGCTGGAGGACCTTCCCGAGGACGTCGCGGTACTGCTCCGGCTCGCGGTACCCGAGGTCACCGAGCAGCGCGAACATGCGCTTGCGGCGCCGCTCTTCGTACTCGGTGGGCTGTGCCGCCTTCGGCTCCAGCTCCTTGGCGCGGCGGTCCATCAGGACGGACAGCTGCTCGTCGTCGCCGTGTTCGTTGGTGATCCGTGCGGCGGCGACGGCCGGGTGCTCGGCGAGGAGTTTCGTGGCGGCCTGGCGGATGCCGCTGGCGGTGCGGTCGGGGTGCAGCGTCCAGTCGCGGACGCCGTTGGCCGTCGGTGCGGGGCGGGGCTCGGCGGCCGGCGGGTCCGCCACCGGACGCTCGTTGGGCGCGGCCGGCGGCTCGTGGTGCTGCTCGTCGACGGGCGCCGGCTCGGTGCCGGGCTCCGGACGGACCGGGGCGTCTTCGGCGGGCAGCTCGGCCGCCGCTGCCGACACCTCGGCTTCCGGGGCCACCAGCGACCGCAGGACCACCGGAGCGGCACCGCCACCGTTGTACAGGGACAGGCCGAAGCAGTCTCCGAGGTTGACCGCGCACCGCTTCAACGCCTGGCTGAGCGCGGTCTTGGAGGCGTTGTCGTGGCAGTCACCGAGAGACGGCTGGTTGGTGGAGTCGCCGCACGCTCCGTCCTCGAGGACGACCTTGCCGCCGAACTGGTCGTAGACGGTGAGCCGGACCTGCGCCCGGTAGACCACCGTCCACGGGACGTAGGGGTCGCCGTACTCAGTGCCCTTCTTGTCCTTCCGGCGGCGGGCCGGGTGCTCGATCTCCTTGACCAGGTCGAGGCTGATGGTCTCGATGTCGAAGGAGCCGAAGCCGAACACGCGGATCAGCCACCGGCGGACGTCCCACGCCTCCAGGTGGGAGAAGCCCTTCGGGTTCTTCCCGACCCGGTTGGTGTCGAGGGGCATGGTGAGGCGTTCGTACTGCTCGGGGGTGAGCTGGAAGCGGGGTTGCTGGGTCATCGGGTGTGCTCCGTGGTCATGACGTCGGTGAAGATCTGGTCGACGGCGGTTTCGGCCGGGTCGGGCTGCTCGCCGGTGACGGCGGGCAACTGCTCGGTGGGGGCGGTCTGGTCGAGCTGGTCGCGCAGCTCGGCCATCACCTCGCCCCAGGTGACGGGCTGGCCCTGGGCGGCGGCGCGCACGCGCTCGATGGCGGCCAGGTCGTGGTGGGCGGTGCGCTCGTCGGGTCCGGCGGGCAGGTGCCGGTCGGCCCAGTAGGTGGGGGCGAGGGCGGCCCGGTCGGCGGGGTGCAGCGGGGACCAGTCGGCGGCGGCCGGCTGGACGGTTTCGCGGCGGTGCCGGCCGATGTACTGCTCGCTGGTGTGGCCGCGCAGGATGGACGCGATGCTCATCGGGGGTACTCCCGCTCGTCGGTGCCGGGCAGTTCGCCCAGCCAGGCGGTCATCTCGGCGACCAGCCCCGCCCCACCCGGGCGGGTGAGGACGTCCAGCTCGTCGCGCAGCTGCTCGACGCGGCGGGTCTGCCGGTCGCAGGCCGCGTTCAGCAGGTCGACCTCGGCGCGGAGGTCGATCTCGGTACGGCGGGCCTCAGCCAGCTCCCGCTCTCGCTCGGCGAGGTCGTGGCGGGCGGCCCGCAGGTCGAGGCGGGAGTCGACCAGCACGATGACGAGCACGGCGACGCCGACGGCGGCGAGCAGCACACCGGTCACGAGCAGGTGATCGAGGGAGGCCATCACACGCTCCCGAAGCCGCGGTCGACCAGCCTCTGCCAGGTCCGGTGGTGGTCGCAGCCGAACGCGTCCGGGTCGCCATCGATAGCGGCTTGGCACGGCTCGCACGTGTCGTCGCCGACCGCCACCCGGAAGCTGTGTTCTCCCTGGGCCCTGCAGGCAACGAGCGCCTCCCACATGCGGTGGGCGACCTTGCGCAGCTGCTCGATGTCGGTGATCTGGTCGATGGCGTACGACTTGGTGATCGGGTTGTGGGTGCTCGGCCGGGGCGTCACGCGGCACCTCGCCCGTGTTCGGCGCGGTGCAGCTCGGCGGCCGTCACACCCCGGGCCCGCAGGTCACGCAGGTCGTACGGTGGCAGGTGCACCACCGGGGCCGCGTACTCACCGGATGCGACGCCCCGCCAGTAGGCGCACTCGTCGTCGTGGAGGTCGCCCTCGATGTGCCCGCACGCGAGGCCGGGCACGGTGATCGGGGCGTTGCGGCCGGGCAGCGGCTCTCCGCCGATACCGAGCGGCTGCGACCGGACGGCGTCGACGCCTTCGGTGTCGGCGCGGTCGAAGTCCAAGCCGACCGGGTGGTGGATCGGGTGCCAGGGGCCCTGCGGGGTGCCGTCGGGCATCGTCATCGGGGCTCACCCCCGGCGACCTGCGCGCGGAGCTGGGCGACCTCAGCCCGCAGCCGCTCCACCTCGGTGGGCTCGTCCGGCCGGATCTGCGCTCGAACGGTCAGCCACGCCCCGTACGGACGGCCGTCCAGCAGGATCCGGTGCTGCGTGACCGGGATGTTGTTGGCGGGGCCGGTGTCGATCGTGCTGCCGAGGTAGGCGGCCCACTTCTCCAGGTCGGCGCGGCTGGCGAGCACCCCGAGCGCCAGCTCGCCGCACATCGTGTCCTTGAGGGGCAGGTCCAGGCGGACGATGTCACGGGCGAGGCGGATCAGCTCGGCCGCCAGCTTGTGCTGGACGGTCTGCGGGCCGGTGGCTTCGGCCGGCACCGGGTTGGCGATGTGCTCGTTCAGCACCGCCAGCGCCTCCGCCTGGCTGTCGAACCCGGAGAACACCACGCCGCACGCACACCGGGCGGCGGTGTCGCCCGGGCCGCCCAGCGTGCCGCCGGAGTGGTAGTGCTCCGGCGCGGCTTCGGCGGTCGCGGTGAGGCCGGCGGCGGTGATCGCGTCCGCCACGTCCTCCAGCGACAGCCCGGTCATCGTCAGCTTGGTGCTGTCGCCGTCGCGGCTGCTGGTGGCAGTGATCTGCCGGCCCGACGGGTGCAGCAGGATCCGCTCGACGGCACCACCATCGACCTCGGTGGTGGCGTCGTACACCCAGCCGGCGGCGAGCAGTTCGCGGCCGACGCGCGTCGCGGCGGTCAGACCGGGACGGATAGTCTTGGTGGACATCTGGACTCCTTGCTTGGGGTAGGTGGGTCCGGTGGAGCCCTCGGCCGGTGGTGCGGTCGGGGGCTCGCGTCTTGTCAGGCCGCCAGCGGGTGGCGGCGCAACTCCTGCTGGAGCTGCCAGATCCCCCAGGTCGCGATGAGCAGCCCGACCCAGATGAGGGCCAGGGCGGCGCGGCCGGCGGGGGTAGTGCGGGCGTGAGTGGCCATCGCGGCGATCACGCGGCGGCCCTCCCGCGACGCCGGGCGATCCGGCGACGCTCGTTGCGCGTCGTCCCGCCCCACACCCCGTACAGGTCGGAGCCCTGGTCGAGGGCCCACGCCCGGCAGCCGCGCCGCAGCGGGCAGGGGCCGCAGTAGATCCGGGCGGCGGCCTTCTGGTCGGCGTCGGAGCCGAAGAACGCGCCCGGGTCGACGCCCTTGCAGTTGGGCTGTACGTCGGGGGCGAGGAAGTCGGGCGCGCTGCTGCGGGTACCGACGTTTCCGGGACGGGTGATCATGCGGCGCTCGCGGCCGGTGCGGGCAGGAACTGGGCGACCGGCACACCGAGCAGATCAGCGACCTGGATCAGCTCGGAGACCCGCCACTCGACCTCGCCGCGCAGACGGAGGGACACCTGCTGAATGGAGATGCCGAGCCGGTCGGCGATCTCCCGCTGCGGGCGGCGCTGCCTGGCAAGTTCAGCCCGCACCTCAGAAGATATGGCGTTGACGATCGTGTTGCTCATGACCGAGATAGTGTCAGGCTCAGCCTGACATTGTCAAGGCACGGGAGATCCATTGATGTTCATGCCTTGACCGTTAAGGGTGAGCCGCTAAGATTCAGGCCATGACAGCACCGGACGGGGCCGCCAGCCTCTCGGCGGACGTAGCCACCGAAATCCGCGCCTGGATGGGACGCCTCGGCATCAGCCAACGCGAGCTGGCCAGACGGCTCGGCCAGAACGGGCAATGGGTGTCCGTTCGTATCTCGCCACGCGCCACAGTCCCCATCACACTGGATGACACACAGCGCATCGCCGAAGCACTGGGAATCCTGGTGCGAGACCTACTTCCGGCCTACACCCTGGAGCGGAAGACATCGACCAAGACCGACGCAGCTACCGTCGGGTAGTGGCTGCGGGGAGCGACGGCGGCCCGGCCGACCGGGGCGAGGTCCGTAGACATCCCCTGCGCAACCTCTGGCGGCTGCGACGTTACCTGCGTCCACACGCGTTCGAGTTCGGTTGGTTGATGGTGGCCGGTCTCGCCGCCACCGGCGCGGGCATCGCCGTACCCCTGGTGGCGCAGCAGGTGGTCGACGGGCCGGTGGCCCGACGTGACCTGACCGGGCTGTTCGTGCTGGCCGGGTTGGCGCTACTGCTGGGGCTGGCCGAGGCCCTGCTGATCTTCATTCGCCGGTGGGTGCAGTCGTCGTCCTCGGTGGCGATGGAGGCGGCGATTCGCACCGACGTCTACGCCCACCTGCAACAGCTGTCGGCCAGTTTCCACGACCGGTGGCCGTCCGGGCAGTTGCTCTCCCGCATCACGAGCGATCTGTCGGTGCTGCGCCGGTTCCTCTCCTTCGGCTTGTTCTTCCTCATTCTCAACGTGGTCACCTATCTGGTCGTGGTGGTGCTGCTGATCCGGCTGCACCCTGCGCTGGGCCTGCTGGTGGCAGCGAGCGCGGTGCCGCTCTTCCTGATCGCCCGCCGCTTCGGCCGGCACTACCACGTCGCGTCCCGTCGCATGCAGGACCAGCAGGGCGACGTGGCCACCCTGGTCGAGGAGACCGCGCAGGGCCTCCGCACGATGAAGGCGTACGGCCGGGGCCCGCAGCTCGCCGCCCGGTTCGCCGCCGGCACCAAAGCGTTGCACGACACCGGGATCGGCAAGGGCAGGCTGCTCGCCCGCACCTCCGCGCTGCTCGACCTGGTGCCCAACCTGACCCTGGGCATGGTCCTGGTCGCCGGTGCCGCTGCTGTCGCCGGTGACCGGCTCACCATCGGCCAGCTCGTCGCCTTCGTCAGCCTCCAGCTGATGCTGATCTGGCCGGTGCAGTCGTTGGGATGGATCATCGCCAACGGCCAGGAGGCGGCCACCGCCGCCGACCGCATCCAGGAGGTGCTGGACACCCGGCCGGCCATCGTGGACCCGCCGGTCGCCGTCGCCCTGGCGCGCTCGACGGTGCGCGGTCGACTCCGCTTCGAGGGGGTGGCTTTCCGCTATCCGGAGGGCGCCGTCCCGGTGTTGCGCGGCCTCGACCTCACCGTCGAGCCCGGCGAGACCCTTGCCGTGGTGGGTGCCACCGGCAGCGGCAAGAGCACCCTGTTGTCCCTGGTACCCCGGCTGCACGACGTCACTGCCGGCCGCATCACCCTCGACGGGCACGATCTGCGTGACCTGCGGCTGGCTTCGCTGCGCGGCCTGGTCGGGGTCGCCTTCGAGGAGCCGACCCTGTTCTCCATGTCGGTGTGGGAGAACCTCACCCTGGGCCGACCCGACGCCGGTGAGGACGAGGTCCGGGCCGCCCTGGCGCTGGCCCAGGCGGAGTTCGCGTACGACCTGCCGTGGGGCCTGCGAACCCGGCTCGGGGAGCAGGGCCTGTCGCTCTCCGGCGGCCAGCGGCAACGACTCGCCCTGGCCCGGGCGGTGCTGATCCGACCGGCGGTGCTCGTGCTCGACGATCCACTCTCCGCGCTCGACGTGCACACCGAGGCGTTGGTGGAGTCGGCACTGAAGCGGGTGCTGCGGAACACCACAGCGCTGCTGGTGGTGCACCGTCCCTCCACCATCGCGCTGGCCGACCGGGTGGCGCTGCTGGAGCACGGCCGGATCACCGCCGTCGGCACCCACACCGAACTGCTCGCCAGCGTGCCCACCTATCGTGGACTGCTCTCCGCCGAGCCGGCCGTACCGTCGATCGCCGGAACACCGGCATCCACCGATCCGGCGCCTGGCGACTCTCCCCTGGTCCTCTCGTGACCGCCACGTCGGCCGTGCCGGATCCACCGCCCGAGGCCGACCCGGACCATTGGCGGGGAGTGGCACCGGATCCGCACGCCGACCGCAGCCTCGCCGAGGACGCCGATCCGGCAGCGGTCGCCCGGCTCCGTGCCCGCAGCCGGGCACTGCTGGCGGACGTGCTGCGACCGCACCGGGTGCGGCTGGGCGGGGCGGTCGCGCTGCTGTTGACCCAGAACGCCGCCGCCATGTCCGGGCCGTACCTGGTCATGCTCGGCATCGACCGGGCGATCGAACCACTCCGGGCCGGCGAGCCCGGCCCGCTGATCACCGTGGCCGTGTCGTTCGCCGCCGCGACGGGCGTCGAGTACCTGGCCCGGCGGGGCTTCCTCGCCCTCTCCGCCCGCATCGGCCAGGCCGTCCTGCTCGACCTGCGTCGCCGGGTGTACGCGCACTTCCTGCACCTGCCTGTGGCTTTCCACGAGCGGTACACGTCAGGCCGGATGATCTCGCGCCTGACCAGCGACATCGACTCGATCGCCGAGCTGGTCGACGGTGGTGTGGAGAGCCTGGTCATGGCCGCCCTGACGATCGTCTCGGTGGCCGGCATCCTGCTCTGGCTGGACCTGCCGTTGGCCTCGGTGACACTGCTCGCCTTCCCGCTGCTGTTCTGGCTGTCCCGCTGGTTCGCCCGGGCCTCGGCGTCCGCGTATCGGCGTACCCGGGAGGCGATGGCGCTTGTCATCGTCCATTTCGTCGAGTCGATGCGGGGCATCCGGGCGGTTCAGGCGTACCGCCGTCAGGCACGCAACCAGCAGATCTTCGACTCGGTCAACGACGACTATCGCAGGTCCAGCCGGCATGCCTTCCATCTGATCGCGACGTACTCGCCGGGCATCAAGCTGATCGGCAACGTCACGGTCGCGGTGGTGCTCTGCTATGGCGGCGCCCGGGTGCTGGGCGGCGACACCGGGGTCGGTGTGCTCGCGGCCTTCCTGCTCTACCTGCGCCGGTTCTTCGAGCCGATGCAGGAGCTGAGCCAGTTCTACAACTCGCTCCAGTCGGCGACGGCGGCGCTGGAGAAGCTCGCCGGGGTGCTCGACGAGCGGCCCTCGGTCGCCGAACCGGCCCGGGCGGTGCCGCTGCCCGACGGCCCGACCCGTGGTGCGGTCCGCTTCCACGCGGTGTCGTTCGGGTACCGCCTCGACTCGCCGATCCTCACCGGGCTGGACCTCACCGTTCCCGCCGGGCAGACCGTGGCCCTGATCGGGCCGACCGGCGCCGGTAAGTCCACTGTCGCCAAGTTGCTCGCCCGCTTCCACGACCCGGACGCGGGCACGATCACGCTCGACGGGGTGGACCTGCGCGAGGTGGCCGACGCCGACCTGCGCCGGACGATCGTGCTCGTCACCCAGGAGACCCACCTGTACGGCGGCACCGTGGCGGACAACATCCGGTTCGGTCGCCCGGACGCGGACGACGCCGCCGTCGAGGCCGCCGCTCGGGCCATCGGCGCGCACGACTTCATCTCGGCGCTGCCCGACGGGTACGCCACCCAGGTACATCGACGCGGTGGCCGGCTCTCCGCCGGGCAGCGCCAGTTGGTCGCCTTCGCGCGGGCGTTCCTGGCCGACCCGGCGGTGCTGATCCTTGACGAGGCCACCTCGTCGCTGGACGTGCCCACCGAACGTCTGGTGCAGCACGCGCTCGGCAGCATCCTGCGGGACCGGACCGCGCTGGTGATCGCGCACCGGCTCTCCACGGTGGAGACCGCCGACCGGGTCCTGGTCCTCGACCGGGGCCGGATCGTCGAGGACGGCCCGCCGGCCGAGCTGATCGCCGAGGACGGCCGGTACGCCGCCCTGCACCGCCAGTGGCGCGACTCGCTGCTCTGACCCGTTCGTGGTCAGGTAATGGCGTGCCCACCCCGGTACGGGTGCCTAGGATCGGCGAATGACTGATACGGCGAGGACGGCCCGTACCGGTGTCCCCGAGCGTCCGAACCTGGACGGGCTCGAGGAGAACTGGTCGCGCCGCTGGCAGGAGGACGGCACGTACGCGTTCGACCGCACGAAGGAGCGGTCGGACGTATACGCGATCGACACCCCGCCGCCGACCGTATCGGGCGAGCTGCACATGGGCCACGTCTTCTCGTACACGCACACCGACCTGGTCGCCCGGTTTCAGCGGATGCGTGGTCGGACGGTCTTCTACCCGATCGGCTGGGACGACAACGGCCTGCCCACCGAGCGTCGGGTGCAGAACGTCCACGGGGTGCGCTGTGACCCGTCGCTGCCGTACGACCCGGACTGGGAGTCGCCGGCCGGTCCGGTGGACGACGCCGCCCGGAAGAACCCGACAGCGATCTCCCGGCGCAACTTCATCGAACTGTGCGAGCGGTTGACGGTCGCCGACGAGCAGGTCTTCGAGGCGTTGTGGCGGCGGCTCGGCCTGTCGGTGGACTGGTCGTTGATGTACACCACCATCGGACCGGTGGCCCGGGCCACCTCCCAGCGGGCGTTCCTGCGCAACCTGGCCCGGGGTGAGGCGTACCAGGCCGAGGCGCCGACGCTGTGGGACGTCGGGTTCGCCACCGCCGTGGCGCAGGCCGAGTTGGAGGACCGGGAACGCCCTGGCGCGTACCACAGGTTGCGCTTCCACGCGCCCGGCGGACGCGAGGTCCTCATCGACACCACCCGACCGGAGCTGCTGCCGGCCTGCGTCGCGCTGGTCTGCCACCCCGACGACGAGCGGTACGCCGACCTAGTCGGCACGACCGTGCGTACCCCGGTGTTCGGGGTGGAGGTGCCGGTGCGTGCACACGCGCTGGCGGACCCGGCCAAGGGCACCGGCGTCGCGATGGTCTGCACCTTCGGTGACCTGACCGATGTGACCTGGTGGCGGGAACTTGCCCTGGACACCCGGGTGGTGGTCGGCCGGGACGGCCGGCTGCTGCCGGAGCCACCGGCGGGGGTGCCGGCCCGGCCGTACGCGGCGCTTGCCGGGCAGACGGTGAACGCCGCCCGGCGGACCGTGGTGGAGCAGTTGACCGAGGCGGGTGACCTGGTCGGTGAGCCGCGCCCGATCACCCATCCGGTGAAGTTCTACGAGCGGGGCGACCGGCCCCTGGAGATCGTCTCGACCCGGCAGTGGTACCTGCGCAACGGTGGCCGCGACGCCGACCTGCGGGAGGATCTGCTGGCCCGGGGGCGAGAGCTGCGCTGGGTGCCGGAGCACATGCGGCACCGCTACGAGCACTGGGTGGGCGGCCTCACCGGCGACTGGCTGGTCAGCCGGCAGCGCTACTTCGGGGTGCCGGTGCCGGTGTGGTACCGGCTCGACGACGCTGGCGAGCCGGACTGGAGCCAGCCTCTCACGCCTGACGAGTCCACGCTGCCGATCGACCCGTCCGAGGACGCTCCGCCGGGGTACGACGAGTCGCAGCGTGGCGTGCCGGGCGGATTCGTCGGCGACCCGGACGTGCTGGACACCTGGGCAACCTCCTCGCTGACCCCGCAGATCGTCGGCGGCTGGGAACGTGACCCGGATCTGTACCGCCGGGTCTTCCCGATGGACCTGCGCCCGCAGGGGCACGACATCATCCGCACCTGGCTGTTCGCCACGGTGGTCCGGGCCCACCTGGAGCACGGCACGCTGCCCTGGCGGACGGCGGAGCTGTCCGGTTGGATCCTCGATCCGGACCGCAAGAAGATGTCGAAGTCCAAGGGCAACGTGGTCACCCCGATGGCGCTGTTGGAGCAGCACGGCTCGGACTCGGTGCGGTACTGGGCGGCCAGTGGCAAGCCCGGCACCGACCTGGCCTTCGACCCGGCCCAGATCCGGGTCGGCCGGCGGCTGGCGACCAAGCTGCTGAACGCGTCGAAGTTCGCGCTCGGGCTGGGCGCCGCCGACGCGCTGCGCGCACCCGCGACCGAACCGCTGGACCGGGCCATGCTCGCCGAACTGTCCGAGGTGGCGGCGGCTGCGACAGCGGCCTTCGAGGGGTACGACCACACAGCCGCGCTACAGACCACCGAGTCGTTCTTCTGGCGGTTCTGTGACGACTATATCGAGTTGGTGAAGGAGCGCGCCTACGGCAGCGGGGCCGGGGCCGACTCGGCCCGGGCGGCGTTGGCGACCGCGCTGTCGGTGCAGTTGCGGCTGTTCGCGCCGGTGCTGCCGTACGCCACCGAGGAGGTCTGGTCGTGGTGGCGGTACGGCTCGGTGCACCGCGCGCCGTGGCCGACCACGTACGAGGTGGGCCGGGCGATCCAGGGCGACGGTGATCCACAGCTGCTGCGCCTCGCCGCCGACGCGCTGGGGCAGGTCCGCCGGGCCAAGTCGGAACGGAAGTTGTCGATGAAGGCGGAGGTGCCGCTGGCCGAGGCCCTCGGTCCGGCCGCTCTGCTCGACCAGCTCACACTTGTCGTCGACGACCTGCGCGCCGCCGGCCGCATCAACAAGCTCGACCTGCTACCCGACCGCACCCCGACCCTGGTGATCGCCTGCGCCTTCTGAGAATGCCGCGCACCATCGGGGAAAGTGCTGCCTCAACAGCCGGGGAGGCAGCACTTTCCCCGAAAGTGCTGCCTCCCGATGGCCGCCCCCAGGGGTCAGCTGGTTTCGCCGGCTACCGAGAAGGAACGCAGGCGGTCGATGGAGAGGAAGGTGGCGGTAATGATAATCAACGCGGTCATCACCGCTGCCACCGCCACGGAGACGGTGGTGCTGAGCAGGTTGGTCGGGGCCAGCCGGTCGGCCAGGGCGATCACGTAGTGCTGGATCGACAGCACCCGGGTGCCGGTGACCACGTTGCTGAGCAGCCCCTCCCAGATCAGCACGTAGACCAGGCCGAGCAGCACCGGCCGCCGGGTAAGCAGGCTGGCCGCCACGAACAGGGCCGAGTAGGCGAGCGCGCCGACCGACGCGGCCACGGCGAGCGCCACGCCGAGGCGTACCGAGTCGGCGAGCAGGCCCGCCGCGAACAGGGGGACCGCGACGCTTACCGCTGTGACTCCGGCCGCGACGGCGAGCTTCGGCAGCACGATCTGCCAGCGTGGCAGCGGCGTGGTGAGCACGTGCACCACAGTGCCGTCGTCGATCTCGGCCCCGAGCACCCCGGTGCCGACGATCAGGGCGACCACCGGCAGCACCACGGCCAGCCCGAGGCCGACAAGCACCGGCGGCCCCCAGTCGGCGGGTGCGACCCCGAGCCCTCGGGAGAGGACGGCCAGCCCCACCAGCAGGACGGGCAGCGGAAGCAGCAGCAGGAACCGGCGACGCCCGAACAGGCCACGCACGGTGATCCAGGTGACAGTCGACATCAGGCCTCCACCAGGTAGGAGAAGACGCTCTCCAGGGATTCGTCCTCGGGCACCAGTTGCCGTACCCGTACGCCACGGGCCAGAGCGATCTTCGGCAGGGCCCGGGTGAAGGCGCCGTAATCGCCCGCACGGACGGTCAGGCCGTCGCGCCCCAGCTCGACCCCGGTGACCGACACCTCGGCCATCAGCGCCACGGCCAGCGCCCGGTCGTCGGTGGACCGGACGGCGAAGACGTGCGGCCGGTTGGTCATCAGCCGGCGGATGGTCCGGAAGTCGCCGGAGGCGGCGAGCCGGCCGGCGACCATCACCTGGACGGTGCCGGAGACCTGCTCGACCTCCTCCAGGATGTGCGAGCTGAACAGGATCGTCCGCCCCGCGTCGCCGAGGGAGTGCAGCAGCTCCATCATGTGCAGCCGCTGGCGTGGGTCCATGCCGTTGAACGGCTCGTCGAGCAGCAGCACCTGCGGGTCGTGCACAAGCGCCGCCGCCACCCGGGTGCGCTGCCGCATGCCCTTGGAGTACGTGCCGATGCGGCGGTCCTGCGCGTCGGCCATCTCCACCAGGTCGATGGCCCGCCGGGCCGCCGCCTGCGGGTCCGGCAGCTTGTGGAGCTTGGCGGTGGCCAGCACGAACTCGTACGCGGTGAGGAAGCTGTGCACCGCCTCCCGCTCACTGACCAGGCCGAGCCGGCGGTAGACCTCCGGGTTGCGCCAGGTGGGCCGGCCGTCCAGGGTGACCTGGCCCCGGGACGGGGTGAGGAAGCCGGCCATCATGTGCAGCAGCGTCGTCTTGCCCGCGCCGTTGGGACCGAGCAGCCCGGTCACCCCGGGCCCGAGGCTCATGCTCACGTTGTTCACCGCGACCACGTTGCCGTACCAGCGGGAGACCCCGGCGAGGTCGAGGGTGCTGGCGGTGATGGCCGCCGGTGGGGCGGTGTTCGTCGCGGTCATCGTGCGGCCACCTTCTTGTAGCGGGCCAACAGCAGGGCGACGCAGCCCGCCACGAGCGCGACGGCGACAAGCGCGTACACCGGGCCGAAGGACCCGAGGTCGAGGTCGGCGCTGTTGTCCTCGGTGACCAGCAGGTCGCGCATCGTCCAGAGGCCGACGCCCTGCACCAGGGTGGGCGGCGAGGCGATGCCGGCCAGCTGATTCGCCGTCTGCGAGGGCAGGACCGACAGGATGCCGACGATGGGCGTGGTCATCAGGAACACGGCGACGATCCCGCCGGCGGCGAAGGCGCGCTTGCCGGTCATCGAGGCGATCAGCAGACCGACCGAGGCGAACACCACAGCCCACAGCCCGGCGTAGAGCAGCCCGGGCAGCAGGTCGAGCAGTTCGTCCCAGACCGCCCCCATGCCGTCGGCGGTGAAGGCACCGCCGAGGAACATCAGCAGTTGCGGCGCGCCGAGCAGCAGGAAGAGCGCGGTGACCAGAGCGAGCAGCTTGGCCAGCGGGTAGTCGGCGTGCGGCAGCGGCCGGGAGAAGTACAGCGGCAGGACCCCGCTGCGCAGGTCGCGGGAGACCAGCTCGGGCGCGGCCACCGCGACGAAGAAGATGACAAGCCAGCTCATCGCGTCGGCGAACTGGGCGTACGTCATGATCACTTCGCCGATCTGGCTGCGGATCGCGGTCACCGCGGCGGCGACCAGCAGCACGATGCCGACCACCAGCCAGGGGAAGATCTTGGCCTTGGCGCTGCGGCCCAGCCCGAAGGCGGTCCGCACACCGTGCAGGTACAGCGCCCCGAAGACGTGCCGGCGGCCGAGCCGGGGGCCGGTGTAGCGCTGGTAGCCGATGTCGTGGATGACGCCTGTCGGCTCAGGCATGGCTGTTCTCCCTCCGGGCGAAGAGTTCGGCCACCCGGTGCCGGCGCTGGTCCAGCCGGTGCAGCGGCAGGTCCAGCTCGGCCACCGCACCGAGGATCAGGTCGTAGGTGCCCTGGTCGGCCAGCGGCACCAGCAACAGCCGGCCCTCGCGGCCCACCGGCAGGTCGAGCGCGGCGAGCCGGGCGGCAAGCGTCTCGGTGCCCTCGCTCACCTCGACCGCGAGCACGTCGGTGGCCGAGGTCATGGCGGCGATGTGGTCGGCCCGCAGCAGCCGCCCGCCCTCGATGGCGACCAGGGTGTCGCAGATCCGCTCGACCTCGCCGAGCAGGTGCGAGCAGACCAGGACCGAGATGCCGAACTCGGTGCCGATCCGCTGCACCAGAGCGAGCATCGCGTCCCGGCCGGCCGGGTCGAGGCCGTTCGTGGGCTCGTCCAGCAGCAGCAGGTCGGGATCGTGCACAAGCGCCTGGGCGAGCTTGACCCGCTGCTTCATGCCTGTGGAGTAGCCGCCCACCGGGCGGTGCCGTTCCTCGTGCAGACCCACGTGGCGCAGCGCCTCGGAGGCCCGCTCCCGAGCGACGGTGCGTGGTAGGCCGCTGATCCGTCCCAGATGGGTGACCAGTTCGGCGGCGGAGAGATCGGGTGGGAGACAGTCGTGTTCCGGCATGTAGCCGACCCGGGCCCGCACGGCCGCCGTCTCGGCGATCGGGTCGAGCCCCAGCACCTGTATCCGACCCCGGGTAGGAGTGAGCAGGCCGAGCAGCAGCTTGATCAGAGTCGACTTGCCGGCGCCGTTGGCGCCGACCAGGCCGACGATCCCTGGTTCCACCGCGACCGTCAGATCGGACAGTGCGGTGACCCCGCCGCCGTAGACCTTCGTCAACGACTCGGTTGCGATCAGTGTCACGCCGTCAGCCTAGAGCCGCCGGACAATGCGCCGCGCTCCGGAAGCAACCCCCGTTTCCCCTGATACCGGGGCACCCGCTCCCCCTAGGGAGATCGACCACGCCGCCGGTGTGCCACCGCCGGGCCGGGTGAACCGCCGCCGGGCCGGGTACGTCCCACCAGGGTCGCGAACCCGGCCGGCGGACAACCTGTCCCCCAGACCGGGACTGTCTGGTACACAATGGACCTGACTGTCCGCCGGTGCGGCGGCACGCCGGGTGACGGGAGAGCCATGACCGCTGGGGCCCTCAAGGTGAGCGTGGTGGTGCCGACGTACAACTCCGGCGAGGGTCTGGACCGGCTCGTCGCGTCGTTGCTGCGTCAGTCACTTCCGGCGGACGAGTTCGAAGTGATCTTCGTGGACGACGGTTCCACCGACACCACACCGGCCCGACTGGACGCGCTGGCCGCCGCCCATCCGCACTTCCACGTGCTGCACGCCGAGCGTTCCGGTTGGCCGTCGCGCCCGCGCAATCTGGGCGTGGCCCGGGCCGCCGGTGAGTACGTCCAGTTCGTCGACGACGACGACTGGCTCGCCGACGAGGCCCTGGCCCGGCTGTACGGGTACGCGACGGAGCACGGCGCGGACGTCGCCATCGGCAGGATGGTCGGGCACGGCCGTTCGGTGCCCCGGGACCTGTTCCGGGTCAACCGACCGGACGCCACACTTGCCGACGCGCCGCTGATGGAGAGCCTCACCTGCCACAAGATGTTCCGCAGGGCGTTCCTGTCGCGGCACGACCTGCGGTTCCCCGAGGAGGGCCGGAAACGGCTGGAGGATCATCACCTGGTCACCCGGGCCTACCTCCTCTCCCGCCGCACCTGCGTGCTTGCCGACTACACCTGCTACCACCACTCCCGCCGGCCCGGCGGCGACAACCTCACCGCCGCCCCGATCGAGCCGGAAGGCTACTTCCGCAGTCTGCGAGAGGTCCTCGACATCGTCGACGCGCACACCAAGCCGGGCCCGCTGCGTGACCGGCTGCACCAGCGCTGGCTGCGGATCGAGATGGTCCGCCGGCTGCGCGGCGCCCGGTTGCGCAACGCGCCCCGCGACTGGGTCGACGGGGTGGTCGCGGAGGTCGGGCGGACCGTCCGGGAACGCTTCGCGCCGGGTGTCGCGGCCGGGCTGCCGGCGCTGGAACGGACCATCGCCGGCCTGGCCGAGCGGGGACGTGTCGAGGATCTGTTCCGCATCGCCGGGTGGGAGGCCGGCGTCCAGGCGAAGGTCCGACTCAAGACGTACGAGCTGACCGGCCACCGGCTCACCGTCGCGGTCTCCGGCCGGCTCCGCAGCGGTGACCGACCCGTCTCGTACGACCGCACGCCGGACGGCCGGGAGCTGCTCGACCTACCGGTCGAGGAGGTGCCCACCGAGCTGGTCGACTGCTCCGACGAGCTGCTGACGGCCACCGACGAGCTGCGCCGGCCCCGACTCGACGTGGTCGCCCGGCGGGTCGACGACGGCGACGAGTTCTACCTGCCGGTGAGTTTCGAGGTGGATCGCGTACCGCATCGCTGGGGCGGGCTGCGGCTGATGTGGCACGGGCGGACGACAATCGACTTCCGCACCCTCAACGGCGGCCGTACCCGGGGCGAATGGATCCTCACCACGCGGCTCACCGGTTCCGGGTGCGAGGCCGACGCGAAGCTGCCGCTGGCCGTGACGTGTGCCGGCGACGGTGCTCGCCCGCTGGTGGTCGACGAGCGGCAGCCTCCGCCGCGTCCGGCCCAGCCGGCCCGCGCAACCGGGCCGTGGCAACGCCTGAAGCGGGCCGTGCGGCAACGGCTCGGCCGCAGCGCCGGGCAATCGGTTCGCACTTCGTAAGGTTTGCGCCGCTGACACCGCACCACCACCCGCGAAAAACTGGCAGCATGATCAGTCGCCTGTTCCGCACCCCGTTGACGTGGATCGCGATCACCGTGCTGGCCGCCGGCTCGGCCTTCGGCCTCTACTGGTTCCAGCCCTGGAAGCTGCTGACCGACGCCGAAGTGGCCGAGCAACTGACCGAAGTCGCACCGCCGGCCAGCTCGGCGGCGTCGGCCAGCCCGGCCGCGCCCGCCAGTTCCGCGCCGGCTTCCCCGGCGGCCACCGAGCCTGCCACGGCGACCCTGGTCAGCTCCGGTGACTTCATCAGTCACGAGCACGACACCTCCGGCAGCGCGCGGATCGTGCGTACCGCCGACGGGCGGCACCGGCTGGAGCTGGTCGGACTGAACACCTCCAACGGTCCGGACCTGCGGGTCTGGCTGACCGACCAGCCCGTCGTCGAGGGCCGGGCCGGGTGGCACGTGTTCGACGACGGCCGCTGGGTCGAGCTGGGACGGCTCAAGGGCAATCGCGGCGACCAGGGTTACGAGATCCCGGGCGAGGTCGAGTTGACGAACCTGACGAGCGTCTCCATCTGGTGCAAGCGCTTCGCCGTCTCGTTCGGTGCGGCTGCGCTGGGCTGATCGGGCCGACCGCGTACGCCTGGTGGAGCGCCGGCCGGAGCGGCCGGCGACCGGGTGAGCGTGGTGGCGCTCTCGACCGATCGGCGACCGGCTGCGAAACTGTGTGCCGGTCGCCGGAGTTGGGGGTCTGATGAGCAACGGGTGGGTGCTGCCCGACGAGGTGCTGCGGGAGGCACCGGCGTACACGCCGCGTCCCGGTGAACTCGCGGATCTCGAGCTGCTGCTGATCGGTGCGTACGCGCCGCTGGCCGGCTTCATGACCCGGGCCGACCTGGTCTCGGTCAGCCGCCGGGGCCGGCTCGTCGACGGTGCTCCCTGGCCGGTCGCCGTCACCCTCCAGGTACCCACGACGCTCGTGCAGCAACTCGACCTCGCCGACGCGGACCGGCGGACGCTCGTCCTCACCGACAGTGAGGGCGCGCCGATGGCCGCCCTGGAGGTGGCCGACGCCTGGACGATCCGCGACGGGGTGGCCGGGGTCGGCGGCACCGTGCGCCGGCTGGGCGACGGCGGGCACGGTCCGTTCCAGCGGCTGCGGCGCACGCCCGAGGAGATTCGCGGGTTGCTGCCGCCCGGCCGGGTGCTCGGGGTGGTCGCCGACCGCCCGCTGCACCGGCCGCAACTGGCCCAGATCGCGCACGCGGTACGCACCCTGAGCGCGCACCTGCTGATCATGATTCCGGTGGGTGAGGACGGCACCGGCGGGCTTCCGCCGGAGGCGCTGGTGCGCAGCGTGTTCGCCGCCCGGGACCGGATGCCACCGGCGACCCTGGTCGCCGTGCCGTTCTCCCGACGGCGCGACGAGATCAGCGACGCGCTGCTGCTGGCCCGGGTCTCCGCCGCGTACGGCGTCACCCACCTGCTCTCCACCGGAGAGATGCTCTCCGGTGCCGGGCTGCGGGTGCTGGTGCCCCGCGAGCTGGCCTACGACAACCGGGACGGCCAGTGGCGCTGGCGCGACGACATCCCACCCCGCAACCGGCGGCTCGCGCTGAGCCAGGCGGAGATCGAAGACCTGCTGGACCGGGGTTTCCCGCTGCCCGAGTGGCACACTCCGCCGGCCGTGGCGAAGGAGCTGAGCCGGGCCCGGCCACCCCGGCGGCACCGCGGCCTTGTGGTGTTCTTCACCGGGCTCTCCGGTTCCGGCAAGTCGACTGTCGCCCGAGGGCTCGCCGACGCGCTGCGTGAGGAGGGCGAGCGCACGGTCACCCTGCTCGACGGTGACGTGGTGCGTCGCGAACTGACCGCCGGGCTCGGTTTCAGCAAGGCTGACCGGGACACGAACGTGCGCCGGATCGGGTGGGTCGCCGCCGAGATCGCCCGGCACCACGGGATCAGCATCTGCTGCCCGATCGCCCCGTACGCCCAGGCCCGGGCGACCGCCCGGGAGATGGCGGCGGCGGCGGGCGCGGGGTTCGTGCTGGTGCACGTCGCCACGCCGTTGGAGGTCTGCGAGCGACGTGACCGCAAGGGCCTGTACGCCCGGGCCCGGGCGGGACTGCTCACCGGGATGACAGGCATCGACGACCCGTACGAGGAGCCGACCGACGCGGACCTGGTGCTGGACACCACCGAGCTGACCGTCGAGGAGGCGGTGCAGCGGGTGCTGCACCAGCTCACCGAGACCGGTTGGGTGGAGCCCCGCCTGCCCGCGCTCTGACCCCGCGGCAGCACCCCTTCCGGCGATCGACGCCGAACACTAGTGTTTGATTCTGTTCAGTGATGTTTGTTCACGTGAATTCTGGAAGGGGCCGATGCTCGCCCAGCAACGCCATGCGGCGATCCTCGACCGGGTCCGCGTGACCGGCGGCGTACGCGTCGGCGAGTTGGCCGCCGAGTTCGGTGTCTCCGACATGACCATCCGCCGCGACCTGGACCTGCTGCACGAACGCGGCCTGCTCGCCAAGGTGCACGGCGGCGCCACCGTCGCCGGGGCCACCGACGAGCCGGGATTCCAGGCGAAGTCGGTGCGTCAGCAGGCCGAGAAGGCGGCCATCGCGGCGCGTGCCGCGCAGCTGGTCAGGCCGGGGGCCGCGATCGCGCTCTCCGCCGGCACCACCACCGCCGAACTGGCCCGGCACCTGGTCGACGTGCCGGCCCTGACCGTGGTGACCAACTCGCTGCCGGTGGCCGACATCCTGCACGAGCGGGGCCGCGCCGACCAGACGGTGGTGCTGACCGGCGGGGTACGCACCCCCTCCGACGCCCTGGTCGGGCCGCTGACCGTCGGCGCGGTCCGCGCCCTGCACCTGGATCAGCTCTTCCTCGGCGTGCACGGGATAACCGAACGGACCGGTTTCACCACCCCGAACCTGACCGAGGCGGAGACGAACCGGGCGCTCGTCGCGGCGGCGGACCGGTTGGTGGTGCTCGCCGACCACACCAAGTGGGGCACCGTGGGCATCTCCGCCATCGCCGACCTGAGCTCGGCCGACGTCCTGGTCACCGACGACCGGTTGCCGCCGGAGGCCCGACGACTGCTCACCGACCGGGTCGGCGAGCTGATCGTCGTACCGGTCCTGCGAGGCGGGAGACCCCGATGAAGCGTACGGCGATCAGCCTGGCCGACGGCCGTGAACTGATCTATTTCGACGAGCGCGACGACGCGGTCCGGGACCAGCCGGACCGACGCCCGTTGCCACCGCCCCCGCCCGCCTCTCAACTGCGCCACGACCCGCTCACCGACGAGTGGGTGGCGCTGGCGGTGCACCGGCAGACGCGCACCTTCCTGCCGCCGGCCGACCAGTGCCCGCTCTGCCCCTCGACGGCGGACCGGCTCAGCGAGATCCCGGCACCGGAGTACGCCGTCGCGGTATTCGAGAACCGGTTCCCGGCGCTGAGCGAGCGGGTGGTGGCGGAGCCGGCCGCGATCACCCCGTTCACCGCGGCCCGACCGGGACAGGGGCGCTGCGAGGTGGTCTGCTTCACCGACGACCATGACGCCTCGTTCGCCGGGCTGCCGCCGAGCCGGGTGCGTACCGTGCTGGACGCGCTTGCCGACCGGACCACGGCGCTCGGCGAGCTGCCCGGTGTCGAGCAGGTGTTCTGCTTCGAGAACCGGGGCGTGGAGATCGGCGTGACGCTGCATCACCCGCACGGGCAGATCTACGCGTACCCGTTCGTCACCCCACGGACCCGGTCGCTGCTGGGCGCGGCCCGCCGGCACGCCGAACGCACCGGCGGCGGCAATCTCTACGCCGACGTGCTGGCCGCCGAACGCGCCGCCGGCGAGCGGGTGGTGGCGACGAACCAGCACTGGACGGCGTACGTGCCGGCGGCCGCCAGGTGGCCGTTCGAGGTGCACCTCGCACCGCACCGGGTGGTGCCCGACATCCCGGCGTTGACCGACCCGGAACGCGACGCGTTCGGTCCGCTCTACCTGGACCTGCTGCGCCGCTTCGACGGGCTGTTCGACAGTCCCATGCCCTACATCGCCGCCTGGCACCAGGCACCGGTACGCGTCGAGCGCGAGTTGGGGCATCTGCACCTGCAACTGTTCAGCGTCCGGCGGGCGGCGGACAAGTTGAAGTACCTGGCCGGTTCGGAGTCGGCAATGGGGGTCTTCATCAACGACATCGCTCCGGAACGCGCTGCCGAGTTGCTCCGCGCGGTGTGACGGGCGGTCCGCCTCGGCCGCCGCGTCGGGCAGGGCCGCAGCAGCGGCGCCGGACAACAGGGCGCGGGGGGCCCGGGACAGGGCCCCCCGCAGGGAAGGGACGGCTGGCTGTACTCGACAGCCGGGAAGGCTGGCTGCTGGGCACGCGTGTCGCGCGGTGGCGACGGTCAACCTTCCTGGACGGGACTGGCATCTCGTCCACCCAGGTCAACGAGGCGCGCCGGACGAAGTGACGCCGGCTGGCGCGTCCTTCACGACACGCCGCTGATCCGCGTACCGGAAACACCGAGCCCGCCGGCGCTCGGGCCGGCGGGCTCGGTGAATGGTTCTCAGGCAGCGAGCCGGCGCGCCAGGTTCTCGTCGAGCGTGTTCATGAACTCCTCGGTGGTCTGCCACGGAGCGTCCCGCGAGATGAGCAGCGCGAGGTCCTTGGTCATCTGACCGCCCTCGACGGTGTCGACGATGACCTGCTCCAGCGTGTTGGCGAACTCGCTGACCGCCGGGGTGCCGTCCAGCTTGCCCCGGTGGGCCAGGCCCCGGGTCCAGGCGTAGATCGAGGCGATCGGGTTGGTCGAGGTCTTCTCGCCCTTCTGCCACTGCCGGTAGTGCCGGGTGACGGTGCCGTGGGCAGCCTCGGCCTCGACGGTACGACCGTCCGGGGAGAGCAGGACCGAGGTCATCAGGCCGAGCGAGCCGAAGCCCTGCGCGACGGTGTCGGACTGCACGTCACCGTCGTAGTTCTTGCAGGCCCAGACGTAGCCACCCTCCCACTTGAGCGCGGCGGCGACCATGTCGTCGATGAGCCGGTGCTCGTAGGTGAGGCCGGCGGCGTCGAACTCGGCCTTGAACTCGTTCTCGAACACCTCGGCGAAGATGTCCTTGAACCGGCCGTCGTACGCCTTGAGGATGGTGTTCTTGGTGGACATGTAGACCGGGTAGTTGCGGTCCAGGCCGTAGCGGAACGAGGCCCGGGCGAAGTCCCGGATCGACTCGTCGTAGTTGTACATGCCCATCGCGATGCCGCCGCCGGGGAAGTTGGCGACCTCCATCTCGACAGGCGCCGAGCCGTCGGCGGGGGTGTAGGTGATGGTCACCGTGCCCGGGCCGGGGACCACGAAGTCGGTGGCCTTGTACTGGTCGCCGTGGGCGTGCCGGCCGATGATGATCGGCTTGGTCCAGCCGGGGACCAGCCGCGGCACGTTGGACATGATGATCGGCTCGCGGAAGACGACGCCGCCGAGGATGTTGCGGATGGTGCCGTTCGGCGACCGCCACATCTTCTTCAGCCCGAATTCCTCCACCCGCGCCTCGTCCGGGGTGATGGTGGCGCACTTGACGCCGACGCCGTGCTCCTTGATGGCGTTTGCGGCGTCGACGGTGACCTGGTCGTCGGTGGCGTCGCGGTGCTGGATCGAGAGGTCGTAGTAGTGCAGGTCGACGTCGAGGTAGGGCAGGATCAGCTGCTCCCGGATCTGCTTCCAGATGATCCGGGTCATCTCGTCGCCGTCGAGCTCCACGACCGGGTTGTTTACCTTGATCTTCGCCATCGGCCGGCGCTCCTCTCAGGGGACATGCTCAAGCAGTACGAGCGTACTGGATCGGCTCGGACAGGGAACGCCGCGCCCACCGGTCGGCCCGCGCCGGCAGTTCGAGGCACGGACGCGCGCTGGGCCCGGCGGAGCAATACCCCACCGGGCCCAGCGCACACCAGCGCGTCGACCGCCTGGATCAGCCGGCGGCCTCCGGGCCGTGCACCCACTGCACGAGTTGGAGGATCACCCCGTTGGGGTCGGCGACCTGGAAGAAACGCTCGCCCCACGGCTCGGTCTGGATCGGGGTGGTGATCGCCACACCGGCCTCGGTGAGCCGGGCGTACTCGGCATCGATGTCGTCCACCACGAAGGCGACGAGCACACCCTCGGCCCGCTGCGACCGCAGGCTGTCCGGCTGGAGGCTGGCCAACCCGGTACGCAGGAAGATCAGGTTGACGCCGGCCCCGTCGTGGGCCAGTGAGACGAAGCCGTCGGCCGACATCTGCTCGTGGAACCCGAAGTGCTGCTTGACGAACTCGGCCGAGGCCGGCACGTCCTCGACGTTAAGCGAAATCGCCGTTGCGGTGATGTGCACGCGCACCCCCTGTGAGTGACAGTAACTTCGTACATTGTACAACGTACTGCGTACGGCGATTAGACCTGCGAAGATCGAGGGGTGCCCGATCACCGCACCGGAGGCGGCGACCCCGCTCACACCCTGCGCCTGCTCTGGCGGCAGCCCGACGACGCCCCTCGTCGTGGCCCCCGCCAGGGCCGCTCCCTCGACGACATCCTGACCGCCGCGATCACCCTGGCGGACGCCGAAGGGTTGGCGGCGGTGACCATGCGGGCCCTCGCTCAGGCCGTCGGCGTGGCCCCGATGACCCTCTACACGTACGTTCCGGGCAAGGCCGAACTGCTCGATCTGATGCTGGACGCGATCTACGCGGGGATGCCGAGGCCGGACCGCTCCGGGGCACCGTGGCGGACGCGGGTGGTGGCGGTGGCGGCGGACAACCGGAACCTCTTCGCCACCCACCCGTGGGCCGCCGAGGTCGCCACCGGGCGGCCACCGCTCGGGCCGGGCCAGCTGGCGAAGTACGAGTACGAACTGCGCGCCTTCGACGACACCGGCCTGGACGACGTGACCCGGGACGCCGCGTTGACCTACGTCCTCGACTTCGTCCGGGCCGCCGCCCGCTCGGCGACCGAGGCCCGCTCCGCCCAGCAGGAGAGCGCCTGGACGGACGAACAGTGGTGGACGGCGAACGCTCCCCTGCTGACGCAGGTTCTCGATGAACGACGCTTTCCGACAGCCGTCCGGGTCGGCGCCGCGGCCGGAGCCGCTCAGAACGCCGCGTACCACCCCGACCACGCGTACGAATTCGGGCTGGCCCGGGTGCTCGACGGGCTGGGCGTGCTGATCGACGCCGGGCCCGGCGCGAACGACTGATTCCTGCGCCGCAACGCCGAGCGCCCCACGACATCGCGTCGTAGGGCGCTCGGCAAAGAGTGGATCACATGCTGGCGACGTCAGCCTGCTTGGCCCGGACGGCCTCAGCGGCCTCCTTGAGCGCGGCCAGCTCGTCCGCGTCGAGGTCGGTCTCCACCACGCGCTTGACGCCCTGGGCACCGATCTCGGCCTCCACACCGAGGTAGACACCGGAGATGCCGTACTCGCCGTCGACCCAGGCACAGACCGGCATGACCTCGCCGGAGTCCTCTGCGACGGCCTTCGCCATCCGGGCCGCCGCCGCCGACGGGGCGTAGTACGCCGAACCCGTCTTCAGCAGCGCCACCACCTCGGCGCCACCATTGCGGGTACGCACGACCAGGTCCTCGATCTGCTCGGCCGGCATGACCTCGCGCAGCGGCTTGCCGTCGACGGTGCTCTTCGACGGAACCGGAACCATCGTGTCGCCGTGCGAGCCGAGGGTGAGGGTGCGTACCGACTTCACCGGTACGTCCAGCGCCTCCGCCACGAAGTTGGTGAACCGGGCGGTGTCCAGCATGCCGGCCTGGCCGAGGACCCGGTTACGCGGGAACTGGGTCGCGATCTGGGCCAGCGCGGTCATCTCGTCGAGCGGGTTGGAGACCACGATGACTACGGCGTTCGGCGCGTACTTGGCCACGTTCTCGGCGACCTGACGCACGATCTTGGCGTTGGTCTCCAGCAGATCCATCCGGCTCATCCCGGGCTTGCGCGGCAGGCCGGCGGTGATGACCACCACGTCCGAGCCCTCGATGCCCTCGTAGCCCTCACCGTTCGGACCGGTGGTGACACCGACGACTGTGGTCTCGAAGCCCTCCACAGCACGCGACTGGTTGAGGTCGAGGGCGATGCCCGCGGGCTTTCCCTCGATGATGTCGGTGATCACGACGGTGTCGAAGACGTCGTACTCGGCCAGGCGCTGCGCGGTGGTAGAGCCGTAGAACCCGGCCCCGACGACAGTGACCTTCTTACCCATGGTCGTCCCACTCCCTGATACCAGTCGGTTTTCCGGACCGTATCAGCCATCCTGGCACCGAGCGGGCCAGGGGCGGACGGTTATGGGCGTTCGGCCCGCTCCACGACGTTCGTGAGGAGCATGGCGCGGGTCATCGGCCCGACCCCGCCGGGCATCGGCACCAGCTTGCCGGCCACCTCGGCCACCTGCGGGTCCACGTCGCCGGTGTAGCGGCCCTTGCCGTCCGAGCCGATCACCCGGGTGATGCCCACGTCGACCACGACGGCACCCGGCGTGACCATGTCCGCGGTGAGCAGGCCGGGCACGCCCGCCGCCACGATGACGATGTCGGCGGCGCGGGTGTGCGCGGTCAGGTCGAGGGTGCCGGTGTGGCAGAGGGTGACTGTGGCGTTCTCGCTACGCCGCGTCAGCAACAGCCCCAGCGGACGTCCGACGGTGTTGCCCCGACCCACCACCGCCACGTTGGCCCCGCGCAACGGCACGTCGTGCCGACGGAGCAACTCCACGATGCCGCGCGGGGTGCAGGGCAGCGGCGCGTCGTAGCCGAGCACCAGCCGGCCCAGGTTCACCGGGTGCAGGCCGTCGGCGTCCTTGTCCGGGTCGATCAGCTCCAGCACCCGCTGGGTGTCCAGGTGCGCCGGCAACGGCAACTGGACGATGTAGCCGTGGCAGGCCGGATCGGCGTTCAGCTCGGCCAGGATCTCGTCGACCTGCTCCTGGCTGGCGTCGGCCGGCAGCTCGCGGCGGATCGAGGCGATGCCGACCTCGGCGCAGTCCCGGTGCTTGCCGTTGACGTACGCCTGGGAGCCCGGATCCGACCCGACGAGCACCGTGCCGAGCCCCGGCACGGTGCCCCGTTCCGCAAGCGCCTTGACCCGCGCCCGCAGCTCGTCCTTGATCTCGGCCGCGGTCGCCTTGCCGTCCAGAAGCGTCGCCGTCACGAGCAGATCGTCTCACGCCCGCCACCACCGACTCCCCCGACCTCGGCGACCCGACCGACCAGCCGGACACACTACTTTGCGTGAGGTGTTGTTAGTCACCTAGCGTGACGATCTGTGGAGCGCGGCACAGCGATTCCGGACGCCGGGACATGAACATCCACAATCCGGCGATCATGACGATTGGTCCCAGGTGCCCCAGCGCATTCCTGGCACCCGCCAACCGCCCCACATCTCTGCACGTCAAGGCGGCATCTCGACGAAGCGCGTAGCACGCAGGCGTCAACCCGACAAGGCCGGGGGTGGCGTTCCGTTACCCCTTCGCAACCACTACGTTGCCGAGTCGCGGCATACGACCTACCGTTGCCGGTCGTTGCGCAGCGTTACCCAAAGCCGGGCCCGACTGCGCAGCGTAATGGAGATGAGGAGGCTAGATGCGTGTTCGTAGGCTCGCCGCCTGGACCGCCCTCCCGCTCGCGGTGACCCTGGGCCTGGTGGCCTGCGGCTCGGGCGGCGACGGCGGATCCGGCGAGAGCGACCCCAACGCGGCAGTGCGGATCGAGATCGCCGAGCCGCAGCACCTGGTGCCGACAAACACCAACGAGACGAGCGGTTCCCAGGTGCTCGCCGCCCTGTTCAGCCCGCTCGTCGACTACGACGAGGCGCACAAGCCGTACGAGGTGGCCGCCGAGTCGATCACCTCCGAGGACAACACCACCTGGACGGTCAAGCTCAAGGACGGCTACACCTTCCACAACGGCGAGAAGGTCACCGCCGACAACTACATCGACGCCTGGAACTACGGCGCGTACGCCCCGAACGGGCAGAACTCCAGCTACTTCTTCGAGAAGATCGCCGGCTACGACGACCTTCAGGGCGAGAGCCCGAAGGCCGAGACGCTCAGCGGGCTGAAGAAGGTCGACGACCTGACCTTCACCGTCACGCTGGCGCAGCCGTACAGCGAGTTCAAGGCGATGCTCGGCTACACCGCCTTCTACCCGCTGCCGGAGGCCGCGTTCTCCGCGCCCGGCGAGCTGGCCGAGGGCTACGAGCAGGCACCTGTCGGCCAGGGCCCGTTCAAGATGAAGGGCACCTGGCAGCACGACGCCAAGGTCGAGGTCGAGCGGTACGACGCCTTCCCCGGCGAGCAGCCGAAGGTGGCGGGCGTCGAGTTCCGGATCTACCAGCAGCTGACCGCCGCGTACGCGGACGTGCTGTCGGACAACCTCGACGTGATCAAGACCATCCCGACGGAGAACCTGTCCACTGCCGGCACCGACCTGGGCGACCGCTTCCTGCAGAGCCCGGCGTCGTCGCTGCACTTCCTGGCGTTCCCCACCTTCCAGGAGGAGTTCAGCAACCCGGACGTGCGCAAGGCCATCTCGATGGCGATCGACCGCGACGAGATCACCCGGTCGATCTTCAAGGACTCGCAGCAGCCGGCCCGCTCGTTCGTCTCCCCGGCCGTCGCCGGCTACCGGGAGAACACGGTCGGCGCGGCGGGCGAGTTCGACCCGGCCAAGGCCAAGACGCTCTACCAGGCCGCGGGCGGCCCGTCGAAGATCACCTTGTCGTACAACGGTGACGGTGGCCACAAGGACTGGATCGACGCCACCTGCAACCAGCTCAAGGCCAACCTGGGCGTGGACTGCGTCGGCAGCGCCGAGCCCAAGTTCGCCGACCTGCTGACCAAGGTCAAGGCCAAGCAGCCGGTGGGCCTGTTCCGGATGGGCTGGATCATGGACTACCCGTCCATGGAGAACTACCTGGGCCCGCTGTACAGCACCAACGGCTCGTCGAACTACTACGGCTACAGCAACCCGGACTTCGACCGCCTGCTCGCCGAGGGCGCCAGCGCCCCCAGCGAGGAGGAGGCGATCAAGAAGTACCAGGAGGCCGAGGACCTGCTGGCCGAGGACCTGCCGGTCGTACCGCTGCGGTTCGGCCAGAACAACTTCGGTCACTCGACAAAGGTCAAGAACGTCGAGATGGATCTCTTCGACCGGATCGACCTGATCAAGATCGAGGCCATCAAGTAACACCCACGTATGCGGGTCGGGTCATCGCGAGGTGACCCGACCCGCCACGCGGTTCGCACCTTTTCAGAGAGACTGCCAAGTATGTTCCGCTTCATCGTGCGGCGTCTGCTCCAGATGGTCCTGGCGTTCTTCGGGACCACGCTGATCGTCTACGCCCTGATGTTCGCCGGTCAGGGTGACCCGATCCAGGCCCTCGCCGGTGAACGCCCGGTCACCGCCGCACAGCGGGCGTACCTCACGGAGAAGTACCACCTGGACGCCACAGGCGTCGGTGGCTTCTTCTACAGGTACTTCGACTACATCTCCAACCTGCTCCGGGGCGACCTGGGCGAGTCGCTCACCGGACGGTCGATCGGCGACATCCTGGCCGCCGCGTGGCCCGTCACGATCAGGCTGGCCCTGATCGCCATCGCGGTAGCGGTCATCTTCGGCGTCACCGCGGGCGTGCTCGCCGGCATCCGGCGGGCCAGCATCTTCGACAACGCCACCCTGCTGCTGACCCTGCTGGTGCTCGGTATTCCGACGATCGTGCTCGCCCCGCTCGCGCAGTACTTCCTGGGCGTCAAATGGCAGCTCTTCCCGCCCACCGCCGGTGCCGACCCGGACTTCTTCGCGCTGCTGCTGCCGGGCATCGTGCTCGGCTCCCTCTCCCTGGCCACCGCGCTGCGGCTGACCCGTACCTCGGTCGCCGAGAACCTGCGTGCCGACTACGTACGCACCGCCCGGTCGAAGGGCCTGCCGAACCGGCGGGTGGTGAGCGTGCACGTGCTGCGCAACTCGCTCATCCCGGTGATCACGTTCCTCGGCGTCGAGGTCGGCAACCTGATGAGCGGCGCGATCATCACCGAGGGCGTGTTCAACATCCCCGGCGTCGGCTTCAACCTCTTCCGCGGCATCCGCACCGAGGACGGCCCACTCGTGGTGGGCATCGTCAGCGTGCTCGTCGTGGTCTACCTGGTCTCCAACCTGGTGGTGGACATCCTGTACGCCGTCCTGGACCCGAGGATCCGCTATGAGTGAGCACACCGTCAGCAGGTCGATCATGAAGTTGTTGTCCCGCCACGCCGCAGAGGCTGGCAATAACTTCATGATCGACGTGCGTGGTGGGGTCGAGCGCGGCGAGGTGCCGGCATGAGTGATTTCGAGACGGTGGCGGCGTCGGAGAACCAGGCCGCGCGGCGCGGGCCGTCCGGGGAACCCGGTACGCCGAACCAGGTCGGCCAACCCCGCAAGCCGCGCAGCCTGGCCGGCGACGCCTGGCGCGACCTGCGCCGTAAGCCGATCTTCTGGATCAGCCTGGTCCTGGTGGTGCTGGTGACCGCGATGGCCGCCGTGCCGGGCCTGTTCACCAGCAACGACCCCGCAGACTGCGTGCTGTCCCGGCAGCACGCGGCGCCCTCCGGCGGCGCCATCTTCGGCTACGACTTCCAGGGCTGTGACACCTACGCCCGGGCGGTCTACGGCGCTCGGGCGTCGCTGCTGGTCGGTGCCCTCAGCGCGCTCTTCACCGGGCTGATCGCGCTGGTCGTGGGGATGCTCGCCGGGTACTTCGGCGGCTGGGTCGACGCGGTGCTCTCCCGGGTGGTGGACATCGTGCTCGGCATCCCGCTGCTGCTGGCCGCGATCGTGCTGCTGAAGCGGGTCGCCACGGACAGCGCCACGGTGCGACTCGGCTCGGTGATCTTCGTTCTGGCGGTGCTCGGCTGGACGACAGCCGCTCGGGTCGTCCGCTCCTCGGTGATCACCGCCCGGGAGCAGGACTACGTGGCGGCGGCCCGGATGCTGGGGGCCGGCAACGGCCGGATCATGTGGCGGCACATCCTGCCGAACGCCCTGGCCCCGGCCATCGTGGTGCTGACCATCGCGCTCGGCTCGTTCATCGCCGCCGAGGCGACGCTGTCCTTCCTCGGCATCGGGCTGCGGGAACCGACCATCTCCTGGGGCATCGAGATCAACAATGGTCGGGTGCACATGCGGGAGTCGGCGACCCCGCTGGTGGTCCCGTCGACCTTCCTGGCGCTCACCGTGCTGGCCTTCATCATGCTCGGCGACGCGATCCGCGACGCCTTCGACCCGAAGCTCCGGTGAGGCGTTCATGCGAGCGCGAGGAGTGAGCGCAGCGAGCCCCGCAGTCGCGAGCGAAAGGCAGGCGTTATGAGTCAGCACGCGGTCCGGCCGACGCCGGCCTCGCCCACTCCGCCCGGTGGTCACCTGCTTGAGGTACGCGACCTGCACGTCGAGTTCCGCACCGGCGAGGGTGTGGCCAAGGTGATCAACGGGGTCAGTTACCACCTGGATCCGGGCGAGACGCTCGCCGTGCTGGGTGAGTCCGGCTCCGGCAAGTCCGTCACCGCCCAGGCGATCATGGGCATCCTGGACACCCCACCGGCGCACATCAGTTCGGGCGAGGTCCGCTACCAGGGCCGGAACCTGCTGGACCTGCCGGAGGAACAGCGCCGGCAGGTCCGGGGCAAGGAGATCGCGATGATCTTCCAGGACGCCCTCTCCGCGTTGAACCCGGTCTTCCCGGTCGGCTGGCAGATCGGCGAGACACTGCGCCAGCGACTGGGGATGTCCCGGGCAGACGCCCGCCGCCGCTCGGTGGAGCTGATGGACCTGGTGCAGATCCCCGGGGCGGGGGGACGTCTCGGCGACTACCCGCACCAGTTCTCCGGCGGCATGCGGCAACGGGTGATGATCGCCATGGCGTTGGCGATGGAGCCGAAGGTGCTCATCGCCGACGAGCCCACCACCGCGCTCGACGTCACAGTCCAGGCCCAGATCATGGACCTCCTCGCCGACCTGCGGCGGAACCTGGACATGGGGATGATCCTGATCACCCACGACCTCGGTGTGGTTGCCGACGTCGCGGACCGGATCGCTGTCATGTACGCGGGCCGGATCGTCGAACACGCCGACGTCCGGTCGCTGTACCGGGCGCCTGCCCATCCGTACACCAAGGGGTTGTTGAACTCGATCCCACGTCTGGACCAGCGGGGCGGAAGGCTGTCCACGATCCGTGGCCTGCCACCCAACCTGATGCGGATCCCCAGCGGTTGTCCCTTCCACCCCCGGTGCCCGTACGTGCAGCAGGTCTGTGTGGACGTGGTGCCACCCGATCTGGTCCTCGGCGACGGCCGGACCAGCGCGTGCCATTTCGCTCAGGAGGTACGTGATGACCGCGCCGGCTAGCTCCACCAAGATCCGCGGCGAGACGCTTCTCGACGTCAACCACGTGGTCAAACACTTCCCGATCACGCAGGGCGTGCTGTTCCGCAAGAAGACCGGGGCGGTGAAGGCCGTCGACGGGGTGAGTTTCCAGCTACGCCGGGGCGAGACGCTCGGCATCGTCGGCGAGTCGGGCTGCGGCAAATCCACCCTGGCCCGGCTGCTGATGCGGCTGGAGAAGCCCACCGCCGGCCGCGCCACCCTGGCCGGCCAGGACCTGTTCGCCGCCTCCGGCGGTGAGCTGCGCCGGATCCGGCGCAACATGCAGATGGTGATGCAGGACCCGTACACCTCGCTGAACCCACGGATGACAGTCGGCGACATCATCGGCGAGCCGTTCGAGATCCATCCGGAGGCGGCCCCCAAGGGCAGCCGCCAACGCCGCGTCCAGGAGCTGCTCGACGTCGTCGGACTGAACCCGGAACACATTAACCGCTATCCGCACCAGTTCTCCGGCGGCCAGCGGCAGCGCATCGGCATCGCGCGGGCGTTGGCGCTGCGGCCCGAGGTGATCGTCTGCGACGAGCCGGTCTCCGCGCTTGACGTCTCCATCCAGGCGCAGGTGATCAATCTGCTGGAGGAACTCCAGGACGAGCTGGGCCTGTCCTACATTTTCATCGCCCACGACCTGTCGGTGGTGCGGCACATCTCCGACCGGATCGCGGTGATGTACCTGGGCCGGATCGTGGAGATCGGCACCGAGGACGAGATCTACGACCGCGCCACCCACCCGTACACCCAGGCGCTGCTCTCCGCGGCACCGCTACCGGACCCGGACGCCCGGGAACACCGCAGCATCATCCGGCTCACCGGCGACGTGCCGAGCCCGGCGGACCCGCCGAGTGGCTGCCACTTCCGCACCCGCTGCTGGAAGGCCCAGGAGATCTGCGCCACCCAGGACCCGCAGGCGGTGCTACGCGCCGCGGACCCCCACCCGTCCGCCTGCCACTTCGCCGAACTACGTCCGGCATTGTGAAAAATGAACTCCCTCCCTAGTGGATCGCACCGCTCCGATCCTTTGTAGAAGAAGCACCCAATGACGGATGTCGTGCCCCTGACCACTCACTAGGGTCTACAGCCGTGACGCAGGTGGCGCTACGGCCGACGACGGGCCCCACGGTCGGGGCCACCGCGAGGAACAGCCGGATCGCTGTGCGGTATGTGCAGGCCACGGTCGTGGTAGCCGCCCTCGGCACCGCCTGGTGCGTCGCGAACTTCACTGTCGGCGCCGGCACCGAGGCGCTCGCGTACACATTCGTGCCCGTCGGCGGGTGTTTCGCCGCCGGGTCCGTCGTACATCTGCTCCGCCACGCCGACCTCGACCCGGTCACCCGACGCTTCTGGCGCGCGCTTCTCGTCGCGGCGGTCACCATCACGATCGGGTACGGCTGGCTGGCGCTGGACATGCTGACGCACGCCGCCGAGGCCCGTACGCGAAGCATGCCGTTGCCGGCGGCGGCCTGCGTGGCGATCGGCTTCGTCGTCGCCATCTGGGCTGTCGCCCGGGTGCCCGTGGTCGAGGCCGGCGGCGTTGAACGATGGCGCATCCTGCTCGACCGCATGATCGCGTTCCTCGGCTGCGCGGCCCTGCTCTGCTACGTCGGGCTGGCCCCGATGTTCTCCTCCGCCGAGCCGTGGAGCCCGCAGGCGATGGCACTCGTCGGGCTCGCCTTCCTGGTCGCGGTCGGCGCCGCGACGAAGGTGTCCTTCATCGCCGGTGGCCCGGTGGATCGCGTCGCCCTGCGCTGCGTCGCGGCCAGCGGCGGCGTCACCGCCGGGATCGTCGCCGTGCTCGCGGTCCGGTACGGATACGTCGCCGCCATCCCCGCCCAGGCGATCGTGATGCCGCTGACCCCTGTGTTCTTCACCCTCGGTGTCGCGGCACAGTGGCGGGCCGAGTTCGGGACCCGGCGCGATCAGGCCCGCAACGGCATGCTCCTGCCGTACCTGGCCGTGGTGGCGGTCGACGTGCCGCTGCTCGCGGTCGCGCTCGGCGCCCCCCTGACCTGGCCGGTCCGGGTGGTCCTGATCGCCGCGGTGGTGGTGACCGCGCTGGTGAGCGCCCGGCAGTTCATCGCCTACCGGGAGAACGCCCGGCTGCTGCGGAACACCCGCATCCAGGAGGAGCGCCTCCAGTACGAGGTCAGCCACGACGGTCTCACCGGGCTGGCCAACCGGGTGCTCTTCCGGGACCGCCTCGCCGCCGCGCTCACCGAGACGACACCCGCGTCGGTGCTCCTGGTCGACCTGGACGACTTCAAGACCGTCAACGACCTGCTCGGGCACGGCGTCGGCGACCGACTGCTGGTCTCGGTCGCCCAGTTGCTGCGCGCCGAGGTCGGCGACGACGGCCTCCCGGTGCGGGTCGCCGGGGACGAGTTCGCCGTCCTGCTCACCGGCGCGGACGCCGACCCCGAGGAACTGGCCGGCCGGCTGCTGGCCGCGCTCGACCAACCGATCAGCCAGCACCGCCTACTGGTCCAGGCCAGCATCGGCATCGCGGACGCCGCCCCCGGTGCCACAGTCGACTCGGTGCTGCGGGACGCGGACGTCGCCATGTACACAGCCAAGCAGCGCGGAAAGGCAGCCTTCGTACGCTACGTGGACGGCATGGGCGAGCCGGTACTGGCCCACATGCAGCTCGGCGGCGAACTGCGGCGGGCCCTCGACGACAACGAGCTACGTGTCGTCTACCAGCCGATCCTGCGACTCGACGACAACCGGCTGGTCGGAGTCGAGGCGCTGGTCCGCTGGCACCACCCGATCCGTGGGGTCGTCAGCCCGGCCGAGTTCATCCCGGCCGCCGAGCGGACCGGTCTGATCGTGCCGCTGGGCCGGTTCGTGCTGCGCGAGACGTGCCGCCAGGCGGCGGCGTGGGCACGGGAGTTCGGGCCGGACGCACTCCGGGAGGCGGGCCTGAACGTCTCCGCGCGGCAACTGCACGACCCCGACTTCGTCTCCGACGTGACGGCCGCGCTCGTCGACAGCGGGCTACCCTGCGAGCGGCTGGTGCTGGAGGTGACCGAGTCCGCGGTACTGCGCGGTCAGCAGGTCTCCCGAACCCTCTTCGAACTCGACCGGATGGGGATCCGCCTCTCGCTCGACGACTTCGGCACCGGCGAATCGTCGCTGAGCCTGCTGCGCGCCTTCCCCGCCTCGATCGTGAAGCTCGACAGGTCCTTCGTCGAGGGCATCGAGATCGACGACGGCCAGGCCGCGGCGGCCGACGCCCGACAGGCGGTGGCCCGCGCGGTGATCCAACTCGCCCGCGCGCTCGGCCTGGAGACAGTCGCCGAGGGCGTCGAGAGCGCCGAGCAGGTCGCCGTGCTCCGCGACCTCGGCTACACCCATGGCCAGGGATACTTCCTGGCCCGGCCGATGACCGCCGACGGCATCTCCTGCCTGCTGGCCCGCCAGCGGACCGTGGCGACCGTCCAACCGACGACCTGAGACGGGGACTGGCGGGCCAATCTGGTGGGGCGGCAGATAGAGCGCTGGTCGGATACTGGCCGGATGGTGGAAGAACAGGGCACCGGATCGACGCGGTGGACGATCCACGGTGAGCGGGTGGTGGATGGTGGCCGGCGGGCGCGGTTGAGCATCGCTGATGTGGAGTTGCCGGATGGGGTCCGCTTCGAGCAGTACGTGATTCGGGCTCCTCGGTCGGCGATGGTCGCGGTGCTCGACGGTCGGGAGCGGCTGTTGCTGATGCGGCGGCACCGGTTCGTGTTCGACCGTTGGGTGTGGGAGCTGCCCGGTGGCTACGTCGATGAAGGGGAAGATCCGGCAACGTGCGCGGTCCGGGAGGTTGAGGAGGAGACCGGTTGGCGTCCGGGTGCGGTGGAGCCGCTGCTGTCGTTCCAGCCATGGGTAGCGACCGCAGACGCGGAGAACCTGCTGTTTCTTGCCCGCGATGCGGAGCACATCGGTGCTCCGGTGGACATCAACGAGGCCGAGCAGGTCGCCTGGATCCCGCTGGAGGAGGCCCGGCATCTCGTCTCCCAGGGCGAGATCGTGGGTGCCGGTACGGTCATTGCGGTTCTGGACCTGGTCGCGCGTAAGGCTCACGGCGATTTGTAGTCAGCGGCGCTGCCCGAGCGCCGCGTCGATGCGGTTGATGAGGTTGCGGACTGTCAGTCGCAGGCGGTGCGCCATAAGGTCCGTTTGCAGGTCACGTACGTAGCGGACGGCGCGGGCGGACTTCAGTTGCGTGGTCAGGGTGAGGGCTTGGCCGCCGATGACGCTGGCGCGGTCGGGCTCGCCGTGGCGGACCTGGATGGTGGCCAGGAGTGCGAGGTTGAAGGCTTTGCCGCGTATGTAGCGCTCGTCCATGCGCAGGGATCGCGCGGCGAAGCGTTCGGCTTGGCGGTGTTGGCCGAGGGCGGTGAAGCAGTGGCCGAACTTGGCTGACAGGTATGCCTCGTCGAAGTACCCGAGCCACTGCGGGTCGCCGCTGCGGTCAGCTCGGTCGAGGGCTTGTTCCGCCTGGTGCAAGGCGGTGGCGCAGGCGGACGCGTCGCGGGCGACGGCGTGGGCATGGGCTTCCATGACCAGCGCCTCGGCGGTCAGCACGGTGATTCCGGCGCGGTGTGCGGTGTGTCGGGCTGCGCGGGCGAGGTCGACGCCGATGGCGGTGTGGCCGAGATAGGTCGCTTGGTGACTCATCGCGGCGAGGATTTCGGCACCCAGGCCGGGATCGTCGGCGGTGCGGGCCAATTCGAGGGCATGGGTGAGGTATCGCTGGGCGAGGCCGTGTTCGGCCATGTCGTACGCCTGCCAGCCGGCGAGCTGCGTCAACTCGGCGACGGCGGTCAGCAACTTGCGGCCGGTCGGTGGGTCGTATCGACCCTCGGTCAGCAGGGGCGTGACCTCCTGGTGGAGGTAACGGGTGACCTTGTCACAGGCGTGGCCCCCGCCAAACTGGTTGTCGAGTCGCCGGTACGTGGCGGTCATCACGCGGATGGTGTCGATATCGGGCTGACCGACCGTTCGTCGACCCTCCTGTGCGACGGGTTGCGGGTTGGTGGCGGTGAACCAGCGCAGCGCGGGCAGGGTGTACGCGGCAGAGCTGAACACTGTCTGACGGAGGACTTCTCGACGGTTCACGTCGCCTTCCCACAACTGTGCGGCAGCGCGCACATCCTCGCGCCAGGATCGGTTGACCGGCACGTCACTCTGCCGGCCGTCCCAACGGTGAGCCATGTCAGGGCGACATGACCGCTGGCGCGGCGCGAGACCGAGCGTCATCCGTGACTCGTCGGGCATACCGCAGCCGTCGGCGATCCGCTCCAACACGTCGATCGACGTGACCTTCCGGCCGGCGATGATACGACTGACGTAACCCTGCTCCAAGCCGACGGCAGCACCGATGCGGGTCTGACTCGCCCCGGTGTGCCGGGAGAGCAGCCGAAACAACGTCCCAACATCGCGGGCAGCCAGTGCCGCACGTATGTCCTCCCGCGACCAGAGGTCATCAGGAATCCGGAGATGATTGAACGGCACAGCGACTCCAGCGTCGTCGGGCGACTACTCATGGTGCTCAATCCGGAGCCTAGGGCTGCCGTCCGGACAGGTCGAGGCAGCGCATGTCACCGTGACATGACCAGCCGACATGGCCGCCACAGCTAGTCCAGCGGAATCGTCTCGCACATGAACGTCGACGCCGACAACACGCTGAACCTGGCATGGGCAGGCTGCTTCCAAGGCCCAGAAGCTCTCATCGGATCCGCCCTCCCGACGCTGATCGAGGAGGCGGAACTGTGACGCTCCGATCGCACCTGCACGGACTGATGCGATGGCTGCTGCGGCGTCCTGCAGCGCCACCACCGCCGGGGACCGGACAGCGGTACCAGGACGTCGAGCAGGCGGCAGCGCAACAACGGCTGCTCGACCGCGCAGCACGCCTGCAACCCGACGGCAGTCCTGAGCGGCCGTGGGAAACGCCCGGCAAGCCAGCCAGCAGACCTCAGCCGGGGAAGCTCCGTTGAGCCGATCCGTGTCCGACTCATTCGGACGGGCGGCTTCGAGCAGGCGGCGCGTCTCGTACGACGAGTACCTGTCGGCCACCGCGTTGACCTTCGCCCGACGGCATCGGCCGGTCTGGTCCTGGCAGCTCTGGCGGCGCGTCTGCCGCTGCGGAGCCGACCTGCCGTGTCGTGCCCGACACCGTATCCCGATCAACCGGGGTCACTGGCCGCAGGAGAACAAGCAGTGATCGGCGGCCCGGAGCAGATGATCCTCGTGGTGCACGTACGAGGGCTCGATGGCATGTGCGCCGGATGCCGGGCGTGGTGGTCACGGCTGTCGCCGTACCCCTGCTGGCAGGTGGAGTGGGCGACCAGTCGGCAGGCTCACGCGAGTGTCGCCCGGTTTCTGGGCGGTGTGCGGTGAGCACCCACGGCCCGGTGCTGCCGATCTGGAGCTGCGGCGGCTGCGACCTGCCCTGGCCGTGCCCCACGCGGCGGCGGGAGCTGCGCGCGGAGTACGCCGACGCGCCGGTGTCGCTATCTTGGACAGTTTCCGTTAGCCGCTAACGGAAACCGTCCAACATTTCGCATCCGCGTCTCATCCGCTGAGAAGCCGGACCACGCCTAGTGGAAGAAGTGGCGGGTGCCGGTGAGGTACATCGTGACGTCGGCCCGCTTGCAGGCGTCGATCACCTCTTCGTCGCGGATGGAGCCGCCGGGCTGGACGATCGCCCGGATGCCGGCCTCGATGAGGATCTGCGGGCCGTCGGCGAACGGGAAGAACGCGTCCGAGGCGGCCACCGCGCCGCGCGCCCGGTCGGCACCGGCCCGGCTGACCGCCAGGCGGGCCGAGTCCACCCGGTTGACCTGCCCCATTCCGACGCCGACAGTGGCGCCGTCCCGGGCCAGCAGGATGGCGTTGCTCTTCACCGCGCGTACCGCCCGCCAGGCGAAGGCCAGGTCGGCAAGGGTCGCCACGTCGGCCGGCTCGCCGGTGGCCAGCCGCCAGGTGGTCGGGTCGTCGCCCTCGGCGTCGATCGCGTCGCGCTGCTGCACCAGTACGCCGCCGGTGACCTGCCGCCACTCGGCCGGACGCGGCCGGACGTCAGGCGCGCGCAGCAGCCGGATGTTCTTCTTGGCCTGGAGCGTCTCGACCGCACCGGCTTCGTAACCGGGTGCCACCACGACCTCGGTGAAGATCTCGGCGATCTGCCCGGCCAGTTCCACGGTGACCGGCCGGTTGACGGCGATGACCCCGCCGAAGGCGGAGACCGGGTCGCAGGCGTGCGCCTTACGGTGCGCCTCCGCCACGTCCGCACCGACCGCGATGCCGCACGGGTTGGCGTGCTTGATGATGGCCACCGCGGGCTGGTCGGCGAAGTCGTTGGCGGCCCGCCAGGCGGCGTCCGCGTCGACGTAGTTGTTGTACGACATCTCCTTGCCGTGCAGCTGCTCGGCCTGGGCCAGCCCCGCCGGACCGGCCGGGTCGGTGTAGAGGGCGGCGGCCTGGTGCGGGTTCTCGCCGTAGCGCAGCACCGACTGCCGGCGCAACGCCAGGCCGGCGAAGTGCGGCCAGCCGTCGGCGGCCGGGGCCACCGACGCGGCGAACCACTCGGCGACAGCCACGTCGTACTCGGCGATGTCGGCGAAGGCGCGGGCGGCCAGCGCCCGACGCTGCGCCAGGGTGAAGCCACCGCCGTCGAGGGCGGCCAGCAGCATCGGGTACGCGCCCGGATCGGTGACCACGGCCACCGAGGCGTGGTTCTTGGCGGCGGCCCGGACCATCGCCGGCCCGCCGATGTCGATCTGCTCGACGCACTCGTCCTGACCGGCGCCGGAGGCGACGGTGTCCTGGAACGGGTACAGATTGGACACCAGCAGGTCGATCCCGACGATGCGGTGCTCGTCGAGCTGAGCGGTGTGCGCGTCCTTGCGCCTGTCGGCGAGGAGCCCGCCGTGGATGGCCGGGTGCAGGGTCTTCACCCGCCCGTCGAGGATCTCCGGGAAGCCGGTCACCTGCTCCACCGGGGTCACCGGCACCCCGACGGCGGCGATCGTCGAGGCGGTGCTGCCGGTGGAGACGATCTCCACACCGGACGCGTGCAGCGCCGTGGCCAGTTCGGCCAGGCCGGTCTTGTCGTAGACGCTGACAAGTGCGCGCCGGATCGGGCGTCGCCCGTCCTGGATGGAGTTCACTCCGACCGTGACCTTTCTTCCGGTGATCGTCCAACCTTCACGGACCAGCCGGCCCACCTGCTCGACGAGCTGGGCCCGCTCCGCTTCCTTGATGCGTTCGGTGAGCGTGTCGACATCGTCGTCGTCGCGTACCGGCACCGCCACCTGCGCGACGATCGGGCCGGTGTCCATCCCGGCGTCGACGAGGAAGAGGGTCGCCCCGGTCACCTTCACCCCGTAGGCGAGGGCGTCGCGTGGGCCGTGGATGCCGGGGAACGCCGGCAACAGGGTGTTGTGCGTGTTGAGGTACCGGTCGCCGAAGGCAGCGAGGAAACGCGGACCGACAAGCTTCAGGAACCCGGCCGAGATGACCAGATCGGGTCGGTGCTCGGCGACCTGCGCGGTGAGCGCGGCGTCCCACTGGTCGCGGTCCGGATGGTCCTTGACCCGCTCGACGAAGGTCGGCACCCCGGCTGCGGCGGCCCGGTCCAGGCCCGCGATCCCGTCGCGGTCCGCCCCGACCGCGACCACCCGTGCCCCGTACGCCGGGTCGGCGGTCGCGTCCAGCAGAGCCTGAAGGTTGCTTCCGGAACCGGAGACAAGGACGACGATACGGGCGGACTGGGTCACCGGCACACCCTATCCGGCCGGCGGCCGGTGCCCATCCGCTGGGCAGCGCGGCGTCGCGCACCTGCCGGACTGGCCTGGACCGGGTACGCTGCCGGTCGCTTGGGACCGGCGCGTGTCCGGCCCGCACCCGTCAGCGCACAACCGTGAGGAGCATGTCGTCATGCAGCCCGATTACCCTTCCCAGCCACCTCAGCCGGTCGACAACAACATGACAATGTCGATCGTCGCGATCTTCCTGTTCTGGCCGCTGGCCATCCCGGCGATCATCAACGCCTCGAAGGTAAACCCGCTGCTCCAGCAGGGTGACTACGCCGGTGCCCAGGCCGCGGCGGCCGAGTCGAAGAAGTGGTCCAAGTGGGCCCTGATCGTCGGTATCGCCTGGCTCGCGATCGTCCTGGTGTGCTGCCTGGGTGGCGGCCTGCTGGGCTCGATGAGCGGCAGCAACGCCAGCGGTTACTGAGCCTCGGATGCAGCCCGGTCACCCCGGTCAGGACCCGTACGGCCAGCAGCCGCCGTACGGGGAGCCGACCACACCACAGCCGGCGAACCCGTACGCGCCACCGCCGGCCAACCCGTACGCGCCGCCACCGGCCAACCCGTACGCCCAGCCGACCGATCCGTACGGTCAGCAACCCCCAGCCGACCCGTACGGTCAGCAACCCCCGGTGCCGGGTCAGCCGGAGGCCCAGCCGCCGGCCTCGCCCGCGCCCTACGATCCGTACGCGCCGCCGGCCGCCGGGCAGCCCCCGGGCTACGGACAGCCCCCGGCGTACGGACAGCCGGGCTACGGACAGCCCCCGGCCTACGGACAGCAGGGGTACGGACAGCCCTACGCGGACCCGTACGCACCGCAGCCCTACGGCGGCGCACCGATGTACCCGAACGCGGGCTTCACCGGAGCGCAGGGCCAGCAGAACACCCTCGGCCTGGTCGCGATGATCCTCGGTATCGCGTCGATCCCGCTGAGCTGCTGCTACCTCGGAATCCCGCTTGGGTTGGCCGCGCTGGTGACCGGCTGGCTGGGCAAGCAGAAGGCCGACCAGGGACTGGCCGGCAACTCCGGCCAGGCGCTCGCCGGCCTGATCTGCGGCGCCGTGGGACTGCTGCTGGGCGTGCTGCAGATCGTGGTGGTGGCGCTCAACGTCGGCGGGTCGATGTACCCCTGACGCGTGCGCCTGCCCGCCGCCAGGGGCGTCCCGGTACGTCCGGGACGCCCCTGGCTCGTCCGGAGATCCGTCGGTGGCGAGAAGCTCAGGTGGCGAGTCGGGCGAGCCACCGCGTGGCGGCGGCACCGAGCAGCGCGCCGCCGCCGGTGACCAGGAGTGCCGCGACGGCCACCTGCCAACCGACCGGCCCGACCTCCGCCAACCGGCCGGCGCCCAGCGGCCCGCCGGAGGCCGTCGCGGCCACACCCAGCAGCAGCCCGGCCACCGGCCCGGCGAACGCCGCCGGTACGAGCAGCCGCCGCCAGGGCAGCGGTGCCCGCTCGGCGGCGGCCAGTCGCAGCAACCGGCGCGCGAGCAGCCCGCCGGTGGCCATTCCGACAAGCACGGGCAGGGCGAGGATGGTCACCGCACCGAGCCCGTCGACCGGCCCGCCCGGCAGCCCGGCGAACAACGGCAGGGCCGGCAGCGCGCCGACGGAGACCTCGCTGGTGCGTACCGCCGTGTCGGTGCCGACCGCGAAGCCCGGGCCGAGCAGATAGCTGGCCGACCAGACGCTGACGTTCGGCGCGTACGCGAGGCTGACCAGGGTGATGCCGGCCTGCCCGGCGACACCTGTGCGATAGGCACCGATCAGGTCGGCCGCGTCACCGCCACCGGTCGCCACGGCCAGACCCGCCGCCGCAGCCCCCGCACCGAGCAGCACCAGAGCGGCGACCACACCTGCCCGCACACCCTCGCGCAGCGGCGTCGGCACCTGCTCGGCGAGAACCTCAGCCAGCCCTGTCGTCCGGGCGGCTCCCGCGCCGGCCGCGAGCGTGCCGATCGCGACGAGGGTCAGCCCGGCCCGCACCGGAGACACACCGGGCCCGCCGGTCCCCACGAGCATCGCGGCGAGCGCTCCCAACAGTGCGTACGCGAAACCGACAGCCGTCGCGACGGCGAGCGTACTGCCCGGCGACCGCCCACCCCGGGCACCGATGGCTCGGCTGGCATGCACTCCGGCCCGGGTGAGCCGCCACACCGCCAGCGCGGTGACGGCCAGCGGAGCCAGGCCCAGCGGACCGCTGGCCGTGGTCAGGGGCACCCCGTGCCCGAGCAGCCATCCCGCTGCCCCCGCCCGCACGGCGTCGAGCAGGCTGCCGGTGCCCTCGCTGAGCTGGAACAGCCAGAGCGCCAGCGCCACCGGCAGCCAGGCGGTGATGGCCGCCCCGGTGGCGGCGACAAGCGCGGCGACCGCGAGTGGCGGATGGCTGCGACCCGAGGGGGCCGCCCGCGTAGCGGGCACCCGACGCGGAGGGCCGGCCCGGCCGGGCGGCCGGGCACCGACTCCCCGGGCGTCGGTGGCCCGGCGAGGCTGGTCAGGGGTGACAAAGGACATCGGCTCTACTCTGGCATGCCGTGTCGGCGCCGGCTGCCCGACACCCGCCCATGGTCGGCGCTCAGCGCGGCGGTCCGGACCAGTTCGCCTGATCAGGCGTGGGCGGGCACCGGCTCCTCTAGCCTCGGCACAGGGGCCGTGACCGACGTCGCGGCAGCATGTGACAGTAAGGGGAGTCGTGAACGCTCCGTATCCACCACCCCCGCCGCCACCCGCCGGCCGGGACCGCACGACCCTCTGGGGCGTGCTGGGCATCGTGACAGGTGTGCTGTGCTGCGGCATCCTCGGCATCGTCTTCGGCTGGTTGTCGATCCGCGACGCGCGCCGGTACCGCCAGTCGCCGGTGCTGGGCTACGTGGCCATCGCGCTCGGCGTGCTGAACATCGTCGTCAGCCTGATCCTCCAGGCGACCGGGAACTACCCGTACTGGAACCGCTGAGGGGCCGACCTGACGGTCGGCCCCTCAGCGGGTTGTTTCCGCTCAGCCAGCGGACATGATCTCGCGCATCAGCTTGGCCGTCTCGGTAGGCGTCTTGCCGACCTTCACGCCTACCGCCTCCAGCGCCGCCTTCTTCGCGTCGGCGGTGCCCGCCGAGCCGGAGATGATCGCACCGGCGTGCCCCATGGTCTTGCCGGGCGGGGCGGTGAAACCGGCGATGTAGCCGACCACCGGCTTGCTCACGTTGGCCTTGATGAACTCGGCCGCCCGCTCCTCGGCGTCCCCACCGATCTCACCGATCATGACGATGGCGTCGGTGTCCGGGTCGGCCTCGAACGCGGCCAGCGCGTCGATGTGGGTCGTCCCGATGATCGGGTCACCGCCGATGCCGACACAGGTCGAGAAGCCGATGTCCCGCAGTTCGTACATCATCTGGTAGGTCAGCGTGCCGCTCTTGCTGACCAGGCCGATCCGGCCGCTGCCGGTGATGTCCGCCGGGATGATGCCGGCGTTCGAGGAGCCCGGCGATGCGATGCCGGGGCAGTTCGGGCCGATGATCCGAGTCCGCTCGCCCTTGGCCACGTTGTACGCCCAGAAGGCGGCGGTGTCGTGCACCGGCACCCCCTCGGTGATCACCACGGCCAGCGGGATCTCGGCGTCGATCGCCTCGATGACCGCGCCCTTGGTGAACTGCGGCGGTACGAAGATGACAGTGACGTCCGCGCCGGTGTCCTTCATCGCGTCCGCGACGCTGGCGAAGACCGGCAGTTCGGTGCCGTCGAAGTCGACTGTGGTGCCCGCCTTGCGCGGGTTGACACCGCCCACCACGTTCGTGCCGGCGGCGAGCATCCGGCGGGTGTGCTTGGAACCCTCGGAACCGGTCATCCCCTGAACGATGACCTTCGAGTCCTTGGTCAGCCAGATAGCCATGTGTCAGACCCCCGCAGCCGCCAGCTCGGCGGCCCGCTCGGCCGCGCCGTCCATGGTGTCGACCCGCTCGATCAACGGGTTGTTCGCGCCGTCGAGGATCGCCCGACCGGCTTCGGCGTTGTTGCCGTCGAGGCGGACGACGAGCGGCTTGGTGACCTGCTCGCCCCGCTGCTCCAGCAGTTCCAACGCCTGCACGATGCCGTTGGCGACCGCGTCGCAGGCGGTGATGCCGCCGAAGACGTTGACGAAGACGCTCTTGACCGACGGGTCGGAGAGCACGATCTCCAGACCGTTGGCCATGACCGCGGCGCTCGCGCCGCCGCCGATGTCGAGGAAGTTGGCCGGCTTGACGTTGCCGTGCCGCTCACCGGCGTAGGCGACCACGTCGAGGGTCGACATGACCAGGCCCGCACCGTTGCCGATGATCCCGACCTCGCCGTCGAGCTTGACGTAGTTGAGGTCCTTCTCCTTGGCGGCCTGCTCCAGCGGGTCCACCGTCGCCTGGTCGACGAGCGCCTCGTGGTCCGGGTGCCGGAAGCCGGCGTTCTCGTCGAGCGAGACCTTGGCGTCCAGCAGCAGCAGCTTGCCCTCGGCGGTCTTGGCCAGCGGGTTCACCTCGACCAGGGTGGCGTCCTCGGCGACGAACGCCTGCCACAGGCCGACCGCGACCTCGACGACCTGGTCGGCGACCTCGGCCGGGAAGTTGGCCGCGTCGACGATCTCCCGCGCCTTCGCCTCGTCCACGCCCTTGACGGCGTCGATGGGTGCCTTGACGACCTTCTCCGGGGTCTCGGCGGCGACCTGCTCGATGTCCATGCCGCCGGCGACACTGGCGATGCAGAGGAACGTACGGTTCGCCCGATCGAGCAGGTACGAGAAGTAGTACTCCTCGGCCACGTCCGCGGTCACGGTGATCATGACCTTGTGGACGGTGTGACCCTTGATGTCCATGCCGAGGATGTCGGTGGCTCGGGCCACCGTCTCCTCCGCGCCCTCGGCCAGCTTGACGCCGCCCGCCTTGCCTCGTCCGCCGACCTTCACCTGTGCCTTGACGACCACCCGGCCGCCGAGGCGTTCGGCGATCGCGCGGGCCTCCTCCGGGGTCGTGGCGACGCCGCCGGCGAGCACGGGAAGTCCGTGCCGCTCGAACAGGTCCCGCCCCTGGTACTCGTACAGGTCCACGATTGCGCGTCCCGTCCCGTCTCTGCGGCGCACCGTCGCGCCGCCACCAGCGTATGGAAAGAAAACAGTGTGATGCCCGACATCAGTTGAAGTTGACGCAGGCCGTCGAACCCTCGCCACCGCAACCACGCGCCGCAGCCGACCTGACGGTCCGGCCCGCAAGGGGAGGTCGGAAAGGGTTCATTGGGCGCAGCCTAGCGATGCCGGCACATCCGGCAACCGAGCGGGTGCGCGGTGTGCGGTAATGCACAACCCCGCTGACGGTGGGTCACCGGCGGGGCACCGATCAGGGCAACGGGCCGAGCGACGTCACCCGTTCGAGCGATCTTGCCCGAGGGACGACGGTTCTCGACGGTCCCGCGTAACCCCGCAGGAAGGGCGTCGTTGAGTCAGGTGTCGGAGCGCTGGAAAGCGCGAGGACGGAAACGGCCGATGCCCTGTCGGTCGAGGGGTGGCGGCGGGGCATCGTGCATAGAGGGGCCGGACGTGTGAGGGGTGCGTCCGGCCCCTCCCCTGTGCTCAGGCACACCGGCTGGTGCGCTCAGGCCACCGGCTGGGCGACGTTGTCCCGGACCCACTCCACGATGGACGTGGTGGTGGCACCCGGCGTGAAGATCTTGGCAACGCCGAGCCGCTCCAGCTCCGGCAGGTCGGCCTCCGGGATGATGCCCCCACCGAAGACCACGATGTCCCGGGCGTCCCGTTCGTCGAGCAGCTCCAGGACCCGGCGGAACAGCGTCATGTGCGCCCCGGAGAGCACCGAGAGACCGACGGCGTCGGCGTCCTCCTGGATCGCGGTCTCCACGATCTGCTCCGGGGTCTGGTGCAGGCCGGTGTAGATGACCTCCATGCCGGCGTCGCGGAGAGCGCGCGCCACCACCTTGGCACCACGGTCGTGGCCGTCCAGGCCCGGCTTGGCGACGACGACCCGAACACGAGAGCTCATCTGGGCATCCCTTTCACCGGCGCAGCGGCTATCACCTGAACGAACGGTAACCCGCCCGACCGGGGCCGGGGAACCGGGGCCGGCAGGGCGAGCGGCAGACGACGTTCGGCCTCGGCGTCGGCACGGCATCCCCCGCCCCTCACGCAGGCACCACAATCACCTCACGCAGAGGCACGACCCGACACCCGACACGTCAAGCGGGACGACTCCGCCGAACGGTCACGGTGTGCGACGAACGGAGGATAACGAGGACACCCCACCGCACCCCCGAGCCATGACAATCTCGGACGGAAACGGACAGAACGTTGCAAGCAATTCGGCGCTCCGGCTTGTGACAGGCCTGACGGTTGGCTACCGTGTCCACGGTTGTCATCAGGTCTACGGACGGGTGACGACGCGAACAGCCGACGCACGGTCACCAGATCCGGACGACGGCTATCCGCATCGGAACCCCGACAACGGAGGGTGTGCGTGCGCCAGCGCCTGTCGTCTGAGCCCGATCGATATCGCGGCCGCCGCCGCGTACCCACCCCCCCACGCAGCCGCTACGCCGCGGTTGTCACCACCGCCTTCGTCGGTGCCGGTGTGGTGGCACTGGGGGCCAACGCCATGCCGGACGCCAAGAGCGTCAGCCCGTCGGTACTCGACGAGCTGAAGCAGGCGTCGATAAGCAACCAGGGCGCGGCCGAACGGGCCGACGCCGCCGACCGGGCCTCCCGGGACAGCCGCAACGGTCCGGAGAGCGCCGAGGAGAACGGCGTCTGGCTGCTGCCCCTCCAGGGCTACGACTTCAACTCCCCGTACGGCATCCGCTGGGGCAAGCTGCACACCGGCGTCGACCTGGTGGCGCCGGAGGGCACGCCGTACGTCGCCATCCACGAGGGCACCGTCACCAAGGCCGGCTGGTTCGGCGGCTACGGGCACGCGGTGATCGTCCAGCACGCCGACGGCAGCGAGGCCATCTACGGTCACTCCTCCGCGCTCAACGTGCGCGAGGGGCAGCAGGTGAAGGCCGGTGACCAGCTCGGTCTGGTCGGCAACACGGGCCACTCCTACGGCTCCCACCTGCACCTGGAGATCCATGTCAAGGGCGAGCCGCTCGACCCGGTGCCGTGGCTGCAGGAGCGCGGAGTGGACATCAAGCTACAAGTCGAAGCAATCTACAGCGAGGTAGCCGCGTCCTGACCGGCCGTGACGCCCGTTGACCGCCCGGATCAACCGATCCGGGCGGTTTTGCTTTCCGGCCCGGTGACGCAAGTGTCCCAGCTCACAGGTGAGAGTGTGACTGGCGGCACAACAGGCGGTCGGGTCAGCATCGGGCAGTCGGGGACAGCCACGCCCAGAGGTGGACAGCGGCACCGACCGCCGTACCCAGCGCCCGCACCCCCGGTACCCGGCGTCGCCCGGACCGACACCAGGATTTCGAGGTCACGTACCACTCGAAACCAGTGAGGTCCGTACCCGTGCCTGACGACAACCCCACCCCGACCCGCAGCATCCCCCACACCCCGGCCCGCCACCGGCGAACGCTGAGCCGGCGCTCCCGTCTCCTGGCGGTCGGTGCGGTCGCCCTGGTGGGGCTCGGCGTCGCCGGTGTCGTCATGACCGACCGCGACGACCAGCCGACCACCAGCCCGGTCGCCCTGGACACCCAGGACCGGGCCGCAGCCGCCGAGCGGGCCGACCGCTCGGCCCGGCAGCCCGCCACCCTGGGCAGCCCGTCGCCGAGCCCGACCACGAGCGCCAGCCCCACCGCGAAGCCCAGCCCGAAGCCGAAGCCCAGCCGGACCGCCACCGCCACGGCGAAGCCGAAGAAGAGCGCGAAACCGAAGTCGTCCTGGGTCCTCCCGATGGCCGGCGGGGCCATCACCTCCTGCTACGGGCCCCGCTGGGGCACCCTGCACGCCGGCATCGACTTCGCCATGCCCGCCGGCACCCCGGTACGCGCCGCCTTCCGTGGCACCGTGACCAAGGCCGGCGACGCTGGCGACGGGTACGGCATCTCCGTGGTCATCGACCACGGCAACGGCTACCTGACCCACTACGCCCACCTGAGTACCGCCAGGGTGAGCGTGGGCGAGCAGGTGGGCACCGGGCAGACGATCGGCCTGGAGGGCTCCACGGGCGACTCCACCGGCCCGCATCTGCACTTCGAGGTGCACCAGGGCCAGATGTGGAACCAGATCGACCCCGCGCCGTTCCTGCGCGCCCGGGGTATCGACGTGGCCTGCTGACCCCCTGGGCCCTGGTCAGATCTTCTCGATCGGGGCGTGTCGCAGCACCAGCCACAGCGTCTGGTCGCCGAAGTCGATCTGCGCCCGGGCACCCGGGCCGTGCCCCTCCACGGCCACCACCCGACCGAGGCCGTACCGCTGGTGGTTCACCCGGTCCCCGGCGGACACCTTCGGCCCCTGCGGCAGCTCGCTGGCGGTGGCCAGCCGGCTGCCGTCCACCCCGAGCTTGCGCGCCAGCTGCACAGCCCGAGGGGTACCTCCGGCGAAGCCGCCACGCCCGCCGGGCGCCCGGTCCGCGCGGCCCCCCACGCCGCCGCCACCGCCGCCCCACGAGGTGTACGAGCCTTCGGTCCGCTCCCAGCGGACCAGCTCGGGCGGTAGCTCCTCGACGAAGCGGGACGGCGGGTTGTAGGACGGCTGGCCCCACGCCGAACGGGTCACCGCCCGGGAGAGGTAGAGCCGCTGCCGCGCCCGGGTGATGCCGACATACGCCAGCCGACGCTCCTCCTCCAGCTCCCGGGTGTCCCCGAGCGAACGCAGGTGCGGGAAGACGCCGTCCTCCAGGCCGGTCAGGAACACCACGGGGAACTCCAGGCCCTTGGCGGTGTGCAGGGTCATCAGGGTGACCACGCCCTGATGTTCGGGATCGTCGGTGGGCACCTGGTCGGCGTCGGCGACGAGGGCGACCTGCTCCAGGAAACCGGCAAGGGTGGCCCGCTCCCCCTCCGCGCCTGTCGCCTCGATCCGCTCGGTGTACTCGCGGGCGACGCTCACCAGCTCCTGGAGGTTGTCGACCCGGCCCGCGTCCTGCGGGTCGAGACTCTCTTCCAGCTCGGTCAGGTAGCCCGAGCGGGTAAGCACCGCCTCCAGGACCTCCTCCGGGGTGCCGTCGACGGCCAGCTCGCGGGCCGAGTCGAGCAGCGCCACGAACTCGGCGATGCCGTTCGCCGCCCGGGTCGAGATGCCGGGCGCGTCTCCGGCCCGGCGCAACGCCGCGCCGAAGGAGATCCGGTCCCGGCTGGCCAGCGCCTCCACACATGCCTCGGCGCGGTCGCCGATCCCCCGGCGCGGGGTGTTGAGGATCCGACGCAGGCTGACCGTGTCGTCGTCGTTGACCACCGAACGCAGGTAGGCCAGTGCGTCCCGGACCTCCTTGCGCTCGTAGAAGCGCACCCCGCCGACGACCTTGTACGGCAGGCCGAGGCGGATGAACACCTCCTCGAAAACCCGGGACTGCGCGTTGGTGCGGTAGAAGACCGCCACGTCACCCGGCCGGGTCTCCCCGTCGTCGACCAACCTGTCGATCTCCCGGGCCACCCAGTCCGCCTCGGCGTGCTCGGTGTCGGCGACGTACGCGACGATCGGTTCACCCGGACCGGCGTCGCTCCACAACCGCTTCGGCTTGCGGGACGTGTTGCGGTCGATCACCGCGTTCGCCGCGTTCAGGATGGTCTGGGTGGAGCGGTAGTTCTGCTCCAGCAGGATGGTGCGGGCGTCGGTGAAGTCGCGCTCGAACTCCAGGATGTTGCGGATCGTCGCACCCCGGAAGGCGTAGATCGACTGGTCCGCGTCGCCGACCACGCACAGCTCCGCCGGGTCGAGGCCCTCGGTGCCGGAGACCAGCTCCTTGATCAGGACGTACTGCGCGTGGTTGGTGTCCTGGTACTCGTCGACGAGTACGTGCCGGAACCGGCGGCGGTAGCTCTCCGCGACGTGCGGATGCGACTGGAACAGGTGCACCGTCGTCATGATCAGATCGTCGAAGTCGAGCGCGTGTGCCTCGCGCAGCCGCCGCTGATAGAGGGCGTACGCCTCGGCGAGGGCCCGTTCGTTGGGCCCGCTGGCCCGCGCGGCAAACACCTCCGGGTCGACAAGCTCGTTCTTCAGGTTGGACACCTGGGCGGCGAGGCCGCGCGCCGGATAGCGCTTCGGATCCAGGTCGAGCTCGCGGGCGACGAGCTGCATCAGCCGGCGTGAGTCGTCCGCGTCGTAGATCGAGAAGGTGGACTTCAGGCCGGCGTGCTCGTGCTCGGCCCGCAGGATCCGCACGCAGGCCGAGTGGAACGTGGAGACCCACATCAGCCGGGCCCGTGGGCCGACCAGGGCGGTGACCCGGTCCTTCATCTCACCGGCGGCCTTGTTGGTGAAGGTGATCGCGATGATCTCGCCGGGATGAACATCCCGCGCGGCGAGCAGATAGGCGATCCGGTGGGTCAGCACCCGGGTCTTGCCGGAGCCGGCACCAGCCACGATCAGCAGCGGCGAGCCCGCGTGGGTGACCGCGTCCCGTTGCGGGCCGTTGAGTCCCTCCACCAGCTGCGCCGGATCGAGGCGGCCGGGCACCGGCCGATGGGGCGGCAGCGCCCGGGCAGGCTCGGGCTCGGGCGGGGACGCGGGGATGTCGAAGAGAGGATGCATCGCACGGCGAGTCTATGCCGCCGCCCGGACATCCCCCGCTCACGGCACCGCCCGGTGCCGTGACCAGGCAGCACCGTCGGGAGGGCGGTTCTTCCCGACAGGTGAGCGGAGGACGGCCTTCTTCGGCCTTTCCTTGCGCGCCGCCCCGGTGCGGCGGCATACTCGACAGCGTGTTCGACACGCGCTTCTACTTTTACTACGGCTCCGGGAGTCCGGCAGCCGTAGGTCGCGCCTGATCGATCAGACCTACGAAAAGCCCCGGGCTCTCGGAGCCCGGGGCTTTTCGCGTCCCGGGATCCGGGCACCGGGCACCACACCGCGAGAGGTACCCGAAGATGACAGACGTGATGGAGCAGAACGGCGGCGCGAACGGGTCCGGCGCGATCTCGAACGGGGCCGGTACCACAGGTCCGACGGGTAGCGTCCCGGCCACCGGCACCACCGAGCCGGACGCCGCCAACCGGATCGCCGAGATCCGGGTACGGATCGATGAGATCGACAGCTCGCTCATCGAGCTGTGGCAGGAGCGGGCAGCGCTCTCCCGTGAGGTCGGCGCGACCCGGATGGCCTCGGGCGGCACCCGGCTCGTCCTCTCCCGCGAGCAGGAGATCCTGGAGCGGTTCCGGGCCGCCCTCGGCGCGGACGGCACCCAGCTCGCCCTGCTGCTCCTCAGAGCCGGCCGCGGTCCCCTGTGACAACCCCGTTGGTGTGGGCGTGAGCGGGACGTGGACCGGGGCGCCGGCTGCTGGTGACGGCCGACGCCCCGATCACTGAGGAGGCACTACCTTCACCGCCGCTCCCGCTGCGGATGGACGGGAGCCGGCGGCGTCTGTGGGGCTACTCCGTCGCGTGCACCACGTCGCGTACCTCGGCGAAGTGGCAGGCGCTCGGATGGCCCGACTTGTCCCGGACCTCAAGCGTCGGCTGCTGCTCGGCGCAGATGTCCTGGGCCTTCCAGCACCGCGTACGGAACCGACAGCCCGACGGCGGGTTGGCCGGCGACGGCACGTCACCGGTCAGCACGATCTGATCCCGGAGCCCGCGCAGCTTCGGATCGGGCACCGGCACCGCGGACAGCAGCGCCTGCGTGTACGGGTGGGTCGGCTTGTCGTAGATCTCGTCCTCGGTGCCGATCTCGATGATCTTTCCGAGGTACATGACCGCGACCCGGTCGGCGATGTGCCGGACCACCGACAGGTCGTGGGCGATGAAGATGTACGACAGCCCGAGTTCCGCCTGGAGCTTCTCCAGCAGGTTGATCACCTGGGCCTGGATGGAGACGTCGAGCGCGGAAACCGGCTCGTCACACAGAATGATCTCCGGGTTGAGCGCCAGCGCCCGGGCGATGCCGATGCGCTGCCGCTGGCCGCCGGAGAACTGGTGCGGGTACCTGTTGATGTGGTCCGGGTTGAGACCGACCAGATCCAGCAGTTCCTGCACCTTGGCCCGCCGCTTGCCCTTCGGCACCACGTCCGGGTGCACCTCGAACGGCTCGCCGATGATGTCGCCGACGGTCATCCGTGGGTTGAGCGAGGTGTACGGGTCCTGCATCACCAGCTGGATGTTGCGCCGGCCCCGGCGGCGCTCCTCGGCGCCGACCTTCGACATGTTCTTGCCCTGCACGAACAGGTCACCGGAGGTCGGCGTCTCCAGCCCGACGAGCATCCGGGCCAGCGTCGACTTGCCGCAGCCGGACTCACCGACGATGCCGAGCGTCTCGCCCCGCCGCAGTTGCAGGTTGACCCCGTCGACCGCCTGAACCGCACCGTACTGCTTCTTGAAGACGATGCCCCGGGTCAGCGGGAAGTGCTTGACCAGGTCGCGGGTTTCCAGCACCACATCACTCATCGCCCTTGACCTCCTTCCAGAAGTGGCAGGCAGCCGTCCGGCTCGGCGACACCTGGTACAGCGGCGGCGCCGGATCCTGCCGGCAGACCTCCTGCGCGTACCCGCACCGGGGGTTGAAGGCGCAGCCCGGTGGGATGTTCGTCAGCATCGGCGGCAGGCCCTTGATGGCGCTGAGCTCGTGACCCTTGAGGTCCAGGCGCGGGATCGACTCCAGCAGACCCTTTGTGTACGGGTGGGCGGGGCTGGCGTAGATGTCGTCCACGCCGGCTTCCTCGATGACCCGGCCGGCGTACATGACCGAGATCTGGTCCGCCACGTCGGCCACCACACCCATGTCGTGCGTGATCAGCACGAGGCCCATGTTCCGTTCCCGCTGCAACTCGGCGAGCAGCGCCATGATCTGCGCCTGCACTGTCACGTCGAGCGCGGTGGTCGGCTCGTCCGCGATCAGCACCTCGGGGTCGAGCGCCAGCGCCATGGCGATCATGACGCGCTGCCGCATACCGCCCGAGAACTGGTGCGGGTAGTCGTTCACCCGCTGCCTGGCCGCCGGGATCTTCACCAGGTCCAACAGCTCGACGGCACGGGCCTTGGCGTCCTGGCGGGACATGCCCCGGTGCTTGCGGAACAGCTCGGCGAGCTGGAACCCGACGGTGAAGACCGGGTTCAGCGCGGAGAGCGCATCCTGGAAGATCATCGCAATCCGGTTCGCGCGCACCTTGCGGCGCTCCGACTCCGGCAGCTTGAGCAGGTCGACACCCCGGTAGAGGATCTCGCCACCGGTGATGAAGCCGGGCGGGGTGTCCAGGATGCCCATGATCGCCTGAGCGGTCACGCTCTTGCCGCAGCCGGACTCACCGAGGATCGCCCGGGTCTCACCGGCCCGCAGGTCGAAGCTCACGCCGTTTACCGCGCGGGCGATGCCGTTGCGGGTACGGAACTCCACGTGCAGGTCCTTGACCTGCAGCGGCAGCGCGTCCGGGTCGACACCCGCCAGCGCATCGATCTTGACGTTCACATCAGTGCTCATGCCGGCACTCCGCTCGCTCCGTGCCCTCGTGAGGCACCGTCGCCCTGGGCTGATGACTCGCTCGCTGAGACTCGCTCATCGGACTCACCGGAACTTCGGGTCGAGGGCGTCACGCAGGGCGTCACCCATGAGGATGAAGGACAGCACCGTGCCGACCAACAGACCACAGGGGAAGAGCAGCAGCCACGGGTCGTCCAGGAAGTAGACCTGGTGAGTGCTGATCATGATGCCCCAGGACTGCGCCGGCTGCTGGAGCCCGACACCGAGGAAGGTCAACGTGGCCTCGGCGGCGACGAACGAGCCGAGCACGATGGTGGCGTACACAAGCATCGGGGCTATCGCGTTCGGCAGGATGTGCCGGAACATCAACCGGGAGTTGCGGGCGCCGACCGCCTTCGCGGCGTGCACGTAGTCCAGGTCCTTCGACGAGATGACGCTGCCCCGGATGATCCGGGCGATTGTCGGCCAGGCCAGCAGGAACAGCACCGCGGTGATGGTCCAGATGTTCTGCCGCTTGATCACGGTGAGGAACACGATCGCGCCGAGCAGGAACGGCAGCGAGAAGAAGATGTCCATCACCCGGGAGATGACCGCGTCGACCCAGCCGCCGTAGTAGCCGGCGAGCAGGCCGAGCACCCCACCGAACAACACGATGCCGCTGGTCGCCATCACCGCGATCACCATGGACGGGCGGGCACCGTAGATCGCGTGCGCGTAGTAGTCACAGCCCAGCACGTCGAAGCCGAAGGGGTGCTCCCCGCTCGGCGAGACCCGGGACCTGTCGGTGCTGCACGCCCGCGGGTCCTGGCTGGTCCAGAGCTTCGGGAAGGCCGCCATCGAACCGACCGCGAGGATGTACAGAAGGGCGATCACGAAGACCGGGTCGCGCAGCAACTGCCGCCGGGCGTCCGCCCACAGGCTCGCGCTGCGCTCCTTGCCGCCCGGCGCGTCTGTCGTAGGGCCGTCACCGGCCACCGGCGCACCGCCGATGGCGGTGCCCGCGCTCGTCAGGTCACTCATGTCCACACCTCGTTTCGCTCCACCCGGCCACCAGGAACGGTGGGAAGACAAGCGTCCGCCACCGTGGTTCGGTCACTCATAGCGGATCCTCGGGTCGAGCACGGCGTACAGCAGGTCGACAAGGAGGTTGGCGACCAGCACGACAAGCACCAGCATGGTCACCACGCCGACCACCACCGAGGACTCACCGGTACGCGCCGACAACGTCACCAGTCGGCCGATGCCCGGGACGTTGAAGATGGTCTCGGTGACGACCGCGCCGGCCATCGCGGCGCCGATGTCGACGCCGAGGAAGGTGATCACGGGGATCAGCGAGTTGCGGAGCGTGTGCACGCCGATGACGCGCTTGTTGGTCAGACCCTTGGCCTTGGCGGTACGGACGTAGTCGGCCCGGATGTTCTCCATGATGCTGGTCCGGGTGAGCCGGGCGGTGGTGGCGAGCGAGACCGCGCCGAGCACCATGCCGGGAATGATCAGGCTGGCGAACGGATAGTCGGGCTTGAAGCCGGGGCTGAACATGCCAGAGGCGATCACGTCCGGAATCCAGTCCTGGCCACGCAGCACGTTGCCGAACTTGACCCCGACGAACTCCCGGACCACCAGGCCCAGCACGAAGATCGGCACCGAGATGACGAAGACCGTGCTGATCTTCACCAGGTAGTCGGTGAAGCTGCCGCCCCGAAGACCGGCGAGCACACCCGCCGCGATACCGACGACCGCCTCGAACACGATCGCGATGACCAGCAGCTTCAGGGTGAACGGAATGGCATCGGCGACCAGTTCGGTGACCTCCCGCTGGCGCAGGTTGATGCCGAAGTCGAAGTGGAAGAAGATGTTCTGCAAGCGGTCCAGGAAGAGCCCGAAACAGGGGTTGCCCCGCTGGTCGAGACAGGGGTCGGCGTAGCCGAGCCGCTCGGTGATCGCCTGCAGCAGCGCGGGATCCGGCGTCCGGTCCCCGAACAGCGCCCGGACCGGGTTCCCGCTGAACTGGATCGCCAGCGAGGTCATGTAGTGCAGGAGGAACATGGTGCCCAGCACTGTGGGAATGAACTGGAGCAACCGTCGAATGACGTAGCGCCCCATGACGGGGTCTCCTCTCGGCGCTGACGTGGCGGCAACGATCACCCTGTTGGGGTCACCGTTGCCGCCACGTCGTATTACGGCAGGATCAGGAGTCTGAAGCTCAGTTCTGCTTCAGCGAAATCGCACCGTAGTCGGCGTCCGAGACGGCGTTCCAGACGAACTGGTCGACGTTCTCGCTGTAGACCGCGCCAACCTTGTTCCACCACATCGGGATGACCGGCAGGTCCTCGCCGAGGAGGTCCTCCGCCTTCTGGTAGGACGGGATGGCGGCCTGGATCGAGTCGGCCGAGTCACCCTCCTTCATCAGAGCGTCGAAAGCCTCGTTCGTGTAGCCCGAGTTGTTGCTGCCGGCACCGGTGCCGTACAGCGGGTAGAGGAAGGTCTCCATGAACGGGTAGTCCGGACCCCAGCCGAGGCGGAACCCACCGGTGAACTTCTTCTGGTCAGCGGTCTCGAGGTACTCGGCGAACTGCAGGTTGACCTTGAGCTCGTAGTCGATGCCCAGGGCCTCCTTGATCTGGTCACCAACCGCCTGCAGCCACAGGTCGTGGCCGGCGCCGGCGTTGGCCCACAGGATCAGCTTCTCACCGGCCGGCCAGCCGCCAGCCTCGGCGAGCAGCTGCTTGGCCTTCTCGACGTCCTTGGCGCAGTACTTGCAGACGCCCTCACGGGCACCCTCGAAGGTCGGGGCCACGTAGCCGGTCGCCGGGGTGAACCGACCGTCGAAGACCGCGTCGATGATCGACTGACGGTCGATCGACAGCGACAGCGCCTGGCGGATCCGCTTGTCCTTGAAGGTGTCCTGGTACAGCGGCATGCCGACGTAGGTGAAGCTGTCACCCGGCGACTCGTACATCCGGTCGCCGTACTGCGCCTTGGCCTCCTTGTAGCGGGCCGGGGGCAGGGTGTAGAGCACGTCCAGCTCGCCTGCCTGGAAGGCGGCGTAGCCGGCGTCGATGTCGGCGAAGATCCGGTACTCGATGCGGTCCGGCTTGCCCGCCTCGCCCTTCCAGCTCTCGCTGCGGACCAGGTTGATGGCGACGTTGTGCTGCCAGCTACCGTCGATCTTGTAGGGGCCGTTGCCGATCGGCGTCTCGTTGCACTTCGCGATGTCGTCGACGCACGCCTGGGCCATCGGGAAGAAGCCCGGGTAGCCGATCGTGGTCGGGAAACCGGAGAACGGCGCGTCAAGCTCGACGGTGAAGGTCAGGTCGTCGACCTTCTTGAGACCCGACATGGTCTCGGCGGTCGGCGCCGGAGCCTTCTTCGGGCCCTCGCCGTCCGGGTCGGCCGGTGCCACGTCCGCCTTACCGGCGATCCGCTTCATGAAGTAGCCGTTGTTCTGGGCGTTCGGCCCATAAGCGGCGTAGTTCCACGACCGGAGGAACGCGTCGGCGTTGACCGGCTCACCGTTGTCGAAGGTGTAGCCGCTCTTGAGCTTGATCGTCCAGAGCTTCTGGTCGGTCGACTCGACCGACTCGGCCAGGTCCATCTCGACCGCGGAGGTCTCGGCGTTGTACTTGACCAGACCGCGGTAGAGCTGACGGATCACGTACAACGACGGCTCGTCGTCGCCGCCGGACGGGGTCAGGAACGCCGGCTCGGCGTTGTAGACCCGCAGCGTGCCGCCGGACTCGCCGGCCGACTCGTTGTCGTTGCCACCGCCACTACAAGCGGTAGCCAACATGGCGGTGGCGGTCGCCGCGACCGCCACCTTCAGGAATTTCCCGCGCATGGGAGTGCCTCCTCAGGGCGCTCGGCTCACGAGGGGGTTGTGAGGTGCCTGCAACTGTGACACTCGATGCGCCCAGGCGGGAAGGCGTGTTATCAAGCCGATACCCGCCCGGGACGGGGCCGACATCGACCCGGAGGCGCCTCTTCGGCGCGCCGGAGGCATGGTATGAGCTGCTGGTCAACCAGATTTCCGCGCTCAACCGACCACCGCGTGACGGAGGGGCGACGGCTCCGCGAACCTCCGGAGTATTGACGTGAACCCCACCACTTCTTGGCAATGCTACCCGAAAGTATGAGTCTGATTCCAGACCAGCGGCCGATCGTCGCGGCCGAGGAAAGGACCCTTCTGCCGGAGACGGTCCGACCCCGGATCCTCAGGGTGGGATCCGGGGTCGGACAGGCAGCGCTACGGCGCGGTGATCAGGCCGTGAAGTGGACCCTGCGACGACGCAGCACCAGTACGGTGACCGCGCCCGCGATCAGCAGCACCAGCCCGGCGGCGATCGCGGTGATGATCGGCGCGCCGGTCAGCGGCAGACCACCGTCATTCGAGGCCGGCGAGGTGGACGGGGCGGGGCTCGACGGCGACTCCTCGGGAGTGCTCGGCGACGGCTCCGGCGACGGGGAGTCCGTCGGGGTGGACGGGGTCGGCTCCGGCGTCGTCGGCTCGGGCTGAGGGCTGCTCGGCTGCGGCGATGGCGCCTCGGTGAAGGTGGCAGCCGCCGTGGCGGTCACCGTGGCACCGGTGCTGCCGCCCAGGATCAGCTTCTGCGCCGCCTTGCGCCCGGTGTAGAGGAACACCCGGCCGTAGGAGACCGAGTCGGCCGCGGACGCGGTCACGCTGACCTCGCCGGCACCCTCGGCGGTCAGCCAGAACTGACCCCCGTTGCTCGCGGTCGCCACCGGCGCACCTTCGGCGTCGACAGCGGTCCCGCCGGTGACCACAAGCGTGATCTCCCCTGCCGGTCCCTTCACGGTGAAGGGACCGGCCTTCTCGCCGACCGTCGCGGTGGCCGTGGTCGGGTCGATGCTCAGCTCGGCCTTCGGCTCGGGCTGGTCGGTGGCGTTCCCGACCAGGTAGTCGTGGACCTTCTTGATCACGTCGTACTTCGGCTTGCTGATCAGGCCACGTCCGGCGGCCCAGTCACCGAGCACGATGCCGTCGCTGAAGTGCCACACGGCGGTCTGCGTGCCGAAGTAGAGCAGGTTGAGGCTCTCCTGCTCGTTCGTGCCGGCGGGCACGACGGCACCGGCGGCGGACAGCAACGCGGCCGGGTCGGCGTTGGGGTGACCGTGGGTGAGCACCCACTGCACCTTCGCGAGGTTCTTCACCTGGGACTCGTCCCAGGTGCCCTCCTGGTAGGTGCCGTCGATGGCGACGTTCGTGTGGTAGTCGATGCAGAAGGCCGGTACGCGCTTACCGTCGATCTCGATGGCCAGCGCGGAAGTCCGCTTGACCTTCCCGTCGAGCAGCAGCTTGACGCTGGTGCCAGGTACCGCCTTCGCCACGCCGGTGGCCGGGTCTTCGGCAGCGGCCGGGGCGGCGGCGGCGAGTGCCAGCGCGCCGCCGGTGACGGCTGCGAGCGCGATCCGCGCCCAACGCCGTCCTCGTTGGTTGATCATGAGTTTCGTGCACCTCTCGGGCAGGGAGTGACCCGCGTACGCGCGGGCGGCCGGAGTACGCCGTTCCCGCGGGATGAGCGGCATCCGCACGCAGGGAAGGCGAGGGGCATTATCAACCGCGCCTTGATCACATGTCACGCCCTGGGGCCAGATTGGCCACTTATGCCGGAAAGATCGGTTATACCAGGCGCCGGTCCGCCGCCCAGCGGGACAACTCGTACCTGTTGGACATCTGGAGCTTGCGCAGCACGTTCGAGACGTGGGTCTCGACCGTCTTGATCGAGATGTACAGCTCCCGGGCGATCTCCTTGTACGCGTACCCCCGGGCGAGCAGCCGCAGCACCTCGCGTTCCCGGTTGGTCAGCTGGTCCAGCTCCGGATCGGCGACCGGAGCGTCCGGACGCGCGGCGAAGGCGTCCAGCACGAAGCCGGCCAGGCGCGGGCTGAACACCGCGTCGCCGTCGGCCACCCGCCGGATCGCCGCGGCCAGCTCGTCCGGCGAGATGGTCTTTGTGACATAGCCTCGGGCACCGGCCCGGATCAGCCCGATCACGTCCTCGGCCGCGTCGGAGACGCTGAGCGCCAGGAATCGCACCTGGGGATGGCTGCGCCGCATCGCCTCCAGCACGGCGCGGCCACCGCCGTCGGGCATGTGCACGTCGAGCAGGACCACGTCCGGAGCGGTGGCCGCGATCCGGCTGACCGCCTCGGTCACCGTGCTCGCCTCACCCACCACCTCGACGTGCGCGCCGAGTTCGGCGCGTACCCCAGCTCGGAACATGGCGTGATCGTCGACCAGGAACACCCGCAGCCGCCCGGGCCCGGTGCCTTCCGGTTCGACGGGTGGCGTCGACTGCTCGGCCATCATCTGTCCCTCTCCGCCGTGGCCGAATCCCGGGAGATCGGCAGGATCAACCGGACCTCGGTCCCCTCTCCAGGCCGGGAGCGGATCTCCGCCCGGCCACCGTGCCGCTTCATCCGCCCGACGATCGAGCCTCGGACACCGTGCCGATGGTCCTCCACCGTATCCGGGTCGAACCCGACACCCCGATCCCGTACGAAGACACTTACCTGTTCGGGCTCGACCTCCGCGTAGAGCGAGACGGTCTGCACGCCGGCGTGCCGCGCTGCGTTCACGAGCGCCTCGCGGGCGGCGGCCACGATCGCGCCGACCCGCTCGTCGGTTTCCCGGTCGCCCACCACGACCGCCTCCACGGTGATCGCGAAGGTGTCCTCCACCTCGGCAGCGGCCTGCTCCAGCGCGGCGGCGAGGCGCTCCGTGGGTGACGCGGTGGACTTGTACAGCCAGTTGCGCAGCGAGCGCTCCTGCCCCCGGGCGAGCCGCTGCACCGTCTTCACGTCACTGGCATTGCGCTGGATCAACGCGAGGGTGTGCAACACCTGGTCGTGCACCATGGCCGCCAGCTCGGCCCGCTCCTGCTCGCGGATGCGACCCTCACGCTCCGAGCGCAGTTGGTTCCAGGTACGCCAGAGCACCGGCGCGGCAACCACCCCGACACCGGCCAGGCCGACCAACGCGAAGATCACTCCGTTGATCACCGCGTCGAGGTTCTGCGCCGGGGAGTAGACCGCGGCCACCCCGATGATGCCGACCGCGACCAGCACCCCACCGCCGACGAAGCGGAGCACGAACGCCCGCCTGTCGCTCTCCTCTATCACCGCGCCGAGCCAGGGCACGGGCATCGACTCGCCCCACTGCCGCCGCCGCTCGGGCGCGGACTGGTGCCAGATCACCCCGGCGCCGACCGCGATGATGGCGACCAACCAGCCCGCGGTGCCGGCCGCGCCCACCGAGTCGAAGACCATCACCTGGATCAGCAGCACACCGAGCCCGATGGCCACGAACGGCAGTAGCTGGCCGACGTCGCGACGCGGCGGTACCGCGGTGTCACCTGGCCGCAGCGGCACGACAGCCCAGAAGGCCGCGTAGAGCAGCAGGCCCAGGCCACTCAGCCCGAGCAGCACCATGAAGGCGATCCGGACCCGGACCACCGGAACGCCGAGGTGCTCGGCGATGCCGGCGGCCACCCCGGCGCCCATCCGGTGCTCCGGGGCTCGATAGAGGCGGGGTGGTTGACTGCTGCTGCTGATCGCGAGCTCCCTGGTCAGGACCGGTCGGGCCGGCTGAGAGGCGAGATTTCCGGCGCTGGTCCGATCGTCACACGCGGCGCGGCCACCCGACCACGGGGACGCCCCCGACATTCGAGCGGCCCGGATCTCAGGGTGGGGTCAGGGTCGCTGCCGGAGGACGCTGGGGCGTCGGGCGCAGCAGGATCGAGGGCATGACCGACGACGCTGCCCAGCCGTACCGGCCGGGGCCGACCGAACCGGAGCCGACGCCTCCGGCGGCCACCCGGCCGGCCGTACCCGAATCGCCAGGTGCCGAGGCGGACGACCTGGCCGCGCCGGAGGGTGGGCGGACGCCCACCGGCGGCGCGGCGTGGGACGACACGCCTCCACCCGTCGCCGCCGCGGCACCGCCCGCCGGCGAGCGGGCATGGGACGGCACCACCGCACCACCATCCGCCGGGCCGGGGGGGCCGGGCGGGCCGGGTGGAACGGGTTGGCCGGGCGGGTACGGCGGAGCCGGCGGGCCGGACCAGCACGGTGGAACGGGCGGGCCGGGGTGGCCGGGCGGGCCGCCGCCGGGGGGCGGCCCAGGCGGCCCCTTCGGCGGTGCCGGCTTCACCTCCCGGTACGGGCTGGTCCGGCCCAGGGAGGGCCGTTACCTGGCCGGCGTCTGTGCTGCCGTCGGCCGGGCCACCAACACCGACCCCGTCCTCTGGCGGGTGCTGCTGGCGGTCCTGGGCTTCTTCGGCGGCGTCGGAATCCTGGTCTACGTCGCCGCCTGGTTGATCATTCCGGGCGAGGGTGACAGCGCCTCGCCTGTCGAGTCCATGCTGGGCCGGGGACGTTCCAGCATGTCCCCGGTCACCGTGATCATCCTCAGCGTCGTGGTCGCGGTGGGCTTCGGGTTCGTCGTCACCGACGCCTTCCGCGCGGTACTGCTCGGCGCGGCCATCCTGGTCGGCGGCGCGCTGATGCTCAACCGTCAGCAGCGCGAGTCCCGTCCCGAGTCGACGGGGACCGGGCCGGGCGTGGGTGTCCCCGCGAGCCCACCCCCGCCACCGGGTCCGGTGCCACCCGTCAGTTACCCCGGGCCGGCCGCCTACCCGGCGGCGTATCCGGAGTTCGGCCGGACCGCGACCGTCGCACCGCCCGCGTTCCCACCACCCGGTCCGACCTCCGGCGTCCCCTCGGCACCACCCGTGCCGTCGGCGCCGGGCGGGGCTGAGGAGCCGACAACGCAGCTGCCGCCGGCACCGTCCTGGCCGACGAGCGCCGCGGCGACGGGCCCGCCGATCACCTCACCGACCTACCGTCCCCCGTTCGCCCCGCACGGCCCCTATGCCGGGCCGCCGAAGGTTGCGCCGCCACCACCGCCCAGGTCGAAGCCACCCCGCAAGCCCCGGGAACGTTCGGCCCTGGGTGCGGTGACCTTCTCACTGATCTTCGTCGCGCTGGGACTGGTGGGTGTTCTCGACCTGCTTGACGTCTTCGGGATCGGCGCGTCGGCCTACTTCGCCGCGGCACTCGCGGTGATCGGTCTCGGCCTGCTGGTGGGCACCTGGTTCGGGCGGGCCCGCTGGCTGATCGCGCTCGGTCTGGTCACCGCCGCCGCCCTGGCCGTGGTCACAGTCGTCGAGTCCTACGACCGGGTACGCGGAGTCGACGGCGCGGTCACCTGGGCGCCGGCCAGTCACCGTGAGCTCGCCGTCCGGTACGAGCAGAGTTTCGGTGACGCGGTGCTCGACCTGCGGGCTATCGACTTCAGCCAGCAGGACACGGAGGTCACAGTCGCCATCAACTTCGGCGAAGCCACAGTGGTGCTGCCGCCGAACGTGGACGTCACGGCGGTGGCACAGGTGACCGCCGGTGACGCGAACGTCCTCGGCCAGCGGACGCAGGGCATGGACAACCGACTCGCGGACATCGTCGACCTCGGCCCGGACGGCGTCGGCGGCGGAAAGCTGCGCCTGAACCTGCACGTCAACGCCGGACAGATGGAGGTGACCAGGTGAGGGCCCACCGTACCGACCTGGTGTCGTTCGCCTTCGGGCTGCTCTTCCTCGCACTCTCCGCCTGGTGGCTGCTCGCCCAGGTGCTCGGTCTCGTGCTGCCGCCTGTCGGCTGGTTCCTGGCCGGTGGCCTGATCCTGGTCGGCGGGCTCGGCCTGGTCGGTGCGCTGCGCTCCGGCCGGGTCAACGGACGGCCGGCACCGGCCGACTCCCCTCACGGCACCGGCCGGGACACCTCGGCGGCGGGTGATGACGCCTCGGCACCGGATGCCGGGGACACCGCCGTCGACCCGCTTGCCGACCCGGCGGAACCCGAAACCCCGACCCCGGCCCGCCCGGAGGCACCAGCAACAGGCGAGTCGCCGGAGGACCGTACGCTCGATCTGTTCGGCGGGGACGACGCGCCGCCGCCCGGACGGTCGGGGCGCGACGCCTGACCGTGCGGTAGCTGTCGCTCGCCGCCTATGCTGGCCGGTGTGCTCCCGCCAGCGCCGGCCGGCCCGCGCCGCAGGGCACCCCGCGCGGGTCGCCGGCTCGCGCGGGCCGTCCGTGGTCGGGCCGTCCGCGCCGGCGGTGACCCTCGCGTCAGTCGCCTCTACCCGTCAGGAGCCCGTTCGAGATGACCCAGTCCCCCGCCGTGCGTACGCCCGACCGATCCGGTCCGGTCCGCCTCGGCGAGCGCGCCGCCCGTACCCTCGTCTCCGAGCTTGCCCGGATCAACGACCCGAAGGCCGCTCTGCTGGTCGGCGCGGCTCCGGAGTCCGCGGTGCTGACCGCGGCGATCGAAGCGATGCTGCCCGGCGACACCCTCACCGTGGTACCCGCCGAGCAGGTCAGCGCCACCACGCTGCGGGAGCACGTCAACGCCCAGGGCCGCTGGGTCGCCGAGCGGGTCCGGGTCGTGGACAGCCTCGCCGAGGCGGAGACCGCAGCGGTGGTCATCGCCGCCGAGGCGTTCACCGGCACCGCCGACGAGGCCCGGACCACCATCGGAGCCCTCACCAAGTACCTGGCCGACGGCGCGGTGCTGAGCGTCGCCACCCCCGTCGTCCGGACCGCCGGCGCCGCCGCCGAATTGGACCGGCAGGGCGCGCTGTACGGCGTCGGCAACGACCTGGTGCTGCGCAACAACCCACCGGTACGCGTGTACCGGCTCCGCTTCACCCCGGCCGACGCGGCGGCGGCGGAGCAACTCGCTCCCGCTTACCGGCCGTCGAGTGTGCCGCTCAGCCGCGACATGCACATCGACTCAAACGGGGTCACCGCCGCCGGCATCGCCCTCGGGCTGGCCGCGCTGACCCGCCTGGCCCGACCGAAGTCGAAGCTCTGGCTGCTGCCCGCGCTGGCCGCCGCGCCGGTGGCTGCCTTCTTCCGGGACCCGGAGCGGGACGTGCCGGAGGACCCGTCGGCAGTGGTGGCCGCCGCCGACGGGCAGGTGCTGTCGGTGCAGCGCCTCACCGACGAGCGTTTCGGCGACAGCGAGTTCCTGCGGATCGCGGTCTTCCTGTCGGTGCTCGACGTACACGTCAACCGGTCCCCGGTGGCCGGCAAGGTGGTCGACTACTTCGTCGCCGACGGCGGGTTCGTCAACGCGATGAAGCCGGACGCGGAGCACAACGTGGCCGCCTACACGGTGCTGGACACCACGCACGGCACCGTGGTGGTGGCCCAGCGCACCGGCCTGATCGCCCGCCGGATCGTGCAGCGCGCGCCGATCGGCGCGTTGCTGGCCCGTGGTGAGCGGTTCGGGCTCATCCGCTTCGGTTCGCGTACCGACGTTTACCTGCCGGCGGACGCCGCGGAGCCGCTTGTCGGGCCGGGCGACAAGGTGATCGGTGGATCGAGTGTGATCGCCCGCTGGCGCTGAGACCTGGCGGTACCGGCAGTCCAACTCGAAAGGGCGTCGCGGCCTGGCCGCGACGCCCTTTTCGTGGTTTCCGGCTCAGACGATGGTGCGCCGCTGGCGCAGCCAGAGCACCGGGCCGCTGACCAGGTAACCGACCACGATCAACCCGAAGGTGAGCCGGACGTCGATCAGGGCACCGATCACCGGAGCGAGCCAGACCCACGGCGGCAGCTTGACCAGGCGGGCGAGCTTCGCGTACGGGAAGCTGCTGACCATGGTGAACGCGAGCAGGGCCACCCCGGCGATCTGCACCGCCCCCGGCACCGGCATGCCGATCACCACCATCAGGGCCAGCACGGCGGCGGCCATCGTGGTGGGTACGCCGGAGAAGAACCGCCCGTCGTTCGGCGAGACGTTGAACCGTGCCAGGCGGATGGCGGCGCAGGCGGCGACGAGCGCGGCGGCCACCGCGGCGGCGGCTGTCGGCGCGGAGCCGGCCAGCGACGCGTAGACCACCACGGGTGCGGCGAGCCCGAAGGAGCACATGTCGGCGAGCGAGTCCATCTGGGCGCCGAACGGGCTGGACACCCCGAGCTTGCGGGCCAGCGCGCCGTCCAGTCCGTCGAACGCGACGCAGGCGATCAGGAGGAACGCGGCCAGCCGCACCTCGCCCTGCATGGCGACGAAGATCGCGTTGATGCCGAGCAGCAGGCTGGCCAGGGTGCAGGCGTTGACCAGGGCGAACTTCATCCGCCGGGCCGGAGTACGCTCACCCGGCAGCAGCGGAGCCGGTGTCGCTGTCGACTCCGGCAGCACCGTAGCCGGCGCGACGGGCGGGTTGACAGTCACCGGACCGACCAGCTGGCTGACCGGGGCGATCGTCTCCATCCCGGTGCGGTGGAACCGCTTGAGGCCGTACCGGCGACGCGGACGGTCCTGGTACCGGGGCTCGGGCAACAGGTCGGTCGCGCCGTGCAGTTCCGCACCTCGGCGGCCGACGCGGACCAGCAGGACCTGGCGGGCGAGGGTGCCACTGCGGCGCAGCGGGCCCGTCCAGCTTCGCCCTGCGGGACGCGGGCTGTCAGTAGTACGACGCCGGCGCCATGGGGCTCTCGGCACGTTTCCTCCATCACCGGATCGGCTTACCGCCGCGTGGGCGGGCGTCCGGCTGTCTCGTGCCGGACCTTCCTGGCCCGGCAGCCGTTTTGCGGAGTACACCATCGCACAGGGGGTGGGGGAATGGCGATAGCTGCCGGCGGTACTTATATCTCCCTTAACCGCGCGAACCGCCGTCTTATTCCCATCCCGGACACCATCGCCCGTTTTCGACCCCTGCCCTGCCTCGACTGTACCGGAGGTCGTCCGTACCGGCTCGGTGGCGAGATCAGCCAGCTCCGCCCACGATGGGCCACCTCGACGACCCAAGGGCCATCTCGGCGATCCCCGTCAACGAGAGATTCGGCAGCTCAGCCCGGGTGAACCAGGCAGCACGAGCAGTGGAACCGCCGGCCAGTTCGGTCACTGCCGGTTCGGTCGGCGCATCGACAGCCACCCGGTAGACGACCCGGACGCCGTGCCAGTCGATGGGATACCCCTCCGGCCCCAGGGCCGCCGGGTTGTGCAGGTTGTCGACCCCGATCAACTCGGTCACCCGGCCCAGCTGGCCCGATTCCTCGACCAGTTCCCGTAGCAGCGCGGTGACGGGCTGTTCACCGTGATCGGTGCCCCCGCCGGGCAGGTGCCACTGCCCCGCACCCGGATAGCCCTCGGCGATCAGGGTCAGCAACACCCGTTCGTCCGGATCGGTGACCACCCCGTACGCCCCGAAGCGCTGCCGGCGGCGCTCCGCACCGGCACGGGCGAACGGTTCCCGACGGCGCAGCGCACCGGCCGGCAGCGGAACCACAGGCAGGCCGAGAGCCTCGGCGGTGAACGGCAGCACCGGCAGCACCGCCGCCTGGTCCAGGGTCAGCCAACGGGCCAGATCGGTGCTGCCCCCGTGGTCCGCACGCAGCCCGCCGACCGGCGTCACCTCGAACAGCAGCCGATCGGTATGCAGCGCGACACCGAGGTCCGGGTACGGCACCACATCCGCGACGACCGCCAGCAGCCCGGCCACCTCGACGGTCAGCCCGGTCTCCTCGGTCACCTCACGGACCACCGCGTGCGCGGGATGTTCGGCGTGCTCCAGCCCGCCACCCGGCAGCGACCAGACGCCGGGGAAATCCGCGACCGCGGACCCCCGCACCAGCAGCACCCGCCCCTCGGCATCCCGCAGCACCCCGTAAGCCCCCACCCGTCGCACCCGCTCCACCACTCCCACCCGCTCCCGCCCCACCCTCATCCCGCCCCACCGTCGTTGCGTCGATCATGAAGTTATCGCCACGCGCCGTGGCGTGTCAGGGCAATAACTTCATGATCAACGCACGCAGTGGCGGGGGTGGGGGGTCAGGTTAGGTGGGCGGCTTGGACGGCTTCGGCGGTGACCTCGGTGAGGCGGTCGGTGGGTAGGGCGCCCAGTTCCTCCCGGGCGAACCAGCGGGCCTCGCAGGTGGAACCGCCGACGTCGCCGACGGTGGGCGGGGCTGGTTGGTCCACCACCACCCGGTAGAAGGCACGCACCCCGTGCCAGTCGATCGGGTAGCCCTCCGGGCCGAGCGAGGCGGCGTCCCGGTGACTGGCCACCCCGAGCAGCTCGACGAGCCGCCCGGTCTGCCCGGTCTCCTCGACCAGTTCCCGGATCAGCGCCGCGCCCGGCTGCTCGCCGTAGTCGGTGCCGCCGCCGGGCAGGTGCCAGCAGCCCGCGCCCGGGTAGCCGTCGGAGACCCGGGTCAACAGCACCCGCCCCTCCGGGTCGGTGACCACTGCGTACGCGGCGAATCGCTGTGCCCGGTGCAGCCCGTCCGGGCCGGGCACCGCGTAGAAGGAGGGAAACTCCGGTGCCTCGTCGGGCACGATGTCGGCCGACGAAGCGGGCAGCCCGAGGGCCCGGGCGGTGAACGACCGCAGCGGCAACCGCGCCGCCTCGTCCCGGGTGAACCAGCGGGCCAGGTCGGTCGGCCGGTCGACCCGGTCGGTGAGCGAGCCGCCCCGGACCGACACCCGGTAGACCAATCGGTCGGTGTGGATGGTAATGCCCCGCTCGGGCAGCGCCCGCATGTCGGCGAGCACGTCGTGCAGGCCCGCGACGGACACCGACAGGCCGGTCTCGGCGGCGGTCTCGCGGACGACTGTGTGGTGTGGATCCTCGCCGTGGTCGACCGCCCCGCCGGGCAGGGACCACGTGCCGGGGGTGCCGGAGCGCTCCGATGCGCGGACCAGCAGCACTCGGTCTACGGAATCAGTACAGACTGCGTATGCCGCGATCCTGCGCAGCGGCTCCAGCATGGTGGTCACGGGGCCAAATTCTCCCCGCCACCCGTTACCGACGCGGAAAAGAGTCGGATTCCTGACTGACCACTCGCCCCTGAGAGGCAGTTCAGGGTAGGGATCCGGGCGGTCACCGAGGTCGATACGCTCTGCGACGAGGACCGTGGAGACATGACCTCCACACCTCACGCTCCGTACCGTCAACTGCGCCGCCCGACCACCGACCGGATGATCGCCGGTGTGGCCAGCGGCCTCGGCCGCTACTTCGCCGTCGACCCCACGTTGATTCGCGTGGCCTTCGCCGTCGTCACGCTGGTGACCGGCGGGATCGCCGCCCTCGCGTACCCGATCATGTGGTTCCTGATGCCCGAGGAGCCGGCCGGCGCACCCGCCTGGCCGCACCCGGCGCCCGGCGCACCGCACGGCTCCGCCGCCCCGCCCGCCGCCACACCGCACCCCGCCTGGCCGTTCCCCGGGCCGACCGGTCCGGTGCCGCACGCCGGACCGCCGGCACCCACCACCTGGCCGCCGGCAGCCACCCCGCCCGCGCCGGTCCCGCACCCCGACGTTCCGCCCGCGCGACCTGAACCGTCGGCACCCGCCGACACCGGACCTGCACACCCGGACACCACGCCAGATGCCGGGACGACGCCGGAGCCGGAGCCGCGACCGGCGCCTCAGCCGCCAGCGTGAGGCGTCGCTCCGACGGGCAACCGCGTCACTCCCACTCGATGGTGCCCGGTGGCTTGCTGGTGACGTCCAGCACCACCCGGTTGACCTCGGCCACCTCGTTTGTGATCCGGGTGGAGATCCGGGCGATCACGTCGTAGGGCAGGCGGGACCAGTCGGCGGTCATCGCGTCCTCGCTGGAGACCGGGCGCAGCACCACGGGATGCCCGTAGCTGCGCCCGTCACCCTGCACACCGACGCTGCGCACGTCGGCCAGCAGCACCACCGGGAACTGCCAGACGTCCCGGTCGAGGCCGGCGGCGCTGAGCTCCTGGCGGGCGATGAAATCGGCCCGGCGGAGCACGTCCAGCCGCTCCTGGTCGACCGCCCCGATGATCCGGATGGCCAGGCCGGGGCCGGGGAACGGGTGTCGCCAGACCATCGCCTCGGGCAGCCCGAGCTGGAGGCCGAGCGTACGGACCTCGTCCTTGAACAGCGTGCGCAGCGGCTCGACCAGGGCGAACTTCAGGTCCTCGGGCAGGCCGCCGACGTTGTGATGGCTCTTGATGTTTGCGGTGCCGGTGCCGCCACCGGACTCGACCACGTCCGGGTAGAGGGTGCCCTGCACCAGGAACTCGACGTCGCCGTGGGAGGCGATCTCCCGGGCGGCGGCCTCGAAGACCCGGATGAACTCCCGGCCGATGATCTTTCGCTTCTGCTCCGGGTCGGTCACCCCGGCCAGCGCGCCGAGGAACCGGTCGGCCGCGTCGACCACCTTCAGCTTGATGCCGGTGGCCGCGACGTAGTCCTTCTCCACCTGCTCGGCCTCGCCCGCGCGCAGCAGGCCGTGGTCGACGAAGACGCAGGTCAACTGGTCGCCGACGGCCTTGTGCACGAGCGCAGCGGCGACCGCCGAGTCCACTCCACCGCTGAGGCCGCAGATGACCTCCTTGTCGCCGACCTGCTCGCGGATCCGGGTCACCTGCTCGTCGATGATGTTCTCGGCCGTCCAGGTCGGCTCGATCCCGGCGATCTCGTAGAGGAAGCGGGTCAGCATCTCCTGCCCGTGCGCGGTGTGCCCCACCTCCGGGTGGAACTGCACGCCGGCCCGGCGGCCGGACAGGTCCTCGAACGCGGCCACCGGCGCACCTGCCGATTCGGCGGTCACCGTGAAGCCCTCGGGCGCCTCGGTCACGCAGTCTCCGTGACTCATCCACACCGGCAGGTCGGCCGGCAGGTCGCGGAGCAGTACGCCCGGGTCGAGCAGGCGGGGACGCAGCGGGGTGCCCCCGTACTCGCGACCGCCGGTGCGCGCCACAGTGCCGCCGAGGGAGCGGGCCATCGCCTGGAACCCGTAGCAGATGCCGAAGACCGGCACGCCCGCGGTGAACAACCCGTCGTCGACCTGCGGCGCACCCGGCTCGTAGACGCTGGCCGGGCCGCCGGACAGGATGATCGCTGCGGGGTTCCTGGCCAGCATCTCGGCCACGGGCATGGTGTGCGGGACGATCTCGGAGTAGACCTTCGCCTCCCGTACCCGGCGCGCGATCAGCTGGGCGTACTGGGCTCCGAAGTCGACCACGAGGACAGGACGCGGCAGGCTCATAGCCGGCAATCCTACCCAGCGTGACCCTCGCCCCCGGTCGCCCCACCACCCCCGCCCCAGCGCACGCTGATCATGCAGTTGTGGCACCTGGAAAGAGACGTTCAACCACTTTTGTCAGGTGCCACAACTGCATGATCGCGGGATCAGGGGTGACGGAGGGCGGCGGGGGCGTGTGGGGGGACGGCGGGGTGGTGTGGGGGGACGGGGGGCAGGGGGCGGTAGGGGGAGCCGGGGGCGGGGCGGGGGTCGGGGTCGTTCTTGTTGGGCCAGAAAGACATGGCGCGTTCGGCCTGGGCGGTGATGGTGAGGGACGGGTTGACACCGAGGTTGGCGGAGACGGCGGCACCGTCCACCACGTGCAGGCCGGGGTGGCCGTGGACGCGGTGGTAGGGGTCGATCACGCCGTCGGCCGGGGTGGCGCCGATCACCGCACCGCCCAGGATGTGCGCGGTCACCGGGATGTCGAACGGCTCGGTGAGCGCGCCGCCCGGCGTACCGTCGATCTCCTCGGCGAGCAGCCGGACCGCCTCGTTGCCGGCCGGGATCCAGGTCGGGTTGGGGGTGCCGTGGCCCGGCCCGGAGACCAGCCGGCGGCCGAGCGGCCCGCGTCGCAGCCGCAGGGTGATCGAGTTGTCCGCCGACTGCATGACCAGGGCGATCACCGTACGCTCCGACCAGTTCCGGACCGACAGCATCCGGGCAGCCAATCGTGGGTGACGGAGCAGCTGCCCGAACCACCGGCGCAGCCGGTGCGGCCCGCCGTCGACGAGCAGCGACTGGAGCAGCCCCATCGCGTTCGAGCCCCGGCCGTAGCGGACCGGCTCGATGTGGGTCTGCGGATCGGGGTGGAACGAGCTGGTGATGGCCACCCCCTCGGTGAAGTCCACGCCACGCTCGCGGGCGCGCCGGTGCGGGACCGAGGCACCGAGGATCGCCTCCGAGTTGGTCCTGGTCAGTTCGCCGAGCCGGGACGATAGCCCGGGCAGGTCACCAGCTTCCCGCATCGCGTGCAGCAACCGCTGGGTGCCCAGCGCACCGGCGGCGAAGACCACCTGGTCGGCGTGGATCACCTGCCGGTCCCGGCGCAACCAGGCGCCGGTGCGCTCGGTGTGTACCTGGTACCCCCCGTCGACCGGCCGGACCGCGGTCACAGTGGTCAACGGATGCACCCGTACTCCGAGCCGCTCGGCCAGCCAGAGATAGTTCTTGACAAGCGTGTTCTTCGCCCCGATCCGGCAGCCGGTCATGCAGGCGCCGCAGTGGGTGCAGCCGGTACGCTCCGGGCCGGCCCCGCCGAAGTACGGGTCGGCGACCCGTTCCCCCGGCCGTCCGAGGTACACAGCGACCGGGGTGGCGTGGAAGGTGCGCCCCACCCCCATCCGCTCGGCGACCCGCCGCATCGCCCGGTCCGCCCCGGTGGCGACCGGGTACGTGGTCACTCCCAGCATCCGTTTCGCCTGCTCGTAGTGGGGGGCCAGCTCGGCCCGCCAGTCGGTGAGGTGCCGCCACTGCGGGTCGTCGTAGAAGCCGTCAAGCGGTTCGTAGAGGGTGTTGGCGTAGACAAGCGAACCGCCGCCGACGCCGGCTCCGGACAACACCAGCACCCCGCCGCCGGCCCGCCGGTCGGCGGCCCGGAGCAGGGTGATCCGCTGGAGGCCGAAGCAACCCAGCCGCGGCGCCCACAGGAAGCGACGCAGTCGCCACGAGGTCTGCGGGAACTCGTCGTCGGCGAACCGCCGGCCCGCCTCCAGTACGCCCACCGAGTAGCCCTTCTCGGCCAGCCGCAACGCGGCGACGCTGCCGCCGAACCCCGACCCGATGACCACCACGTCGTACCGCATGCCTGCATCATTACTCGCGAGTAGCTCTCGCGCCAGGACCTGAATCCGCGCGATCATGCTCGGCACCGCGTCAGTTTCGCCCGACCGGGACGCAACCACGAGCCCGGCTCAGCGCGTTGGACCGGTAGACCCAGGGCGGGTGCCGAGGCTCTCCGTCGAGCCGAGGCGGAGTCGCCGGCAGAGTCGCAGGCGGATTCGCCGGCGGCCCGGGACTTCGACGGACGCCCTAAGGAAGCGGGGGATGATGCTCGGAGGAGACCGGAGACGGTTGACGTTGGCGTTGGCCGGGGTGGCCACGCTGGCGGTGGTCGCGGTGATCGGCGTGGTGGTGGCCCGTACGGTGAGCGACGACCGCCGGACACCGGCCGCCGCCACCGGAAGCCCGAGCGCGTCGCCGAGCGCCAGCCCGAGCCCGAGCCCGCCGCCGGGGGCCGACATCACCGGCCCGCTCAACCTCCTGCTGGTCGGGGTCGACACCCGGGTGAGCGTGCCCGGCTGGGAGCCGCACGCCGACGCGGTCCTCGTGCTGCACGTACCGGCGGGGCTGTCCCAGGCGTACCTCTTCTCCCTCCCCCGCGATCTGGTGGTGGACATCCCGGCGTACAAAGCAGCCGGCTACCGGGGCGGACGGACCAAGCTCACCCACGCGATGAGCTACGGCAGCCGGGTGCCGGACCGCCCCAAGCGACCCGACCCCGCCCAGGGGTACGAACTGCTGCGCCGGACAGTGAGCGACTACACGGGCCTCCGCATCGACGCGGGCGCGGTGCTCACCTTCGGCGGCTTCGACGAGTTGGTCGACAGGCTGGGCGGCGTGGACCTCCGCATCGACCAGCGGGTCGTGTCGCGGCACCGGCAACCGGACGGCAAGCACCGGGAGCCGGGCCCGGGCGTGGGCGGCTACGTCGGGCCACAGATGGTGTACGAGCCCGGCGAGCGGCACCTCAACGGCTGGCAGGCACTCGACTACGCCCGTCAGCGCTACCTGCCCGGTGGCGACTACGCCCGGCAACGCCACCACCAGCAGCTCATCCGAGCGCTGCTCGGGAAGATCCTCGACCAGGACCTGGCCCGGCAGCCCGAACGGGTCGAACAGGTGGTCGCCGCGCTCGGCGACGCGCTGCTCTACGTCGGCGGCCGGCGGATCGTGGACTTCGCGTACGCCCTCGGCACGCTGCCGCCGCAGGCGGTCACGCTGGTCGGGCTGCCCGGTGCGTCGGTGGGCCGGGGCAACGCCTACCGGGGCGAGGAACTGACAGCCGTCGGCCGCCGCTTCCTCACCGAACTACGTGCCGGCAAGGCCGACGCCTTCCTGGCCGACAATCCCAAACTGAAGGTGAAGAGCTGAGCGGCCCGCCACCGGGCGATGGAGCGCCTCGCCCGGTGGCGGACAGCACCTAGAGACGCTTCGGAACGGCGGGCTTCTTCTTGCCGTAGAGCCAGGCGTCGAAGAGCTTGTCCAGCTTCTCACCGGAGACCCGCTCCGCCAGCGCGACGAACTCCTCGGTGGTGGCGTTGGCGTCGCGCTTCTCCCGCGCCCAGGTCTTGAGGATCTCGAAGAACGCCTTGTCGCCCACGGAGACCCGCAGGGCGTGCACAGTCATCGCGCCGCGCTGGTAGACCGACTCACTGAACATGTTCTTCACCCCCGGCTTGCCGGGCGGCGTACGCCAGACCTCCGCCGGCACCCGCGCCATCCGGATGTCGAACGCCTCCTTCGCGGTGAACTCGTCGGTGTGCTCGGCCCACAACCACTCGGCGTACGACGAGAGCCCCTCGTTGAGCCAGATGTCCTGCCACCGGCTCAGCGCCACGCTGTTGCCGAACCACTGGTGGGCGACCTCGTGCGCGACGACGCCGGTGTTCTCGCCCCGCCGGAAGAAGCCCGCCGAGTAGACCGCCCGGCTCTGCGTCTCCAACGCGTACCGGATCCGCTCGTCCGAGACGACCACGCCGCCGTACGCCTCGACCGGGTACGGGCCGAAGACGGTCTCCAGGTAGTCGGCCACCTTGATGGTCTTGGCCATCGAGGCGTCCGCCGCGCCCTTGGACACCTTCGTGGTCACCGCGTTGAACACCGGCCGTCCCTTGTGGCTGCCCTCGGTGATCCGGAACTTCCCGATCGTCACCATGCTCAGATAGCTGGCCATCGGCGTGTTCTCGGCCCAGCGCCAGGTGGTCCAGCCGTCGGTGCTGGTCTTGCCACCCGGGACGCCGTTGCTGATCGCGGTCAGCCCGTCCGGGACGGTGATCTCGAAGCGGTAGGTGGCCTTGTCCGAGGGGTGGTCGTTGACCGGGAACCAGGTACTCGCCGACTCGGGCTGGCCGAGGGCTATCGCCCCGTCGCTGGTGTGCAGCCAGCCACCCTCGCCGACCGCCTGGTTCTTCAGCGACTTCGGCTTGCCCGCGTACGTGATCTCGGTGGTGAACTCCCCGCCGGACACCAGGCCGCCGGCCGGCGTGACGACCAGCTCGTTCTTCTCCTGCCGGTGTTGTGCGGGCTCACCGTCCACGGTGACCGCGCTCACCGTCAGGTGGGCCAGGTCGAGGTTGAACGACGACAGGTCGGCCGTCGCCTTCGCCTGGATCGCGGTGACGCCTGTCAACCGGTCCTTCGCCGGGTCGTAGCGGACCTTCACCGTGTAGCCGGCGACGTCGTACCCGCCGTTGCCGTAGCTGGGAAAGTAGGGATCGCCGGCCCCGGCGGCACCCGGCTGGAAGTCCGGTGCCGGCGCGGCCGACCCGCTCGGCGTTGCCGCGCTCGGCTCCGTCTCCTCCGGGGCGGCCGAATCACAGCCGGTCAGCCCCAACGCCCCCACCAACAGCAGAGCCACGCTCCGCCGCAGGTGCTTGCGCACACCTGTCATCGCACGTCCTCCCCGTGACACGTGACCGACCGACGGCCGGCCCGCGCGATCGACTCAGTCCGATCGCAGGCCGCAGCCTACCTATCGAGTGATCACGGGCAGAACGTCGATCCGGCAGTGACGGCGAGCCGTTCTCCGGCCGAGAGTGACCGGGCGGATGAGACGCCGCTCAGGGCAGGGCGGGTGCGGCGGTGCCGGTCAGCCAGGTGTCGAAGAACGAGCCCAGGTCGCGGCCGGAGACCCGCTCGGCCAGGGCGACGAAGTCGGCGGTGGTGGCGGTGCCGTCGCGGCGTTCACTTGTCCACGTCCGCAGGATCTGGAAGAAGGCGTCGTCGCCGACGGTGCGCCGCAGCGCGTGCACGGTCAGCGCGCCACGCTTGTAGACGGCGGTGCTGAACATCTGACCGGGGCCGGGATCCAGGGTGCGCCGGGACCATTCGGTGGCCGCGTACTGGAGTTCGAAGTTGCGCTGGGCACTGCGCCCGCCGTCGTGCTCCTCCCACAGCCACTCGGCGTAGCTGGCGAAGCCCTCGTTGAGCCAGATGTCACCCCAACGGGCCAGCGCCACACTGTTGCCGAACCACTGGTGGGCCAGTTCGTGGGCGACCACGCTGTAGTTCGGCTCGCCACCGCGGAAGAAGCCGGGCCCGTAGACCGGCCGGGACTGCGTCTCCAGCGCGTACCCGATCCGGCTGTCGGAGACCACCACACCGCCGTACGACTCGAAGGGGTACGGCCCGAAGCGGGTGGTCAGGAAGTCGGCGATCTCGCCGGTACGGGCCAGGGACGTCGCCGCCGGCCCGGTCGCCGGCAGTCCGTCCGGTACGGCGGTGACCATCGGCTTGCCGGCGTGCTCCCCGGTCTGGACCCGGTAGTCGCCGATCACCAGCGTGCTCAGGTAACTCGCCATCGGCGAGCGCTCGGCCCAGCGCCAGGTGGTCCAGCCGTCGGCGCTGGTCCGCTCCCCCGGTACGCCGTTGCTGAGCGCGGCGAGCCCGTCCGGCACCGTCACCTCAAGGTCGTACGTGGCCTTGTCGGACGGATGGTCGTTGACCGGGAACCAGGTGGCCGCCGAGTACGGCTGGCCGAGGGCGATCGCGCCGTCGTCGGTGTGCTGGAAGCCGCCACTGCCCAGCACACCGTCGGCATCCGCCTCGGGCACGCCGCCGTAGGTGACCTCCACCGTGAACCGACCACCGGAGTCAAGGCCACGGGCCGGGGTGACCACCAGCTCGCTGTCGTCCCGCCGGTGCTCGGCCGGGGCACCGTCCACTGTCACCGAGCTGACCTCCAGCCCGGCCAGGTCCAGGTTGAAGCGGGACAACCCGTGGGTGGCGGTCGCGGTGATCTCGGCGCGGCCGGTGAGCCGGTCGTCAGCCGGGTCGTAACGCACCCCGAGCCGGTAGTGGGCCACGTCGTACCCGCCGTTGCCGCTGCCCGGCACGTACGGGTCGCCGAGGTCGGCGCTGCCCGCCCGGAACCCGCCCGGCTCCCGGTCCCCGATGCCGCCGACAAGCACCACAGCCGCCACCACGGCAGCGGCCACCGCCCCCACACCGGCCCACCACCACCTGCCAGACCTGCTGCTCACCAGGCCGAGCCTACTGCCGCCCCGGCGGTCAGCGGTCGAGGACGAGGCCGACCTTCTGGAACTCCTTGAGGTCGCGGTAGCCGCACTTGGCCATCGCGCGGCGCAGGCCGCCGAAGAGGTTGAGCTGACCGTCGGGCTCGTCGGCGGGGCCGAAGAGGAGGCGCTCCATCGAGCCGAGCGGCTCGCCGGCGGCCTCGAACGCGCCGCGGGGCAGCGACGGGTGGCTGGCCGCCGAGTGCCACCAGGACCCACCGGCCGGCGCCTCCTCGCAGAGCGACAACGGCTCACCGAGCATCACCGCGTCCGCGCCGCAGCCGAGGGCCTTGGCGATGTCGCCGGAGGTCCGGATGTCGCCGTCGGCGATCAGGTGCACGTACCGCCCGCCGGTCTCGTCGAGGTAGTCGCGCCGGGCTGCGGCGGCGTCGGCGATCGCGGTGGCCATCGGTACCCGGATGCCGAGCACCGACTCGGTGGTGGACCACTCGTCTCCGCCGATACCGATGATCACGCCGGCCGCGCCGGTGCGCATCAGGTGCAGGGCGGTCTTGTAGTCGGTGCAGCCGCCGACGATGACCGGGAGGTCGAGGTCGGCGATGAACTCCTTGAGGTTGAGCGGCTCGTCGGTGGTCGAGACGTGCTCGGCCGAGACGATGGTGCCCTGGATGACCAGGATGTCGACGCCCGCGTCGAGGATGACAGGCGCCAGCGCCAGGGTGTGCTGCGGGGAGACCCGCACCGCCACCGTGCCGCCACCGTCACGCAGCTCCCGGACCCGTTCGGTGATCAGATCCGGCCGGATCGGCTCGGCGTACACCTCCTGGAGCCGCTTGGTGGCGCGGGCGTCCTCGTCGAGACCGCCGAGTTCCTCCAGCACCTTGCTCGGGTTCTCGTAGCGGGTCCACAGCCCTTCGACGTTGAGTACGCCGAGCCCGCCGAGCTGACCGAGCCGCACGGCCGAGGCCGGGCTCATCGTGGCGTCGGAGGGGTGCCCGACGCACGGAATGCCGAACTGGTACGCGTCGAGCTGCCACCCGGTCGAGACGTCGTCGACGTCCCGGGTCCGGCGGGACGGCACGATGGCGATGTCGTCCAGGTGGTAGCCGCGTTGCGCGGTCTTACCCAGCCCGATCTCGACCACGTCACGCATGGGGCACTCCAGATGTGTTCGGGGGTGGTGGGAGGGGTCAGCGGGTGTGGTAGTTGGGCGCTTCGACTGTCATCTGGATGTCGTGCGGGTGGCTCTCCTTGAGCCCGGCCGCGGTGATCCGGATGAGCTGACCCCGCTGGTGCAGCTCGGGGATGCTCTCCGCGCCCGCGTACCCCATCGCCAGCCGCAGGCCGCCGACCAGCTGATGGGCCACCCGGGCCAACGGCCCACGGTACGGCACCTGGCCCTCGACGCCCTCCGGCACCAGCTTCTCGTCGCTCGTCACGTCCTGCTGGAAGTAGCGGTCCTTGGAGTACGACTTGGCCTGCCCGCGCGACTGCATGGCACCGAGGGAACCCATGCCGCGGTACGTCTTGAACTGCTTGCCGTTCACGAAGATCAGCTCACCGGGGCTCTCCTCGCAGCCGGCCAGCAGGCTGCCGAGCATCACCGTGTCCGCACCGGCGACCAGGGCCTTGGCGATGTCACCCGAGTACTGGATGCCGCCGTCGCCGATGACCGGCACGCCGGCCGGGTTGGCCGCCCGAGCCGCCTCCATGATCGCCGTGATCTGCGGAACGCCGACGCCCGCCACGATCCGGGTGGTGCAGATGGCACCCGGTCCGACACCTACCTTCACGCCGTCGGCTCCGGCGTCGACAAGCGCCTTCGCCCCGGCGTAGGTCGCCACGTTGCCGCCGACGATGTCGACGGCGACGTCCTTCTTGAGCCGGCTGACCATCTCCAGCACCGCGCGCTGGTGACCGTGGGCGGTGTCCACGATGATGACGTCGACGCCGGCCTCGACCAGGGCCCGGGCGCGCTTGTACGCGTCCTCGCCGACCCCGATGGCCGCCGCCACCCGCAGCCGCCCCGCCTCGTCCTTGGTCGAGCTCGGGTACTGCTCGCTCTTGGTGAAGTCCTTGACGGTGATCAGCCCACGCAGCTTGCCGGAGCCGTCGACGATCGGCAGCTTCTCGACCTTGTGCTGGCGCAGCAGGCCGAGCGCCTCGTCCTTGCTCACCCCGACCGGGGCGGTGACCAGCGGCGCCTTGGTCATGATCTCGCGGACCGGCACGGCCGGGTCGGAGACGAAGCGCATGTCCCGGTTGGTGACGATGCCCACCAGTTGACCGTCGGCGTCCACCACAGGCACCCCCGAGATGCGGTAGCGACCGCAGAGCTGGTCGACCTCGCGCAGGGTGTCGTCCGGACTCGCCGTCACCGGATTGGTGATCATGCCGGACTCGGAGCGCTTGACCAGGTCGACCTGGAGCGCCTGGTCCTCCACCGAGAGGTTGCGGTGCAGCACGCCGATGCCGCCCTGGCGGGCCATCGCGATCGCCATCCGGGCCTCGGTGACCGTGTCCATCGCGCTGGACAGCAGCGGGATGGAGAGCGAGACGTTGCGGGTCAGCCGGGTGATGGTGTTCACCCGGCTCGGCACCACGTCGGACTCGCCGGGCTGGAGCAGCACGTCGTCGAAGGTCAGCCCCAGCGGCACCACCCTGGCCGAACCGGCGGGCAGCTCGGGCAGATGGCCGCCCAGCTCGCCGCCCTCGATGCCGGCGGACGGGTCGGTACGGGGCGAATTCTCCACGATTGCTCTCCTGAGCTGCTCGAACCGGGCTTCAGTGAGGTGGCACGGGGGGCACCGGCGAACGCCGGGCGAGGGTGCGTCAGCCTCATCGTACCCACTGAAGCTTTCACCACCTGAACCGCGCGGCACCCACCCCGGTAACGGCTCGCGTGACCGGGGGACAGGCGTCGACGGTGGCATGGGACTACGGTGAGGGGGTGCACGACGATCCCATCGACCCGTTCACCGGCGACCCGACCGATCCGGCGGCAGACCTGGACACCCCTGGCGACGACGCACCGCTGGACCCACTGACCGACGTCGAGCGCCAGGACGTGCTTGAGGATCTCGCCGACCTGGAGATCTACCAGGCGCTGCTCGCGCCGATCGGCGTACGCGGGCTCGTCATCGAGTGTGAGGACTGCCGGGAACCGCACTACTTCGACTGGGATCTGCTCCGGGGCAACCTGCGACACCTGCTCAGCTCCGGGCGACCCCGGGTGCACGAGCCGGCCTACGATCCCGACCCTGACCACTACGTCACCTGGGACTATGCGCGCGGTTACGCCGACGGCGTGCACGACACCCTCAGCGAAGGCACCGAGGACGAGTCCGGCGCGGACCGCTGACCGGCGGACGGATCAGGCGACCAGGCCGGCCCGGAATCCGGCGGCCACGGCGTGCGCCCGATCACGGGCACCGAGCTTGCGGAACAGCCGCCGGGCGTGGGTCTTCACGGTGTCCTCGGAGACGAACAGTTCCCGGCCGATCTCGGCGTTGCTCTTGCCCTCGGCCATCCCGAGCAACACCTGTAGCTCCCGCTCGGTGAGGCCGATCGTGGCCCGGTCGGGCCGGGTCGGTGACGGCTTCTCCGGCTCCGACTCGGTACCCGGCTCGGCAGGGTCGTCGCCGCGCTGTGCCGGCACCATCGCCGGCCCGCCTGCCGCGTCCGTACCCGGCCAGGTGGTCTGTGCCTCGCCGCCGGTGCGACCACCGGGCCCGGGCCGGACGGGGCCACCGACGGCTGCGGCGTCCCGGGCGGGGTCGACGATTCGGCGCCGGTTGGCCCGGCCGGGCGCGGCCAGCAGCAGCAACGCCTTGGCGACGGCGCTCGTCAGATCCTGGTCGACTCCCTGGATGAGCCCACGCGCCCCGGCGCCGATCGTCGCCGCCGCCGCCTCGGACTCCTCGGCGCCGAGCAGCAGGACAGCGGCCTGCGGGGCGCGGGCCAGCACCCGGCGGACGAAGCCGACGCTGTCGGGCCGGGTGAGCGCGGTGTCGGCGAGCACCACGTCGGCCGGACGCTCGGCCAACCGCAACATCACCTCAGGGTCGGAGACCGCCGTCCGGACGGCACCCGACAATCCCAACCGCGCTGCCGCGGAGGTCAGGTGCTGCGCCGCAAGCGGCGTTCGAACGCACACGAGAACGGTACGCACAGGCATCTCCTCTCCGGTGACGAGCAGACCATGAGCAGCCCCGGTCGGGAGGAGGTTCCGGGCAATCCTCCCAACTTTTCCGACAGATAGGGCATATGCCGCAATCCGCCAAGTGTTTTGGATCAAAGACGTGTGAGGCGAGGGACGCCCGGGTAGGGAGTGGCCAGGCCGGGAACGGTGCGCCTGCGCGGCCCGCCGCCCGGACAACCGGCCACAAGCTGTCTCGCGGTGCCGCGCGAGAGGAGGGGTGCTGATGTCGAACGTACGTAGACTGCCCGGACCCATCGACGACCTCTGGGACTGGCAGCGGCTCGGCGCCTGCCGGGGCCGCGACAGCGCCCAGTTCTTCCACCCCGACGGCGAGCGGGGCTCGTCCCGGCTGCGCCGGGAATCCTCCGCCAAGGCCGTCTGCCGTGCCTGCCCGGTCCGCGCCGAGTGCGCCGCGCACGCCCTTGCGGTACGCGAGCCGTACGGCGTGTGGGGCGGGTTCAGCGAGTCCGAGCGGCTGCGCCTGCTCGCGGTCGGCTGGGAGGACCTCGCCGACCGCCGACAGACCCGTGTCGACGTCAACCGGCTGGAGGCCCGGCTGGGCCCCTCCCACCGGTCGACGGTGCCCATCCAACGCAACGTCGCCTGACCGACCGCACCACCGACGCCGCGTCCCGACCCGGACGCGGCGTCGCCATGTCCGCCACCTCCCGTGGCGGGGCGATCGGACGGCGGGAGACGACCCACGCCACGGGACGTGCCCGAGCGCCTCGATCCACACCGCTCCACGGGACCGCGCCCGACGGTAGTCGTCGACTTGGTCTCCACCCGGAGATGTCGTCGGCCCCGATGCTTCCCATCAGGCGCTGTCGAGCTGACCCGTCTGCGCCATCACAGGTCGCGACCCCTCCACGCCCATCACGCGTCGCGACCCGCCTGCGCCATCAGCTCGACAGTGCCCGCACCAACCACCCCGGGGCCACCTCGGACGTACCGTCTGGCCTGACGATGCCCGCGCCTGGACGGCTCGGCGGGAGCGTCGTCCGGTCAGAGCCAACGCCGCGAGCGGGACGGGTCAGCTGACGGTGAGCGTGACGGAGTGCCAGCCGGTCGCGCCGTCGGGCGCGACACCGCGCGTCTCGCCGGTCTGCGTCTCGCCGGTGCTGTCCGTCGCCCGGACCTGGAGGGTGTGTTCCCCAGGAGTGGCCGGCCACTGCCACGACCACTGCACCCAGGTGTCCACCGAGATCGTCGGTGCCAGCTGGGCCTCCTGCCAGGGCCCCTCGTCGACGCGTACCTCGACGCGGTCGATGCCCCGGTGCTGCGCCCAGGCGACGCCGGCGACGGTGACCGGGCCGGCGGCCGGGCGGTTGCGTGGGCGGGGCGTGTCGATCCGCGACTGCGTCTTCACCGGCCCCTGCGCCGACCAGCCCCGGGGGACCCAGTACGCGTCGAAGTCGGCGAAGCTGGTCAACTCCAGCTCGGTGATCCACTTGCATGCCGAGACGTAGCCGTACAGGCCGGGCACCACCATCCGGACCGGGAAGCCGTGCTGCACCGGTAGCGGCTCGCCGTTCATGCCGACGGCGAGCAGCGCGTCCCGTCCGTCACGCAGCACGGCCGTCGGGGTGCCACAGGTCCAACCGTCCACCGAACGCCCGACCACCTGGTCGGCACCGTCCAGCGGCCCCACCTCGTCGAGCAGCTCCCGGATCGGTACGCCGAGCCAGCACGCGTTGCCGATCAGATCGCCACCGACCTCGTTTGAGACGCAGGCGAGCGTCACGTACCGCTCCACCATGGGTCGGGCGAGCAGGTCGGCATAGCTCAGGGTGACCGGGTTGCGGACCCGGCCGTGAATGCGCAGCTGCCAGGTCGCGGGATCGACCTGCGGCACCACGAGCGCGGTGTCGATCCGGTAGAAGCTGCGGTTCGACGTGACGTAGCTGGCCAGCCCGGGCTGGGCCAGGTCGGCGCCGGCCGGCACCGGTGGTGCGGCGGAGACCGGGGCCGGCAGCGTGATCGCCTCGCGGGCGGCCGACACGCCCTGGCGGCCGGCCAGCCATCGCCCGGCGACTCCCCCGACGGCTGCCACCCCGAGCACGGTGCCGACGCCGGTGAGGAACCGCCGCCGCGAGTCCGGGTCGACCCGCCGCCCCGGCCCTCCGGGGACCGGCGGCCTTCCCGGGACTGGGCTTCCCGGGACGGGCGGGCTTTCGGCGGACGCGGTCGAGCGAGACGCGGTCCCGCCGGTCCCCTCGGAGGTTGCGACCGAGTCCGGGTCTGGCGCGGCAACTGCGGGACCGGTCGCTGGTGGCGGGCCGGCCGGTGTGGGTGGGGACCAGGGCCACGGGTCCAGCTCCAGCGGGCCGGCGACGAAGGCCCAGAGCGCCAGTCCGCCGACCGCCGCACCGACAAGTGACGGCAGCACGTCGGCGGCGTCCGCGCCGGCCCGGGTCAGGGCCGCCGCCGCGCCGATCCCGCCGAAGACGACGATGCCGGCCAGGCCCACCGTCAGCCGGCGGACGGCCAGCATGCCCAACAGGGCGGCGAAGCCGCCGAGCAGCAGCGCCGTACCGACCAGCAGGGCGATCTTGTCGTAGCTGCCGAAGACCTCGATGCCGAACCGCTTGACCGGTTCGGGGGCGGTGTCCACCACGAGGCCGCCGACCGCGACGAGCGGCGACGAGCGGGGGCCGGTCAGGGCGGCGACCAGTTCGGCGGTGCCGATGGCCGCCGCAGCGGCGGCGACGCCGGCCAGGGCGGCGAAGCGGGGTGTCGTGCTGCTCACCCGCCAAGTGTTTCCCACCGACCACCGGTCCGGTAGTCGGCGTCAGCGTCCGTAACCTCTCGTCACCGGTGCGCCGCACGTCCGCCGCCAGGCCGGAGCCACGACCGCCGTTGACGCGCGTGGGGCGCACCGTCTCGTCGACGGTGCGCCCCACGTTCGGCGTACGGCAGGGCTCAGAAGCCCGGGCCGTGCTGGTGGCTGTGACCGTGGCCGTGCGAGTGGCCGTGGCCGCCCGCGGCGGGCTCCGGCTCGGCCGGCTTCTCCACCACGAGGCTCTCGGTGGTGAGCAGCAGACCGGCGATCGACGCGGCGTTGGTGACCGCGTTGCGGGTCACCTTCACCGGGTCGATGATGCCGGACTTGGTCAGGTCGACGTACTCGCCGACGGCGGCGTCGAGGCCGTGGCCCCAGTCGCTGCCGGTGACCTTCTGCACGACGACGTAACCGTCGTGGCCGGCGTTCTGGGCGATCCAGCGCAGCGGCTCGACAAGTGCCTTACGCACGATCGACACGCCGACCTTCTCGTCACCGGTGAAGCCGAGGTCGTCGTCGAGCACCGGCAGGATCTGCGCCAGGGCGGCGCCGCCACCGGGCACCGTACCCTCCTCGACCGCGGCCTTGGTCGCGGCGATGGCGTCCTCGATGCGGTGCTTGCGCTCCTTCATCTCGACCTCGGTGGCCGCGCCGACCTTGACCACCGCGACACCGCCGGAGAGCTTGGCCAGCCGCTCGGCGAGCTTCTCCCGGTCCCACTCGGAGTCCGAGGCCTCGATCTCCTTGCGGATCTGGGCGACCCGGTCGGCCACCTCGCTGGCCTGGCCACCACCCTCGACGACAGTGGTGTTCTCCTTGTCGACAACGATGCGCCGAGCGCTGCCCAGCACCTCCAGGCCGACCTGGTCGAGCTTGTAGCCGAGCTCCGGGGCGACCAGCTCGGCGCCGGTGAGGATCGCCATGTCCTGGAGCATCGCCTTGCGGCGGTCACCGAAGCCGGGCGCCTTGACCGCGCAGACCTTGATGGTCTTGCGGATGGCGTTGACCACCAGGGTGGACAGCGCCTGACCCTCGACGTCCTCGGCGATGATGAGCAGCGGCTTGTTGTTCTGGAGGACCTTCTCCAGCAGCGGCAGCAGCTCCTCGATCGCGGAGATCTTCTGCGTGGTGATCAGGACGTACGCGTCCTCCAGCACCGACTCCTGCGACTCCGCGTCGGTGACGAAGTTCGGCGAGATGAAGCCCTTGTCGAACTGGAGTCCCTCGGTGACGTCCAGTTCGGTGTGCAGCGCGGAGCCCTCCTCGACGGTGATGACACCGTCACGGCCGACCTTCTCCATCGCCTCGGCGATCAGCTCGCCGATTGTGGCGTCCTGCGCGGAGATCGTCGCCACGTGCGCGACGGACTTCTTGTCGGAGACGTCGACCGCCTTGCCGAGCAGCGCCTCGGAGACCTTGGCGGCGGCGGCGTCGATGCCCCGCTTGAGGCCGGCCGGGTTGGCGCCAGCGGTGACGTTGCGCAGGCCCTCACGGACCATGGCCTGGGCGAGCACGGTCGCGGTGGTGGTCCCGTCGCCGGCGACGTCGTTGGTCTTGGTCGCCACCTCCTTGACCAACTGCGCGCCGAGGTTCTCGTACGGGTTGGTGAGCTCGATCTCCTTGGCGATGGTCACGCCATCGTTGGTGATCGTCGGCGCACCGAATTTCTTGTCGAGGACGACGTTGCGCCCGCGCGGCCCGAGGGTGACCTTGACCGTGTCCGCGAGCGCGTTGACACCGTGCTCCAGCAGGTGCCGGGCGTCGTCCGAGAAGCTCAGGATCTTCGCCATCTATGTCCCTTCGGAAGCGACGTTGCCCCGGCCCGGCGAGCCGGACCGGGGCAACGACACTGATCGGTTGCTTACTTCTCGATGACCGCGAGGACGTCGCGGGCGGAGAGCACCAGGTACTCCTCGCCGGCGTACTTGACCTCGGTGCCGCCGTACTTCGAGTAGAGAACGGTGTCGCCGACGGAGACGTCGATCGGCACGCGGTTGCCCTTGTCGTCGATCCGGCCCGGGCCGACAGCGAGGACGGTGCCCTCCTGCGGCTTCTCCTTGGCGGTGTCGGGGATCACAATGCCCGAGGCGGTGGTGGTCTCGGCCTCGTTCGCCTGGACCACGATGCGGTCCTCGAGCGGCTTGATCGCAACCTTGGTCGCGGTAGTCACGGGCATACCCTCCTGGGGTACTTGGTTTCGTTGCCGGTCGGCATGCCGACCGGCGTCAATCTGCCACATGCCACCGGGCGGGGCCGTCGTCGCGGGTGCCGGTCCGCCTGGCGTTCAACCCCCGGACACCAGGGCCCGAAGGTTGGCACCCTCAGGGTGAGAGTGCTAATCGCAGGTTATTCCTCGGCTAGCACTCCGTCAAGGAGAGTGCCAATCCGCCACCCTCGTGTCGCCGCTCCTCCGCACCCACGTCACCACTTTTTCCACACTGTTCCGCAGTCGTTCGCCAGGGTTGACCGCAACACGCCGACAGCGACTTCCCCGCCGAGCGGCCGACCCTTACTCTCCGGCGCGACAACGTCACGGAGGGCGGATGGATGGCGGACATACCAACCCTGGGATTCCTGCGCGACCAGTTGCGTCGGGCTCGCAAGGTGCGCGGGCTCAGCCAGGAGGAGCTGAGCAAGATGATCAACTACTCCCCGTCGGCGGTGAGCGCGATGGAGATCGGCCCGAACCAGCTGAGCGCCGACTACCTGGCCCGGTTCGACAAGGTGCTGGAGACCGGCGGCCTCTTCGTCGGGATGCTGGAGCTGATCCGGCTGCACGCCGAGCCGGACTGGTTCCGACCGTGGGGCGAGATCGAGCGGGAGGCTGTCGCGCTGCGCTGGTACGACCCGGCAGTGGTGCCGGGCCTGCTCCAGACCGAGGCGTACGCGCGGGCGATGCTGCGGGCCGGCCCACCGCTCACCGACGAGCAGATCGAGAAGCGGGTGCTGGCCCGGATGGCCCGGCAGGATGTGCTCGCCCGCGAGGAGCCGCCGCAACTCGTCGCGGTGCTCGACGAGCAGGTGCTGCGCCGGCAGGTGGGCGAGCGCGCGACAATGCGCGAGCAGCTGGAACACCTGCGCAGCCTCACCGACCGCCCGCACGTCCAGGTGCGGATCGTCCCGGCCGAGACCCCGTGGTACGGCGGGCTTGCTGGCCCGTTCGTGCTGGCCCGGCTCGCCGACGGCACCGAGGTGGCGCACCTGGACAACCAGCTCCGGGGGCACACCGTGGACAGCCCGAACGACCTTGCCAGCCTGGGGCGGCGTTGGGAGACTGTGGCCGGTGAGGCGCTGCCGCGCCGGCAGTCCGCCCGCCTGATCGAGGAAGTGGCGAAGTCATGGACCTGACCCGTGCCGCCTGGCGCAAATCCTCCCGCAGCAATCAGAACGGCGGCGCCTGCGTCGAGGTCGCCGACAACCTGCCCGGAGTGGTCGCCGTACGCGACAGCAAGGACCCGGCCGGCCCGGCACTCGCCTTCACCCCGGCCGCCTGGCGCGCCTTCATCACCACCCACGCCCCCACCCGCTAGACCCGACTTGGACACGGCGTCCGCCCACGCTGCGCGCCCGCTCACCGCCGGCCCGGTGCCCGACGCGGACGACACGTCCGGCTGCGCCGTGCCCGCTCACCGCCGCCTCGGCCCGACTCGGCTGGCCTGCGGAGTCAGCCCGCACTCACCCTCGCTGGCGCGCCCCCGGTTGCGGCATGACGCGGCCTCCCACCGAGCTGACAGCCCAAGATGCCGCAACCCGCGACCTCTCGCCGGGCCGGGGCCTCAGGATGCCGCCCGCCACGCCCGCCCGCCGGACCGAGACCCGGGTTGCCGCAAGTCGCGCCTTCCGGCCGGCGTGAGGGCCCAAGATGCCGCAGGTCGCGACCGGCATGCCCGCGAGGGGCCGGCCTGGGCCTCCGGCGGGGCGGGCGAGGGCGAGGCGGAACAATGGGCGGGTGGAGCTGGAGCAGTTCGGCGCGTTGCGTACCGCTGAGGGGTTGGCCGCGCTCGACGCGGCGGCCCGGGTGGCCGGCGGCGATCCGCTGGCCGCGGCGGCGGCGCTGCGCTCGGCCGGGGTGCCCGGTGGGCTCGCGGCGGCGGCGCTGACCCAGGCGGAGCTGCGCCGCCGGGCGACACGCAAGTTCGGGCCGGCAGCGGCCGGCATGTTCTTCACCCGAGCAGGGCTGGAGCAGGCCACCCGGCAGGTCGTCGCCGACCGGCGGGCGCGGCGGCTGCGCGCCGCCGGGGTGAGCACGCTTGCCGACCTGGGCTGCGGTCTGGGTGCCGACGCGCTCGCCGCCGCCCGCACCGGCATCCGGGTGTACGCGGTCGAGGCGGACCCGCTCACCGCCGCGCTGGCCGAGGCGAACGCCCAGGCCGCCGGGCTGGCCGACCTCGTCACCGTCGAGTGTGGCGACGCGACCGCGTTCGACGTGGCAGGGGTCGAGGCGGTCTTCTGTGACCCGGCCCGACGCCGGGCCGGTACCGGCCGGCGGATCTTCGACCCGAACTCGTACTCGCCGTCGTGGGACTTCGTGACCGGCCTGGCCGAGCGGGTGCCGCGCACTGTGGTGAAGGTCGCGCCGGGGATCGACCACGCGCTGATCCCACCCGGTGCCGAGGCGGAGTGGGTGAGCGTCGACGGCGACCTGGTCGAGGCGGCCCTCTGGTGCGGTGAGCTGGCCGAGCTGCCCCGCCGCGCGACACTGCTGAAGGAGAGGCACCCGGCGGCGCACCAGCTGACCGGAACGGGGGCACGTGAGGCGGTGGTCGGGCCGGTGCGACGCTTCGTCTACGACCCGGATCCGGCGGTGGTCCGGGCTCACCTGGTGGCCGAGCTGGCCGCTGACCTGGACGCCACGTTGGCCGACCCGACAATCGCCTACCTCTACGCGGACGCGGCACAGCCCACGCCGTACGCCCGCTGCCTGGAGGTGACCGACGTGCTGCCGTTCTCCCTCAAGCGGCTCCGGGCGCTGCTGCGGGAGCGGCGGGTCGGCCGGGTGGAGATCCTCAAGCGTGGCTCCGCGCTGGAGCCCGAACGGCTCCGACGCGACCTGCGGCTGACCGGTGACCAGCCGGCGAGCCTGGTGCTCACCCGGGTCGCTGCCGCTCCGACGGTTCTGGTCTGCCGGCCGGCGGCCTGAACCCCGACCCGGCACACCACCGGCTGGGAAGGCACTGGTTCGGGCATCGGGCCGGGGCTACCTTGGCGGTCATGGCGGGACGTGGCACCCCGGCGATCGCGCTGCTGGCACAGCGGAAGGTCGACCACCGCACCCATCCGTACGACGTCTCGCCTGACGAGCCCAACTACGGCGCGCTCGTCGCCGCGGCGCTCGCGGTGACGCCGCATCGGGTCTTCAAGACCCTGGTCACCGAGGTCGACGGGGCGTTGACCGTGGCGGTGGTGCCGGTCACCGGCGGACTCGACCTCAAGGCACTCGCGGCGGCCGTCGGCGGCAAGCGGGCCACGCTTGCCGACCGGGTGGTGGCCGAGCGGGCCACCGGGTACGTCCGCGGCGGCATCAGCCCCCTGGGCCAGCGGCGGCGGCTGCCCACGGTGCTCGACGTCTCCGCCCTCGACCATCCGACCGTGTACGTCTCGGCCGGCCGTCGGGGACTCCAGGTGGAGCTGGCCCCCACCGACCTGGTCACCCTCACCGAAGCCCGGACCGCAGCCGTCGCCACCGGCTGATCCTCGCCACCGACCGACCCGCCCGGCCGTCCGGCACCGAATGGGACGCCCCGTACCGGAACACGGACGGTGGCGGCACGGTATCGAGGGCGTTGCTGAATTGTTACCGCCGACAACAAACTCGTGTCCGACTCACCCTTGTGCTGGCGTGTGGCGCGCAATACGTTGCCGGACACAACAAAACAAAACACCGACACCCTTCCCCACCCTCGAAAGGACCCTGCACATGCGCAAGGGCTTCCTCGCCGTCGGCACCGTGGGCCTGCTGGCCCTCGGCAGCCTGACGGCCTGCGGCGACGAGTCCGGCGGCGATCAGGCCGGCTCCGACAAGACCCCGAAGATCGGCGTGATCCTGCCGGACAGCAAGTCCTCCGCCCGTTGGGAGGGCGCTGACCGCAAGTTCCTCCAGGCCGCGTTCGAGGCCGCCGGCGTCGACTACGACATTCAGAACGCTCAGGGTGACAAGACCCAGTTCCAGACCATCGCCGACCAGATGATCACGAGTGGCGTCACCGCGCTGATGATCGTGAACCTGGACTCCGGTACCGGTAAGGCCGTCCTCGACAAGGCCAAGTCGCAGGGCGTCGCCACCATCGACTACGACCGCCTCACCCTCGGCGGCTCGGCGGAGTACTACGTCAGCTTCGACAACGAGGCCGTCGGCAAGCTCCAGGGCGAGGGCCTGGCCAAGTGCCTGACCGACCAGAAGGCGGAGAAGCCGGTCGTGGCGTACCTGAACGGGTCGCCTACCGACAACAACGCCACCCTGTTCAAGAACGGCTACGACTCGGTCCTCAAGCCCAAGTTCGACGCGAACGAGTACACCAAGGGTCCGGACCAGTCCGTGCCGGACTGGGACAACGCCCAGGCCGCCACGATCTTCGAGCAGATGCTCACCCAGACCGGTGGCAAGATCGACGGTGTGCTGGCCGCGAACGACGGCCTCGGCAACGCCGCCATCTCGGTGCTGAAGAAGAACAAGCTCAACGGCAAGGTCCCGGTGACCGGCCAGGACGCCACCACGCAGGGCCTGCAGAACATCCTCGCCGGCGACCAGTGCATGACCGTCTACAAGGCTGTCAAGCAGGAGGCCGACGCCGCCGCCGAGCTGGCCATCGCGCTGGCCAAGGGCGAGCGCAAGGAGACCGGCCAGACCGTCAAGGACCCGGAGGGCAACCGTGACGTCCCCGCCGTCCTGCTCACCCCGCAGGCGATCTACAAGGAGAACGTCAAGGACGTCATCGCCGACGGATTCGTGACCAAGGAAGAGGTCTGCACCGGCAACTTCGCCGCGCTCTGCACCGAAGCGGGCATCAGCTGACCTCACCCGCCTAGGCGGCGCCGCCCGGCACGGTAACCCCCGTGCCGGGCGGCGTGCCGCCGCTGGACGGGCCCCGATCTCCCTCCGTGACAAAGGAGAACCCCGTGTCCGCGACCCCTCTGCTGGAGCTACGCGGGATCGACAAGAGCTTCGGTCCCGTCCAGGTCCTACGCGATGTCGCCTTCGCCGCCTACCCGGGCGAGGTCACCGCACTCGTCGGCGACAACGGCGCCGGCAAGTCGACCCTGGTCAAGTGCATCAGCGGCATCTACCCGACCGACGCCGGGCAGTTCGTCTTCGACGGCCGGCCGGTGAACATCCACAGCCCGCGCGACGCCGCAGCGCTCGGTATCGAGGTCGTCTACCAGGACCTCGCGCTCTGCGACAACCTCGACATCGTGCAGAACATGTTCCTCGGCCGTGAGAAGCGCAGCGGCATCGTCCTCGACGAGCCGACCATGGAACAGATGGCGGCCGAGACCCTCGCCGGGCTCTCCGTACGCACCGTCAAGTCGCTGCGCCAGCACGTCTCCAGCCTCTCCGGCGGCCAGCGTCAGACGGTGGCGATCGCCAAGGCGGTGCTCTGGAACAGCAGGCTGGTGATCCTGGACGAGCCGACCGCCGCACTGGGCGTCGCACAGACCGCCCAGGTGCTCGAACTGGTCCGGCGGCTGGCCGACAACGGTCTGGCCGTCGTACTCATCTCGCACAACATGAACGACGTCTTCGCCGTCTCCGACCGGATCGCCGCGCTCTACCTCGGCCAGATGGTCGCCCAGGTGAAGACCACCGACATCACTCACGCGCAGGTGGTCGAGCTGATCACCGCCGGTCGCTCCGGCGGGCTCGGGCTCACCGGCGAATCGGCCACCAACGGCAACGGCGCGGCGCCGGCCGACAGCACCACGGGAGGCGTCTCATGAGCACCACAGCCGTCAAGCAGGACGGTCCCGCCGCCGTCACGCCGACGCCCTCCGTCGGGAGCCACGTCCGCGACTACTGGCGTCGGGTACGCGGTGGCGACATCGGTGCCCTGCCCGCCGTCCTCGGCCTGCTCGTCCTCTGCACGGTCTTTGCGATCATGCGGCCCTCGTTCCTCAGCGCCGGGAACTTCGCCAACCTGTTCACCCAGGGCGCGGCGGTCACCCTGATCGCGATGGGGCTGGTCTTCGTCCTGCTACTGGGTGAGATCGACCTGTCGGCCGGCTTCGCCAGCGGTGTCTGTGCGGCGGTGCTGGCAAACGTGGTCACCGTGCTCGGATATCCCTGGTACGTCGCGGTGATCGCCGCCGTGCTCACCGGCGTGGTGATCGGTACGATCCTCGGCCTCCTGGTCGCCAAGATCGGCATTCCCTCCTTCGTGGTCACCCTGGCCGGCTTCCTGGCCTTCCAGGGCGTGGTACTGCTGCTGATGGAGGAAGGCCGCAACATCTCGGTACGCGACTCGGTGCTGGTGGCGATCGCCAACCGCAACCTGCCCCCGGTGATCGGCTGGGCGCTCGCCGCCGTGGCCGTCGCCGGTTACGCCGCCGTCCAGTTGCTCCGCCACCGCAATCGCAGCGCGCGTGGCCTGATCACCGACCCGATCGCGGTGGTGCTCGCCCGGATCGGCGGGCTGGCGGTCATCCTCGGTCTCGCGGTCTACGTGCTCAACCTGGAGCGCAGCCGCAACGTCCTGATCAGCTCGCTCAAGGGCGTGCCGATCGTCGTGCCGATCATCGCCGTGCTGCTCATCGTCTGGACCTTCGTGCTCCAGCGCACCAGCTACGGCCGGCACATCTACGCGGTCGGCGGCAACAAGGAGGCCGCCCGCCGGGCCGGTATCAACGTGGACCGGATCCGCATCTCGGTCTTCGTCATCTGCTCCACCATGGCCGCGATCGGCGGCATCGTCGCCGCGAGCCGGGCCAACTCGGTCGACCCGAACACCGGTGGCAGCAACGTGCTGCTCTACGCCGTGGGCGCGGCCGTGATCGGTGGTACCAGCCTCTTCGGCGGCAAGGGCCGGGTGCTGGACGCGGTGCTCGGTGGCGCTGTGGTCGCGGTGATCGACAACGGCATGGGCCTGATGGGCTACAGCTCGGGCGTCAAGTACGTGGTCACCGGCGTGGTGCTGCTCCTGGCGGCGAGCGTCGACGCGTTGTCGCGCCGACGAGCCGCAGCCAGCGGCAGCCGCTGATCCGCTCCACCGAAAGTAGTCACAACCGATGCGCGTGGGACCGAGCCAGGATGAGATTCGTCGACAGAATCTCGGTGCCCTGTTGCGCTTCGTGCACGTGCACGGCGCGACCACGCGCGCGGAACTGACCACCGCGCTCGGGTTGAACCGGAGCACCATCGGCGCGCTCACCGCCGACCTCGCCGCGGCCGGCCTGGTGACTGAGGGGGCGCCGAGGGAAACCGGCCGGGCCGGACGACCGTCGTTGGTCGTCCGGCCCGAGTCGGACCGCGTCTTCGCGTACGCGTACAGCATCGAGGTGGACCGGCTGCGCGCCGCGCGGGTCGGGCTGGGCGGCGCGGTGCTCGACCGCCGGGAGTTGGACCGCCCTCGTGGTCTCACCGCCGCTGAGGCCGCGCCGCTGCTGGCCGGTGCGGTGAAGGAGATGCGCCAGGCACTGCCGGAGGACGCCGTCTGCGTCGGCGCCGGGGTGGCGGTCTGCGGCATGGTCCGCCGCGACGACGGTCTGGTCCGGCTCGGGCCGACCACCGGTTGGGTGGACGAACCGATCGGCGCAGCCCTCGGCACCGAACTCGGCGTCGACGTGCCGGTCACCGTCGGGAACGTGGCCGACGTGGCGGTCTTCGCCGAGCATGCCCGGGGCGCGGCAGCGGGCTGCGACAACGTCATCTACCTCTACGGCGACGTCGGCGTCGGTGCCGGGATCATCGCCGGCGGCCGGCGACTGACCGGGCACGGTGGCTACAGCGGCGAGGTCGGGCACATGGTGGTGGCCCGGGACGGGGCCCGCTGCGAGTGTGGCAACCGGGGGTGTTGGGAGACCGAGATCGGCGAGCACGGGCTGCTCCGGGCCGCCGGCCGCTCCGACGCCCGGGGCCGGGAGGCGATGCTCGCGGTCTTCGACGCCGCCGACCGCGGGGACGCCCAGGCCCAGATCGCGGTACGGCAGGCCGGTGACTGGCTCGGCTTCGGCGTCGCCAACCTGGTGAACATCTTCAACCCGGAGATGGTCATCTTCGGCGGCACCATGCGCGACCTCTACCTGGCCGCCGCCGCCCAGGTGCGCAGCAGACTCAACTCCAACGGACTGCCCGCCTGCCTGGAGCACGTCCGACTGCGTACGCCGAAGCTCGGTGCGGACGCACCCCTGGTCGGTGCCGCCGAACTCGCCTTCGACCGGCTGCTCGCCGACCCGCTCGACGTTAGCTGACCTCCAGTTCCAGATTTCGCGAGCCGGTTTCGCCAACCGGTGAACTGATCGGTCACACAATCCGTACCTGGTTGCGGACGGCCGACGGGGTGCGGGCGTCCGACGCTCAACCGATCGGTTCTCGTCCGAGGAGGCGCCGCAGACATGGCACCGCTGGATTCCACTCGTCGCCGGCAGGGCAACCGGTCCCGTCGCTTGGCGGTGCTGCTCACCACGATCGCCGCAGCTCTCGTCGTCCTGCCCGGCATGGCGCTTGGCGCACCCGCCGCCCAGCAGCTCGCCGCCGCCGACCAGGCCCTGCTCGACGGGGTGCGGCTGGCCGGGCTCTGGGAGATGCCGGCCGGGCAGATGGCCGCCGAGAAGGGCCAGTCCCAGGTGGTCCGGGAGATCGGCGCGGAGATCGCCCGTCAGCACGAGGAACTGGACCGACTCACCGTGGAGGCGGCCAACAAGCTCGGTGCGACCATCCCGAACCAGCCGACCGCCGAACAGCAGGGTTGGCTGAACGAGATGAAGGACGCCAGGGGCGCCCGCTTCGACCAAATCTTCGTCACCCGGCTGCGGGTCGCCCACGGCAAGATCTTCCCGGTCGTCAGCGCGGTCCGGGCCAGCACCCGCAACGATGTCGTCCGCGATCTGGCCAACGCGACGAACAAGTTCGTCGGCGACCACATGATCATGCTGGAGAGCACCGGCCTGGTCCGCTGGGCGGAGCTGCCGCCGGCCGCACTGCCCGCCCCTGGCAACGACGGCCTGCTCGCCGCCGCGTCGGCCAACACCGGCCCGCAGATCGGTGTCAGCAACACGCTGATCTGGGCGATCTTCCTCGGTGCCCTCGGCACCGGCGGCTTCCTCACGTACCGCATGTTCCGCCGCAGCTGACCGCACCACCCGATCCGATGACAGTTCGTACCCGAGCCGCCGCTCTGCTCGGGCTGATCCTCGTCGCACTGTGCGCCGCCCTGGGCTCCGCCGGCCCAGCGGCGGCGCACGCCGTAGTGGTGGCCACCACCCCGCAACGCGACGAGGTGCTCGGGTACGCGCCGCGCGAAGTGCTCGTGACCTTCAGCGAGACCATCGCCGTGGTCCCCGGCCGGGTGCAGGTCCTCGCACCCGACGGCAAGCGGATAAACGTCGGTGAACCTGAGGTCCGGGACCGGACCGTCCGGATCGCCCTGCGACCCTCGGATCGTCCGCTCGGCACCTACCTGGTCAGCTACCGCGTCATCTCGGCGGACAGCCACCCGGTCGCGGGCAGCTTCACCTTCGCCGCCGGAGCGCCCTCGGCGACCCCGCCCGAACCGGCCCTGGCGGAGTCCGAGTCGCCGGCCGGGGTGCTCGTCCCGGCCGCCAAGTACCTCGGGTACCTGGGGCTGCTCCTGGCGGTCGGCCCGCCGCTGCTCACCGCGACGATGTGGCCCCGACGCCGGTCCCGCAGGGGAGCGACAGTCCTGGCACTTGGCGGGCTCGGGCTGGTCGCCGCCGGTGCCTTCGGCACCTGGATCGGGCAGGCGGCCCAGGTGGTGGGTGCGCCGGTCGGGCAACTCACCCCGACCGACCTGCGGGCGGTCGCGGACAGCGACGTCGGAGTGGTGCTGGCGGTGCGCCTGGCACTCGTCGGTCTGGCCGCGGCCCTGCTGCCAGCCGTGCTGCGGGGTGACAGTTCGCCGGCCGGTCGCGTCGCCGGCGCAGGCCGGTTGCGCGGTGCAGCACTTGCGGCGATCGGCCTGGCCGGACTCGTCACCTGGCCGCTGGCCGGGCACCCGATCGCCTCGCCGGTACCGCCGGTGAGCATCGCGCTGACCACTGTGCACATCGCCGGGGTCACCGTCTGGCTGGGTGGGCTGCTCACCCTCACCGTGTTTTTGCTTCGGGGCACCCACGAACGGGTCCTCGCCCGGATCCTGCCGGCCTGGTCCAGGTGGGCCACGCTGGCCGTGGCCTGGCTCGTCACCGCCGGAGTCCTTCAGGCCGCCATCGAACTCGGCCGGCCCTCGGCCCTGTGGGGCAGCACCTACGGCCGTCTGCTCCTGGCCAAGGCGGCACTGCTGGCCGGGGTGCTGGCCGTCGCGGCCGGACAGCGCCGGCTGATCCGCCGCCGGGTCGCGGCGAGCCGGCCCAGATGGGTCGCCCGGGCGGCCGGCGTGGAACTCGCCGTGACCGCTGTGGTGCTGGCGCTGACCGCGATGCTGGTACAGACACCCCCCGGCCGCGCCGCCGGCTCGGCTGCCGACGGGGTGACCCGGGAGGGCGTCGCGCAGTCGCTCACCACCGACCTGTTCACCCTTCAGTTCGACATCTACCCGGCGGTCGCCGGCACCACGAACAGCCTGCACGCGTACGTCTACACCCCGCAGGCGAAGGAGTTGCCGGTGGCGGAGTGGACGGTCACCGCGGCCCTGCCGGAGGCCGGCATCGAGCCGATCACCGTCGACGTGTTCGCGCTGGAGCCGCACCACGGCAGCGCCGAGATCCACTTCCCGGTCGCCGGGGACTGGACGTTGCGGGTCAGCGCCCGGACCAGCGAGATCGACCGTTCCACCGCCACCACCACGGTGACCATCCGCTGATCGGCGCGCCCCACGCCGCCGTCGAACCAGCGGCCGGCCCGGGTCCCGTCAGCGGTCGACCTGGGTGAAGTCCCAGGAATGCGGCTGTCGGGCGAGCAGCATCACCGGCGGGTCCGGCAGCGGCCGGGGGCTGCTGCGCCACTTGGAGATGACCACGACCCGGTGGTCGGTGGAGGAGAAGACCTCGCTGGACAGGTGCAGCGGGTCGTGCTCGAACTCGGGCAGCGCGCTGTCGCAGACCCAGGTGATCAGGTCGGTGAGCGCGTACGGCTCCGCCCGCGCCTCCCACATCCGTACGATCACGTCGCCGTCCTCCTCAGACACTGACAGTGGTCAACGGCAGGGCCGAATCCGCGGGCAGGTCGAGCCGGCTGGGCGCGACACCCGAGGCGACCAGGTGTGAGCCGAGGGCCGCCACCATCGCGCCGTTGTCGGTGCACAGGCCCGGCCGGGGCACCCGGACCCGGATGCCGTGCCGGGCGGCCCGCTGCTCGGCGAGCGCCCGCAGCCGCGAGTTGGCCGCCACTCCCCCGCCGATCACAAGGGTCTCCACGCCGCTGCTGCGGCAGGCGTCCAGCGCCTTGTCGACGAGCACGTCGCAGACCGCCTCCTGGAAGGAGGCGGCCACGTCCGCGATCGGGACCGGTTCGCCGGCCCGCTCGCGGGCCTCCACCCAGCGCGCCACAGCTGTCTTCAACCCGGAGAAGGAGAAGTCGTGACGGTGCGCGACGAGATCCTTGGCGGCGGTCAGGCCACGCGGGAACGCGATCGCCGCCGGGTCACCGGCCCGGGCCTCCCGATCGATGTGCGGCCCACCGGGGAACGGCAGTCCGAGCAGCCGGGCCACCTTGTCGAACGCCTCGCCGGCCGCGTCGTCGATGGTGGCGCCCAGCGGCGTGACGCCCCGGGCCAGGTCGTCGACGAGCAGCAGTGACGAATGACCGCCGGAGACCAGCAGCGCGATAGCCGGCTCGGGCAGCGGACCGTGTTCCAGCGTGTCCACCGCGACGTGCGCGGCGAGATGGTTGACGCCGTAGACCGGCTTCTCGGCGGCCACCGCGTACCCCTTGGCCGCCGCCACCCCGACCAGCAGCGCCCCGGCCAGTCCCGGCCCGGCGGTGACAGCTATCGCGTCGATGTCGGCGAGCGTCACCCCCGCCTCGGTAAGTGCCCGCTCCATGGTCGGCACGATCGCCTCCAGGTGCGCCCGGCTGGCCACCTCCGGCACCACCCCGCCGAACCGGGCGTGCTGGTCCACGCTTGACGCGAGCGCGTCGGCGAGCAGGGTGTGGCCGCGTACGACACCGACGCCCGTCTCGTCGCACGAGGTCTCAATGCCGAGGATCAGTGGTTCGTCAGCCATGCGATGTCTCAGTCCTGGGTGCGCTGCATCACCAGCGCGTCGGTGTTGCTCGATTGGTAGTAGCCGCGTCGCACGCCGATCGGCTCGAATCCGTGCATCGCGTAGAGCCGCTGGGCCGGGGCGTTGTCGGCGGCGACCTCCAGCAGCACGGCGCGTACACCTACCCGGTTGGCCTCGGCGAGCAGCGCCTCCAGCAACAGCCGGCCGATCCCCCGGCGCTGCGCCTCCCGCCGGACCGCGATGTTCTGCACCCACGCCTCGTCGGGCGGGGCGATGGCGAGCCCGGCGTAGCCGAGCACGCCGCCGTCGTCGTCGGTGACCACCCGGTAGAAGTGCCCGTGGGACAGCTCGTTCCAGAACATCGCCGCGGACCACTGCTCGGCACCGAAGAGGTCCGCCTCGATCGGCAGTACCTCGTCGATGTGCCACCAGCGGAACCGGGCCGGCCCCGACCGGCTCACGGCAGCACCGGCTTGCGCACGGTGGCCGCCACCGCGTCCGGACGGCGCAGGTAGAGCGGGGTGAGCGGATCACCGGGGGCACCGGCGCGGATCCGTTCGGCGGCCAGGGCGGCGAGCGCACAGGCGTCCGGATAACGGGGTTCGGCCCGCAGCGGCAGGCCCAGGACCTCGGCATAACGGTGGGCACCGTCGCCGACGGCAGTGGTCACACCCAGCTCCCGGGCCCGCTCGGCGGCCACCGCAGGGGCGCCGACCTCCGGCCCGACCAGGCGCTGGCCGGCGCCGTCGTAGACCGCCCAGTAGATCTCCCGGCGCCGCGCGTCGCTCGCCGCCAGCACCGGCTCACCGGTCGCCGCCGGGTGGCCGATGGCATCCAGCGAGCAGACGCCGTACGCCGGAATGCCGAGCACCTGACTCATGGTGGCAGCGGTGACCAGCCCCACCCGTAGCCCGGTGAAGGGGCCGGGGCCGAGCCCGGCGACGATCGCGTGCAGCTCGGCCGGGCGGGCGGCGACGTCGCCGAGCACCGCGTCGACCTGCGGGGCGAGCAGTTCGCCGTGCGCCCGAGCGTCGACGGTGCACCGGTGCGCCCGGGTCGTGACGGCACTCGCGGTGACCTCGACGAGCGCCGCGGTCACCGCCGGGGTCGAGCTGTCCACCACCAGTACGAGCACAATGACCCAGCCTAGCCGCATCGCCTCCGGCCCTTGAACGCCCGCCCGCCATCGCCGCCGGCTCGTAGCGCTCGGGCGCACCGCACCAGGACGAGTTGGTTCGGGGCCAGGCCCGTGAGCGCCTGGCCCCGAAACGACGGATCAGTTGCGGCGGCTCCACTGCTGGTTCGCGCCACCCCAGCAGCTGTACAGCTGGATCATCGCCCCGTTACCGGTGCCACCGGCGTCAAGGCACAGCCCTGACTGCACTCCGGTGATCGTGCCGTTGGAGTTGATGTTCCACTGCTGGTTCGCGCCGCTGTGGCAGTCATACAACTGGATCCGGGTGCCGTTGCTCGTGCTGGAGTTCGGCACGTCCAGGCACTTGCCGTTCACCGTCAGCTGCCGGCTCGAGGTGTGGGTGAACCGCTGGTTCGAGCCACCGTGGCAGTCATACAACTGGATCTGGGTGCCGTTGCTCGTGCTGGAGTTCGGCACGTCAAGGCACCGGCCGGACTGCTGACCGACGATCATCTGGCCGGACCCGCCACTGGGCGGCGGGGTGGTCGGGTTGGTCGGGCCGGGGCCGGGGGTGCCGCCTTCCGAGAGGGTGATGTCCGAGCTTCCCTGGCTCTGGTAACCCTCGGTGGCCATGATCTGGTAGTAGTGGTTGCCAA
>NZ_BOOZ01000025.1 GCF_016863495.1 Micromonospora andamanensis
TCAGGTTCCCCTTTCCACGCTTTGCTCTGCTTCAACCAACGCAATAGCGACTGAGCTGGGCCTCCTCATGCTGACGAAGCCAGCTCGGCTCGACAGTCGGCTACGTAGTGCAACCGTTGCGTGGGTTGAAGCAGAGCAAAGCAGGCGGGGTGGTGGGCGGGTGGGCAGGAGGTGGGTACGGATCGTGACGGCCATTACGACTGAGGATGCCTGCCGCGCTCCCTGGCCGGCTCGCAGCCGGCCAGGGAGCGCGACCAGGACCTAGGCAGCCGCCAGGGCCGGCTCCCGGGTGGGCCGCAGGTGCCGGGCGTACGCGCTGGTGGTAAAGAACGACGGCAGGTCCTCGCCGAGCGCGGTCTCCTCGACGATCCGGGCGGCCTGCTCGGCGCGTTCCCGCTCGGTCTCCCCGCGCCCCTCGGTCACCGCTGCCAGTTCCTCGGCGAGCATCGAGCGGACCAGTTCCTCGGTCACCGATCCCCCGCCGGCCAGCGGCGTGCCGTGGTGCAGCCACTGCCACAGCTGGCAGCGGGCGATCTCGGCGGTGGCGGCGTCCTCCATCAGGTTCCACAGCGCCACCGCGCCCGTACCGCCGAGCCAGGCGTCGATGTAGCGCAACGCCACCGCCACGTTGGCCCGCACCCCCGCCTCGGTGACCTGGCCCGGGGTCTTGTCCACCGAGAGCAGCTCGGCGGCGGTGACCGTCACCTCGTCGCGGCGTCGGTCGAGCTGGTTTGGACGCTCGCCCAGCACCGCGTCGAAGACCTCCCGGCAGGTCGCCACCAGGCCGGGGTGGGCGACCCAGGAGCCGTCGAAGCCGTCGCCGGCCTCGCGCTGCTTGTCCGCCCGCACCTTGCTCAACGCCACCTCGTTGACCTGCGGATCACGCGCCGGGACGAAGGCGGCCATCCCGCCGATCGCGTGCGCCCCGCGCCGGTGGCAGGTCCGCACCAGCAGCTCGGTGTACGCCCGCATGAACGGCACAGTCATCGTCACCTCGGCGCGGTCCGGCAGGACGAAGTCCGGCCACTGACCGAAGTTCTTGATGACGCTGAAGATGTAGTCCCACCGGCCGGCGTTCAGGCCCGCCGAGTGCTCGCGCAGCTCGTAGAGGATCTCCTCCATCTCGAACGCGGCGGTGATCGTCTCGATGAGCGTGGTCGCCCGGATGGTGCCCTGTGGCAGGCCCAGGTAACGCTGGGCGAAGACGAAGACGTCATTCCACAACCGCGCCTCGCGGTGGCCCTCCAGCTTCGGCAGGTAGAAGTACGGACCCTTGCCGGCGTCGAGCTGCCGCCGGGCGCAGTGGAACAGGTACAGCCCGAAGTCGACGAGGCTGGCCGAGATCGGCCGCCCGTCCACCACGATGCCCTTCTCCACCAGGTGCCAGCCGCGCGGCCGGACCACGATCGTGGCCAGGTCGTCGCCGAGCGCGTACCGCTTGCCCCGGGCGTCGGTGAAGTCGATCCGGCGGTCCAGGGCGTCGATCAGGTTGAGCTGACCACCGATGACGTTCTGCCAGGTCGGCGCGGTGGCGTCCTCGAAGTCGGCGAGCCACACCTTGGCGCCGGAGTTCAACGCGTTGATCGTCATCTTGCGGTCCGGCGGTCCGGTGATCTCGACCCGCCGGTCCTCCAGGCCGGGTGCGGGCGCGGCCACCTGCCAGGTCGGATCGTCGCGGACCGCTGCGGTCTCCGGCAGGAAGTCGGGCAGCTGACCGGTGGCGTAGCGGTCGCGGCGGGCGCGGCGGGTGTCCAGCAGAGCCACCCGGCGGGCGGCGAACTCGCTGTCCAGCGCGACCAGGAACGCCAGTGCCTCGGGCGTGAGGACCTCGTCGAAGCGTTCGGCCATCGGGCCGATGATCTCGTGTCTCATGCGAACTGCTCCTCTTCGGTGGAGCCACGCAGGGCGGTGGTCTCGGCGGCCGGGTTGAGCACCGTGCTGATCAGGTCGAAATAGCCGGTGCCCACCTCCCGCTGGTGCTTGACCGCGGTGTAGCCCGCCGGCTCGGCGGCGAACTCGCGCTCCTGGAGCGACACGTACGCCGACATGCCGTCGGCCGCGTAGCCCCGGGCCAGGTCGAACATCGAGTAGTTGAGGGCGTGGAAGCCGGCCAGGGTGATGAACTGGAACTTGTATCCCATGTGGCCGAGTTCCCGCTGGAACTTGGCGATGGTCGCGTCGTCGAGGTGCTTACGCCAGTTGAACGACGGCGAGCAGTTGTAGGCGAGCAACTGGTCGGGGTACTCGTCCTTGATCGCCTCGGCGAAGCGGCGGGCGACCTCCAGGTCCGGCGTGCTGGTCTCCATCCAGAGCAGGTCGGAGTGCGGGGCGTACGCCAGGCCACGGGCGATGCACGGCTCGACGCCGTTGCGGACCCGGTAGAAGCCCTCGGCGGTACGCTCGCCGGTGACGAACGGCTGGTCCCGCTCGTCGACGTCGGTGGTGAGCAGGGTGGCGGCCTGCGCGTCGGTGCGGGCGATGACCACCGACGGCACACCCGCCACGTCGGCGGCCAGCCGTGCCGCCTCAAGGGTGCGGATGTGCTGGCCGGTGGGGATGAGCACCTTCCCGCCCAGGTGACCGCACTTCTTCTCGCTGGCGAGCTGGTCCTCCCAGTGCACCCCGGCGGCCCCGGCCGCGATCATCGCGTTCATCAGCTCGTACGCGTTGAGCACGCCGCCGAAGCCGGCCTCGGCGTCGGCGACGATCGGCGCCAACCAGTCGATGCCTGAGGTGTCGCCCTCGACGGTGGTGATCTGCGCGGCGCGCAGCAACGCGTTGTTGATCCGTCGCACCACCGCGGGCACCGAGTTGGCCGGGTAGAGGCTCTGGTCGGGGTAGGTGTGCCCGGCCAGGTTCGCGTCGGCGGCCACCTGCCAGCCGGACAGGTAGATCGCCTTGAGCCCGGCCCGGACCATCTGCACGGCCTGGTTGCCGGTGAGGGCACCGAGGGCGTGGATGTAGTCCTCACTGTTCAACAGCCGCCACAGCCGGTTCGCGCCGTGCCGGGCCAGGGTGTGTTCCTCCTGGATCGCGCCACGCAACCGAACCACGTCCTCGGCGCGGTAGCTGCGCCGCACACCCCGCCAGCGGGGGTTGGTGTCCCATTCGTGCTGCAACTGCTCGACCGCGGTAACCATCGTCGCTCATTCCCTTCGAATTCCGTCGTCACCTGGTGACGCTGCGCGAGACGCCGGCCGCCGGGTGTGCAGCCACGGTCACACGGCATACCGGAGATGGTCGAGAGACGGAAAAAGCCAATTATTGAAAAGTCAACACGCGATTTTGCAAAGTTGTGAAAGCGCCTATTCGCAGCGGTGCTAATGTGGCCGGACCAGAACGCCGGACCAGGGAGGTGAGGGCCGTCGCCAGGACGTTCGCCGGGGCCCGGCTGCGCCGGATGCGCGAGGAGCGTGGGCTCAGCCAGACGGAACTGGCCCGGCATCTCAGCATTTCCCCGAGCTATCTCAACCAGATCGAGCACGACAGCCGACCACTTACCGTTCCGGTGCTGTTACGCATCACCGAGCTGTTCGGCGTCGACCCGACGGTGTTCGCCGCGCACGACACCCCCCGGCTGGTCGCCGGGCTGCGCGAGGCGCTGCCGGGACGCGCCGGGCTTACCGAACTCACCGAACTGGCCACCCGGCTGCCGGAGGTCGCCGCGGCGGTCATCGAGCTGCACCGCCGCTACCAGCAGGCCGACGAGCAGCTCGCCGAGCTGGTCGGTGACCGGGAGCGGATCGGTCGCAGCCCGCACGACCAGGTAACTGAGTTCTTCTACCGGCGGCAGAACTACGTACCGGACCTCGACGAGGAGGCCGAGCGGCTGGCCGGACGGATGGCGCTGCGTCGCGGCGAGGTCCGCGCCCTGCTGCGCGACAGGTTGGCGCAGCGGCACGGCGTCCACGTCACCCGCGAGGACGCCGCCGCACTCGGTGGTGAACTGCACCGGTACCGCCCGCAGACCCGCACCCTGCACCTGTCCACGTCGCTGCGCGCCGGGCAGGAGGCGATGCGGATGGCGGCGCAGATCGCGCTGCTGGAGTTCGCCGACGTCATCGACGAGATCGTCGAGTCGGAGGAGTTCGACGACGCGCAGACCCAGATCCTCACCCGGGTCGGCCTGGCCAACTACTTCGCGGCGGCGCTGATCCTGCCGTACGAACACTTCCTGGCCGCCGCCGAGCAGCGTCGTTACGACATCGACCTGCTCACCCAGCACTACGCGATGGGCTGGGAGACGGTCTGCCACCGGCTCAGCACCCTGCAGCGACCCCGGGCGCGGGGCGTGCCGTTCTCCTTCGTCCGGGTCGACCGGGCCGGCAACATGTCGAAGCGCCAGTCGGCCACCGGCTTCCCGTTCTCCCGCACCGGCGGTACCTGTCCGCTGTGGACGGTGTACGAGGCGTTCGGGGCGCCGGGGCGGGTGGTCACCCAGGTCGCCGCCATGCCGGACGGGCAGCGCTACCTGTGGATCGCCCGCACCATCACCCGGCACCACGGCGGCTACGGCCAACCCGGCAAGGTGTACGCCATCGGGCTGGGCTGCGAGGTGCGGCACGCCAGCCGGCTCGTCTACTCCACCGGAATGGACCTGCACGCGGCCGAGGCGGCGACCCCGATCGGGCCCGGCTGCAAGACCTGCGAGCGAATGACCTGCCCACAGCGGGCCGCCCCACCGATCAGCCGGCAGCTGGACGTGGACGAGAACCGCAGCACCTTCATCCCGTACCCGCTGCGAACCTGACCTCCGTCCCGCCGGTACGGATACACTTTCAGCCCCTCCGCGAGCCCAGGGCTGGTGCATGGTTTCTCGTCCGATCCGCGTCCCCCGTTCGCTGCTTGCCGCCGCCGTCGCTCTGGTCTCGGTCGCCGCGTCGCTTGTCGGCTGCTCGGTCGTCGAACCGGCCGCTCCCGCGCCGCTGCGGGTGCTCCAACTGAACCTGTGCAACAGCGGCATGGCCACCGGCTGCTACACCGGTCGATCGGTGGCCCGGGCCGCCCAGGTGATCCGGGCCGAGGCCCCCGACATCGTCACCCTCAACGAGATCTGCTCCGGCGACGTGGACATGCTGGAGCGGGCGATGACCGACGTGCACGACGGCACTGTGGCGGCGGCCTTCCAACCCGCGCGCAACGGCCGTACCGGCGAACCGTACCGCTGCGTCAACGGCCAGCAGTACGGCGTCGGGGTGCTGACGCACATCCCGGCACCCGCCGCCGACCACGAGGTGCACGCCGGGATCTACCCGGCCCAGGACCCGGCCGACCCCGAGCAGCGGGCCTGGCTCTGCGTGGAAGCCAGCACCCTCTTCCTCGCCTGCACCACGCACCTGGCGTACACCAGCTCGACCCTGGCGCTCGCCCAGTGCGCACACCTGGTCGGCACGGCCATCCCGCAACTGCACGCCGACGGTCGCTACCGCCCCACAGTGGTCAGCGGCGACCTCAACCTGCGCCACGGCGGCACGCCAGACGTGCGGTCCTGCGTGCCGGCGGACTACCGCCACCGGCACGACGGCGGGGTGCAGCAGTTCATGGCCACGGCGGACCTGCGGATCGACGCCACCAGGTCGGTGAGCATGGAACGGACCACCGACCACGCGGCCTTCCTGGTGACGCTCACGCTGCCCGGTCAGGGCGACCCCGCGCACTGAGGGGCGTTTGTCAGTCCCACCAGAACGCCCAGGTCGGCGCGTCGACGATCCGTTCGGCGTAGGCGGCGAGGGTGCACGGCCGCTGCCCCTGCCACACGTTGTCGGGGCAGAAGGCGAAGTGCTCGGCGGCCACCCGCAACGCCTCGCCGGTTTCCTCCGGGGGCGCGGCGACGCTCAGATACAGCTCGGCGAACCCGACCCCGATCACCCGGACCCCGAACCGGTCCTCCCAGCTGCGCAGCACGGCCGACAGCCGCCCGGGATCGTTCGTGTGGTTGACCGCACCCTGCCAGCCCAGGACGGCCAGGGCGTCGCTGCCCCGCTCGGCGGGGACCAGCCCGAGGCGCATCGCCGGTTGGGCCAGCGAGAGCTGCTCGGCCCAGTGGTCCGCGTGCCGCTCCGGCGTCGTCCACGGCTCGCCGGGCGGTGCCAGCCCCGGCCAGTCCCGCCCGTACGGGGCGGTCACGGCGGCCCGCCGGTCGTTGGACAGCTGGTCGTCGCCGTCGTAGGGGGCGGTCTGGCCAGCCCACCAGCCGGCCAGCAGTCGCTCCGGATCGTGCTCGGTGGGCGACGACACCCGGTCGGGCCAGAACTCGCCATCGTCCCATGGACGGGTCGGCGCACCGTCGTAGCCGTCGAGCAGCAACGGCCACAAGCCCGACTGCGGGTGCGCCGCGTGCAACCGCGACCAGAGACCGGCCGGGGCCGGGTCGTCACTGAGCCACAGCGTGGGCCGATCGGCGTCGCCCTCGTCGCCGCGTACCGTCCGGCCGGGCGGGAGCGGCTCGGTCAGCGCCCGAGGGCGCGCCGTGGCATCCACGAACAATTCCGACAGCTCCGCCGGCATCTCGTTCAGCTGTGAGGTCACGACGCGTGAGGATAGTGGCCGCGTCCGACAACCCACGGCGACAAGCCGGTCGTGTCGCCGGGTCCTGGCCGGCCGAGGAGCCGGGCCGCGTGGTCGGCGCACAGCGCTTACTCGGCGGCAGCGAATCGTTCTACGTTGTCGACCGGACCGACGACCAGGATCAGATCGCCGTAGGCCAGCACGGTGTCCGGGGTCGCGTGGGTGAAGCCGGGATGACGGCCACCGATGGCGACCTCCGGCTTCACCGCCACCACTGTCACCCCCCACCGACTGCGGAGGCGCGACTCGCGAAGCGGCATGCCGACCACGTCGCGCGGGGGCTTGGTCTTGATGACCGCGAAGTCCGCGTCCACCTCGACGTAGTCGAGGATGCGGCCGGTGAGCAGGTGGGCAGTGCGTTCACCCATGTCGTGCTCCGGCGCGATGACGTGGTGGGCGCCGACGCGAGTCAGGATGTTGCGGTGCTGCCCGCTCACGGCTTTGGCCCAGATGTCGGGGATGCCGAGCTCCGAGAGCAGACTGGTGGTCAGGATGCTGGCCTGGATGTCCGTGCCGATCGCCACGACCGCCCGGTGGAAGTCGCCGACACCTAGTTGCCGCAACGCCTCGATGTCGGTCGAGTCCGCGGTGATCACGTGCGGAAGTTGCCCGACGAGACTCTGCACGGTCTTCGGCTGACTGTCGATGCCGAGCACCTCCGTGCCTCGCTTGGCCAGTTCAAGAGCCAGGGCGCTGCCGAAACGGCCCAGGCCGATCACGACGACCGGCTCGTTACGGATGTCAGCCAACGATCGTCCTCTCCTCTGGTAGTTCGAAACGCCGGTTGCGCTCGCGCAGCGCCAGCGCAGATGCGAGGGTGAGCGGTCCGATCCTGCCCGCGAACATCAGCAGCACGAGCAGGACATTGGCCTGTGGTGGCAGGTCACCTGTGATGCCGGTGGACAGGCCGACGGTACCGAAGGCGGAGATCACCTCAAACAGGACCGCGTCGAGCCGGTGCGGGGTGATCGCCAGGAGGATGAAGGTGGCCACAGCCACCGCACCGGCGCTGAGCAGGACGATCGCGAGGGCCTGGCGTTGGTTGCTAGCGGGGATCCGGCGATGACCGACGTTGACCTGGGTCTCGCCGCGCATCTCGGACCACAGCACGAACGCGAGCAGCCCGAAGGTGGTGATCTTGATACCGCCGGCCGTGCCCGCGCTGCCGCCACCGATGAACATCAGCACGTCGCTGGCGAGCAGACTTTCCGGCCGCATCGCCCCGATGTCGACGCTGTTGAAACCGGCGGTACGGGTCATCGCGGAGGCGAAGAACCCAGCCAGCAGTTTCTGGGGTCGTTCAGCGGGCCGAACGTGCCCGGGTTCGAGTACTCGGCGAGGGTGAACACCACGGTGCCGAGGGCCAGCAACGCGACGGTGAGCGTGACGGTTATCCGGGTCGTCACCGACCAGTACGAAGGGTGGCGCCAGGAGCGGGCCAGTTCGAAGACGACCGGGAATCCCAGCCCACCGAGGATGACGGCCGCCGTGACGGTCAGGGTGATCCAGGGGTCGGCCACGTAACCCATCAGGCTGTCGGCGTAGGTGGAGAAGCCGGCGTTGTTGAACGCGGAGATCGCGTGGAAGACGCCCTCGTAGAGCGCCGTACCGAACGGACGCTCGTACGCGGTGGCGAAACGGATCGTGAGCAGCGTGGCGACGACAACCTCGCTGACCAGGCTGAACACGACGATGCGGCGCACCACGCCGCGTACGTCACCCAGGTTGAGGCTCTTGGTCTCCGCTTGAGCGAGAAAACGGGCACGCAGCCCGAGCCGGCGTGACAGCAGCACGGTGAACAACGTGGCCAGGGTCATGATCCCAAGCCCGCCGATCTGAATGAGCAGCAGGATGACCGCCTGCCCGAAGCCGGACCAGTAGCTGCCGGTGTCGACGGTGACCAGGCCGGTGACGCACACCGCCGAGGTGGCGGTGAAAAGGGCGTCCACCAACCCGGTGCGGTGTCCGGATCGGGTCGCCCACGGTAGGGACAGCAGGCCGGTGCCCACCGCGATCGCCACGGCGAACCCGACGGCGATCATCTGTGCCGGATGCCGGAACCGGTCACCCCGTCGCTGCCAGGCGGGTCGCCGGGTCACGAACCGCATGACTGGCCGCCCACCACGCCGAAGGCCGGTCCCGACGATGAATCCGGGTTGCAAAGGACCCGCCCGACGGACCGGTCCACCGGTCGCCGCTGGTCAGCAGCGATCACCACACGGCGCATCTTCGCACGGCCGGGCACCCGGACGCCTGGACGGGCGGACGGAGGCGATCTGACGACGCCCGTCCGGCCGGGACAGCGCGTCGCTGTGCCGGTGCGGTGAGGACCACTACTCGGCGAGGATCTGCTCGCGGAGAATCTCGGCGTGTCCGCAGTGCTGGGCGAGTTCGCGCAGCACATGCAGGTAGACCCAGCGCAGCGGCAACGGTCCGCGACGGTTGCCGGGCAACAGGTCGTCCAGGTCGAGAGCCGCGGTGGCGCGGCGGGCGGCGGCGCAGGCTTCCCGGTGTGCCCGCCGTACGCCGTCGATGGTGTCCGAGTCGTCGAGCACGAACGACTCGTCAGGCGTCGCGGGGATGCCGATGTCGGCGCGCGACCGGCCGGTGACCGCCTCGTCGAACCAGACCTTCTCCACGAACGTGGCGTGCTTCACCAGCCCCAGCAGGGTGGTCCGGGACGGCACCAACGACCGACGCGCCTGCTCCTCGGTCAGACCGTCCAGGCAGCTGCTGAGCATCGCGCGGTGCTGATCGGTGGACACCGCGACAGCATGCCAGCTCTGCCGGCGTAGCCTGGCCCCGGTGGAGCTGGATCGCACACCGGCGCGACGGGCGGATGGGTCGGACGCGGAGCTGCTGGCGGCGGCGCTGGCCGGTGACGGTGTGGCCTTCGGTCGTCTCGTGGGGCCCGTGCGGGACGAGTTGCGGGCGCACTGCTACCGGATCCTGGGCTCGCTGCACGAGGCGGAGGACGCGGTGCAGGAGACGTTGGATCGGGCCTGGCGTGCGCTGGACCGCCTCGACGACCACTCCGGGATCCGGCCCTGGCTGTACCGGATCGCGACGAACCGGGCGTTGACGCTGGCCGCGCGGCGACGCCGCCGTGAACTGCCCGCCGCCCTGCGTCCGGACGCGGCTCCGGCGACCGAGGTGGCGTGGTTGCAGCCGTACCCGGATCGGCTGATGGCCTGGGCCGACCACCTGGACCCGGCGGCGCGGGTGATCGCCCGGGAGAGTGTGGAGCTGGCGTTCGTCGCCGCGTTGCAACACCTGTCGGCCCGGCAACGCGCGGTCCTGCTGCTGCGCGACGTGCTCGACTTCCCGGCCCGCGAGGTCGCCGACCTGCTGGACACCACTGTCGTGGCGGTCAACAGCGCGTTGCGGCGGGCCCGCGCGGTGCTCGCGGGCCGGCTGCCGGACCGGACTCAGCAACGGACCCTGGGCACCCTCGGCGACCCGGCGCGGCGGGAGCTGGCCCGCCGGTACGCGGCGGCCTGGGAGGGCGGTGACGTCGAGACCCTGGTGGCGATGTTGACCGAGGAGGCGCGGTACTCGATGCCGCCGCAGCGGGCCTGGTACCAGGGCCGTGACGCGATCCGCGGTTTTCTCGTCGAGGCGGTGCTGTCGCACCGCTGGCGGTTCCTGCCGGCTCGGGCGAACGGGCAGCTCGCGTTCGGCACGTACCGCTGGGACGACGACCGGGCGAGTTACCTGCCGGCGGGCCTGGACCTGCTGGCGCTGGACGGTGCCCGGGTCACCGAGGTGGTCTCCTTCCTCGACGCCCCGTTCCCGGCTTTCGGCCTGCCTGACCGACTCGCCGGAGACGAGTTCGCCGCGCGGCGGTGAGTTTCCGTTCCGGCCGGGGTTGTAGGTGTGACGGACCCGATCGACGCCGGAAGGACCGAGCCGAGCATGACCACGAACGAGGAACAGATCCGCGAGCTGATCGAACGTTGGGCCAGGGCGGTACACCAGGGGGATCTCGCCTCGGTGCTCGCCGACCACGCCGAGGACATCGTGATGTTCGACGTGCCGCCGCCACAGCAGGGGGTACGCGGAATCGACGCCTACCGGCAGACCTGGCCGCCGTTCTTCCGGTGGCAGGCCCAGGGCGCGTCGTTCGAGATCGAGTCGCTCGACGTCACGGCCGGTGACGACGTGGCGTTCGCGTACGCCCTGCTGCGCTGCGGCACGCCTGACGACCTGGCCGAGGCCCCCGACCGACGGTTGCGCCTCACCTTGGGCCTACGCCGCCACGACGACCGCTGGGTGGTCACCCACGAGCATCATTCGTTCGCCCTCGACCCGGCACCCGACCGGGACTCCGCCTCCGACGAGCGGGAACTGCACGCGCTGCACGAGCGGTGGTTCGCCGCGACAGCGGCGAAGGACCTCGACGCCCTGATGGAGCCGATCGCCACCGATGTCGTGTCGTACGAGCACGAGGCACCGCTGCGGTACGTCGGCGAACCGGCGGTACGCGAGGTCTGCCGGGCCGGCCTCGACGCCTCCGGTGACGGCGCGGTGAGCTGGGAGGTGCCTGACCAGACGCTCGTGGTCGACGGGGATCTCGCCGTGTCCTGGGGCCTGAACCGGGTACGGGTCACCCCGCCCGGTGCCGCGACAGTCGAGAGCTGGTCGCGCGGTACCCGGGTGTTCGCCCGACGCGACGGCGGCTGGCGGCTGGTGCACCAGCACCTCTCCTACCCGTTCGACCCGACCACCGGTGCCGCCCGGACCGACCTGCTCCCCTGAGCGGACCGAGCCGGGGCCGCGGTCAGCGTTGCACCCGGGCACCGGCTCCGCGTACCAAGGCCTCCACCTCGGCCAGGCTGGCCATCGACGTGTCGCCCGGAGTGGTCATCGCCAGCGCACCGTGGGCAGCGCCGTACTCCACCGCGAGCGCCAGGTCACGTTCGCGTTCGAGCAGGCCGTAGATCAGCCCGGAGGCGAAGCTGTCGCCGCCGCCGACCCGGTCCAGGATCTCCAGGCCGGGTCGGTGGGTGGCCTCGGCGAACGCGCCGCCGGCCCAGGCCACGGCACCCCAGTCGTTCACTGTCGCGCTGCGCACCCCGCGCAGGGTGGTCGCCACCACCTTGAAGTTGGGGTACGCCCGCACGACGGCTTCGATCATCGCCTTGAAGTTGCCGGCGTCGAGCGCGCCACTGTGGATGTCGGTGTCCGGTACCGGGAAGCCCAGGCAGGCGGTGAAGTCCTCCTCGTTGCCGATCATCACGTCCACCAGGCCGGCAAGTCGGGTGTTCACCTCGCGCGCGCGGTCCTGGCCGCCGACGGCCTTCCAGAGGCTGGGCCGGTAGTTCAGGTCGTACGAGACGAGGGTGCCGTGTCGACGGGCGGCGGTCATCGCGGCCTCGGCGGTCTGCGCGGCCGTCTCCGACAGGGCGGCGTAGATGCCGCCGGTGTGCAGCCAGCGCACCCCGAGCGTGCCGAAGAGGTGGTCCCAGTCGACGTCGTCCGGCTTGAGCTGGCTGGCGGCGGAGTGGCCCCGGTCGGAGGTGCCGACCGCGCCACGGACGCCGAAGCCACGCTCGGTGAAGTTCAGACCGTTGCGGACGGTGCGGCCGATCCCGTCGTACGGCAGCCAGGTGACGAGGCTGGTGTCGACACCGCCCTGGAGGATCAGGTCCTCCAGCAGCAGGCCGACCTCGTTGCGGGCGAACGCGGTGACGACGGCGGTGCGCAGGCCGAAGCAGCGGCGCAGCCCTCGGGCCACGTTGTACTCGCCGCCGCCCTCCCAGGCCCGGAACTGGCGGGCGGTGCGGACCCGGCCCTCTCCGGGGTCGAGCCGCAGCATGACCTCACCGAGGGAGACCAGATCGTAGTGGCAGTCGGCCTTCGGCCGAGGGTTCACCGCACTCACGCCGCACCCCCGGCGGCGGCCAGCGCCTCCCGGGTGCGGTCGGTGATCTCGTCCCACTGCTGGCCGGCGATCAGGTCGGCCGAGACCATCCAGCTCGCCCCGACCGCCAGGACCGCCGGCAGGGCCAGGTAGTCGGCGATCACCGCGGCGGTGATGCCGCCGGTCGGGATGAACCTGACGTCGCGGAACGGGGCCGCGAGGGCCTTGATCATGGCCGCCCCGCCGAGCTGCTGGGCGGGAAAGAACTTGACCACGTTCAGGCCGGCGTCGAGGGCCATCTGGATCTCGGTGGCGGTGGCGGCGCCGGGCACCACCGGCACGTCGGCCTGCTGGCAGGCGCGGACCACGGCCGGCGCGAAGCCCGGGGTCACCACGAACCGGGCACCGGCTGCGATCGAGCGCTCTGCCTGCTCGACGGTGAGCACCGTGCCGGCGCCGACGGTCAGGTCGTCGCGGGCGGCGAGCGCCGCGATGGCGTCCAGCCCGGCGGCGGTACGCAGGGTCACCTCGACGGCGGTCAGACCGCCCTTGACCAGGGCGTCGCCGAGCGGGTCGGCGAGCCGTGCGTCGTCGAGAACCACCACTGGCAGCACCCGACCGACAGGCAATTGTTCAGAACTATGAACGTTGGTCACGTACGTGACCTTACTGGAGGCCGGCACCCTTCGCTAGAGTGGCCCCGTGTCCACCGCACCCGAGGACTTCCAGCCCGTGAAGTCGGCCGGGCGCACTCTCGACCTGCTCGAACTGCTCGCCGATCACCCACAGGCTTGGGCGCTGGGTGACCTGGCCCGCGCCCTCGGCATCCCGAAGAGCAGCCTGCACGGCCTGCTGCGCACGTTGACCAGCCGCGGCTGGGTACGCACCGACGAGACCGGCAGCCGGTTCCGGCTCGGTCTGCGCGCCCTCCGGGTAGGAGCCGCCTACCTCGACGGGGACGACCGGATCGGTCTGCTGGCCGGCGTGCTGGATGAGTTGTCCCGCCGCTTCGGTGAAGCCGTCCATCTCGGCCGACTCGACGGCGACCAGGTCGTCTACCTCGCCAAACGGGAGTCGGTGCACCGCCTGCGGCTGTACAGCGCGATCGGCCGCCGACTCCCGGCACACGCCACCGCATTGGGCAAGGCCCTACTGGCCGAGCATCCGGACCAGGAGGTCGACCGGATGCTGACCTGGCCGCTGGCCCGTCTCACGCCACACACGGTCACCGACCCCGAGGCCCTGCACGCCGCCCTCGCGGCGGTGCGGACCACCGGCCACGCGGTCGACCAGGAGGAGAACGCCGAGGGCATCCGCTGCGTCGCGATGGCCGTACCGCTGGCCCGCCCGGCTGTCGACGCGGTGAGCGTCTCGGTCCCGGTCAGCCGGCTGAGCCCGGAGCTCGAAGCGGCGATCGTCGCGTCGCTGCGGGAACTCCTAGGTGACCTCGCCAAGGCCCGGAGCATGCTGAGCGCGTGACGTCAGCCTGTGGGGCGACCTGACGGCACGGAGTCGGGCGATCGATCCCCCCGCGCTGCCCGGCGACGTTGACCCTGCCCGGCACCCCTCATAACCTGGGTGAATCGATTCGACTGCGAGGAGCGGGATGAACATCGGGGAGATCGCCCGCCGCGCGGGCGTGTCCCGCAGCACCGTGTCGTACGTGTTGAGCGGCAAGCGGGCGGTGTCGGAACCGACCCGGCAGCGGATCCAGGCCGTCATCGACGAGTTGGACTACCGCCCCAACGCGAACGCCCGGGCGTTGAAGGAGGGCCGTACCCGTACCCTCGGCCTGGTCATCCCCCCGGCCAGCCAGCGCCTGACCGACATGCAGCTCGGCTTCGTCGCCAGCGTGGTCGAGGCCGCCGCCCGCGCCGACCTGGACGTGCTGCTCTCCCCGTCCGGCGGCGACCACGACAGGTCGTTCGAGCGGATCGTGACCGGGCGCCGGGTGGACGGGGTGATCCTCATGGAGATCCGGCTGGAGGACGACCGGGTCACCCGGCTGCGGCAGAGTCGCCTGCCCTTCGTGACCATCGGGCGCACGGCCGAGCCGACCGGCACCAGCTGGGTCGACGTCGACTACGAGGGTCTGATCGCCAGGTGTGTGCACCATCTGGCCGACCTGGGCCACCGGCACGTCGCCCTGGTGAACCGCTCGGCCGAACTGGTGGCCGCCGGCTACGGACCCGGGCACCGCGCCCTGGCCGGGTTCTCCCACGCGGTGGCCGAACGCGGACTGACCGGCGTCGACCTGTGCTGCGGCGACGACGCGCCCGCCGGCGAGGCCGCCATGAGCCGGCTGCTGACCACCCGTCCGGAGGTCACCGCCGTTGCCACGATCAACGAGGCCGCCCTGCCCGGCGTACAGCGGGCCCTGCAGGCCGAGGGCAGGCTGGTGCCCCGCGACTTCTCCGTCGTCGGGGTCGCCGCCGCGCACTGGGCCGAGGACTTCCGCCCACCGTTGACAGCGGCGGACGTGCCCACCCTGGAGATGGGGGCCGAAGCCGTGGCGCTGCTGCTCGAACGGATCGCCGCCCCCACCGCCGCCCCCCGCCACCACCTCTACCACCCACCCGTCTCGCTGAGAGCCAGCACCGCCCCACCCCCGACCTCCGACCCCCGACCGCAGCGTTGATCAAGAGGTTCTCGCCGTGCCCGGCCGCGCGGCGCGACGAAAACTTCTTGATCAACCAGGTGGGTGGTGCGGGCGACGGCGTTCGTGGGCGGCGGCGAGGATGAGGTAGCTGCTGGCGGTCCAGGTGTACGCCCGGTCGCGCAGGCCCGCGCCGGTCTCGGCGTCGAAGTTCTCGGCGAAACCGGACTTCTCGCACAGGGCACGGAACCGGTGGCTGATCTCATCGGCAAACCCGGTGTGTCCGGCCCGGCGCAGGCCGTCCTCGATCAGTACGGTGGCCGGTGCCCAGATCGGACCACGCCAGTAGCCGTCGGCGGCGTAGCACGGCGAGTCGACAGGCTCGGTGGCGAGGCCGTGCGCGGTCAGATGACGCTTGAGACCACCGGCGAGCCCGGCGCTCACCTCGGCGGGCAGGTCGGCACCGAGCACGATGGGCATGAGGTCGAGCAGACTCGTGCTCGACCTCGGCCGACCGGTCCTGGCACTCCGGGCCACGAACCGCTGGCCGTCCCAGAGTTCACTCAGCAGGTCACCTCGGACCTGGCTCGCGGTGCGGCTCCACTGCCCCACTTCCTCAGGCAGGTGCAGTTCGGCGGCCAGGTCCGCGAGCTGACGCAGCTGCACCAGCAGCAGAGCGGCGAGATCCGGTGTCTCGACGGTCCGATCACCGTCGAAGGTTGTCGCGTTGTCCCACCCACTGTCGTTGCCGTGCTGGTAGTGCGGCAGGTGGTGCCCGGATACCCGGCGTTGGTCGAGCCAGAAGGTCGTCCAGCGGGCGAGCCGGCGGTACATGTCAGCCAGTTCGGCACGCGACAGTGGCCGGGACAGCCGCTGCCGCAGCTGCCGCAACGCCCAGCCGTGCACCGGCGGCTTGACGTAGTTGTACAGCACCTCCGAGTGGGCGACGGAGTCCGGCAACGCACCCGTAGGGTCCTGATGGTCGAAGGGGAGGTGGAACTGGTGCCAGGCCAGCTCGGCGTCCGCCTCGGCCAGGGCCAGGGCATTGAAGCAGTGGTCCCAGCTCCACACCTTGTTCATCCAGTGCTTGGACATCAGCACGGCTGGCCGGGTGAGGAAACCGCCAGGCGCGACAGTCGCCGACCACAGCACGTACGCGGCCAGTTCGGCAGCGGGAGTCTCGGAGCTGCGCCAGGGCGCCACCCGGTCGACGAAGCTGGCGAACTCGGCCGCCGTCGACCTCACGAGCTGATCGAAGTCACGGTCGCCCGGGTAGCGGCGGCGGGCCGACTCGTACTCCTCGACAGCGATCTCCCACGGCTGGTCGGCTGGCAGCTCCACGACCCGCTCGGCGGTGCCGAGCGCTTCGACGCCCTCGGCACGCGGGTGGCCGCGAAGTGAGGTGACCCGGTAGCGGCGGCCGGTCTCGTACGAGGTGAAGACGTACGAGTCATCGACTGGGTCGTGGAAGAGGTAGGTCCCGCTGAACGGGGTGAGGGTGTCCCGGGCGGCGGCGATCCGCAGACCGATTCCGCGACCGCGCAACCGCACGGTGTCCCGGCCGTCGTAGGTCAACTCGATCTGTCCGGTGCGGTTGCGCCAGCTCAGCAGCGCCGCGCTGGCCGTCACCGTGGTGTCAGCCGAAGGCGTCAGCCGGAGCACCGGATGCATCCCCGTCTGGTGCGAGACCAGATGCAGCTCCGGTGCGTGGGTGTGCGCTGCCACCACCGGCGAGATGCTGAACCAGGACCCGTGGTAGCTGAACGGAATCTCCTGGATGGAGAACGTCGGGCCGGTACGGACGACGGTCATGACAGGTGGCTGCCTTTCCGGGTACGGATGGTGCGACTGCTCCGAGGATCGGCCGGATCAGTCCTTGACGGCGCCGGCGGTCACCCCGGCGGCGACGTAGCGTTGGGCCAGGACCAGCAGCAGGGTGGTGGGGATGGACGCCACCACCGCGGTCGCCATGATCGCGTTCCACTGCTGGTTGTTGTTCCCGATGTACTGGTAGATGCCGAGCGTGATCGGCCGATGAGCGCCACCACCGGCCAGGGTGGAGGCGAAGACGAAGTCGGACCAGGCCCAGAGGAACGCGAACAGCGACACGGTGACTATCGCGTTGCGGCTCACCGGCAGCACCACCGACCAGAACGTCCGCAGCCGGTTCGCGCCGTCGACGAGCGCGGCCTGGATCAGGTCGTCAGGTATCCCGGACATGAAGGCGGTGAAGATGAGCACCGCGAAGGGCACCGCGATCGTCGAGTCGGCCAGGATCAACCCGGGCACGGTGTTGAGCACGCCGAGGTTCAGGTAGATGGCGTAGAAGCCCATCGCCATGATGATGCCGGGGATCATCTGCGCGATCAGCAGGACGAAGCGGATCGCCCCGCCGCCGGGCGGCCGGAGTTTGGCCAGCGCGTACCCGGCGGGGGCCGCCAGGATCAGGGTGAGCAGTACGGTGCCGAGCCCGACGACCAGACTGGTGCCGACGTACGGCAACTGCTGGCCGAGCACGGCCCGGTAGCCGTCGAGCGTGCCGTCGAGCGGGAACAGGTGCGGCGGGCTCCTGCGCACGTCCTGATCCCGGGTGAACGACACGTTGATCATCCAGTAGACCGGAAAGAGCATCAGCCCGGTCAGCATCACCCCCAGCCCGGTTCGCCACCAGCCACGCGTCGGTCGGCTCATGACAGCCGCCGCCGATGCTCGAATCCGATGTAGCAGCCGCCGGCGGCCACCGCTAGCAGGATCAACAGGTTGCCGACGGCCGCCCCGGAGCCGAACTCGGGCAGCAGGTTGCCGAACCCGAGCCGGTACGACCAGGTGGCCAGGGTGGTCGACGAATCGGTCGGGCCGCCCCTGGTCATGATCCAGATCAGGTCGAAGACCTTGAGCGTGTAGACCAACCCGAGCAGCAGCGTGATCGCCGATACCGGGCGCAGCAACGGCCAGGTGATCCATCGAAAGCGCTGCCAGCCGCCCGCTCCGTCCAGCTCCGCCGCCTCGTGGAGCTGGCGCGGGATCGCCTGCAGGCCGCTGTAGAGCACGACCAGGTTGAACGGGATGCCGATCCAGATGTTGGCGATGATCACCGACACCAGCGACCACCGGGGCGAGGTCAGCCAGTTCACCGGATCCGCGCCGACAAGCGCGAGCCCGGCGTTGACCACACTGGCCTCACTGTTGAGCAGCCACGACCAGGTGGACGCCGACACGATCAACGGCAACAGCCAGGGTACGAGGAACAGCGCGCGCAGGGTGCGGGAGAGCGGGAAGTGCCGATGGAAGAAGAGCGCCAGCAGCAGTCCGACGGCGAACTGGCAGACAAGTGACGTGACGGTGAAGACGAGCGTGTTGAGCAGCGCCTGCGGGAACGTCGGCGCGGCCAGCACCGCCCGGTAGTTGTCCAGGCCGGCGAAGGGCGCACCACCCTGGACGAAGGAGCGGACCGTGTACTCGCGCAGGCTCAGCTCGACGTTGCGGTACAGCGGATAGGCATAGAAGGCGATCAGGTATACGACCACCGGGGCGAGGAAGGCCCACGCCGCCCACCGGGCACCGCCGGGGCGGCGTCGGCGGGCCGACGGGGCGGTGGGCACCGCCGGGGCGGCCTCGCGCACCGTCGCTGATCGCGGGGTACGGGTGACGTCGATTCCCATGTCGCTGACGCGCCTGGTCAGCTCGTCGCGCTGGCGGCGGTCCGCTGCGCGGCCGACAGCGCCTCCTGTGGCGTCTGTGCGCCGCTGAGTGCGGACTGCACAGCCGTCCACAGCGGCTCGGAGATTCTCGGGTACCGGGTACCCAGGTCGTCGCCGGTGCGGCCCTTCGCCGCCTTCACCGCGTCGACCCAGACCTTCAATGCGGCGTTCGCCGCCACCTGCTGCTCCTGCACGGCGGCGACCGGGGCGATGTAGGACAGTGTGGTGTCCGTGGTGAGCAGGTTGTCGCCGCTGGTCAGGCAGGTGACCAACTGCTGCGAGGTGGCGTACCGCCCGGTGTCAGGCTGCACCGGGATGGAGATGAACTCGCCGCCTGTGGGTGCCGGCGCGGTGCCGCCGGCGCGGGCCGGAATGGGAATGATGCCGTACTCGAAGTCCAGCTTCGCCGCGTTGGCCAGCTGCCAGGTGCCGTTCTCGCTGAACGCGTACTCGCCGCTGGCGAACTCCTGCCAGCTGGTGGTCTGCGTGTTGTTGATGACGGAGTTGGGCGCGTGGCCAGCGGCCAGCCAGTCGGTCCACAGCGTCAACGCCGCCACCGCCGGCGGCGCGTCGAGCGCGGTCAGCTCGGCCCCGGCTCCCCAGAACCAGGGCAGGAACTGGAAGCTGCCCTCCTCGGTGCCGATCGCGGAGAAGGTGATGCCCTTCTTGCCGGCGGCTTTGACCTTGACCAGTGCCGCGGTGAGGGAGGGCCAGTCAGTCACCGTGGCCACGTCCACTCCCGCGTCGGCCAGCAGGTCCTTGTTGTAGTAGAGGGCGAGGGTGTTCGCGCCGATCGGCACTCCGTACGTCTTGCCCTCGCTCTGCCCGGCGCCGAGCAGGTTGGGTTCCATCGTCGACACGTCGAGATTCGTCTCGGCGGTGGTGGTCAGGACACCGGCCTCGGCAAGAGTGGAGATCACCGGGTTGTCGATGATCAGCACATCCGGGGAGTTGCCCTGTTGTGCGGCGAGTAAGGCCTTGTTCGTCAGGTCGGTGGTGTCGTAGCCGGTGCGTTCGACGGTCACCCCGGCTGACGTGCCGCAGTCCTTGAGCAGCCCGACCCAGTCGGAATCCTCGGTGAACTGCGGGTACGGGTCCCAGACGGTGTACGTCCCGCCAGCCTCGGTCGAGGGGGATTCCGCGGAGCAGGCGACGGCCGTGGCGGCGAGGGCGGCGGCCAGCAGGGCGGCACCGACGGTGCGCCCGCGCGGGATGGATCGGGTCATCTGACGCCTCGCTTCGATCTCTGTGGCGGACGCTGCTCACCATCAACCCTATGTCGAACCGATTCGCGGAATCGGTTCGGCCGACCATAGGCCCACCTCGGCGAACCGGTCAAGGGCGAGCGCGGCAACGTCCAGCCATCGGGGAGAAACATGCGCTTCACCCCGACGACACGGCGTTGACATTTACAACCGTGAACTCCTACGCTCCGCAGCGAATCGGTTCGACCGCAGCTCTCCGCCCTCCGGACGTGCTCCCGTCGCAAAGGAGTCCCAGTGCCACTCCCCCGCACGAGCAGACCAGGACCTATCCGCCGCCTCACCGCCCGACTCGCGGTCGGTATCCTCGCGGCCACCTCCGTCGTCGCGGTGTCCACGCCGGCCCGGGCCGCCGACGAGTCGATGAGCGTCAACTTCTCGGTCACCAGCGGCGCACCGACGTACCGCGCGGCCGGCTGGATCTACGGGATGACCGAGAACGCCGCCGGCCCGGCCGACCACTTCTATCGCGACGTGAAGTTCCGGTACATGCGTGCCGGGGGCGCGCAGCTCCCCGGCAGCGGCTGGGTCGGCGGAAACTACGAGCGCCGGTGGAACTCCACAGTCGCCCAGGCCCGCCGGACCAACGCTCTCGGCGGTGAGTTCATCCTCCTGCCGCACGACCTGTGGGGTGCCGACGGTGCCGCGATCTCCCGCTTCCCCGGCGACAACGGCAACTGGACCGACTACGACAACTTCCTCAACCGGGTCATCAACGACGTACGCGCGGCCGGGCTGAGCGTGCAGTGGGACATCTGGAACGAACCGAACATCACGCTGTTCTGGAACCGCCCGATTTCCCAGTACTTCGAGCTGTGGCGCCGTACCTACCAACGCATCCGGGCCGAGTTCCCCAACCAGCTCATCGTCGGGCCCAGCTGCGCGTGCGTACCGTCGACAAACCACGCCTTCTGGAACCAGTACCTGGACTTCGTCCGCTCGACAAACACGATCCCGGACATCGTCAGTTGGCACGCGCTGCCCGGTGACCCGGTGGCAAACGTCGCCGCCGCCAACGCGACCCTCGACCCGCGCGGCATCCCGCCCCCCCGCCCATACCAGATCAACGAGTATGCCGCGCCGGACGAGCAGAACCCGGCCGACGGTGCCTGGTACATCGCCCGCCTGGAGCGGGCCCGCGCCGACGGCCTGCGGGCGAACTGGGCCAGCGCCGGCAACCTGCACAACGACCTCGGCAACCTGCTGGTACGCAACTCGGCCGGGCAGCACCAGCCCAAGGGCGAGTGGTGGGCCTACCGCTTCTACGGCGCGCAGACCGGGCAGATCGTCTCGGTCTCGGCCAGCCCGTCGTACGACGCCTTCGCCACGAAGACGACAGGTTCGGCACGGGTGCTGCTCGGTGGGGGCCGCACCACCGGAAACCTCACAGTGAACCTGCAACGGCTCGACACCACAAGCGGCATCGTGCAGAACAACCAGGTACGGGTACTCACCCAACGGATCCCCAACAGTGGCGGCGGCGCGGTGCAGGGCCCGATCACCGTCTCGAACAGCGTGGTGAATGTGAGCGGCAACAACGCCACAGTGACGGTGCCCTACTCCAACCAGACCGACACGTACACGCTGACCCTGCTGCCGCCGGCCGACGGCGGCTTCCAGTCGGTGGCCGTGGCGCAGCACTCCCAACAGTGTCTCGACAACACCGACCGCAACACCGCCGACGGCAATGTGCAGCAACAGTTCCATTGCCAGGGCGGCGACCAGCAGCTGTGGAACTTCCAGCCGGTCGCCGGGGTGGCGAACACCTTCAGCGTGGTCAACCAGCAGACCGGCAAGTGCCTTGATGTCAGCGGGGTGTCCACCGCGGACGGCGCGGCGGTGCACCAGTGGGGCTGCCACGGCGGCCTCAACCAGCAGTTCACCCTGCGCAAGGTGACCTACTCGGGCAACGACCCACACGACTACCAACTGGTGGCTCGGCACAGCAACAAGTGCGTGGACGTCAGCACCATCTCCACCGCGCCCCGCGCCGCTGTCCACCAGTGGACCTGCAACCCGGTGGGCCAGGGCAGCCCGCTCAACCAGACCTGGCGGCTGTGGGGCCGGTGACCGCCGATCCCGGCCGATGAGAACCCGCCGGCCACGGCGGTCCCGCCCCGGTCGGGACGGGGCCGCCGTGGCGTTCCGGGCGGGCGAGGTCAGGCCGGTAGGCGCCAGACCTGGTTGGCGCCGGCGAAGCAGTCCCAGATCTGCAACCGGGTGCCGTCGGCGGAACTGTTGCCGGTGGCGTCGAGGCACCTGTTCGACACCGGGTTGCGCAGGGTGCCGTTGGACTGGGCCTGCCAGACCTGGGCGCCTGTGCCGTTGCAGTCCCAGAGCTGGATCGGGGTGCCGTTGGCGGTGCCGGCGCTCGTCACGTCCAGGCACTTGCCGAGGGCGCGCAGGGTACCGTCGGTGCCGACGGTCCAGCGCTGCGCGTTGGTGCCGTTGCAGGTGTAGAGCTGAACGGCGGTGCCGTTGGCGGTGCTGGCGGCGGCGACGTCGACACACTTGCCGGCGATGCCGGTGATCGGGCCGGTCCGGCCGGTCGGCGGCGGGGAGCCACCAGTCACGGTGTCGTAGATCGCGCTGACCAGCGAGGTCGAGCCACCGGTGTCCTGGGTCAGTTCCCAGTTCATCATGCCGCCGGCGTTTGCCATCGCCCACTGGGTCTTGCGCTTCACCGTCGGTACGCCGTTGTAGCACTGCTGGGCGCCGCCCACGGTGGTGCAGTCCCGGTTGGCGTTGGCCGGATCCATGCCGACCAACTGGGTGTAGGTGTAGTAGCCGGGCCTGCTGTAGAAGGGCACCCCGAGGATGGCCTTGCTGGCCGGCAGACCCCGGGCCTTCCAGCCGTTCACCGCGTTTATCGACCAGTCGTAGTTGGCGTGTGGGCTGCCGCCGTCGTACGCCATGATGTTGAGGAAGTCGACGTGGTTGAAGACCGATGTCGGTACGCCGTCGCGGTAGTAGCCCTCCGCGACGACGGCTGCGGTGAGCAGCTTGCCCTGCGGGCGCAGCGCGTTGCTGAGCTGCTGCATCAGCAGGCTGAAGTTGTTGGCCGAGGTACCCGGGTCGGGATACTCCCAGTCCATGTCGACACCGTCGAGGCCGTACTGGTTGACGAAGCTGACCACGCTGTTGACGAATGTGGTGCGGGTGCCGGCGTTGGCCGCGAGGGCCTCGAAGGCGGAGTCGTCACCGTCGTTCCAGCCGCCGATGGCGATGGAGACCTTCACGTTGTTCGCCCGGGCCAGCGACACCAGCGAGGTGAGCTTGCTCGGGTTCTCCACCGCGCGCAGGGTGCCGTTGCTGTTCGGCAGCACGAACGCGTAGTTGATGTGGGTGAGCTTGTTGTACTGCACCGAGTTGACGTTGCCGGTCCAGGACGGCAGGTAGCCCACGCTCTTGAAGTTGTCGGGCAGCACCACCGCCTGTGCGGCGGTCGGGGTGACGGCGAGAGTGGCACCGGCGGTGACCAGCGCGAGCAGACCGGCGGCCAGGGCCGAGCGCGGCCGGGGACGTGGTGAGGACATCGAGGACCTTCCCATGACAGGTGAGGGTGCCGTGCCGCCACGACCGGTCGTTGTGGAGCCGCCGATGACCGGCCGTGGCGTACGGGTGCTGGGTTCCTCGAGGCAGCCAAATCTTAAAGAGTGTTAACCGTAGCGGTCAATGACGTCCTTCGATCGGATCCGGCCGGCCCGGTTCAGCCGACGGTGACCTGGTACAACGTCGTGTTGACCTCACCGCTGCCGGTGAAGATCTCCGGTCCCGCCTGGACGCTCGTCAGGTACTTCGAGCTGCTCATCCAGCCCCGGGAGACCACGTCGTTCGTGAAGTCGCGGATGTTGAGGGTCGCGCTCGTGGTGTTGCTGGTCCGCACGTAGGAGTAGACGTTCCAGGTGCCCACGTGGCCACGCCAGACCTCCCAGGTGGTCCCCGCGATGGTGACGGTGCCCTGGCGACTGCCGGCCGGCGAGGCGTTGGACCGGTAGAGCCAGATCATCAGCTCGTCGGTGGGCTGGTCCGCGGAGCCCGGGTCGGCCATCGGGTGGAACCACATGTCGTACGCGACGTTCATGTTCGACGAGCCGTTGGCGGTGACGTTGAACCGCCAGTTGGTGGTGACGTCACGGTTGGCCGAGACCTGCACCGGCAGGCCGGTGTTCGGCCGCCGCCAGCCCCAGTGCCAGCCGAGGATCGCCGCCGCGTACGACTTGACGCTGCTCGGGTCGCCGCTCCAGGTGTAGCTGGTCCCCCAGTAGATGGGGTCTCCCGGCCCTCCGTTGGACCAGATGCACTGGCTGCCGGTGGCACCGGTGGCGCCCCACTGGTTGTTGGGAATCCAGTACTTCCCGATGTCGATCAGATCGCTGCTGTTGCACAGCCGGCCGGTGGGCGGATAGTCGGGTACCGGCGGCGGAGTGGTCCGGGTCGGCGTCGGGGTCGGACCTGGGTTGCTGGAGCCGGTGCAGGTCACGCCGTTGAGCGCGAACGCGGTAGGCACCGGGTTGCTGCCACTCCAGGTGCCGTTGAGTCCGAAGTTCGCGGTGCCGTTGAGGCCGATCGCCCCGTTGTACGGCATGTTCGCCGCGGTCACCTGCGCAAGGTCCTGGGTCACTGTGGCGTTCCACGCCTGCGTCACCCGCTGCCCTGAGGCGTACGCCCAGGTCAGGCGCCACGACGTCACCGGCTCACCGAGGTTGGTGATGGTCACGTCGGCGTTGAAGCCGCCCTGCCACTGCGCGGAAACCGTGTACCGCACCGCGCAGCCGACAGCTGCGGCGTGCGCGACAGCGACTCCGACGGCGGCGGTGACGACGGTGCTGGCCACCGCGGCGGCGAGCAGGGCGATGCGCTTCCGTTTCACCATTGCTCTCTCCTTCAGTCCCGGCCGCGGTCCGGGCGACCGGGACTGTTCGCGTTCACAACTGCGGCGAAACGCGCCGAGCAGGTCGTGATCGCGGACGGAGGCGGCAGCCGGCAGCGGCGTGTGCGTGACCGGTCCCGCGCCTGCGGCGCTGGCCCCGGCCGTCGCGGCCCATCGCGCCCGGCGACCGTGCCCTGGAAGTCGCCCGGCGGACACGGCGCCGGCTCGGTCGCCCTGCCCATCATCGAGGGCCGACGCTGTGACGGTACGACGGCAGCGAGACGACAGTCAATGAACTGTGCTCGCGCCCAGGGGCCACCCGATCCACTGTCGACATGTGGTCAGTCCGTCGAGCCACCGGATCAGTACGCTGAGGCCACCCGGCTTCGGTGGTGGCCCTGTCGAAAGGTCCAGCATGGCTGGCTCGTCCGTCCCGCGAATCGCTGTCCCCCTCGTTGTGGCGGTCACCGTCGGGCTGGTCGCGACGCCCGCACCGGCGTCCGCCGACGGGCCGCTCGCCGAGGTGTCCGTCGCCCTGACCGGTACGGACTCTGCCGCCTGCGGCACCCCGACCATCCCCTGCCGCACCGTCAACCACGCGGTGGGCCGGGTCGCCGGCGGCGGCACGGTCCGGATCGGGCCCGGCTGGTACGACGAGAACGTGATCATTCCGGACGGCCTCGCGGTCAGTCTGATCGGTGCCGGCATGGACGTCACTGTCCTCAACGGACACAAGCGCGCCACGGTTGTCGACTCCTGGGACGGCGGTGGGATCACCAGCGCGGCACCGCTCACCGTGCGGCAGGTTCGGCTGTGGCACAACGCGAGTGAGTTCGGCGGCGGGATCGCGGCCTACGCCACGATCAGGGTCATCAGCGGCAACGCCGCTCGTTCCGGCGGTGGTGGCATCCTCGCTCAGTTCCACGCGCTGACCCTGGAGAGGTCGACCGTTGGCGGCAACCGCGCCGTCGTCGCGGGCGGCGTCTACGCGCTCTTCGCGGCCACCCGGATCACCGACGCCACGATCACCGGCAACGCGGCCGGTACCAGCGCGAGCGGAATCCTCGTCGCGCACGGGGATCTGCGGCTGCGGCACGTCACTGTCGCCTCCAACCAGGGGTCGGCCGCTGTGGTGACGTCAGGTGATCCGAATCGATCCCACGACATCACCGCGTCACTGTTCACCGACAATGCCGCTGGAGACTGCGTCCTCACCCACTCTCCCGACATGGACCCGGCCGACCACAACGTCAGCGCCGACGGCAGTTGCGGCCGACAGGTGGCAGCGGCCGACATCGACCTGCGCCCCGTCGCGGAGGCGGACACCGGCCCGACCCCGACCCACGTTCTCGGCGTGGCGAGCACGGTCCGCGGCAGCATCCCGGTCGGCGACCCGCTCTGCGACGGCACCGACCAACACGGCCAGAGCCGCCGCAGTTCGCTGGCCGGCGGCTGCGATCCGGGGGCCTACCAGTCGGCACCTGTGCCGTTCAACGCGATCCCGCCGCAACTGAGCGGACTCGACAGCCCGATCGACCCCTACGGATCGGTGGGCAGCGCGACGCCGGAGGTCTGGCCGTTCCAGCGAAATCTGGGGTACGCCTTCCAGTGGCAACGCTGCCACCACTCCGAACCGGTCTGCGTGTCGATTCCGGAAGCCACCGACCGGACGTACCGGGTCACCGACACCGATGCCGGCAGTCGGCTGCGGGTACGGGTCATCGCGACAAGCGCCGCCGGGATCAGCCAACCGGCCTATTCGGCGATCACCGAATCTATCGGCCACGGCTGATCAGGTTCCGCACCGAGCTGACGTCGCCGGCACCGAGGTGCCTAGCATCGGTCGGCATGACTGCCCCCTTGACCACGTTCCGCAACCCGGTGCTCTCGGGCTTCCATCCCGATCCGAGCATCTGCCGCGTCGGCGACGACTACTACCTGGTCTGTTCGAGCTTCGAGTACTTTCCGGGCGTACCGATCTTCCACAGCCGGGACCTGGTGAACTGGCGGCAGATCGGCAACGTGCTCGACCGCCCCGGTCAGTTGCGGCTCCCGCCGGACACGCACGCCTCGCGCGGCATCTTCGCGCCGACGATCCGGCACCACGACGGCCGGTTCTGGATGATCACCACCGACGTCACCCTCGGCCGGCACCTGCTCGTCACCGCCGTCGACCCGGCCGGACCGTGGTCGGACCCGGTCTACTTCGACCTGCCGCACGTCGACCCGTCGCTGGCGTGGGACGACAACGGTGACTGTTGGCTGACCGTGTCGGGGGTGGAGTCCTATCGCGTCGATCCGCAGACCGGCACCGTCCTGGAAGGGCCGGTGCCGATGTGGTCCGGCACCGGCGGGCAGTACCCGGAGGCCCCGCACCTGTACCGGATCGGCGAATGGTGGTACCTGCTCGTCTCCGAGGGCGGGACCCACACCGGGCACGCGGTCTCCATCGCCCGGTCCCGCAGTATCCGGGGGCCGTTCGAACCGGGGCCGGTGAACCCCTTCCTCACCCACCGCGGCATGAAGCGTACGGTGCAGGCCACCGGCCACGCCGACCTCGTCCAGGCCGGAGACGGCAGCTGGTGGATGGTCCTGCTCGGCATTCGCGCCAAGGGCCAGTGGCCGCCGTACCACGTGCTCGGTCGGGAGACCTTTCTGGTGCCGGTGCGGTGGGTGGACGGCTGGCCGGTGGTCGACCCGGTCGAGGAGGTCATGGCCGCCCCCGCCGGCAGCCCGCCCGCGCTCGCCCCCGCCCCCGACGCTGGCGGGTACCGCGAGGACTTCGACGGCGGCGAGCTGTCGCCGCGCTGGATCTCCCTGCGTCACCGGCCGAGGACAAGCTGGTCGCTCGCCGAACGGCCGGGATGGCTCACCCTGCACGCCGACGGTACGACCCTCGACCGCGCCGGGGCGACGCTCGTCGCCCATCGGCAACTGCACCACGACTGCCGGGCCGGCGTCCGGGTCGATCCCGGTACCGGGCGGGCCGGGCTGACCCTGCGCCTGGACGAGGCGCACCACTACGACCTGGAGGTCACCGACGGGACCGTACGGGTGATCGGCCGGGTCGGGCCGTTCCGCCAGGTGTTCGGCGAGCGGCAGGTGCCGGCCGGGCCGGTCACGCTCACCATCTCCACCAGGACGCACGACCTGCTGCCGCCGACGGCGACCGCCGCCGACCAGGCGGCGGCACCGGGAGCACCCTTCGGCGTACGCCCCTCCGCCTGCGACATGGTCACCTTCGCGGTGGACACCGAGCAGGGCCCTGTGGTGCTTGCCGAACTCGACGGCCGTTATTTGTCCACCGAGGTCGCCGCCGGCTTCACCGGCCGGGTCTTCGGCCTCTACGTCACCGCCGGAAGTGCCGCCTTCGACTGGTTCGACTACCAGCCGGCGGCGACCGGCGCGCCGGGTGCGCCGACGACGCCGTGACCGAACGAGGACCGGCCGTGCGGGGCGAACCCCGCACGGCCGGTGTGGCTCGGCTCGGTCAGCCTGCGGTGCAGGACCTGATCTGCGGTCGGGCGCTGGAGTTGCCGTTCATCATCGTGGTGAAGCCGAACGTGTTGCCGCTGCCGTTGGAGCGGACGGTCATGATGTTTCCGCTGCCGTCCCAGCTGAAGCTGCCACTCCAGGTGGAGGAGACCTTCTGCGGCGCGGTGATGGCGACGACCACCGACCAGGTGCTGGCCCCACTGACCGTCACGGAGGTGTTGTAGCGGTCACCCCAGACCTGACCGGGCGTCACCGTCGCGGTGCACCCACTGCTGGGCGGCGGAGTGGTCGGGTTGCCGGTGGGCGGCGGCGTCGTCGGGTTGCCGGTCGGCGGCGTGGTGCCGTTGTTCAGCGCGGTGAGCACGGCGTCGTACGCCGGCTTCTTCTGGCCGCTGCTGTTGAACAGCAGCGGGCTCTCGCTCGACCGCCACGAGTCCGAGTCGCGGATGCCCCAGACGGTGATGCCCTTGCAGCGCGCGACGGCGAGGCAGTCGTTGACCACGTTGCGGTACGCGTCGGACGGCGCGTTGCGGATGTCCAGCTCGGTGATGTGCACATCGACGCCGAGGGCGGCGAAGCTGGACAGCGTGGTGCGGTAGTTGCTCGGGTAGTTCGAGCCGCCGGTGAAGTGCGACTGGAGTCCGACGCAGTCGATCGGCACGCCACGGTTCTTGAAGTCCTGGACCATCCGGTAGACGGCCTGGGTCTTGGCGTCGTTCCAGTTGTCGATGTTGTAGTCGTTGTAGCACAGGTCGGCGTTCGGGTCGGCCTGGCGGGCGGCCCGGAAGGCTGCCTCGATCCAGTCGTTGCCGGTGCGCTGGAGGTTGGAGTCACGGCGAGCGCCGCTGCTACCGTCGGCGAACGCCTCGTTCACCACGTCCCACCACTCGATCTGCCCGCGGTAGTGGGTGGCGACCTGGGTGACGTGGTTGAGCATCGCGTTGCGCAGCGTGGTGCCGGACATGTTCTGCATCCAGCCGGGCTGCTGCGCGTGCCAGGCCAGAGTGTGGCCCCGGACCAGCATGCCCTGGCTGCGGGCGTGCTGGACCAGCCGGTCGCCGTTGCCGTAGTTGAACTGCCCCTGGTTCGGCTGGAGCGCGTCGATCTTCATCTCGTTCTCGGCGGTGACCTGGTTGAACTCGCGGTTCAGGATGGTCGTGTACGCCGAGTCGTTGAGCCTGCTCACCGCGACGGCGGTGCCGAAGTACCGGCCGCGCTCGGCCGCCGAGGCGCCGAGGGTGCTCGCGGCGCTGGCGCTGCCGGGCAGGACCACTGCGCCCGCGGTGGCGAGCAGTCCGACGGCGGCGGAGACCACGAGCGCGGTGCGCAGTCGCCTCGACCGTCCGGGTGCTCGGGAAGAGTTGGCCATCTGACGCTCTTCCGGGTCCGGTGGCCCACTCTGGGGCAGCGTGAATCCGGACGTGTGGGTGCGAAAAGGGTTGACGACGCGATCCCGGCCAAAGGGACCGCAGCGGTCTTACTGGGCCGAAGTATTGCAGCGAGATTTCACGCACGTCAATGATTTCCGGAAGTCGGCTCGGAAGTTTCGAAGCGTGACCGGCCGCGACGGCGCTCGCCGTCGCGGCCGGTGGCTCCGTCCGCAGAGCCCGGAGCTACCTGGCGGCGCAGGTGGGCGTCAGCCCGCCGGCCGTGCCGGTGCCCTGGAAACCGAACTCGATGGACTGTCCGGCGGCGATCGACCCGTTGTAACTGACGTTGCTGAAGGTGACCGCACTACTGGACCCGCTGCGCTGGGCGTTCCAGGCGTTGGTGACGCTGACACCGGAGGGCAGCGTCACGGCCACCGTCCAGCCGTTCACCGCCGCGGAGCCCGCAGTGACCCGTACGGTGGCGACGAAGCCGCCCGTCCACTGGTTGAGCGACACCGACGCCGAGCACGCACCACCCGCCGGAGGCGTGGTCGGCGGCGTGGTGGTGGTCGGCGGGGTGCTGGGGGGCGTGGTCGGCGGGGTGGTCGGCGGCGTCGTGGGCGGTGGGGTGGTCGGACCGTCGGTCAGCGTCGGGGTCTGCCAGTCCCGCCACTCGGCCAGGTTGCCCGCCTTACGGCCGGAGATCCGGAAGACGCCCGCCGCGCTGCCCGTCTTGAGCAGGAACTTCTGGATGCTCTGCTGCAGCGGGGTACGCCACTCGGAGCGGGAGGCGCAGTGCGTGCCGTCCTGGACGTCAGACCAGTAGCTGATGTTGTCGCTCGCGCCGAGCGCCCGGTAGACCTCGGCGCCGGCCAGCGCCGCGACGCTGGAGGACCGGGCCGCCAACCAGTCGATGTGCGGATTGTCCATTATGAGCAGTCCACGCGGCGCCACCATGGCCACCGTCTGGTGGGTGTCGACGGGCAGGTTCGCCGGGTTGCCGGTGTACGAGCCGAAGGCGTCGCCCAACCACGGCTGTTCACCGTACGCACTGCTCAACGGCTGGGCGCCGGACTCGCCGGGGATGCCGCGGAAGATCGGCGCACCGGCGCTGCCCGATTCGATGGGCATGGTCAGGGCGATGCGCTGGTCGAAGGCACCCGCCACGAAGGCACCCTTGCCGTACCGGGAGCACCCCGTGACGCCTGTCGCGTCCGGCCGCAGGATGCTGCCGCCCGACTGCTCGATGACGTCGATGACGCGGCTCACGCCCCAGGCCCAGGCGACCAGCAGTCCACTGCTGCTCGACGAGCCGTAGATGCTGTAGAAGGCGCCCTGCTTGTTGTTGCGGGGAGTGCCCTCCCGGCCCACCGCGAGCGGGTCATAATTGATCACCGCGGCACCGGCCGACCGGATGGTGGCGGTGTCCGCGCCGAATCCGCCGAGCACCACCACTGCCGGATACGGTCCGCTGCCGCCGCTGGGCAGTTGCACACTCGCGGAGAAGCTGGCGGTACGGCCGTTGTGGGCCACGTTCACCGTGATGCTGGTGTTCGACACCGTACCGCTGACCGTCTGCGGCTTGGCCGGCTTGTCGCCGTAGACGTACCGCTGCGCGAGCTGCTTGGTCTCCGCCCGCTGACAACGCCAGTCGGCCCCGGTCGAGATGCGGCTCCCGTCGAGCCTACGGAAGGGGTCGGGCAGCCTGGGGTTGGCCGAGGGCGATCCCGGATTCGATGTCGGACAGTCGACGCCGTCGTCCTCCACCGAGGAGACCGCGAGCCCGGCGGCGGCCCGGGCCACGCCCAGCTCCGCCACCGCAAGTGTCGTTGCGGCGAGGGCGAGCGCCGTCACCGCCAGTACGACGACCACCGAGCGGGTCCGAGGGCAGCCAAGCTTCGCAGTCACGCCAGACCCCTTCCGGGCAGACACCGAGGACCATCGATCGAGATACTTCGATTTATGGTCGAAGGTAAGTTTCGGGCCGGGAAACGGAAGGTGTCAATACGGTTTCGGTGATTATCGGCGCCGCCGCCCCGTCGACCCGGCTGGCCACGGCCCGCGACCACCCCTCGGAGCGGCCGGTTGGGATTGTTTACCCTGGGTTCACCACGGGTCCACGCTTGGTCCACCCGCGCGAGATCGCGTCCTGACCAGCGAATCGGGCCGGGCCGGAGCGCCGGGCAATGCCTGGCGCGCGCCAAAAGTCCAGGTTGGCACTACATTGCCATTGACTTACTTCGATTCTTCGGCCTACTATTCTCGGAATAGTTACCGCAAGTTTGCCGAGACTTTCGGTTGCGTTCGGTCCGCCTGGCCGCAGCTCGTGCCGACGAGATGAGACGGGGCCGGCGCGACAGCGACCCAGGAGGAAGACAGCAGATGTCGCAGCTCATCCTGTTCGCGATCGACATCGGCGCGGTGGCGCTGCTCGTGTTCGGGCTCTACTTCCCAAGGCACCGGCGCCGCGACCTCGTCGTCGCCTACCTAGGCGTCAACGTCGGTGTCCTCGCGGTGGCCAGTGCGCTCAGCGCCAGCGACGTCGGCGCGGGGCTCGGGCTCGGCCTGGCGCTGTTCGGCGTACTGTCGATCATCCGCCTGCGGTCCACGGAGCTCGACCAGCACGAGGTCGCGTACTACTTCTCGGCGCTGGCCCTGGGCATCCTCGGCGCGTTGAGCACCACCTCGGTCTGGCTCAGCGCCGGTCTGATGGGCCTCATCCTCGTGGTGATGTTCGTGGGCGACCACTCCCGGCTGCTCCGCCACTACCGGCACCAGATCATGGTGCTGGACACGGCCGTGACCGACCACGTGACCCTCGTGGCCCAGCTGGAACAACTGCTCGGCGCCCGGGTGCACGTCGCCACGGTGCAGCGGCTCGACCTGGTCAACGAGACCACTGTGGTCGACGTCAGATACTCGGTGAAGGGCCGCACCGCGAGGGCCGCCGCCACCCCGGCACCGGCGGGAGCCCACCGATGAGCAACCAGCCGATCGCCGCGCCGCTGGCCGTCATGGACACCATCGGGCTGGCCGAACTCGTCGAGCGTGCCGCCCTGCAGACCAGGGTCGACCGCAAGTACCTCGTCCCACTCGACCGGCTGCCACTCCTGCTCGACCAACTCATCCCGTACGCGCGGGTGCTGGAGATCGACGGCGCGCGCAGCTTCCGCTACGAGTCGGTGTACTTCGACACCGACCTGCTGGCCAGCTACCACTGCGCGGCCTACCGGCGGCGACGCCGCTTCAAGGTGCGGACCCGCACCTATCTCGATTCGGCCCAGTGCTGGCTCGAAGTGAAGATCAGCGGGGCACGGGACAACATCACCAAACACCGGTTGCCCTACGATCCGCGCGATCGCACCACTGTCGGCCCGGGCCAGGACTTCGTCGACGAGGCGCTCCTGCGGGAGGCGATCTGCCCGCCCGCCGGCAGCGCCCTCGACCCGGTGCTGGTCACCACCTACCGACGGGCGACGCTGCTGCTGCCGGAGACCGCCAGCCGGGTCACCATCGACACCGGGCTCGCCTGGCAGGCCGGCGACACCTCGCTGCACCTGCCCGACCTCGCCGTGGTCGAGACCAAGACCAGCGCCGCCGCCTCACCGGCCGACCGGATGCTGTGGCAGCGCGGGCTGCGGCCCGCCCGCATCTCCAAGTACGCGACAGGTCTCGCGGCGCTACGCCCGGAGCTGCCGGATTCGCCCTGGCGTCGGACGCTGCGTCGGCACTTCCGCGCCACCCCGTCGGTGGGCACGGCACCGACCGCCACCACCCACCGACCCGTTCAGGAGGCATCGTGCGTCTGACCGACCGCAGCGCCGGGACACCGGCGGCACCGCTGCGCATCGCGGGGATCGCTGCCGTCGCCGTGCTGGTAGCCGGGGCTCTCGTGCCGTCGCCGGCACCGGCCGGCGCCGAGCCCCTCGCCGACACGTCCGCCAGCTCCACCACAGTGACCGACCGGGCCGCCGGTTCCCGCGCGGCGACGGACGCCGTCGCGGCCACGGAAGCCGCCGAAGACCTGGTCGGCGACATAGGCTTCTCGGTACCCAGCGGAACCTTCTCCGGCGAGGTGTCGGTGTCGCTGAGCACCACGATCAGTGACGCCCAGATCCGGTACACCACAGACGGTCGCCTGCCCGACGCGCAGTCGCCGCTCTACTCCGGCACGGCGCTGCGGTTCACCCGGACGACGCAGTTGCGGGCCCAGGCGTTCGTCGGTCAGGCCGCCTCGGGGGCCCCCGGCACCGCGATGTACGTCGCCCGCAACACCAGCAACGCCCACGACCTGCCGGTCGTCCTGATCGACTCGTACGGTGCCGGACGCCCCGACCGGGAGTACTTCGACGCCACCACGATGATCTTCGAGCCGGGCGGCGGCAGCACTTCGTTGGCCGCCGCCCCCACGGTGGCCACCCGGGCCGGGTTCCGGCTGCGCGGGCAGTCGTCGGCGATGTTCGCCAAGACGCCGTTCCGGCTCGAATTCTGGGACAACCAGGACGACGACGCCGACTACCCGGTGCTCGGCATGCCGGCCGACTCCGACTGGGTGCTGCGCGGGCCGTTCAGCGACAAGGCCCTGATCCGGGAGGCGTTCGTCTACGACCTCGGGCGGCAGATGGGCCTGCCGGCACCCAGGTACGCCTTCGCGGAGTTCTACCTGAACACCGACGCCGGCCCGGTCGGGGCCGACGACTACATGGGTGTCTACATGCTCGTCGAGACGATCAAGAACTCCAAGAACCGTCTCGACCTCAAGCAGCTGCGCGAGGACGACCGGACCCTGCCGAAGATCACCGGCGGCTACATCTTCAAGTTCGAGTGGATGGCCGCCGAGGAGCCGACCCTGCCCTGCACCGGGCCGACGGCGAGCTGCTGGAACTACCTCGAGGTCGCCGATCCGTCGCCGCTGCAACCCGAGCAGCGCGACTGGTTGCGCAACCACATCCAGGAATTCCACAACGTGCTCCGGGCACCGAACTTCGCCGACCCGGTAAGCGGTTACCGCGCGTACATCGACGTGGGGTCCTTCATCGACCAGCTCATCATCAACGAACTGAGCCGGGAGATGGACTCCTACATCCGCAGCGCCTACTTCTACAAGGACCGCGACACCAAGATCTTCGCCGGGCCGCTCTGGGACTACGATCTCAGCTTCGGGGTGGGTGGCTTCTTCCAGAACGACCAGACCGCCGGCTGGCAGTACCAGCAGGTCCGCCAGCCGGTGGCAAACGACTGGTACACCCAGTTGATGCGCGATCCGGCCTTCGTCAACGAGGTCCGGCTGCGCTGGCAGACGCTGCGCCGGGGCCCGCTTTCCGACGCGTCGTTGCAGTCCCGCGTCAACGACCTCAGCGCGCCCCTGACGGCCGCCGCGCAGCGCAACTTCCAGCGCTGGCCCAACCTGAGCACCCGCATGGTCGGCCCGTTCATCACGCCCACCTCGCCGACCTGGCAGGGGCAGGTCCAGTTCATGCGGGACTGGATGCTACGCCGGGCGGCCTGGCTCGACTCGACCGCGGGCTGGGGTGGGTCGACCACTCCGCCCCCGACCACTCCCCCGCCGACCACTCCCCCGCCGAGCACCCCGCCCCCGACCACGCCGCCGCCGACCACCCCGCCGCCGCCCGGCGGAGGCGGCTGCACAGCGACCTACACGGTGACCAACCAGTGGTCCGGCGGCTTCCAGGGCGAGGTGCGGGTCACCGCCGGCGGATCGGCGATCAGCGGCTGGACCGTGACCTGGACCAACCCGGCCGGACAGACGGTCACCCAGGCATGGAACGCGGCGGTCACCAGCCAGGGATCGACTGTGACAGCCCGCAACGTCAGTTACAACGGCAACCTCGCCGCGGGCGCCAGCACCACGTTCGGTTTCCTCGGCGCCACCACCGGCACGCCCGGCACACCGACACCCACCTGCACGGCGAGCTGACCGCAGCGACCCCGCCGGCACCGGTCCGTCCCGACGGACCGGTGCCGGACGTCCGGTTGGCCAGACAACGGTCCCGGGGGTTCCGGGACAGCAGGCGACGGCGAGTTCCGCTACGCTCCCCTATTATTGTGTCGATCGATACAGAATAGGGGCAGTCATGACCGAACTTGCCGGCAAGGTCGCGTTTGTCACCGGGGGCAGCCGCGGCATCGGTGCGGCGGTGGCCGCCCGGCTCGCCCGGGACGGTGCGGACGTGGCCATCACCTACCGCGCCGCGGCCGACCGGGCACAGGCGGTGGTCGCCGAGGTGGAGGCGCTGGGCCGCCGGGGACTGGCGATCGCGGCGGACAGCGCCGACCCGACCGCGATCACCACCGCGGTCCGTCAGACCGTCGACGAGCTGGGCCGGTTGGACATCCTGGTGAACAACGCCGGCATCTTCCCGTACGGACCGATCGAACAGGTCGGTCTGGCGGAACTGGACCACGCCCTCGCGGTGCACGTACGCGGGGTCTTCCTCGCCAGCCAGGCCGCGATCCCCCACCTGGGGCCGGGCGGCCGGATCATCAGCATCGGCAGCTGCTTCGCCGAGCGGGTGCCGTACGCCGGGGTCAGTCTCTACGCGATGACCAAGAGCGCGCTGCTCGGCCTGACCCGTGGGCTGGCCCGTGACCTCGGCCCCCGTGGGATCACCGCGACAGTTGTCCATCCCGGCTCGACGGACACCGAGATGAACCCGGCCGACGGCGAGGGCGCCGACCACGAGCGCACCTTCATCGCCCTCGGGCAGTACGCGGCCGCCGCCGACGTCGCGGCGACGGTCAGCCACCTCGCCGGCCCCGGCGGCCGTTACATCACCGGCACCGCGATCGCCGTCGACGGTGGCTTCGCCGCCTGAGGGATCGCCGGGTCCGGCCCCCCGCCCAGCCGGTCAACCAGCGGCGGGACCACTCATCGTGAGGAGCGTACGCATGGCATGGTTCGCGCTCGTCGTGGCCGGACTGCTCGAAGTCGTCTGGGCCACCGCGTTGAAACACACGCACGGATTCACCAGGTTCTGGCCCTCGGTGCTGGCGGTCACCACCGCCGCGTTCAGCTTCTTCATGCTGGCCTGGGCGATGAAGAGCCTGCCGGCCGGTGCCGCGTACGCGGTCTGGGTCGGCATCGGCGCGGTCGGTGTGGTGATCGCCGGGATCGTCACCATGCAGGAGAATGCCGATCCGGCGCGGCTGTTCTTCCTGGCCCTGATCGTGGTCGGGATCATCGGGCTGCGTCTGGTGGAACACTGACCGCTGACCCGGCCCGAAGGGAGAGGGCACACGATGGCCACCCGAGGTCGACCCCGCACGTTCGACCGTCAGGTCGCGCTGCGGCGAGCGATGGAGACCTTCTGGCGTCGCGGCTACCAGGGCGCCTCGATGACTGAGCTGACCGCCGCCATGGGCATCGCCTCGCCCAGCCTCTACGCCGCTTTCGGCAGCAAGGAAGCGCTGTTCCGGGAGGCCGTCGAGCTCTACAACAGCACCGAGGGCGCCGGCCCCCGGGCAGCCCTCGACGGTGGGGTCACCGCCCGCGCGGCGATCGAGGCGATGCTGCGTCACCAGGCGTACGCCTATGTGGATCCGGCGAATCCGAGCGGATGTCTTGTCGTTCTCGCCGGTGCCGGCACCGTGCCGGAGTCCGACGCGGTCGGCCAGTTCCTCACCAGTTGTCGCGAGCGGGACATCGCCGAGCTACGGCGACGGATCAGCCGGGGGGTGGACGAGGGTGATCTGCCCGCGTCGGTGGTGCCTGACGCGCTCGCCCGGTTCGTCGGCGCGGTCGTCCAGGGCATGGCGGTGCAGGCCCGCGACGGTGCCTCCGCCGAGAATCTCCTCGGCATCGTCGACTGCGCCATGGCGGCCTGGGACGGCCTGACCCGGGGCGGTGCCGCGACGACCTGACGCCGCCCGACCGGGCGGGCGGGATGCCGAGCGGCCGGTTGCCGGGAGAACGGCGCGGTGTGATCGGCGTCCCCGTGACTGTGACGCGGTATCGCTTCGGCACGCGACACGACCGGCTGTCGGAGCCGTCCCGGTTCGGCACAATGACCGGTATGCGAATAGATCTTGCCGGACGGACGGCGCTCGTCACCGGTTCGACCCAGGGCATCGGCCGGGCCATCGCGGCCGGGCTGGCCGCGGCCGGTGCCCGGGTGGGGATCAACGGACGATCGTCCGAGTCGGTCGACCGGGCCCTGGCCGAGCTGGGCGACGGTGACTTCATCGCGGTACCCGCCGACGTGAGCACGGCCGACGGGGCGATCGCGGCGGTCGAGGCCCTCCCCGGGGTCGACATCCTGGTCAACAACCTCGGCATCTTCGGCGCCCAGCCCGCCATGGAGATCACCGACGACGACTGGCGGCGGTACTTCGAGGTGAACGTGCTGGCGGCGATCCGGCTGACCCGGGCGTACCTGCCGGGGATGCGCGAGCGCGGCTGGGGCCGGATCCAGTACATCGCCAGCGACTCGGCGGTGGTGATCCCGGCCGAGATGATCCACTACGGGGTCTCCAAGACCGCACTGCTGGGCGTGTCGCGGGGCTTCGCCAAGGAGGCCGCCGGCTCGGGGGTCACCGTGAACAGCGTCATCGCCGGGCCCACCCACACCGGCGGGGTGGAGCAGTTCGTCCGCTCGCTCGTCGGCGACGACCTGCCCTGGGACACGGCGCAGCGGGAGTTCATGCTCCGGCACCGCCCGCAGTCGCTGCTGCAACGTCTCATCGAGCCGGCCGAGATCGCGGATCTGGTCGTCTACCTGGCCTCGCCGCTGGCCTCGGCGACCACCGGCGCGGCGGTACGGGTGGACGGCGGTTACGTCGACGCCATCCTGCCCTGACCGCACGGCCGCTCCTTCCGTCACACTCCGCCGAGCCGGTGCTCGCGCCACCGGAGGCGTCCGGCACGATCGGCTGCATGGTGTTCCACGCGCTCGCGTACACCGCGACACCCCACGACCGGGCCGCGGGCCTGCGCACCGACCCGGCCCGCGTGGCCGACCTGCTCGACCGCGACGGCAGCCAGGTGCTGCCGATGTGGCGTGACCGGCCACTGCTCACGGCCGATGGCAGGCCGGTGCAGCTCACCGGTCCAGCCGCCCGCACCGTGGTGGCGGCGGCCGGTCAGACTGCCCTGCTCGGCCTCGACGGCACCAGGGCGAGCTTCGCCGCCGATCTCAGCGACGTCGAGGAGACCGAGGCGCTGCGCCTGGCTACCGCGCACCGCAGCGCCGACCTGCGCGGACTGGCCATCACCCTGCCCGAGCCACTCGCCGCGACCCTGGCGTACGCGCGTGGCCTGCTCTACTGGAACCGACACGCCAGGTACTGCGGCACCTGCGGCGCGACCACGGTCAGCGCCGACGCCGGCCACCTGCGGGTCTGTCAGGGCCCGCACTGCGGCAGGCAGTTGTTTCCCCGCATCGAACCCGCAGTCATCGTGCTCGTGGAAGCCCCCGGCCCGCAGCCCCGCTGCCTGCTCGCCCGCCATCACGGTGCCGGCCCGGACGGCTTCTCGTTGCTCGCCGGCTTCGTCGAGATCGGCGAGAGCCTGGAGGGCACCGTCCGCCGGGAGGTCGGCGAGGAGGCCGGCGTGACCGTCGGTACCGTCACCTACCAGGGCTCCCAGGGATGGCCGTTCCCCGCCGGCCTCATGGTCGGTTTCGTTGCCCGGGCGGTCGACGAGACGATCGCCGTGGACGGGCACGAACTGCTGGAGGCCCGGTGGTTCACCCGGGCCGAAATCGTCGAACGCGTCCTCGACGGGCCAGGCTCAGGACCTGCCGACTCCATCGGCGGTCGGCTGCTGCGATCCTGGGCCGGCCTCGACCAGCCGCCGCCCCCGCACGCCGAGGTCTGACACCTGGCCAGCGCGGTGCGCCGCGAATGGCGTTCGGTGAGGCCAGCAGGTTAGCCTGCCCTAACTCATCGAACGTGAGGCGGGGGCATGACACAGACCACGGGGCGACTGATCCGCCGGATGTTCTGGCGACAACGTCGCGACACCGCCCTGTGCGCCACGTTCTGGTCACTGCACCAGGTGTGTGAGGCCCTCGTCCCGGTGGCCATCGGTCTGGTCATCGACCAGGCCGTCGGCACCGGGTCGACCTCGGCGATGGCCTGGTCCGTGCTGGGCATCTTCGCCTTGTTCACCGCCCTGACGATGGGCTGGCGGTCGGGCTTCTGGTTCCTCTCCAGGGCGGTCACCGAGGAGTCCCACCAGTTGCGGATGCGGGTGGTCCGGCGGGTGGTGGGTGGTCAGGGAATCCGGACCGGTCGGCAGAGCGGGGAGCTGCTCTCGATCGCGACCTCCGACACCCAGTCCGCCGCCGAACTGCTCGAACTGGGCACCCGGGGGGTGAGCGCCCTCGTCGGCCTGACGGTGTCGACTGTCGTGCTGCTGCGCATCGACTGGTCGCTCGGACTCGGGCTGGTGGTGGGCGTACCGATCCTGGTCCTCGGGCTCAACGCGCTCGGGCCGGTCGTGGGCCGGCGCACGTCCGCGCAGCAGCAGGCGGTCGGCCGGGCCGCCGCCACGGCGTCGGACCTGCTGCGCGGGCTGCGACCACTGCGCGGTTTCGGTGGCGTCGACGAGGCCGTGCGCCGCTACCGCACCGCCAGCCGTACGTCGCTGCGGGCCGGGGTCGGCACGGTCAAGGCCGGTGCCACCTTCATCGGCGCGTCCACCTTCACCACGAGCCTGCTGATCACCGTGGTGGCCGCCCTGGCCGGCTGGTACGCCCTGGAGGGGCGGATCACGATCGGTCAGCTCATCACGATCGTCGGGCTGGCCACGTTCCTCACCGATCCGGTGCTCAACCTCGCCGACTGCGTCTTCCGGCTGGCGACGGCACGGGCCAGCGCGGCCCGGGTGGCCGAGGTGCTCGCCGCTCCGGAGCGGGTGCCGTCCGGGACACGTACCGCCCGGCCGGGGCCGCTGACCCTGGACACGGTGCACGCGCCCGGCCTGGACGGCGTCGACCTCACCGTGGCCCCCGGTGAGCTGCTCGGCATCGTCACCGCGGAGACCGGCACCGCCGACAGCGTCACCGAACTGCTCGCCGGCTCGCGGGCCCCGGAGCGGGGCGAGGTGCGGCTGGCCGACACACCGATGCGGGACCTGGACCTCGGCTCGTTGCGCCGAACCGTGCTTGTCGAACCGCACGGGGTGGACCTGTTCGGCACCACCCTGCGCGAGGTGCTCCAGACCGGCGACGACCGGGACGACGAGGCCCTGCGCGCCGCGATGGCCTCGGCCTCCGTCGGCGACCTGCTCGCCGACCACACCGGGTTCGACCGCGAACTCGTCGATCACGGTCTGAACCTCTCCGGCGGCCAGCGGCAGCGACTCGCCCTGTCCCGCGCGCTGCTCGCCGACCGGCCGGTCACCGTCTTCCGCGACCCGACCACGGCTATCGACGCGGTCACCGAGCACGCCATCGCCGACGGCATCCGCGCCCACCGGAGCGGCGACGGCCGGGCGACAGTGCTCGTCAGCACCAGCGCGCCGCTGCTCGACCGGTGCGACCGGGTCGTCTTCCTCCGCGCCGGGCAGGTGGCTGCCGTCGGACGTCACCGGGACCTGCTCGCCGACTCCTCGTACGCCGAGGTGGTGCTGCGGTGAACCCCAGCGCCTCGATCCTGCCGGTCGCGACCGGGCGGGTGACCCTCGCGGCCTTCTGGCGTGCCCTGCGGCGCTACCCGCTGCTCGCCTGGACCTCGGTGGCGGCGGCCACCGCGGCGAGCGTCGCGGCCGTCGTCGTGCCGATCCTGCTCGGCCGGCTCGTCGACCTGGTGGCGGCCGGTGGCACCGTCGGTGCGCTGCTGCTGACCGCCGCGTTCATCCTCGGCGCCGGCCTGGCCGCCGCGGTCCTGACCGGGACCGCCAACTGGCTGGTCACCGAGTGGGGCATGCGTGCCTGCGCCGATCTCCGCGAGGAGGTGCTCGACCGGGCGCTGCGGATGGACGCGGTCCGGCTGGAGAGCGCCGGCTCCGGCGACGTGGCCTCCCGGGTCACCGAGGACGTGGAGCGGGTGACCGACTCGGTACGCCTGGCCGCCGGCATCTTCACCGCACTTGTCACAGTGGTCATCACCTTTGCCGGTTTCGCGACCCTCGACTGGCGGATCGCCGCCGCGTTCCTTGTCGTCTTCCCGGTGTACGTGGTGAGCCTGCGCCGTTTCGTGCCGCAGGCGAAACGGCTGTACGCCGCCGAGCGGGAAGCGGCGGCGGTACGCACGCAGAGCCTGCTGACCACCTTCACCGGTGCCCGCACGGTGCACGCGTACGGCATGCAGGAGCGCCAGAGCCGACGGGTCGAGCAAACCTCCCGGCACGCCGTCGTGGCGCGGCTGCGCGCGGTTCGCGGCTTCCTCTGGTTCGCCAACACGATGAACTACGCCGAGGCGCTCGGGCTGACCGCCGTGCTGCTCACCGGCTTCCTGCTGGTACGCGCGGGCGACAGCACGGTGGGTGACGTCACCGCCGCGGCGCTGCTCTTCCATCGGCTCTTCGGCCCGCTCGGCCTGTTGCTGATGTCGTTCAACGACATCCAGTCGGCCGGCGCGGCGCTCGCGCGGCTCGTCGGCGTCTCCGGGCTCGACGCCCCCACGGCGCGGCCGGCCGAGCCGGTCGCCGGGTGGCTGCCGACAGGCGTCACGGCAAAGTCGGTGTGGCACCGCTACCCCGGCGGCCCGGCCGTCGTGCAGGACGTCTCGATCGAGATCGCCCCGGGTGAGTCGTTGGCGATCGTCGGCGAGAGCGGAGCCGGCAAGACCACCCTCGCGGCCATCCTCGGTGGCGTCTTCCCCGCCGCCGAAGGCAAGGTGTGGCTGGCCGACCGTCCGATCGGCGAGCTGCGCCCGGCCGAGCTGCGCCGCACCGTCGGCGTCGTCACCCAGGAGGTCCACGTCTTCGCCGGCACCCTCGCCGACGACCTGCGGCTGGCCGTGCCGGATGCCTCCGACGACGATCTGCACACCGCGTTGCGGCTGGTCGGAGCCGACGGCTGGGTCAGCGCCCTACCCGACGGGCTGTCGACAGGGGTCGGCGACGGCGAACACCCGCTCACGGCCGGTCAGGCGCAACAGGTGGCGCTGGCCCGGATCGCTCTGCTGGACCCACCGGTCGTCGTGCTCGACGAGGCCAGCGCCGAAGCCGGCAGCGCCGGTGCCCGGCAGCTCGAACAGGCCACCGCCGCCCTGATCCGGGGCCGCACGGCCGTGGTGGTCGCCCACCGGCTCAGCCAGGCGCACACCTGCGACCGGATCGCCGTGATGGCGCACGGCCGGATCGTCGAACTCGGCACCCCGGACGAGCTGGTCGCGGCCGGCGGCCGGTACGCCGAACTCTGGTCGGCCTGGCGGCGCTGACGATCTGCCGGGCCCGTCCGACGCGTCAGGTGCGCAGCAGCGGCAACACCCGTCGGCCGATCAGGTCGATCCCGCGTTGCGGGGTCAGCCCGTGCGGGGTGCCGAACTCCACCCGGCTGGCTCCGGCGTCGAAGACCGCCGCGGCCTGCGCGGCGACCTGCTCGGGGGTGCCGGAGAACGCGAACAGGTCGAGCAGATCGTCACCGATCAGCGCGCCGGCCAGGTCGTCCTCGCGGCGGGTGACGTGCTGCTGGATGCGGGCCAGCAGCTCCGGGTCGATCTCGACGGTCGGATCGAGGGCGGCGACCACGGCGAGGTACATGGCGACCTCGGTGCGGGCCACCCGTCGGGCCAGCGCGCCGTCTGTGTCGACGACGGTGACCGCGCCGAGCACCACCCCGGTGTCCCGGCCCGAGGCCGCCTCGTCCAACCAGGCCCGCATCGTCTTGGCCATCGCCGGGTTCGCCGACCCGCCGACCTTCACCTCGTCGGCGAAGGCGGCACTGGACCGGGCGGTCTGCTGACCCCAGGTGCCCACCAGCACCGGCACGTCCGGCCGGGCCGGGGTGTACCGCAGCGCGGTGCCCGGGGCCACCGTGAACTCACGGCCGACGAAACCGCCGTCGTCACCGGCGAGCAGCCGCCGGACGATCTGGACCGTCTCGGCGATGCGCCGCAGCGGCCGGATCTGCGCCACCCCGACCTGCTGCAACCAGGTGCCCCGGGCCAGGCCGAGGTAGGCCCGGCCGTGCGAGGCCAGGTCGAGGGCGGCCACCTGGCCGGCCACCTCCACCGGGTGCAGGGTGAACGGGTTCAGGCAGGCCGCGCCGAGCCGGATCCGGCGGGTGTGCCGGGCGGCCACCAGCAGCGGGAACAGCGGCGGCTGGTACATCAGGTCACCGAAGACCGACAGCACGTCGAAGCCGTGCCGTTCGGCCATCTCGGCCAGCACGGCGTACTCGTCGGCTGACTTGTCCGACTGCAGGCCGATGCCGACCAGGCGATCGGAAGCGCTCACGTCAGCTCCTCGGTGGGGATCTGCCGCCGGGTGGTGCGTTCGATGCGCATGATGAGCCGCTCCTCCGGGTCGGGGCAGGCGACGTGACTGTCTTGGGCCATCCAGTCCCCGTCGTCCAGGGCCCGTTGCTTGGCCGGCAGCAGCGGCAGGCACGCGGCCAGCGCGTACAGGCAGAAGTGCTGGCCCTCGGGAATGCGCAACCGGCACGACTCGGTCAGCTCGACGTGGTCGCCCGGCTTCATCCCGCACACCGAGCGTCCCTCGATGCGTTCCACCACGACCCGCAGGTCGTAGACCTCGGTGGTGGGCTGCTCGTCGCTCATCGCACGGCCTCCGCGTGGTGGTGCACGATCCGCCAGCCCGCGTCGTCGCGCCGCAGCACGTCGGTGACCCGGAAGCAGACGTCCGGGCGGTCGTCGGCGTGCCGGGCCCGCAGCACGTACCGGACCAGACCGGTGTCGTCCCACGCGTCGGCATGCAGTTGTTCCGGAGCGACGGTGACCGGTGCCGGTCCGGTGGCCCCGGCGGCCCGGCGGTCCCGCAGCGCGTCCAGCTCGGCCAGGCCGGTGAGCAGGCCGTCGGCGTCGGATTCCCAGATGGTCAGGTCCGGGTGCAGGTGGGCGTCGAAGGCGGATCGATCACCAAGTGATCGGTACAGGTCGGTGATCGTGGTGGTGAGGTCGTCGATGCTCATCGGTCACTTCCGGTCGAGGGAGGCGGCAGCGGGTAGGAACGTCTCGGCGAGGCGCTCGCGCAGCGGATCCAGACCCATCGGCCCGAGCGCCAGCGCGGCGTGGTGGAACCGTTTGCGGTCGAAGGCGTGGCCGGCACGGCGCTCCGCCTCCTGGCGGGCCTGCTGCCACAGCCGCGCGCCCACCTTGAAGGCGAGTGCCTGCGCCGGCCAGCCGAGATAACGGTCGACCTCGAACCGGGCGGTCGCGGCGTCCAGCCCGGCCACCCGGGTGAGCAGGTCCACCGCCGCCGGATGGCTCCAGCGGAGTGCGTCGGTGAACCCGTTGCCGGCCGGTATCGGCAGGTCGAGGTGCAGGCCGAGGTCGATGACGACGCGGGCGGCCCGCCACATCTGCCCGTCCAGCATGCCGAGCCGTTCCGCCGGGCCGGCGTAGAGGCCGAGTTCGTCGGCGAGCCGTTCGGCGTAGTGCGCCCAGCCTTCGGCGTACCCGTGCACGTGGCACAGCGTGCGCTGCCACGGGTGCAGGTCGGCGGTGGTGAGCGTGATGGCGTGCTGAAGGTGGTGGCCGGGCAGCCCTTCGTGGCAGAGCGTCCCGACGTGCCGCCACACCGGCACCGTCGACTCGCCCGGCGGCACCGACCACCAGATGCCGCCGGGGCGGGTCAGGTTCGCGTCGGGTGGCGTGTAGTACATGACCCCGGAGGCGGCGGGGCTGATCCGGCAGACCACCTGCCGGGTGGCGGGCGGGATGTCGAAGTGCGTCCCGTCGAGCAGGTCGGTCACCAGCGCGGTCCGCCGGGTCAGCCAGTCCTCCAGGGGCGGACCGACAGGCACCCGCCCGGCCGGGTCCGCGTCCAGCGCGGTCCGGGCGGCGGCCACGTCCGGGTGGCCGCAGTCGAGCGCCGCCGCCCGCAGCTCGGCGGCGGTGCGGGCCAGCTCCGCCCAGCCGTACGCGTACAGCTCGTCCAGGTCGACAGTGGCACCGAGGAACGCGCGGGCGGTGACCCGGTAGAGGTCGCGGCCCACCCCGTCCACCTCGGAGGCGGCGGGAGCCAGTTCGGTACGCAGGAAGGTGGCGAACCTCGCCGTGGCTGCGGTGGCCAGTCCGGCCCCTTCGGCCAGCCGGCCGGCGAGCGGCCCACCCGCGTACCCGGCGACGAGACCACCGAAGAAGTCGGCGCCGACCCAGGCGGTGCACTGCTCGACGACGGTCAGCACCTGCCGGCGCGCGACCAGTTGGCCACGCTTGGCGGAACGACGCAGCGTGGCGGTGTACTGGTCGAGAGTGGTGGGCAGCCGGTGCAGGTGATCGGCGACCACGGCCCAGTCGTCGGCGGTGGTCCGGGGCAGGTTGTCGAAGACCTGCCGGGCCAGGTGCACCGGGGTGGCCAGCGGGGCGAGCAGCCGGGTGGTGAAGCCGGCGTCGTACAGCGCCGCCTCGCTGGCCAGCCGGTCGGCCAGGGCACCGGCGAGTGCCTGCTCGGTCGGGCCGGTAACGGTGGCGGCGCCCACCGCGGTGGCGGTGTCCCGGGTCAGCTCGGCCCGGGCGTCGAACGCTTCCGGCGACAGGTCCGCCAGCCGCCATTCGGGCGTACGCCCGGCCGCCTCGGCGGCCTCCGGGTCCAGCGCGGCGAGGGCGTGCAGGTATCGGTCGGCCACTGTGGTGATGCTCGGCCCGGTCGGGTCGGCCGCTAAAGTGCCGGTCATCGGGGCGTCCGGAAGCGGTGGTGGTCGTCGCGGTACACGACGCCGCCCTTGACGACCGCGTGCAGGGTGCGCAGGGCCGAGACGGAACGGGTCGGGTCGTCCCGAAGCACCAGCAGGTCGGCGTGTTTGCCGGCCTCGACACTGCCGAGCGTGTCGGCCTGGTCGAGCCATTCGGCGGGCCGGATGGTGGCGGCCTTCAGCGCGTCCGCGACAGACATCCCGGCGTCCACCATGAACTCCAGCTCACGGACGGTCGCGGTGGTCTCGTCGTAGCCCGCGTGCGGCGGCATGTCGCTGCCCAGCGCGATGGGTACGCCGTTGCGGATGGCGTGCTGGAGGCTCTCCCAGTGTCGGGGGCCGGCGGCCAGGGCCCGGTCCATCAGCCAGCCCGGCACCCCGGAGTCGCGGAAGAACTGCTCACACCGGCTCACCACGATTGTGGGCACGTACCAGACGCCCCGATCGGCCATCAGACGGGTGACCTCGTCGGTCAGCTCGTAGCCGTGTTCGACGCAGTCCAGACCGAGTTCGACAGCCCGGCGCACCGTGTCGGCGGGGCCGGCGTGCGCGGTGACCTTCCGCCCCCAGTCGTGGGCGACCCGGATGACGGCGGCCATCTCGTCGTCGAGCAGTTGTGGCGTGTCAATCGCCTCGAACTGACCGGCGATGCCGCCGGAGACGCAGACTTTGATCAGGTCGGCGCCGGCCCGGATCTGGGCCCGGGTGAGCCGGCGGAACCCGTCGGCGCCGTCGGCCTCCAAGGCGTCGGCCTCCCAGCCATGACCACCCGTGCAGCACAACGCGTGTCCGGCGGTGAAGATCCGGGGGCCGTCCACCGCGCCGGCCTCGATGCCCCGGCGCAGTGCGAAGTCGGCGTAGCGTCCCTCGCCGACCAGCCGGGCGGTGGTGACCCCGGCGTGCAGGGTGCGCCGGGCCGAGTCGGCCATCAGCAGCACCAGTTCGGCCAGGTTGGACCGGTGCACCGTGTCGGCGAGGTGACCGGGCAGCCCGAGGGAGAGGTGCACGTGCATGTTGGTCAGGCCGGGCATCACGACGTCGCCGCCGAGGTCGACCACGCGGGCGTCGCCGGCCTCGACGAGCACGTCGTCGACGGCTCCCACGGCCTTGATCATCCCGTCGGCGCCGACCCGGACACCCCGGTCGGGCTGGAGGTGGTCGGCGACGCCGTCGTAGAGCGCGAGGTTGACCAGGACCTGTTCGGTGGCTTTGTGCATGACGACGTCCTCAGTTCGCGGGCACGGTGGCCGGGGCCAGCGTGGGGTCGTTGAGCCAGCAGGCGGCGCTGCGTCCGCCGAGGTCGAGGGTGGGTGGCTGGTCGCCGCAGGGGGCGAAGGCGTGCGGGCAGCGTGGCCGGAACCGGCAACCGGTGGGGGCGTTCGCGGGGTCGGGTACCTCACCGGCCAGGGTGGCGGGCAACAGTGGGGTGGGGCCGATGCGGGGCACCGCGTCGATGAGCGCCCGGGTGTAGGGGTGTCGCGGATTCCGCCACAGCTCGCGGGTGGGCGCGCTCTCGACGATCCGGCCCAGGTACATCACGGCTGTGACGTCGGCGATCTCGTGCACCAGGGCGAGGTCGTGGGAGATGAACAGCATGCCCATGTCGAGATCGCGGACCAGCCCGACGAGCAGGTTGACCACCTGCGCCTGGGACGAGGCGTCCAGGGCGGTGACCGGCTCGTCGGCGATGATCATGCGGGGCTGCGGGGCGAGTGCCCGGGCGATGGCGAGACGTTGTCGCTGACCGCCGGAGAACTGGTGCGGGTACCGCTCGACGGCGGTGGCCGGCATGCCGACCCGGTCCAGCAGCTCGCGCACCCGGTCCCGGCGGGCCGTGGCGGTCAGGGTCGCCGGCACGCCGTCGAGCAGTTGCGCGCCGATGGTGCGCCGGGGGTTCAGCGAGGCGTACGGGTTCTGGAAGACCATCTGCAGACCGGTCTCGGTCTCCGGCCGGCGTCGCCAGCCAAGTGGCGTGACCGGCTGCCCGCCGAAGCGGACCGCCCCGGCGCTGGGCGGGGTCAGTCCCACCGCGACCCGGGCCAGCGACGACTTGCCGCAGCCGGATTCACCGACCAGGCCGACGATCTGCCCGGCCGCCACGTCCAGGCTGACTCCGGCGACCGCGAGCACCCGGCCGCGTCCCCGCGAGCGGTACTCGACCTCGACGTCGCTGATGTCCAGCAGGCCGGTCATCGGGCTGCCTCCTCCAGGTGCGGGCGGACCACGCAGGCCACCGACCGGTCGGCACCCGCCGGGGCCAGGGGCGGTGGCGTGGTGCCGCAGGTCGGCTCGGCGTACCGGCAGCGGGGTTGGAACGGGCAGCCTGGCGGTGCCTCACCCGGTGCCGGCGGGCCGCCGGGGATGGGCCGCAGCGTGCCGACGGCGTGGGTGCCGTGTGGTCGGGCGCCGAGCAGCGCCGCCGTGTACGGGTGGGTGGGCGCGGTCAGCAGCGCGCCGGTCGGGCCGGTCTCCACCACCCGACCGGCGTAGAAGACGTAGCCACGGGTGGTCAACGCGCTGAGCACCCCCAGGTCGTGGGTGATGAAGGCGACGGCCAGCCCGGTCTCGGCGCGCAACCGGTCGAGCAGGGCGAGGATGCCGGCCTGCACTGTGACGTCGAGGGCTGTGGTCGGTTCGTCGGCGATCAGCAGTCGGGGCCGGGCGGCCAGGGCGATCGCGATGGCCGCCCGTTGCCGCATGCCACCGGAGAACTGGTGCGGGTAGGCGCGCAGGGCACGCTCCGGGTCGGGGATCCGGACCTGGTCGAGCAGTTCCACAGCCCGCCGGGTCGCGGACCGCCGGTCCATCCGCAGGTGCACCCGCATGTGCTCGGTGAGCTGACGGCCGACGGTGAGCATCGGATGCAGGGCGGCGGTCGGGTCCTGGAAGACCATGGCGATGCCCGCGCCCCGGATCCGCTGCCAGCCCCGGTCGTCCAGGCCGAGCAGGTCGGTGCCGGCGAAGCGCGCCGTACCGCTGGCCCGCGCCCCAGCGGGGAGCAGACCGAGCAGGGTCTGTGCGGTGATGCTCTTGCCGCAGCCGCTCTCTCCGGCGATGCCGACAAGTTCCCCCTCGTCGACGGTGAGCGACACGTCGTGCAGGATCGGCAGCGGTCCGCGCGGGCCGGGCAGGGTGACCGCGAGGGATTCGACGTCGAGCAGCGGCGCCATCTCAGCGTCCCTTCGCGTAGCGGGGGTCGAGCCGGTCGCGCAGCGCGTCGCCGAGCACGTTGAAGGCCATCACGACGGTGAGGATGGCCAGGCCCGGGAAAACGCTCACCCACCACATCGACAGGTCCTGGGAGCCGAGCGCGACCATCGAGCCCCACTCGGCGGCCGGTGGACGCGGCCCGAGCCCCAGGAAGGAGAGCGCGGCGAGCAGCAGCACCGCGTTGCCGAGTTCCAGGGTGGCCAGCACGACCGCCGGGCCGATGCTGTTGGGCAGCACGTCGCGGCGCAGCGCACGGACCGGTCCGACGCCGAGCAGTCGGGCGGCGTTGAGGTAGTCGTCGCCGCGCATGCTGAGCACCGCGCTGCGGATCACCCGGGCGTAGACCGGCCAGGAGACGATGACCAGCGCCAGCACCGCGTTGCGGGTGTTCGGGCCGAAGGCGGCGGTCACCGCCATGGCCAGGATGATCTGCGGGAAGGCGAAGACCAGGTCGGTGAGCCGCATCAGCGCCTCGTCGGCGAACCGGCCCAGGTATCCGGCGACCAGCCCGAGCAGGCCGCCGATGAGCAGGGCGAGCGAGACGATGGCCAGGGCCAGCGGAATCGACAACCGCGCGCCGTGCACCACCCGGCTGAAGATGTCCCGGCCGAGCGAGTCGGTGCCGAACCAGTGCGCCGCCGACGGCGACGCGTAGGTGTCGGCGCTCTGGGCGAGCGGATCGTAGGGGGCGACGAGGGGGGCGAGGATCGCCACCAGCAGCCAGCCACCGAGAATGGTCAGGGCCACCACGGCGATCGGTTGTCGCCAGACCGGCCGACCGGCCGAGTCACCACGCAGCCGGCCGAGCCAGCGGCGGCGGGTCAACGCCCGGTCCACCTTCGGGTCGGGTGCCACCGGATCGGGTGCGATCATCGTCATGACAGGCGGATCCTCGGGTCGATGAGCCCGTACAGCAGGTCGACGGTCAGGTTGACAAGGGTGTAGACAAGCGCCACGAAGAGGCTGACCCCGAGGATCGCGGGCAGGTCCAGGGCGGTGGCGCTGCGGTAGGCGTACTGGCCGACGCCCGGCCAGCCGAAGATGCTCTCCACCAGCACCGTCCCGGACAGCAACGAGGCGAAGGCCAGGCCGGACACGGTGACCACCGGCACCAGGCCGGCGCGCAGCAGGTGCCGGCGCAGCACCACCCTGGTCGGCAGACCCTTGGCGTACGCGGCCCGGATGTAGTCCTGCTGGAGCACCTCCAGCATGGCGGAGCGGACGAAGCGCACCAGCAGCGCCACCGTCAGCGAGGTCAGCACCAGCACCGGCAGGGTCAGGTGCTGCGCCGCGTCCCAGGCCACGTCCCACTGGCCGGCGAGCGCGGCATCCACCGTGTACATCCCGGTGACCGTCGGCGGTGGGCTGAACCCGGTCGACAGCCGTCCGCCGCTGGGCGCCAGACCGAGCTGGTAGAAGAACACGTAGAGCACCACGAGCGAGAGCCAGAACGGCGGCGTGGAGAGCCCGAGCAGGGCACCGACCCGGACGAGCTGGTCGGTGAGCCGGCCGTTGCGGACCGCGGCGAGCATCCCGATGCCGGTGCCGATCAGCAGCGCCAGCACCATTGTGGGGATGGCCAGCTCCATCGTCGCCGGCACGTACCGCACCAGGTCGTCCAGGACCGCCCGGCCGGTCTGCTGGGAGATGCCCAGGTCGCCGCGGAACAGGTTGCCCAGGTAGTGCAGGTACTGCTGCCACAGCGGCTGGTCCAGCCCCCACTTCTCGCGGAAGGCGGCCACCGTGGCCGGGTCGTTGAGCGCCTGGTCGGACAGGTTGGCGGTGACCGGGTCACCGGGCACCACGTTCACCAGTCCGAACGTCACCACCGTGACACCCAGCAGCAGTCCGGCGGTGATCGCCAGCCGCTTCGCCAGGAAGGCCAGCAGCGGGTGGGCGCTTCGGCGCCCGGGCGCGGTCGTGGTGACCGCGCCCGGCTCGCCGCCGTGGGCCGTCGACATGGTGCTCCGACTACCTGCGGCCAACCGCGGCGACGTCGACCTGCCAGCCGGCGGCGGAGTAGTCCGCACCGGTCAGGTCGGCGGTCGCCACCACAGTGGAGGAGTTGCTGGCCAGCACGATGTACGGGGAGGACTGGTTCATCAGCCGCTGCCACTCCTGCATGGCGGTGGCCCGGGCCGCGAGGTCGAGGGTCTCGGTGACCTTCTCGCCGGCCGCCACGATCGCCGGTTCGGCCCGCTCGACCGTCCAGCCCGAGCGCAGCGCGGTGGCCTGGCCGGGTGCCATGTTGTTGATCAGTGAGTCGGCGACCGGGTAGTTCAGGCTCTGCGGGGTGAAGCCCAGTGGTGACTTACCGCCGCGCATCTCGTCGAGGAAGGAGGTGAGCGGCTGTGGGTTCAACTCCAACGTGATGCCGGCCTCGGCGGCGTCGCCCTGCACCTTTGTGGCGACGGTGCCCAGGTCCACGCCCTTGTAGGTGATGGCGGGGTAGTTGAACGTGACTGTGGGGTTGGTCAGGCCGGCCTCGGCGAGCAGCGCCTTGGCCTTCGGCACGTCCCGGGTGGACGCCTCGCTCCCGGGCAGGGTGCCGGGGAAGGCCGGCGCGACGAGTCCCGCGCCGGGGGCGGCGCCCGCGCCGTAGAGGGCGGCGATGCCCTGGTAGTCGATGGCGGCGCGCAACGCCTGGTTGAACTTCGGGTTCGAGGTCACCGCCGACACGGCCGGGTCGGCGTTGAGGAAGAGGAAGTAGACGGTGTCCTGCACACCTGAGGTCTGCAGGCTCTCCGGCAGCCCGTCGAGCAGCTTGCCGGAAATATCCAGCGAGATCTCGGCGCTCTCGGCGCGCTGCATCGTCAGCTTCTGGGTCTGTACGTCCATGTTGCGCAGCACCACCCGCTCGAACTGCGGCTTCTCGCCCCAGTAGTTCGGGTTGGCCTCCAGCACCACCTGCGACTCCGGCTCGTACGACTTGAGCACGTACGGGCCACTGCCGATCGAGTTGGTGTCGAGGTACTGCTGCGCGGTGTCGCCCTGCGCGGCGTCCTCGCCGTCCTTGGCGCCGTTGTCCTGGGCGGCCTTGGCGTTGAGCACGCCTGTGGACGGCATCGCCAGCACCACAGGCACGTTGGGGTTGGGTGTGGCAGAGGTGACCACGACGGTACTGTCGTCGGTCTTGCTGACACTCAGCTCACTCACCGTGACCGCCGGGCTGCCCTTGATGTTCTTCAACCGGTTCAGCGAGAACACCACGTCGTCGGCGGTGAGCGGGCTGCCGTCGGAGAAGGTCACCCCGGAGCGCAGCTTGAAGGTGAAGGTCTTCGCGTCGGGCGAGGTCTCGTACGACTCGGCCAGCGCCGGGACCGGCGTACCGACGTCGGAGCCCTCGAAGGTGAGCAGGGTGTCGTAGAGGGCGTGCACGGCGGTCAGGCCCGTCGCCTCGTAGACGCGGCCGGGGTCGAGGGTCTTGAGCACGAACGACGTGTTGACGGTGAGCGTCGTGGCCGCGCCATTGTTCGCGTTGCCACCGCTGCCGCCGGCGGTGCAGGCGGTGGTGGAGATGACGGCCAGCGTCGCCAGAGCGAGCGCTCCGGCGCGGAGCCGGCGGGGGGACACCGACATGCTGTTCCTACCTTCGTATGGCGCGGCCCGCTGCGCGGGACCCGCGGGGCATCGACGTCCGGCGGCACCACCACGGCCGGGCCCGGACGGCCAGTGACGGTGTTCCGGGTTCTCAGGGGTGCGTCGGGTTCTCGGGGTGCGTCGTCGCAGGGTTGGATGTAGCCGGACTCGTGTACGTCCGGTTCGTGCCTGGACGCGGCGTGTCTACCAGTACCAAACAGCGCCGGCCTCTTGTTTGACCACCCTAAACACGGCCGTGTAGCTTGGTCAAACATTTTTAGCCACACTGTTATCGGATCGAGGTTCCCATGCTCGGTGACCGGCTCCGCGTCCTGCGCCAGCAGCACTCCCTCACGCTGCGGCAGCTCGCCACAGCCGCCGACGTGTCACCCGCCCTGCTCAGCCAGATCGAGAACGGGGCGACCGACCCGAGCCTGGCCACCCTGCGAAAACTCGCGCAGGTGTTCGACACCTCGATCGCCGAGCTGTTCTCCGAACCCGAAGCACCGGCGGTGCACATCAGCAGGTCGGGCAGCCGCAGCCTGCTCACCGCTCCCCCGGGCCAGATCACCTACGAGCGCCTCACGCCGGGGCGCGGGGATCTGGAGGTGCTCCAGGCCCACCTCGCGCCCGGCGACGCCAGTTCGGCCGAGCCGTGGGCCCACCCCTCCACCGAGTGCGCCATCGTCATCAGCGGCGAGGTGGTCGCCGACATCGGCGGCGAGGCGTACACCCTCACCTCCGGCGAGGCCGTCACCTTCGACTCCCGCCTGGCCCACCTCTACCGCAACGCCAGCAACCAGCCGGCCCACCTGATCATCGCGGTCACCCCACCCAACCCCTGAGAGCCGCCGCCGTCGGGAAACCCGTCCGCTACCGGCTGCGATTCGATGGATCCTCGAGGAGCACAATGCGATTTGTCCGGGCCGCCGCGCTTACCGCGGCGGTAACCCTGTCTCTGTTCGCCAGTGGCTGCGGCGGCACTGACGACTCCACGCCGGCAGGTGACCCCACCCGCTCCGCACCAACCGGTGACACCACCTCCTCCGCACCCGCCACACCAGGGCCGAAGGTGGTCGCCTCCACCACCTGGGTCGGCGCGCTCGCCAAGGCCGCCGGCGCCAGCGAGGTCACCCTCGTCGCCCCCGCCGACGTCGAACACCCGCCGGACTTCCAGCCGACGGCCCGCGATCTCAAGGCCGCCGCCGACGCCGACTACGTCCTGTACGCCGAGACCGACGGCTTCGCGCCTCGGCTCATCAAGGCGGCCGGCGACAGCGAGCTCATCACCGTAATCCCCGTCGAGGCCACCCCCGGGAAGATCGCCTCGGAGGTGACCCGACTGGCCAACACGTTCGGCACCGCCGACGCGGCGAAGGCGTGGTTGAGCACCTTCAACGCCGAGTACACCGCGCTGTCCGGCCAGGCGAAGGCCGCCCTTCCCAACCCGGCGCCCACGGCGGTGTCGGAGTTGTTCGTCGGCTACTGGGGTTCATTCGCCGGGATCGAGGTCACCGACCTGTACGGGCCGGAGCCGGTCACCGCGAGCGAGCGGGCGACCCTTACCGCCAAGAAGCCCAAGCTGGTCTTCACCAACGCCCACGTGCCGGACGTGGACCCGAAGATCCCCGGCGCCACCCGGGTCAAGCTCGTCAACTACCCCGGCAAGGATCTGGATCTGCTCGGCGTGTTCCGGACCAACACCGAACGGCTGACCGCAGCGCTCGCCCCCTGAGCGACCGGTCCGTCGCGGCCGGTGCGCGGCGACAGCCCGCACCGGCCGCATCTCGCCCCGGCGACGCCGGTTCGCCGAGCTGTAGGCACACCCCCCGGGGATCACGCCATCGCCACAAACTCCCAACTCGTCGCCGGGTCTCGGGTCGGCGCGGGTTCGGGCCTGTTGCAACGACCGCACCGGTCGCTAGTGTCGTCCGTGTGGATCTGGACGACATCGCCGCCGCGCTCGGAGTATCCGTGGAGGACGTCGAACGCGTGCACCGGCTCGCTGGCGACCTCCCATCGGCACCGGTGCCCGCCAGAGCCGACGCTCCCGCGCTGCTCGACCGGCTCGCGGTGCGACCGGACGACGCCGCCGAGATCATGGCGGGCTGGCCCGACCCCGACTCCACGCTGTGGACCCCGGAGCTGCGCTGGCTGCTCGACCGCTCGATCGCCCTGGTCCGCGCGGATCTGGGGGGCCACGAATGGCTGCCCCCTGGTCCGGCGTTGCCGCGCGAGCGGGGCCCCGCCTGGCAACATCTCTATGTCTACGCATACCTCGCCCTGGTCGACGTGGCCTTGGAGTACCACCGTGACCACGGTGTTCCCGACACCGTCTCCTGGGTGACCCTCGCCGACCTGGGTCGCAACCTCGCGATCGACAGGCGGATGAACCGCGAGGGTTGGCCGGTGATGCAGAGCTGGCTGACACTGCACGCACGCGGCAGCGTCTACGAACTCGGCCGGCTCCAGCACCATCGCGGCGGGACCGCCATCAGCCTGCACATCCCCGAGTCGGGGCCGATGACCCCCGAGGCGATCGACGCCTCGCTCGACGAGGCCCGGGCGTTCTTCCCGCGCCACTTCCCGGACGAGCACTACACGGCCTTCGCCTGCGGCTCGTGGCTGCTCGACCCGCAGCTGCGGGAGTACCTGCCCGAGGACTCCAACATCGTCCGGTTCCAGCGCAGGTTCGAGTTGGAGCCCTACGAGGAGCCGGAGGGAATCGACGCCGACGTCGAGGTGCGGCGCTTCGTGTTCCGCAGCCTGACCACACCGCTGGATCAACTGCCGCGCCACACCATGCTCCAGCGCGCGGTCGTCGACCACCTCAAGGCCGGGCGCCACTGGCAGTGGCGCAACGGCCGCTTCCCGATCTAGCCGGTTCACTGGCCAGTGGCGGGTCGGTGCAGTCTCGGCGAGTACGACGATCCGGCTTCGATCGATGAGCCTGACCGGGCCGGTAGACGGACAAACCAGAGAAGCACTCCCGCCGGGCGGTCGTCGACGGCATCCTGTACGTGGCCGTACCTGCCGGTGGACTTCCCGCCCTGGCAGACCGTGTACTCCCACCTCCAACGCCCCAACAGGACGGGCGTGACCGAGCGGATCCTCCACGAGCTGAGGGAACGGGTCCGCCTGTCCCACGACCGGTAGGCCGAGCTTTGAGGAGTCGCCGATCGACGACTCTTCCGGAAGGAGCGCAGCATGGCCGTCTCGTTCGTCAATCCCGAAGGACTGCCGGCTACCGACCTGTACCGTCACGTCGCGGTCGCGACCGGCGCGAAGCAGGTCTTCATCGCCGGCCAGGTGGCCGTCGACGCGGACGGGGGCACGGTCGGCGCCGGAGACCTCGCCGCGCAGGTCGAGCAGTGCTACCTCAACGTTGCCAAGGCCCTGGCCGGGGTCGGTGGGTCCTTCGGTGATGTGGTACGCCTCACCGTGTACGTCGTCGACTGGACCCCGGACAAGATGACGCCGTTGATCGACGGCATCACCCGGGCCGCCGCGAAACTCGACGTCACTCCGGTCGCGCCGTTCACCGGGCTGGGCGTCAGCGCCCTCGCCGGCCCCGACTACCTCGTCGAGGTCGAGGCCACCGCCGTCATGGACTGAGAGCGCGTTTCACATTGCTGTCAGTCGGATGTGTTGAAGGTGCGGCATGGGTGGCGGGTGGCGGGTTCACCTCGTGTGAGACGGCGAAGCATAAGACCAGGTCCGGACGGCGATGGCGCCGGCCAGCAGGGCCAGACCCACGACGTGCAGCGCCCGGACGATTGTCACGGCGAGGGCGGTGGCACCGGGAAGCAGCGGCACGAGCGCCAGGCCGGCAGCGGCCACCAGCGCGGCAACGCTCCAGAACAGCGCCGGACGCCGACGTGGCGGCGCAACCCGACAAACACCGACCCTCGGCGCTTCCCGCCGGCCGAGGCGTACGGCGAACACCACGACGAGCAACGCGCCGACGAGGCTGCTCGTCAGATCCGAGACCGTCCACCAGGCGACGTCCGTGACGCTCGACCAGTGGAGACCGAACACCACTCGAAGCCAGCCGTCGGTGTGGGTCAGCCAGTCCCAGCCGAGGTGGCTCGCCGCCCCGAGCAACGCCGAGCTGATCGTGATCCACCAGCGGTGCGGCCACCGGGCCAGGGAGCCGTGGCCGCCCCAGCCGAACCAACGGTCGCCGGGCAGGTGAGCCAGGACGGTGTCGGCGCCGGCCCGGAAGATCGCCGCGTACGTCAGCGCCACCGGCAGGCACCACCAGAGCAGCGCCGGCCAGGAATGGGTGTCGGCGAAACTTCGGCCGGTCGGGCCGGTCGCCAGATAGGCGACGTCCGGCGACATCGCGCCGGTGCTCAACGCCACCCCGTCGAACCACAGTGGCCGCCACCACTTCAGCGCCAGCGCCGGCGCGAGATGCGAGGGGAAGGTCAGCGGCACGGTGCGGAGCATAGGGCTTGTCGTCCGCGTCGTCGGCCCGAGGCGGTTCGGTACGACGCGTCGACGGCGTACACCGCGAGGAGCCGGGCGCGGACCCGGGTGGGTCCGCGCCCGGACGGGACGGTACGGATCAGCTGACGGTGCAGGCCGCGCCGTTGAGGGTGAACGAGCTGGGTCTGGCGGTGTTGCCGGTGTGGGTGGCCTGGAAGCCGATGCCCACCGACGCGTTCGGGGCGATGGTGCCGTTGTAGGAGACGTTGCGGGCCGTCACCTGCCCCGAGGTCGGTGAGTAGCTGGCGTTCCAGCCACCGGTGATGGTCTGCCCGCCGGGCAGCGTGAAGACAAGCGACCAGCCGTTGATCGTCGAGCTGCCGGTGTTGGTGATGGTGATCTGCTCGGTCAGCCCGTTGTTCCAGGCGTTGACCTCGGCGGTGACCCGGCACGCCCCACCACCGGGCGGCGGGGTGGTCGGGTTCGGGGGCGGCGTGGTCGGGTTCGGCGGCGGGGTGGTCGGGTTCGGCGGTGGGGTGGTGCCGCCGCCGAACTGGGTGAAGAACCGCCAGGTCTCGCCCGGCAGCCAGGTCCGGGAGCCACTGTCACCGGGAGCGCCGTCCTGCGGTGCGGCGATGTGTCCCTCGTCGAACGCCGCCCAGACGACCGGGTAGCCGGAGGCGCAGCCCGAGTAGGTGGTGCTGCGGTGGGTGAGGCTGCCCTGCGAGGGTTCCGGCGGGTTCTGCGCGGTGCAACCGTTGTTGCGGACGAACCGGTCCCGCAGCGACCGACCGTTGGAGATGTTGAGGACGCTGTCGCGGATGCCGTGCGCCCCGAAGTAGGCGACCGGCTGGGTGCCGCCACTGCAGCCGCTCAGCTGCGCACCACCGTAGACGGCGACGGCCCGGAAGATGTTCGGCCGGGCACAGGCGACGGCGTAGCTCATCGCGCCGCCGTAGCTGAAGCCGAGCGCGAAGCGCTGCGTGGTCTCGACGCAGAGGTCGCCCTCGATCTGCCGGAGCATGTCGTCGACGAACGTCACGTCCTCGCCACCGGAGTTGGCCCAGCCGGCGTTGAGGCCCTGCGGCGCGACGAAGATGGTGCTGTTGTTCGACAGCGGCAACAGCCCGTAGTAGGCCCAGGTGTCGCGCTGCACGGTCTGGCCGGTGGCGACGTCGGTCGCCGAGCCGTTGAGCCAGTGGAACCCGAAGACCAGCCGGTACGGGTTGTTGTTGTTGTAGTTGTCCGGCACCCGCAGGATGTAGCTGCGGTTCTTGCCGCTGCTCTGGATGGTGTGGGTACCGCTGCGCAGGGTGGGTGCCTTGCCGCAGCCGGCGGTCGCGGCCAGGATGCCCGACTGGGCGGCCGGGACACTGCCGGGGTTGGCGCTCAGGGCCGTGCCGGCGGCGGCCAGCACCATCAGGGCCGCGAGCGCGACAGGCCCGACTATCGATAGACGCCTGGACATGGTGTACTCCATTCCGCGCCCGCTGTGGACGCGCGGCGGTGCGGCGCATCACTGTGGCGGCAGCGCCGGGAACGGCCGGCGTACCGCGGTGATGTGCCTGGATACGGTGCGACACCGGCCCGGGCTGTCGGATCAGGTGGGCGACCCGGGGCGGCGAGTTTCGACGTGTGCCACGGCTCCCGCGACGTACCGTCAGCCGCCCTGGACCGGCGGCGTGACCCGTCCCGCACGGGGCCCGCAGTGCCCGTCAGCCGGCGCCGGGCGCCTCGGCTCACCCGGTCACCGACCGGGCGGGGGACGTCGGAGCGTGCCCTTCGCTCCTGCCTCCGCAACGTAACCGGTGAGCGATAACATAGCAAGGCGTAAATATGTTGTCGCCCATCGAAGGGAGACGCCCGTGCGTCGGTCCCCCCGCCTGCTGGCCATCCTCGGCATCGGTCTGTCCGGCACGTTGACGTGGCACGCGGCGCCAGCGGCGGCACGGCCCGCACCCACCACCACCCCGGGCATCGTGGTCGTCGACGGCATGACCCAACCGGTGTTCCCGTTCGCCGACGCGATCGAGGAACGGGTGTACGTGCAGACCACCGTGGACACCGACCGGGACGGCCGGCTCGACCGGGTGGCGATCGACATCTCCCGGCCCCGGGAGACCGCCACCGACGGGTTCAAGGTGCCTGTCATCTTCGAGCACAGCCCGTACCGCAAGGACGTCTGGTACGACGTGCCGTACCCGAGCGTGCTTGTGGACGAGCTGCCGCAGAACGACGTCGACAGCCGGTCCGGCCTACGGACCGGCGACGTGACCGCGCAGCGGGCGACGGGGAAGGCCAACCTGCCCGGCTCGCTCGACGACTACTACGTGCCCCGGGGATACGCTGTGGTGCTCGGGCAGAGCGTCGGCACCGGCGATTCCGACGGCTGCCCGACAAGCGGCGACCGGGCGGAGACGCTCGGCACCCGGGCGGTGATCGACTGGCTGAACGGGCGGGCGAAGGGGTACGACGCGGCCGGCGCGCCGGTCACCGCCGACTGGACCACCGGGGCGGTCGGCATGACAGGCGTCTCCTACAACGGCACGCTGCCCAACCAGGTGGCCGCCACCGGCGTCCCGGGGCTGCGGACCATCGTGCCGGTGGCCGCCATCAGCAGCTGGTACGACTACTACCGCGCCAACGGTCTGGTGGTGGCGCCGGGGACGTACCAGGGTGAGGACACCGACGTGCTGGCCGGGTTCACCGCCGGCCGGGCCCGGGCCGAGGGGCGCTGCGCCGACGAGATCGCCGAGCTCACCGCCCGGCAGGACCGGGTCACCGGCGACTACTCGGCGTTCTGGCGCGACCGCGACCACCTCGACGCCGGCCGGGTACGGGCCAGCGTGCTCGTCGTCCACGGGCTCAACGACTGGAACGTGAAGACCGAGCACTTTGCCGGCTGGTGGGACGAGTTGACCCGGCACCACGTGCCCCGTCGGATCTGGCTGCACCAGGGCGGGCACGGCGGGCCGGGCAACACGGCCTCGGTGACCCTGCCCGACGGCCGCACCTGGACCTGGAAGCAGACCGAGCACCGCTGGTTTGACCACTGGCTGTGGCAGGTGCCCAACGGGATCATGGACGAGCCGACAGCGGTGGTGCAGCGCGAGGACCGCGCCTACACGACGTACGCCAACTGGCCCGATCCGGGCAGCCGGGAGGTGCCGCTGCGGCTGGCCGCCACCGACGCCGCCGCCGTCGGCACCCTCACCTCCGTCACGGCGCCGAGGCGCGCGGTCGAGCAGAGCTTTGTCGACGAGGGTCGCACCATCCATCCGGACACCCTGGTCGCCGACCCCGACACGGCCAGCCCGCACCGGCTGGCCTACCTCTCCCCCACGCTGGCCCGGGACGTCCGGGTCTCCGGCCGACCGGAGCTACGGCTGCGGCTGGCGATCGACAACAAGCCGGACGCGAACCTCTCCGCGTACCTGGTCGACTACGGGCCGACCGGTTCGACCGCCGCCCCGACAGTGGTGACCCGGGGTTGGATGGACCCGCAGAACCGCCGAAGCCCGTCCCGCACCGACCCGTTGCGCCAGGGCAGGCTGTACGACCTGCGGTGGACCCTGGAGCCCAAGGACCACGTCTTCCCGGCAGGCCACCGGATCGGTCTGGTGATCTTCTCCAGCGACCAGGAGTACACCCTGTTACCGCTGGGCGGCACCCGGCTGCGGGTCGCACCGCACCGCAGTGAGCTGCGCCTGCCGGTGGTCGGCGGAAGGTCAGCTCTCGGCTTCTGACCCCGACGCGCGGGCCCGGGCTCAGCGCCCCGGCTCGCGCTTCGTGGTGGCGACGGGCGGGCTGGAGGCACGACCGGCACCGAAGACCCGCTCGTAGCCGACGGGCACCACGAGGAAGGCGGCGAGCAGGGCGAGGGCGACCAGGCCGGGCAGGAACCGCCCGGCCGGCAGCAGCGCCAGCGCCACCACGGGTGCGAGCAGTTGCGCGGGGGGCACCGATCCGACGCTCAGCCCCCGGAACAACACATCTCCCGCGAGATACCGGGCGACCCCGCCGAACAGCGCGGCGAAGTCCACGGCGACCGCCGCCGTCCAGAGCCACAACTGCACGTCACCGCCGAGGACGGCACCGACGACGAACGGGATCCAGGACAGCGCGGTGGTCGTGGTGTAGAGGCGCAGCGTGCGGTGCAGCCGGCGGTCGCCCTCGGCCGCCCGACGGTAGAGGGCCAGATGAACAATCCGCACCACGAGATACGACAGCACCAGGATCAGGCGCGAGCCCAGGCCCGGTCCCCAGACGTTCGGGATGACCACGGCAATGAGGAAGATGGGGCCCATCGCGGCGGTGGTGCCGGCCCGGATCAGCCCGATGTCAGCGCGGGCCTGGTTACCCAGCCAGGCGTAGATCAGCCAGGAGATCCACAGCAGCAGGACGACCAGGCCCTTGAGCAGGGTCAACGGCGAGGCGTGACCAACCATGTAGGCGGTGATCCGGGTCAGGGCGAAGACGAACACCAGATCGAAGAAGATCTCGTACCGCGTCGTCCGGTGCGTCTCCGTGGTCGGCTCCACGCGCCCTCGGAGAAACGGCCCCATGGACCCATCTTCATGGCCGCGACAGTCGCGCTCACGGCGATTGGCCGAGCTCCACCCAGCGTGGCCCCTGCCGCAGGTAGTGATCGAGGGTGGCCCGCCCGTCGGGGACGAACGGCCAGGCCGGGTCGGCGAGCCGGGCGACCAGCTCGGCCAGGTCGAGCCACCATCCGTCGGCGACCTCGCTGGGCTGATGCACCACCGGGCCGCACCTGTGCCGTTCGTAGCGGGCCTCGAAGACGTACGCGAGGTAGTTGGTGCGCGCGTCGGTGTACCAGTACCGCAGGCAGGGCCGGATCTCGCAGTTCGTGACGCCCAGTTCCTCGGTGAGTTCCCGGGCCGCCGCCTCGGTCGGGTCCTCGCCGGCCAGCACCACACCCCCGGCGAAGGCGTCGTGCATACCCGGGTAGACGTCCTTCGTGTCGGTACGACGATGGACATAGACCCGGTCCCGCTCGTCACGCAGCAGCACCGCAGTCGCGGCGTGCGGCAGGTTGCCGGCCCGTACGGCACTGCGTGGTGCGGTGCCGGTGGCGGTTCCCGAGGTGTCACCTTGCCGGTAGAGCGCCACGAGTTCGTCCATCCGCCCACCGTAGCGTCGGCCTGCTCCGGCAGCAGCACCCGTCCCGGGCACGCCGTCACGCCCGGCCGGACCTTGGCACACCTGGCCGATCCCTCACCGGGGCGGTAGGCCGGCCAGCCAGTGTTCGAGGGCCTCCGGAGAGTCGAGCAGCAGCACCGGCGGCCCGCTCGGGTCGCCGTGCCAGGCTCGCAGCCGCCGCCGCTCCCGACCGAACTCGGTGAGATGCCACATCAGGACCGACTCGGTGGACAGCACACTCCCCAGCGACTCGCGGTTGCCGTTGCAGATCTCCTCCCCCGTCGACAGCCGGCGCAGCGTGCGCCGCAGCAACCAGCGGAAGGACAACCCACGCGGATAGTCCAGGCCGACGACCAGGTCCGCGCGGGCCAACGGCACGTCCCGCCAACCGTGGTACGCCCCGTCGAGGATCCAGCGGTCCTGTCGGCAGATCGTCTCGATCCGGCTGCGTTGCAACGCCACCGACACCTCGACCCAGTTCGGTTCCCAGAGCAGGTCGTCGACCGGGTACCAGGGCAGCCCGAGCCGCTCGGACAGGCACTGCGCGAGGGTGGACTTGCCGGAGCCGTGGACCCCGTAGACCAGGATGCGAGACAACCTCTTGCTCATCGCGCGGCAGCCTAACCGGCCGGCGCCAGCAGCCCGGCGGAGGTGCCCGGGCGGCCGGTGACCGGCCGCCCGGACCGGGATCAGCGGTTGCTGGTCAGGTCGCCGCAGTCGCTCTCGTCGGGCAGCAGTGGCCGCAGGGTCACCGTCCACCGCTTGCCGTCCGAGGTCCACGGGGTGGCCGCGTTCGCCGCCGCCGCGGCGGTGAGCAACCGCTGCGCCTCGTCACCGGTCACCGTGACACAGCCCAGTCCCACGCCCTCGCCGAGTTCAGGGCCGGGCAACGCCGGCCCGGGCCAGGCCACCTCGGGCTGCTGACCGACGTCGGCGTTGGCGACCCAGGGCTCCGCGACGGCCGCGACGGCGGTCGGCGCGTACGGCTGCGGGTCCGCCTGCGCGGCAGCGAGTGGGCCGGCCTCGGCGGTCAGCGAGTCGGCGAACTCGCGTAGCTTGTCCCGGCCCGCCCGCTGGTCGGCGGTGAGACCGGTCTCCGCGCCGCCAGACTCCGCGAGGGCGTACACCTCGAACTCCTCGACCCCGTTGTCCCCGAGGACGGTGAAGCGGGTCGAGGGGGCGTCGGCGACCGGTGGTCGGCCCAGGTCCACCGCGCCGCCCACCCCTGCGGCACGGGCCGCCTTGAGCAGATCCTCCACCTGGGTGGCGCTGATCGTGCCCAGCTGAAGGTTGGGCAGCGACGGCCCGGGATAGATCATCGGCACCGGCCCCTGCGTGATCACGCGACCGTCACCGTAGACACTTATCGCGGGTAGCCGGGTGGCCAGCATGGCCGGCGTCACGAAACCGCCTGTGTGATCCATCCGGAACACCACCGCGTCGGCGGAGTAGGACCGCTCGGGCTGGTCCGCCTCTCCCGACCCGACACCACCGGCCTGCTGGCCGCAGGCCGCGGACGTCAGCAACAGCAGGGGGACGACCGCCAGCCGTCCGCTTCGACGAATGCTCATGCCGATCGGACGTCGGCGGGCGCCGTTCGGTTGCACTGGACAGGCGTCGGCGCGGTCCGCCGTAGTCCGCGAGTGAGCAGCAGCGTCGTGACCAGCGACAGTCCGGCCATCACGGCCACCGCCCGGTGGGTCGGCAGCAGGTCGGCGACCGCACCGGCCAGCGCCGCGAACACCGCCTGTCCGGCCAGCATCCCGTTCTGTTGCAGGCCCAGCACCTGGCCCCGGTTCTGCGGCGGGGAGCAGGCGATCAGCCGCTCCTGCAACGGCAGCGAGACGGCGAACCCGACCGAGGCGACAAGCGCGAGAAGCATCGCCAGCGGCAGCGACGGGTGGATCAGGAAGACCAGGTAGGGAACCGGAAGCAGCAGCCGCAGCGGCAGCACGGACCGCTGCCGCGCGGCGGCCGGCAGGAACCGTCCCACCAGCACGTCACCGGCGAGCATGCCGACGGCACCGGCGGCGAAGAGGAAACCGGCCCGGTCGCCCGCGTACGGCAGGAACAGCGCCTCGCAGCCGACGATCAGCCCGTTGGGCAGCCACAGGTTCAGGTAGAGCGATCGGCGTCCCGGGTCCGCCCACAACTCCCGGTTGACCCGCATGGTGCGGGCCGTCGAGGTACGCTCACCGGCCCGCGCCGGCCGCTCCCGCAGCCCGAGCCAGGTCACCGCCACGGCCAGCGCACGCAGCGCGGCGGCCACCAGGAACACCTGATACGGGCTCAGCCAGACCAGCAGCAACCCACCCGCCCCGAAGCCGGCGATCTGCATGACGCCGACGCTCACGTTCATCGTGGACCGGCCCAGCACGTACGCGTCGGCGGGCAGGATGTCGTTGATCAGCGCCCATCGGGCGCCACCGGTGACCGAACCGACGTAGGCCACGAGCAGGATCAGCGCGAAGCGCACCCACAGCGGCAGACCGGGAACGGCCTGGAGCACCGCGCCGGCGAGGCCGACGAGCGCGGCGAGGGTCAGCGCCCGGCGCGGCGGCAGGCTGTCAGCCGCGGAGAGCAGGGTCAGGCTGCCGAGCACGCTGGCCAGCGGCGCGCCGAACATGCTCAGCGCGGTGAGCAGCGCCGAACCCGTCACTGCGTAGGTGAGCGAACCGAGGGCCAGCGACGACGTGGTGTGCGCCGCGATGGCGGCGCAGTTGGCCACGAAAAGGTGGCGGAATTCGGTCACGGCGAACAGTTCCGAGTACGTCCTCACGTCGACGATCGTCGGCTGTCGACGCGGCACGGCGTAGAGTTACGGCTGGGGGCGAAAGATGTCGATGTGGCGGGTGCCTGTTGATCTGCTCGCGGGCAGTCGTTTCGTCATCTCGCCGATGACGGACACGGTGGCGGCGCTGAAGGCGCTGCACAACCCCCGGCACCCGTGGCAACACTCCTGGCGGCGGCCACACCTCGCGGCGTACCAGCGGATGCTGGCCCGGCGGCCGGCGCTTCCGGCGCTGCTGGCGGCGGCCTTCGCGCCCCGCTGGATGGCTGATTTCCTCACCCTGCCGCCTACGACGGCGACGCCGACCTTCGCCGAGGAACCGGCAGTCGTGGCCGCCCGTTCCGACGAGCGGATCCGCACCGACCTGCGGGTGACCCGGCCGGGGCCGCTGGCCGAGGTGCTGTGCCACGACGGTCTGACCGAGCAGGTGGTGTATCTGCTCGACTGGGTCTGGACCCACACGGTGCGCCCGGAGTGGCCGGAGCGGGAGCATCGGCTGCGGGCCGACGTGGTCGCCCGGACCGCGCGGCTGAGCGCTCAGGGCTGGGCGGGGCTCTTCGCCGACCTCAACCCAGGGATGCGGTGGCTGGGCGACGGCTGGCTCCAGGTCAACGACCACCCCGCCGCCCCGCTGCCCCTCGACCGGGCCGGACAACTGGTGTTCGTCCCGGCGCATTGTCCCCGGGGCTGGGTGGTGTGGGACCAGGACCGCTTCGGCATGGTCTACCCGGCCAGCGGCATCCTCGCCGAGATGTCCCCGCCCACCCCGGACGGGTTGGACCGGCTGATCGGCCCGAACCGCGCCGCCATCCTGGTCCGGTTGGGCACGCCGCTGAGCACCTCGCACCTGGCCGCGCTCACCGGCCTGTCCCTGGGGGCGGTCGGGGACCACCTGCGGGTGCTGCTCGACGCGGGCATGGTGACCAAGCGCCGCTCGGGGCGCGAGGTGCTCTACTGGCACACCCCCCGGGGCGCCGCCCTGGCGACAGGTGATCCGGCGACCGCGGCCTCCTCGGCGGGCGAGGACGTCAGGCCAGGTTGATCGTGAACGCCGCGGTGTGCACCTTCCCGTCGACCTGGAAGTCGAAGAACGCCCGGTAACGGCCGGTGCTAGGCGCGGTCAGCCAGAACGTGACGGCACCGTCGACCAGCTCCGGTTGCGGGTGGACGTGCAGGTAGCCCAGGTCGCCCTCGCGCACCACGACCAGATGCCCGTACGCGCCCAGGTAGCGCTCCAGCCGCGCCGGCCCGGCACGGTCGACCCGGAAGGTCAACGGAACGGTCATGCCGATGGTGGGCGTGCCGGCCATGGAGACCGCGTACGGACCTGTGGTCGCCTGCGGCTGCGGCGGGGGCAGCCCGGCCGGTTCGTAGTTGCCCGGCACCTCGTGGTCGACGCCGAGCACCAGCGGCAGTTCCCGGCCGTCGCCGGTGATGACTGTGAAGTCCGCGTAGACGCGGTAGCCGCCGGGTCTGGTGAGTTTCAGCGGCACGCTCCAGGTGCCGTCGGTCGCCATCGTCGGGTGCAGGTGTTGGTATCCGCCGAGGTCACGACCGACCACGATCAGGTGCAGCGGCTTGTCGTGCACCACCGCGAAGCGGGTCACCGGCTGCCCGTCCACAGCCACCACCCGGAACCGGTAGTCCTCGGTCGCGCCGGCCCTCTGGGCACGCAGCACCGGCTTCAGCGTGTACCCGGCGACGCTCACCGTCGTACCGCCGGCCTGGTCCTGGCCGTCACCCGGATGCGAGTGCGGGCCGGTTCCCGGCGCGTGGTCGTGCCCGTCGCCGGCCGCCACCGCCTGGGCCGCGTCCGGGGTGGCACCGCCCGCTGCCGTGCCTGACGCTGGGGCGGTGGCTGTGGGTGCGTCGGCGGTGCCGATCCGGCCGAGGGCGAAGCCGGCCAACAGCGTCAGCACAAGTCCACCGACGAGCAGCGCGAGCCGGGTGTCGCCCATCCGGTGCCACCAGCCTGTCGGGGCGGATCCGCCAGTGGGTGTCTCGGGGGTGGCGGCTGCGGCTGCCGCAGGCGCGCCTGTCGGCACCGGTGCGGTGGTAACTGACCGCTGGGCCGGGGCCTCCGCCGGTGCCGCTTTGGCGCCACGCCGGGCGGCCGGTGCCGCCGCCGGGGCGCCGCGACTCGTGGCGGTCGCCGTGGTGCGGCGTCCCTTCGTGGGTGTGGTGGGCTTGACGCGCGACCGGGCGGCACCGCCCCGGCGTACCGACTTGCGACCGCGCTCGACCCGGGCCGGCCGGCGCCGCCAGGCGAGGAAGCCGGCGACCCCGACGACGGCCGCCGCCACGGCGGCCCAGGCCAACGGACCGGTGCCGCCCGAGTCGTCAGGGGTGGGCGCGGCGGCTACCGACGGGACCGGGGTGACGGGCGTGGCTCCGACGTCGCCGGTCACCCCGGGGACCGGCTGCGATCCGGTGTTCCCGTGCTGCTCGGCGGCGGCGAGCAGGGTCGGATCCGGCTGGCCGGTGGGCGGTTGCCAGTTCGGTGGCGCGTCCGTCGGCTTTCCGGTGTACCGGAAGGTGACTGTGCCGCGTACCGGGTCACCGTCCGAGGCCACCGACAGGTAGCTCACCGAGTACTGACCGGCCGCCGGCAGGTGGGCGAGGGCCAGCACGACGGGAAATCCGGTGGTGTACTCGCGCGGCTCGAACACGCCGTCGACCAGGAAGTACTCCCGCACCGGGCGGTCCAGCTCGCGGGGTTCGCCATGCGTCCAGCCGTTGTCGACCCGGTCCCCCCCGGGCGCGGTGACCGTGAAGTACGCGTCCTCGCGGACCCGCTCGGTGAAGGTGAGCTGCACGGCCGTCACGGCCTCGTCGACGGTGGCGCCGTCGGCAGGTGTGGACGTGGCGAGGGTGCCGTGTGCCGAGGCGGGCGTGGCCGGGCCGAGGAGGACGACGCCGGCAGCGAGGGCCAGAGCCAGCAGGCCGGCGGCCACGCGGGCGCGAGCCCGAGGGAGATGACGCATCGAATCATCCTCGCGATGACGGCGCTTTCCGCAATAGGCCGTCATCTTTTTGTTCAGATGGGAAAAGTTTCGGTTGTCCCGGCCGATTCCGGAATGGAGGTCCACCGCCGCCCGCCTGCTCAGTCGGCGGCGCGCACGGACTCGCGGCCCTCGACGCGGCCCTGGTCGCGAGCCTGATCGAGCAGCCGGGCGAGCTGCCGACGACGTCGGCGGACGATCGTTCGCCAGCCGAGCAGCAGCGCGCCGATCAGGACGATGACCGCCAGCTGTGCCCAGGGCACCGTCCACACGGTGACGGTGGTGGTCGTCGGCCGGATCTCGGCACCGCCCGGGTCACCGGAGAGCACCGCCGGTGTCACCTCGACCGTGGTGGTGATCCGTCCCAGCCCCCAGACGCCGCCGACGTGGGCCTCGACCTGTCGGCCGTCACCGGGCAGCAACTCCGGCACGGCGGCGGACGCGTTCCGATCCGCCAGGCCGAACATCTCGGTCACCCGCGCGGTGCTGTCGCCGATGACCGCGACGTTGCCGGTGTTGCGCGCGGTGTAGGTCAGGTGCACTCCGCCCGCGGCGAAGGGGTTCCACGACCTCTCGTACCTGACGGCCAGTCCCTCGACCGCCACCGCGGCGGCGGCGGTGCCACTGGCCCGCAGCATGACCCGGAAGCCGACCCGACTCTGCACCGCCACCGTGCCGCCGGTGCTCGTCACAGTGGCCGCGACACCGGCCGGGTGATCCCCGGGTGTCGCGTCCGGAGGCACGGTGATGGTGAACGGCACCACTGTCGTCTGTTTCGCCCCGACGGTCACCGTCTCGGGCAGCGTGATCCAGGTACCGCCGTCCACCGACTCCTGGCCGGAGGTCAGCATGTTGAACCGGCCCTTGTCGGTCAGGTAGCCGTCGGCAGCCTGCAGGGCGAACACCACAGGCGAGTCACCGAAGTTGCGCACCGCCAGGTGCTCGGTCACCACCGCGCCCGGATCCAGCGTGTGCTCGATCCACCGACGGCCGTCCGGCCCCTGCGCGTCCGCCGGCTGGACCGCCCAGGTCACCGTCGCCCCGGTCGGCTCCGCCGACGCGGCGACAGGTGCGACCGACACGATTGTCAGCACCGCGAGCGACACAGCCGACCACCGGGACAGAAATCGGATCATCACAGCCCTTCGAGGTTGCAACGGTGCGCCCCGGGGGCCGCCGAGCGGCGACCCCCGGGCGGTGCGGTGGTCCGGCCACCGCACCGGGACTCACTCGAACAGGGACAGGGTCAACGTCGAGGTGTACGAACCAGCCGCCACGTCCGCCGGGGTCCGCAGGAACAGGTCGGCGTCGACCGAGTACGCGTCGCCGGCCACCGCGCCGGATTCGAACGTCGAGACCAGCAGTTCCTGGTCGACCAGGCCCACGTTGTTCCCCGGCTGCGACGGCTCGTCAAGCACCGTCACGACCTCTTCACCCGCGCTGACCGAGCCGGTGTCCCCGCCGTCGAGCAACCGCGGTTTCCAGCCCAGATGCCCGGCACCGATAGGTGTCTGACCAGCGCTTCCGACGAAGTCGGTGGCGCTGCCCAGCACCGCCCACGCCGCGCCCTCGGGCACCTCGTCGGCGGTCCGGGTGTCGGTGACGGTGACCGTCGGCAGCCCGCCCACGAACTGGCGTACCAGCAGGGTCGACCCGTTCTCGGTCAACGCCACCGAGTCACCGGCGATCGACATCGCCAGCACGCCCGGCTCCCGGATCTCCTCGATGTCGACTGTCACCTCCACCTCGCCGCTGTCACCCGGCTCGGCCAGGGCCGGCGACGGCACCACCGCCGACCCGGCCAGGAGGACGCCCGCGGCCCCCGCCGCGACCAACCGCTTGCGATTCCATCTGCTCATCCGTTGCTCCGTTTGTCATCTGGTGGAAGGACCGGGAGTCAGCCGCCGCAGGTGACGGCGGGGTAATCGGCGGTACGCACTGTCGTGCCCGCGACGCCGTCGACGGTGACCCGGACGGTGGCCGCACCGGCTGGCACCGCAGGCGTCCGCGCGTTGAACTGCTGGTACGCGTTGGCGCCGGGCGCCACTCCGGTCACCGACCGCTGCCCGTACGCCGTCTCCAGCACCACGTCCACAGGCGCGTCATGGTCGTTGCGCGCCTGCACCGCCACGTAGGCGTTACCGCCGACGCACCGCGACTGGGCGCTGACCGTCACCGGCACCTCGGCCCCGGCGCCGGCCTCGAAGGCCCAGGTGTCCAGTTCGAAGAGGTCGACACCGGCCGGGCCGGCGTAGGTGAAGTACACGTCGTGCACGCCCGAGACGCCGTCGAGTTCGGCTGTCAGTTCCGTCCACTCGCCCGGTGGCGCGTCGACCGGGATGGTCGCGACGACCGGCGCGGTGACCTCACCCAGTCGGATCTGGATCGACCCGCCGCTGGCGAGCGGCCGGACCTTCGCCGTCACGCTGCCGGCACCGTCACCGAAGTCCACTGACGACAACGCCGTCCAGTCTCCGTCGTCGATGTCGCGCACGACCAGGTTCGGTGCGGCGTCGCCGAACTGCGCGGACCCGCCGTCGACCTTGGCGGTCGCCACGCCCTTGCTCCAGCCGAAGGTCTCCGCCTCGAACACCCGGTACGGGTCGAAGTCGCGGACCTGGTCGACACCGGCGTAGGTGCCCACCACCTGCTGGATCGTGCCGTCCGGGTTGAAGGCCAGTTCCTGGATGTGTGGGCTGCGGTACCCCTGGGTGGTGTTGCCGTTGATGCGCTTGTTCAACGTCGGGGCGTGGTACGTGAAGTAGTACCTGCCCTCGTACTCGAATACCGACTGGTGGTTGTTGCCGCCGGTGCCGGCGCCGAAGAACTGCGACTGGTTCGGGAACAGCACACCGGCGTAGGTCTCCTTCGGCCACTCCATCGGGTCGTCGGAGATCATGTAGCCGATCTGGCCACCACCGGGATAGCCGGGCAGCGGGGTCTGGTTGCCACCGAAGTCGTTGCCGCCGAAGTGCGACGAGTACGACAGGTAGTACCTGCCGTCGCGCTTGAAGACCTGGGCCGCCTCGAAGGCCACCGGGGCGTCCACCACCGCCGCAGTGCCCTCGGTCGACACCATGTCGTCACCGAGTTTGATGGCCCGCAGGTTCTTCGGGTTGTTGAAGCGCTCGGCCGGCGGCATGCTCGTCGACGCCGGGCCACCACCGAAGTAGAGGTACGCCTCTCCGTCGGAGTCCACGAGCGGCGCGGGGTCGAACTTCCAGGCGACGTCCTCGGCACCCGGGGTACGGCCGTCGATGAGCGTGCTCGTCCGCTCGCTGGTCCACGGGCCGACCGGCGACGCACCCGTGATCACGTTGCTCGAACTGCCGTTGTTGGCGTAGTAGAGGAAGAACTTCTCCTGGCCGTCGACCACCTTCTTGGCCATGCCGGGGGCCCACGAGTTGGTGGTGAAGGGTGCCACGCCGTTCGGCCCGGCGACCTGGACCTCACCGTGGTCGGTCCAGTTGACCATGTCCGTCGTGGAGATCACGGTGATCTGGTTGATGTCGCCGTAGTTGATGCCCGGCGAGACGCCGGTGCTCGGGTTCGGCGCGTACCCCTGGGTGTCGTTCGTCAGGTACAGGTAGACCCGGCCGTCGTGGACGAAGCCGAAGCCGTCAGCGCCGAACTTGTGCCCGATCAAGGGGTTGTGCTCGCCGGGCAGCTTGCCGACCACCTCGATGGTCTTCGACGGTGCCGGCGGCGGTGCGGCACCGACCACCGACACGCCGTCCAGCTTGAAGTCCATCAGGTGCACCTCGGGGTCCGACGACGGCGTGCTCGTCCACGGCGTCTCGAAGAACAGCCGGGCGGTCGAGACGTTCTGCCCGGCCGGGATGGTGAAGGTCCCGTTGAACTGTGCCCACTGCCCCTTCGTGGCCACCACGCTCACCAGGTTCGTGTAGTTCGCCGCGCCGTAGTGCATCGTGGCGAAGAACTGCTTCGTCGCCGGTCCGTTCGGGTTCTCGTACTTGATCCGGGCGGTCAGGGAGTAGGTCTGCCCGGCCTGCACCCGGCCGCTGAGGTCCTGCATAGGGCCGGACCCGGTGGTCGCCCGGTTGGTCACGAGCACGGCTGTCGATCCCGAGTGGGCGTCCGCCGTGAGCGACAGCGTGGCGCTGTCGGTCGCGTTGCCGTTGTTGACGAACCAGCCGGTGAGCCCGTCCTCGAATCCGCCGTTGACGACGAGATCGGTGTCGTCCGCCTGGGCCGGCGACCCGGCGCCGAGCCCCGTGGCCAGCATGAGCCCGACCGTGACGATAGCGGCGGCGCGTCGTACCGCCGCCCTTCGCACGCGATGTGTCACTGACATCCTCCTTGATCACTGCGGTGGATCCGGGGGTTCGGTAGCGACGGAGGTCGTGCCGGCCGACCGTCGTCGGGAAACAGGTCAGCAGTCCGCGGCCGGATGGTTCGCGGTACGTACGGTGGTCACCGGCCGGCCGTCGACCGTGCCACTGACCCGGACTGTCACGGTGCCGGCGGGCACCGCCGCCGACCGGGTGTTGAACTGCTGGTAGGCGTGGGCACCCGGCGCGACGTCCGACACCGACCGTTGGCCGTACGCGGTCTCCAGGACGATGTCGACAGGCGCGTCGTGGTCGTTACGGGCCTGCACGGCCAGGTACCCGCGGCCACCGACGCAGCGGGCCTGCGCCTCGACGGTCACCGGCAGTTCGGCCCGGTCGATCCGGAGTACGCCGAGCCGGGCGAGCTGGTAGCTCAGCGCCCGCTCCGGCGCGTCGATCTGGTTCTGGGTGCCGAACCCGCCGGCCTGTGCCGTTCGCGCCTCGGCCAGCCGGGCGAGCATCGCGGCCCAGGCGTCGGCCGGATGTGCGGTCTCGTCGAGTGACCCGGCGTACGCGATGGCGGCTTCGAGCCGACTGGTGTCCAACGGCCGGCCCTGAGCCGTGAGCGTGTCGCTGAGCAGGAAGTGGTCGAAGTCGACATGCCCGCCGGTCTGCTGCGTCGCGTAGTTGAACAGGCCGACCCGGTGCCCCATGAAGTGGGCGAGACTGCCGTCGAGGGTCTGCGGGCCGACCCGGCTGCCCAACTGGGACCACTGGCGCCCGTCGAGGCTGTAGTGGAAGGTGGTCCAGAGCTGACCTGTCGGCGCGGCGAAGTCGAGGTCCGCCTTGAGGTGCACCTCGGTCGCCTCGCCCAGCGGTGCGGTGCTGCCGGGCAGGAAGTTCTCAAGCGTCGCCTGGTCCAGGTCGACAGCGAACGGCTGCCCCCGGTTCACCACGCCTATGGTGTTGACGCCACCGGTCCGCTTGACCGCCACGTACGAGAAGCCACGGTTGTAGGCGGCCAGACCGGCGACGTCGCCGTCCTTCATCCCGGAGATGTCCATCCTGGTCTCGACCGACTGCCGTGGCCCGAACGTCCGCTGCGACAGGGTGTTGCGGGCCTCCTCGAACCAGGCGAGTTCGGCACGGTTGGCGAGCTTGGTGTAGACGTAGTCGCCGGTGACCACCTTGCCGGCGGTGAGCCGCAGCCAGCCGGCGCGCTCGGTCAGTGACCAGTACCTGTTGTCCGGGGCGTGGTTCCACTGCCACGCCAGGTCCAGCCGCGAGCCGTTCGGCGCGATCTCCGCCTCGCCTCCCGGCGGTGCCGTCCACTGCTCGTCCAGGTACGACTTGTGTGGTGCGTCGTTGGCGAAGTCGTCGGAGACCACGATGCTCTGCTGCCGGGCGAACAGTTCCTCGGCGGGGCTGAGCCGGATCGGCTTGGCGAAGGTGCCGTCCACCGCCACGACCCCGTTGGCTCCGAAAGTCGGCCACCCGCCTGACCAGGTGGCGGGGATGAGCGCCGGGATGCGGCCGATCGGGAAGGTGTCCCGGAAGAACATGCCGTACCAGTCCGTCGCCCCGCCGTCGCGCGCGATCGGGACCAGGCTGCCCTGCGCGAAGCCGTTGGAGTTGAGCACGCCCCGTGCCTCGTAGGTGTTCACGCCGCCCGCCGCGGTGTAGCGACCGAGCAGTTCCCGGGAGCGGAACATGACGACCTGCCGGCCCTGGCCGGAGGGCCAGGTGATGATCACCGCGTAGTACCAGCCGTCGATGTGGTAGAACTGCGCGCCTTCGAACAGCCCGCCGATGAACGGCTGGCCGGCGTAGTCACCAGCGGTGAAGATGTTCGGGTAGTCCGCCGTGATCGCGGTCAGGTCGGCGTTGAGCCGCACCGCGCTGGTACCCCCGGAGCCGTGGAAGATGTACGGCGTGCCGTCGACGTCGAAGAAGAGCGACGGGTCGTGCAGGCCCCGACCGAGCGCGGTGCGCTGCCACGGGCCGTTCTCGATGTCGTCGGTGCGGTAGAGGTACGCTCCGCCGAGGTTGTTGGTGTTGAACACGACGTAGAAGACGCCGTCGTGGTAGCGCAGCGACGAGGCCCACTGGCCCTGTCCGTACGAGTTCTGCCCGTTGCGCAACGAGAACGCGTCACCGACGCTCGCCCGGTTGAACACGTAGTTGACGATCTCCCAGTTGACGAGATCGTGGGACTTCATGATCGGCGCCCCCGGGCTGAGGTGCATCGTCGTGCTGATCATGTAGTAGACGTCGCGGCCCTCGTCGTTCTCGGCCGCCGGCACCCGTTCCACGCTGATGTCCGGCACGTCGGAGCGCAGCAACGGCACGCTGTACGTGCCGTCCCCCCGGTCGGTCGAGGTGTAGGACGACGGAGGGGACCACTCGTCGGCGGCGTGCGCCACACCACCTGGGGAGATGGTGGCGGCGCAGAGCAGCATGCCGGCCGCCACCCGAGGGATCCGGCGCGATGGGCGGAGGGCGGAAGGGCCGTCAGACACCTGCATGGAGGGGCTCCAGACGCGAGTGTTACGGGGAGCCTCCATGCTGTTAGCGCTAACATAGATCGTCAAGACCTTGGCCGAGATCGATCCGAAATATTCGGGAAACAGGCCCCGGCGGCGGGCGGCCCGGAGCGGCGCCGGACCGTCCAGTGGGGACCGCTCCTTCGGTCCGCCGGGGGCCCGGACGGCTCCGTCACCGTCGAGAGCCGACCGGGCCGCACCGGCTATCCGGGTTCAGCGGGAGTAGTACTCGACGACCAACTGCTCGTCGCAGAGGACCGGCACCTCGGCGCGCTGAGGCAGCCGGGTCAGCCGCGCGGTCAACCCGGACAGGTCGACGTCCAGGTACGCGGCGGGGCGCTGCGGGGCATGGGTACCGGCGGCGGCGATCACGAAGGGCGTCTTGGCCCGGCTACCCTCGCGTACGGCGAGCACGTCTCCGGGGCCCAGCCGGGCGGACGGCCGGTCGACCCGCCGGCCGTTGACGCTGACGTGCCCGTGACTGACGGCCTGACGGGCCTGGTAGATGGTGCGGGCGAGGCCGGCGCGCAGGACGAGCGCGTCAAGTCGGCACTCCAGGTCGATCATCAATTCCTCGCCCGTCTTGCCCGGGCGCCGCACCGCCCGGTCGAACGCCCGCCGCAGCTGCCGTTCCCGCAGGTCGTACTGAGCCTTCAGGCGCTGCTTCTCCAGCAGTCGGACCTTGTAGTCGCTCTCCTTGCTGCGCGCCCGGCCGTGCACACCCGGCGGGTAGGGCCGTCGCTCGAAGTAGCGCACGCACTTGGGCGTCAGCGGGATGCCGAGCCGGCGGGAGCGCTTGATCTTAGGGCGGGACTGGTTCATCATCACCTCTCTAGTAAGGTAAGGCTAACCTAAACGGAGGTGACACGTTGGACAAGACGCTCCCGACGGTGACGGCCGGCACCCCGGCCGAGCGGCTGCGTACGCTGCTCGCGGTCACCGAGTCACTGACCCTGCGTACCCCGCTGCACCGCGCGGGCCTGGTCGGACGGCACACCGTCGCCGCCGACGGACGGTTGCGCCTGGCCCTGCCCGCCCGGGCCGCTGTGGCCCGGAACCTGCTCGACCTGGGCGAGACACCAGCGCTCGTCGACCTGACCGACCTCGCTCCCCTGCCCGTACGCGACCGGGTCCGCGCCCGTGCCACCCTGACCGGCTGGCTCGCCCTCGACGATCTCGACGGTGGCGAGGTGACGGCTCTGCTCGACCTGGCCAGCGCCGAGCTCGTCGACCCCGACGGCGATGCCAGCGTGGATCCGGACGCCCTGGCCGACGCGCGCCCCGATCCACTCGCCCGGTACGAGGCGGAACTGCTACGCCACCTGCACCGACATCCGGACGCGATGCGACGACTGAGCAGACGGGCCGTCGTCGACCTCGGCGGCCACGCCCGCGCCGTTCACCCACTCCGGCTCGACAGGTACGGGATCGTGCTGCGTCTGGAGTTGCCCACGCACCACCGGGACGTCCGGATCGCCTTCGACAGCCCGGCCACCGGGCCCCGGGAGGCGACGGCGCACCTGGTCCGGTTGACCGGCGCCCACCTGTCCTGCGTCACCTCGCACCCGTAGCGCGTCACCACGTCCCTCCGCGAACGGAGTCTCCATGCCGCCCAGCCGAATGCAGCCCAGCCGAGCAGAACTGGCCCGCACCCTGGTCAGCAGCACGACCCTGGCCACAGTCGTGGCCGGGGACCTGCCCGCCGTCACCGGCGTACGACACGGCGCCGACGCCGACGGGCGCGTCCTGCTGATCTGTCACCGGGGCGACCCGCTGACCACCGGAGCCCGCGACGTGTTCGTGGAGATCGCCGATGAACCACCGTTGCCGTTCTCGCCCGGCTGGGGCCGGGTCCGGATCGGCGGTCGGGCGATCCCGCTGAGCGGGACCGCGGCCCGGGTCGCCGCCGACGTGGTCGCCACCACCTTGCCCGATCCCGACCTGCTCGACATCGGCCACGGCACCGTCATCGTCGAGGTCGTGCCGAGCCGCGTCACGCTCCTTCCCCGCCGGTCCGAACCGCACGAGGCCCACGGATCTGAGCTGGTCATCGACCTCGCCGACTACCGCGACGCCGGCCCGGATCCGGTGGCACCCATGGAACGGCCGCTGCTTGTCGATCTGGTCGACCACCACGGTCCGCAGCTCTATCCGTTCCTTCGACGACAACTTGTCGCTTCGGGCGTCGACCTGCCCGCTGACTGCCTGCCGTGCCTACTGCGGCTCGACCGGTACGGAATGCTGGTCTCCGTGCCCGACGGCGACGGAACCGCCTGCTACCGACTCTGCTTCACGCCACCGCTGGACGGCCAGCAGGATCTGCTGGACCGGCTGCACCCGGTGCTGTTCCACGATCGCTGCGACCACACCTGACGAGCCGCCCGCGCGACCACCCGGTAGACAGACGCAGCTGCGCCCCGAAAGCCGGCGCGACTGCCGCAGCTGCGAGGCCTGCAACGCCTTTGGGCTTGTGGATGCATGGCGTAGGGTGAGCGCCGTGACGATGTTTCGCATGGGCGAGGCGGCGGACCTGCTGGGCGTCAGCGCGGACACGGTACGGCGCTGGGTCGACGCCGGCCGCCTCAGCGCCGCCCGCGACGAACAGGGACACCGGGTCATCGACGGCGTCGACCTGGCCGCTTTCGTCCGAGCGCAGGCTGACGACCCGGACGACCGGGCGGACGAGTCCTCGGCTCGTAACCGGTTGCGGGGCATCGTCACCGCCGTGGTCAAGGACGCCGTGATGGCCCAGGTGGACATCCAGGCCGGCAGGTTCCGGGTGGTGTCGCTGATGAGCCGCGAGGCCGTCGACGATCTGGGGCTCACCGTCGGCTCGGTGGCGATCGCGGTGATCAAGTCGACGACAGTCGTCGTGGAGAAACCCCCGGCCCACCCGGACATCAGGAGGAACGGCTCATGACGGCACGACTGTCGGTCCTGTTCTCCGTCATGACGATTGTCGCGTTGGTCGGCTGCGGCGGTGGCCAGCAGAGCAGCGACCCGCGCCCCGGGGCCGGTGCCGTGGCCGGCGACGTCACGGTCTTCGCCGCCGCCTCGCTCACCGAGTCGTTCACCCGGATCGGCGAGGACTTCGAGGCGGCGAATCCGGGCTTGCGGGTCTCCTTCAGCTTCGCCGGCAGTTCCGCCCTCGCGACCCAGATCAACCAGGGGGCACCGGCGGACGTGTTCGCCTCCGCCTCGCCAGCGAACATGACCACTGTCATCGACGCCGGTAACGGCGACGGCAACCCGAGTGTCTTCATCCGCAATCAGCTCGTGATCGCGGTACCCGACGGCAACCCGGACGGGGTGAACGGCCTGGCCGACCTCAACCAGCCGGACGTCAAGGTGGCGCTCTGCGCCGAACAGGTCCCCTGTGGCGCGGCGGCGCGGAAGGCCCTGGACGCCGCCGGGGTGGCACTCACCCCGGTCACCCTGGAGCGGGACGTCAAGGCGGCGCTGTCCAAGGTGCGGCTGGGCGAGGTCGACGCGGCACTTGTCTACCGCACCGACGCACGGGCCGCCGACGACGACGTCGACGGCATCGAGTTCCCCGAATCGGCCGGGGCGACAAACGACTATCCGATAGTCGTGGTGAAGAACGCCCCGAACAGACCGGCCGCCCGGGCGTTCGTCGACCATGTGCGCTCCAGCCCCGGTCAGTCGGTCCTCACCGCCGCCGGGTTCCAGGCCCCGTAGTCGATGTCCCCGCGCGACGCCGTGGCGGCGCGGCCCGACCGGCCCGCGCCACCACCACGACCCCGGCGAACCGGTCCGGTACCCGTGGCACTGCTGCTGCCCGCCACCCTCGGCCTGCTCTTCCTGGTGCTGCCGCTGGCCGGTCTGCTGATCCGGACACCGTGGAGCACGCTCCCGCAGCGCCTCACCGAGCCGGGGGTGCTCACCGCGCTGCGCCTGTCCGTGCAGGCCGCCACCCTCGCCACGCTGCTCTGCCTCGTCCTCGGGGTGCCTCTGGCCTGGTTGCTCGCCCGCGTCGACTTCCCGGGCCGTCGCCTGGTGCGTGCCCTGGTCACCGTGCCGCTGGTGCTGCCGCCGGTGGTCGGCGGCGTGGCACTGCTGCTCGTCTTCGGCCGGCGGGGCATCGTCGGCGGCTGGCTCGACAGCACCTTCGGGCTCACCCTGCCGTTCACCACCACAGGCGTGGTTCTCGCCGAGGCCTTCGTCGCGATGCCGTTCCTGGTCATCGCCGTCGAGGGCGCGCTACGCGGCGCGGACGTGCGGTACGAGGAGGCGGCGGCCACCCTCGGCGCCGGCCGGTGGACCACCTTCACCCACGTCACGCTCCCGCTCGTCGCGCCGGGTATCGCCGCCGGAGCGGTGCTGTGCTGGGCCCGGGCGCTCGGCGAGTTCGGCGCCACCATCACCTTCGCCGGTAACTTCCCCGGCCGTACCCAGACCATGCCGCTCGCGGTGTACCTCGCCCTCGAAACCGACCTGGAGGCGGCGATCGTGCTCAGTCTCGTCCTGCTCACCGTCTCGGTGGTGATTCTGGTCAGCCTCCGCGACCGCTGGCTCAGCAGCCCGTGACCGCCGACCCGAGCGTGCCCGGCGCCGACCCACGGCCCGCCGGTGCGGTGCTCGACGCCCACCTCGTCGTGGACCGTGGCACCTTCCGACTCGACCTGCCGCTGACCATCGGTCCCGGCGAGGTCGTCGCCCTCCTCGGGCCCAACGGCGCCGGCAAGACGACAGCGCTGCGTGCCCTCGCCGGCCTGATCCCCCTCACCGACGGGCACCTCAGCATCGAGGGCCGTCACCTGGACGATCCCGCCCGTCGCCTGTGGACCCCGACCGAGCAGCGGCCGATCGGTGTCGTCTTCCAGGACTACCTGCTCTTCCCGCACCTGACCGCCCTGGACAACATCGCGTTCGGGCCGCGTCGCCAGGGCCTCGACCGGCACCGGGCCCGACAGCGGGCAGCGGACTGGCTGGCCCGGGTCGGGCTCGCCGAACACGCCCGACGCAAACCTCGGCACCTCTCCGGCGGGCAGGCCCAACGGGTGGCGCTGGCTCGTGCGCTCGCCGTCGAACCTGCCCTGCTCCTGCTGGACGAGCCGCTCGCCGCCCTCGACGCCCGTACCCGACTCGACACTCGCGCCCAGCTCCAACACCACCTCGCCGGCCACTGCGGCGCCACCCTGCTGGTCACCCACGACCCGATCGACGCCGTCGTACTCGCCGACCGGCTCGTCATCATCGAGAACGGGCAGGTGGTGCAGGAGGGCGACGTCGCCACCGTCACCGCCCGGCCGCGCACCGACTACGTCGCCCGGCTAGTCGGTCTCAACCTCTACCGAGGTCATGCCGACGGACACCGGGTCCTGCTCACCGACGGATTCCACCTCGTCACCGGTGACCAGCACGCCGGTGACGTCTTCGTCGCGTTCGCGCCGTCGGCCGTGGCACTGCATCCCGGTCGTCCCGACGGCAGCCCCCGCAACACCTGGCCGGCCACCATCACCGGGATTCAACGCCACGGCGACAACCTGCGGGTGCAGCTCGGTGGCCCGGTCACTGTGGCGGCCGACATCACCCCGGCCGCCGCCGCCCAGCTGAACCTGGCCCCCGGGCGGACACTCTGGGCTGCCGTCAAGGCTGCCGAAACCCGGGTCTACCCGGCCGCGGCGGCCCCCGCCGACGTCGCGGCCGAGCCATGAGACCAACCGGTCCCCACCGCCGCGGGGACACTGTCCGCCCCGGTCACCCGGCGGCAGCCGGTCCCGGGAAGTCGTCCGGGCCGGTGCCGGGTAGCGTCGCCAGCAGTTGGCCGGCGAGACCCCGTACGGTGGGGTCGGGCTGACCGGCCAGCCGGACGAGGATCGGCCGGGTCCGGGTGTCCGCACCGTAGTGCCGGGCGAGTGCGAGCAGCGAGGTACGGCGGATCTCCCAGTCCTCGTCGTCGACCAGCCGCATCAGCAGCTCCCGCACCCCGGTCCGGTCAGCCAGGTGGGCCGCGAGTTGCTCCGCGGCCCGACGCCGCACCTCCAGCGCCGGATCGTCACGCACCAGCCCCACCAACAGCACCCGGACCTCCGGGTCGTTGCCGAAATGCTCGCCGAGCGCCGCCGCGATGCGGGCCCGGATCGCCGGATCCCGGTCGGCCAGTCGGCGCATCAACCGCAGCGTCACCGCCATCGCGGTCTCGCCCCGGGCGATCAGGCAGCACACCGCAGCGTCGAACGCCGCCGGGTCGGTGTCGGACTCGATGCGCTCCAGCAGCACGTCGGTCACCACGTCCGGGCCGCCGTACGCGCTGAGGGTCTCCACGGCGGCGAGTCGGATGCCGGCGTAGCTGTCCCGGCGGGCCCGCCGGGACAGGGTCTCCACAAGCGCCTCGGTGCCACCATGGCGGGCCAGCGCCTGCGCGGCGGCACGCAGCACGTTCGGATCGGGATCGCGGCGGACCTGTTCGGCGAGGCACTCGACAACTGCCGTGTCGAGCGGATCACCAAGGCGGGCCAGGCTGCGGGTGACCCGCAGCCGCACGATCGGGTCCCGCTCCCGGGCGGCCCGGCTGATGAGCAGCTCACGCGTGGCGTGCCCGAGCGGTGGCCGGCCGGTGAGCAGGTCGACGGCGGCGAGCCGGACGCCCGCTGTGGGATCCTGGCGGGCCCGTTCCAGCAGCAGCTCGCCGGTGCGGTGATCCGGGTACGCCTCGGCCAGCGCACGAACCGCGGCGAGCCGCACCGTGGCGTCGTCGTCGGTCCGTGCCGCCTGCGCGGCCACCACCCACCCGCTGTCGTCCACCCGGTACCTGTCGGTCAGCGCCACCACAGCGGCCGACCGCACCGAGGCGTCCTCGTCCTGCTCGATCCGGTCCACCAGCCGGTCCCGGCACCGTCCGTCCGGGTCGTTGACCAGCACCAGTCGCTGTACCGCCACCGCACGCACCCGCGCCGAGGCGTCCGAGCCGGCAAGTTTGAGCAGCAGCTCGGTGCCGTCCGTGCCGCCCGGCAGCAGTTCGCACACCAGGCAACGTCGCACCTCGTCCTCGGAATCGCCGGAGATCCGCGACAGGGCCCGGCCACGGGCCGTCTCGCTCTGCTCGGGGAGGGTGAGCAGGCACCGCAGCGCGGACTGCACCACACCGGGGTCGGTGTCGGCGGCCAGCAGGCGGTGCAGCGTCTCGGTGACGTCGGGCAGGTCGAGGCAGCGACCCGCGAGCACCGTCACGGCGGCCCGCCGGACACCTGTGTCCCGGTCGTCCGTGGCCCGCGTCAGCAGCAGTCGTCGGACGTCCTCGGCCAGCTCGGTCCGCCCGCCGAGGGACTGCACCGCCAGGGCGCGGACCGCCGCGTCGGGCGAGCCGGCGAGGTCGCGCAGCACCTCGACCAGGTCGCCGCCGGTGCCGAAGTTGGCGACGAGAGCACGCACCGCGGCCTGCCGTACCGCGGTCGAGCCTTCCGCCCGCGCCTGCGTCAGCAGCAGATCCTGACAGTGGCGGCGACTGCGCCCGGTGGTGTCCAACCTCCCGGCGGCCTCGGCCAGGCCGGCGACCAGGGCGATCCGCGCCTGCCGCTCCCGACCCTGGCCGAGCTCCCGGACCAGCAGGTCCTCCAGCTGCTCATCGGCGGTGGACAGCACCGCCGCCGCCCGGGTGGCGAACGTCGATCCGGAGCGCCAGCTGGTACGCACCCCTCGTCGGCGGTACCAGTGCAGGAAGACGGCCCGGCCGGGCCACTGCGGTCCGAGCGCCCGGATCGAGGAGAGCAGTTCCTGCTCGGTGACCTCGACGAGGTTCGGATCGTCGGCCGAGATGCCGTGCTCGACGAGCAGCACGACCTGGCGCAGCACCGCCTCGCCGGCACCGGCCAGCCCAGCCGGCTGCGGCGCCTCCGCCACGCACTGCGCGGCCAGCACCAGGTTCCACGGTGGACTGGCCAGGTTCAGCGGCGGCCACGGCCGGTTGACCTCGGTGGCCAGCAGGGTGACCAGTTCGTTGGCGACCTCGGCGGGCAGCGCGCCGGCGACCAGCCGCAACACCTCCCGCCAGGACGGATCTGCCCAGTTCTCCCGGAACAGCGCACGCAACTGGTCGATCCCCCAGGTCTCCGGGTCGTGATCGAACCTGTCCACGATCTCCTCGGCACAGAAGAACTCCAGAAACGTACGGTGCACGAACCCGAACAGGCGCAGCCCGTACCGTTCCAGGATGAAACTGCGCTGGCGCAATTTGTCGATCATCGAGTACGCCATGGCGTGTGCGCGTTCGTTCTCGAAACCGTAGAACTCGACCAGATGGTCCCGGAAGATCCGCGACAGTTCATCCGCCTCGATGTAATTGCCGGCCGGCCCCGACTCCCGGCACTGCATCCAGAACGCCAGGTGGCGCAGCAGTCGCAGCTTCGCCTGCGGGTCCAGCGGCGGCACGTCGCCGTGGCTCTCCCGCAGTTGCTTGGTCACGTCCCATTCCGAGATCAGCACATCTGTGACGTGTGCGTAGAGGCGGCGACGGTTCCGGGGCAACGGGCGGTCCCGACCGACGATCGCCATGAGCATCAGCAGCAACGGGTTGCCGGCGATCTCGTGCATCGCCCTGGACCTTCGCACCACGTCGAGGATCTGCCGCCGTTGCCGGTCCGCCTCGACCGACGGGGTCGGCATCACGTACTCGTACCAGTTGCCGAGGAAGCGGGCGATCCGCTCGTCGTCGAGATCCTCCAGGGTGAAGTGGTCGAATCCGGCGTTGGCGAAGGTGTGCCGCAGGTACCCGGCCGCCCGCGAGGTCACCACGGTACGCACCCCGGGGTACTCGTTGGCGAAGGTGGCGATCTGCGCCGCCATCTCCTCCCGCTGCGCCGGGTCGAACACCTCGTCCAGCCCGTCGAAGAGGAACAGCGCCTGGCCGCCCTGCCGCAGGTACGCCTCCAGCACGTCCCGGTCGATGCCGGCCAGCCCCTGCTGGTGGCGGTGGCCTACGTAGTCGAGCAGGCCGTCGCAGCGGCCGTCACCGCGATGCGCCGCGTACGACCGGAGTTCGACGAGGACGGGAAGGTATCTGTCCAGCGCCGCCAGCCTGGGCTCCTCGCAGACCCCGGCCAGCGCGAGGGCGAGGTAGCGGGCGGCAGCCGACTTGCCGGAACCGGGATCGCCGAGCAGCACGATGGCCCGGCGGGCCGGGTCGCAGACCACGTCGAACAGTGGCGACGCCTCCTTGGCCGCGTACTCCTCCCAGAGCCGCTCGACGTCCCTCGGGTCCACCACACCGGGCAGCGCGCCCCCGTCACCGTCCGGGCCGGATCCGGCCCAGCGCCACCAGGCCAGCGGCATCTCCGGCCGGGCGTCCTCGTGCACCCTCGGCTCGACGAAGACGTTGGACAACCCGACGGTGAGGTAGCCGATGGTGGGCCGTGGCGCCACCGCGTCCAGCGGCACCGCCTGGTACCGCAGCCGGAGTTGCTTGTGGTACTGGCTGCGGGCCGCCTCCGGCAGGTGGGTGTCGGGGTCGCCCGGCTCACGCGCGGGTGACCGACCGCTGCGCACATCGGCAAGCGCCACGGTGACCTTCGCCGACAGATCGTCCACGCTGGAGAAGAAGGCGCACAGGTGGCGTTCCTTCAGCTCGTGCCGCAGGGCCACGATCTGCTGCCAGTCGCCGTTACGGTCGATCATGTCGACCGGCCACGGCGTCTCCTCGGCGAGCAGAAAGATCAGGCACGGTTTGCCGGCGGCGAGTGCCTCCCGGTATTCCAGCTCGGTGATGGAGGACTCCTGGCCGGCCGGCCGGTAACCGTAGCGCCAGGCGAAGAGACCCACATAGAGGTCACATCGGCGTACGTCGGTCAAACAGCGTTCCAGAGGTGGGCGGACGTCGGCCCCGTACGCCTCCATGGCGACGTCCTCGATCTCCAGGCGACGCGCCACCGCGTGCACGGCCGCGCGGTATTCCAGCAGGTCCTTTTGGGTGGCCGAAATGTATACCTTCATCGACGGCAAACTCCAGGGGTGGCTGGCGACCGCATTCTTCAAAATATCAGCCGTTGTCACATCCATCGGTCCCGTGAGTCCGCACCCGAGGGCACATATCGGCTTTCCCACCACGGATGGGCCTATGATGACCGCGGGACGGATTCGATCCGGTCACCGGCCGCAGGCCCATGCCCGCCGGTGTCCCCCGTGGTGCCGATGCGGAGGAACCATGCTCACGGTGGGCGAGGTGCACACCAGCCTGCTGCAGCACAGCACGGCGCTGGCGCAGGACCAGAGCGCCGAGGTGCTCAACCTGGTGGAGGGCGAGGCCGTGCTGACCTCGCGGCGTCCGTCGCTGTACGCGGTCTCGCCCGATGTCCGTACCGGTGTGGACTGCTGGCTGCCGAGCGCGAAGAACCGCCAACTGCGTGGGGTCGGTGCGGTGGTCACCCGGGCGGTCATCACCGGCGGGCGGATCGTGCAGGCCTCCTCCATCATCCAGGTGGTCGCCGGGGAGCGCCGCCGACCGTGGTCGCACTACCTGGCCAACTCGGGTGTGCTGGAGACGGTCGGCAAGCTGGACGCCGACGACCTGACAAACGGCTTCCTGCACGGCAACGCCGCCGACGTGCTGAACCTGGACGCGATCACCGGTCGGGTGCTCGACAGTGTCCAGATGTCCGACCTGCTGGACCGGCGTCCGCCGCTGCGTGCGGCGCGTACCCGGCTGCGCTGGACCGCGCAGGTGCACCGGCAACCGGGCGAGCACGCCACGGCTGACGTCGCGGTGGACTCACCGACGTTGCGCACCGTACGGCTCACGGTGAGCCCGCAGGACGTGCCGGCGGCGGTCGCCGGCCTCTGCGAGGATCTCGCCCTGCACGACTGGCTGCTCACCATGCTGTCCGCCCTGGTGGAAGCCGCGGTGACCCGCGCCGGCTCGACGCAGGAGCACATCGAACGGCTGCGGCCGGTGCTGGAGCACCTGCTGCACCTGTGGCTGCCAGGTGCCCGGGTCGACCCGCGACTGCGGCCGATCTGGGACCGGCTGGAGCAGGTTCCGGGGTTCAGCCGGCAGTGGCAGTCCTCGGTCAACTGGATCCGGGATCAGATCACCGTCGGCAACATGGCCATCCTGCGCGACCTGGCCGCCCGGGCGGCGAGTCAGTCGTACGGGTCGGCCACGCTCACCGAACCCTTCTCGACCGCCGGCAGCGGCCCGTCGGACCGCAGGGTCGGGCGCGGTGCGCAGGCACCACGCGGCTGATCACTCGCCGATGAACACGTAGCTCAGCCGGTCGACAAGTTCGTCGGGCAACTCCAGGCCCTCGCTGCCGGCCCGCTTGGCTACCTGCTTCGCGACAGCGGGTGGCACCGCCACCTGCCCGAGGATGGTCCGTACGGCCAACTCGACCGGGAGATAGCGGGTGTCCATGAGCGTCACCGTGCGGTACCCGCAGAACGGCGTGGCGTCCGGGTTCAACTGGACGATCGCGGGCAGCCGGTCCCAGTCGGTCGGCAGCGGCTCGTCGGGAGGCAGCCGGTACGGCTGGGTGATCGTCTGTCCCCGGTGCCGCAGGACGCCCAGCCGGGTCATCTGCCACACCGAGGCGAGCAGCGCGCACGCCCACACCCGACGGTCCGGCTCGTCGGACCACAGTTCGATGTCGACGAAAATCGAGTGCGGCGCGTCGCCGGACTGCAACGGCGGGGACCACGGCACCGGCAGCGTCATCGCGGGCGCATCGGCATGACCCGGGGTCCGCTTGCCGTTGGACAGCCAGCCCGACTCACTCAGCGGTGGGCGACTCCCCGTGGTGTGCCGTGGCGGTTCCACCACGAGCGTGTCCACCACCAGCCGGGCCAGTTCGACGTCGTCGTAGCGGGCGAAGCTGGACTCGCGCGCCACGTAGTCGAGCACCAGCCCGTGCTCCGCTGCGGCCTGCTGCACCTGCGGGATCACCTCGCGCGGTGTGGCGAACCGGTGGAAGTAGTCGTCGACGAGGAAGCAGGTGCTGATCCTGGGTTGCCGGTGGGGGCGCAGCCCTCGACGGGCGAGCGCCGGGACCGCCTGCGCCCAGTCGGCGATCCGGGCGAACTTGCGCCGCAGATCCCGGCACCCGTCGCCGAAGTCCTCGGCGTAGACGTGCCCCAACTCGACCGACAGATGCGAGTACGGCACGCTCTCCGTACGACGCACCGCAGCTGCCTCCTGAAACCTGACATCCACGCTCATCACACGGTCTCCCATGCGGTCTCGTCGAAGAGCTTCTCGGTCAGCCCCACGAAGGCGTCCACGGTCCGGGCATTGGCGATCTTGGCCTGGACGTCGTTGTCGGAGATGAGCTGCTCGCGCCATTGCAGCAGCGGATCCAACGGCACCGCGCCGAGCAGCGTGGTCCGGCCGGTGCCCCGCCTGCGAGCCAGCTCCGCCAGTTCCGCGTCACACCTGCGCAGGAACGCCTGCTGCGCCAGGTCGAGATGGCCAACCTCGGGACCGCGTGCATCGATCACGGCGGTCCGCACGAACCGCAGCGACTCCCGTAGCCGGTCCGGCTCGTGGCCGTACTCCTTGCCCATGGCCAGGATCCCGCCGGACTCGAAGGCGAGGTCGGCCGCCGCCATCACGTGCTGCGGCGTCCAGCGATGAAAGACCAGCCACCGCACCGTCACCTTGCGCAGGGTCCGGTTGGCGGTGGCGGCAAGCGCGATCTGGCTGGCGTACGAGCGACCGGCGCTCAGATCCACAAGGGTCAGGTCGAACTCCTCCTCCAGCCGGAGGAACAGCTCGGCGCAGCGTCGGCCGATGTCGTCGGTGAAGCCGAACTCGCTGCCGCTGCGCTGCCCGGGCAGCAGCACCAACGAACCCGAGCCGGTCGGCCGTTGGCGCAGGCTGACCCGTTCCGAGGTGCCCCACACGTCCAGCTGCTCCGGTGACGGGATCTCACCGCGCAGGTACCGGTGCAGGCCGCCGCCGTTCGGACCGGCGCCCTCGATGCCGTTCGTCGCCTGGGGGATCTGGAAGGTGATGCCGGCCGTCGGCGAGCCGAAGTCGTAGTCCAGATAGCAGGTGGAGCGGCCGGAGAGCGCACTGCGATAGGCGATGTTCGCCGCGGTCACCGAGCGCCCGGTGCCACCCTTGTGCGACGTGACGAAGACCAGCATTCAGATCCCCTCGCTGGCCTTCTGTTGGCCGGTGGTGATGTCGTTGAGCTGGAGCAGCAGGGTGCTCGCCAGCGCGGCGGCCGTACCCGGCTGGTCGTCCACAAGCGACTGCGCACGGCGCAGCGTAGCCCGGATGCTGCGCATGCTGCGCTGCATGGGCTCACCGGCGAACGTGCCGCTCATCAGCTCACGGTCGAACACGTACTCGGCCTCGTCGATGAGGTCCTGGGCGTAGGTGGCAAGGTTCACCGCCCGGGGGAACTGCCGCTCCCAGAGCAGCTGACCGGCGTTGACCAGGGCCTGGACGACGCGCTCGGTCAGGTACCAGGAGGGTGCCTCGGGCAGCGGGGCCAACTCGGGGAACGCGCCGCCGGCATGGTCCCACAGCCCTCGGTGCCGGCCCTCGGGGATGCGCCGCAGCAGGAGGTGCTCCCACACCTCGTCGGCGAGTTCGAGCAGCTCGCTGCGGCGTCGGGCATTGTTCAGCAGGCCGGCGACGGTGGTCGCCCGTTGGAGCAGCACAGTGGAGAACTCGTTGACGTTCCACGTCATGATCGGCTTCGACGTGGCGTCGTTCAGGGTCACCTGCTTGCCGGGGGCGTGCACGACCAGGGCGGCCTCGTTGGGCGAGGCTCGGCGGGTGATCCGGCCCCGCTGCGCCAGCTCGACGAGCACGTTCGCGATCCGCCCGAACTCCTCGTCGCCGCCGCGCCCGCTGGCGACGAGCCCTTTGACCGCCAGCGAGGTGGCCTGCAACGTGTAGTAGTCCGTCCGGTCGCCGTCGGTGGTACGCCAGGGAATGTCCTCGATCGGCCACCGCCGCCGGTTGCCGAATGTCGCCACCGTCGCCCAGTAACGCCGGGTCAACTCCCACCGCAGTTGCAGAATCCGGAACAGCCGCTGCTGTTCCTCGTTGAGCAGACCGAGCAGCCGGGTACGTTCGGAGTTGAGATCGTCGATGGCGTCGACCGCGATCACCGTGAAGTAGAGATACGGGGCGTTCTCCGCGGTGCCCTCGCGCTGCCGGCCGATCGGGTCGGTCGTCGCGACCTCGTCGGCACCGGCGATGGTCCCCCACGACCAGCCACACTCGAAGAGCATCTCGCTGTTGTCCAGGTCCTCGGTGACCTGACCGGACCCGACCACCACGTTGCGCAGGCTCGCCATGGTGTCCCGCAACTGCGTACGCAACGCGGCCACCACCTCGCGGCGCGGCACCTCGTCCTGGTTGACCATGTCGCACAGCCGGATGCCGAACTCGTCGGTCGCGGCGAAGACCGAGGTGCTGAAGCTACGGAGCAGGCCGACCATGGCCGCGGTGAGGCGTACGCTCGCCATCTCCTCCAACGTGTCCAGTTGGGCGCGCAGGTCGGCCCGCTGGGTGGAGGGACGATAGATCTTGACGAAACCGATTGTCGCCAGGGTGAGCGTGACCGACACCGCGAAGGAGTCGACCACATCCATGGAGCGCTGCTCCTCGGTGAGATCCGGCCCACCCTCGACAGGGGTGAGGTAGCTGCCACCACCGAAGGTCGGCGCGCCGGTGTCGTCCGTGTAGCGGACGAAGTACTCGCTCATGATCCGGACCAGTCGGCGGGGAATCTCTATCGCGCCACCGATCGTGCCGAGGGCCTCGATGACCTCTTCGTCGATCCGGTCCGGGTCGTCCAGGGACAACACCGGGATCTTGGTCGCCGGCAGCAGCAGAGTCAGCAGTTGCTCCGCGTCGCTGATGGAATTGGAGCCGCTCCGGCCGCCCCAATCCCATTCACCGTCGCGTAGGCAGCTGCGCACCGTGGCTCGCCAGATGTCGAGAATCTCCTGGCGCGGCTGCATCCGCATGGTCCACCACCGTCTGCTGTAGTCGTCGAAACGGAGCTGCTGATGTTGCCTGGCTCACGATGATCCACGATGACGTGCACCCATCATCGTATCCCTGTCGGTGCGTGACCTGAACGGCCGTGCGTACCGATGTCCTGGGGAAACCAGGTGAGCCAAGCGTCCAGGTGAGAGCGATGCGGGGATCCCCGGCGGACAATGTGCGACGTCAGCCGCGACTACGTCCGGTGACCAGCAACATGCCCTGATAGCCGTCCCGCAGCGACGGCGTGGGTCGCACCTCGTGCATGTCCACGTCGTACGCTCCGGCCGCGATGCTCACCACCACTTCCGCACGGTGCAGTTGCACGGCCGGGAACCAGTGCTGTCCGACGCGGTAACCGTTCGAGCCCAGCATGAAGGCCGCGGCGAACGGCGAACCGGGGTGCAGGGCCCCCAGGAACCGGCCGATCGCGTGCTCGGCCTCGCTGCGGTCAGCCGAGATCGAGCAGGCCACGAAGAACATGGTGCCCGCGCCCCAGGCCCGTCTGGGCAGGTCGAAGACGCTGAGCTGGGACACGTGACCCACCCGGGCCAGGTGACTGCGGGGGTCGGCCAACGCCGCGTACGCCGGGTGCTCCGCGCACACCTGCCAGTACGCATCCCAGCACTCGTCATAGCCACTGATCTGGTGACGCAACCAGCGCACATTCGCCGTGGAATATTCGCACAGTTCGACGCTGCGCGCGAATGGCAGAAGGGACAGCGCCGGGTAGAGGTTCGCGCCCGATCCCACATCGACGCAGTGCGCGCCAGTAATCTTCGCTTCCGCGAAAAAGTCTCTGATCCGACAGAGAATTTCGCGATCATCGTCGCGCAGGACCGAGTAGTTGTGCTGGACGTAGGCGCGCGGGTCGAAGCCGTCCCACTCGACCTCGGAATTGACCGTTCCGGGGGACTCGACTCGTGGCGGTGGGGTCGACGGCCCACTACAACCTGCACCAGCCGCCGGAATCAATGCCATGGAGGTGCCTCCATTGAAGTCGGCAGATCACTTTTGGTACTTGCCCCGACGCGCTCAGCCCGTCGCCCATTATGCATCGGATGCGATACCGATTCGCAAGTGCCGACGCAGCTGCGAACGCGATCATCCGGTCAGGACGGTCTCGTCGACGACGATGACCTGTCGATAGGACGCGCTGATTCCGGTGGCCGGTAAAGTGGATCAGCCGGGAGGCGGGTGGTCAGCCGCCGGTGCCCTCGGCCGAGCCGTCCGGACCGAGCGCACCGTCCACCTCGCCCACATCGAGGTGGACGTGCTTGTGGCCCTGGCCGGCGTCGATGTTGATCTGGTCGAGCTGGGTCGCGGCGACCGACCATGTGGTGACGGCGAGGGTCGCCTGGCGCCCCGCCAGTTCCATCGCCTCCGCGCGCCCGGCACTCGGTCCGGCCAGCGCGAGAACGACCGAGTCGACAGCCACGGCCGCCTGGTCGACGGCGCTCCGCAGGCCGCCCCGGGCGACGTTGGTGGCGGTCATACCCGACGGCGGGTCGGCGAACTGGGCGGTCAGCCGCCGCATGGTCTGCTGCCACGTGTCGACCTGGGCCTGCTCAGGCGTACGTCCCGCCTCGGCATCCTGCCGCACCGCCCGGATGATCGGCGCGAGTTCCTCGCCCGTGCGTTGGGCCATCTCGGTGAGCTCGACGATCTGCTGCGCGTCCCGCTCGGCGTCCGCCTGGCGCAACTGCGCCACTGTCGCCTCGGTCGGATCCGGTCGACCGACAGCATGCCCGACCAGACCGCCGACCGGAGCCGCCACCAGGACCGCTGCCGCCGCGACCGCGACGATCCACGTCCTCGAGCGGTTCTGCCGCGCAGGCGGAGTGACCAGGTATGAGGGCTTTCCGGTTCGACGGGACATGACACCCCTCGCATCGACGGCTGTTGCCTGGGAGCGTAGCCCTTGCAACCAGCGACGTCGATAGTTTCAGAACCGTGGACCGAACTTTCGCCTGGAGCAACGAAAGCCGGTCAGGATGTGCCGCGGACGACACCGGGTGGGAAGCTGACCCGGTCGGCCTCGGTGTCGAGGTCGCCGCCGACGGCGACGTCGTCGCACGGTACGACCCGCAGTTCCGCCGCCCGCCGCCGCAGATAGCCACGGGCTCCGGTGTCGCCGACGGCCGAGGCCGCCACCTCCGTCCAGTGCGTCCGGCCGAGCAGGACCGGATGACCGCGCCCGGCACCGTAGCCCGCCACGGCGAGCGCGTCCGGGGCGGCGAACGCGGCCAGCCGGCGTACCGCCGCCGCGGTGACACCCGGCATGTCGACAAGCAGAACCACCACGGCGACCGCCTCGGTCGCCCGCAGCGCGGCGAGACCTGCCCGCAACGACGAGCCCATGCCGCTCGCCCAGTCGGGATTGTCGACAGGCACGGCGGCGGCGAGGTCGGCCCGGGCACGCACCACCGGCGCCTGCGCACCGAGGACCACCTGAACCGGCCGACAGCCGGCCGCGCGGGCAGTGTCGACAGCCCGCTCCACGAGCAGCCGGCCGCCGAACTCCAGCAGGGCCTTGGGGCGTCCGTAGCGACGGCCGGCACCGGCGGCGAGGATCAGCGCCGCCGGCTGTCCCACGTCCACCGTCGCACGCTAACACCGCCGCTGAGGGTGACCAGCACGATCCTGACGTCCGGCGGGACCGGAGCGGGAAGGTCGGGCGTGGCGGATGTCGACGCCCGGGTGAGCCGGCGGTCGGCTACCCGTCGACCGGCGCGCCCAGCCGGGCGAGCGCGCCTCGGGCACGAGCCTGCTCCTCGGGTCTGTCGATCTCCGTGGCCAGGGCCAGCGCCTCGACGTGCCGGGCGACCGCCTCGTCCCGTACACCCTGCCCGGTGAGCGCCCGCCCCAGTCCGTTGAGTACGCACGCCTCGCCGTACCGTTCGCCGATGTCCCGGAAGAGGGCGAGGGCCGGTTCGTAACACTCGACGGCGTCCGCGAACCTGCCAAGTGCCACGTAGGTGTCGCCCAGGTTGTTCAGTGCGGTCGCCTCTCCGCCGAGATGCCGCAGCTCACGGAAGATCGCCAGGGCGCGGCTGTTCTGTTCGACAGCGGTGCCGGGGCGGCCCAACCGTTCGTGCACGGCGCCCAGATTCGTCAGGGTGTTGGCCTCGCCGACCCGGTCGCCGATCTGGACGAAGCGGTCGAGCGCCAGCTCGTGGTACCCACCGGCACGCTCCCAGTACCCGGCCGCACTGTGCACGACGCCGAGGTTGCCCAGCACCCGGGCCTCACCACGCCCGTCACCTGCCGCGCGGAACAGCGGCAGCGCGCGTTCCAGATGCCCGATCCCCTCCGGATAGCGACCCAGCTGCCAGCACACCACGCCCAGGTTGGTCAGGGCGGTGGCCTCGGCGACGGTGTCGCCGAGCAGCCGGGCAGCGCGCTCGGCCTCGGTGTGCACCGTGATCGCGTCGGCCGGGTACCCACCGTTGTCGAGGTAGACGTACAGGGTGCCGGCGAGCCACACGGCGTGCTGCGGCCAGCCGTTACGCGCCGCGTGTACGCACACCGCGACGAGGGTCGCCCGCTCCGCGTCCAGCCAACGCAGTGCGGTCCTGGGCTTGTCGAGCAGCGGACCGGCCGGGGGGCGCGGTGGCAGCGGTGGCCGGCGGTGTCGCTCGGCGGGGTACAGCGCCTCCATGGCCGCCGCCGCGCTGTACAGGTAGTGATCGAGCAGACGGGTCAGGGCGGCCCGCCGGTCCGCCGGCCGGTCCTCCTCCCGGCCCCGCTCCCCCGCGTAGGCGCGGACGAGGTCGTGCAGCGCGTACCGGCTGAGGACGGGCTGCTGGACCAGATACTCGGCGGCGAGATGACGCAGGTCGACGGCGGCGGTGGCCGGTTCGCTGTCCAGCAGGGCGGCGGCACCGTGCTCGTCCAGATCCGCGCCGGGATGCGCGGCCATCCGGCGCAGCAGCGTCTGCCGGCGCTCCGGCAGATGCTGGTACGACAGGTGCAGCGCCAGCTCGACACCGCTGTCGAGCCGGCGGTGCCGGTGACGCTCGTCCAGCCGGTCCGCGTGGTCGGTGACCGTCCATCCGGGCCTGGTCGCCATCTGCCCGACAACCACGCTCAGCGCCAGCGGCAGGTAACCGCAGCGCAGCGCGACCCGCGCGGGTGCCGACGGGTCGCTGCCCACCGGCACGCCGGGGTTCGACCTGACGAGCAGCCGCGCCGCCTCCTCCGGGCTGAACAGGTCGAGGTCGAGATGGACCGCCTCATCCAGGTCGGCGAGCCGACGACGGGAGGTGACGAGGGTCAGGGTGCCGGCCGACCGGGCCAGGAGCGGACGCACCTGCTCCGCACCGGCCGCGTTGTCGAGCACCACGAGCACCCGCCGGCCCGCCAGCCGCTCCCGGAACGCCGTCGCACGCTCCACCAGGCCGTACGGGATCTCGTGGCCGGACATGCCGAGCAGACGCAGGAAGCCGTCGAGCACCGCGCCCGGCTCGGCCGGCGGCTGCCCCGGATCCGGATGGTAGCCACGCAGGTCGACGAAGAGAGTCGTGTCGAAACGACTGTCGTCGACAAGCGACTGGCCGGCGTGGACCGCGAGGTGGGTCTTGCCGACCCCGGCCATGCCGGCGATCACGCAGACCTGCGCGCCGTGCCCGGTCCCGGAGGTGGCGGTGTCCGGCGCCGCGGTCAGCGCGGCAAGTTCCCGCAGCCGGGTCAGCTCCGCCTGGCGGCCCGTGAAGGCGCCCGCGTCGTCGGGCAGCCGGTCGAGCACTCGCACCTGGGCGGCCGCGGTCGTCTCGGCGAGGCTCACCCGCAGCGCCTGTCGCCAGTGCGCGAGGTAACCCGTCTCGTCGTGCAACGCTTGCACGACGGCGAGCACCAGGTCGACGTTGATCCTCCGGCGCCCGGTCTTGAAGCAGTCCACGACGGTGCCTCGGCGGGCCAACTCGTCGGTGGGCCGACGGTCGGCCTGCCACCGCTCGTTCACCCGCCGGGTGATCGTCTCGAACGAGGGATCACCGGCCCAGAGTTTGAGTGCGCGCAGGCAGCCGATCAACTCGTCGAGGCTGTGGGCCGTGCCCGGGTCGGGTGGCCCATCGGACACGGCAGCCTTCATGACACCCACGAGTTGCGACGATAACAATCGATGCCACGCCACCCCGTACGGGATCGTTTGGACTTCACCTGGCGGACAGACCGTCGTGCTGGGATCAGGCGGGGTGACGGCCGCCACGGGGTACGGGGGCGTGGCGGCCAGCCGTCGTCCGGCCGCCGTCGGCGCGGCCGGACGGCCCCGCCGGAACCTCAGGCGAAACGGGCCGGGTCACCAGCGCCCACCCGGACGATCTCCGGCTCTCCGTCGGAGAAGTCGACGACAGTTGTCGGTTCGGTACCGCAGTCGCCCGCGTCGACCACCGCGTCAACGGCGTGGTCGAGACGCTCCTTGATCTCCCAACCCTGGGTCATCGGCTCCTCGTCGTCGGGCAGCAGCAGCGTGCTCGACAGCAGCGGCTCACCGAGCGCGTCGAGCAGCGCGCGGGTGACCGGATGCGCGGGGATGCGTACCCCGACTGTCTTCTTGCGGGGGTGCCACAGCCGCCGGGGCACCTCCTTGGTGGCGGGTAGGATGAAGGTGTAGCGCCCGGGGGTGGCCGCCTTCACCGCCCGGAACACCGCGTTGTCCAGCTGCACGAACTGCCCGAGCTGGGCGAAGTCGCGGCAGACGAGCGTGAAGTGGTGGCCGCTGTCGAGCTGGCGGATCTCCCGGATCCGGTCCATGCCTTCCTTGTTGCCCAGCCGGCTGCCCAGGGCGTAGCAGGAGTCGGTGGGGTAGGCGATCAACCCGTCGCCACGGATGATCTCGACCAGCTGGCCGATGATGCGCGGTTGCGGGTTGTCCGGGTGCACGTCGAAGTACCTCGCCATGGGCCGAAGCTTAGGCCGCCCGGGTCCGGTGTCGCGTTGCCGACAGTGACACCCCCGGGCGGACGTAGACGTCCATCGTTGTCTTTATGGTCGTACGCGCACCCGGCGGCGGCTACGGGGACATGCTCCGACCCCCCACGACGCCGACCCCGGTACGGGTAACCGTGCTCGCCTTCGCCCTGCTGTCACTACTGTTCGCCCTGGCGACCGCGCACCGGGCGCTGGCCGCGACCGGCTCCCTCGGCGCGGTCGCCTTCTTCGCCGTGATGGCCGCCGCGTGCGCGCTTGTCGCGGTGGGCCTGGCCACCCGCCGCCGCTGGTCGCCCTACCCCGCGTACGCCCTGGCGGGCCTGTTGGCCGCCGCCTCGCTCGGCCTTTTCGGCGCGATCACGATCGTCGGCCTGGGCCTGCTGGCCTGGGTGGTCGTGGCGCTGAACACCCGCGTCTCGCGGGACTGGTTCAGCGGGCGTCGTCGACTGCGCTGACCTCCTCGCTCCGTCACCGGCTCAGAGCGGTCGGCCCTGCGTGTCACGCGCCGAGATGCCGTCCAGCCGCCGCCCCGGCTTCACCGTCTGCGGGTCGAACCAGAAGATCACCACGTCGGTGTCCATGCTCCACCGCGCCAGTCGGGCCGTGACCCGGCGACCGTCGACGGTACCGATGATCCCGTCGGCGGGCCCCACGAAGTAGCCGAAGGTCGGCACCGGGGCGTACGTCGGAGCGGCCGGGGACGATTCATAGCCGATCTCGTGGAAGCCGGGCCGGCGATCCGAGCCCGCGACATCGTTGACCAGATAGTCCGCGATCAACGTGCCGTCGGCCAGTCGGCGGCCGGCGACCAGCCCGATCGTGACGTCCGGCACCGCGGGCAGGTCCACCGGCACGAAGTAGAAGACCCGTTCCTCGGTGCCGTACCTGATTCCGCTCGACACCACCTCGCCGATCGGTTTCCGGCTCTCGGTGCCGGGAATCGGGGTGGACGTCACGGGAGCGGAGGTCGTCGGCGCGCTGACCGCCGGAGCCGGCGGTGGAAGCTGCCCGGGTGGACGAGCGAACCGGACGCCGACCGTGACGCCGACGACGACGAGCGCCGCCGACAACACCACAGCTCCGCCGGCCGCGGCCCGGCGACGGCGACGCAACGACCGGCCCTGACGCATCACCGCGTCGAGGTCCAGCGATTCCCACAGGTCAGGTTCCGTCGCCCGCATGGCCGCGCGCAGCCGCTCCACCTCGTTCACCTGCGCCTCCCCTCGACGGTCTGCGGCTGTCCGCCAGCGGTACGCAGCTTCTCGAGGGCCCGGGAGCTGGTGCTCTTCACGGTGCCCAGGGAGACATCGAGTTCCCGGGCGACCTGCGCCTCCGGGAGGTCGAAGTAATACCGCAGCACCACGATGGCCCGTTCCCGGGGCGACAGGGCGCCGAGGACACCGAGCAACCAGCGCCGGGTGGTCACCTCGTCGGCGACGTCGCCACGGCGCTGCTCCGGAATGTCGTCGCTCGGGTACTCCCTGATCGGACGTCGCCAGCCGTCGACGAGGTGGTTGACGAGCACGGTGCGGGCGTACCCGTAGGCATCGTCGTCGCGTACCCGTGACCATGCCGCGTAGGTGCGTACCAGGGCGGTCTGCGCGGCGTCCTCGGCCTGATGGTGGTCGCCGGTCATCAGGAACGCCGCGTGCACCAGCCGTCCGGACGCCACCCGGGCGAACTCCGCGAACTCCGTGTCACCCCGGGCCATGGCCACCTCTTGCGCACCTCACGCCGGACAGGACGGGTGAGACGACGAAAAGGTTGAGCGCTCGGTAGATCAACTCTTCGGACCTGTCGGCCGTCCTTCCTCCTGCGTGCCACCGGTCGGCGGCGCGTGCCGAGGGAGGAATCATGTCGCGGAACCCTACGCGGGCCCGGGCCGGCGGCTGGCGGGCCCGGCCGCTGGCGGCGGTGCTGCTCACCGGACTGTTCGCCGGTTGCGCCCCACCGGCCACCGCCGAGTCGAACCCGCCGTCGGCCGGCGCGACGAGGAGCGGGTCGGTCGCGTCGACCCCGGCCGGGCCGGTGCGGTCGTCCCCGGTCGCGCCGCCGCCGGTGAGCTATCCCGCCGATGGCGGTGGCCGCTGGGCGGTCGCCGACGGCGAGCCGCCGACCGCGGCTGGTCCGGGGCGTCTGTTGCGCTACCGGGTCGCCGTGGAACGCGACATCCGCGGCCTGCCGGTGGCCGATTTCGCCGCCGAGGTCACCCGGACGCTCGCCGATCCTCAGGGTTGGACCGCCGGTGGGGCCTGGCGGCTGCGCCGGGTCGGGCCGCGCCAGCCTGCGGATTTCACCGTCTACCTGGCAACCCCCGGCACCCGGGACGTGCTGTGCCAGGACACCCCGGACGGCTACACCTCCTGCCGCAACGGCGATCGGGTGGTGATCAACGTGGCTCGCTGGGTCAAGGGGGTGCCGGACTACGGCGCGAGCCTTGCCGTCTACCGGCGGTACGTGATCAACCACGAGGTCGGGCACCGGCTCGGCCTGGGCCACGAGCGCTGCCCGGGGCGGGGCAGACCCGCACCGGTGATGCAGCAGCAGACCCTCGGGTTGCACGGCTGCACCGCCAACGCGATGCCGTACCTGGACGGCAGGCGACACTCCGGACCTCCCGGTTCCTACGCCGACCCGATCCCGCCCCGGGAGCGCGGCCGGCCCGGCTGACCTTGGATGGTGACGTCACACTTGACGGCGGACTTTAGGTCAACAATAGTTGAGTCTATGGAGGTTGAGCTTTCTTCGTTGGCCGCGCGGGCCCGCGTCCACGCGGCGCTCGGCGATCCGGCGCGCCTGGCGATCGTGGACGCGCTCACCCTCGGTGACGCCTCTCCCGGCGAGGTCGCAGGCCGCCTCGACATGCCGACAAACCTGGTCGCCCATCACGTCAAGGTCCTCACCCAGGCGGGCCTGGTGGCAAAGGTCCGTTCCGAGGGTGACAGGCGTCGCACCTACCTCCAGCTGCTCCCCGACACACTCGCCGCGCTCGCCACTCCCCGGCTGACCGGAGTCGGCCGGGTGGTCTTCGTCTGCACCCACAACTCGGCCCGCTCGCAGCTGGCCGCCGCGCTGTGGCGACACCGCACCCGGGGTGCCGCCGCCTCGGCCGGCACCCAGCCCGCGGCCCGGGTCCACCCCCGCGCGATCGCCGTCGCCCACCGTCACCAGCTCGACCTCGACCCGGCCGGCACCGCCCACGTCGCCGATGTCGTACGCAGCGACGACCTCGTCATCGCCGTCTGCGACAACGCCCACGAGGGGCTGACCGACCAGCTACGCCCCCGGTTGCACTGGTCGGTTCCGGACCCGGCCCGGGTGGACACCGACGAGGCGTTCGAGTCCGCCTACGCCGACCTCGCCGACCGGGTCGCCCGGCTCGCTCCCGCCGTCCTACCCGGAGACCAACGATGACCCACCTCGCCCGTAGCCCCCGCCCCGACCTCTCGGTCGATCAACGTCTCGCCCTGCGTACCGCCGCGACCCGGCTCGCCGGGGAATTCCACGGCACGTACGGCACCGAGACGATCGAGCGCTTCCTGCACAGCAGCTACGACCAGTTCGCCGTCGACGGCCGGATCCCCCACTACCTGCCCCTGCTCGCCGAACGCTTCGCCCGTCAGCGGTTACAGGCGCTGGCCCGGGTCGAGGGCCACCACCGTGACGGCCGGCCGGTCGTCCTGTTCCTGTGCACCCACAACGCCGGCCGCTCGCAGATGGCCCTCGGGTTCCTCACCCACCTGGCCGGCGACCGGGCCGTGGCCTGGTCCGGCGGCAGCGAGCCGGGCACCGAGATCAATCCCGCCGCCGTGGCGGCCATGGCCGAACGCGGCATCGACATCTCCGACGAGTTCCCCAAGCCCTGGACCGACGAGGTGGTCCGAGCGGCAGACGTGGTGGTCACCATGGGCTGCGGTGACGCCTGCCCGGTCTTCCCCGGCACCCGCTACGAGAACTGGGATCTCGCCGACCCGGCCGGCCGCGACGTCGACGACGTCCGGCCGATCCGGGACGAGATCGAACGGCGGGTACGGCGTCTCCTCGACGAGTTGAACGTCCCCACCCGATAGCCATCGAGGAGAAGCACAACCGATGACCATCGCACTTCCACGGCGCCTGCTGGCCGAGTTCGCCGGCACCGCCCTGCTGGTCACCGCCGTGGTCGGCTCCGGCATCATGGCCGCCACCCTGTCCCCGGGCGACGTCGGCCTGCAACTGCTGGAAAACTCGATCGCCACGGCCTTCGCGCTGGGCGTGCTGATCCTGATGTTCGGACCGGTCTCCGGCGCGCACTTCAACCCGGTCGTCTCCGTCGCCGACTGGTGGCTCGGCCGACGTTCGGGCACCGGTCTCACCGCCGCCGACCTGGCCGGCTACGTCGCGGCGCAGGTGCTGGGCGGCATCGCCGGGGCGGTCCTGGCGAACCTGATGTTCGGCCTCAGCGCCGTCAACTTCGCCGGCACGGACCGTACCGGCGGGCACCTGTGGCTCGGTGAGGTCGTCGCCACGGCCGGCCTGGTGCTGCTGATCTTTGCGCTGGCCCGGTCCGGCCGCGCCACGGTGGCACCGGCCGCCGTGGGCGCCTACATCGGAGCGGCGTACTGGTTCACCTCGTCCACCTCGTTCGCCAACCCGGCGGTCACCGTCGGCCGCGCCTTCACCGACACCTTCGCCGGCATCGCTCCCGGCTCCGTGCCGGGCTTCGTGGTGGCACAGGTTGTCGGTCTCGCCGTCGGAGTCGGCCTGTTGGCGGCCCTCTACGCCGACGCCGGTGCCGCCGCCGACCAGGTGGTCGTGCCCGCCGACGACCAGGCGACCGGAAGCCGGCGCCCATGATCTGCCCGCACGCTCGACAGTCAGCCGCCACCCCCGTACCGCAGAGAGGCATCTCATGACCGACAAGCCCAGCGTCCTGTTCGTCTGCGTCCACAACGCCGGCCGCTCCCAGATGGCTGCCGGCTGGCTGCGCCACCTGGCCGGCGACGCCGTCGAGGTCCGCTCCGCCGGCTCCGCTCCCGCCGAGGCGGTCAACCCGGCCGCCGTCGAGGCCATGCGGGAGGTCGGCATCGACATCACCGATCAGACCCCCAAGCTCCTGGAGTACGCCACCGCCGAGTCCTCCGACGTGATCGTCACCATGGGCTGCGGCGACGCCTGCCCCGTCTTTCCCGGCAAGCGCTACGAGGACTGGAAACTCGCGGACCCGGCCGGCAAGGGCGTCGAGGCGGTGCGCCCGATCCGCGACGAGATCCGCCACCGGGTCGAACGGCTGCTCACCGAGCTGCCGGTGACCGCCTGACGGCTCCGTCGGCCTCAGCCACTGTGGCAGCCGCCCACCTACCGGTCAGCATCCGTCTGGTGTCCGCACACCGCGGACCATGCGGATCTCCCGTACCCCGTCCTCGACCTGGACCACTCCGTCGGCGATGAACCCGTGCTTACGGTAGAACGCCTGGGCCCGAGGGTTGGGATCGGCGACCCACAGCGCCGCCGACTCCGTCGGGTCGATGACGGCCCGCAACAGTGCCGGCCCCGCACCCGTACCGTGGTCGGCCGCCCGCACGTAGAGCAGATGGAGCTGCCGCACCCACTCGGCGGCGGCATCCGGCGGCGGGCCCGACATCGCGATTCCGATCACCTTGCCGTCCCGCTCGGCCACAGCCGCCCGGTTCCGGCGATATCGCTCATCGGAAAGTGCGACGGTCCAGAACCGCTCCCGCGCGGCCGGCAAACTCGGATCGTCGAGCACCGCATCCGACATGAGTCCGCGGTACGTCTCCTGCCAGCAACGAACATGCACCCACGCCATCTGGGCGGCGTCCTCGACTCGGGCCAACCGAACTGTCAGCGGGGATCCCACCACCGGAGCGTAGGCCGCGATCAGCTGCTCGCCGAACCTGACCCGTGGCGGCCGGTCGCCGCCGGGCCAGGTGGCGTGTCGGCCGACACCGCGAACGTACCCTGGTCGCCGCGGTTCCGTCGGCGCGTTCACGTGGCGTCCTGTCGTTGACCGTCGTCGGCGGTCGGCGCCGGAACACCGGAGGCGGTCGTCACGGCAGCCGGCTCGGTGTTCGCCTCGGCGAAGTACTCAAGCATGGCCAGGAGCAGGAACGCTCTCGTGAGCAATGCGAACGTCACGACGTACAGCACTGCGAAAAGGCCGTCGTAGAGGGCAATGCCGATCGCGCTGTCGGGACTTTCGGTGATCAGTACCCGGTACAGGCCACTGGGTGCCAGAACGTAGCCGGCGAGCGCGGCGAGCGCCCCGGCGAAACAGATCCGCGCGGACCGGGCGTAGCGTCCGCGATATCTCGGACCGGTGAACCGGTCCCGGCGGCTGAATGTGGCAAACGTCAGGAAGATGCAGGTCAGCATCGTCACCGCACTCACCACAGCCGGCGGAAGATCCTGGAAGGGCCGGCCGCCGTCGTCGACCGGGATGACGGCGAGGAATGCGTTCGACAGCGGGAACAGCACCGAAATTCCCGCGAGAACGCCCCAGAGACTCCGCAGGAACTGGAGGAAATCGCGCAGGTCCTTGAGGAACGTGTGTTCGGGCTCCACGTTGGTCCCCTACCTCGTGTCCGTGCTGTCGAGAATAGCCCCGCACAGGCGGGAACGGAGCACACGTTCCCGGGGCCTGGCGGTCGGTCCCTGGCGAGGCCGGGTCCGGGGACTTGCCCGACCGACGTCCTCCTGGTTAGGTATGCCTAACCAAACTAACGGGGAGGGCGCGATGGCGTCGCCTGTCGCCACGGCCATGACCATCAGCGGCCTGGCCAGCACTGTCGTCGTCACCGACCAGGTCGACGTCGAGCAGCTCGCCGAGGTCTACCGGCAGGTGCACGCGGCAGATCTGCACCTGCCCGACCACCAGGTGCCGAGCGTGCAGGATCGTCTCCGGTGGACCGTGGCAGCCCCGGGCTTCCAGGCGGCGCTCGGCTACGTCGACGGCCGTCTGGCGGGAGCGGTGCTGGGTTGTCCACTACCACCCGAGACCGTGTGGTGGCGTGACCTGTCGTCGACCGACGATCCCGACCTGGCCGTCGAGTGGGTCGGACGCACGTTCGCGGTGTGCGAGGCGTTCGTGCTGCCCGAGCACCGCCGGCACCGCCTCGGCCTGCGGATGACCACCCAACTGTTGGACGGGCGCGGCGAGGAACGGGTCGCCCTGGCGGTCGCCGAGACGAACACCCGGGTCTGGCACGCGCTGCAACGAATCCGGTTCGACCATGTCGGCGACCTCGTCCCGTTTCCGGGCTGGCGTACGCACCGGATGCTGGTGCGGTCGCTGCCGCTGAGCCCCACGGCGTGAGCACAGAGATCAACGCGACAGGCGTCGACCGGCACGGGGCACCGACCATCCGGCTCGTCGTCACCGGGACGCGCACACAGTGGAGGCACACGTGAAAAGGAACTGGGAAGCTCTCGTCCTCAAGGCGTTCGGGGGCCGGAGTTTCCAGCTGACCGTCCTGGAGAACGAACCCGTCGGCGACTGCTACCAACGGCTGCTCGTCGACGGGGGCGACCTCCTACGCGACTGCGGCGTCCACCCCACCATGTGGATCCGGTTGTGGTTCGACAACGAGGGCCGACCTCACCAGCGGGCCTACACGCTCGTCGACCCGGACGCCGGCAGCGGACGCTTCCACCTCGTGTTCGCCCTGCACGACGGCTGTGCGGCGCGCTGGGCCACGACCGCTCGGCCGGGAGACACCATCGAGGCGACCGTGCAGGGCAGCTCGTTCGCGCTGCCCGAGCCGACACCCGGGCGGCTCTACCTGGTCGGCGACGCGGCGTCGCTGCCGGCGGTCAACAGCCTGCTCGACGCCGCCGGGCCCGCGTCGGCGAAGATCTGGCTCGAGTACGCCCACGACGGTGAGCGCAATCTGCCGCTGCGTATCCGCCCGCACGACGAGGTGGTGTGGGTGCCGCGCCGCGACGAGGGTCAGCACCTGGTGGACACCGTCACCGCCGCCTTGACCACAGGGCGGGAGGACGGGCTGTACTGGGTGGCCTGCGAGGCGGCCAGCACCCGCAGCATCGTCAAGCACCTGCGACGCGGCCTGGGCGTCGGCAAGGAACAGGTGGCCTCGCTCGCCTACTGGCGCGCCCGGTGACGGCCCACCGCCGGGCCGGCTCGTGATGCTGTACCTGACCGCCCTCAATCCGACCGACTCCGTCCTTGACGGTCTGCTGCCGGCCGCCGACGCCCTCGGCGTGCCGGTGACCGTCCTGACCGACCGGCCCGACGACTGGCCCGGCACAGTGCCGGTGCGGGGCTGCCCGGTGCGGGACCCGCGCGCCGTCACCGAGGTGGTCCGGGACGGGCCTGCCGCGGCGGGGCTGTTCTCCAACAGCGATCACCTCCAGGCCGCCACGGCGCTCGCCGCCCGCCGCCTCGGCCTGCCCGGTAAGAACCCCGAGTCGGCCCGGCGCTGCAAGGACAAGGCCGCCACCCGGCGAGCTGTCGCCGACGCCGGTCTCGACGTGGTCCACGCCCGGGTGCTCGCCCCGGAGCAACCACCGACGTTCGACATCTTTCCGGCGGTGGTGAAGCCCCGGGACGGTGTCGCCAGCGAGGATGCCTACCTGGTGACCGACGAGGCCGACCTGGCCCGTCGGGTGACCGAGATCCGCCGTCGCCGACCGGACGCGCCGCTGGTGGTGGAGGAGTACCTGCCCGGCGACGTCCGCACCCACGACACCCTCGGTGACGCCGACACGCTCGCCGTGCTCGGCGGCTGGCGTACCACGCTCGGCCCACCACCCACCTTCACCGAGCTGCGCCTGGAATGGGCACCGGCCGACCCGGCGACTGTCGACGGGCTGCGGGCCCAACTGGACGCGCTCGGCGTACGGTTCGGCGCGTGCCACACCGAGTTCGTCGCGCACCGGGAACGGCCCCGCCTCATCGAGGTCAACGACCGGCTGATCGGTGACCGGATGGACCTCATCCTCGCCGAACTGCTCGGGGTGCCGCTGTTCGAGTACGTCATCCGGCTGCACCTCGGCGAGCCCGTGGCCACCCTCGGTCTGCCCAACCCGACCACTGTCGGTCAGACCGCCCGGGTCGAGTACGTCTGCGCCGACCGCGGCGGCACTCTGGTCGCCGCCCCCGGGCCCGTCGACGCGGTACGCGACGGGGTGCGACTCGGCTGCCGCCCGCTGCGGGCGGTCGGGACCACCGCCGAGCAGACCGGCACCAACCGCGACTACCTGGCCGTCCTGCACGCCATCGGGCCGGACCCGGTCACCGTCGGCCGCGCGCTCGTCGAGTTCCGCGCCGGACTCGACTGGGTGATCGCCAGGTGACCGACCCGGTAGAGCAGGACCTGTTCCGCCGGGTGCTGGACGCCCTGCTGCGCGAGGACCACCTCGGCCTGAGCAGCGGTGGCGGCCTCGTCGGCCCCGGCTGGTGGCAGGTGCCGCACCGCGCCGGCCGGTTACGCCTTCCGGTGCGTCCCGACGGCTTCCAGCACGCCGTCCGCCTCGCCCGCGCCGAGTTGCACGTGCAGCCGTCCGGTCCGGCGGAGGCCCGTCGGGTGGGCACCCTGGCGGAGCTGTTGGACCTGCTCGCGCCGCACGACGACGCCGACGCCGAGCAGGGATGGCACGCCTTCACCGACGAATGCCGGCAGGACCTGCTCGCCCGCCTCCTGGCCACGACCACCCGGTCGCACACCTACGCCCGGGTCGCCGCCGCCCGGGTCAGCACGCCCACCGGCTTCGGCGGCGCCCTCCTCGACGACGTACTCGCCGCCCACGCCGGCCACGCCGTGTACCCCACCGACAGGTGCCGGCACGGTCTGGACGCAGACGACCTGCTCCGGTACGCACCGGAGCACGCCCCCGCGTTCACCCTCCGGTGGCTGCCCGTCCCGGCCCGGACGCTGGAGCTGAACGGCCGACTGCCCAGCTGGTGGCCGACATCCCGCCGGGCCGGCGAGGTGCTGCTGCCGGTGCATCCGTTCACCGCCGACCGCTCGGCCCTGCCGGCGCTCGACCGGCCGGAGATCGTCGTGCGGCCCACGTTGTCGATGCGGACCGTCGCCCTGGACGGCGATACGACGACGCACCTGAAGCTGCCGCTGTCGACCGCGACCCTGGGTGCCCGCAACCGCCGTACCCTCACGCCCGACTCGCTCGGCGACGGCGCGGCGGTGGCGGCGCTGCTCGGCCGGATCGCCGCGGAGCAGCCGCGCTTCGCCGACCGGATCACGCACGCCGACGAGCGCACCTTCGGACACTGCGGCGACGACGAGCTGCGGTCCTTTCTGCTGCGCCGACTGCCCGCCGGGCTGGACCGGGCGACAGTGGTGCCGGTGGCCGCGCTCGCCGCCACGGATCCCACCGCCGGCACTGTCGCCCAGCGGGTCGGCGGCGACAACCCGACCCGGCTGCTGGGGTCCTATCTGGATCTCCTGCTCGACTGGCACGTGTGCCTGTGGTTACGGTACGGAGTGGCGTTGGAAGCACATCCGCAGAACATTCATCTGGTCCTGCCGGTCGACGGTCCGGTCGGACTGCTGTACAAGGACAACGACGGTGCCCGGCTCGACCCTCGGCACGCCGACCTGGTCCGGCTGCGTGACAAGCGGATGTGGATCCGCCACCCCGGGGAGTTGGCCGACATGTTCGTCACGATCACTCTCCACCTGGCGGCGGCGGCACCCCTGCTCGCCCTGGCGGAGCAGGGCGTCGCCGTGCCCTCCCCCGCCGAGGCGCTGGTGCCCCGGCTGCGCGCCGCCCGCGACAGGTGGGGCGACACACCCGACGCGCGACGGCTCGTCGACCGGCTCCTGACCGCTGACCGGTTGCCGGTGAAGGCGATGCTCACCGCCGGCACGCTGCTGCCCAAACAGCGGATCGGCTGCACCGACGTGAACAAGTTCTACCACCGCACCGGACCCAACTACCTGCGGAGCGCCTCGTGACGCCGCGCACGGCCGAGACCACCGCCCATCCGGCGGAACGCGCCGCCGACCGTGCCGCCGCGCACACCCTGCTCTCCTGCTACCTGCGGGAGGTCGCCGCGCCCGACGGTGCAGCCGACACCCTGGGTGGGCGTCTCCGGATCCGGTTGCCGCATCTCGGACTGACGCTCTCCTGCCGACTGGCGCGGGTCTCCCCCGTGCTGGCGCACCGCTACGTCGGGCCGGTCCACTGTCGGCAGACGGCGGGGTCCACCCCCCGCCGCCATCCGGCCCTCCCGGAACCGCCGGCCACCGACACACCTGTCGACGGCGGGCAGCTCGCCCGGCTGCTCGCCGCCGAGCTGGCCGCCCGCACCGGGCTGGCCAACGACGAGTTCGTCGAGCAGGTGCTCGGTAGCCGGGACGCACTGGCCGCCCTGCTGCGGCGACGCCCGCCGAGCGACCCCACCCCGACCGGTGACCCGGTGGTGGACAGCTACGTCGACTCCGAACAGTCCCTGGTGCACGGGCACCCGCACCATCCCAGTCCGAAGTGGCGCAGTGGTGATCCGGCGAGCTGGGGTCGCTACGCGCCGGAGCTGCGCAGCACCTTCCGGCTGAGCTGGCTGGCCGTGCCCGCCGAGCTGGTGGCCGGCGACGGGCCTGTCGACGAGCTGATCGCGCCGCTGGATCCGCCGGCCGCGCCACCCGGGCACCACCTGCTGCCGGTGCACCCGTGGCAGCTGACCCTGATGCCACCGGCCGACCCGAGGTTGCGCCAGCTCGGTGCGGGCGGCGTGCCGATCCGCCCGACCGCCAGTGTGCGGACGCTCTACGCCCCCTCGGTGGACCTGTTCCTCAAGACCAGCTTGCACGTACGCATCACCAACTGTCTGCGGAAGAACGCCAGGTACGAGTTGGCCGGGGCGGTGGCGCTCACCCGTTTCCTGGCCACAGTGCCGCTGCCGGGACGGGTCGGACTGCTCCGCGAGCCCGGCTACCGCACCGTCGACCTGCCCGGAGCTGACGAGGCGTACGGCACCATCCTGCGGACCGGGGTGTGCGAGCATCTGCGGCCGGGCGAACGGGTGGTGCTGGCGGCGGCGTTGGCCGCCGCGCCGCTGACCGTGCCGGATCCGTTCGACTGGTGGCGGGACTACGTCGAGCTGCTGGTCCCCACAGTTCTGCGACTGTGGCTCGACCATGGCGTGATTCACGAGGCGCACCTGCAGAACGTGCTCGTGGTCCTGGACCCGGACGGCCGCCCGGTGCGCCTGATCCTGCGTGACCTGGAGGGACTGAAGCTGGATCTCGGCCGGTTGGCGGCCTGGCCCGAGCGCGTGCCCCGGCAGGCCGCCTACACGCCCGCGCAGGCGGCCCGGCGCGTCATCTACTGCCTGTTCGTCAACCATCTCGCCGGGCTCGCCGGTGCGCTCGCCGACGGTCACCCCGGCGCCGAACCCCGGCTGTGGCAGACGGTCCGGCGCGCCGTGGAGACGGCGTACACGCAGCTGGATGAGCCGGCCGAGCTGACCCCGCTGCTCGACGGCACGCCGCTGGCCGCGAAGGCAAACCTGCTGGTCCGCTGGCACCGGGCGGCTGACCAGCAGGCACCCTACGTGGCGGTGCCCAACCCGCTGGGCGGTGCCGGTTGACCCGACCGACGTACGTCTACGATCTCGCCGCCCTGGCCACGCACGCCGCCGCCGTCCGGGCGGCGCTGCCGGACCGGGTCGAGCTGCTCTACGCGGTAAAGGCCAATCCCGACCCGGGGATGCTGCGCACCCTCGCGGCCACTGTCGACGGTTTCGAGGCGGCCAGCCGGGGCGAGCTGCGGCATCTGGCTGCCGTGCTGCCCGACCGGCGGGTGGCCGCCTTCGCCGGACCGGGCAAGACCGACGCGGATCTCGTGGCCGCGTTGGCCGCCGACGTGCACCGGGTGCACGTCGAGTCCGCCGCCGAACTGCACCGGCTGGCCGCCCTGGCCCGGGCCGCGGGGCGTACCGTCGAGGTGCTGTTGCGGGTGAACCTGCCGGTCGCCACACCCGGCGCGGTCCTGGTGATGGGCGGGCGACCGAGCCCGTTCGGGATGGACCCGCAGGAGGCGGTCCGGCTCGCCGCCGACCCGCCGGCCGGGGTCCGGATCCGGGGCGTGCACGCCCACCTGGCCAGCGGGCTCGACGCGGCGAGCGCCGCCGCGGTGGCGCGCGAGGTGACCGACTGGGCGGTGCGGCAGGTACGCGCCGAGGAGGTGAACGTCGGCGGCGGCATGGCCGTCGACTACGACCGTCCGGAGCGCCGGTTCGACTGGCCGGGCTACGGTCGGCTGCTCGGCGAGGTGTCGGACGCCCACCCGACGGTCCGGCTCCGGATCGAACCCGGCCGGGCCGTGGCCGTCTACTGCGGGTCGTACGTGACCGAGGTGATCGACGTGAAGCGGTCCCAGGGACGGTGGTTCGTGATCGTGGCCGGCGGCACCCACCATCTGCGTACCCCGGCGGCCAAGGGACACTCGCAGCCGTACGCGGTGGTGCCCCGGGGTGGCGACGGGCCGCGCACCGACGGCGGGCCGGTCACGGTGGTCGGTCAGCTCTGCACCCCGAAGGACGTCCTCGCGTACGCCACCGACGGCCCCGCCATCGCGGTCGGCGACGTCCTGGTGTTCGCGATGGCCGGCGCCTACGCCTGGAACATCAGCCACCGCGACTTCCTCCTGCACGAGCCACCCGAGTTCCGGGCCGGAGATCCACTCGCCGTCGCGCATGACTGGGGTCGTTGATCACCGTGATCCGGTGACGCCCTCAGCTCGACAGGGCCGACACCCGGTGTGACGACCCTCGGCGTCACCACGTCCAAGCGGCCACGTGCCACGCCGACCAGGTGGTGAACAACGACTCATCCGCTTTCCGCTGCCCTGATCTTGCTGGTAGCTTTTGCCAATACTTTGCAAGAGCCAAGTTAGTGCAGATGGAGGTGCGGTGACCACCACCGCCCTGCCCGAGAGCCGGGCGGACCTGCTCGGCGTCGCGGCGCAGCGCCGCCGCACCGGGATCTGGCTGCTCGCGCTGACGGTCGGGCTGATCGTCACCGGGGTGATAGCGGTCGGGTCCGGCGCGATCGGCATCCCGCCGATCACGGTGGCCCGGATCATCGGGCATCAGCTCGTCGGCCTGCCCGGCCAGGTGACCTGGACCCCGGCGCAGGAAGCCATCGTCTGGCAGGTACGGCTGCCCCGGGTGCTGCTCGGCATGCTTGTCGGTGCCGGCCTGGCCGCCTGCGGGGTGGCGTTGCAGGCCATGGTGCGCAACGTGCTGGCCGACCCGTACCTGCTGGGGATCAACTCCGGGGCCTCCAGCGGCGCCGCCGCCGCGATCCTGTTCGGCGCGGGCGCCGGCTTCGGACAGTACGCCCTGTCCAGCAGCGCCTTCCTCGGCGCGCTCGGCGCGTCGCTGCTGGTCTTCCTGATCGCCCGCAGCGGCGGACGGGTGACCTCGATCCGGCTGCTGTTGTCCGGCGTCGCCGTCGGATACGCCCTCTACGCCACCACCAGCTTCCTGATCTTCGCCTCGGGCTCCGCCGAGGGGGCCCGTTCGGTGATGTTCTGGCTCCTCGGCTCCCTGGGCCTGGCCCGGTGGAACGTCCTGCTGCTGGTCGCCGCGGTCGTGCTGGGCGGCATGATCTGCTACCTGACCGTCGTCGGCCGTCGCCTCGACGTGCTGGCCATCGGCGACGAGACCGCGCAGACCCTGGGCGTGTCACCCGACCGGTTCCGGCTCCGGCTGCTCGTGCTGGTGTCGCTGAGCGTCGGCGTGCTGGTTTCCGCCGCCGGCAGCATCGGCTTCGTCGGCCTCGTCGTGCCGCACCTGGCGCGCCGCATCGTCGGCGCCCCGCACGTCCGGGTGGTGCCGGTGGCCGCCCTGCTCGGCGCCATCCTGCTGGTCTGGGCCGACGTGCTCGCCCGGGTGCTGCTGGCCCCGCAGGAGATCCCGATCGGCATCATCACCGCCCTGCTCGGCGCCCCCTTCCTGCTCGTCCTGATCCGCCGTCTGCACGCCACCGGCGCCTGAGCGCCAGTTGAGCCGAGGAGCACCGATGAAGGCAACACGTCTCGCCGTCACCGCGACCACGTCCGCCCTGGCGTTGCTGGTCGCCGCCTGCGGCGGCGGCACCGACGAGCCGACGGCGGCCGGCCCGGGGTACCCGGTCACCGTCACCAACTGCGGCGTCGACGTGACATTCGACGCCGCGCCGGAGCGGGTCGTACTGCTCAAGAGCGCTGCGGTGCCGTACCTGCACGCGCTCGGGGTGATGGACCGGGTGACCGCCCGCGCCGGGCAGTACCCCAGGGACTACTACGACGCCGCGACCCTCACCGAATTGGACCGGATCCCGCTGCTGACCGACAAGACCGACACCAGCGGCCACCTGCAGATCTCCAAGGAGGTGGTGATCAGCCAGGAGCCTGACCTGGTGCTCGGGGAGGTCGACAACCTGTCCCGCGACACCCTCTCGGCTGTGGACATCCCGCTGCTGGAGGAGCCCGCCATGTGCCCGGGCAACACCGCCACCCCCAGCTTCGACGACATCTACCGGCAGATGGAAACCTACGGTCGGGTGTTCGGCCGCGAGGCGCAGGCGGCCACGGCGGTAGGCGCGCTCAAGGACCGGATGACTGCGGTCCAGACCGCAGCGGGTACGGCGTCGGGCCGTACCGCCGCCGTGCTGTACCCGACAATCGGCGGCGGCACCACGTACGCGTACGGCTCCGCCAGCATGGCCCACCCGCAACTGGAGGCGGCCGGCTTCCGCAACGTCTTTGGCGACACGTCGGAGCGCGTCTTCGAGGTCACCGTCGAGGAACTGCTCGGCCGTAACCCCGACGTGCTGATCCTGCTGTACAGCGACGGCGACCCCGCCGCGGTCGAGCAGGGTCTGACCGGACTTCCCGGCGCGGAGAAGCTCAACGCGGTCCGCAACGGCGCGGTGATGACCCAGCTGTTCAACTTCACCGAGCCGCCGACCCCGCTGTCGATCGACGGTCTGGAGCGGATCGTGCAGCGGTTCCGGGACGACTCGTGATCCAGGCGACCCAGGTTTCCTGGCGCTCTGGCACCAACCCGGTGATCGACGGGGTCAGCGTGACAGCGCGACCCGGCCGGGTCCTCGGCCTGATCGGCCCCAACGGCAGTGGCAAGACGACGTTGCTGCGGCTGCTCTACGGCGCGCTGCGCAGCGGCACCGGTCGGGTCGCCGTCGACGGTGACGACCTGACCACGCTGCCGTCGCGGGAGGCCGCGCGCCGGCTGGCCGTGGTGGTGCAGGAGACCGGCGGCGAGACCGCCCTCACCGTGGCGGAGCTGGTGCTGCTCGGGCGTGGTCCGCACCTGAACACCTTCCAGCGCACCGGGCCGGCCGATCACCGGATCGCGGCGGAGTGCCTGACCCGGGTCGGTGCCGCCCACCTGGGGTCACGCCCGTTCGCCGGCCTCTCCGGCGGTGAACGGCAACGCGTGCTGATCGCCCGGGCGCTGGCCCAGCAGGCCACCCACCTGCTGCTCGACGAACCCACGAACCACCTCGACATCCGCTACCAGCACGAGATCCTGCGGCTGGTGCGGGACCTCGGCACCTGTGCCGTCGTCGTCCTGCACGATCTGAACCTCGCCGCCCGCTACTGCGACGACCTGGTGCTGCTCGGCCAGGGCGGCGTCGCCGCCGCCGGCACCGTCGCCGAGGTGCTGGACCCCGCGATACTCGAAACCGTCTACGGCATCGGCATCCAGCGTCTCGACCTCGACGGCGCGATTCACCTGCTGTACCACCCGCACGATCAGCCCGCCGTCCAAAGGAGCGCCGCATGAGCCAAAGTCAGGAAAGTGCCGTCATGGGCGCACAGGAACGCATCAACACGTACTGGACCGGCCGGGCACCCGGTTACGACGAATACCAGCAGCGTCCCGACCGCCTGGCCGACGACACCCGGGCCTGGTCGAAGATCTGGGCCGAGGCGCTGCCCACGGCGCCACTGGAGGTGCTCGACGTCGGCACCGGCACCGGGCAGGTCGCCATGGTGCTGGCCGGACTCGGCCACCGGGTCACCGGTATCGACCTCGCCGAGGGCATGCTCGACCAGGCCCGCCGGCACGCCGCCGCGATCACGAACGGTCCGGTCATCCGGCACGGCGACGCCGTGCACCCGGACTTCCCACCCGCCAGCTTCGACGCCGTGGTCAGCCGCTACCTGATGTGGACGCTGCGCGAGCCGGAAACCGCGGTGGCGAACTGGGTCCGCCTGCTGCGCCCCGGCGGCACCGTCGCGGTGGTCGACAGCACCTGGTTTCCCGACGGCCTGGACAACGCCTCGGAGAACTTCGCCGACCACTACGACAGCCAGGTACGGGCGGCGTTGCCGCTGGCCGCCGCGACCTCCATCGACCAGACCGTGGCGGTGCTCGAACGGGCGGGGCTCACCGGCGTCACCGCCACGCCGCTGACATCGATCTTCGAGCTGGACCGGCGGTTCGGTGTCGCACCGAACCACGAACACCGGATGCAGTACCTGGTCAGCGGCTGGGTCTGACCGTCTCCTGGCTCGCGAAGATGACAGGTGCGTCGAAGGCAGCCCGCTGGCCGGCCACCACCTGGTCAGTCATCCGGGTGGACGGCCCGGCAACAACCGATCCGCGCCTCGACTCGCCCGGTGTCGCCAGAACCTGTTAGCCGGCCGGCCGGGAACCGTCCAGGCACCCGCCCGACTATCTGCGGTGAGTGGCAGTTTCCCGCCGTGCTGCGGCTGGCCGACTGTCTCGGGCGACACTGATCGGAAGAACATGACAATCGCGCCCCTTGCCGCCGATCCGGTCCCGGTGAGCCTCACCATCGCCGGACTGCTGGCGACGGTCGTCGCCCTGGTCTGCGTGATGCGGCAGTTCCGCCGACGCTCCGTGAGGTCTTCATTCACGCGGCGGGCGGACGGGAGCGGCGGGCTGTCGACCTGCTCAACAGGCTGCTGTCCCGTCAGCGGATCCGGCCGGCGATCGTCGGAACCTCCTCGACCGACAGGCAGCTGCGCCTCGGCACCGACCCCACCCACACCTGCGCCGGCTATCTCGCGGCGGTGGTGTGGGGACTGGCGACGTGGTCGTGTGAACGGGGGTTCGACCGACTCGGGGTCTGCCCCGAGGACGGGTGCCAGGCGGTGTTCCTGGACGAGGGCAGCAGCCGACGACGCCAGTTCTGCTCCGATCGCTGTGGCACACGCTCCCACGTCCGGGCGTATCGGGCCCGGCGTCGAGCGGCGTCGCTGACCGCCGCCGGGCAGTTGAGTCGGGCGGGCGGCCCGGCAAGATGAGAGGTGGACAGATGCCGGAGGAGCACAGGTGAGCAAGGCAGCCGCCACCCGGACAGTGTCGGCTCGTGCCGGTGCCGACTCCGTGGCTGATCCACCCTTCGCCGTTCGCGCTGTCAGCTGGGTACTGGCCGTCGGCGGCGGGATGGGACTGCTCGCCGCGCTCACCCTCACCATCGAGAAGATCAATCTGCTCGCCGACCCCGGCTACCGGCCGACGTGCAGCATCAACCCCATCCTCTCCTGCGGTTCGGTCATGACCACCCCGCAGGCGGCAGCCTTCGGCTTCCCCAACCCGCTGATCGGCATCGCCGGGTTCAGCGTGGTGACCACGATCGGCGTCCTGCTGCTCGCCCGGGTCCGGCTGCCCCGCTGGGTCTGGCTCGGCCTCCAGGCCGGGGCCACCTTCGGTGTCCTGTTCGTCCACTGGCTGATCTACCAGAGCCTCTACCGCATCGGGGCGCTCTGCCCCTACTGCATGGTGGTGTGGATGGCCACCATAGCCGTGTTCTGGTACGTGACCCTGCACAACCTGCACCAGCGGCACCTTCCGATCCCTGTCGACACCGATCCGCTGGTCCGGCTGCACACCGCAGGTCTCACTGTCTGGTACCTCACCATCGCCGCGCTCATCGGTCACCAGTTCTGGTTCTACTGGCGCACCCTGCTCACCTGATAGATGCCTGCCGCGTAGCCGGTGGGCCGGAACCGGTCCACCGGCTACGCGCCTCCCTGCCCCGCACCCGCGCGGCGCGGCGACAGGGCGGGCGTCAGAAGTCGTCGTCGAACGCGACGGTGCCGGTGACCCCGACCTGGTAGGCGGAGACCCGCCGTTCGAAGAAGTTGGACAGCTCCTGCACGTCCTGCAACTCCATGAAGGCGAACGGGTTCTTCGACCCGTACAGCGGTTCGATCTCCAGCTGCGCCAACCGGCGGTCGGCGACGTGCTGAAGGTACTCGCGCATGTCGACAAGGGAGAGCCCGGACACGCCCTGTTCGAGCAGGTCGGCGGCGAACTGCACCTCGCACTCGACGGCTTCGGCGAGCATGTCCCGGACCTGCTGTCGCATCTCGTCGTCGAACAGCTCCGGCTCCTCGGCGCGTACGGTGTCGACCACGTCGAAGGCGAAGGCCATGTGCATCGACTCGTCCCGGAACACCCAGTTGGTGCCGGAGGCCAGGCCGTGCAGCAGTCCCCGGGACCGCAGGAAGTACACGTAGGCGAAGGCGCCGTAGAAGAACAGCCCTTCGATGCAGGCGGCGAAGCAGATCAGGTTCAGCAGGAACGCCCGCCGGTCCTCGCGGGTCCTCAGCTCCCGCAGTTCGAAGATCGAGTCGATCCACTTGAAGCAGAACTCGGCCTTGCGGGCGATCGACGGGATGTTCTCCACCGCCGCGAACGCCGCGAACCGTTCCCGCTCGTCCGGCACGTACGTGTCGAGGAGGTTCAGGTAGAACTGGACGTGCACCGCCTCCTCGAACAGTTGCCGGGACAGGTAGAGCCGCCCCTCCGGGGAGTTGACGTGCTGGTAGAGGTTGAGCACGAGGTTGTTGGCGACGATGGTGTCGCCGGTGGCGAAGAACGCGACAAGCCGGGACACCAGGTGCTGCTCCGCCGGGGACAGCTTGGCCAGGTCGGCGAGGTCGGAGTGCAGGTCGACCTCCTCGACGGTCCAGGTGTTCTTGATGGCGTCCTTGAACCTGTCGAAGAACTGCGGGTAGCGCATCGGCCGCAGGGTCAGGTCCATGCCGGGGTCGAGCAGCATCTGCCGCCTGTCGGTGCTGGTCTCGGAAACAGTTGTCACTGGCACGCCTCGCAGCTCTCGGGGTTTTCCAGGGAGCAGGCCAACGCCTCGTCGTCGCTGACCGCGACGATCGGCTTCACGGCGACGGTGGCCTGCTGGATCCGGGTCGCCGGACGCGACCGCAGGTAGTAGGTGGTCTTCAGCCCGGACTTCCAGGCGTACAGGTACATCGAGGAGAGCTTGCCGATTGTCGGCGCGCCCAGGAACAGGTTCAGCGACTGTGACTGGTCGATGAACGGGGCACGGGCGGCGGCCAGGTCGACGAGCGCCCGCTGCGGCAGCTCCCACGCGGTACGGAACAGCTCCCGCACCTCCGCCGGCAGCTCGGTGATGCCCTGCACCGACCCTTCGGCCCGCTTGATCTGCTCCCGGATCGGCGCGGTCCACAGTCCGCGCGCCTTCAACTCCCGGACCAGGTACGTGTTGATCTGGAGGAACTCACCGGACATCGTCTCCCGCTTGAACAGGTTGGACACCTGCGGCTCGATGCACTCGTAACAACCGGCGATCGAGGCGATCGTGGCGGTCGGCGCGATCGCGACAAGCAGCGAATTGCGCAGACCGTGGCGGGCGATCCGGTCCCGCACCTCGGTCCACCGCTGCGCCTGCGTCACCTCCGCACCCCACAGGTGCGGATGCAGCTCACCCTTCGCGGCCCGGGTTTCGGCGTACGCGGGGTGCGGGCCGAACCGCTCGGCCAGCCCGGCCGACGTCTCCAGCGCGGTCAGGAAGATCTCCTCCTGCACCCGGGTCGACAGCTCCCGTGCCGGTGCCGAGTCGAACGGCAGCCGCAGCGTGAACAACGCGTCCTGCAAACCCATCAGCCCGAGCCCGACCGGACGCCAGCGCGGGTTCGACACCGCCGTCTGCTCGGCCGGGTAGTAGTTGATGTCGATCACCCGGTCGAGGAACACCACAGCCGTGCGTACCGTGGCGCGCAGCTTCTCCCAGTCAACGCCGTCGGCGCTGACGTGCGCGCCCAGGTTCACCGACCCGAGGTTGCACACCGCCGTCTCGGTGTCACTGTTGACCTCCAGGATCTCCGTGCACAGGTTCGACAGGTGGATCGTGTTGCCGGGCGCGCCGGTCTGGTTGGACAGCCGGTTCGCCGCGTCCTTGAACGTCATCCACCCGTTGCCGGTCTGCGCGAGCGTACGCATCATCCGGCCGTACAGGTCGCGGGCCTTCACCGTTCGGACGGCCTTCTTCTCCGCCGCCCGGTACGCCTCGTCGAAAGCCTCACCGAACAGGTCCGGCAGCTCGGGCGCGTCCGACGGGTCGATGAGCGACCAGTCGCCGTCCGCCTCGACGCGGCGCATGAACTCGTCGGGGATCCAGTTGGCCAGGTTCAGGTTGTGGGTACGCCGGGACTCCTCACCGGTGTTGTCCCGCAACTCCAGGAACTCCTCGATGTCCGGGTGCCACGGCTCCAGGTACACGCAGGCCGCACCCTTGCGACGACCACCCTGGTTGACCGCCGCCACCCCCGCGTCGAGGGTCTTGAGGAACGGCACGATGCCGTTTGACCTGCCGTTCGTGCCCCGGATCAACGCGCCCCGACCCCGGACCCGCGACCAGGAGATGCCGATCCCACCGGAGAACTTCGACAGCTTCGCCACCTGGTGGTAGCGCTCGTAGATCGAGTCGAGTTCGTCGCGCGGCGAGTCGACAAGGAAACACGACGACATCTGGGTGTGCCGGGTGCCCGAGTTGAACAGCGTCGGCGAACTCGGCAGGTATGCCAGGCTCGACATCAGCCGGTAGAACCCGATCGCCTCACCCGGCGTCTGCGACAGCCCACAGGCCACCCGCAGCAGCCAGTACTGCGGTGTCTCCACCACCAGGCGGGTCTGCGGATGCCGCAACAGGTAGCGGTCCGCGACGGTGCGCAGTCCGAAGTACTCGAACCGCAGGTCACCGTCCGGGTCCACGGCGTCGTCCAGCTTGCGCGCGTTGCGGGCCACGAACGCGGCTGTCGCGTCCCCGATCAGCCCGAGGCCGTGGGCGTACCGGATGGACTGGCTGAAGCTGGCCACCTGCTGCCCACGGACCTCCTTGTCCACGTACGCGGCCAGCAGCCGCGCCGCCAGCTTCGAGTACTGCGGCTCCGTACCGATCAGCTCGGCGGCCGTCTGGATGGACAGCTTGTCCAGCTCGGCGGTGGTGGCACCGTCGTACAGACCGCTGATGGTCTTGGTGGCCACCCGCAGCGGGTCGACCTCGTCGAGGTCGGTCACCCACCGCTCCACCGCCCGGACGATCTTGTTGACGTCCACCGGTTCCGTGGCGCCGTCGCGTTTGCGGACCTGCATCACCTGCCGGCGCTGCTCCGACACACCCACGTCGGAGGCCGGCATCTCCCGCACGACCGTCACGTCTCTCTCCTCGCGCCGTCTGCTCAGGGCCTCGGACACGCGGGAGGACGCCACGGGATCCGCGCAGCAGGCACGGCCCGTTGATGGCGTCGACCGTCCCACGCGGCCTGCGGCCGCCGCCCACGAGTGCGGGCGGCGTGCTGGCAGGTCTTCGGACTCGTGGGCGTGCTCGCGCGCTCCTACTGGCCGTCGCTTCCCAGGCCGGAGCCCAGTGCTGTGTGACGGCTGTCGTTCCCACTCACCGCTGCGGGGCAGCCCCGGATTCACACCGGGTTCCCTCTTGCCTCGGCCGCCCCGGATGGGCACCCGAACCAGCTACGAGTGACACCATATATGGGCCACCCGCGAACGCAAGACACCAGATGGTGTGTCGGCGTGTCCATGCAACAGACGTCACACCCGGCTGCGCCGTCCGGCCGGTCCGTGCTTGGCCGGTCGCAGACAGGCGGGCGTACGAAGAGGACGACGGATGCGACGGAGTGCCGATCGTCGGTCACGCCCCGGCGTGGCCACCCGCCCCGCAGGTGCACCGCAGCCACGCGAGGAACCGGGTCGTCAGCTCGCCGGGATCCTCGCGCGGCAGGTCGTCCAACGCCGCGGTCAACAAGGCACCCGCGTACATCGACAGGCCCATCCGGTCCCGGCCGTACGCCTCGGCGAGCCGCACCCGCGCTGGGGCGCACGGCCACGACGGATCGCCCTCGCAACTGGCGCACGTCCACTCCGGCCGGCGCGGCAGGTGCTCGTCAGCGAGCCGGGCCGGCAGGGCGTCGACGGCCCGACCGATTCGCACCGCCTCGGCGGCCATCGCGTCCCGATAGCTGACGGCACGCCCAGTCATGCCGGCCACCGGGCGTTGCGCCTGGCCTGGTCGAGCAGGCGTTGCCGGGCGGCCTCCTGCTCGACGGTCTCCCGCCACTGCCCGCCGTCCGCCAGCGGTATCGGCCGCCGCCGCAGCCACCACCACAACCTCTGCCACCTGGTCACGCCATCACCTCCGCCAGAGTTCGGGGACGGGGGCGGCGGTACGTGGGGGCGCACCGCCACCACCCACCAGAATCGTGCGATGGCCGCGGGCACTCAGGGCAGGTGCGAGGCGTCCGGCGTCCTGTCCGGGACGGTTGACGGACAGCTCAGCCGGTGGCGACCGCGAGTGCCTGCCGATACTCCTGCGTCCATCCGGCGTCCCGCTGGTCAGGCGGCAACCCGGCCAACCCGGCCCGCAGGTTGTCGATGCCAACCGACGTGTCGCCGAGCGCCAGATAGGCCAGCCCGAGACCCATCCTGCTGAACGTGGGCGTCAGCCAGTAGGCCAGGACCGGTGCCTGCTCGCGCTCGGCCGCCTCGGTGAGGTCGCTGGCCTCACCGAGGAGCCCTGCCGCTGAGCGCCGATCGCCGAGTAGCGCGTACCCGTGGGCGGCCTGGACCGCGTCGCCGACGCGTTGCAGGGCCGTCGCCCCGGGTGTGTGGTACGCGGTGAGGAAATGTCGCACGATGCCGCGCGGGTTGCCTCGCTGCCGCTCCAGGTAGCCTCGGAAGTTCTCCACCTGCGCCGCGAGCGGGCCAACGTCAACGGCGTCGGCCTGCCTGGCGGCCTCGATCAGCACCTGTATCGCCTCACCGTCGTTGCGGGCTTCCGCATGCAACCAGCCGACGAACTGCGTCCACTCCGCTACCAACTCGTGCAACTGGCCGACGTGCGGCCCAGCGGCCCGCTCGGCGAGGTGCTGCACAGCGGACCACTGCGCCACCATGGCCGGCAGTGTCACCGGAGCCGGCAGGACGTCGTCAAGGCGGCGTTGCGCAGCCAGCACCTCGGCGAGCAGCCGCACCGCAGCGGCGTCGAGGCGGGTCGGTTCGGCGAGCACGTACGCCAGGCGGTCATCGTCGTCGGGGGTGGTGACGGTCGGTGCATCGACCACCATCGCGGCAAGCTGCCCGCCGGCCTGCAACGTGTCGTCAAGGTGCGCGGCGAGTTCTCGGGACGGTCGGGTACGGCCCGTCTCGAGGTCGTGCACGTAGCTCTTCCCGACGTACGCAAGGCGGGCCAGGTCGCGCAGTGACAGGCCACGGACACGTCGAATTCGGGCAAGCTCAGCGGGGAACCGTGGGTCAACGATGGTGCGCGCGCTCGGCGGCATGGCGAAGCTCCCGGGTGAAGGACTAGGCGACGATCTGCTGGCCTCCCACCAGCGAGCCGCCACAATCGACGGTACCCGGCTCCGACGTGCAGCGGCAGGAGCCGCCGGACGAGCCGGGCCGTGTCGGCGACACGGCGACTCGCGCGGACCTGTCGAATTCAGTCATCGACGGCGGGTTGGCTACGCGTCTTCGTCACCGTCCTGAAACCCAACCGAGGTGGAATGTCGACGCCGCGCTGCGATCGTCAGAGCATGGTCGCTCGAATGCGCGCGAGGACACGGCGGATCGTCGCCACGCTGGCCGCCGCGTTCCTCGTGCTGACCGCGCTGACCGCCTGCACACCGGCGATCGAGGGCATCACCGGCCTCACCGTGGATGCTGACGGCCGGCCGCTCGCGGCACTGGCCTGGTGCGCGGACGAGCCGCCGGACGTGATAGTCCTGGCCACTGCAAACGCGGTCTCGCCCACCCCGTCCGGGGCGCCGGCACCGTCCGCGAACTGGCCGAGCTGGCCGGGCCGGGACTACGACGTACCCCGGGACGTGACCTCGCCGACCACCGTCCAACTGCCGGGATTCCCGCCCGATCCTGCCCCTGATCGGCGCGCCGCCTTCCGCATGTACGGCGTCGCCGACAACAGCAGCTTCACCACCCACGCGGTGACCTTCCGGCTCCCCGAACTGGCCGGCCTTCGACCAGGTTCGGTCTTGATCACCACCGTGGTGCGCAACGACGAGGTACCGAGGTACGTCTCCCTCGACGAGTTCGCGCGCCTGGGCAGCGACGAGTGCTGAACCTCGCGCGGTTCTGCCATCCTGTCCGGGTGAAGCCCAACCTGGAGCGAATCCCAGGAGAGCAGGACCGGCTCGCGGAGGCGATCCTCGCCCGCGCGCCGCGACGCATCGAGCCGAGTTTCGTCCGCTCCCTCGACCCCGCCTCCGCGCTCGCCCTCGGCCGCTACGGCGCCCGCCTCGCCACCCTGGCGTTGCGGCAGAACTCCGTCGATCTGCTACGCCGCGCGGTGCTGGCGACCAGCCTCGCCCGATGCCTGGCGTCCGATGACGACCGGGACTTCATGGTGGCCCTGGCGGTGCCGTGGATCGTGGCACAGCAGCTCGGCGAAGCCCCGGCCGAGGTCTTCGCCACGGTCGGCGACAGCCTGCTGGACGGGTCGGTCGCCAGACTGGTTCAGACCTTCGGTGCCCGTACCGACATCACGCTTGAGGCTTTCGGGTGGGAACTGGTGAGGACAGCCGAAGGCCCGGACTTCCGACCGACGTACTGATCACCGGAGCGCCTCGGAGCGCCTGTCATTCCCTCGGCGAATTCGCCGCTACGGCCTGATCGGGTCGTTCGCGCACCGCCTGCCCGAAGAAGTAACCCAGAATGACCAGGAATGCGTTGGAGATGATGTCGGAAACTGTCGTCCCTGCGAACATGGCGACGATCATCGTTGTGGCAAGGACCATGAGTAGAAGGCCGCCGACGAGACTGGCTACCGATTCGCGGGCAAACCAGCTCTGCCGGATCGCTGTTTTGCGAGCCTGCAACTCAACCTGAAAAAGCAACTCCTCCCGGCCCGAGTTGGCGACCCCGGCACCACCGGTCAGGCGCTCCTGGAGGAGGGTCTCCTCACCCCGCTTCTCTTCCAGCTCATCCTCGATGAGGCGCGACTTCTCGGCGTCGTCGGAACTCTGCGCGAGTTCCTCTTCCAGATTTGAAACCTCCTGCTCGACCTCCAGCGCCCGAATTCTGGCGAGAATGTGCATCCGGCGCTCCAGCAGAATGGGAAGTATTCCCACCTCGAAGTGCGCCGACGTCTCATCCTTCACGATTATCGCGCCGGATTGAGGGGTGATGCTCACCCGCAGCTTCCCGAAAGAATCTGGATGATCAGCTGCTTTGTCGATCACTTCCAGACTTATCTTGAGCTCATCAAGCGTCTGACGTTGTATCTGGTCTTTACCGAGTCCGAGTTGACTGAGCTGAGGCTCGAAGAACTTACGGGCGACTTCGAGGGCATCCGTGGACTGCTGCAGCGCGCGTACATCCCTGTAGGCTGCCAATGTTCCTCCCCAGGACTCTCCATTGCTCCGTACAGCCGCCTCGAACGGGCGGGGCTTCGGGCTGCACTGATCCTCGCGTGAGTCGTCATCCGGGGCAACCATTCACGCGGCGATGCCGCGCTGGCTCACCGCATGCGTCAGCTATCGTGCGTCGGTGGATCAAGGAAGTAGTGACGGGCTGATCGCCCGGTGCGTCGTACCGTTCTACCTCGACATGATGGGAACCAACGCCGTCAGGTACGGACGTCCCCTGCTTCCCGCCCTGGCAGAAGCGAGCCGAGCGACAACCGCAGCCGAGGTGATGACCCTCTTGCGGGACAGCTGGCGTAGCCGGGTCATGGGCGCCTGGTACTCAATCAGGGTCGGCGGAGCCGACGTGGCTGCCGCCGTTCTGCACGCCCTGGCCACCTCGCGGGGCGCCCTCGACGCGCCGCCGCTCGCGACGGCCGCCGTGGTGCTGGCCGGCCCCGACCCCGCCGAGCCCCTAGAGCAGTACTTCACCGCCGATCAGACCCACCGCTGGGGAGCAGGTGGCGTGATCGCCGCCGCGGCGGACCACCTCCGTCAGCACCATCAGGTCGCCACGCCGCTCCCACCGCCAACCGACGCAGACCGAGACACCGTCAACGCACTCATCGACATCGCGCATCACTTGGCGTTGAAGTAGCTAGCCTCGGGGTGGTGCACGACGATGGCGTCGGTGGCCTGCTCCGGCATCAGCTGGAACTCCTCGGACAGCTGCACCCCGATCCGTTCGGCACCGAGCAGCTCCACGATCTTCGCCCGGTCCTCCAGGTCGGGACAGGCCGGGTAGCCGAACGCGTACCGGCAGCCCCGGTAGTCGGTGCGCAGCAGGCCGGCCAGGTCGGTCGGGTCGTCATCGGCGACGGTACGGCCGTCGGGCAGCTTAAGCTCGGAGCGCACCCGCTTGTGCCAGTACTCCGCGAGAGCCTCGGTGAGCTGCACCGACAGGCCGTGCACCTCCAGGTAGTCGCGGTACTCGTTACGGGCGAAGAGCTTCGCCGCGTACTCGCTGACCGGCTGGCCGACGGTGACCAGCTGCAACGCGACCACGTCCAGGTCCTCGCCACGGGGCCGGAAGAAGTCGGCCAGGCACAGCCGCCGCTCCTGCCGCTGCCGGGGGAAGGTGAACCGGGCCCGCTCGGCGTGCCCGTTCTCGTCCAGGACGACCAGGTCGTTGCCCTCGGAGTAGGCCGGGAAGTAGCCGTACACCACGGCCGCCTCCAACACCTGGTCGGCGATCAGCCGGTCCAGCCAGTAGCGCAACCTCGGCCGGCCCTCAGTCTCCACGAGTTCCTCGTACGACGGGCCCTTGCCACCGCGCGCACCGCGCAGCCCCCACTGGCCCATGAAGGTGGCCCGCTCGTCCAGCAGCGCCGCGTAGTCGGCAAGCGGCACCCCCTTGACCACCCGGGTGCCGTGGAACGGCGCGATCGGCACCGGCACGTCGACGGCGACGTCGGAGCGTACCGAGGTGTCGTGCAGCTCCGGCAGCGACTCGGCGACCACCGCGCGTTGCCGTTCCCGACGGGCCCGCCGGGCGGCCAGGGCCGCCTCCCGCTCGGCGTCCACCACCGGGGCACCGCCACGCTTGGCGGCCATCACCCGGTCCATCAGGGACAGCCCCTCGAAGGCGTCGCGGGCGTAGTGCACCTGGCCGGGGAACATCGACCGCAGGTCGTCCTCGACGTACGCCCGGGTCAGCGCCGCGCCACCCAGCAGGACCGGCCAGCGCTCCGCGACCCCGCGCGACGCCATCTCGACAAGGTTCTCCTTCATGATGACTGTGCTCTTGACCAGCAGGCCCGACATGCCGATGGCGTCGGCGCGGTGCTGCTCGGCGGCGTCGAGGATGGCGGAGATCGGCTGCTTGATGCCGATGTTCACCACCTCGTAGCCGTTGTTGGACAGGATGATGTCGACCAGGTTCTTGCCGATGTCGTGCACGTCGCCCTTGACCGTGGCGAGCACGATGCGGCCCTTGCCGCCGTCGTCGGCCTTCTCCATGTGCGGTTCGAGGTACGCCACAGCGGTCTTCATCACCTCGGCGGACTGGAGCACGAACGGCAGCTGCATCTGACCGGAGCCGAACAGCTCACCGACGACCTTCATGCCGTCCAGCAGGATGTCGTTGATGATGAGCAGCGGGGCGGTGCCGGCCGCCATCGCCGCGTCGAGGTCGGCCTCCAGGCCGTTGCGCTCCCCGTCGATGATCCGCCGCTTGAGCCGCTCGTTGAGCGGCAGGGCCGCCAACTCCTCGGCCCGGGTGGCGCGCGCCGAGGCGGCGTCCACGCCTTCGTACAGCTCGATGAACCGCTGCAACGGGTCGTAGCCCTCGCGGCGGCGGTCGTAGACCATGTCGAGGGCGACCTCGCGCTGCTCGTCGGGGATCTTCGACATCGGCAGGATCTTGCTGGCGTGCACGATCGCCGAGGTGAGCCCGGCCTGCACGCACTCGTGCAGGAAGACCGAGTTGAGCACCTGCCGGGCGGCGGCGTTGAGTCCGAAGGAGACATTGGAGATGCCCAGGGTGAAGTTGATTCCCGGGTAACGTCGGGCGATCTCACGGATCGCCTCGATGGTCTCCATTGCGTCGCGGCGGGTCTCCTCCTGACCTGTGGAGATCGGGAAGGTCAACGCGTCGACCATGATGTCCGGCAGCCGCATCCCCCAGCGTCCGGTCAGGTCGTCGACGATCCGGGAGGCGATGCGGACCTTGTCCGCTGCGGTGCGGGCCTGCCCCTCCTCGTCGATGCACATCACCACGACGGCAGCGCCGTGCTCCATGATCACCGGCATCACCCGGCCGAAGCGGGACTCCGGGCCGTCGCCGTCCTCATAGTTGACCGAGTTGACCACGCACCGCCCGCCGAGCATCTCCAGACCGGCCTCGATCACCGCCGGCTCGGTCGAGTCCAGCATGATCGGCAGGGTGGAGGCGGTGGCGAACCGGCCGGCCAGCTCACGCATGTCGGTGGTGCCGTCCCGCCCGACGTAGTCGATGCAGAGGTCCAGCAGGTGCGAACCGTCACGGGCCTGACCACGGGCGATCTCCACGCAGGACTGCCAGTCGGCGGCGAGCATCGCCTCGCGGAACGCCTTGGAGCCGTTGGCGTTTGTCCGCTCCCCCACCAGCAGCACGCTGGCGTCCTGCGCGAACGGCACGTGGTGGTAGATCGAGGAGACACCCGGGTCGGTACGCGGCTCGCGGGCCACCGGCCGCACCTCGCGCATCCGTTCGGCGAGCACCCGGATGTGCTCGGGGGTGGTGCCGCAGCAGCCACCGACAAGCGCGACACCGTAGTCGACGACGAAACGCTCAAGCGCGTCGGCCATCTCCTCAGGACCCAACGGGAAGTACGCCCCGTCCGGGGTGAGCACCGGCAGGCCGGCGTTGGGCATCACCGACACCGGAATACGCGAGTGCTGCGACAGGTAGCGCAGGTGCTCGCCCATCTCGGCCGGGCCGGTCGAGCAGTTGAGGCCGATCAGGTCCACGCCGAGCGGCTCGATGGCGGTGAGCGCCGCGCCGATCTCGCTGCCCAGCAGCATGGTGCCGGTGGTCTCGACCGCCACGTGACAGATGATCGGCACCGTGCGGCCCGCCTCGGCCATCGCCCGCTTGGATCCGATCACCGCCGCCTTGACCTGGAGCAGGTCCTGGCAGGTCTCGATGATCAGCGCGTCCGCGCCACCGGCGATCAGACCGCCGGCGTTCTGCTGGTACGCGTCGCGGAGGCTGGCGTAGGAGGCGTGACCGAGGGTCGGCAGCTTCGTACCCGGACCGATCGACCCGAGCACCCAGCGGGGCCGCTCCGGGGTCGAGTACGCGTCGGCGGCCTCCCGGGCCAGCCGCGCCCCCACCTCGGACAGCTCCCAGATCCGGTCGGCGATGTCGTACTCGGCGAGGTTCGGCAGGTTCGCGCCGAAGGTGTTCGTCTCCACACAGTCCGCGCCCGCCGCCAGGTACGCCTCGTGCACGCCACGGACGACGTCCGGCCGGGTGACGTTGAGGATCTCGTTGCACCCCTCCAGACCGTCGAAGTCGTCCAGGGACAGGTCCGCAGCCTGCAGCATCGTGCCCATCGCCCCATCGGTGACGAGGATCCGGTCTGCCAGCGCATCGAGCAACGAAGTCCGCACGACCTCAGGTTAGTGCGGCGAGGTGGGCCCGCACCCCGACGTACCGTCCGATCCCACATTGTGTCATCGGGATCACGTTGCCCGTTTTGCTCTTCAATGCCCCAGACCGTGCACCACCGTTCGGTGTCGGCGGCCCCCGACGGCGGTGCCGACGCCCGGCTGATCCGGCGCGGCCGACGGGCCGGGTCCGGGCACGGCACGTAGGCTGACTGACGTGAAGGACTACAGCGACACCACCACGCACCGTCGGCGGACTACCGGGCCCGCGCCCCGGACCGCCGGTGACGAGCAGGAGGTGACGGCGTGACCGAGTTCGACGGGCTGCCGGTGCTGCGGTCCCCGGTCGCCATCTGCGCCTTCGAGGGATGGAACGACGCGGCGGACGCGTCCACTGCGGCGGTCGAGCACCTGGAGCAGGTGTGGGAGGCCCGACCCGCCACCGAGCTGGACCCGGAGGACTTCTACGACTTCCAGGTCAGCCGGCCCACCATCGCCATGTCCGACGGCGCCACCCGCCGGGTGGAGTGGCCCACCACCCGGTTCACCGTCGCCAGCCCCGCCGGCACCGAGCGGGACGTGGTGCTGATCCGCGGCATCGAGCCGAGCATGCGGTGGCGCACCTTCTGCGAGCAGGTGCTGGAGATCTGCCACAGCCTGGAGGTCGAACGCGTGGTGCTGCTCGGCGCCCTGCTGGCCGACGTGCCGTACACCCGGCCGCTGCCGATCAGCGGCAGTGCCTCCGACGCCGACGCCGCGCGCCGCTACCAGCTCACCCCGACCCGCTACGACGGGCCGACAGGCATCGTCGGTGTGCTGCACGACGCGTGCACCCGCGCCGAGGTCGACGCCGTCTCGTTCTGGGTGCACGTGCCGCACTACGCCAACAACCCGCCCTGCCCGAAGGCCACCCTCGCCCTGCTGCACCGGGTCGAGGAGGTGCTCGACCTGCCGGTGCCCATGGCCGACCTGGCCGAGGAGGCAGCCGAGTGGGAGCAGCGGGTGCGTAGCGCCGCCGAGCAGGACGCCGAGCTGGGCGAGTACGTCCGCGAGTTGGAGGAACGCGTCGGCGACGCGGGCATCACCCCGTTGACCGGGGACGAGATCGCCCAGGAGTTCGAGAAGTATCTGCGCCGCCGGGGCGGATCCGCCGGCCCCACCGCCGGCTCCTGGTAGCCCTTCCCCGCTGCTGCCGCTGGCCCGCCCCGGACACGTTGAGGTGTCCGAGGCGGGCCTTTGTCGGCTGTTGGTTCATGTCGTGTCGGGGTGGCGGTGCCCACCCCGCGTAGGGCAACCTAGGAACCTAGCTGATAGGAGGCCGGGATGCAGATCAACCCGGGGGCGGCCGAGTTCCCGCACCGGCAGATCGCCGCGCAGCTCAAGAGCCAGATCCGGCGCGGCGACTGGGCACCGGGTGAGCGACTGCCGTCGATCCCGGCCATCGCGGAGATGTTCGGGGTGGCCAAGCAGACAGTGCAACGCGCCGTCGACCAGCTGCGGGTCGAGGGCGTGCTGATCACGAAACCCGGTTCCGGTACGTACGTCCGGGGCACCCGGCGGCGACTCAACCGGCTCTCCCGAGGCCGCTACGGCGGCTTCCGCGGCTACCACACCGACCTGGCCGCTCGCTATCGGCAGCAACTCGTCTCCGTCGGTCGCTCCCCCGCGCCGCCCGAGGTGGCCGACGCGTTCGGCGTACCCGACGGCACCGAACTGCTCTGCCGCCGCCACCTCGTCCGCACCGAGGACTCTCCTGTGGAGGTGGGCGCCTCCTGGTTCCTGCCCACCGACACCGCCGGCACCAGCCTGGAACGCGCCGAGGCGTTCGGCCGGCCGCTCTACCAGGAGGCCGAGGAAGCCACCGGCCGGCGGTACGCGACCGCCACCGACACGATCACCGCGCGCCAGCCCAGCCGGGAGGAGTCCGAGACCCTCCAGATCCGGCCGGACACCCCCGTGCTGCACCTGCTGCACGTGGCGTACGACCCGCACCGCAAACCGATCGAGGTCGCCCAGGCCACCTGGCCCGGCCCGGTCACCACGCTGACCGAGGAGTACCAGATCCCCGCCCCCACCGAATCCCCCGACCCCGACCCCGGCCTAGTCCTCGGCTGAACTGCCCCACCCCACCCCACCCGCGCCCGCGCCCGCGCCCGCGCCCGCGCCCGCGCCCGCGATCTTGCACTTTCCGTCGCCGCGAAAGTCACGAAAGCCGCGTAACGGCGACCACAACTGCAAGATCGCGGGCAGGGTGGGGGTGGGGCGTGGGGGCGCGGGAGGGATGGGTCAGAGGCGGATGCCGAGGAGGGCGTCGAGGGTGGTGGCGAACAGGGGCGGGGCGGCCGGGTCGTCGTCGGTGCCGGCGAGGGTCCGCTCGGCCCAATCGTCAGCCAGCCGCAGGGCGCCGGGGGTGTCGAGGTCGTCGGCGAGTCGTCCGCGTACGCCAGACAGGAAGGTCTCCCCGGACGGACCGGCGGGTGCGGCGGCGGCCCGACGCCAGCGGGCCAGCCGCTCCTGCGCGGCGCTGAGCAGGTCGTCGGTCCAGGACCGGTCGGCGCGGTAGTGGCCGGAGAGCAGCGCCAGCCGCACGGCCATCGGGTCGACCCGGTCGGCGCGCAGCCGGGAGACGAACACCAGGTTGCCCCGGGACTTGGACATCTTCTCGCCGTCCAGCCCGATCATCCCGGCGTGCACGTAGTGACCGGCGAAGGGCGCCGCGCCGGTCAACCGCTCGGCGTGCGCGGCTGAGCACTCGTGGTGTGGAAAGAGCAGGTCGTTGCCGCCGCCCTGCACGTCGATGGTGGAGCCGAGCAGGCCGAGGGCGATCACCGCGCACTCGATGTGCCAGCCCGGTCGGCCGGGACCGAGGTCCCCGCCGGGCCAGGACGGCTCGTCGTCGCGGGCACCGCGCCACAGCAACGGGTCCAGCGGATCGCGCTTGCCGGCGCGGTCCGGGTCGCCGCCGCGCTCGGGGAAGATCTTGAGCATCTCGTCGCGGGAGAGGTTGGACTCGTAACCGAAGCTCGGCGCGGCCGAGATGTCGAAGTAGACGTCACCGGTGCCGTCGTCGAGACGGTACGCGGCGCCGTCCTTGATCAGCATGAGCACCTTCTCGGCGATGTCCGGGATCGACTCCACCGCGCCGACGTAGTGGGCCGGCGGGATGATCCGCAACGCCTCCATGTCCTCCCGGAACAGCGCCGTCTCCCGCATCGCCAGGACCTTCCAGTCCTCGCGGTCCCGTTCGGCCCGCTCCAGCAACGGGTCGTCGATGTCGGTGACGTTCTGTACGTACCGGACCTCGTGACCGGCGTCGCGCCACATCCGCTGCACCAGGTCAAAGGTGATCATGGTGGCGGCGTGGCCGAGATGGGTGGCGTCGTACGGGGTGATGCCACAGACGTACATGGTGGCGGTGCCGACCGGCTGGCTCGGCTGCACGCTCTCGCGCGCCGAGTCGAACAACCTCAACGGCTCGCTGCGGCCCGGTAGCCGCGGCACCTCGTGCCCCACCCAAGAGTCCATGACCGCCAGCCTAACCAGCCGTTGGGCGACGTCACGCCGGCCCGCGAGTGATCAACGCGACAGGCTCAGATCGGCGGCCAGGGCACCGCCGGCCAGTCCTGCGACGGCTGCGGAAAGCGACAGCTCTCGCACAGCCTGTCGATCCGGCCGGCCAACTCGGCGATCTCACCGAGAGTGAGGTGCTCGGCCAGTTCCTCGCCGAGCGGGCCGGCGAGAAGACGGGACAGGCGGCCGAGCATGTCGACCGCGTCGGCCGGCAACGACCGGCCGGCCCAACCCCAGAGCACCGTCCGCAGCTTCTCCTCCACGTGGAAGCTCACCCCGTGGTCGACGCCGTGGATCCGGTCGTCCGGGCCGACCAGGACGTGGCCACCCTTGCGGTCCGCGTTGTTGATCACCGCGTCGAGCACCGCGAGCCGGGCCAGCCGCGGATCGTCGGCGTGGGCCAGCGCGTACGCGGTGCCGTCGTCGTCGCGGGCCGCCGCGATCGGGAACCAGCGGGGCGGTACCGCGTCGGCGGGCACGAACCCCACGAGCGGCTCGGCATCCGGCGGCTCGTCGATCCAGAGCTGGCAGGAACCGGGCCCGAACGGCCCGTCCCGCAACACCGTCGGCGGCACCAGATCCCAACCCGTGGCTGCGGAGACCAGGTAGGCGGCCACCTCCCGGCCGGCAAGGGTGCCGTCCGGGAAGTCCCACAGCGGGCGTTCACCACGCACCGGTTTGTACACACACCGCGCCGACCTGCCCTCCAGCGACAGCACACCGCGCAGGGTGGTGTTCGACGCGTCGACGAGTCGCCCCTCGACTGTCAGCTCACCGTCGCGCAACAGGCGCAGCGCGGCATCTCCGTCCTGCCGGGGGGCCACGCCGGACGAGGTCACCGGTGGTAGCCGTTGTTCCGGGGGCAGAGGTGACCGGCCGGGTCGAGGGGCTGGCCGCACAACGGGCAGGGCGGTCGGCCGGCATTGACCACCCGCCGCGCCCGCTCGATGAACGCGCGGGTCGCCTCGGGAGTCAGCCGGACCCGGAGCCGGTCGAGGTCCTCGTCGGGCTCGACGTCGTCGGGCTCGTCCTCCTCCGACTCGCCAAGCTCGATCTCGGTCTCCGCCTCACCGACCGCGATCGCCTCGATCACCACTGTCGCGGTGTCCGCGTCGAAGGCCAGGCCCAGCGTGCCGACCCGGAACTCCTCGTCGACAGGCGTCTCCAGCGGGTCGTTGTCCCCAGCCGGCACGGCGGCCTCGGGCAGTTCCACACCGAACCGACGCTGCGCCTCGGTGAGCAGTTCCTCCAGCTTCTCGGCGAGCAGGGAGACCTGGACCTTCTCCAGCGCGACGCTGACCAGCCGGCCACCGCCGCGCGCCTGGAGGAAGAACGTGCGCTCCCCCGGCGGCCCGACGGTCCCGGCGACGAACCGCTCCGGCGGCTCGAAGGCGTGCACCTGGTGGGTCATACCCACGACCCTATCCGGCGGCCCCACGCAGCGCGCACCCCACCGACCCGAATGGCGACGCCCCCGACCGCTGCGGGATGCGAGGCCGGGCGGCTCACCGGGACGCCCCCGCGCCACCACCGACCGCGGCGTCCGAGTCGGTCGGCCGCGCGGCCCGCCGACGCCACTTACCCGGCGGCGGCACCAGCCCGGCCAGGTCACCGCCGACGTCGTTGAGCCGCACCAGGAAGGGCCGCAAGGGGGTGTAGCGGATCGCGGTCACCGACGCCGGGTCCACCACGATCCGCTGAAAGAGATCCAGATGTACGCCGAGCGCATCCGCGACGATGGCCTTGATCACATCCCCGTGGCTGCACGCCAGCCAGACCGCCTCGGGGCCGTGCTGGGCGGTCACGCGGGCGTCCCAGGCGCGTACCGCCGCGACCGCCCGCGACGCCATCTGCGCCATCGCCTCCCCGTCGGGGAAGACCGCAGCGCTGGGGTGCTGCTGCACCACCGGCCAGAGCGGTTCCTTGGCCAGCTTCTTCAGCGGCTGCCCCTCCCAGCTGCCGTACCCGCACTCGATCAGGCCGTCGTCCGCCACCGGCTCCGCCTGGGGCAGCGCCAGCTCCAGGGTCTGCCGGCAGCGGATCAACGGGCTGGTCACCACGGCCGCCAGCGGCACCGCCCGCAACCGTTCGCCTACCGCTGTGGCCTGGGCACGGCCCGTCTCGTCCAGCTCGACGGGCTGCCGGCCGGCGAGGCCACCGTCGGCGTTCGCGGTGGTACGTCCGTGCCGCAGGAGCAGAAGTGTCGCCACTCGCACCACCCTAGGCCCTCACCCCACACCCCTCAGGGCAGCGCCCAACTCCCCGACGGCAACCCCTGGCCACCTCCGCCCCGCCACCACGCGGCGGTGGCGGGTGGTGGGGAGATCTTTGTGCGATTCGGCCCTCTGGTGGGCGGTTTCGGACCAAGATCCGGGGCTGTGGGTGGTTCGGTAGCCCTGGTGGCGGGCGAGCCGGGTCGGGCCTGCGACGGTCGCCGGATGCGGCAAGTCGGGCCTTCCCGAGCGCTGGAGAGCGCGACTTGCCGCATGTTGTGAGTCGGCGAGCCCTTTGGCTCGGTGGGGTGGAGCGCGGGCGGGGTGTGGTGTGGTGTCCGGTTTTCGCGGGCGGTGGCGCGGTGGCCGGGCGGAATGATCGGCGGTCGGTCGGCGTTGTAACCGGTGACTGACCACGCAGCACCTACCCACCAACCCCTTGGCTGGGCCTTGCGGGACGCGGGAATGAGCCGCCCCGGTCAGTCGTTGCACATGGTCCCGGCGCGTGAAGTGGCACCGCCCCGCGCGTCACCCCCCTCGGGCCGACACCCGGCCCAGACCCCCGGAACCGAAACGGCCCACCCCCTGAGGCCGACGGTCTCGACAGGTCTTCTGGCACCCCACGCGCACGGTCCCACCGCCACCCCCCGTGCAAGCGGACCGGACCTCACCCCCGAACGCGAAGGAGTCCCCCATGAACACCACCCTGCGTAAGAGCATCCTGGGCATCGCCGGCCTCACCGCCGCCGCTGGCCTCGCCGCCGGCCCGCTCAACCACACCGTCGCCGAGCCCACCCCGGGTACCCCCATCGCCGTCGTGCAGGCCGACAAGCCCGACACCAGCAAGCTGCTGCCCCACGGCACCCCGAGC
>NZ_BOOZ01000026.1 GCF_016863495.1 Micromonospora andamanensis
ACCGCCGACGGGACCTGCGGACATCACTGTCAACAGCGCCACCCGCTACCAGACGATCGACGGGTTCGGGGCGGCGACCTCGATCTGGGGCAACGGCACCTGGTCGACGGCCGAGACGCAGACGCTCGTCGGCCTGGGCGCCAACCAGTTGGGCCTGTCGATCGTGCGGACCGGCATCTCACCGGAGTCCGGTGAGTGGCCGGTCCACGTGAACGCCCTGCGGACGGCCAAGTCGTACGGATCCGATGTGAAGATCCTCGCCTCGCCGTGGACCGCACCGGCGGCGTGGAAGACGAACAACAGCCGGGTCAACGGTGGCAAGCTGAGGACCGACTACTACGACGACTACGCGAACCACCTGAACAGCTACGTCCAGCAGATGCGCAGTCAGGGCATCACGATCGATGTCACCTCGGTGCAGAACGAGCCGGACTGGCACCCGGACTACGACTCCATGGACTGGAGCGGCACCGAACTGCGCAACTTCGTACGCGACCACGGAACCCGGGTGCAGAACACCAGGCTGATGGTCGCCGAGGCGGTCAACCTGAACTACACCTACACCGATCCGACCCTCAACGACGCGACGGCCCGCAACAACATCGGCTACATCGGCGGTCACCTGTACGGCACCGAGCAGTCCGGCCGCCTACGGTCCTATCCCCTGGCCGACCAGCACAACAAGCCGGTGTGGATGACCGAGTGGAACCTGCACGCCGCTGACGGCAACGGTTCCAACATCTGGGGCAACCCCAGCAACCAGACGGTCTGGAACGAGACGCTCGACGACATCATGCGTACCGTGCACCGGTCGATGGAGGCGAACTGGACCGCCTACGTGTGGTGGTACGGCAAGCGCTACTACTCCTTCATCGGTGACGGCGAGGCCGCCTTCGGCACCACCGCCGGTGCCCCGCTCAAGCGCGGGTACGCCTTCTCGCAGTACGCCAAGTACGTCCGCCCCGGGTACCAGCGGGTCGCCCTGACCAAGAGCACCAAGGCCGCACCGCTGGAGGTGACCGCCTACACCGGCGGCGGGAAGACCACGCTTGTGATCCTGAACCGTTCGACGAGCGCGGTGAACAATGCCGTGATCCAGGTGCCGCAGAATGTCACCCGCGCCGAGCACTACCTCACCTCGCAGAACGCCAACGCGGCAAGTCAGCCGGTGAGCGTCAACGGCGGACAGGTCTCCGTCAACGTCGGCGCACGCAGCATCTCCACTGTCGTGCTCACCCCCTGACCGGTCTCCACCCACCGGGGTGTGCGGGTGTGACCGCACCCGCACACCCCCGCTCGGACGGGCTCACGACCGGAGCAGCCCACGATCGGCCAGGTACGCACGCAACGTCTCAGCGTCCTCAGCGGACATCAACAGGCGTGGGATAACGGTCGCCGGCATCCGACCCACGTACACGATCCAGAACTCGGGGGTGGACCTCACCTGGGTCACTCCGTCCCAGGCGATGCCACCGGACTCCGCGCCGCTGCGCATCATGATGTTGTCCTCGGTGATGTCGTAGCCACCCTCGACGGCGTAACCACTGGAGCGACGCCTGGCGCGCAGGCGCAGCCACGGCCAGTACAGCATCGCCAGCAGACCACCCACGAGCATCGCCAGCCACACCGGCAACGTCTGGTCGCCCCAGCCCAACCCCCGCGAGACGAGGAGACCCACCGCACCTACCGTCACCAGCACCGCGCCGATGACCACGTACCTGCGCAGTTGGGCACTGCTCAGCGCGGCGGCCACGCGGCCCGGATAGGCGGGATCGGCTGGTACGTCGAAACGGATGTGCACGCCAGAACGATAGTGCCTGCGCCGGCCCGGAGCCGGGTTCACTGGTAGCTGAGGGTCTCCCGGATGGTCAGCCGGGCCGCCCGGTGTGCCGCGACAAGCGTCGCCACCGCCGCCGCGGCGACCGAGAGCAGCAGCCAGGCGGCGAGTCCGACAGGTGAGAGTCTCAGCGGCAGCGGCAGGCCGAAGGAGATCGTGCCGAGCAGTTCACCGACCAGGACGGACAGCGGCACGCCCAGCACGATGGCCACAAGTGAGCCGAGCAGGCCGGTCAGGGTGCCCTCGAGGAGGACCATGCGCCGGATGGTGGCGGGACGGGCGCCGATGGCCTGCATGACGCCGTACTCGCGGGTGCGTTGGGTGACGGTGATGCTCATCGTGGCGGCCAGTCCGAGGATGCCGACGGCCGCCATCAGCGCGGCGAGGGCGAGCAGCGTGCCGATGAAGACGGCCACGTGTTCGTCGATCGCCGTACGCAGGTCTGCGATGAGCATCGACTCGCCGACCATCAGCCCGGCGGTGGCCAGCGAGGCTTCCACCGCATCGGTGACTTCTTCGGTGTCGCCGGTGGTGGTGATGTGCAGCATGTTTGCGGTCCCCGGGTCCACGAACCGGGCGACGCTCTGCGGAGTCGTGTACGCCGTGGCGGGTCCGCCGGCCTCCGCGACGGTACCGACGAGCCGCCACCGTCCCACCACCCCGTCGACGGCCAGGTGGACGTCGTCGCCGAGGTGGGGATCGCCGAGGCGCGACACCGCGCTCTGATTCAGCACGACGCCGTCGGTGTCTGCCGCGTGCAGCCAGCGGCCGGCGGTGACCTCGAAGTCGACCATGCGGGTGGGTGCGGGTAGCGCCGCCAGCAGGAACCGGCCGTGCCCGTCGTCGGGATAGGTGCGCTGCACCTCGATGCGTCCGTCGGCGGTGGCGGGCGTGGCCACCAGCGACACGAACGGTTCGGCCGCGACCACGCCGTCGACGGCGGTCGCGGCCCTGGCGATGGCGTCGGCCGGGGCCGACGAGGTGAGCCGCAGCTGCGCGTCGTAGGCGCGGCGGGCCATGCCGTCGTCGACCCAGCTCCGCCAGGCGGCGGAGCTGTTGAGCCCGCTTGTGAACATGGCGCCACCGGCGGCCAGCAGTGCCAGGGTCAGCGCCAGCCGACCCCGACGGCGCAGCAGATTGCGCAGGGCGAGGGTGCTGAGGCGACCACCACGCAGCCGGGTCAGCCACCTGTCGCTGCGCCGACTGCCCACCCCTGTCCCGGCGCCGTGCTCGTCGAGCGCGGCACGTACGGTGATCCGCGCCGCCCGGACCAGCGGTACGAGCGCGACCGCCAATGGAATCGCGAGCCCGGCGCCGACATATGTCGCGGGAACCCACCACGGCATCGCCCGGTTGGCGATCTCGACGTTGAGCATCTCGGCCACCAGCCCGGTCAGCCCGTATCCGGCCAGCAGCGCCGGGCCGACGGCCAGCACGGTGGCGGTCGCGGCGATGGCGGCGACCGCCCCCAGGTAGACCCGTAGCAGCTGGCCGGTCGTCGCGCCGACGGTCTTCATGATGCCGATCTGACGGGTCTGCGCCGCCAGCATCCCGCCGAGGGTCGCCGCCACCAGAACCCCGGCGAGCACCAGTGCCGCGAGCGCGAAAGCCAGGAACATCCCCGTGATCGTCTCGGACTGGCTGTGGTGTGGATGCTGGTACGGAGGCGCCTTGATCTGATGCACCTCACGGCCCTGCGCGGTCAGCCAGGCCGCGACTGCTGACGCGGTCGCCTCCACACTTGCCTGGTCCCGGGCGGGGGTGACGATGCGCAGTTCGTCGGCGGACGCGGTGAAGCCGAGACGAGCCAGCCCGGCCGGGGTGAGATAGCCGTAGCCGACGCTTTCCTGTCCGGCCGGCGCCAACGCGGCGTCGTAGACGGTGCCGGAGACCCGCACCTCGGTCGTCGCGCCGGAGGGGCCGGCGACCGCCAAGCGGTCACCGGCGGTGGCGTCCAGGACCGGTTCAGCGGTGCGTTCGAGGAGCAGTTCACCGTCGGCGGGCGGCCAGGCACCGGACTCCATGCGCAGCTTCGCCACCCGCATCGGGTCGTCCGCCGCGATGACGAACAGCAGCATGCGACGCCACTGATCACCGACCCGGACCCGGGTCAGGACGGTCTGCCGGGCCGCGGCGTCGGTGACACCGGGTCGGGTGCGGACCTGGGCGAGCAGCGCGGCGTCGACACCACCTTCGACCTCCAGGGTCGCGCTGGCCGGGTTGGTGCCGACATAGACCGCCGCGGCCTCCCGGACGAGCACGGTACGGGCGATGAGCAGCGCACCGACACCGGACATGGCCACCGCGATCGCCAGGATCATGACCGCCACCCGGCCCCGAGCGGCGGACAGATCCCGCCACATCTTCACCGTCCGTGGCCGCATCACGCGGTGACCGCCACGTCCCCCGCCACCCGCCCGTCGACGAGCGTCACCAGACGGTCGGCGTACCCGGAAAGGTCGCGCTCGTGGGTGACCATCACCACGGCCTTGCCGGCCCGGGCCAGCTCCCGGAACAGTTCCAGCACCGCGGCGGCGGTGGCGCTGTCGAGATTGCCTGTCGGTTCGTCCGCCAGGATGACCGGCGGGTCGTTGGCCAGGGCCCGGGCGATCGCGGCGCGCTGCTGCTGCCCACCGGAGAGCCCGGCGGGCACCTTGTCGGCGTGTTCGGCGATCCCCACGCGGTCCAACAACTCCAGTGCGAGTGGCCGGCGGCGGCGGGCCGCGACGGTGCCCCGGAAATCCATCGGCAGCATCACGTTCTCCGCGACGGTGAGCGTCGGCAGCAGTTGGAAGAACTGGAACACCAGGCCGACCGCGCGACCCCGCCAGGCCGCCAGTTGGGTCTCGCGTACCTCGTGCACGGCTGTCCCGGCCACCCGGACCTCCCCGGCGGTCGGCCTGTCGATGCCGGCGAGCAGGTTCAACAGGGTCGTCTTACCGCTGCCCGAGCGACCCACCACCGCCGTGAACTCCCCGGCGTCCACGGCGAGGTCCACGCCACTGAGCGCCGGAAACTCGCCGCCCGGAACGGGATACGTCTTCGCCACGCCGCGTACCTGGATCACCGGTTCGGCCGTCCGTGGCGCCGTGGTCGAGCCGTTCGTTCCGTGACGCGTCAAGGTCAACGCCCACCCTTCCTGGGCCGAAGGCCAGCGTCCGCCACTCTGCCGGACACTCCGGCGTGGTACCGCCTCCTGACAGAACCCTGAAAGACTTTCCCGACACACGACCGCCCCATGTCGCTACGCTGCTCGGTCGTGCTGACGACGCGCCTCGACACCGCTCGGATCCAGGCGGCCCGCCGGATCATCGACCCGGTCTTCCTCCACACGCCGCTGTACCGCTGCGAGTCACTGGAGCCCGAACTCGGATGCGCCGTCAGCATCAAGCTCGAAACAGCCAACCCGGTCCGCAGCTTCAAAGGGCGCGGCACCGAACTCGTCGCGAGCCGGCTCGCGGAGGTCGGGCCACCCGCGGTGGTCTGCGCCAGCGCGGGCAACCTCGGCCAGGCCCTCGCCTGGTCCGGTCGCGGTCGAGGGCTCGACGTCACTGTCGTCGCCACCCGCCACGCGACAGTCGCCAAGCTCGACCGCATCCGAGCCCTCGGCGCCACGCTTGAGTTGGTCGACGGCGACCACGAGCTGGCCCGGGACCGGGCGGCAGCCATCGCACGGCAGCGCGGTATCCGGCTCTTCGAAGACAGCCTGGACATCGAGACCTGCGAAGGCGCGGCCACCATCGGCCTCGAACTGGTGGACGACCCGCAGTCATTCGACACGGTGCTTGTCGCTCTCGGCGGTGGTGCGCTGGCCACCGGCGTGGGTCATGTCCTGAAGGAACTGGCGCCCGACGTCGAGGTGCTCTGCGTCCAGCCGCTGGGTGCGCCGGCGATGACCCGCTCCTGGCACCAGCGGCGCGTCGTCACCACCGAATCGACGAACACCATCGCCGACGGCGTCGCCGGCCGCCGCCCCATCCCGGCCGTCCTGGACGACCTGCTCGTGGTCGCGGACGACGCAGTCCTCGTTCGGGAGACCTCGATCATCGCCGGCATGCGGCTGCTGCTCGACCACGCCGGTCTCGTCGCCGAACCGTCAGCCGCCCTCGGCATCGCCGCGCTGCTCGAAGACCCCGACCGTTTCGCCGGCCGACACGTCGTCACAGTCGTCTGCGGCAGCAACGTCGACGCGACCGCCTACCACCGCTGGGTCCGCCCGACTCGTGGCCGCGGGTGGTGACCGTCGACCGGATCGGACGTCAGCTGTCCCTCGCGCCGGCCTTCTCGTCGAGGAAGACCCGAGTCGCGCCGGGCCAATCGATCGTGACCGCGCTCTTGCCGTCGGCCAGTTCGGTTGTGCTGACCGTCTCCGCGCCGACGGCCTCAGCACGTCTCACCACCTCCGGAGGGAGCGCCGACATCTCGCGACTCTGCAGAAACAAATCTGGTCGTCTTTGCTGAGGCCGTTCCACCACGTTTCCAGATCAGTCATACGAGCTACGGTATTCGCCGCCCGCAATGCCGCCGAGTTCGGTGATTGACCTGCCTGCCTACCGTGTGAAACTCGACAACGGATTCACGTCCGGATCGATACGGGGAGGAATCACAGTGGACGGATCTTCGGCCAACGTCATCAGCCCGGAAACAGTTACCGCAATCGTGGCGATCGCCTTCGACGACACTTTCGCGCACGTCTACCCGGACCTGCGGCAGCTGATCGAGGACGGGTTCGGCGGTCCCGACACCCGCCGAGGTGCCCTGGAATTCTTCAGCGCGGAAGGTGACCGGCTGTTGCCGGTGTTCGGACGGGCCTGGCAACTTGTCGATCTGCGGGTCAGTGACGACGAACCTGATGCCGACCGGCTACGGCAGCGCCTCGCTGCCGTGGTGGACCACGTCACGACGTTCCTCCGGAAGCATCCCGAGGTCGTCGAGGCCGCCGGGCTGACTCTCGACGAGGCGATCTCCCAGCTGCCCCGGCCCGCCGAGCAGAACCTCGCCGAGGTTCTCGCCCGGTTCCCGCACCTTGCCACGGCCGAGGACGACGGCGCGATCCGGCCGCTCGACAGAGGAGGCTGGTTCCACAACAGCCTGCACGCTGCCGGCTGGACACACTGAGCCTCGCGCCACCAGCAAGCGTTTCCGGCCTGCCGGAGTAGGTCCGGTCGACTTCGACAGGCCGGGAGGTGGGGACGCCCCGCTTCCGGCGCCGATCGTCAGTCGGTGCGGGTGCGCAGCCCGCGCACCAGGGTGGGGATCATCACCGCCGCCGGCACGAGGTGCAGTCCCATGAGGGCGGTGGTGGTGACGCTGTCCGCCCCGCAGACCAAGGGCAGGATCATCGATATCACGGTCAACGACGCAGCCGTCCACAAGAATCGCTCGGCGGGGCGGGCGCTCCACCGGAGAAGAGCCACGGCGATGACGACTCCCACCACCGAGAAGAAGCCGGTCACCACTGTGAAGCCGGCCAACGGGATCGACTCGCCACCGTCGGGGATCTCGAAGTCGACGCCGATGGCCCGGGCGAGCGCAGCGGCGAGGGTGGTGGCCGCCATCGCCGCGAGGGTGGCGAGGAAGCCGGTGCCGGCGAGCCGGCCGAGTCGACGACCCCGGCCGGTCCGGCCCGATGCTGGTGCCGCGCCGGTCCTGATGTCATTGATGCTGATCATGTCCTGTCTCCATGCTCCGGTGACGGTTCGTACGGGGTGCGTTGGCTGACCGGTGACGGTCCCGGCCCGGCGGGTGAGGATGCGTACCCTGGCCGTGCGGCGGCCGGGATTGCGCAATGCGCGGACGCCGGTGCCGCGCAGCCAGAACCCGGCGCCGGGGCCGAGGACCGGCCCGGGTTCGCCGTCGCGCAACTCCAGCTGCACCCGCCCGCTGGTGACGAGGGCGAACGTGTCGCGCCACTGCGCTGCCACCACTGCGACACGCGCGCCGCGACGCAGCGCGAGCCTCCACACCGGGGCTACTCCGTGCCGTCCGCCGGCAGCCGCTCCGGCAGACCGAGCCGCGGGTACTGGTCGTCGTGGAACGTGACGATCTCGCTGATCGCCCCGCCGGTGACGCGCAGCACGTCGATCGTCAGCGGCAGGTACGCGTGCTCCCGCTCGCGCCAGTGGTAGAAGGCGACTGCCGGCTGCCGGTTCACCCGGGTCCGGATGGCACACAGGCCCTTCATGCCCACGAAACCGCTGTCGACCCAGTCGGCGACCACCGCGTCGCGGCCGGTGCACAGGCCCGGCGTGGGTGGCATCGAGCAGCGGACGTCTTCGCGCAGCAGCGCGGCGAGCGCGTCGATGTCCGTGGCCACGCTGGCCTCGGTGTAACGGCGCACCAGGTCACGCGTCCCGGCGTCCTCCTCGCCGCCGGTCCAGTCCTGCCGCTCGGCGGGCAGGTGCTCCCGCATGCCCGCGCGGGCCCGTTGCAGCGCGCTGTTCACCGAGTTGACGGAGTCGCCGAGCAGCTCCGCGACGTCCTTCGCCGGCCAGCCGAGCACGTCCCGCAGGATCAGCACGGCCCGTGGGCGTGGCGCGAGGTGCTGGACCGCGACGAGGTACGCCAACTCGATCGTCTCCCGGGCGACGGCCACCGTCTCCGGCTCGTCCGCCTCGCCCGCGGCCAGTTCGTCGAGCAGCCGGTCCGGGTAGGGCTGCAACCACAGCACCTCGCCGCCGGTCGCCGGCGCCGGGCGGCACCTGGCGAGCAGATCCAGGCAGGCGTTCGTGGCGATCCGATACAGCCAGGCCCGGAACGTGGACCGACCGGCGAAGGTCTCCCGTCGCCGCCAGGCTCGCAGGAACGTCTCCTGGACGGTGTCCTCGGCATCCTCGAACGACCCGAGCATCCGGTAGCAGTGCACGTGCAGCTCCCGCCGGTGCCGCTGGGCCAGCCCGGTGAACGCCGACTCGTCCACCTCACCCGGACCGTTCACGCCCAGTTCCTCCAGCCGCAGATCGGTACCCATCTCGCCATCCTTCCGTCCCGTCGTGGCCTGTCGCAGATATGACGGGCGCGGGCGGAAGAACTCATCACCGGCGGTGTTCCGGATGGTCGACCAGTTGCCGGCCCGGCGCATTCGCGGCGACCGGGCTCCTCAGCCGCGGCTCAGGCCCGGCTGGGCTGGTGGCCGAACGCGCGCATCGCCAGCGCGCCGACGAGCGGACCCGGGGCGAGCAGCAGGAACGCCCAACGCCAGCCGACCGCGTCGGCCAGGACAGGTACGAGCTGGATGGTGACGACCGTCAGGGCGAAACCGATTGCCGTCTGTGCGGTGAGCGCGGTTCCGACGTACCGCTTGTCGGCGACCTCGCTCAGGGCTGTCGAGAAGACACCGGAGTCCGCGATGACCGCGGCGCCCCACACCACACCCAGCAGGACGACGGCGCCGGGCGGCGCGGTGAAGAACAGTGGAGAGGCCAGGCAGCAGGCGCCGCTGACCACCAGGGCGGTGACTGCGGCCCGGGGGCGTCCGAACCGGTCCGCGGCCCAACCGCCGACGAGGCATCCGGCGACCCCGGCGATCCCGATGGCCAGGAACGCGAGCAGGCTGACGCTCGCGTCGTCGCGGCCGGTCCGAGCCGCCGTGCCGGCGATCAGGAAGCTGGGCAGCCAGGTCCACAACGCGTACAGCTCCCACATGTGGCCGAAGTAGCCCAGGTTGACCAGCCGGGGAGCACGCTGACGGAACATCGCCAGGGCGTACCGGGGATAGGGACGCGGCGAGGTGCCGGGGGCGAACTGCGGCCCTTCCCGTACCAGGGCCACGGCCACCACCGCACCGAGGAGCGCGCATCCGGCCGCGGTGCCCATCACGCCGCGCCACGGCAGGTCGCCCAGGCCGCCGATCAGGTGCGGGAGCGCCGAGCCGAGGGTCAGCGCGCCGATCATGACGCCGAACGCGAGACCTCGGCGGGCCGGCGGCGCCCAGGACCCTGTCAGTTTCATGCCGACCGGGTACACCCCGGCCAGGAAGACACCTGTGAGGAACCGCAACGGGATGGCTGCGGCCAGCCCGTCGACGGTGAGGGCGAAGATGCCGGTGCAGGCCGCGGCGAGCGTCGCGCTACCGGCCATCAGCAGGTGCGGCCTCATCCGGTCGGCCAGGTTCAACACTGTCGAGGTGACGGCACCGGCCACGAACCCGAGTTGGACGGACGCGGTCAGCCAGACGGATGCGGTGGCGCTGATCTGCCACGACTCGCGCAGCGCCGGTACCACGGCGGAGGCCGAGAACCACACCGCCAGGCTGAGTACCTGGACGGCGGCGATCAGCGCCCGCTGTATCCCGGGTCGTGACATCATCTGCGCTCCTCGGCCGCCACCGTAGATCATCTTGGTGCGCCGCTTCCACCTACGGTGGCGCTCCGCACACTCGCCAAGCCGTCCTAGGAAGGAGCCTTCGTCACATTCGTCTCGGCGCTGTTCGCGGGCGGCACCACCGCGGCGAGTGGGTGCTCCGCGGCCGTCAATGATGCCGGTGACCAGGGACCACCTGACCTCGGTTCAGAAGGGCGGTCTCCGGGTTCCGGGCTGGGTCCTTCGGCCGTCTACCCGGCAGCCGGCGACTGACGGCGGCCGGGTGGGATCAGGACGATCTTGCCCACATGGCGTCGGTGAGCGAGTTCCTCCTGGGCGCGAGCGGCCTCGTGCAGCGGGAAGGTCGCCGAGATGACGGGGGCGATCTCACCCCGGCGGGCCAGGTCCATCAGCAGTTCGAAGTGTGCGGGAGTGTGCATCGAGGAGCCGATCAGCTGGACGTTGTGCAGGTAGAGACGGCGTACGTCGAAGGCCACCTGGTAGCCGCCGAGGGCACCGGCGACGACCCATCGGCCGCCGTCGCGTACCGCCGGCAGGCCCTCGGCCACGAGATCTCCGGCGACAACGTCGAGCCCGACGTCGATGCCTTCCGGGGCGATGGCGCGGATCTGTTCGACGACGCCGTTCGCGCGGTCCACCACCTCGTGCGCTCCCGCCTGGCGCACCGCGTCGACCTTTCCCGCACTGCTGATGGCGAGGACCCGCGCGCCGCGCGCCCGGGCGATCTGCACCAGCGCCAACCCCACGCCGCCGGAGGCCCCGGAGACCAGAGCCGTCTCACCCTTCCGCAGCCGCCCCCGCTCGATCATGCCCAACGCCGTGCCGTACGCGGTGGGCAACGCGGCGAGTTGATCGTCCGCGAGCGGCGCCTCCGTCATGTCATGCACCTGCCTCGCCGGCGCGGTCACGTACTCGGCGTAGCCACCGTCGCGTTCGCTGCCCATCAGGCCCACCGGGTTCGCGTCGGGGCCTTCGGCGTCGTAGCTCGCCGGGTCGACGACCACCCGGCGACCGACGAGGCTCCCATCCACGCCGGCTCCCACCGACACGACCCGGCCTGCCACGTCGGCACCCTGGATGCGGGGAAACTCGACAGGCCCCCGCCAGCCCGACAGTGTCGTCGGGTCCTCCGGGCTGCCGTAGGCGCCCTCCCGGGTCCACAGGTCGGTGTTGTTGAGCGCCGCCGCGCTGACCCGCACCAGCACCTCCCCCGCCGCCGGGATGGGCACGGCCACCTCCGCCTCGGTCAGCACGTCCGGGCCACCGTGTCGGATGATCTGTACCGCACGCATGGTGGTGGGCACCGTCATCAGCCATCCCTCCTGCGACATCATCATGGTCGACGGCGTCGGATCGCACTTAGCCGTGGCCGGCTTCGCCAGCCGTTTCGGGCTCTGGTCGCGGCCACCACCGGCGCCTCGAACCATTCTTGAACGGCGAGCACAGCTGCCGCCCGGAATCAGTCCTCGTCGACGACCGTGACGTCCTTCCAGAACGCGACCCGGTCACGGATCATCTCGGCTTCGGGCAGCGGCTGCGGGTAGTACCAGACCGCGTCCACGCTGGTCTGCCCGTCGTGTTCGAGCGTGTAGTACGACGCGGTGCCCTTCCACGGGCAGACCGTGTGGGTGTCGGAGTCCCTCAACAGGTCGTCGCGGAGCGCGGCGCGCGGGAAGTAGTGGTTGCCCTCGACCACGACGGTGTCCGTGCTCTCGGCGATGACCAGGTCGTTCCAGATGGCTTTCGGCATGTTTCCCAGACTATGCCGGCCCACGCCCGGTCTGGCGTGGCACCTCGTGCAGGGTGACGGCGTCGAGCCGGCCGTCGGTCAGGTCGGCGGTGAGGTACGTCGCGCACGGCTGGCGGCGCCTGTCGGTCGGCGAGCCGGGGTTGAGCAACCGCAGACCACCGGGCGCCTCGCTGTCCCAGGGGATGTGGGAGTGCCCGAAGACGAGCAGGTCGCAGTCGGGGAAGCGGGCCGCGCACCGCCGTTCCCGGCCGTTGGCCGGCCCGGTTTCGTGCACCACCGCGATGCGCAATCCGGCGACGTCCGCGCGGGCGATCTCCGGCAGTCGGGCACGCAGGTCCGGACCATCGTTGTTGCCGTAGACGCCGATCAGCCGGGCGCTGCGCCGCTCCAGGTCGTCGAGCAGGGTGGCGCTGACCCAGTCGCCGGCATGGATGACAAGGTCGGCGGCGTCGACCGCAGCCCACAGCCCGGCCGGCAGGTCACGGGCACGTTTCGGCAGGTGGGTGTCTGCCATGATGACCAGCCGCACCCGGCCAGCGTAGTCCCGCCCGGCTCCGGTCCCGCCGGCTCGGCACCTACCGGTTCCGTCAGCCGCGGCCGCGTACGAGGGGTAGGAATACCTCGTCGACGATGTCGATCAGTACCTCGTCGGCGACCGAGGGTATGCCGCGCATCGCGTACTCGGCTCTCAGCAGCATCATCGGCGTGGCCGCCACGCGCTGGTGCACAGCGGTCGGCGGTGCCTCACCGCGGGCGACCGCGCGTTCGAGCAGGCTCAGCCAGGCGCGGTCCATGGTGTCCGCGCCGGACCGCTCGCGCATCAGGTCGAGCAGCGCCGGGTCGTCCGCCGCCGCGGCCAGCAGGCTGCGCAGAACCGCTCCGTGCGGCGAGGACCACGTCTCGTTCGCCTGCCGCAGCATCTCCAGCGCGTCGCCCCGCAGCGTGCCCGTGTCGGGTTTCGGCATCGCGACGTCGGACAGGTGGCGGTACGCCGCGATGCCCAGCGCCGCCCGATGCGGCCACCGACGGTAGATGGCGTTCTTGTTGGTTCCGGCCCGGGCAGCTACCCGGTCCATGGTCATGCCCGGGTAGCCGGACTCGCGCAGTTCCTCGGCCGCCGCGTGCAGGATCGCCTGCTCCAGTTCCTCGCCCCGGCGTCTGGTGCCCATGGTTTGCAGGGTACTTGACGTACCCTATAAGGTACGCCCCGTACCCTGATGGTGAGGAGAATTCCCGTGCGCGTCTTCGGGATGAACTACGACACCGGCTTCGTCAGCGCCGGTTCGACCACCCACGAGCCGTTCGATCCCGAGACCGTGCGGCGTGACCTGCGGGTCATCCGCGAGGAGTTGCACTGCGACGCGGTGCGGATCACCGGCGGTGTCCAGGATCGACTGGAGCTGGCCGCGCGATCGGCAGCCGAGGCGGGGCTCGAGGTGTGGTACTGCCCGTTCACGAACGGCCTCGACCGCGACGGGCTCATGGCGTTCCTGCTCGACGGCGCCGAACGGGCCGAACGGCTGCGCCGCAGCGGCGCCTCGGTCGTGTATCTCACGGGCTCCGAGATCTCCCTGTTCACCGACGGTTTCCTGCCCGGCCGTGACCTGGTCGAACGGATGGCGCTGTTCGCCGATCCGATGCGGATGCGGGAGGCCGTCCCGGCCGCACGCGCCGCGGTACGCGACTTTCTCGCCGAGGCGGTGCCCGCGGTACGGGCACGATTCGGCGGCCCCGTCGGGTACGCCTCGCTCCCCCTGGAGGACGTCGACTGGGCACCCTTCGACATCATCGCCAGCGACGCCGGCTACCGGGACGCCACAAACGCCGCGACGTTCCCGCAGACCCTGGCCGCGGCGGTCGGGCGGGGCAAGCCGTACGCCGCCACCGAGTTCGGCTGCTGCACCTTCCGCGGCGCGGCCGACGTCGCGGGCGCGGCGGAGCCGGTGACGTACGACGAGCGGGGCCGCGCCGCCAAACTCACCGCCGACCTGACACGTGACGAGCAGGGCCAGGCCCGCTACCTCCTGGACCTGTTACGCGACTACGAGCGTGGCGGTGTCGAGGCGGCCTTCGTGTACACGTTCGCGAACCGGCACCTACCCACCACCGGCGATCCGGCGCACGACTACGACCTGGCCGCGCGCGGCATCGTGCGGGTCCTGCCGGACGGCTCGTGGAGGCCGAAGGCCGCCTTCCACGCGCTGGCCGACTACGGCCGTACCCGCGCGCAGACCACGGCTTCCTCATGACGCGCGGCGAGCAGCCTCTTCATGGTGATCAAGGGCTCTCGAGCAGGTGGCGCGGCGGATGACCTGGCGCAGACCGGGACGGATGCGGGAAACTGTTTCGATGCCTGCTGAGTACGTCCGGAGTGACCAGCTCCGTGGTGCCCGCATCCACCTGTGCGACCTTGCCGGCCTTGAGATTCGCGATTGCGAGGTCGGCGGTCTGAAGATCGTGGACTGCTATGGGGGCGACGTCTACATCGGTGGCGCCTTCGAGCGTCTGGTTGTCAACGACGTCGACGTGACCGCCTACGTCGAGGCCGAGCTCGACCGGCAGCATCCCACGCGGGTGCTGGCGCGTGACGCCGCGTCCTCCGTCGACTACCGGGCTGCTTGGGATGCCATCGAGGCGCAGTGGGAGGCGACGCTCGACCGCGCCAGACTCCTGCCCGAGGCCAAGCTGCACGAGCAGGTCGACGGCGAGTGGTCGTTCGTCGAGACCCAACGGCACCTGCTGATGGCCAGCGATGCCTGGCTTGGTAATGCCGTGCTCGAGGAGGATGCGCCGTATCACCCGTTGGGCCTTCCGCACGGCGGGATGCCGCCCGACGAAGCGGCGAAGCTCGGGCTCACCCTCGAAGCCAACCCGACGCTCGACGAGGTACTCGCGCCGCGGCTCGCTCGCATGGCCACGATGCGGCGTGTCGTCGACGGGCTCACCGAAACCGAGCTCGATCGGGTGTGTGGTCGCAAGCCGGCGGACCCATATCCAGACCGGGAGTACGTCGTCCGCCGCTGCCTCACGGTGGTGCTGAAGGAAGAGGCCGAGCATCACCGTTATGCGGTACGAGACCTCGCCGTACTCGAGGCCGGTGCCTGAACCGGTGACAGCCGTCGGCGGTCGCCGGTCCTCGTTGCCTACTCCGGTCTTGGCGTGCATCTTCGTTCCGATAGTGGAGTTGTTCACCTGATGTGACCGCCGCGCCGTACCGGCTCGCCGGAGGTCTCAGCTCGCTCCCGCCGCGGCCTGGGCATCCCACATGCTGATGACCACGCCGAACACGAAGAGCTGCAGCTCTGTTGCGAGTCCCGGCAACTCGATGGCGACGTCGCCGCGCCAGAAGCTGGTCTTGCGGATCGAACCCACCCGGGTGTCGCCGAGGATCAGTTCCTCCTCGCTGCCCCAGGCCGACCGACGCCGGAAATGGTACGTCTGCCCGGACGCCTCGACGGTCCATCGCTTGCGGCCCACCCGGTCGGCCGAGGCGACAAGCGTTCCCGCGTCGTCGACCATTGTGTACCTGGTGCCCCAGACGTTGGATCGGACCTGGAAACGCCGCCCGTCCAGCGCGAACTCGCCACCGCTGCGCCACATCGAGCGGTCCCAGACCGTGATCTCTCGTCCTCGGTCCGTCACGTCGTAACGGTTCCGCCAGACGCTCACCTTCCGAGCCTCCATACGACCAGCGTAGGCGTGCGGGCAACCGGGCGGTACGTGAAGAATCGTCGGGCGGAGCGCCCTTCGATCATGCCTCGGCGGCGAAATCCTTGCTCCTCACGTGACGTGAGGAGCAATAGTCGGTGCCATGGCGGAGCACCTGACCGTGGGTCGTGTGGCGGAGTTGGCCGGCGTCAGCGTCCGCACCCTGCACCACTACGACGAGATCGGTCTCCTCGAGCCGTCCACGCGGACCACGGCCGGGCACCGGGCCTACTCCGCGGATGACGTGGAGCGGCTCCGGGAGGTACTCGCCTACCGGCGGCTCGGCTTCGGGTTACGGGAGATCGCGGATCTGGTCGACGATCCGACCACCGACGCGGTCGCGCACCTGTGCCGGCTGCGGGGCCTGCTGATGGACCAGCGCGACCGCGCTGCGGCCATGGTGACGGCCATCGACCGGGAACTGGAGGCACGAGCGATGGGCGTCAGGACAACGCCGGAGGAGCAGCTGCGAGTGTTCGGGACGCAGTTGTACGACGCGATCGGATCCGCCTACCCCGCGACGCGGCGCACCGAGCCACGGATCGCCGCGCGCATCTGGGAGGCCCTGGGTGACGCCCGAACGGTGTTGAACGTCGGGGCCGGCACCGGCTCGTACGAACCGCCCGACCGCGACGTCACGGCTGTGGAGCCGTCGGCGGTCATGCGGGCACAGCGGCTCCCGGGTGCGGCACCGTGCGTGGCCGCGGCTGCCGAGAGTCTGCCGTTCGAGGACCAGTCCTTCGACGCCGCGATGGCGGTCAGCACCGTGCACCACTGGCCGGACCCGGTCGCCGGGCTGCGTGAGATGCGGCGGGTGGCCCGCCGCGTGGTGGTGTTCACCTACGACGCCGATGACACCGGCTGGCGTCAGCGATTCTGGCTCACCCGCGACTATCTGCCCGAGTTCGCTGACCTGCTCGTCGGATGGCCGTCCCTGGCCGACCTGGCCGGTGCGATCGGAGCACGCGCCGAGCCGGTGCTCGTGCCGTGGGACTGTGTTGACGGCTTCTTCGAGGCGTACTGGCGCCGACCTGAGGCGTACCTGGACGAACAGGTACGCCGCGCGGTGTCGGTGTGGACCAGGGTCGGACCGCAGGCCGAGCAGCGTGCAGTCAGCAGACTTCGGGAAGACCTGTCCACAGGTCGGTGGGCCGAGCGCAACCGCGATCTCGTCGCACTCGACGCGGCAGAACTCGGTCTCCGCCTGCTCGTGGCCTGAACGCCGGACGGCATCCGGACGCGCCGGCGGCTCCGTCGCACGCCCTGGCCGTGGGCAGGACGATGTCCGGGGTGGGCGATAGCGTCATCGACATGAGTGTGCTGGACCGCCGTGCCCTCAACCGGGCGTTGCTGGCCCGTCAGCTCCTGTTGCAGCGGCACGACATGCCGGTCGCCGACGCCCTTGAGCACCTGGTGGGGTTGCAGGCGCAGGAGCCCTTGGAGCCGTACGTCGGGTTGTGGAGCCGACTCGCCGGCTTCCAGCCGTCGGCGCTGGCCGAGCTGTTGCTGAGCCGCCAGGCGGTCCGCACCCTGCTGATGCGCCGCACCCTGCACCTGGTGACCGCTGGCGACTGCGTCGCACTGCGGCCGACGCACCAGGCGATGCTCGTCTCGCGCATGTGGTCGACGCTGCGCCGGGCGCTGCCCGGCGTCGACCTCGACGAGCTGGCGAACCTGGGCAGGCCGCTGTTCGAGGAGCGGCCGCGCATGCTGACCGAGGCGGCCCGCATGATCGCCCACAGGTGGCCGGGTGTGCAGGCGCGCACGTTGGGCGACGCGCTCAGCACGCTCCTGCCGCTCGTGCAGGTGCCACCCCGTGGTGTCTGGGGCGAGCGCGCCGCCGCGTACAACACCACGATCGAGGTGTGGCTGGGCCGCCAGTTGGCGCCGGAGTCGCCGGCCGCCGTCGACGCGCTGGTCCTGCGTTACCTCGCCGCGTACGGCCCGGCGGCCACCGCTGACATCCGCGCCTGGTCCGGGTTGAGCGGGCTGCGCGAGTCGGTCCAACGGTTGCGACACTCGTTGCGGACGTTCCGCGACGAGCGCGGCCGTGAACTGCTCGACGTGCCCGACGGCGCACTGCCCGACCCACAGACCCCGGCGCCGCCGCGCTTCCTGCCGGCGTTCGACAACGCGGTGCTCGGCTACGACGACCGCAGCCGCGTCATCGGCGCCGAGCATCGCGGACTGAGCGTCACAGGTGCGCGTTTCCTGCTTGTCGACGGCCGGGTCTCGGGCACCTGGGCGGTCACCGTCGACCGCGGCGCGGCGACCCTGCGGATCACGTCGCTACGCACGCTCACGCCGGACGAACGCGACACAGTCGTCGCCGAGGCCGAGCGCCTGCTGACCATGTTCCAGCCTGAGCCGCAACGCCCCAACCGTGTCTCGATCACCGACGCCTGACAACTGTGGACGCACGGCCCGGCCATTCCTCTCCGGACTCGGAGCACGTGATCCGGTCCTAGCTGGCCAGCCACTGAGCGGCGAGTTCGGTGATGATTGCGCCGCCCCGGTCATTGAGATGAACATGATCGACGTGCAGTTCGCGTCCACCACTCCGGGCGACCTCATCCCAACTCCGACCGAACAGGTAATGCTGGGTCGCCGCGCCGAAGGCCAGCGGGAAACTGAAGTCGTACGGTGCGGGATCGCCGACGCGCTGCCGGAAAACGTCGGCAAGCTGCTCGTGTACGGGCAGGTAGTCGACCTGGGCGCGGGTCGCGGTCTGCTGGATCACGGTGTTGTAGGTGCCGAGCCTCCGGTTGAGTGCGGCGTCCAGGTCCTCTCCCAGCGGCGGCAGGGACAGCAGCGCGATCCGGGCGGTGGTGCGGGACTTGATCCGGTCGACGATCGCGCCGAGGTTGTCCCGGTACTGATCCAGCGGTATGTCGTCGCGCACGTCGTTGCCGCCGATCAGGATCATGACTGCGGTGGGGCGGCACACGATGATGTCGGTATCGACCCGCTGGCGCAGGTCGGCGCTGGTGTCGCCGTTGACGCCGGCGTTGACGAACTCGTATCCACGATGTTCGGGTCGTTCGCGAAGCGCGCCCACCCAGTCGGCACCGAGGGTGCCCTGGGTCGAGCTGGAGCCGGCCGCGACGACCGTGGGGAGCGCGTCCGACGTGCGGTCGTCGGCGCAGGCTTCGGTTGGCGGGTTGGTGGGCGGCCGGCCGAACGCCAGGTATCCGACGGTGCCGGCGGCGCCGAGTACGCCGACCAGCAGCAGGCACACGGCAACGATGATCCGCCTCTTCATCTGTCAGTACCCCAGCGAGATGGTGTGGCCGGCGGTGGTGGGGTCGTCCAGTGCGGCGAGGATGGCCCGGGCGAGATCGACGCGAGCGATGGTGAAGCCGCCGCGGACGTTGCGGTCGATGGCGGTACGGTAGGGGCGCTGCCTGCCGTCGGTGAGGCGGGGCGGGCGCATGATCGTCCAGTCGAGGTCGCTGTCGCGGACCACCTGCTCGGTACGGGCGAAGTCGGCGAATCCCTCACGGAGGTAGCGCCGCAGCATCGGCTTGACCACGGCTCGGGTGAACGGCCCGTCCCCGGCGTCGACGACGTGGCCGCTCGCGGTGACGACGATCAGACGCCGGATGCCCTCGGCGCGCATCGCAGTGATGATCGCGGAGGCGCCGTCGGCACACACCGGGGCGTCCCTTCTGGAGCGTGGGCCCAGGGCCGACACGACCGCGTCCTGGCCGGCCACGGCTGGTCGGATCGCCTCGGAGTTCATCACATCGGCGATCACCGGATCGAGTCGTGGGTGGTCGATCTGCGGTAGCCGCGCCGGTTCGCGCACGACGGCCGTGACGCGGTGACCGGCAGCGAGCGCCTGGCGTGTGACGTGTCGTCCAGTGCCGCCGGTGGCGCCGAAGACGGTGAGGCGCATGCCTGCCTCCAGGGGGTTAGTGATTACTAACCCCAATAATGGGCTAGTAATCACTAACCCGTCAACCGATGAGACGAGGCGACATGAGCACCCGGGAGCGGATCCTCGATGCGGCCGAGGAGATCCTGCGGACACGTGGCGTTGCGGTGGCCACGACGAAGGAGATCGCGCTGGCGGCGAAGGTCTCGGAGCCCACGCTCTACAAGTACTTCGACGACAAGGAACGCCTGCTGCTCGCCGTCCTCAAGGAGCGGCTGCCCGGCCCGGCCCGGCTCACGGTCCGGCCAGGCGTCGGCGATGTCGAGGACAACCTCACCGAACTCGCGCACGCGGCCCTGACCTTCTACCAGCAATCGATACCCATGCTGGGCGCGCTGCTCGCCGATCCGAAACGAATGGCAGCACACCGGGTCGCGATGAACCGGCACGGCGGTGGCCCGGACAAGGCGATCGCCATCTTCGCCAACTACCTCCAGGCCGAGCAGACCATCGACCGCATCAGCCCCGACGCAGACCCGAATGCGATCGCGTCCCTGCTGATCGGCGCGTGCTTCCACACCGCGTTCCTGCGCTACTACTCCGAAGGACCGGACGCCACCACCGCCCCGCGCGCATCCGCCGAGGCGTTGGTCCAGGCCGTCGTCCGCCCGCTCCTGCCACTGACCGCCCCTCGTGGCCAGTGACCACCACCCGCCGGGCCGGCGAGACCGAAGCTGGTTGCCGTCGACCGGGTCGTCGGGCGAGAGTCAGCCGGGGAAACGACTCCTCAGCCGAGGAGCTCCGCAGTCAGGGCCATCAGCCGCTCGGCGTTGCCGGGGTCGAGCGTGGGCAGACTGAGCGGCAGTCGCTTGTCGCGGTCGATGGCGGTCAGCGGGGCGGCCGGGGGCGTGTCCAGGAACTGGTGGATCGGGGTCACCGCGGCGGTGACGGGTCTGGCCGCCACCGATGCCGCCGCGAGCAGTCCACGGAGCAGCAGCGGGAGTGGACTTCGGTCGCCGCTTCTGGTGAAGCCGGGATGGTAGAGCACGTATCGGGCACGGCTGCTGGATCGCTCGGCGAAGCCCACGCCGAGCAGATCGTTGGCTCGACCGGCCTGCAACTGCGCGGCGACCATGGAGTATCTCGAGGTGAGTTGCGGATCGGTCCACCGCACACCGCCCTTGGTGACGCCGACCCCGGCGACGTTGACGATCACCGGCGCGGGAGCCCGGTCCAGGGCCGGACGCAGGCCGAAGCTGAGCAGGTATCGGCTGAGGTAGTAGAGCGCGAACGTACGCTCCAGGCCCTCACCTGTCACGATGCGACGCGGTGCGGCGGCATTGGCGAACAGTGCCAGCGCGTCCACGACCGGATAGCGGGTGAGGAGGTGTTCGATGACCTGCCGATTCTCGGCCACACTGGAGAGGTCGACGGGAAGGAAGTCGATCCCACTGGCCGCCAGCGCCGCACCGCGTTCGCGGTTGCGGCCGAGCACCACGACGCGGTCACCGCGCTCGGCCCGCCCGAGGGCCAACGCGCGTCCCATTCCGTTCGTGCCCCCGCTGACCACCACGACGCCCATGCGCCCTCCACTACGTTCCCCTATGACGTAGTCATCCTGGCCAGGCGGCCGGCGCGGCGAAAGAAGGCACTTTCATGACCACAAGGAACACCGGTGTGCGTGCCTCGCTGCACCACCACCCGTTGCCGAATCCCGTCCCCACCGGCGAGTACGAGCACTGCCCGGTCACCGACGTGCTGCGGCGGGTGACCGACAAGTGGACGCTGCTGCTCATCACCCTGCTCGGCCGGCGTCCGTATCGCTTCAACGAGTTGCATCGGGCGGTCGAGGGAATCAGCCCCCGCATGCTCACCCGGACGCTACGGACGTTGGAGAGTGACGGCCTGGTCGACCGTGAGGTGTTTCCAACGGTGCCACCGAGCGTCGAGTACAGGCTGACACCACTCGGCGTCAGCCTCCTGGAGCCGCTCTCCGTGCTGGCCGAGTGGGCGGTCGACCATCACACCGAGATCGTTGCGGCCCGTCAGCGGCCCAGCTGAGACGCGCGCAGGCGGACGCGCGACGCTCGGCAGTGTTCGGCGTTCGTCCCTCAAGGAGCCAGGGGCCGCCTATCCTCGTTGAGAGGCACTCGCCCGAACGCTTGCCGTCCCTACGACGGCTCATAGGAGCCCACGATGAGCGAGAACGACCGGCCCGAGGGAATCAGCCCCAACGCGGTTGAGGCCGCGCCGGGATTATGGCGCATCGGTCTCCAGAGACACGACCTCAGCATTCCCGGCCGTGAGGTCATCCAGACTCGGGTGGAGCTCACCTCGGATTCACCGCCGTTCACGCACTTCCATCCCGGCGAAGAGATCATCTGTGTCCTTCAGGGGACGCTGGAGTACACGCTCGAAGGCCAGCCACCGAGGGTCTGCAACGTCGGGGACGCCCTGACCGTCCCCTACGGCGTCCACCATCAGGCGAAGAACGTCGGCGACGGTGTCGCGGTCGAACTGGCCACGTACGTGGTCGAGAAGGGCAAGCCGCTCCTCACGAGGGTGGACTGAGCCACTGGCGGTGATCGGAGTAGCCCGGCCGCTGCTGGTACGGCACGCGATGCCGGTGGTCGACCCAGCGGTGCCGGTCGAGCGTAGGGTCCGACTGAGCCTTTCCGGGTCGCCGCCGCCGTGTACGGCATCCTCAGTGACAGAGGTCGAGTGCTGCTGATCCGCCGTGCGGCGACCGGGTACCGGGACGGTCAGCTCAGCCTGCCGGCCGGACATCTCGACGGCGGTGAGGATGCGGTCACCGGCCTCGTGCGGGAGCTACGGGAGGAGCTCGGGATCGAGGCTGATCCGCACAGCTGTCAGCTTGCGCTGCTCATGCACTCCGCACCGGAGCGGCGACCGTGAGTACTTCCACCTGTTCTTCACGGTGGGTCGCTGGATCGGCGAGCCGTTCATCGCGGAGCCCGACAAATGCGGTGAGCTGTGCTGGGCGACGTCGTCAGCGCTGCCGCCGGACCTCGCCGACTATGTGGCAGAGGCGCTGGCAGCAACCGCCAGAGGCGAGAATCTGCTGTTGCGTGGGTGGTGAATCCTCGCGGGCCGGGCGGGCTTTCCGCGACCTCGGCGCTCATACCGATCAAGAGCTGAGGAGTACGCCTATGTTCGGGAGCAGGAAGCGACCCCGCTGGGCCGAACTGCCGGCGTCGGTTCGGGGGATTATCGAGGAGCTGCTGGGTGATCCGGTGGCGTACGCGGAAAGCTGCGCCGGCGGCTTCTCGCCCGGCTTCGCCTCCCGACTGACCCTCCAGGGTGGCCACCGGGCCTTCGTCAAGGCGGTGGACGCACAGCTCTGGCCGATCGAGGCGTCGCACTACCGCGCCGAGGCGGCCGTGACTGGACGTCTACCGGCAGGTATGCCTGTGCCGCGACTGTTGAACCTGCGGGACGACGGCCGGTGGGTGATCCTGGCTTTCGAGCAGGTCGACGGCGTCGCACCTGGGCAACCCTGGACGGCGCCGCAGATCCGCCGCCTCGTCGCGCAGGCAGTCACCTTCGCTCAGGCGGCCACACCGTCACCTGTCGAACTCCCCCGCGACCATCCGCGACTCGGCGGCTGGGCTGGCTTCGCGCACGACCAGCACGCCACCGCCCGGCTGCCCAGCGTCTCGACGTGGGCGTCACACCACCTCGATCAATTGACCGCGCTCGAACGGGAAGGGCTGCGCGCGGCGCAGGGCGACTCGCTCGTCCATTGCGACCTGTATCCACACAACATCCTGGTGAGCGGTGACCGCGTGGTGTTCGTCGACTGGCCGCACGCCCGGCTCGGTGTCCCCGTCATCGACCTCATCGCGCTGCTGACCGGTGTGGCCGCCGACGGCGTCGATCCCGAGCCGTACCTCCATCCGGCCTTGCCGGCACTGCGCTGCCCGCCGGCCACCTTCGACGCGATCCTCGCCGCGCACACCGGCTTCCTGACGGCGGGTGCGCTGGCGCCGATGCCCACCGGGCTGGAGGCCATCGCCGAGGAGAAGCTCCGCCTCGCCACCGCCGCAACCCGCTGGCTACAGCAACGTTGCGCCTTCCCGTGACAGCGCCGGACGTCGTCAGGTCCTCGCCGCTCAGCCGGCCAGCTTCTCGAAGAGTTCGCTCGGGGTGTCGTAGTACCTCGTCGTCCGGCCGAGGTGCGTCATGCCGAGCCGCCGGCAGACGGCCCGGGAGGCGTGGTTGTCCGGATCGGTGACCGCGATGACCCTCGCCAGGCCTCTGCCGAACGCGTCGTCCAGGACCGCCGCCGCTGCTTCGGTGGCGTAGCCGTGTCCCCAGGCTTCCGGATGCAGATGCCAGCCGATCTCGACCTCGGTCGACCCGCCGGCAGGTTCGCCAGCCGACAGGGGAACCGGTTTGAGTAGGAGGTTTCCCACCAGCCGGCGATGCGCCGCCGTGGTGATGGCCCAGATCCCGTGGATCGGATCGTCGATGGCGCGTCGGCGTGCGATCGAGGCGAGAGCGTCCTCGCGGCTGTTCATGACTGTCGGCTGCGCGCCGAGGAACCGCACGACCTCCCAGCGCGACTCGAGGTCCAGCAGGAAGTCCATGTCCTCGTCACGCCAGGGGCGCAGCAGCAGGCGGTCACTCGTGATGGCGCGCATCCCACTCAACCTAGTACGCCAGCCGAGGGCGTGCCGGGGCGTGCGTCACCGGTACAGGCGAGGCTTGGTGACAGCGCTGGCCTGGTGTTCGGAGAGGATCGCGGCGAGGATGCGTTGCGCGTTCGCGAATTCTGCTGCGTCCTCGGGATCGTCGACGGTGTAGGAGCAGGTGGCGAGGGTTTTCCAGAGCGCCCAGCCACGTCCGCGCGCCCACGTCGCGTCATCCACCGACAGCCGGGTACGAAACGCCTGCCGGCCGTCGGCGGTCAGCAACGTCCAGGCAACCGCCAGATCGCACGCCGGGTCACCGACACCGCAGGTCCCGAAGTCGATGACGGCCGCCAACTGGCCGTCAGCGAGGAGCAGGTTTCCCTGGGCGACGTCGCCATGGAACCAGCTGTCGACACCGTCCCAGCGGGCGTCGAGTGCCCTCGCCCAGGTCGCGCGCACCAGGTCGGCGTCGACGCGGTCGCCCAACTCCGTAAGCGCACGCTCGACCTCCTTGTCGTAGGTGCGCAGGGTGGCGCCCCGGAACCAGTTGTGGACACCCGGCTGCGGGCCGTCAGCGGCGTCGACGCCCTGCAGGGCCGCCAGGAACTCGGCCAGGTCGATCGCGAATCGCACCGGGTCGGCGATGCGGTCCAGGCTGGCCGGCTCGCCGTCGAGCCACCGGTAGATCGACCACGGGAAGGGATAACTCGCGTCGGGTCTGCCTTTCGCCACCGGGTCGGGGATGGGCAGCGGCAGCCGAGGGGCGAGGGCCGGGAGCCACCGATGTTCCTTGTCGACAGCCAGGGCGTACTCGGCCGCGCTGGGCAGCCGCACCAGCATGTCGGGGCCGAGATGGAAGGTCCAGTTGTCCCAGCCGCCGTTGGCCACCGGCTCGACCGGAAGGTCCGCCAGGTGCGGGAACTGGTCGGCGATGAGCCGACGTACCTGTTCCGCGTCGACGGTGACGCGCTGCGGCACCGGGCCGAGATCCGGAATGTCACTCACCGAGCCGTCCTCGTCCGACAATCGACGTGCTGCTCAACTATGTCACGTACGGTGCGGTGGCACCCGGTTGTCGGTGGGGGTCGTCATGGATGAGCAGGACTTCTGGGTACGGCTGGAGTTCCGTGTCTGCGCGGAGTTCCAGGGCTTCGAGGACCGGCACCTTCGCTGGTACTGGTGCGATGGTCTGGTGCCCGAGGAGTACGAACTGCTGGCCGCCGAGCCGTGTATCCGTGGCCGGGCCTGGTGCGGGCCCAGCGGACAGGAGCCGTGGCGGTTCGTGCTGCACATCGGGCGGGGCGCGCGAACGCGTGCGGAGATCCCTTGGGCGGCGCTGCTGCCCAGCGAAGGGGCGACCGGGTGGCTGTCACCCGATCCAGGAAGCAAGACCCTGCTGATGAGCCCGCTGGCCGGCTGTCCCGAATGACCCGTTCGAGCCTGCGTCGGCCCGGTGAACCCGGCTCTTGTGCGACAGTGGTTCATGCCGTTGAGTACGTACGACCTCAGAACGTCGATCGCGGTGTCCGACATACACCGGGCCGTCGCGTTCTACGAGGGCAAGCTCGGCCTTCAGGCGTTGCAGTCCGGCCCCAGCGCCCACATCGCCGACGGCAGCCGCATCTACGGCTGCGGCGGCCGACCCGCGCTGAACGTCTACCAGTCGGTCACTGCCGGTAAGAGCCAGGCGACCCTGGCGACCTGGTACGTCGACGACATCGACCAGGTCGTCGACGAGCTCGTCGCTTCCGGCGTCGAGATCGTCAGGTACGACCAGTTGGCGCACGACGCCAGGGGAATCACCGCTCGGGCCGGCGGTGGACGCATCGCCTGGTTCCAGGATCCGGACGGCAACACCTTCGCCCTCGAAGCCGACGTCTGACGGCGGGCCGCCACGGTGGTGTCGACGAGTGGCACGCCGCCGAGCCTGGCAGCGCAGCCGGCCCACGCGACTGCCACGCGCCGCGTCACGCTGAGTCGCCCTACCGGTGCCGGTTGCGGGGATGCTTCTTGGCCGTCCGCTCGTTGCCGTGTTTGTAGTTGCCGGTGACGCGTGCCATCAACTCCTGAGGATCTTCGGTGTTGACGTCGATCAGGAACCGGGCCGCGGCGGCACCGCGAAGCACCACGGCAGGGCGGCCGTGGTGGAGCAGTTCCACGTCCCCGTTCTTGCGGACGCGATAGGTGAATCCTTCGGGTGCACCGGGCATCGACGTATCATCCTCGCAGGCAGGACCACGCGCGACCGAATAACCGCTGCCGGCCGGGCCACGCCTGTCGCAGCGGGCGACCGGCGGCGGCAGCCACTGCGGCGTACGGTCACGGAGCTGCCCGGTGCGCCGGTTCCCAGAGCAGGATCTGGCGGTGGTGGCTGAAACCGTTGCGCCTGTAGAAGTCGACAGCGCGGCGGCCGGAATGGACCGTCACGTGCAGCAGCCCACGCGTACTGGCCTCGGCCAGGATCGCGGCCATCAGCGCGCCCCCGATGCCCTGCCCGTCGGGATACCGGTGTTGTATCCGGACCAATCTCCAACGCGGCAGGTCATCGCCGGGGCCCGCCGTAGGCCGGCCAGGGACTTCGACACAGGGCCTGAGGGCGATCCGGCCTCGGCGGGGTGACGGTCTGGGATGCTGCGCCCATGCCTTCTTTCCCACCCACCTTCGCCGACCAGGTCATCGCCCAGCCGGCGCACGCCCAGTTCGAGTCGTTCCTCGACGAGCACCGCGCGGCGCTCAACGGCTGCCTGGACGGGCTGACCGAGGAACAGGCACGCCGTTCCTTGGTGGCCTCCCGGACCACGCTGCTGGGTCTGGTGAAGCACGCGACGTTCGTCGAAAAGGTCTGGTTCGACGAAGCCGTCACGGGTCGGTCGCGCGCCGAGATCGGCATCCCGCAGTCGTCGCACGATTCGTTCCTCCTCGGCGACGGTGACACGATCGCCACAGTCCAGCAGGCCCACCGCGAAGCCTGCGCGGCGTCCCGGCGGGCGACGTCGTCGCTGGGGCTGGACGACATCCTGCCCGGGCACCGGCGGGGCCCGCTGCCGCTGCGGTGGGTGTATCTGCACGTGCTGCGCGAACTCGCCCAGCACTGTGGGCACGCCGACATCCTCCGGGAGCAGTTGCTCGACGAGTAACACATCAGGCCGGCTGGGTAGGGGTACTCAGCGGCCACCGTGTGCGGGCTCAGGTGTGGACGCGGCGGCGTGGACAGGATGTCGTCATGGCCGAACTGCCACCCCGACCCATCGTTCTGCGTACCGCCGATTCGCCGTTGCCGGCCACTGTCGCGCGCGGCCGGCAGGCCATCCTGGCGGCCCTCGGCCGGCTGGTCGCCGCGCTGAGCCGGCTCGTCGGCCGCCACCCCGCCGGGTGGCGGTGGCTGGCGCGGCGGCACCATCCGTTCCTCGACCGGCTGGCCGGTGCGAACGCACAGGCGACATGCGTACGAGCCGCCCGGCTGGTGCCTGCCTACCGGGCCTTCCTGCGCACCCGTCCCGCCGGTGCCCGCCGCCGGTTGGGCGACTTTCCGGAGACCGACAAGCTCGGCTACGTGACGGCCTACGATGCCGCCGCGCGCTGCTGGCGGGGACGGCTGCCCACCCGTGGGGTGGTGGTCGACGAGTCGGCCGGCTCGTCCGGGCAGCCGTTCAACTGGCCTCGCGGGGACCGGGAACTGCGCTCGGTGCACCGCGACATCGCCGGCTACACCGGCCTGGTGTTTCCGATGCGCCGGCCGTTCGTCATCAACGCCTACTCGATGGGCGCCTGGGCGACCGGGACGACGACAGGCGCCGCGATGGCCCGGATCGCCGTGGTGAAGAACACCGGCCCGGACCTCGGGAAGATCGTCGACACGCTCCGCGAGTTCGGTCCCGAGTTCGACTACCTGGTGACCGCCTACCCGCCGTTCCTCAAGCACCTGCGGGATCGGCTCGACGCCGAGGGGTTCCCCTGGTCGCGGTACCGCATCTTCGCCAACTGCGGCGGCGAGGGGATGACCGAGGCGCTGCGCGACTACCTGGAGCAGCGGTTCGCGCTCGCGCGTTCGGCGTACGGGGCCTCGGACCTGACTATCGGCATCGGGGCGGAGACCCGGTTCACGGTGTGGCTGCGGCGGCGGTTGCAGACCGACCGCGGCCTGCGGACCGCGCTGCTCGGCGCCGACGAGCAGCGGCTGCCGATGGTGTTCCAGTACAACCCGTTCACCACCTACCTGGAGACCAACGAGCGACGGGAGCTGGTCTGCACGGTCACCGGCGACGTGCTGCAACCCCGGCTGCGCTACAACGTCGGCGACGAGGCGCTGCTCGTGCCGTACCGGCGGATCGTCGAGCTGGCGCAGGCCGACCCGGTACGCGGGGCCGAGCTGCGCACCGCCGTCTCGGTCGAGCGGATGACCCTGCCGGTGCTGCTGCTCTTCGGCCGGCGTGACTCCACTGTCTCCTACCTGGGGGCCAACCTCTACCCCCAGGACGTCGAGTACGGCCTCTACACCGGCAACCCGCACGCCGCTGAGATCAACCGTTTCTGTCTGGCGCTTGTCGAGGACGCGGCACTGGAGACCCGGCCGGTGATCCACCTCGAACTGCGTCGCCCGTTGGCCGCCGCGCAGCGCGACGCGCTCGCCGCCGCGTGCCGCAACGGGGTACGCCGCCACCTCACCTCGGTCTCGCGGGACTTCGCCCAGTCTCTCGTGGAGGACCCGACCGCCGGTGATCTGCGGGTGGAGCTGCACGAACCCGGACATGGCCCGTTCGCCGGCCAGCAGAAGATCAAGAATGTCTACCTGGTGAGGTGACCATGCGTACCCGTGACTTCTCCCGCGCTCCCGCCCAGGCCCGCGCCGGTGCCATGTTCATCGGCGGGACCCGTTACGCCAATCCCCTAGTGCTGCTGCGGCTGGCGCCGGCGTGGTTCCGGATGGTCCGCGACATGCGCCGGATGTCCGGCTACTGCTGGCACACGGTCTACTGGCAGTTCCCGTTGACTCTCGGCACCATCGCGTTCTTCACCGACCGCGACGCGATGCTGCGCTTCGCCCGTACCCGCCATCACCGGCGGTTGATGGTCTGGTTGACCGACGGCACCCGCAACGCGACAGCCGGGTTCATCCGACTCTACAGCGCCGCTCCGGACGGGTACTCCAACGGCGCGTGGCGGGCCGAAGGCCCGGAGATGGGACACATCGCGACCTTCACCCCGCTGGGCGCGGAGACGACCGGGCCGGCGGTCCGGCGGTGAGCACCCACCGCTTCGAACGCGTCACCGGCCATCGTGACCTGCGGCAGTTCCTGGCCTTCGCCGACCGGCTGTACGCCGACGAGCCGCGCCACGTACCTGTCCCCCGGCGGCAGATCCGGCGGTGGTGGCGCGACGGCGTGCCGCTGTACCTGCTGCGCGACGCCGCCGGCACGGTGGTCGCCCGTACCACCCTGCACACCGACCCGGCCTTCGACGCCAAGATCGGCCGCCGGTGCCAACTGTTCGGGCTCACCGAGTTCACCGCGTCCGCCGCCCGACCACTGTTCGACGCGCTGAACGCGTACGCCGACGCCGACCGGGATCTGCTGTTCGGTCCGGTGGCGTTGCTGCCCAACCAGGCCGGCGGGGTGATCACATCCGGCTACCCCGAGCGGGGTTTCGTCGACAGCGCCTGGAACCCGCCGCGCTACGTGGCCGCCTACGAGGAGTACGGATTCCACCGCCGGTTCGAGTCGGACACCTGGATCTGCCCGGTGACCGCCCCGACCCGCCCGGTGCCGGCCCCGACGCGCATCGAGCCGGACGGTGCCCGGCTCGAACTGCACCGTGGTGACGTCGGGCGGCTCGACGAGCAGCTCGACCTGCTACGCGGGATGCTCAACGCCGCCTTCGCCCAGCTCGGCTACTACACCCCGATCTCGGCGGAACAGCTCCGACGGCAGACCGACGGGCTGGCGTACCTGCTCGACGAGTCACTGCTGCTCTACCTGACCCGCGACGGCCAGCCGGTGGCGTTCGTGCTCTGTGTACCTGACATCAGCGAGTTCCTGGTCGCGGTCCGCGGCGACCTGCACCTGGTCAACCAGCTACGGCTGCTGGCCACTCGGCACCGCTACCGACGGGAGGCGGTGCTCATCGTCAAGGGCGTGCTCCCGCGGTACCAGGGGCGCGGCTACCAGCGGCTGCTCTCCGCGCACCTGCACCGCAACCTGCACATCGCCGGCTACACGACGCTGCGCAGCACCTACGTCGGGCGGGACAACCCGGCGTCGGCCGCCCAGTACCGGCGGCTCGGCGGTCGTCCGCTGCACGGGTACACGTTCTACGCCAAGGAGCGGTAGGTGGACCACGCCGCGTTCCGTGCGCTGGCGCCGTTGTGCTGGCGGGCGCCGAGCGCGCACAACACCCAGCCGTGGCGGCTGCGCTACGAACCCGGGGCCATCCACGTCGGTTGGGACCCGGCCCACACGCTGCCGGCGGCCGACCCCACCGGCCGGGACCTGCGACTGTCGCTCGGCGCGTTCGTCGAGAGCTGTCTGATCGTCGCCGCCGACGCGGGCCTACGACTGGAGTACGTCGCCGAGTACGACGAGCGGCACCACCGGGTGGGTCGGCTGCGGCCCGCTCCGCACCGCTACCCGACGCCCTTCCGCATCGCCGACGTGTGGCAACGCCGCACCGACCGGGGCACCTTCGCCGCCGCCGGGCCCGAGCAGGACACGCTCGCGACGCTCGACGCGGTCGCCCGGCAGGCCGGCGGTGGCGTCCGCGCCGTGCCGGATCCGGATCGCCTCGGTGTCCTGCTCCGTGCCGCCGACCGGCGGGTGTACGGGGACCCGACGGTCGTCGCCGAGCTGCGTCGCTGGCTGCGGCTGAGTCCGACGCATCCGGACTACCACGCCGACGGACTCAACGACCGCTGCCTCGCGTTGTCCCGGCCCGCCGCGACCGGGCTACGCGCGGCGCTCGCCGCGTACCCGGTGCTCCGGCCACTGGGGTTGCCGAGGCTGCTCGCCGCCGCCGACGACCCGCTCGCGCGCGGCGGCGCGGTGCTGGTTCTCGTCGGCCCGGCGGACCTCGACCGGCCTGGTCAGGTCGAGTTCGGCCGGGTGCTGCTGCGGGTCTGGCTGGCCCTGCACACCGCCGGGCTGGCAGCGCATCCGCTGAGCCAGCTCATCGACGTCGCCGTCACCCGGACGGCGCTCGGTGCACTGCTTGACGTCGCACCGGACCGGCTGTTGCACGTGACCCGGGTGGGTCGGCCCACGCGTCCGGCACCCCGTTCGGCGCGCCGGCTCGACACTGTCTGACAGCTGTGACAATGTCGTTGATGGATGGATGGACACGGCAGAAGCCCCCGCGACCTGTGGGGTCGGGGGTGAGCGGCATCCCGACGCCGACCGAGATCGTGCTGGTCCGGCACGCCCGGTCCGTCCCGCCGACCGCCGACGGTCCGGACGAGTTCACCCGCCCGCTGACCACCGACGGGCTGCGGCAGGCGCAGGAGCTGGTGGCAGTGCTCACCGAGCCGCGACCGGCGGCGGTGTGGTCCAGCCCGTACCGGCGTGCGATCCAGACCGTCCAGCCGACAGCCGATGCGCTCGGCCTGCCCGTACGCACCCTGACCGAGCTACGCGAGTGGGACGACGGCCTCTCCTTCACCGAGGTCTGGGAGTCGCATTACGTGCGGAGCTGGGCGAACCTCTCCTACGCCCGCCCGGGCGGCGAGAGCCTCGAACAGCTCAGCATCCGTGCCGTCGAGGCCGTCCGGACGCTCGTACGCCACAATCCTGGCCGGGTAGTTCTCGTCGGCAGCCACGGCACCTTCATCTCCCGGGCGTTGGCCGGTTTCGGCGTGCCGGTCAGCTGGGCCACGGTGCGACAGATGCCGATGCCCGCGATCTACCGACTTCGCTTTACCGACCCGAGCACCCGTCCCACGGTGTGCGGTTGGACCTGATCGCCTCGGCCCGGCGTCAACCGGTCGCCGTCGCCGGTGCGACGCTGCTGGCATGCCTGCCGCCGGTTCGGCGGACCGGGGTGGTGGCGGACCGTAAGGAATCCGAAAGACCCGGCGAGGGTGATCCGTGACCTGCTGTCGATAGCGTGGGCGGGATGGGACACCGGGTGTTGGTGGTCGACGACGACCCGACAGTCAGTGACGTCGTCCGGCGTTACCTGGAGCAGGCTGGCTGCGAGGTCCAGTTGGCCGTGGACGGGGCCGACGGCCTCGCCGCGATCGCCGCCGCACGCCCTGACCTCGTGGTGCTCGACCTCATGATGCCCGGCATCGACGGCCTTGAGGTCTGTCGCCGGATCCGACGACAGTTGCCCGACCTGCCGGTGGTCATGCTGACCGCACTCGGTGAGGAGGCCGACCGGGTCCTAGGGCTCGAGGTCGGCGCCGACGACTACGTCACCAAGCCTTTCTCCCCCCGCGAACTCGTGCTGCGGATCCGCTCCGTGCTGCGCCGCACCGCCGCGCACACCGCTCATCCCACAGTCCCCGCGAAGCTGACCGACGCGGCCCTGACCGTGGACACCGCGCGCCGTACCGCCACGGTGGCCGGCACACCGCTGGCGCTGACCGCCCGGGAAATCGATCTGCTGATCTTCTTCATGCGACATCCCGGGCGGGCGTGGTCGCGTAGCGACCTGCTGGACAAGGTCTGGGGGTGGCAGTTCGGCGACCAGTCGACCGTCACCGTCCACGTCCGCCGACTACGCGAGAAGATCGAGGACGACCCGGCGAACCCGCAGCGCATCCGTACCGTGTGGGGTGTCGGATACCGCTTCGACCCGATCGACGAGGAAACCGGCACGTGACCGACACCCTGCTCATCGGGCTCTACGCCCTGGCCGCCGGCGGCGTCGTCGGCCTGGTCGGCGCCGCGGCGCTCCGGCTGCTCCGGGGCCGCTCGATTCTCGTCCACATCCTGGTTCTCCTCGCCGTCACGGTGCTCGCCGTGGTCGCCGGAGTCGTCACAGTCGCGCAGGCGATGTTCCTCTCCGCGCACGACCTGTGGGTCGTCCTCGTCACGGTCAGCGCCGCCGCGCTCATCAGTCTCGCCGTCGGCGCCGTCTTCGGCAGCCGGCTGGCCGCCTCCGCGGTGTGGGCGCAGACAGCCCGGGAACGCGAACGGCGGCTGGAGGCCGGGCGCCGGGAGCTTGTCGCCTGGGTGTCGCACGACCTGCGCACCCCCCTGGCGGGGCTGCGGGCCATGGCCGAGGCCCTGGAGGACCGCATCATCGAGGACCCGGCCGTCGTCGACGACTACCACCGGCGGATCCGGGTGGAGACCGACCGGATGGCCCAGCTCGTCGACGACCTGTTCGAGTTGTCCCGCATCAACGCCGGGGCGCTCCGGCTGATGCCCACCACCGTGCCGTTACGCGAGGTGGTGTCCGACGCGATCGCCGGCGTCGCCCCGCTGGCCGCCCGCCGCCGGATCCACCTCGTCGCGGCGGACAGTGGCTGGCCCGACGTCCGGGCTGGCGAACGTGAACTCGCCCGGATCGTCAGCAACCTGCTGATCAACTCCGTCCGGTACACCCCAGAGGACGGCAGCGTGCACATCGCCGCCGGCCACGAGACCGACAGTGTGTGGCTGGCGGTCTCCGACACCTGCGGCGGCATCCCGGGCGAAGACCTGGACCGGGTCTTCGACGTCGCGTTCCGCGGCGAGCGCGCCCGCACACCAGGGGCGGCCGGCTCCGGGGGCGGCGGCGGACTCGGCCTGGCCATCGTGCGCGGCCTCGTCGAGGCGCACGGTGGCCGGGTGGACGTCCGCAACACCGACAACGGCTGCCGATTCGAGGTACGCCTGCCCGCCATCTGACCACGAGAACTGGCGCAGCCACGGAGCGATGCCGACGACGGCCCGTTCACGCTCGCGCAGTCAGCCGTTGCCGTCAGTCGGCGAAGGTGAGGTCACGTTCGGCAAGTGCCGCCGCCAGGATGCCGATCGCCCTCGGCCCGACGCCGTGCAGGGCGAGTAGATCACGGCGGCGGTGCGTGGCCACTTGAGCGAGCGTCGTGATGCCGGCTTCGAGCAGGGCGCTGTTGGCAGGTCGCCCGATCGGCGGCAGGTCACCGATCTGTGCGGGCACATCGCGGGTACTCACCCGATCACGATAAGCCGTCCGGACGGCGATCCGCGTTCCCGGACTGATGTCATTTCCACGAGCCGATCGTGGGGCCGGTGGTGGCGGGAAACGCGCCGTCGGATGGCACGCTTGTCGATATCGTTGCGGCGTGCCTGATGCGATCTTCGCGCACCCTCGGCTCGCCCGCGTCTACGACGCCTTCGACGGCGACCGTGAGGACCTGGCGGCGTACCTGGCTATCGCCGATGAGGTACGGGCACGTCGGGTGCTCGACGTCGGATGTGGCACCGGCTGCCTGGCGATCCTGCTGGCGCGAAGCGGCCGCACAGTCGTGGGCCTCGACCCGGCCGAAGCATCCCTGACAGTCGCGCGGTCGAAGCCGGACTCCGCGAGGGTGACCTGGATCTGCGGCGATGCCACGACGGCACCGCTACCTGCCGCCGACCTCGCGACAATGACCGGCAACGTGGCGCAGGTCTTCCTCACCGACGCCGACTGGCGACAGACTCTTCGCGCCATCCACCAGGCGCTTCGCCCACACGGCCACCTGGTCTTCGAGACCAGGCGCCCCGAGCGTCAGGTCTGGCGGGAATGGATCGCTGACACCCATCCAGTCACCCGCGACGTTCCGGGCGTCGGGCAGGTCGAACGGCACCTCACCGTCACCGACGTCAGCCCCCCGTTGGTCTCCTTCCGCTACACCTACCGGTTCCGGACCGACGGCGAGGTCATCACGTCCGACTCGACTCTGCGCTTCCGCACTCGCGAGGAGATCGAGTGGAGCCTGGCAGCCAGCGGCTATCTGATCCGCGATGTTCGTGAGGCACCGGACCGCCCTGGTCGCGAGTTCGTGTTCGTCGTCCAGCGCTGCTGAAGCATCGACAGATCATCAGAGTTCCGGACCCTCCGGGCCGGCACCGTCCGGAGGTCACCGTCGGCTTGCCTCACCGACCGGACGGGGCAGAAACTGCTTGGCCCGTCCGGTCGGTCGACCTACCGGTTGGCGGCACGGTGATCGGCGTCGCTACGATGCGTCGTGGTGGGGCCTGTAGCGCAGAGGTAGTCGCGCCGCCTTATCAGGGCGGAGGATACCGGTTCGAGTCCGGTCGGGCCCCACCCCCGTCGCGTGGTCGGTAGCGCAGAGGCGGACGCGCCGCACTGCTCGTGCGGAGGACACCGGTTCGAATCCGGTCCGTCCACGTCGACCGGTTGTGAGGAACGATGGACAACGCCGAGGTCGAGCAAGCTCTGCGAGTGCTCGGCGAGATCCGCGCGTTGCCCGTCGACGACCCGGTCCGGCAACGAGTGCAACGCGCCGTGGACGGGCTGCTCAAGGACGCGCAGCGCCAACGCCGCGCTGAGAGACGGCGCAGGACGGCCGCCGCCGACCGGGCCGTCGTCGCCGACGCCGCCACCGCAGCGGGCAACCGCGCCGAAGGCGTACCGGTGGCAGAACCCACCGACACGGCAGAGGTCGGACGGACCCGGCGGGACCGCCGCTGCTACGCCTGCCGCGACCGGTTCCGTACCGTCGACGCCTTCTACCACGCCCTCTGCCCCACCTGCGCGGACCTGCACCGCCGACACCGGCACGCCCGCACCGACCTGACCGGCCGCCGCGCGGTGGTCACCGGAGGCCGGGTCAAAATCGGCTTCCAGACCGCGCTGAAACTACTCCGCGACGGCGCCACCGTCACCGTCGTGACACGATTCCCCGCCGACGCCGCCCGACGGTACGCGCACCAGCCCGACGCCACCGACTGGCTGGCCTCGCTACGCGTCATCGGCGCGGACCTGCGCGACCCCCGCCAGGTCCTCGACGTCGCGCAACGGCTGGCCGACGACGCCCCCCGACTCGACATCCTCATCAACAACGCCGCTCAGACGGTGCGCCGGCCGATGTGGGCCTACCAACCGCTCATCAGCGCGGAGTCGCACGCCGCCCCCCACGGCGTCGCCATCGAATCCGCGGCCGGGTTCCGGCCCGGTGCCACACCACCCGACTGGAGCGTCCGCCTCGCCACTCTCCCGGAAGCACCCCGCCAGGAGCTGACCACCATCATCGACGCCACCGGCGCGCTCGTCGTACCCGGCACCACGAACTCCTGGACCGCCACCATCGGCCAGATCGACCCGGTCGAACTACTGGAGGTGCAACTGGTGAACGTCGTCGCGCCGTTCCTCCTGCTCGACCGGCTCCGCCCCGCCCTGACCGCACCCGGACCCGGCAACCGGTACGTGATCAACGTGACCGGCCGGGAAGGCTGGTTCTCCGAAGACAGCACCGGCCCCACCCGGCACCCCCACACCAGCGTCAGCAAAGCCGCCCTCAACATGCTCACCCGCGTCGGCGCCACCGACCTCGCCCGCCGCCACGTCCACATGTGCGCCGTCGACACCGGCTGGATCACCGACGAGAACCCCACCACCATCAAAGCCCGGCGCGCCGCCTCCGGCTGGCAACCACCACTGGACGTCACCGACGCCGCAGCCCGCATCTACCACCCCATCATCAGCGGCGAAACCGGCACACCACTACACGGCGTCCTGCTCAAGAACTACACAGTCGTTCCCTGGTAGCAACCACGGGCCACATCCATTGACCGTGCTTGAAAGTCCGAAATGGTTCGGGAGTGCCGGCTGACGCGGCCGTCCTCGGGTGCGAGGCAGTGCGCCTACGGCGGATTTGACCTTTGCGGGTGCCTGGCAGCATCGTCGGAGTTTCGACCCGCAGTCGACATTGAAGGGCTGTCTGGTGCAGATTCTTGGAGTCCAGTTCGACAGCCTGGTCGTCTGGCAAGTCACCACCACGGGCGTCATTGTCAGCCTCTACGGTCTATCGGTTGTCTCAGACCGTCGCCGCCTTCTGGCCGAAGGCTACAACGACCTGATCGTCATGGCCAGCTTCGTTCTCAAGCACACTCCTGACACCCAGATCCCCGAGGGAAGTAAGCTGCATGAGCTGATCAAGCGGTTTCGCGAGACCGGGGAGCTTGACCGGGACGAGCCGCCGAGGCCCGCAGAGAAGGCGTTGCGCGTCGCCATGGTGCTGGCGCTTGCCGTCGTGGCGCCCCTGGTGGGGCTTTACGGTATGACCGCGATCTTTCGGAAGCGCGAAGGCGAGAACGTGACGGTGTACGTGCCGACCCAGGCACGCGTGTACGCCTTCGCCTTGATGCTGTCGTCCTTCGCCCTCTCCGTTGGTTATGCCGGCCTGCTGGCCTATGTAGCGAGCACCACGCCGTTGGCCGCCGCAGCCGTCGTCGCGGCGATCCTGGCCGGCCTGGCGGGGTTCAGCGCCGTCGTGTGTGTGGGTTACGGGATCAACTTGACCCGTTACCAGTTGCGCTGGAAGGAGTGGTGGCATCAGCAACTGCTCACCGTCATGGGTCAGGCCGAACGCGCCGACGATCACGATCTGTTCAACCGAGCTGCCTTGCTGCGTGCCGAGGTGGGCGCCGCGCCGAACATCCCGATTCCGGGCACGACGGCCTTCTACACCGGGTTGTTCGCCGTCGTCCAGGTCATCCTGTACTGGTTCGCCGAGAATCTGAGCTAGGTGGATGAGAACGTGCGGACCAGGCGGGGCGTCCGGGCCAGAGCGCTGGCCGGGGCGACCGCCGCCACGGCGCTGATCAGGCTGGCCAGGCCGAGCGTGGCCGCCCGCCCCTGGGTCGTAACGGCCGGCGGATCGGCGCCACTGTGGTCGCCGCCCCACTGGACGCCGGGTTGCCGAAGAACGACGGTGGTCAAGGCGGCACAGGCCCTGGTCGCGTAGCTCACGGCAGCCCGTGCCAGTCGAGCCAGCTCCGACCGTTGCCCCGGGCACCTGTCGCGGTGCTCGGGGCAACGGTGCACGCACCTGCTGTGGGAGCATCCGGCCGCACCGGATCGCCGCTGCGTGCTGTCACTCTCGCCGGGCGGTTTCGCGGAGCATGGCATCCATCTCGGGGTCGTCCATGAGCTCCCGGACCTCCTGGGCGCTGCGGCAGGCACGAGCGATCTTGGCAGCCCAGCTCAGCGCCTCTTCCTTCGAGGCCAGGTCAAGGACCACGAAGCCGCCGATGACCTCCTTGGTCTCCGGGTACGGGCCGTCGACCACCAGCCCGTCCGGGCCGACGATGCTCGCCCGCTGCCGTTGCAGTCCGGCGCCGGCCACGAACACGCCGGCGTTCACGGCCTCCTGGATCACCGCGTGCGCGTCCTTGCCCACCTCGGGCAGGTCCTCGGCGGGGATGTGGTCCATGGCGCCGTCGTTGAAAGAGATCAAGTAGCGCGTCATCCCATGACTCCCTGTTCCGGCGGCCTCCTCCGGCCACCTGTCACCTGATCTACGAACGAGCCACTGCGCATCCGACAATGTGGCGGAGGAAAGTTTCCCCGGTCAGCCGGTCAGCTGGCCTCGGCGGCGGGTGAGGTGGGACCGCTCCGCAGGGTTGCCGGCGAGACCGATGGCCCGGTCGTACTCCGCCCGTGACTCGTCCACGCGCCCGAGTCGCCGCAGCAGGTCGGCGCGGGCGGCGTGGAAGGCGTGGTAGCCGTCGAGGGACTCGGCGAGCCTGTCGATCTCGGCGAGCCCGGCCCCGGCGCCGTCGACCTCGGCGACCGCCACCGCCCGGTTGAGCCGCACGATCGGCGAGGGATCCAGCAGCACCAGGCCATCGTAGAGGGCGACAAGGGTGGGCCAGTCGGTCTGATCGGTGGAGGGCGCATTCGCGTGGACCGCGTTGATCGCGGCCTGCACCTGGTAACGCCCGGGTGGGTCCCCACCGGCCGCCACCGCCCGGATCCGCTTGTGGACCAGGGCGTTGCCCTCGGCGATCAGAGCACGGTCCCAGGCGTCGCGGTCCTGCTCGTGGAGGGTCACCAACTCCCCGGTGGTGGACACGCGCGCCGACCGCCGGGCCTCGGTGAAAAGCATCAGGGCGAGCAGGCCGGCCACCTCGCCGTCGTCCGGGAGGAGGGTTCGCAGCAGGCGGGCGAGGCGGATCGCCTCGTCGGTGAGGTCGACGCGTACCGGGTCGTCCCCCCGGCCGGGCAGATAGCCCTCGTTGAACACGAGGTAGACCACCGCGAGCACGCCGACGAGCCGTTCGCGGACGTCGTCGGCAGCAGGCACCCGGTAGGGAATGCGAGCCTCCTTGATCTTCGTCTTGGCACGGGTGATCCGTCGCCCCATCGCGGTCTCCTGCACCAGAAAGGCGCGGGCGATCTCCGCGACGGAGAGGCCGCCGAGCAGGCGCAGGGTGAGCGCCACCCGCGCCTCCATCGCCAGCGCGGGGTGGCAGCAGGTGAAGACGAGCCTGAGCCGGTCGTCCACGACCGGGCCGGTCGGCTCGGCAGGAGTGTCGTCGTACCCGATCAGGGCCGCCTGGTGCCTGGCGTCGCGCTGCGACTCGCGGCGGAGCCAGTCGATCGCCTTGCGGGTCGCGGTGGTGGCGACCCAGCCGCCGGGATTGGGCGGTACGCCCTCGCGCGGCCACCGCTCCGCGGCCACGGCGAACGCCTCGGCCGTCGCTTCCTCGGCGACGTCGAGGTCACCGAAGCGGCGCGCGAGGCTGGCGACCACTCGCGCCCACTCCTCGTGGTGGGTACGGGTGATCGCCTGGTCAACGGCAGGGTCAGTCACCGCTCACGCGCCCTCGGACGAAATCCCGTCCAGCAGCCATCGACTCCTCCTTCGTCGCCAGCAGGAGCCCGTCGGTGACGAGCGGCCCTGCCCGTCGATGAGGACATCATGTCTCGTTGACCTCGACCGGGGTTCAGGTGCTTTGCTGTCGACCATGAACCTCGACGGCCTGCGCGTCGCTGTCACCGGCGCCGCGCGTGACACGGGACGGCTCCTGGCCGAGTCCTTCGCGCAACGCGGTGCCCGGGTGTTCCTCTCGGCCCGGGACCTGTCCGCGGCCGAGCGGGTTGCGGACGCGATCAACCAGTGGGGGCCGGGTCGAGCCGAGGCGTTCAGCTGCGACCTCGCCGTACCGGATTCGGTGCGGGCATTCGCCACGGCGCTGGCCGGCCGGACGGACCACCTCGATGTGCTTGTGAACAACGGCGCACCCTACGTTCATGGTGACGATCTGGGCGAGGTCTCGGACGACGAGATCGGTGGGGTGATCGCGGCGGGCGGGACCGGAACGGTGCTGGTGACCAAACACCTGCTGCCACTGCTGCGGGCATCGGCCCGGCCTGACATCGTCAACATGATCTCCGCTTGTGGCGAGGTGGGACATCGCCGGTCGGGTGCACACCCCGCCTTCTACGCTGCAAAACACGCCCACGCCGGGCTGGCGGAGATCCTGTCGTACCGGCTGCGGCCAGCAGGGATCCGGGTGATCTCACTGTTTCCGCCGGACTTCGTCCAGCAGGGGGCTCGGCAGGCCGACCATGACCTGACCGCGCGGTCGGTTGTCGACTGCGTGCTGTTCGCGGTCGGTCAACCACGTGACTGTTTCATCCGTGAGTTCCACTTCGAGCAGGTCCGGCCACCGTCACCCGGGCTGTGACGTCCTCCCCTGCCGCCAGGTCTCGGCGAGCAGGGCGTAGGTGTACCCGTCCACCCAGCCCAGTTCGGCGTGCCAGGAGTCGCCGACGCCGTGCTGCTCACGACGCATGCCGATCTTCTCGAGTAGCCGCACGGACGCCAGGTTGTCCGCGAAGCACCCTGCGGTGATCCTGCGGACGCCCAGCCGGTCGAACGCGTACGCCACCATCGCGGTGGCCGCCTCGGTCGCGTAACCACGGCCGCCGTACGCCGGGTCGAAGATGTAGCCGAGCTCGGCTTCCGTCCGTGCCGGCAGGCCAGGTTGTCCCATGCCGTCGACCACGTCGAGCGAGACGGTCCCGATCACCGTGCCGTCGAGAACCACGGCCACGCTGTGGTCGTCAGGGGCCTTCGCGGCGCGCTGCCACGCCGCCCGGAAGGACACCGGGTCGACAACGGTCCGCAGGAGCCAGCGGGTGACCTCCGGCAGGTTGCGGTACTCAAGGATGCGATCGATGTCCTCGTCACGCACGGGACGAAGCTCAAGGCGTTCGGTGCGTAGGTCCGGGCTCCCCACGAGGGGGGACGTTAGCGAGCGCGCCGCCACGACACATCCGAATTACCCGGTGCCACCGGACATGGTGCTGGTCCGCCAGCCCGCACCGACCGCCGCAGATCACGGCTTGTCCCGCAGCTCACGCAGCACGCCGTGTCGACGTAGCGCCCAGGCAAGACGCCGCACGCTCGAATGCCGCACGAACAGCACCGCCGCGCGACGGATCAGGCCGAGCCGGTTGTTGCTGAACTGGTTCTCGATCACCTGCCAGATCAGTTCGCGCACCTTGCCGCTGTCCAGCACCGCCCGCACCTCACGCCGCACCGCAGGATCCTCGGCCGCCGACGCGATGGCAGCAGCCTGACCCGGCCGGTCCGCGAGCGATTCCGCCGCCGCGACCAGGGGTCGGCGTACGTCGTCCTGCTCCAGCAGCAGCAACACCGCCTCCCGGATCTCCACCGTGTCGAGGCCGGACTTCAGCAGCCGTAACAGGCTGCGCTCCACCTCGCGGTCGTGATCTGGCACGGACATCGTGGCCAGCAGCACCGACACCTCGTCGAGGTCGATGAGATGTCGCAGCCCGCCGCGGAACTCCGGCAGCGCCCACGCGACCTGCAGACCCCTGGCGAGATTGGGATTCACGTGCCATCCGCTACCCGCAGTCGGCAGCCGGCGAAACCCCCGGGTCCCACCCGGCGGTGCCGAAGAGCGGATGCCGGAAAGCCTGGCGAGGCGACCGACGGCCGGGTGATCAGCCGTGCGCCGATGAATCGAACACCCAGTGGCTGGTCTGGAACACGCGCCCCGCGAAGGTCGTCTCTTCCTGGCCGACCAGGGTGAAGCCGGTCGAGCGGCAGATGGCGTTCGACGCCGCGTTCGTCGTGCTCGGGAACGCGTGGATCAACCCCCACCGCCCATCCTCGCGGGCCAGGTCGAGAACCGCACGTACGGCCTCGCTCGCCAGGCCTCGGCCCTGGCATTCCGGCAGCACCATCCAACCGATCTCGGAGATGCCGTCATGGAGGTACAGCGTCACAGTTCCCGCCACCTGCGCGGATTGGCCAGGAACGATCATCTTGATCCAGGCGCTGCCCTCGCGGACAGTCTCAAGGTCACGCGTCAGCTGAGCGGCAACGCGCTCGCGCGGCTGCGGGCCACCGAGCTCCGACATCATCACCGGATCGCAGCGCATACGGACATAGGCGTCCAGGTCGGCAGGCTCCACGTCGCGCAGCAGCATCTCGGGAGCCTACCCAGGCGCGTTTCGGCAGCAACCGGCCTCGGTGGTGTGGGGAACCCGCCGAGGGTTGAGGTCGGTGGCAACGACGCCCGCTCCTGCCGCCGGTCGGCGCGCGGGCGGCGAGCAGCACGGACCCCGCGTACGCTGCCGTGGTGCGGATCGACCTGGTTTCCCTGATCGTCGAGGAGTACGACCCGGCTATCGCGTTCTTCACCGACGTACTCGGCTTCGACCTCGTCGAGGACTCACCGTCGCTCACCGATGACGGACGACCCAAGCGGTGGGTCGTCGTCCGGCCCCCGAATGCCCAGACCGGACTTCTGCTCGCGCGCGCCGACGGAGAACACCAGCGTGCCGCTGTCGGCGACCAGGTAGCCGGACGGGTCGGGTTCTTCCTCCGGGTCGATGACTTCGACGCCGCTCACCGACGGATGACCGAGGCCGGTGTCACCTTCGTCCGGGAACCGCGGAGCGAGCCCTACGGCCGGGTCGCGGTCTTCCTCGACATCGCCGGGAACCGGTGGGACCTCCTCGGCGCGACCTGACGTCACCGCACCTGCGGGCCGAGCCGCCAGGACCCCCGCCTTCCGGCCCGACCATGATCTGCCCGGGACCTACGATGGTCTCGATGACCATTCCCGAACGACGACCCGACGATGTCCCCACCGACGAAGCCCGGGTCGACGAGGCGCTGCGGCTGCTCTGCGGCGTACCCGTCGAACTCCACACCGCCGTCAAACGGCTCAGCCGTGGCAGCGGTGTCTACGCCTGGTGGGCGGCCCCCTCGGTCTTCCCCGACCTCCCCGGGCTGTCGAATGAGAACGTCCCGTCGTTGCGGCTGCTGTACCTCGGACGGGCGACCAGCCTGCGGGGGCGGATCCTGCGCAACCATCTGAGGCGTTCGGGCAGCTCGACTCTGCGCCGTACCCTGGCCGGGCTTCTTGCCTCCGAGGGATACCGGACGACCTGGACCGACCGGGTCGTCCTGGTCCCCGAGGATGAGGCGCGGCTGACCACCTGGATGCACACCCACCTGCGCTTGACCTGGGCGGAAGACGCGGAACCGGCGACCATCGAGACCGAACTTGTCAGGCGTCTGCACCCGCCGCTCAACGTACACGGCGTCGCCCCCGAGCACCGCCAGGCCGCCGTGGTCGCCGCCAAGAACGCCTACCAGACCAGCAGCCGCCCCGCCGAGCCTCCGCGAGCGCCGTAACCGGTCACCCGACATCCGGAACGGGTACGGGATGGGCGCGTCATGCCGACGACGGCACGTCCAGCCTCGCTACAGCCGAGCCGCAATCGTCCGGGCGCACACGATCGACTCGGTGTGCGTGGTGTCGACCTCCACGTCGTACACCACACCCTGGTGCACCGAGTCGGCCTGTGCGGCTGCCATCCCGCGGACCCGGTCGCCGCGCGCGATCTCGCGACCGGCGGCGACCTCCGCAGCGCAGCGGACGCCGACCCACAGCACGTCCAGTCCGTCGAGCACGGCCCGCCATCGCTGCTGAGATCCAGCGCCGCCGAGAAAGACGTCGTCGACGATGACGTGGGCACCGGCTCCGACGGTCGCGGCGACCCCGGCCATCCAGGCCTCCTGCAGCCTGTCGAACTCCGGCCCGACGATCACGGTGCCGTCGGCCGCGAAGTCGATGCTCTCCGGCGAGCGCATGGTTGCCGGCATGGCCTCGATGAGCCGGTCGACCCCGACGGCGAGCCAGGGATCCGGCAGGATCGCCTGCAGGCACCGAACGATTCCCGACTTTCCTGCGCTCGACCCGCCGTTGAGCACGATGACCTGCTTTGACATGTGGTCACGGTACGGGTCCGGACCCGCACCTGTTCCCGGCGTCCGCAGCACCGAGCGGGCGCTCGGGTCGTACACCGCAATCTGCACCCGAAGACTCGTGAGGCCGCCGAGAGCGTGTGGGATGAGCTGCTCGACGGCGTGAGCGAGCCACCGGAGACCGGGCGGGATCACTCGACGGGCTGCGGTCGGGTGGTCCAGTCGGGGTCGATGCGGCCAAGCAGCGCGTCCTGATGGTCGGCCAGATGGGCTGACAGCGGTAGCGCGACGAATCGGCAGGCGAACCGCATCTCGCTGTCCTGCCCGGCTCCGGTGACCGTGTGCTGCCAGGCGTCGGGCGTGTGAGCAGACGCTCGTAGGTGGAAGTAGGTGGTGTGGCGGGCTGACCAGTTCCGGGGTGTGGCTTGTGTTCCGCTTCCAGTCCACCGAGCGGCGACGATCCGTCCTCTCCGATCGGTGCTGGCCGATTTGCAGGTTCTGCCAGCCGTCGACGCGGCGTTCCGGCGCGCGAGGGGAGGTAGCGATCAGGGCGGCGGCAGCGGCTGAGGTTCGGTGCCCGGGTCCCACCAGCGCGAGTCCGGGCCGTGATAGATGAATCCTGCCCAGTAGTCCGCATCCTCGTGGTAGACGATGTCCAAGCCGACGATCCAGACACGTGGGACGCGGCCCGCGGGACCAGCCTGTGACCATTGGCGGTTGACGCGCGCCACAGCCTCGCGGCGGGAGATGTCGTGGTGGCGGGCCATCGCGTCAGCGATCGCCTCGCAGAAGGTCAGGGCCTCGGTGTCGCCGGCGCAGGGGAAATCGCCGTGCGAACGCAACACCGACTCGTGCACCAGATACTCCTGCGGTGGGGCCAGCCCTGACGTACCTCGCGCAGGCGTGCGTACCCTGACTCGATCTCCGATCTCCTCGTCACGGAGGCCGTACTCCGCCAAGAGCCGATCGAGGTACTCCCGTGGTCCGACCGTCTCGTAGGTGTCGTCGGACCCTCCTGCCATGGCCACCACGACATTCTTGCCGGTCGCCGCCACCAGTACGCCCCCGGTTGCCCCCTCAAGACCGCTGTATCGGGCAGGCTTCGCGGGTAGCGCTGGTGCATCCACTCAGGGATGATCTTCGTCATGTCCGAGCAAGATCTGGCCGAAACCTGGCGTCGCATCATCCGAGGGGACGGCAAATCCTGGGTAGTGTTCGCCCACGGTACGTGCGTCGTACTACCAGACCCCGGACCCGGCGTTGATCTCGCCGCCCAGGCCGTCGCCATCCTGCGCGAGTACGGCCCCGTCCGCGCCGGATCACCTGCCGGAGACTTCGGCACCATCACCCTCGATCCTGGTCCCGGATGGGTGGTCTACGGCCACCACGACGACGTGCTGACCTACGTAGGGCCCGACGAGGCCTCGGACAGCAGCGATCTGGCCATTGGTCTGTACGGACGCGGAAAGCGAGACCAGGACGGCCATGAGTTGAACGTCGTACACGTCGAGGACAAACGGCAGCGGTAGATCGGGGTCGAGCTTCCCACCGGCGTGGTCTACAGGTGGCGTTCTTGCCGGCTGCGATCGCGCCGGTGAGGATGACGAGTTCTGGCATGGGGTCAGCTTCCGCCACCGGCAGGACGTGGGTCCAACCGTGGTACCCGCATCTGACCGCGGTTCGGCCACGCCATCCGTGATCTGCCGCCACGTCGCGTACCCGGAGGCGGCGGTGTCGCGGATACGCTGCGCGTCATGCCGTACGTGCCGGATCTTGACCTGGTATTGACCGCTGGGTATCGCGTCGTACGTGACGGGATGACCTACCGCGTCGAAGCGCACGACCTCGGACCGGTGGTGCTGCCGTCCGGCCGGGTGGTGGGGTGCGATCCGCTGGTGCCACACACCACACCGTTCGTCGACACGGTGCCGCCGGGCCGGTACCCGGTGACGGCGTGGGTGGCGGTGGTGCACACCGACGACGGCCCGTGGCAGCGACGGATCACCGCATTACAGGTGAGGGTGGCCGACGAGCCGGTCGCGACGTGGTCGATGGCGCTGCTGCCGGGCCAGGACCCGGCAGCCCTCGGCGACGAGGACTTCTTCGGGTACCCGGTCGACGCGGGTACCGGCACGCTCGCCGACGAGGTCGCCATCGCGGCGCTGTGCGAATGGGACTACGAGCGGGTCGAGGAGACCTTCATCCCGGCGCGGATTCCGGATGACCCGGTCGACGCCGTCATCACCACTGTGGTGGACGAGCGGACCGGAGCCAACGTGCATCTCGTCGGCTCCGGGTGGGGTGACGGCGTGTACGCCACGTATGTGGGCCGCACCGCCGACGGACGCGTCGCCAGCTTCGTCACCGACTTCCGCGTCGTACCGCACGAGTAGCCGCCCGGCGCTGACCCGTGGCGACGATCCGGGCAGGCTCCACGACATCGCCTGCCCGGATCAGTCAGAGGACGAGGTCAGCGACGAGCGGGTTCCCACCACACCAGATTGGCTGCCACCTGGGCGACCGGCTCGATGATCTCCCACCCCTCGGCGATCAGGCCGTCGTCGATCCGCCAGATGTCGACGACCGCGATCTCTGGTCCTCCGTCCGGGAGCCAGCGCCGTGAGTACACGATGACGTGATCGCCATCGGACAGAATCTGGTGAATCTCGACCTGCATGCCGGCGAGCGACACCAGCGCGGCGCGGACGGCGGCGAGCCACTCCCCCTTTGTCGATGTGATGGCGCCCGGCCTGTGGTGGACGAAGTCGTCACTGAGCACCCGAGCGAGCCCGTCGACGTCACCTGTCTCGATCAGCCCGGCCAGCGCCCGTTGGACGATGATCTTGTTCTCAGTGGTCATGGACGCAGTGTTTCCGCGTCCACGTTCCTTGTCGATGACATCGGATTTCATGGCGTTCGACGCCACAATGGGTACGCTTCATGATCGTGTACGGGGTCGGGGAGCTTCTGCGGCAGTGGCGGCACCGCCGGGGTCTCAGCCAACTGGATCTTGCTATCGCCGCGGACGTCTCAGCTCGTCACGTCAGTCTGGTCGAGACGGGTAAGTCCCAGCCGAGCGCCGACATGATCCTTCGGCTCGCGGCTCAGCTCCACGTGCCGCTACGTGATCGCAACCGGCTCCTGCTCGCCGGCGGCTTCGCACCCCGGTACACCGAACGTCCCCTCGACGACGATGCGCTGTCGGCCGTCCACGACGCGATCCGCAGGGTGCTTCGCGCCCACGAGCCGTATCCAGCTGTGGTCTTCGACCGCCGGTGGAACATCGTGATGACCAATCGCGCGGTCGACCCGTTCTTCGCACATGTGGCTCCGGACCTGCTACAGCCGCCGGTCAACCTGGTGCGGCTCGGACTGGACCCGCGCGGGCTCGCTCGCATCGTCGTCAACCTGGCCGACGTGCGCGCGGTGTTCCGCACCCGGATCTCACGCCAACTCGCCGCGGCTCCCGACCCTGAACTCACCGCACTCCACGAGGAGCTCCTGGCACCCGAACCCGACGAGGCGTCAGACAGACGGGTCGACGCCGACGTCGTGATCCCCATGATCCTCAACATCGACGGACGAGAGCTGCGGCTGTTCTCGACAATCACCACATTCGGCACCCCGATGGACATCACCATCGACGAGGTCGCGATCGAGTCCTACTACCCGGCAGACGCGGAGAGCGCCGCCTACTTCACGAGGTAGCCCGCTTCACGAGGTAGCCCGCGGATCGGCACCGTCGACAGTCAAGGTTCCCAGCTCGCCGAGCCGTACGCTCAGCTGGGTGCCGAGCTGACGGAATCCCAGCGCCCGCGCCACTCGGCGCGACGGTTGCGGTCGAGCCCGCCACTGCGGCAGCAGACCACCGGCCAGGGCATCCGTGACGGCTGCCGAGGCGACCGCACGTGCCAGCCCCCGTCCACGGTGATCCGCCGCGGTGAGTACGCACATGTGGGCTACCCGCTCCGGCCAACGTCGGTAGCCGGCCGCCGCGACACACTGGTCCCCGTGCCGTACCACGAACGGGGAAGAGTCGATCTCGGCCAAGCCGCACTCGTCTGCGTCGTCGACCGTGGCGGACGCCAGGAGCGTGGCGAGATCGACCTGGTCTCCACGGACCACTTCCGTGGTGTCGAGCTGCGCCGGTCGGACGTCGTCCGCGTCGAGATACGCCAGACTCGCCGGCCCCAGCACCTCGGCGACCGGCAGGACGGTGCGCAGCCGGTCAACGTCGGTAAACGACTCGGCGGGCATGCCGGGCAGCATCTCGCGGACGGTCGCTGCCCAGTTGTCCGTCGGCGCGGTGACGATCGCGGCGTCACCAAGTGCGACGATCCCGACCCAGCCGGGTGGGCAGAGCAGCGATCCGGTAGAGGCGGCCACGTCGACGCCGCCGTCAGCGGGAAAGTCCATCGCGACGCCTGACAGCCCACGCCAGACCTGCCGGGCCCGCGCGAGCAACGGATCATCGACCATGGCGACATCCTCACGCCGGATCCACGTTCACGCGATCGAGTTCGCACCGGTCGGACGCCGGGTGTGCATTGCGACAGTGCCCCGCGAACCGAATGCTCGTAAGATCCGGCCAATGGGGTGGGAGGCACTTGGGCAGTGGGGTGCGGATGCCGCTCGCGTCGAGCGGCTCACCGGCGGAGTGGCCAACGACGTGTGGAGCGTGCGCGTCGACGGGCGCCGTGCGGTAGGCCGGCTCGGTACCAGGAGCGACGCTGATCTGGCGTGGGAGACAGAACTCCTCCGGCACCTCGACAGCGCGGGTCTGACCGTGCCGGTGCCGATCCCCACCTCGGACGGCCGGCTGTTCGCCGACGGTCTGGTGGTGATGACCTACCTGGAGGGCGGACCGCCCGAGACGCCTGCCGACTGGAGTCGCGTCGCTGACACGCTCCGCGAGCTGCATCGGCTGACGAGGGGTTGGCCGCAGCGCCCGGGCTGGCGATCGTCGACCGACCTCCTGCACGCCGAGACCGGGACGAAGATCGACCTGGGTGCGATGCCCGCTGAGGGCGTTGCTCGATGCCGGGCCGCGTGGGCGCGTCTCGTCGGACGTCGGACGTGCGTCGTGCACGGCGACACCAATCCGGGCAACATCCGGATGACCGCCAGCCGGGTCGCCCTCATCGACTGGGACGAGGCGCACGTCGACGTGCCCGACCTCGACCTGGTGCTGCCGGACAACGCCGCCGGCCTCGACGACGGCGCGTACGACATCGCGGCGCAGGCGTCGGCCGCATGGGAGGCCGCCGTGTGCTGGGACGACGACTACGCGGTCAAGCGGCTCGGCGAGGTCCGCCCGGTCTGAGCACGCCGTCGGCTACTGACGCTGCCCGGCTTCAGCCCTCTGACAGTGCCGGGTGAAGGATCAGCGACCAGGTCTGCTCGACGAGGCCGTCGCCAAAGTTCTGGTGGGGCCTCTCGTCGATGAGGCTGAACCCGGCGGCCTGGTAGATCCGGCGCGCGGAGTCGAGGTTGTCGTTGGTCCAGAGCACGACCTGCCGGTAGCCGACCTGGCGGGCGAAGGTGAGGCACTGCTCGACCAGGCGGGTGCCGAGGCCGAGACCACGGGCTTTTGGTGTGACCAGGAGGACGCGCAACTTGGCCGTGCCGGGCTCGTCGCCCGCGACCAGAAACACCGAGCCGACACGCTCGCCGTCGGCCTCGGCGATCCACGCCGCCTCCCGGGACGGATCGTGACCGGAGGCGTAGTCGGCGACGATCGTCGCGACGAGCGCCTCGAAGTCGGTGCCCCAGCCGAACTGTTGCGCGTAGGTTTCCCCGTGGGCCATCACCACCCAGCCCAGGTCGCCGGGACGATCAGCGGGGCGCACGGTGATCTCGACAGGCCGCTGGCGCCCATGCGTCATTGTCCACTCCCCTCCGTAACTGAAACAGACGTTTCAGTGCCTGTAGGCTACGCCGGTGACCGTGGACCGGACAACTCCCTCCGCGCGCAAGGTCGAGCTGTTGGAGGCCGCGTACCGGTACGCCCTGGAGCACGGCCTGGCGCATCTGTCCCTGCGCCCGCTGGCCGCCGCGATCGGTTCCAGCCCGCGCGTCCTGGTCTTCCTCTTCGGCAACAAGGATGGCCTGACCCGGGCGGTCCTCGCCCGGGCCCGGGCTGATGAACTCGCGATCCTCAACCATGTCCAGACCTCCGGTGACCCGGAGGCGGCCATCGGCCTGGCCACCGCCGTCGAGCGCCTCTGGGGGTGGCTCGCCGCCGCAGAACATCAGCAACTGCTGAAACTGTGGGCTGAAACCTACGCCACGTCGCTTGTGGAGCCTGACGGAGTGTGGGGCGGCTTCGCCGCGGCCACGGTGCGCGACTGGCTCACCGTCCTGGCCGACTGCCAGCCCCCACAGGACAGAGACAGCGCGGACGGCACGGCCCGCCGTACCCTCGCCCTGGCCGTGCTCAGGGGAGCGCTGCTCGACCTGTTGGCGACCGGGGACCGCGACCGCGTGACAGCTGCGGTCCACCACCAGCTTGCCCTCCTCCAGGACGGGGCAGCGGCACCGCGCTGAGCACTCGTTGGCGAGGCGGGGCCCCGCCCTCGAACCGGTACAACCGTCCATTTCGTGGCTCGTACTCCCCCGGGAGAGGGAGCGCTTCACCCTGGACCGGGAGGACCGGCGGCGCAGCGCCACGGAGCATCGATGCATGTTCGGGCTGATCCAGCGCTGGGGGCAACAAGTCCCGCGCTGGGTGCCGGGACTGCGCAATCGACAGGTTCCGCGGCTGCTCGCGATCATCCCAGCCGCAGCGGTGGCACTCACCCTCGTCACCTACAGCGCGTTGAGCGGCGCGGTGTTCGTAGGACAGTTGCGCACGGGCGAGCTGCGCTGGTCGGACGTGCGTGAGGAGTGGGCGGTGGCGGGCACGCTGCTGGTGTTCCTCGGCTGGGGCGTGGCGCTTGGCGTCGCCACCGTCGGCTACGCCCTCGCCACCGGCCGTGGTGAGTGGCGGGTCCACCGGTACGGCCAGCGGTAGCACATGCCGGAACATGTGCTCGATGACGTGACCGTGCAGGTCGAGCCGGGCGGCCCCGCTGTGGCGGGTCCGCCCGGCTCAGATGTCAGTTGCCGCGGACCTCGGCGGCAGCCGCGACCAGGTGCCGCAGGGACGCCTCGACCTCGGGGTAGGCGCGGGTCTTGAGCCCGCAGTCCGGGTTGACCCACAGCCGGCCGGCCGGCACGGCCGCCACCGCGCGGCGCAGCGCCTCGACCACCTCCTCGCGCGTGGGCACCCGGGGCGAGTGGATGTCCCACACCCCGGGGCCGACGCCCCGGGCGTAGCCGATGGCGGCCAGGTCGTCGAGCACCTCCATCTTCGACCGGGACGCCTCGATGCTCGTGACGTCGGCGTCGAGAGCGTCGATGGCGTGGATCACCTCGCCGAACTCCGAGTAGCACAGGTGAGTGTGGATCTGGGTGTCGTCGGCGACGCCGCTGGTGGCCAGCCGGAACGCGCCGACGGCCCAGTCCAGGTACGCCTTCTGGTCGCCGCTGCGCAGCGGCAGCGTCTCGCGTAGCGCAGGTTCGTCGACCTGGATGACCCGGATACCGGCGGCCTCCAGGTCGCGGCACTCGTCCCGCAGGGCCAGCGCGACCTGGTCGGCGGTGTCCGCGAGAGACTGGTCGGTACGGACGAACGACCAGGCCAGGATGGTGACCGGGCCGGTGAGCATGCCCTTCACCGGTCTGCTGGTCAGTGACTGCGCGTAGGTGGACCATTCGACTGTCATAGCTGCCTTGCGGGCCACGTCGCCGTAGATGATCGGCGGGCGTACGCAGCGGGAACCGTACGACTGCACCCAGCCGTGCCGCGTGGCGGCGAAGCCGTCGAGCTGCTCGCCGAAGTACTGCACCATGTCGTTGCGTTCCGGTTCCCCGTGCACGAGCACGTCCAGGCCCAGCTGTTCCTGCAACCGGATGACCTGCTCCACCTCCGCGCGCATCCGGTCGGCGTAGCCGGCGTCGTCGAGACTGCCGGCCCGGTGCGCGGCGCGGGCCCTACGCAGCTCGGCGGTCTGCGGGAACGACCCGATCGTGGTGGTCGGCAGCTCCGGCAGACCCAACCGTTCCTGCTGGCGGGCGGCCCGGGTGGGGTAGGTACCACGCTGCCGGTCGGTGGGGCGCAGCGCGGCCAGGCGGCCACGTACGTCGTCGTGACGCCACTCGGCCGGGGCGGCCGGCAGCGGCGCGGGGAGCGCTGTGGTGCCGTCGCGCAGCGCGCGGCCGAGCATGACGACCTCGTCGACCTTCTGCCGGGCGAACGCCAGCCGCTCGGACAACCGGGGGTCGAGGTGGGTCTCGACGGACAGGTCGACCGGGACGTGCAGCAACGAGCAGGACGAGGAGACGGCCACGTGGTCGGCCAGTCCGGCGACAGTCGCACCGGCCGCGACAGCGGCCCGCAGGTCGGTACGCCAGATGTTCCGACCGTCGACCAGGCCGGCGACGACGGCCTTGCCGCCCAGTGGTCCGGCGGCGGCGAGGCGGTGGAGGTTGCCCGGTCCGGCGACCAGGTCCAGACCGACGGCGTCGACAGGGGTGTCCAGCAGGGCCGGGAGCGCGTCGCCGAGGTCACCGAAGTAGGTCGCCACGAAGATCCGCGGCCGGTGGGCGAGCTCACCAAGCCGGGTGTAGGCGCGGCGCAGGGCGTCGATCTCGGCCGGGGTCCGGTCGGCGACGTAGCCCGGCTCGTCGAGCTGCACCCAGCCGACGCCCGCGTCGGCCAGGGCGGCGAGCATCCGGGCGTACGTCCCGACCAGGTCGTCGAGGCGGGCGAAGGGCTCCTCCCCCTTGGCCAGCAGCAGGAACGTGGCGGGCCCGACGAACACCGGCCGGGTGGTGATGCCCAGCTCCCGGGCCTCGGCGTACTCGCCGAGCGCCTTCACCGGGTTGGCGGTGAAGACGGTGTCGGGGTCGATCTCCGGCACCAGGTAGTGGTAGTTGGTGTCGAACCACTTCGTCAGCTCCAGCGCCGGCTCGGCGTCGACACCGCGCGCCATCGCGAAGTAGGTGTCCAGCGTGGACAGGCCCAGCCGGGTGAACCGGGTCGGGACCGCGCCGACGGCAACGGCGGTGTCGAGCATGTGGTCGTAGTAGGAGAAGGTGTTCGACGGGATCGCGTCGAGGCGGGCGTCGCGCAGCGTCCGCCACACCTGCGCCCGCAGGCCGGCGGCGGTGCTGTGCAACGCCTCGGCGTCGATGGTGCCGGCCCAGTACGCCTCGACCGCCTTCTTCAGCTCCCGACTGGCACCGATGCGTGGATAGCCGAGCACTGTGCTCTGCCCGAATGCGGAACTCACCAAGGGGGTCCTTCCCTCGAAGTGTCCGGCGGACACGGGTAGGGGAAGGCGGGTACGGGTCAGGTACCGGCTTCCGCCCTGGCCCTCCCGAGAGGCCGCCGGCGGCGCACACCGGCGGCGTGCGCAGCACTGGCAGGTCTTCGGACTCGTGGGCATGACACCAGGTCGCCTACTGGCCGTCGCTTCCCAGACCTCGCGGTCCAGTGCTCTGTTGACGGCTGTCGTTCCCACTCACCGCTGCGGGGCAGCCCCGGATTCACACCGGGTTCCCTCTTACGACGTCCCACCCTCACGGCCGGGACGCACCAGCACCACAGGCCATCGTACGGGCCGGAGCTGCCCGACCGGTCGGGAGTGTCCGAGGTACGGGACGGCGTACGCCGATGGACGGCAGGCTACGGCCGGGTGGACGAGAGCGACGTCCCCACCGTACGCACCGCAGTGGACGACAGCCTGCTCAGTTCCGGCTGCGCGGGCAGGAACACGGTGGGTACACCCAGCGACTGGTTCATCGCGGCGAGCCGGTACTCGGCCTGAAGGTCGCTCGAGTCACGCACGCCGCGCACGATCACTCCTATCCGGTGGCGACGGCAGTAGGTGGCGGTCAGTCCGCGCCAGGCCACGACGGTGACGGAGGTCCATTCGACAGGCAGCGCAGCCCGGACGAGGGCTGCTCGTTCCTGTTCGTCGACGTCCGGGTGTTTGCCGCTGTTGACCGCGACGAGCACGACAACGTCGTCGAAGAGGGCGCGGGCCCTGCCCACCACGTTCAGGTGCCCGGCGGTGAAGGGATCGAAGCTGCCCGGGTAGACGGCTCGTACGGGTACCCGAACGGGGGTTTGCGCCGACGCGGGTGGCCCGGCGGATGGTTCGGCTGTCACGGCCCGAGGACCCGCTGCGCGTCGCGGATGACCTGCTCAGAGGCGAGTGGCGCCCAGGAGGCGAACACTCCTCGAAAGTAGCTGCCGTAGCGGGCCGCCACCGTCGGATCGTGCTCGATGACGTCCAGTTCATTGACGATGCTCAGGTCCATGAGGGACCGGAGCTGAGCCGGCTTCGGCGTTCTCGCCCGCCCTGCGAAACGGTCGAACACCTGGCCGGTCTGCGCCAGCTCCGGCCAGCTGCGTCCGCGGTCGCAGGCACCGTACAGGTAGACGAGCTCCTCGGCGTCAGCCCCGACAAGGTCGCGCAGTACGGCGCGATCGGCCCGATCAAGCAGGGCGAGGTCGAACCCGTCGGTGCCGTAGACGGCATGGGTGAGACCTGCGGCCTGCGTCTCACCACCGCAGCCGAGCACCGCCAGTCGGTCGCTGACCCGACACAGGTGGGCGTACAGGTTGCCCCCGGGGTGCGCGATCTGCTCCGCCCCAAGCCGGCGGAGCCAGCCCCGCACGCCTTCGTCGGTGCCCATGGCCCGACTGTAGGTATCGGCTGTCGAATCCGCTGGCCCCTCGGGTGGGCAATATGTCACAGCGCCATGAGCGCCGGAACCCGGGAAGAGCTTGACGCCCCGAGTCTCATCGAGCATGGTCGATTGGCATCGACTTTCGGATGCTCCGACACGGGGAGGACTGATGAAAGCTTCCGTCACCACCGCCCTGGCTGCGGCCCTGCTGGTGCTGACCACGGCAAGCGCACCCTACGGCCCGCCGGCCGCCGACCAGCCCTGCGCCGGGCAGATCCACCCGAACCCGGGGTTCGAGCGTGGCACCACCGGCTGGGAAGCCGGACCTCGCATCGTGGTGCTCGGCGACGCGGCCCGGCCGGCACACCACGGCCGCGCGTACGCCACCTTCGCCGGGCTGGACGTGACCCGTACCGACCTGCTGCGCAGCACCGTCACGGTGCCGGCCAACTGCGACCTGACGGTGCGCTTCTGGGTCCGGACCACCACCACCGAGACCATGCGTGGCGACTACCTGAACGTCGGGCTGGCGGTCACCGGGATACCGCCGAAGACGAGGTTCTCGCTGGCCTTCGACGGTGGGTCGCAGTGGCGGCAGTACAGCATGTCGTCCGGGACCGCGACGACCGAGCGCACCGCGACGGCCAGCTTCCTCTCCAGCGAGACGGCCGGCAACGGGGTCACCACCTTCGATGTCGACGACGTGACCTTCACGTTGAGCTGACCACCGGTAGGCACCCAGCCGGCCGCCCGCCACCTGTGACGCCTACGGGTGGAGCAGGAGGGCTTCGGCTGCCACCGGTCGGAAGCCGGCCGCCTGGAAGGCACGTATGCTGCCGGCGTTGCCGGCGGCCTGCTGCGCCCAGACAGGCTGGCCGTCGGGCACCAGATGCCGGGCGGCCGTCGCCAGTGCCCGCCCGAGGCCCCGGTGGCGATGCCCCTCGTCGACCTCGACAGCCGTTTCCCAGCGGCCTGCCACACCGCGGCCGAGGATGACCAGCCCACCCTCGGCCGCCCAGACCCGGAGGTCATCACGACGCTTCCGTGCCCTGACCTGACGTGGATGATCCGCGCCCGCAGTTTCTTCCAGCTTCAGTTGGGGCTCACCGGCGAGCGGGCTCGCCACCGTCAAGAGGTCGATCGTGTCCATCGAGCGCCGGGTGCGGTGGAGCAGCGCACTCAGGAAGGCCGGATTCATCGCGGCCGCCAGGGCGTCGCAGTCGAGAGCAGCCAGGGTGCGGCGCACCCACAGCGGGTCCTCGTCGGTGAAGATCACGGAATGGGCGGTGAATGCGACGACTCCGGCGTCGCGGCTGCTTGGCTGTGGCACCACGGTGATACCGCCGTCCGGTGCCGGGAAATGCCCCTGGGCTGCCGCATCGAGGATGTCGGCCAATTCGCTGCCCATGATGATCCTTTCCGACTCCGGCGGTCCCCACGGTCGGTCCCGACAGCTTCCCGAGCATGCCAGCTTCGCGGTGACCATGATGCCCCGTGAACTCACCGCGAGCGCCCGTGCTTCCAGGTGGTCAGCCCGCGATGGTCTCGGTGGCTTCGGTTTCCCCGACCGGCACGGCGGGGCTGCGCTCGGGTCCACGGGCCAGGACGACGAGGAACATGGCGGCCATGACGGCGACGCCCACCAGCATGGCCTGCCGCCACCCGTCGACGAATGCGTGCTGCGCGGCGTGGACCACCTGCGAGCTGTGGGAGCTGGCGTCCCTGGCCGCGTCCAGGGCGTTGGCGATTCCGGCCCGGGCGGTGCCGGCGGTGTCCACGGGGACGCCGTGCAGCTTGTCGTCGATGGAGTTGCGGTAGCCGGCGGACAGCAGCGCGCCGAGCATGGCGACGCCGAGGGCGGTGCCGAACTCGCGGGTGATGTCGTTGAGTGCGGAGGCCACGCCCTGCTTGGCAGCGGGTAGGGCGCTGGTGATCGCCTCGGTGGAGGGTGTCATCGCGAAGCCCATGCCGACGCCCATCGCGAGCATGCCGGGCAGGACGGAGCGGTAGCCGCCGTCCACGGAGACGACCACGGCCATGAGCGTCAGACCGATCCCACCCAGCGCGATGCCGAGAGCCATCGTCGCTCGCGGGCCGATGCGGACGGCCAACCGAGGGGCCAGCGCGGACGTCATCATCATCGCCACCGCCATCGGCATCATCGCGAGTGTGGACAGCAGTCCCGACCAGCCGAGCACGGCCTGGAAGAACGGGAAGAGAACCACGGCGATGCCGGCCTGGACGCCGAAGACCACCAGGAGCGTGAGCGAACCGCCGGCCAGCCCTCGCTCACGGAACAGGCGGACGTCCAGGAGTGCGGCGTCCCGGCGCCGCAGTTCCCAGATCACGAACGTGACAAGTGCCGCGAAACCGACGAGGAGGCTGGCCACCGTGACGGGGTCGCTCCAGCCGCGTTCCGGTCCCTCGTGCAGCACGTAGATGAGCCCGACCACGGCCACGCTGGAGGTCAGCGCGCCGATCAGGTCGAAGGGGTGGCCCGAGTGCTCGCGGGAGTCGGGCACCGACCTCATCGCCATGGCCAGAGCCACGATGACAAGTGACACGGGCAGGACGAACAGCCAGCGCCAGGAGGCCACATCGACGAGCAGGGCGGAGAGGAACATGCCGAGGACGCCACCGCCCCCGGCGATGCCGGTCCACACGCCGATCGCCTTGCCCCGTTCCTCTACCGGAAACGTGGAGGTGATCACGGCGAGGGTGATCGGCATGATCATCGCTGCGCTGACGCCGCTGAGCATGCTTGCCGCGAGCATGGTCTCGGCGTTCGGAGCCAGGCCCGCCGCGACGCTCGCGACACCGAACACGACAAGTCCGGCAATCAGCATGGGCCGGCGGCCCAACCGGTCGCCCAGAGCGCCGAGCGGGAGCAGCAGCGCGGCCAGGGTGAGGGTGTAGCTGTTGATGATCCACAGGACGGTGGTCTGTGCGGCGTCGAAGTCGACAGCGAGGTGGGTCTGGGCCACGTTCAGGCCCGAGACGGAGGCGATGACGGCCATCAGGGCGACGGAGACCGCGATCAGGATCATCCGCAGCTGACGTGCGTAGGGTGCGCCTGCGCCGACCGCGGCGTCGCCCCGCGCCGTGGTGGTCAGCGGTGCCGGCTGGTGAGTACTCATGGATTCCTCTCCGCAAGGGCAGCGGCCCGGCCTGGTTCGGCTGGGTCCGGCACGACGCTAACCACGAGATGCCCGAGGGGCATACGATGTTGCCCATGACGCAAGACGATGATGATCTGGACAGCCTCGTACGCAAACGGATCCGTGCGCTACGGGTCGCCCAGGGGTGGTCCCTGGAAGAACTGGCCACCCGGGCCCGACTCAGTCAGTCCTCGCTGAGCCGCATCGAGAACGGCCAGCGCCGGCTCGCCCTGGACCAGCTCGTCACGCTCGCGCGCGCCCTGGACACCACCCTGGACCAGCTTGTGGAGACCGCCTCCGACGACATCGTCACCAGCCCGATGATCGACAGCGCCCACGGACTGATGCGCTGGCCCATCAAGGCCGACCCGGGCATGACTGTCGTCCGGCAGCGGATGACCCAGCCACCACCGGACAATCCGGCGCGCATGCGCGCCCACCCCGGACGTGAATGGCTCGTGGTCCTGTCCGGCACGGCGGTCCTGATGCTGGGCCATCGCCGCTTCCGCCTGGAGACCAACCAGGCCGCCGAATTCCCGACCATGCTGCCCCACGCCATCGGCGCGGACGGCGGTCCGTGCGAGATCCTGGGCATCTTCGACCGCGACGCCCGCCGTGGACACCAGCAGCGCGAGAGCGAGAACCCGCAACGGTGACGGCCTGGCGCGCCGCCCGACGGCGGTTCTTGCGTGTCAGGCTGCTCTTTCACCAATCGTCTTGCGTAATCGGAAAGCGATCATGCCGCAGCCGCATGATCGTCCTAATGTCGCGGTATGACCCACGCTTTCCACCACGAGTGCCACGACGACGCCGGACAGGCACAGATCCTCGACCTGGACGCGGAAGTCCTCGCGGCGCACCTCACCGAGATCACGGCCTGGCTGCCCCTGCACACCCCCCCGCGCCAGATCGTGGATCTGGGCAGCGGCACCGGAGCGGGAACCTTCGCCCTTCTCGACCGCTTCCCCGAGGCGCACGTGACAGCCGTCGACTCGTCAACCGGACATCTCCAACGCCTGCGGGAAAAGGCGTACGCCCGGGGTGAGACGGAGCGGATCCGGACCGTCCAGGCCAACCTCGACGAGGCCGACTGGCCCGACCTGGGCACCCCGGACCTGGTGTGGGCCTCCGCTTCGATGCACCACCTGGCCCAACCAGAACAGGTCCTGCGCGCGGTCCACGAACTGTTGCCCGAGGGCGGCATGTTCGCCGTCGTGGAACTGGCCGGCTTCCCGCGATTCCTTCCCGAGAACGCTCCGGACGACCGACCCGGCCTGGAAGAGCGCTGCCACGCCGCCGGGGACCGCGTCCACGCCGAGCACCTCCCCCACCGCGGCGCCGACTGGGGGCCGATGCTCACCGCCGCCGGATTCACCGTCGAGGGCGAGCGACAGGTGGACATCAACATCGACGGGGCGGGCGACCAGGCCGTCGGCGCCTACGCCCACGCCAGCCTGCAGCGCATCCGACACAAGGTCGCCGACGCCCTCGCCGCGGAGGACCTCGCCGCCCTCGACCGGCTGATCGACACCGGCAGCCCACACAGCATCCTGCACCGTAGCGATCTCACAGTCCGAACCAGACGCACCGTCTGGGCCGCCCGCCGATCGACCCGTCGAGTCGACGCGCCCCGACCTCATCCGCCTACTCGGTGATCACCGGCCAGGCGTAGGCAAGCAGCGCGCACGCCGCTCCGAGCAGAGCGAGTGAGACACCACGGGTGGGCAACGGCAACGCGGCGAGCACGAGCAGGATGACCGCTACGACATAGAGAAACGCCTGCACCGACATGACAGTCTCCTTAGGTTAGCTGAAGGCGGATCGATCTCTACCCCCACCGTCCCGGTGGCGAAACCCGAGCAGGACCTGGATTCTCTTCGCATCGCGGCCGCTGACGACGGATGACCCGCACTCGTACCGCAGCGGGAGTCGGGTCTCCGGCCTGAGCATGATGCGGCCGGTGCGAGAGCCGGCGAGCATGCAGATATGTCGAGTACTTTCCGGACACTGAAGATCGTGGCCACAAGCGTCGCGCTGGTGAGCACGATCGCTGTCGTACCCGCATCCGCCACAGCGCAGCCGGGTCCTGCCGCCGGTGGGCTGGACCGCGCCGAGTTACGCGCCGCCCTCGCCGCGGTGCCCGAAGCCGGCGTGCCAGGCGTCCTGGTCGCGGTACGCGACGGCCGGCGCGACTGGCGCGACGCCGCCGGCCAGGCGTTCCTGAGCCCTCCCCGGCCCATGCAGCCGCACCTGCGGCACCGGATCGGCAGCATCACCAAGACGTTCGTCGCCACCACCGTGCTCCAACTCGTCGACGAGGGCCGGCTCGGCCTCGACGACCCGATCGGGCAGTGGCTGCCCGACACCGTGCCAGGTGAGCTGGGCACCCAGGTCAGCGTCCGGATGCTGCTGAACCACACGAGCGGCATCGGCAACTACACCAACGCGATGATCAGTTCCTACGCCGCGATCAACCAGATGCAGGTCACCACGTACGCTCCGGCGGACCTGGTCGCCACCGGCCTGGCCATGCCGCCGACGAACGCGCCCGGCGAGGCTTTCAGCTACTCGAACACCAACTACATCCTGGCCGGACTGCTCATCGAGAAGATCACCGGCAACGATGCGGCCGCCGAGGTGCAACGACGCATCCTGCGACCGCTGAGGCTCAGCGCAACATCGTTCCCCGGCGACGATCCGAGGATCCGTGGCCCGCACAGCGGCGCCTACTTCGCCCCGTTCGGCGTGCGCGACCTCAGCGAGTTCAACATGAGCTGGGGGTGGACGGCCGGCGAGATGATCGCCACCACCGCGGATCTGAACACCTTCTTCCGGGCACTGCTCAGCGGCGATCTGCTCAGTCCGGCCACCCTCGACGAGATGCTCACCGGGGTACCCTTCGTGCCGGAGCTGCCCGAAGCCGGCGGCTACGGTCTCGGCATCTACTCGGTGCCCACCCCGTGCGGCGAGTTCTGGGGCCACGACGGCGCGACTTTCGGCCACCTGACGTTCTCGCTGCACAGCCGCGACGGGGCCCGCCAGGTGTCGACCGGGATCAACATCAGCCACTACCAGGTCGGCCTGCCCGACCCGCACCCGATCGACACCGCCTGGAACACGCTGCTGGGCACCGCGATATGCCCGGGCGGCGAGGTGAGCAGCCGCTCGGCGGAGGCCGTGGCGTCGTTGCCCCGCGTGACCCGGATGCCGGGCAACAACGCGGCTGTGCCGGTGCTCTGAGTCCCGTCCGGACGTCGGCCCGTTCCCCCGCCGTGCGCGGGCTGCGGCGGGCCGGCGTCCGGCGGGTCTCCCAGTTCGACGACCATGCCGGTGCCGACGGCCAGAACCGCACGTACCTCGGCCAGCCTGGACAACGACAGCGATCACACCCCTACCCGGCTCACACGGTGGGACCGCGCCGTGGCGCCGGCCGACGTGGCCACCGCCCACCTGGTCATGGTCACCGTCGACGACGAGGGCGTACCCGGCCGGTGCCGCCGCTGCCGCCCCAGACCGACGGCGATCGACGCCGCTACCGCGAGGCACAGATCCGTCGCGAACACCGACTGGCCCTGCGGCCGGCTCTGCTCGACGGGACCGGGGAGCGCTGAAGTGTGCTGCGGTGCCAGGTCGACAGGCACTACTCGAACGCGCTGCTGTAGGCGTTGATGGCGGGCTGGCCGCCGAGGTGGGCGTACAGGACGTTCGAGTCGCGGGGGATGTCCCGCTCGCGGACCAGGTCGATCAGCCCGGCCATCGACTTGCCTTCGTACACCGGGTCGATGATCATGCCTTCGAGCCGGCCGGTGAGCCGGATCGCGTCCAGAGTGGACTGGACGGGGACGCCGTAGCGGTCGCCGGCCCAGCCCGCGAGCACGGTGATCTCGTCGTCGCGCAGCTCACGGCCGAGGCCGATCAGCTCGGCGGTGTTGCGGGCGATCTTCGCCACCTGGGCCCGGGTTTCGTCGATCGTGGCAGAGGCGTCGATGCCGAGCACGCGCCGCGGCCGGTCCTGACCGGCGAAACCGGCGATCATGCCGGCGTGGGTGCTGCCGGTCACGCTGCACACGATGACCGTGTCGAAGAAGACACCGAGTTCCTGCTCCTGGCGCTGCACCTCGTAGGCCCAGTTCGCGAAGCCGAGGCCGCCGAGCGGGTGGTCGGACGCGCCAGCCGGTATCGCATACGGCGTGCCGCCGGCGGCGCGGACGTCCTCGATCGCCAGGTGCCAGCTCTGTTTGAAGCCGATACCGAAGCCCTCCCGCGCCATGCGTACGTCGGCGCCCATGATCCGTGACAGCAGGATGTTGCCGACCTTGTCGTTGGCCGGGTCCGGCCAGTCCACCCAGTTCTCCTGCACCAGGACCGCCTTGAGGCCGGCCCGTGCGGCGACCGCTGCCACCTGGCGGGTGTGGTTCGACTGGACGCCACCGATGCTGACAAGCGTGTCGGCGCCCTGCCTCAGCGCGTCGGGCAGCAGGTACTCCAGCTTGCGGGTCTTGTTGCCGCCGAAGGCCAGGCCGCTGTTGCAGTCCTCCCGCTTCACCCAGACACGGGCGCCACCGAGGTGGTCGCTGAGCCGGTCCAACGGGTGGATCGGGCTGGGGCCGAACAACAGCGGGTATCGCTCGAACGCGTCGAGAGTCACTGCAACTCCTTCGTCGGAGTGGTCAAGGTGGTGGTCGGAGGCAGCGCTGGCGTGCCGGCGCGCCGGACGACAGCGTCAGCCAGCGGAACAGCGAGTCCTCGAGGGCCGTCCGCCGGCCAGGGGGCCCACAGGCGCCTACCGGTCGGGCGCCTCGACATCGAACAGGGGATCCAGGCTCAGCCAGTTCTCCCGGGCGGCGAGCGCGGCCCGCTCCACATCGCGGGCCTCACACAGATCGATGATGCGTTCGTGCAGGGCCACGGAGTCGCGCCCACTGAGCGAGGAGAATCTGAGGCGTTCGAGGCGTCGCAGCATCGGCGTGAACTGCTCCAGCACCGAGCGGATCGCCGAATTGGCGGCGGCGGTCACCGCGACTCCGTGGAATTCGTCGTCCGAGGCAATTGCGGCATCGACATCGCCCGCCTGAAGGGCCGCCGCGAACCGCCGGTTGGCGTCCCGCATGGCCTCGATCTCCGCCGCGGAAAAGTTGGGCACCGCCTCGCGTACGGCCAGCTCGTGCATTGCCGCGGTGACCGACTGCGCCGCCCTCGCGGCCTGGACATCCAGCGGAGTGACCATCGTGTAACGGCCGGGCTTGGTCTGCACGAGGCCGGCCTCCTCCAGCCGCGCCAACGCCTCCCGCACCGGCGTGCGGCTGACACCCAGCCACTGCGCCAGTTCACCGTCGTTGAGTCGTTCCCCCGGCGCCAGTGTGCCGTCGACGATTGCGTCCCGGATCGACCGGTACGCGTTCTCCCGCAGCAGGGCTCGCGGAATCATTCCCACACGCTCGGGGATCGGCATGCAACATACTCCACACTGCATGTGGCCTGGTGTCAACGAGTCACGGGCCACTGCGGAAGTGCTGGTGGCGGTGGGCGGAGTCAGCGAGTGCCGGCGGCGTTCTGCGCGGCGCTGACGATCACGTCGGAGACGACGTCGGGCTGGGTGGCGAACAGGGCGTGGCTGGCCGAGACGTTTGTGATCTTCGCGTTGATGCGCTTGGCCATGTGCTGCAACATCGCCTGGTCGAAGGCCCTGTCCTCGGTGGCGATGACCGCCCAGCTCGGCTTGTCGCGCCAGGCGGCGCGCCGCACCGGCGTCGCGAACGCCGCCATGTTGACGGGCACCTGCGAGTCACGGAGGAAGGCGGCGTCGGCGTCGCTGGCATCCGCGGCGAACCCGGCCTTGAACGTGTCGGCGTTGAGGAAGCCGTAGCCGTCCTCGGCGACGTCGATGACGAAGTCGGGTGTCGCGGCGAACCCGTCGTACTGCTGGGCGGTGGTCTCGCCCGCGTCAGGCGCCAGCGCCGACACGTAGACCAGCCCCGCGACGTTCGGGTGAACCCCCGCCTCGGTGATGACCGTGCCGCCCCAGGAGTGGCCGACGAGAATCGTCGGACCGTCCTGCCGATCCAGCACCCGCACGGTAGCCGCGACGTCGTCGTCGAGCGAGGTGAGCGGGTTCTGCACGATGGTGACCCGGTAGCCCCGGGCCGTCAGGTTGTCGTACACGCCGCGCCAGCCCGAACCATCAGCGAACGCGCCGTGCACGAGCACGACGTTCTGGATCTCTCGATCAGTAGTGCTCATGGACGTCTTCCCTCCGTCGCCGCGCCTGCTTCCGTCGGGCGGGTTCTCGGTGAGCCGGCGATCGCCGCCTCCGATGTGCAATATATTGCATGACGGTGATTCTGAGCAAGGGTTGCGGCACACCTCGGTTCGTCGTGCGGGAAGCCGCCGTCCAGTCCCCGTCCTCGGCGCACAGGCCGGCAGGGCGGCTACCGAGGTCGGCCGGGTAGGGCGATCTCGAAGTGGACGGTCTGATAGCTGTCGTGGTCGCCGTCGCGCGGGTCGTGGACCGGCGTGGCCATGCTCCGCCAGAACGGTTCGGCACCGTCGATGCGCGCGTCGGTGTGCAGGTAGAGCGCCTGGTACCGGGGTTGCCGGGTGACGAACTCGATCGCGAGGCCGACGAGTGCCCGGGCGAGGCCGCAGCGACGGTGTTCGGGCCGGACGTAGACCCGGAACAGCTGCGCGGTGGTGTCGTCCGGGTAGCGCTCGGTGAGGAAGCGCGGGTGGGGTGGGCTCTTGGGCCCCGCGGCGCGCACGGCTGTGGTGCCGACGACGTCGTCGCCCTTGGTCGCGACGAAGAGGGCGTGGTGTTCGGGGGTGAGGTAGGTGCCGTCGAGATCGATGACGTCCCAGTGCCAGTCGGGCCGGTAGCCGTAGCCGAAGTCGCGGTAAAAGGTGTCGAGCATGACGCTGCGCGCTCCGTCGACGTGTCGCTTGTCGGCCGCCTGGACGTCGTACGGGCCGACGCTGTGTCGGTACTGCGGCATGGTTCTTCCTCCGGTCATGGGTTCGACGGTGCGGCGGCGGTCGCCGGATCGGTGTGGAGAAGCGCACTGGTGAGCGGGTGGTGTGCGTGGGTGAGCAGGAGCTCGGCCGGTCCGCGGTCGACCACGGCACCGTTGTCGAGTACGACGATCTGGTCGGCGAGTTGAGCCACCACGTCGCGGTCGTGGCTGATCACGATCAGGGTCAGTGCGAGGCTGCGTCGCAGGTCGTCGAGGAGTGTGAGAATGCCGTGTTGCGTGACGCTGTCGAGCCCGGCCGTCGTCTCGTCGCAGATGAGGACTCTGGGTTCGCTGGCGAGCGCGCGGGCGAGTGCCGCGCGGTGCAGCTCGCCACCGGAGAGCCGGTCGGGACGTTGGGTCACCGTGTGTTCGGCGAGACCTACCCGTTCGAGCAGATGCAGGGCGGTGCGGCGGGCCTGCTCCGGCGTGGCGTTCCGCAGCCGCCGCGCGGGGCCGGCGGTCTGGTCGAGCACCGTCCGGTAGGGGTTGAAGCTGGCGCGGGCGTCCTGGAAGACGTACTGGACTGCGCCGAGTTCGTGCGGCTGACGGCTGTCGAGGTGCGCGGCGAGGTGGTGCCCGTCGAGGGCCACCTGGCCGGTACGGGCGGGGTGCAGGCCGGCGACGCAACGGGCCAGGGTGGTCTTGCCGCTTCCGGACCGGCCGACCACGGCGAGGCACCGTCCGGCGGCGACGGCCAGGTCGATCTCGCGGATCACCTCGCGCCGCCGACCGCCGTCGCGGTGCACGGCGCTCAGACCGGTGACGCGCAGCAGCGGCCTGTCCTCACCGACCGCGGCCACCGGTCGGGCCGGTGGCGGGGCGAGCAGCTCACGGGTGTGCCGCTGTCGTGGTGCGGCGAGGACCTCGGCGGCCCGGCCGTGTTCGACGGCGGCGCCCCGGTGCAGCACGAGAATCTGGTCGGCGACGGCCCGTACGAGGTGCAGGTCGTGGCTGAGCAGGACGACGGCGATGCCCTCGCGGGCCAGTTTCGTCAGTTCCCGGGCGACGTCGTTGCGGGTGAGCGCGTCCTGTCCGGTGGTGGGTTCGTCGGCGATGAGCAGGACGGCGTGGGCCAGCAGGGCGTGCGCGATGACGAGCCGTTGCTGCTGCCCCCCGGAGAGCTGATGGGGGAAGCGGCGCAGGAACCGGCGGTCGGCAGGCAGGCTGACGCGGTCGAGGACGGCCGTCACCGCGCGCCGGTGGGCGATGCGGCTGTCGCCGGGTGCGTGGTGTCGGGCGATCTCGTGGAGCACCGCGCCGATGCGGCGTACCGGATGGAGCGCGGCGGCGGGCTGCTGGGGCACGTAGCCGGCGGTGCCGGGCACGGGCGGGGTCGCGGTCGTCACGGGCCGGCCGGCCAGGGTGACGGTGCCGGTGAGGGTGACCCCGGGGGTGACCTCACCGAGCAGGGCCCGGGCGGTGGTGGTCTTGCCGCTGCCGGATGCGCCGATGACGGCGAGGATCTCGCCGGCCTGCAGGCTGACGGAGACTCCGTCGACAAGGGTCCGGTCGACGGTGGTGGCCGTCAGGTCCTGCACGTGCAGGAGCGGCCCGCTGACGGGTTCCCGGTCTTCGGTGGTGGCCGGCGCGGGTGGTGTTGACGGGCTGGGGACGGCACCGGAGATCAGCATCCGGTCGGTGACCAGGTTGAGACCGACGGCCAGACAGATGATCAGCGCGGCCGGCACGGCGACGGCCCAGGGCTGCAGGAACAGCCCGGTACGGTTGCGGTCCACCATGACTGCCCAGTCCGCGGCATCGGGTGCCACCCCGATGCCCAGGAAGCTGGCGGTGGCCACCAGGTAGACGGCCCCGATGAACCGGACTCCGGCGTCGGCGAGCAGGACCCGGCGGATGCCGGTGCCGACGTAGCCGGGACCGCGCCGCCACCAGGTCTCGCGGTACAGACGCATCGCCTCCATGGCCGGCCCGTGGGCCAGCGGCAACGCGGCGGCCCGGGTGATCCGGGCGATCTCCGGCAGCCCGATGAGCGCGACGATGCCGACCAGGGTGAGGGGCCCGGGTGGCGCGGTGGCGGCCAGCAGGATCAGCAGCAGCAGCGACGGTACGGCAAGCGTCAGGTCGAGGGGACGCATGAGCAGTTCGTCGACCCACCGGCGGCGGGAGGACGCGGCCAGCAGGCCGGCCGGCACGCCGATGAGGTACGCCAGCAGCGTCGCGCCGACGGCAACCAGGACGACCGACCGGCCGCCGAGGAGGACCTGCTGGCCGACGTCGCGGCCGACGAAGTCGGTGCCCAGCACCCCGTCCCCGGAGAACGGGAAGACGCGGTCACCCGGCTCGCTGGCCAGCATCGGGCCGAACACGGCAAGCGCGAGCGGCACCGTGAGCACCGCTGCCCCGGTCAGGGTACGCAGTCGCCTCACCGTACGACCCCGATCCGGGGTGCGAGGCGGAACGCCACCAGGTCGGCGGCCAGGTTCACCAGCACGGTGGTGACGGCCACCAGGACGCACAGCGCCTGCACGGTGGGGATGTCGCGGGTGGCGACGGCGTCGACAAGGGCGGTGCCGAGCCCGGGGATGACGAACACCGCCTCGACGACGATGACGCCGCCGAGCAGCCAGTCGGTGGTGCGGGCGAGTTGCTGCACGACAGGTGCCAGCGCGCCGGGTAGCGCGTGGCGGAGCCAGAGCCGGCTGCCGGTGATGCCGAGCCGTCGGGCGTGGCGTACGTGCTCGCCACGCAGGGCGTCGATCATGCCGGCGCGGGTGAGGCGGCTGATCGTGCAGATCGGCCGGGCGAGCAGCACGAGCAGCGGCAGTACGAGCACGGACGGCTGGGCGAGCAGGTCGGCGCCGAACGCGGTGGGCGGTAGCCAGCCGAGTCGGACGCCGAAGACGGCGATGAGCAGGATCGCCAGGGCGAACTCGGGCACCGCGTACAGCGCGACGGACACCGCGGAGACCGTCCGGTCCAGTCGCCCGCCTTCCCGACGGGCTGCCAACATGCCCAGCGCGACGGCGAGCGGTACCAGCACGAGGAGGGTCACCGCCGCCAACAGCAGGGTCGCCCCGGCACTGTCGGCGAGGCGGTCGACGATCGGCCGCTGCGAGATCAACGAGACGCCGAGGTCGCCGCGGAGCAGGTCGGTCAGCCAGTCGAGGTAACGCTGCCAGGCCGGCCGGTCGAGGTCCAGGTCCGCCCGGATCGCGGCGATGCGGGCCGGGTCGGGCTGGTCGCCGGCGATCACCACGGCGGCATCACCGGGCAGCGCCTCGGTGAGCACGAACACGATGGCGGTGATCCCGGCGACCTGCCCGAGGCCGAGCAGCGACCGCCCGGCGGCGTAGCGGGGCAGACTCACCCCAGCCAGACCTTGTCGAAGCGGGCCCAGTCGAGGGTGTTGGCGGGAGCGTCGGCGGACACCCCACCGACGCCTGGCGCGGTGGCGACGAGGAAGTCCGCGAAGCCCCAGATCAGGAATCCGCCTTCGGCGTGCAGGGTGCGCTGCATGTCGCCGTACGCCTGTCGGCGGGTCGTCTCGTCGGTGCTGGAGATGGCCTTGGCGTAGAGGGCGTCGAACTCGGGGCGGGCCCACCGGGTGGCGTTGGTGGTGGAGTTGGTCAGCAGCCGCTGGGAGATGTGCGTCTCGATGGGCATCGCACCGGAGCGGTACGAGGCCAGCACGCCCGAGTCGAGGATGTCCTTCCAGTAGGTGTCCTTGTTGCCCATCGCGGTCTCGATGACGAGGCCGGCCTGCGCGGCCTGTTCGGTGAAGACGCTGGCGGCCTCGACGAATCCGCTGGCCACCGAGGCGGTGTCCAGGGTGATGCGGAGCCCCTTGGCACCGGCCTTGTCGATGAGGAACCGGGCGCGGTCGAGGTCGCGGGTGCGCTGGGCGATGTCGTCGGCGTAGTACTGGTAGCCCTTGCCGAACAGGTCGTTGCCCACCTGTCCGGAACCGGCGAGGACGGTGTCGACGAGCTGTTGGCGGTCGGTGAGCAGGAACATGGCCTCGCGCAGGTCGCGGTTGTCGAACGGCGGCCGGTCGACCTTCATGGCGAACGACTGCATGGTGCTGTTCGGCATCCGGGTGACGGAGATCCGGCCGCTGTCGGCGTGGGTCCGCGCGGTGGTGGGGGTGATGTCGTGCGCGTAGTCCACCTGGCCGGCGAGCAGGGCGTTGACCCGGGCGGGCTCCTCGTTGCTGATCAGATACTCCAGCTCGTCGAGGTGCGCGGCGCCCTCCCAGTAGCCGTCGTACCGCTTGAGCAGCAGCGACCGGCCGGGCTGCCAGGAGTCGAAGCTGAACGGCCCGGACCCGACGGGCCGCTCGAAGCTGTCGGCACCCTCGGGGACGATGTACGCGCCGAACGCGGCAAGGGCGTTGGGAAACTCGGCGAAGGGTCGCTTGAGCGCCAGCTCCAGCGTGCGGTCGTCGACGGTGCGGCTGTTGGGCAGGTCGAGCAGGTCGAGGCTGGCCCTGGCGCGGAACGCCCGCTTCGGGTCGGTGATCCTGGCGTAGCTGTGGAGCACGTCGGCGGCGCGGACCGGCCTGCCGTCGTGGAACGTGGCCTGGCGCAGGGTAATCCGCCAGCGGGTCAGGTCGCTGCTGGGCTCCCAACTTTCGGCGAGGCGAGGCTGGATGGAGACGTCCGGACCGTAGTCGGCCAGCTTGTCGAACATCGCCTTGGCGCGTGACGCCTCGTTGAACAGGTTCGCCAGGTGCGGGTCCAGCGTCTCGTTGACACCACCGCCGGCGAACGCCGCCCGTAGCCGGCCACCGCGCCGGGGCTGGCCGACGGCGCTGCCGGCCGTGTCGTCGCTCGGGCCGCAGCCGGTCAGCAGGGCGGCGGAGACGGCGGCGACACCGCCGAGCAGGCCGCGGCGAGACACTCTCGGCACGGTGACGGACGGGTGAATCATGATGGGTCCTTTCGATACAAGGTGAGGTTCGTACAGCTCCGGGTGGTCGGTCAGGAGGTTCTCCCCGCTGATGACACGCCCGCCGACGCCGGTGCCGGGTTGAGCAGCCCGCCACGGTGCAGCCGCCACACCGCACCGGCCGACGCCAACCCGACGCCGGCGGTGAGCAGCCACGCTGACGTGGGTACGCCTGCGGAGGTGCCCACCGCCGCGCCGACCGCGGCGGTACAGCCGGCGGCGAGCATCCCGGAGACCAGGTAGAACAGGCCGAAGTAGGTGCCGGTCAACCGGTGCCCGGCGAAGGTGGGGATCAGCTCCAGGACGAACGGCTGGGTGATCATCACGCCGAGGGTGAGCAGGACGGCAGCGGCCAGCACCGGCAGCAGCCGCAGCACCGGTGTCACCGCTTCCACCCGCAGCAGCGGCAGCAGGAAACCGGCTCCCATGACGGCCATCCCGACGGTGATGCTCGTGCCGCGACTGACGCGACGCTGAAGCCAGCCGGTCAGGGGCAGTTGCAGGGTGAGCGTCACGATTGTGGAGACGACGAACAGCACGGCGACCGCCACCGGCTGCCCGGTGACGTGTTCCGCCTGCACCGGCAGGATCAGGTACAGCTGGGTCTGCAACGCGAACATGCCCGCCAGCGCCACGCTGAACGCCAGGAACCGACGGTCGGCGATACCGGTCCGCCAGTCCTGCCAGACGGTTGCCTCGCTGGCGGTGACCGGTTGGGCGGGCAGCCAGATCGCCTGCGCCCCGGTCAGCGCGGCGAACACCGCCGCGGCGGCCAGCGCGGCGACCCGGAAGTCGACGAGCAGCAGGGCGGCGCCGAGCAGTGGGCCGAGCAGCGCGCCGGCGCTGGCGAACACGTTGAACAACGCGAACGCCTCGGCGCGCCGGTCGGCGGCGGCCTGCGCCACGTAGGTGCGCACGGCCGGGTTGAACAGCGCCCCGGCCAGCCCGGACAGGATCGACGCGGCCAGCAGCAGCGGCACCGAGGCGCTGAGGGCGAACAGTCCGAAGCCGACGGCCCGCAGGGCGCAGCCGGTGATGATGACGCCGCGGGCGCCGAGCCGATCGGCGGCCGAGCCGCCGAGCAGGAACAGGCCCTGCTGGCTGAGGTTCCGCACGCCGAGCACGATGCCGATCACGGCGGCGGACATTCCGACGTCGTCGGCCAGGTAGCCGGCGAGGTACGGCAGCAGCAGGTAGAAGCCGACGTTGACGCCGAGCTGGTTGACCACCAGCAGTCGGATCGGCAACGGGAAGCCGCGCAGACTGGCCCAGGTGCTCATCGGGCCGCCCGCACGCCGAGACCGGGTGAGTTTGTCAGCCGCAGGACACCGTCGTGGCCGCCGATGCCGGTCCACGGGTCGTCGGCGAGCAGCAGGTGTCCGTCCAGGTCGATCCAGCGGGCGACGTCGGTGAGGTGCACCGCCGGTGCGATGCCCAGCGAGCTGGCCACCAGGCAACCCAGCATGAGATCCATGCCGTACGCGTGGGCGGTGGCGGCGAGCTGCTGTGCGGCGTGGATGCCGCCGCATTTCGCGAGCTTGATGTTGATGCCGGCGACAGTGCCGGCGAGGGCGTCGAGGTCGGCCACCGTGGCGGCGTCCTCGTCGGCGATGACCGGCACGTCGGTACGCGCGCTGATCCAGGCGAGCGACTGCGGTGTTCCCGGCGCGATGGGTTGTTCGACGGCGTCGATGCGGTGCGGGCGCACGGTGTCGAGCAGCCGCACGGTCTGCTCGGGTGTCCAGGCGCCGTTGGGGTCGAGGAGCAGGCGGGCGTGCGGGATCGCGGCGCGTACGGCGGCGATGCGGGCCACGTCGGCGGCGTCACCGCACTTGATCTTGATGAGCTGGAAGCCACGCCGGGCGAGCCCCCGGGCGGTGGTGGCGGCCTGGTCGGGCGCGACCAGGCCGATGGTGTGGGCCGTGGGTACCGGCGCGAAATCCCGGCCGAGCCACGTGTGCACAGGCATTCCGGCGCGACGTCCCAGCAGATCGTGCACGGCGGCGTCGAGGGCCGCCAGCACACCGGCGGGCAGCTCGGCAGCGAGGGCGGGCAGCTCCGCGAGCAGCGCCTCGGGTTCGTGGTGACCGCTCACCCGGTGCCGGAGCCCGGCCAGCAGCCCGCGGATGGTGGCCAGGTCGAGGCCGTGGTAGACGCTGGTGACGACTTCGCCGTGGCCGGCGACGCCGTCGTGGGACAGGCCGATCTGGACGGCGTCGCGGCCCGGCATCGTCGAGCGGGAGATGCGCAGCGGCTCGCGCAGCCGCAGCGGGTAGCTGCGCCAGCCGAGCCTCATGCCGGCACCGCCACGCGACACAGCGGGTCGAGGACGGTCCGGCAGCGACTCCATCGGGTCACCTCGACGGCGTTCGGGTACGGAATCTCGATCGGGTGGCCCGGCGCCGGAGCGAACAGCCCGTGGGTGGCGCAGAACGCGTCGTCGAAGATCGAGTCGAGGTAGCGGTGCGGGCCGTCGGGAAAGATCGTGACCACTCGCGCGCCAGGCTGCATGCGGCTGGTCCACGCTGCGACCCGGGCGACGGCGCCGGTGCTCCAGCCGCCGGTGACGAACGCCGAGCGCGCCAACCGGCGACAGGTGTCCACAGCTTCCACCGGGCCGACCCAGTGCACCTCGTCGAAGGCGGCGTAGTCGACGTTGCGGGGGAAGATGCTGCTGCCCAGGCCACGCATGAGCCGGGGCCGCGCGGGCTGACCGAAAATCGTCGAGCCGACGGTGTCGACACCCACGAGCCGCATGTCCGGCCAGTGCCGCCGCAGTGCCCGGGCCAGGCCGGCGCTGTGCCCACCGGTGCCGACGCTGCACACCAGCACATCGACGGCCTCGACCTGGCCGGTCAGCTCGGCGGCGAGGGTCCGGTAGCCGGTGGCGTTGTCCGGGTTGTGGTACTGGTCGGGCCAGTAGGCGTCCGGGACGCGGGCCAGCACCTCGGCCAGCCGGTCCAGCCGGGCCTGCTGCCAGCCGCCGACCGGATGTGGCTGCTCGACCTCCACGACCGTCGCGCCGTAGGCGGTCAGCAGCGCCCGCATCGGTCGTTCGATCTCGCGGTCCACCACGAGGATGACCGGGTGGCCCAGGGCCTGTCCGGCAAACGCCAACCCGATCCCGAGGGTGCCGCTTGTGGACTCCACCACAGTGGCTCCCGGCCGAAGGTCACCACGCTGCCGGGCAGCCTGGAGCATGGCCACAGCGGCGCGGGCTTTCATGCCACCGGGGTTCAGATACTCGACCTTGGCGTGAAAACCGCCATGCGGGTGCGGCAGCGGGGTGTCGACGAACGCCACCGGGGAGCGTCCCAGCAGATCCAGCAGGTGCGGCGCGCCGGTGGCCGGTGGGTGCCCGGTCAGCATGGCGACCCGGCGGTGACCCGGTACCGGTAGACAGTCGTCGGTCCGCCGTCGAGCCAGAAGAACGGGTACGGTTCGGCGGACACGGCGCTGAGCCCGGCGCCGAGGAAGCACGGCAGAACGGCGCTGCCCGTCTGCGCGAAGGCCACCATCGGTTTGCCGGTGGCGCGGGCGTGCCGTAACAACGGCTCGAATGTGCCGTTGCCGAGGGTCATGCCGGACACCAGCAGCGCGTCACAACGTTCCAGCAGGGCACCGGCGTCCGGCAGGCACGGCTCGTCCCACTCCGTGCTGCCGCCGGCCAGGTCGCACGGCAGGTAGCTGACGCCCCGGTGACGCAGCTGCCCGAGCAGGGAGTTCACCACCCCGACGACCAGGACGCTCTGACCCGGTGCCACAGGTATCAGGTCCACCACCGCGGCGGCTCTGGCTGTCGACTTGGCCAGTGAGGTGCCGGCGGGGATGGTGACCGTGTCGTGAGCGGTGTGCTCGTGCGGCCGGGCGGCGGAGAGGTAGGCGTCGAGGGCCGCGACGCGAACCGCCGGTACCGGGTGGGTGAGCAGGTCCGCGACGCTGCGGCCCACGCAGTCGTAGGTGACATCGTCGGTCAGTTCGTCCGGCTCCGCCGCGCACGATCCGACGGTGGCACCCACCCGGAGGCTCAGCACGTGGTTGCGGTAGCTGCGGCCGCGCCCGGTGTGCCTGGCGCCCTGCCGGGTGGTGAACGCGACACTCACCTGCTCGGTGGCCGGGTCAGGGCCGAGCCGCGCAGCGCTGACGGCGGCGATCAGGTCCGTCACCGACAGGAACGGCTCACCGGTCGGGACAGGTGTCCTCACGCGAGGGCCCCGGCCAGATCATCGGCGTAGCGAACGCCCAGCCCGGCGATGAGAGCGTCGGCCCGGGCGCGCGCCCCGGGACCGCTGGTGTCCACGGTCATCACGTGGCCCAGGTAGGCGTTGTTGCTCACCGCGTCGCCGGTGAGGTGCCCGGCCGGCTTCACCGCCCAGTCGACGACGTCCTCAGCGGTGGCCAGCGTGGCCGTACCGTCGATCCTGGCGACGGTTCCGGCGCGGGGAGGCAGCAGGAACGAGATGGCCGCGCTGCGTACGCCCGTGTCGGTCACCGCGATGTCCGGCTGTTCGCCCAGGGCGAGCTGGGCGTACACCATGGGCAGGTCCACCCCCGTCGCCCGGCGCACCAACTCGGTGATCTGGTTGCCGGCCGGGCGGGGGTTGACCTCCACCACGCGCGGCCCGGCTGCCGTCAGCCGCAGCTCGGTGTGCGCCACTCCCCTGTCGAATCCGACCGCGGCGAGGGCTGCCACCGCCATGTCACTCACCGCGGTGACCGTCGCGGCGTCGAGCGCGGCGGGGAACATGTGCCCCGTCTCGACGAACCACGGCTCGCCGGCGAGACTCTTGTCCGTCACGCCGAGCACCGTCGTCCGGTCGTTGACGGTGACGGTCTCGACGCTGACCTCCGGCCCGACCAGAACTTCCTCCAGCAGCACCTGCGGCGACCGCTGCTGACCTCGGGCGTTGACCGGGAACGCGTCGATGGCCTCGAACGCCTCGCGCAGCTCAGTGCTGTCGGCCACCAGCCTGACGAACATTCCGGCGCACAGGTCGACCGGCTTGAGGACCAGCGGGTAACCCAGCGTGCGCGCGGCAGCTTCGGTACCCGGCCAGTCCCCGGCGGTCGCGAACCTCGGACTCGGCAGGCCGGCCGCCTGCATCCGCCGCCGTGCCAGGTCCTTGCGGCAGGCGTACTCGACGGCTTGCGGCCGTGATCCGGGCAGGCCCAGGTGTGCGGCCAGTCGGGCCACGGTGCCCAGGTAGTAGTCGCACGAGGTGACGACGCCGTCGAACCGCAGCACCTCGTGCAGCCGCTGGACCTGGGGCAGCAGCAGGTCGAGGTCGTTGGTCTCGGCGGTGATCACGTTGTCCGCGGTGAGGATCGGGTGCACCTGGTCACCGCCGCCCTGGCGCAGGTAGTGGTGCAGGTTCCTGGTCAGGAAGGTGAACCGATGCCCCGCTTCCCGGATCGCCCGGGGTAGCAGGCTGCTCATCGCACCGACCCAGCTTTCGACCACAAGCACATGCCCCACCGCGCACTCCCACCGTTCAGGGATCCCCGGACGACCAGACGATAACGGTTGTCATTAGCGATTGCTAGTCACGCGGCGCGTCGGGACCAGCATCCGGTGGCCAGCGATCACGACAAGTGACACCACGTCACACGCGGTCATGACACCGCGCCACTGACATGTCGGCGGCGGACGCGCTTTCCTGGGTACATGTCCACCACCCCTGCCCACGCCGCGATGAATGCCGACGTCGAGCCCCGCCGTCCCCGGCGGTGGCTGCGGATCGTCTCCGGCACCTTCGTCACAGTGGTGGCCGTCGCCAGCCTCGGCGTCGCCGCCCTCCAGCTCGGCCTGCCCTGGCAGATGGGCGAGGGCGACCGCAACCACGTCTACGAGGGGCCGGCCGGTTCACAGCGCTACCAGGTCCATCTCCCGCCCCAGCACGACGGGAGCGCCCGGCTGCCGGTGGTCATGGCGATCCACGGCTGCGCGATGACCGGCTACGGGTGGAACTCGATGAAGGCGACGACCCAGTTCAACAACCTGGCCGACCGGGAAGGCTTCATCGTCGTCTATCCCACACAGTTGATCTCACGTAACGTGATCGCCTGCTGGAACTCGGCTGATCCCCGGGAGCAGCAGCGGCACACAGGTGAACCCGCGCTGCTGGCCGGCGTCGCCCGCCAGGTGGTCGAGGAGTACGACGCGGATCCGGCGCAGGTGCACGTGGCCGGCGCGTCGTCAGGAGCGGGAACCGCAGTCATCCTCGCCGCCACCTATCCCGACGTCTTCGCCACGGTGACCTCGGTCGCCGGGGGTGAGTACGGGCTCAACCAGGTGGACCCGGACGACCCGGACTCGACGTCGCCACTGGACACGGCACGGCAGGCCTGGGCACAGATGGGCGAGCGCGCCCGCCAGGTGCCGCTGCTTGTCATTCAGGGCGAGCGGGACGAGGTCGTGCCACCCTTGGTCGCCACCCGACTCGTCGCCCACTGGACCGCGGTGGGCGATCTCGTCGACGACGGGCTGCCCAACGACAGCCTCGCCCTGACCGAGGAGACCGTGTCGGTACCGGCGGACGCGGGGCGACACGCGTACACGCATTCGACGATCACCACGTCGGACGGCTCGTCGCTCGTCGAGGCGTACCACGTCCAGGGCATGGGCCACGCCTGGCCCGGCCCGAACGGCGAGGGCCGCTACACCGACCGCGCGGGCCCCGACGCCAGCGAGATCGTGTGGGACTTCGCCGTGCGCCACCCGATGCGATGACGACTGCCGGCTGAGGCCGCCGGCGACGTCACCACGTTTCTCGGCGAACCGGGCGAGAGCCTCCTGGTTGGTAGGCGAACTCACGCGCGGTGGATTCCAGCCGCTCGCGGTAGGCGGCCCACCACGCCTCGTCGCCTTCGACGACGTTGTCGCCGGGTCGCCGCCAGCCCACCTGGCCGTCGATCAGTTCGCGCACGATGTCGGCGTGTCCGGCATGCCGGTTCAGCTCCGCGAGCATGTGCACGAGGATGTGCTGCAACGTCACCGGGGTGTGGCCCCACCACCGCACCGAGCCGGGGGCGTCGATCGGCAGAGTCTCGATCGTGGCGTCGGCGTGTGCCCAGACGCGGCGCCACAGACCGATGATGTCGTCGCGGGACTCGTCGGCCGCGGCCCACATGTCCGTATTCGGCTCGTCGTCTTCGTTCAGGCCCGCGACGGGTTCGGGAAAGGGGCGGTCGAACACCTCGCCGAAATACCCGGCGGTCACCGAAGCTACGTGTTTGACCAGCCCGAGCAGGTTCGTCCCGGTCGGCACGAGCGGGCGCCGGACCTCGTACTCCGACAGCCCGTCGAGCTTGCCGAGCAGCGCCTCGCGCGCCTCCCGCAGGTACCGATGGAGATTTGCCTTGACGTCGAGGTCTGTCACGCGGCTCATGATCTCACCGCCGCGTTGGTCGCCGTGCCCGTCCGCCTGTGGTTTGATCCACACTCGACCTGTGACAGAGGCGTGCCCGGACCTCGGTGGGTCAGGTCTGGTCAGCCGGTACGCCTCGGCTGAACCAGGTGGCCAGGGCCCGCAGTCGGTCCAGGCTCGCGGTGTGGTAGCTCTCGGGTTGAGGTCGCGGGAAGCTGGGATGCGCCGTATGCCCGTCAACCCAGGTCGACACGAAGTGAAACCCTTCCGCCAGCCACTGGTCGGACGCCTCGCGGCGGTCGTAACCCGCACAGACGACGCGCATCGCCGCCTCCATGCGGGCGAACGCCGCCCGATCCCACTCCAGTTCGATGCGCAGCCGTAGCAGGAAGGATCCGTCGTCGCACCCGAACTCGCTCCGCAGCACGGCGAGTGCCTCTTCGACAGTTGGGCCACGTTCTTCACTCACGAGCGGCAGCCTAGTGCGGTGTCCATCTGTCGCTGCGGCGGTTTGACCCTGACGCAGGGTCAACCTTTCAGCATGGTGACATGATCACGGAAACAGGAACTCGACCGCGCACGTCTCCCGGCGGCCACGGCGACAGTGCCGCGCGGGCGGAGAAAGGCGACCGGGCGGTGCGGCATTTCTCGATCCGCCACGACGGCGTCACGAACGAGGCGAGAAGTACGTCGATGACGCGGGCATCGAGCCACCGCTTGTCGACCTGATGGACACGCTGGCGTTCGACACCGGCCGCACGTCGGCGGGAGATCTGAGCCGCCAGAGCCGAGCCCACCGGCAGACCTTGCCCAAATTATCTTAGTCATTAAGATAATCGCATGAGCGTATCGACTGACTTCTCGGTGGCGATCGCCGGCGCCGGCCTCTCCGGACTCTGCCTCGCCCAGTACCTGATGCGCGCCGGCATCGACGTGCACGTCTACGAGCGGGACCCGGGCCCCTTCGTCAGGCGGCAGGGCTACCGGATCATTCTCAACCGGTACGGGCTGGAGGCGCTGCGCGAGAGCCTGCCCCGCCCCCTGTACCGCCTGGCGCTGACCACCGGCGACGAGCCTGGCGGGCACCTGCGCTTCACCGACAGCCGGCTGCGGGACGCGTTCACCATCAACCTCAAGGAGGAGCCGCAGGCGACCCGTCAGGTGGACCGGCTGACCCTGCGGTCGATCCTGCAGTCCGGACTGGACGGGCACATCCACTACGGCAAGGCCGCCGTCGCGGTGGACGACGGTGGCCCGACCGGGCTGCGGCTGCGGTTCTCCGACGGCGGAGCCGCGCCGGCAACAGTCGTCGTGGGCGCCGACGGCGTCGGCTCGGCGCTGCGCACGCAGCTCATGCCGGACGCGGAGCCGACGAGCACCCCGATGGTGGGCATCTACGGCCGGTCGCCCCTGCGGCGCGACGGCGAGAGCGTCATCCCGGACGCCCTGCGTACCAGCGGAGTCCTGGCCATCGCCGACCGACCCGGCCGCGCCTTCTTCTTCACCTCGATGCGGTTCGGCGAGAGCCCGCGGGAGGCGTTCGCCCGCCTGGCCCCGGGCAGCTACGCGCCCACCGGCGACGACTACGTGATGTGGGCGATGCTGCTCCGCCAGGAGGAGCTGCCCATCGAGGTGCGTGGGAGCCTGCTGGCGCTGTGGAAACGAGCCGCAGTGATGAGTACGGACTTCCACCCGCTCATCCGGCGGCTGGTCGACACGGCCGAACTGGACGCTACGGTGCTCAACCTCTTCGCCACCGGCCAGCGCCCGCACCGGTGGCCGGTGCCCCGCGCGACGATGATGGGCGACGCCGTGCACGTCATGCCACCGTTCGGCGCTCACGGTGGCAACACAGCCCTCCGGGACGCCGCCCTGCTCGGCCGCAGGCTGGTCGAGGCCCGGGCGAACGGCACGCCCGTGGAGGAGGCGATCGCCAGCTACCAGGCCGAGATGGTGCCCTACGCCTTCCACGCCGTCGACACCGCCGCCAAGCTGATGCGCCGCCTCACCGGCGGCGCGGCCGCACCGCACTGGGTGCTGACCCGCGTGTTACCTCGGCTGCACCGGGTGACCGTGCCGGAGGCATGATTGCGGGCATGTCCGACGAACCGGCCCGTGACTCCGCGATCACCGACCTCATGCGCGCCGGGCGGGAGACGGCGCGGCTGTCCATGGTGTTCCGGTACGCCATCGCGGAGCGGCTGGGCCTCACCGTGAGCGACCTGGAGTGCCTGGACCACCTGGCGGACGTCGGGTCCGCGACCGCGGGCCAGGTCGCCGAACGGACAAACCTCACCACCGGGGCGGTGACAAGCATGCTCCGTCGGCTCCAGCAGGCCGGATACGTGACGGCCGAACGTGATCCGGCGGACCGACGGCGGGTGATCGTCACCCTGCGACCGGAAAGGGTCGCCGAGCTGGAACGACCGTACGAGCGGTTCGCCGAACATGCCGAACGGCTCATCGAGGGCTACACCGCTGAGGAGATCTCGCTGCTGATCCGGCACAACGACCGCATGCAGGCGATGTACCTCACCGAGTTGGACCGCCTCCGCAGCTGACGTGACAGCAGCCATGCCTGCCCGTGGGCGCATGTCATCGGTACGGTGTGCCTGTGGAAACCTTGGCACAGATACGCTCCGGAGCCTCGGTCGAGCGGTTGCTCTGTCATCCCAGGCTGCCGTTGATCGCCGGTTGGGACTCCGACCGCCCGGCGATCCGGATCTGGGAGTACGCGGTCGGACAGTTGCGCGAGGTTGGCGGTGTCGGTGCGGATTCGGCCGCCTACGACGATGCCGGCGGAGACCGGTTCGAGCGGACACCCTCTGCCACCTGGCATCCGAGTGAGCCGCAACTGGTCACAGCGGACCGCACCAGCCTGACCCGCTGGACCACCTCAGGCGTCGCCGCCATCGATGGCGTTCCACCTACCGAGTACCAGCGGGATGTGGCGTTCAGTCCGGACGGTCAGACACTCTGGCTGTCGCCCGGCGGCAGCGAGGACGACTGGGAGTCCTCGCTCACGCTCGACCTTGCCTCCGGCGCAACCGCAACGGGCCCGCGCTGGGACACCGGAGTCGCGGCGTACCCCGGCGGTGGCCTCGTGGCCACCCTGCAAAGCGATCAGGGTGCCACGCTTGTGCTCTTCTGTCGGGACACCGAGCCCGTGCTGCGACCGATGCGACGGGCGTTGATCCTCGACTGCGACGGCTACGAGACCCCCCTCTTCAGCCCGGACGGGCGGCATTTCGCGGTACGGGGCAACGCCTACGACAACTCGCTTGAGGTGTTCGAGTTTCCGTCGCTGCGCCGCGTACTGGGCCTGACGCTCGGGGAACCCAGCCCGGGGTACCCGTACCCGCAGGAGTGGTTGGACAGCATGCACGCCTGGTCGCGGCACAATGTCGCGTTCGGGCCCTCGCCGGGGGTCCTTTTGATCGGGACACCGGAGGGCACCGTCATCGAGATCGAGGTTGACGGACGACAGCTGGCCGAGCACCAGGTGCTGCCCGGTTCGAGGGTGACCGCCCTGACGGTCGCCGTCGGCGGCGAACTGATCGTTGCCGGCGACGGCACACTTCTGGTGCTGTCGACGGGACGGACCAGCCCACCCGAGCCGGCGACCGCCGCGGTGACCGAGTTTCTCGCCGGCACCTCTGAGGCTCCGGTCGTCGACATGGACCACCTTGACCTGACCGACGGAAGCCGGACATGGCAGCCAGGCGATCTGGAAACGGTCACCGACGCGTCGGACAGCGACCCGTCCTGGTTGAAGATCCGGGCCGGCATGAACAGCCTCACCTGACCTCGACGATGACCATCCGGCAGCACGGTACGGAAGGATGGGTGCGGTGACAGTCGTTCGTGGCCGTACCTTTGACGTGTCCCGGGTGCTCGGTGCCATCGCGGCGCTCCTGACCGGACCGATACCGTCCGCCGACAGCCCCACCTCGATCGAATCCGACAGGCACTCCGGCGAATGGCTGGCCACCCGGGCGGCCGGCTTCGTCCTCGCGCCGCTCTGGGAAGGTCCGGACCTCACCGGCCTGCGGGACCCGGAGTGGACCGAGCAGCTGGAAACCGGCGACCAGCACCTGGCCACCCTGGCCCGGACGTTCGACGAGCAGTGGGGCCCGCACCGGGTCCTCACCGTCGACTACCTCATCCGGAACCCCCAGGCGGACCGCCCGCCGGTCTACGACGCACTGCTCCGTCAGGATCTCTACGGCGACCTGCACGTCTGGACGCCCGACCAGATACCGGACCGGCGCCTCGCCCTCGTCCTCGGGCACAGCGACGGCGACCAACCCCTCACCCTCGCCGCGCTTGTCACCGCCGGTCCGGTCCCTGAACTGCCCGGCTGAGCAGCATCGGCTGGCCGGCGCTCGACCGACCGGCCGGGGCTGGCGACAAGTGGCTCGGCCAGCAGCACGAGGAGCGCCGCGACGGCCAGCAGGCCGCCGGCCAGCGCCGTGCTGCGCACTCCGAACCCGGGCAGGAGGACGGCCCCGAGCAGCGATCCACCGGCGATGCCGACGTTGAAGGCGGCGGAGTTGCCCGCCGCCGCCAGGTCGGAGCGTCCCGGAGCCACTTCGAGTACCCGGTTCTGCAACGCCGGTGTGAGCGCACCCAGCGCGAACCCGGTCAGGGCCAGCAGCGCCCCGGTCGCCAGCGGCGAATCGGCCAGGACGAACATCGCGAGCAGGGCGATCGCGAGCAGCAGCACCGGTGCCACCATCGCGACGCGCTGGTTGCGGTCGCTCGCGATTCCGCCCACGGCGATACCTGCGAAGTCCGCGAGCCCCCGGATGAGCAGGAGCAGCCCGACCGCCGCCGGGGCGAACCCGGTGACGTCGGTCAGGAACACAGCCGTGTAGGTGAACGCCGTGAACAGCCCGCCCACCGACAACGCGGTGGCGACCACGACCGTGGCGTAGCGGCGGGCGTCCGGGCTGGTGCCGGTGAACGCGTGGGCGGCCATCATCGGCGTCGACGGCATCAACGTCACGATCGCCACGAAGGCGGCCAGCGCCACACCGGCCAGGGCCAGGAACGCCGCACGCCAACCAAGCTGCTGCCCGAGCCAGGTACCGGCCGGCACCCCCAGCATCGGGCCGAGGGACGCCCCGGCGAACACGACAGCTGTGACCTTCCCGCGTACCCGCAGCGGGAACATGCCCGCGGCGGCGGGTGCCACCACGGCCCAGAACAGTGCCTGGGTGAGTGCGACGACAACGCGCGCCCAGAGCAGCACCTGGTAGTCGCGGGCGGCGGCCGAACCCACAGTGGCGACGACAAGCACGCCCAACAGGACGATCAGCAGGCGACGGCGCGGCACCCGCTGGGTGAGGTAGGTCAGCGGAACCGAGACGACCGCGACGGTGACGGCGTATCCGGTGACGAGCAGGCCGGTGTGTGACAGCGACACGTTCAGATCGGTCGCGATGAGCGACAGGATGCCGATGGGCAACGTCTCCACGGCGACGTAGCAGAACGCCGAGATGGACAGCGCGACAAGCGCCCCGATCGCCCGCGCCGACGCGGACGTCACCGGCTCCGGTAATTCGTCACGACCACCCATCCGGCGGCCTCAACCTCCGGGGGTGAGCGTGGACAGCCAGTCCTCGGCGGGGGTGAGCGGAACGGGTGCGGGACGTTCGACAGCAGTGGTCAGCTCGACCCGTCGGCCTTCGGCGGCCGACCGGAGCAGGGCGGTCATGATGTCGAGTACGTGCAGCGCCACCGCACCACTGGCCCGGGGCGGGCGCGTCTGATCGGCCTGGACCAGGTCGATCAGGCCGACCCCTCGGGAGGCGGCGACGTAGCCGGCCCGAGGCTCGACGGTGCGCCACCCGGGGCCGTCGAGCGCGAGATGGCGGACCTCGCCGTCGAAGTGGTTCGGATCGGGTACGGCGAGAGTGCCGTGCTCCCCGTGCACCTCGATCGGCGCGGCAGTCGTCGCGACACCGTCGAAGCTGGTCGTGAGGGTGGTCAGCGCACCACAGGCATGTTCCAGCACACCGCTCACATGGGTCGGCACCTGGACCGGGATCCGCTGCCCGAGGCGCGGGCCCGAGCCGATGACCCGGGTGTCACGTAGCTGGCTCGCCGCCCCGATCACCGCCCGGACCGGCCCGAGCAGGTGGACCAGGGCGGAGATGTAGTACGGCCCCATGTCCATCAGCGGGCCGCCGCCCGGGGCGTAGTAGAAGTCGGGGTTCGGGTGCCAGCGCTCGTGTCCCGGGGTGACCATGACCGCCGACGCGGCGAGGGGGCGGCCGATCAGTCCACCGTCGAGCGCCGCTCGGGCGGTCTGCGTGCCGGTGCCCAGAACGGTGTCCGGCGCGCAGCCGACGCGGACGCCGGCCGACGTCGCCCGGTCGAGGAGCGCCCGGCCCTCCGGGAACGTGACGGTCAGCGGCTTCTCGACGTAGACGTTGCGGCCGGCGTCGATCGCGGCACCCGAGATCTCGGCGTGCGCCGCCGGGATGGTGAGGTTGAGCACCGTCGACACGTCGGGGTGCTCCAGCAGTCGCTTGACGGTCACCGCCTCGGCGCCGGGAATCGTGGCGGCTGCCGCTTCGGCCCGGGCCGCGTCCAGGTCGGCCACCGCGACGACACGCACCGTGGGATGGCCGGCGAGCGTCTCCAGGTACGCGCGGGAGATGAACCCGAGACCTACGATGCCGATGCCGTGCGGGTCGCCCACACCATTCCCCTTTCGATGACGGTACGCACGCTCGGGTGCTCCAGCACGTCGAGGCTGTGCCCCGGAGTCGTCACGACGATCCGCCCGGCACCCCAGTGTCGGGTCCAGATCGCCGGCGAGGTGACCGGCCGGTGCCACGGGTGCCACGCCCGGGTCGGGTGGGTGGTGGTGGCCAGCACGTCGATCAGGTCGTCGTGCAGCACCCAGTACTGCTCGGTGACCAGGTCGAAGTCGTCGATCCCGGCGGTGATCGGATGCTCCCGCCCGAGGTCGGTCATCGAGATCGTGTGGGGCAGGAAGTTGTCCGCCTCGCCGCCGACACGGTCGCACGGCTCGACGCCCGGATGGGTGGCGAACTGGCCACCCACCAGGTGCAGGTAGTCCGAGGAGGCGCGGAACGAGTCGGCGATGCCGCCGTGCCAGCCGGTGAAACCCGTCCCGGCGACGACCGCCGCGGCCAGACCGGCCATCTGCTCCGCGGTGATCTGCGACATCGTCATGCACTGCACGATGAGGTCGGTGTCGGCCAGTTCGGCGGCGTCGGCGTAGATCTCCGTCGACTCCTCCACCCGTACCGCGTATCCGTTGCGTTCGAGGAACGGGATGAACAGCGCCGTCGCCTCGACCGGCCGGTGTCCCTCCCATCCGCCTCGGACCACAAGGGCTTTCCGCCGCGTCACACCCGCTCCTCCCCCGGTCCGCCGCCCCTGGCACCGCTGCCGCCGGGGCGACGCCCGCACCGTCCAACCGCCGCTAACCGTACCCGGAGTGCCGCCCTGAATCTGCCCACGCCCGAGGCACCGCACGCCGACACCGGGATGCTCCGGCAGCAGTGCCCGACATCAGTCGGGATCGCCGTGCCGGTACACAGCTATAAGCTGCGTGCATGATTGACTCATGGACGTTGCGGGTCCTCGTGGAGGTCGCCGTCCGGGGTTCGTTCTCCGCCGCGGCGGAGGCACTGTCCATGACCCAACCAGCCGTCTCGCGGCAGATCAGCGGATTGGAACGGCGGGTGGGCGTGCCGTTGTTCCGGCGGCTTCCGCGCGGTGTCCGGCTCACCCAGGCCGGGCAGACCGCCGTCGAACTCGCTCGCGACATCCTGACGCGGACCGACGCGCTGGAGGCCCGGCTGCGCGCCTTCACCAGCCTGACCGGCGGGCACCTCAACGTGTCGGCCTTCCCGAGCGCCAACGCCCGCCTCACTCCGGAAGCCATCCGTCGCTTCGCCGGGTCCCACCCGGGCGTCGCGGTGAACCTGGTGCGGCCGGACGAGTCGGGGCCGCTGGCGGCCATCCGGGACGGCCGGATCGACGTGGCCCTGGTGACCTCGTGGGAGTTGTTCGTCGACCCGCTCACCGCCAAGCACGACCTGTCCGCGTCCCGACTCACCGACGAGGCACTTGACGGTCTTGACCTGGTGCCGCTCTGCGACGAACGGCTGCACGTCGCACTTCCGGCCGACCACCCGTTGGCGCAGCGCCAACGGGTGCCGCTGCGGAAACTGAAGGACGAGCGGTGGATCGAGGGCGCCTATCCGGACTGCCTCGGTCCGATCCCGCCGCTCGCCGAGGCGTTGGGCGGTCCCCCGCAGATCGCGTTCTTCTGCGACGACTGGAACGGCAAGCAGGCACTCGTCGCCGCGCGGGCCGGTGTGATGCTCGTACCGACGCTGACCCAGGCCGCGCTACGGCCGGACATTGTCCTGCGGCCCACCGTTCCAGCCCTGCCGACCCGCCGGTTGTACGCGGTGGCGGCCGCACCGCCGTTCCGGTCACCCGCGGCCACCGCGATGATCGGGATCCTCACGGCGATCTGCCGGCAGCCGGTCGACGGATGACGACCGGCTGCTGGACCAGGCGGGCGCCACCGCCAGTACCACCGCGGCGACCAGGGTCAGCACACCGGTGCCCTGGAACAGCAGGTCGTCCGAGATGCGGGCATCGCCGTTCACGGGATAGAGGTCGTTGACCAGGTCCTGAGCGTCAAGCAGCCGCAGCACGGCGAACAGGGCATGGTTGAACCCGCCTTCGAAGAGGCCTACCGCCGCCACCCAGAAGGCGTAGACCAGGAACCAGAAGGTCGCGCGAGCCCACCGCGTCGCCGAACCGAGCCGGTAGGTCAGGTACGTGACGGCGAGGACGGCGCTGAACACGACAGCCAGCACGATCCGTTCCGGGCTGTCGAACCGCAGACCCCCGTACACGTGGTGGACGAAGGTCACGAGGAAGAGCACCGCGGTCCAGGTGATGGCGGTGCGGGGCCGGCCAGCTGACATTCGTTCCATGACTGCTGTCACCCTTCTTGAGTGGTAGGCATCCGGTCTGCCGGCAGCTCGGCCGGGCTCGGCTGCGGATGTTCGTGCACGGTCAGGTCGTGCCGTTGAACAGTCGTCAGGAACACGCCCGCGTCGACGATCTGGTCGATGTGATGCACTCCGGGCCGGTAGCGGCGGTCCAGCAGGCCGGTGGCGATCTCCGCGGCCACCACACCTGTCGCGTGGCACTCCCGACGGCCCGTCACCGCCGACCACACGTGCCCACCGCCGTCATCGGTGGCCGAAACGTGCACCGCGAACCGGTCTCCGCCGAGCCGCAGTCGGCTCGACGCGCCGGCCAGCATCCGGGCCCAGCCCAGCCGACCCGCCAGCCGGAAGGCGCCGACGGCCCGCAGCCGGAACAACGCCGCCGTCACCGCAGCGGAGTCGAAGCAGAGGCGGGTGGTCACCGGAACGCCGAGGTTGCGGGTCAACGTGTACTGGTCCGAGAAGGGAAACTGGTGCGCGGCACGCGGACCGAACCCCGGCAGCTCCACCCGAGCCCGTCCCGGCCGGCGAGCGCCGTCGGGCGGCGCCATCAGCCCTGCCACGGTCCACCGGACCGAGTCGGGCCCGTGGTCACCGACGGTACCCAGCAGAATTGTCACGTCGACGGAGATCGCGGACGGAAGGCGGTCGACGCAGCGGCGGGCCAGCACATTTGTCAGCCCGGGGGCCAGCCCGACGCTGAGCACGGCGGCGGCGCCGGTCCGCTTGGCGGTGGCGTCGAGCCGTTCGATGCCGGCAAGCACGTCGGCGGAGGCGCTGACGTCGACAAAGGAGACGCCGCTGTCCAGGCACGCGCGCGCCACCACCTCGTTGCGCTGCTCCACACACATCACCACCACCGTGGCGTCGGCCAGCAGCCCGTCCAGACCCCCCGGGTCGGCGAGGTCCAACCCGCGCGGGATGAGCCCGCCCGGACCGGTCCGGGCCAGGGCCTCAGCGCGCGCCAGATCGCGGCCTGCGACGACTACCTCGTGCGCCGATCCCCGGGCCAGCGTGGTGGCCACCACCCGACCCACGGCGCCGTAGCCGCCGATCACGACGGCGACGCCCCGGCCGGTCACAGCCGCCTCGCCGCGACCAGCCAGCGCCCACCGCTGAGCCGGGCACCGGTTCCGCGGTCGTCACGCTCCCCGTCGGCAGGCGGACGCTCGCGCACCCCCGCCGACGGCATCTCACAGCTTCGAACACTGTCCACAGACGCCAGTGTGGGCGGACGCAGCTATGAGCACCACTGCCGTCTCGTACGGGAAGCCATAAGCACCACGCATGGCAGCGACGCCGCTCCACGCCTCGGGGCCGGCGTACCCGGTCGAGCCGCGACGTGCCGTCGTCAGGTGACCCGGATCCGCAGGGGGGCCCTCCGGGCGGTGTTGCTGTCGGGATTGCGGGAATCGCCTTGCCCGGACCGCGCCCGACGGGACACGCTGCCGCCATGCTGGAACAGCAGCGCGGCAGACTGTGGCTGGTGGTGGCCGCCGCCGGCTACGGCAAGACCACGGCGCTGCGCCGGCTGTTCCCCGGCCCGGCCGTGCGATGGCAGCGGGAGTGCGACGCAACACGCTCCTCAGCGGTGAGCTTGCCGAGTTGGCCGCCGGCACGACTCAACTCGTCCTCGATGGGCTGCCCGCCATGCCGGAACGGACCGAGCAGGCGTTGCTGCACGCGATCACCGGCCTGCCCGACGGCGTACGCCTGGCGCTGTCGTCGCGGTGGCCGGTGGGTTGTGCGGCGTCGTCGTGGTTGACCCGGATGGCGCCCGCGCAGCTCCGCCCGGCCGAGCTGAGCCTCACCACCGACCAGGTCGACGAACTACTCAAAGCCGAGTACGGGCTGACCGCACCCGCCCTGGCGCAGCGGGTGCACGAGGTCACGGCGGGGTGGCCCGCACTGGTCCGGCTGGTAGCCGAGACCCTGGTCGCCGAGGGCGTACCCACCGGGCCGCTCCTGCCCGCGGTGACCGAACCCGGGGGTCTGGTGACCGGTTACGTGGCCGACCTCGCGCCGGTGACGGCGGGCGTCTGCGCGGTCGCCGGCCATCCGGCGGCCGGGCCACAGCTCGGCAGACTGGTGCGCACCGGGCTACTGACCAGAATCGGCACCGATCCCGACACCGGGCCCCGGGTGGTGCCGGTGATCGCCGCGGTCGCCGGCCACGACCGGCCGCCGGTGACGAGCCGGACGCTGCTGCGGGCGGCGACCTGGTACCGCGAACACGGCCCGGCCCGCGCCGCCGCGTACACCTTCCGGCTGGGCGGCGACGACGCGGCGTTGGCGGCGGTGCTCGACGAGCACGGCGACCGGATGCTCGCGGCCGGACGGCCCGGCGCGATAGCCGAGTTGATCGCCGGCCTCCCGGCGCCGCTGCGCACCCGCAGGCTGCGGCTGCTCGGCGGCGACGCGCTGCGCACCGCCGGCGACGCCGCGCCGCATGATCAGGTAGACGGCCGGTTCATCCCACCGGCACACCGAGCAACTCGGCCGTCCGATCCCACAGACGGGTCGCCAGTTGGTCGTTCCTGGCCTGCCGGTGCACCGGGCCGTTCGGCCTGAGCCGGTGGTAGTAGCCGCCGTTGGCAGTCTCCGGATCAGCCATCGTGGCCAGGTGGACAAGTGGCTCGGCGCCCTCCCGGAGGGTGGACAGGCCGCCCAGCAGGCGGTACCGGACCAGCGCGGCGACAAGTGGGGCTGCCCGGTTGATGTCGGTGCTGGCTATCACCCCCGGGTGGAACGCCGTCGCGGTCAGTCCACTGCCCCGCGTACGGCGGGCCAACTCGCGGGTGAACAGGATGTTCTGCCGTTTCGTCATCCCGTACCGCAGCAGCTCGGATCGTTTGCCGGCGCCTTCGAGGTCGTCGAGATCGACGCTGCCGAACCGGTGGCCTTTGCTGGAGGTGGTGATGACCCGGGTCGGCCCGCCGCTGGTCAGGCGGTCCAGCAGGAGGTTGGTGAGCAGGAACGGAGCCAGGTAGTTGACCTGGAACATCAGGTCGTGGCCGTCCTCGGTACGGCTGCGCCGGGTCAGCACGACGCCTGCGTTGTTGGCCAGCACGTCGATCCGGGGGTAACGGCTCAGGAGGGTGTCGGCGAGCCGGCGTACGTCCGACAGCCGGGCGAAGTCGGCCACCAGCGGCTCGGCGCCGACCTGGCGCGCGACGGCGGCGGTCTTCTCGGGCGACCGGCCGACCACCGCCACCCTCGCGCCCAGGCGCGCCAACCGGCGGGCAGCCTCAGCGCCGATGCCCCCGCTGGCCCCGGTGATCACGACGGTCCTATCTGCCAAGATCCGATCACCCATGACATCCATCTCCGCGAATGGGACGATGGCCCATCGTAGGAAATCAGCGGTACGGGCCGCCACACCGGCTGCGCCGTCCGGTGGTGTTGTGTCATCGCCGACAGTGACGTGGCGTCACTGGTCGCGACACCGACCGGTGCGGACAGTTGGATGGTGACCTCGACAACGCTGCCGACCGTCCCGCTCGCCCATGACGTCGGCGGGACCGGTCCCCTGCTCCTCGCCGTCCACGGGATGACCGAGGACCGTCATTTCTGGGATCGGGTGCCGCTGGCCACCCACTTCCGGACCGTCCGGGTCGACCTCCGGGGCCACGGGGATTCCCCGCGCGTAGCGCCGTACGACCCGCTGACCTTGGCCGGTGACGTGCACAAACTCGTCCGCGACCTGGGTCTGGACGAGCGCCCGCTGGTCGTGGGGCATTCCTACGGCGCGGTGGTGGCCACCGCCTACGCCGCTCGCTTCCCGGTGCGGGGGGTGGTGAACGTCGACCAGACGCTCGACGTGTCACCCCTGCCGGCGTCGACGGCCCGGGCCGTACGCGGTCCGGGCTTCGAGGAATTCCTGGCCTCGGCCTTCGCCCGGATGTACGGGCAGCTGGATCCCGCCGTCGCCGCCGACCTCGGCGCGCGGCGGAAGGTGCGCCAGGACGTGCTGCTCGGCGCGTGGGCTCCCCTGCTGGACCTCGATCCGGGCGAGCTGACGGCGTTCATGGAGCGCGTGATGGCGATCCGGCAGCCCACTCCCTACCTGTCCGTGCACGGCCTACCCGTCGCGGACGACTACCCGGCCTGGCTGCGCGGCCGGATGGCCGGCGCGGTCGTCGAATCAGCGCCGATCGCCACCCACTACCCACACCTGGCCGACCCCGCCTGGTTCGTCGGACGGCTGATCGCCTTCGACGATGCCCACTCTCGGTAGGTGGCCCGTCGGCTGCCGCAGGGGACGTGCCCACGTCGGACTCGCGGCCGGCTGGCACCCGGTGTCAGGACTGTCGCCCGGACCTCGGCAGAGCCAGTGCCACGAGGGTGGCCGCCAGCATCACGGCGGCATTGGCCAGGAAGGCGGTGTGGAATCCGTCCACGATGGCCTTGACTGGCGTCGTGTCAGGCAGGGCCCGCTCGGTCGTCGTGGTGGCGATGGTGACCAGGACGGCCAGGCCGACCGCCCCGCCGATCTGACGCGAGGTGTTGAGCAGGCCGGACGCGGCGCCGTCATCACCGGGTGCCACACCGGTGGTGCTGGTTACCGTCGCCGCGGGCAGCAGCAGGCTCATGCCGAGGCCGGTCACCAGGGTAGGACCCAGGACGTGGGTCAGGTAGGCCGGCTCCGCCGGCATCCTGGTCATCCAGAGCAGGCCCACGGTCGTGACGAGACCGCCGGCGAGCAGGAGCGGTCGGGTGCCGACCCTGGGCAGGAGCTGGCGGGCGCCGAGACCGCCGGCGATCACGATGGCGGACATCGGGAGCAGCGAAAGGCCCGTGGTGAACGGGTCGTAGTCGAGCGCCTCCTGGAAGTACAGGGAGAGCAGGACCATGCCGGCCGTCATCGTGACACCCATGCAGAAGATCAGGAAGTTTCCGATGCTGACGGTGCGGAGGCGGAAGATGGTCAGCGGGATCAGCGGATGACGGCTCTTCGCCTCCACGGCCACGAAGCCGATCAGGAGCACGGCGGCGGCGATCAGGGCGACCAGCACGTTCGTCTCGGTCCAGCCGTCGGTGGCAACCTCGGAGAAGCCGTAGGTCAGGGCACCGATGCCGAGGGTGGCCGTGAGCGCACCCGGGAGGTCCAGGCGGCGGCGCTCGCCGGTGTCGCGGTCAGGCAGCAGCCAGAGCAGGCCGGCGACGAGCAGGATGAGGCCGGGCGGGACGTTCACGAACATGACCCAGTGCCAGCTCAGGCCGGCGGTCAGGACGCCGCCGAGGATGAGCCCGGCGACGCTGGAGAGGGCGCCCATCAGGCTCCACAGCGTGACGGCTCGCTCGCGACGGTCCTCGTCGCTGTGGCTGGCGGTGATCAGGTTGAGGCTGGTGGGTGACAGAGCCGCAGCGCCGAGGCCCTGGAAGACGCGGGCCACCAGGAGCATCCAGGGGCTGGTGGCGAGTCCACCGGCGAGGCTGGCCAGGGTGAAGATCACCGCGCCGGCCAGGAAGACCCGCCGGTAACCGAACAGGTCACCGGCCCGGGCCGCCAGCAGCAGGAAACCGCCGAAGGCGATGAGGTATCCACTTACCACCCACTGCTGCTGGCTGGCCGACATGTCGAGGCTGGCACGCATGTCGGGCAGCGCGAGCGTGACGATTGTGGCGTCGAGCACGACTGTGAACTGGGCCAGGCAGGAGATCGCCACGACGACGCCGAGCGGCAGGTGGGGCCGCACGACGCCGCGGGGTGCCAGGCCGGTTCGGGAGTCGAGCATGTGATCTCCTCACTGGTCCAGAATCACGCACGGGAACTGGATGAGACCGACGTTAACACCGTTCACGGTGAACGGTGTTGATGCTAGGAATGACCGCAAGTCGTTGTCAAACCAGAGGAGCGACGGGTGCTGCGCAAGGCTGACGTGGTCGACGGCGCGTTGAAGCTGCTGGACGCCGAGGGGCTCGACGGGCTGACGATGCGCCGGCTCGGCGCCGCGCTCAATGTCCAGGGCAGCGCCCTCTACCGGCATTTCCCGAACAAGGAGGCGCTACTCGATGCCCTGGCGGACCGGATCGTCGATGGGCTCGGCGATCCGCTGCCGGAGGCCGACTGGCGCCGGCAGCTGCACGTCCTCGGCGACCGGATGCGGTCGGCGATGCTGGCGCACCGGGACGGCGCCCGGGTGGTGGGCGGCACCTTCGCTCCCGGCCTGAACACGATGCGTGGCGCCGACCGCGCGATCACCGCACTCTGCACCGCCGGCCTGGCGCCGGCCCAGGCCGGGTGGCTCGCCTTCGCCCTCTTCTACTACGTGCTTGGACACGTGATCGAGGAGCAGGCGCTGGCCGAACTGCCGGCGGGTGACAACTGGCGTCAACGCATCGAGAAGCTCGACGCCGACATGTCGACGCACTACTCGGCCGCGCTGGCCGCGCTCACCGGCGCCGATCCCGGGGAACGGTTCCGGTACGGCCTGCAGGTCTTCATCGACGGCATCGCCCAACAGATCGACCGGGGCGGAAGCTGAGATCCGCCCTCACCACGGATGCGAAATTCACATCCATTCATGAAGAACGTCGGTTGCGGCCCGGATCGCGGTTGGTAACCTCGGAAGCGTTCCGGCGATCCGGAAACGTTCGGCGGGATATTCGTGACCGACCGCGAAGGCAGTACTTGATCCCGTGATCTCGCAGGCGGATACCAGTCCTTGATGCGGCATGCCAAGCGCTTTTCCGTTGGCATCATTAGGGTAAGGGATGACCGACCATGGCTGGACTTCTCCGAGTAATCACCGAAACACAGAAGCCTCGGGTCCACAAGTACACGCAGGAGCTGCTGGAGCGCGCGAAAAAGCAGCACGGGGAGGATTCCGGCGCCTATCGCGGGATCTACAACCAGTATTTTCGGATGCCGTCTACCGGCCCGAGTTTCGGCAACAACACGCGGCACTTCGACGCGCTCATGTCGAGCGACTTTCCCAAGGGCCTGGAGCGCCTCTACCGGCGGGTCGTCGTCATCGACATGCTCTCCGCCTGTGCCAGCGAGTGCGTGTTCTGCGTCCGCGGTCTCTACGACCCGCACACCTTGGGCACTGACCAGATCGGCGCCATCGCGGACTTCCTGAAGCGTGACGAGGACCTGCGCGAGATCCTGATCACCGGCGGCGACCCCCTGATCTCGCCGCGCAAGCTCAACGAGCTGCTGTCCGCGGTGGCCACCAGCGCGGAGAACATCATCACCGTCCGGATGGGCACCCGGCTGCCGGTGCAGAACCCGGGCGCGTTCACCGCGGACACCTACCGGGTGTTCGAGGAGTTCGCCGACCGTTTCCAGTTCGAGATCGGTGTACAGGTCAACCATCCGTTCGAGTTGCAGCCGGAGGCGGTCGAGGTGTTCGGCGCCCTGCAGCAGCGGGGCGTGCGTCTCTACAGCCAGAACGTCCTGCTCAAGGGCGTCAACGACGCGGCCGAGACGCTCATCGAACTCTACGACCGGCAGCGGACCCTGCGGTTCATCCCGCACTACCTCTTCCACGCAGTTCCGATGGTGGGCACGGACGAGTTCCGTACGACCGTGGCGAAAGGGCTGCGGCTCGCCTCGGAAATCTCTGGCAGCGGGTATCTCAGCGGCCTGGCGAAACCGATGTTCACCGTGATGACCGACATCGGAAAGGTCACCCCCTACGAGGGCAGCATCGTCGCGAAGAACGGCCGGAAGCTGACGCTCCGGACGTCGTACCGGCTCGAGGATCGGCTGCGTTGGAGCCCTTCCTACCGGCTGCCGGCCACGGCCACTGTCAACTCCGCCGGAACGCTCGACGTGCTCTACAACGACGGCGAGGACTGACCTCGAATTTCGACACAAGGGGAGGCGCACAGTGCTTTGGAATGACCTTTACATCGGGTCCGTGGCAATGACTCTGGGCCGCGAGGAGACCACCGAGAGCGCCGTGGCCGACGGGCGTTACCCGGCGAAGGAGAATGAGGCGAGCGGCTTCCTCGCCACCCGGGTGGACGACGAGGGACCCACTATCGACCTGGCGGTGCGAGCGGCGGAAGCGGCGGTGGCCCGTGCCGGTGACCGGGCCTCGCAGGTCGACCTGGTGATCCACTCCTACATCGCGCACCAGGGCCTGGACGACTTCGCACCGGCCGCGTACGTCCAGGGCCGCACCGTCCGCGGCGACGGCTTCGCCATGGAAGTGCGCCAGGCGTCGAACGGCGGCATGGCCGCCCTGGAGCTGGCGGCGGGTTACCTGACTGCCCGACCGGACACCTCCGCGGCGCTGCTCACCACCGCCGACCGGTTCGTGGAGCCCGGCTACAACCGCTACGCCACCGCCTCCGGGATGCTCTTCGGCGACGGCGGCACCGCGCTGCTGCTCTGCCGGTCCTCAGGAGTCGCCCGGCTGGTGAGCAGCGCGACCACCGGCGACACCACCTACGGCGACATCCAGATCGGCGCGGAGCCGTGGAGCGACGTGAGCGGCGGGAACGGCTGGCCGGTGAACATCAACGCCCGGGTGCACGCCTATCTGGCCGAGAAGGGCCCCGAGATCTACGTCCCCATGGTGCAGGCGCTGCAGCAGAAGGAGATGCTTGTCATCGAGCAGGCGCTGACCGAGGCCGGGTTGGAGCCCGCGGACGTCGCCTGGTGGATCTTCCCGAACCAGGGGCTGGCCCTTACCGACTGGGACGCGCGCAAGGCGTTCGGTGTGGACATCTCCCGTACCACCTGGGACTGGGGCCGCCGCTGTGGGCACCTGGGCGCGGGCGACCAGTTCGCCGGGCTGACCCACCTGCTGGAGACCCGGAAGGCCAAGCCCGGCGACCGGGTCGTGCTCGCCGGCTCGGGCACCGGCTTCATGTTCAGCGCCGCGGTTCTCGAGATCACCGCGGAGCTCTCGGAGTGATCGGGCAGGCCGAGTTCATCCGCATCGTCCGCGACGAACTGCGGCTGCCACTGGCCGATCCGGATCTGGAGCACAGCTTCGATCAGGAGGTGAACTGGCGGTCGCTGCACCGGGTGCGGCTGTTCGTGGCGATGGAGCAGCACGCCGGCCGCCGTCCGGAGGTAGGCACGCTCTTCGAGGAGCGCACGGTACGCGGCATCTACACGGTGTTCGCCGAGCAGGCCGACGGTAGGCGTGACCCGTGAGCACGATTCCGACGATGTACGAGTGGTTCGGCGCCACCGTCCGCGCCCACCCCACCCGCACCGCCCTGAGCGTGGCCGGTGCCGACTTCACGTACGCCTCGCTCGATGCGGCCGCGGGTCGGGCCGCCGCCGCCATCGCCGGGACGGCAGGAGACCGGACCGGGCGTCCCCCGCGCCGGATCGGTGTCCTCGCCTCCCGGACGGTGGCGGCCACCTACGTCGCCTACCTGGCCAGCCTGCGGCTGGGTGACACGGTGATCTGTCTCAACACCGAGTTCCCGGCGGTCCGCAACGCGGAGATCGCGCGGCTGGCCGGGCTGGACGTGCTGGTGCACGCCGACGCCGAGCGGGAACTCGCCGCGCAGGTGCGGGCCGCCACCGGCGTCCGGCTGCTGTCGATGCCGGACGACGCCGCCACCTTCACCGGTGGCGGCCCGTCCGCCGAGGCCGGCACCCCGGACGTCGATGACCTGGCGTACATCATCTTCACGTCCGGGTCGACAGGCAGCCCGAAGGGCGTGCCGATCCGGCACCGCAACTTCGCCGCCTGGGTCGGGCACTTCGCGCCGATGTTCGCCGACCGCGCCAGTGCCCGGGTCGCCCAGACCGCCGACCTGTCCTGGGACATGTCGATGATCCCGCTGTGGACCGCGTGGGCGTCCGGTGGGGCGGTGGTGGTGCCGACGAAGACGGACCTGCTCGCCCCGTCGAGGTTCATCGCCGGTCAGGGCATCACGCACTGGGTCTCGACGCCGGCGTCGGTCACCATGGCCAGGTGGCTGGGCGACCTGACCACCGGCGGGCTGCCGGACCTGCGGTGGAGCATCTTCGGCGGTGAGGCGCTGACGCCCGAGCACGTGCGGGCCTGGCGGGAGGCCGCACCGAACAGCGCGGTGGCCAACGTGTACGGACCCAGCGAGGCGACGGTGACCTGCCTGACCCACCTGCTGCCCCACGATCCGGCCGACCCGCCGGCCACCCCGAACGGCACCTTCCCGATCGGACGGGTCTACCCCACAGTCGAGCACGTGGTGCTCGACGATGACGGCACCGCCGCCGACGAGGGTGAGCTGCTGGTCCGTGGCCCGCAGCGGTTCGACGGCTATCTGGATCCCGCGCACAACCGTGGCCGGTTCGTGCTGTGGGACGGTGAGCTCCTCGGCACCCACGACGGTCCCGGACGACCGGACGAGCGGCACTGGTACCGCACCGGTGACCGGGTCCGGTTCGACGACGCGGTGGCCGTCTACCTGGGACGTGTCGACAACCAGGTGAAGGTGCACGGCTACCGGATCGAGCCGGGTGACATCGAGGCGGCCCTGCGGGCGCACCCTGGCCTGGAGGAGGCCGCCGTGGTGCCGTGCCCGGCCGACGACGGCATCGTGGAGCTGGCCGGGTTCTTCACCGGGGAGGCCGTCTCCGATCCGGAGTTGCGGGACTTCCTGGCGGGGCGGCTGCCCACGTACATGACCCCGCGTTTCCTGGTGCACGTGGCGAAGCTCCCGCTGAGCCTCAACGGCAAGATCGACCGGAAGGCGCTCGTGGCGCAGGCCGCCTCGCTGACCACCACGAGCTGATCCTCTGCATCACCACCTCAGGCGCTCCACAACAGTGGGGCGCCTGAGGCTGTCGCGGCGTTCGACGACAGAACCTGGGCACAGTGGTCCCCGCCGGTACGGATCCCGGAAGCGGAACCAGGCCCCGCGAGACGCACGGGGCCTGGTTCCCAGGGGTTCTCAGCGGGCCAGGATCGGCCGCTCCCGGACCGACTGGCTGAAGCCGTGCGCGATGAGACGGTCGAAGAACGCGTCGTCCAGCGGCACCGACGGCGGCGCCGGCGCCGCAGCGCGCAGGGCCGCCCAGGTGTGCTCCGCGCTGATCTCCGGCATCGGATACGCCGGCTCCAGGCCCAGCATCCGCCGCCCGATCTTCCCCATCTGAATCAGCGGTGCCACGTCCGGATGGGTGGCCCGTTCGGTCGCCCGTTCCCACCAGACCGGGCCGGGCAGGGAGTCCAGCGGATACCCCGCCCGGCGCAGCGCGTCGAATCCGTGGGTGAGCGCCACCGGCTGCGGCTTCACCAGGTGATACGCCCGCCCGGCGGCCGACGGCCCGGCGGACAGCCGGGCCAGGTTGCCGGCGACCTGATCGACAGCGTCCATCGGCACCGCCTCGACCCGCTCGGGTACCGCCCCGACCGCGACGGCCGCCCTCAGCAGCGGCATGAGCAGGTCGGACGTGGAGGTGCCACCGGTGCCGGAATGCCCGGTCACCAGACCCGGCCGGTAGATCGTGGCCGTCACGCCACGCTCGGCGGCCCGGGCGACGACCCGTTCGGCGGCCACCTTCGATCGCGGGTAGCCGAGGTGCCCTGACGTCGCCATCGACGGTGGGGTCGTCTCGTCCACCCGGGACAGTCCGGCCCGGGCCGCATCGGCGAACACCGCGATCGTGGAGACGAAGTGGAAGCCGACCGGCCGGCCAGCCGCCGTGGCCAGTTCCACGAGCGCCCTGGTGCCGCCGACATTCGACGGCGCCAGATCGTGGTACGGCGCCGTCATGTGCACGGACGCGGCGCTGTGATAGATCCGCGAGACCCGTTCGGCCAGGTCGTTCCAGACCTTCGGCGGCAGGCCGAGACCGGGACGATCCAGGTCGGCCGGCACCGCGATCAGACGCTGCGGATCGTCCACGCCGACCTCGGCCATCCGCTCCCGCAGCCGGCGATCGGCCGCCGCCGGTCCGGTCGCACGGACCAGGCAGTAGATCACCGGGTGTGGCTGGGCGAGCAGGGCCGCGGCGAGATGGCCGCCGAGGGACCCCGTCACCCCCGTCAACAGGATCGCCGTCACCGCGCCTCCTGCTCGCCGAGCAGCTCGGCCAGGTGCTGGGCCAGCGCCCGGGCCGAGTTGTTGGTGGCGATCGCCTTGGGGGCGACCCGGATACCCAGGCTGGTCTCGACCCGGGTCCGCAGCTCCAGATTGCCGAGCGAGTCCAGACCGTAGTCGTTGAACGGCCGGCCGGGGTCGACAGTCCCGCGGACGATCGCGCCGGCCTCCCGGGCCAGGAACCTGCTCAGCCAGCCGACCCGCTCACCGGCCGGCAGTGCCCGCACTTCGCTGAGCAGCGCCGACGCCTGCGACTGCGCTGGCTGGCTGTCCTGGAACGCCGCCGCGAACGGGCTGCGACGGGCGAGTGAGGTCAACCACGGCGCCCGGGACTGCGGGACGTACCCGGTGAAGGTCCTGGTGTGCCGCAGCAGGGTGTCGAAGGCGCGGACCCCCTCGTCAGGCGTGATCATCGTGGTGTCACCGGATTCGCCGAGCACCGCGCCGCGGCCGATCTCGGCCCAGGCACCCCAGGCGATCGCGGTCACCGGCAACCCCTGCGCACGCCGCCAGTGCGCGAACCCGTCCAGCCAGCTGTTCGCGGCGGCGTAGGCGCCCTGACCCGGGGACCCGAGCAGCGCGGCGGCCGACGAGAAGCAGCAGAACCAGTCCAGGTCGTCATCGATCGTGGCGTGGTGCAGATGCCAGGCCCCGTACGTCTTGGGCACCCAGTCCCGGTGCACCAACTCGGCGGTGATGCTCGGCACTGTGGCGTCCTCGACCACCGCCGCGGCGTGCAGCACCCCACGCAGGGGCAGTCCGGTGGCCCGGGCGGCGGCGGCCAGCCGTACCGCGGTGCCCGGATCCGCGATGTCGCCGAGTTCCACCTGCACGTCGGCCCCCGCCTCACGTAGCGCGGCGATCGCGGCGGTCCCCTCGGCGTTCGGCGCGGAGCGCGAGTTCAGCACGATCCGGCCGCAGCCCGCCTCGGCGAGGTGCCGGGCCAGCCGCAGGCCGAGGCCCCCCAGTCCGCCGGTGACGAGGTACGCGCCGTCGGCGCGGAACGCCGAGAACCGGGCCGGCGGCACCACCACAGGCGTACCGGGCTCGACAGCTGTGGTGAGCACGAACTTGCCGGTGTGCTGGGCCGCGGCCATCGTCCGGATCGCGGTCGCCGCCTCACTCAGCGGAAACGCGGTGACCATCGGCGCCGGCAGCTCGCCACGGCTCATCAGCTCCGCCACCTCGCGGAGCAGCCGACCGAGCAGTCCCGGATCAACACCTGCCATCAGCTCCAGATCCACGCTGTAGAAGGCCAGGTTGCGCCGGAACGGGGCAAGGTCCAGCCGGGAGTCGCCGTAGATGTCCCGTTTGCCGATCTCGACGAACCGGCCGCCGAAGGTCAGCAGGTCCAGGCTCGCCCGCTGCGCCGCACCGGTGAGCGAGTTCAGCACCACATCGACACCCGCACCGCCGGTGTCCTCGCGGATCCGGTCGGCGAACTCCAGGCTGCGGGAGTCGTAGACGTGCGTGACACCTGTCGAGCGCAGCCATTCCCGGCGGTCCGCACTGCCGGCGGTCGCGAAGATCTCCGCGCCGATCCGGCGGGCGATGGCAACCGCGGCCTGCCCGGTGCCGCCGGTGGCCGAGTGGATCAGGACGCGCTCGCCGGGCCGCATCCGGGCCAGCTCGTGCAGGGCGTACCAGGCGGTGGCGTAGACCGCCGGGGTCGCCGCCCCCTCCTCGACGCTCAGCCCGGCCGGCAGCGGGGCGGCGAGCCGGGCGTCGACAGTGACGTGGCTCCCCCACGCGCCGTCGGTGACACCGACGGCGGTCATCACCCGATCGCCGATCGCGAACCCGGTGACCTCGTCGCCGACCCGGACCACGGTCCCCGCACAGTCCACGCCCAAGCCGGGAATCTCCCCCTCGTAGCTGAAGCCGTTGCCGTGCGCCACCAGCACATCGACGAAGTTGATGCCGCCGGCGCCGATCGCGATCTCGATCTCGCCCGGGCCGGGGCTACGGCGCGGGACGACGGCCAGCTCCAACGAGTCCAAGTCGCCCGGGTGGCGGATCTCCAGCCGGAAACCGTCGGCGTCGGGGTCGGTGACCGTCCGGTGCCGTTCCCCGGCGGCGAGCGGGGCCCGCTCGAGCCGGGCGGTGTAGTGGTGCCCGGCGCGCCAGGCGGTCTCGTCCTCGGGGCTGTCGGCGGCGAGTTCGGCGGCGAGTGCCTCGACCACCGCCTCGTCGACGTCGATCTGGGTGGCCCGGACGTCGGGGAACTCGGCGCCGATCACGCGCAGCAGGCCGCGCACCCCGGCGTGTTCGAGGTTGACCACGTCGCCGGTCATGACCTGCTGTGCGGACTGGGTGACCGCGTAGAGCCGGGGCGGTGTGCCACCGAACGCGGCGAGTTCCTGCGCGACCCCGACAACCGCCTGCACCAGGTCGCGGCCGCGGGCGATGCCGTCCTCATCGGCAGGTCCAGCCGGTCGTGGGCAGAGCAGCACGACGCCACGCCAGGTGCCCTCCGGCACGAGGGGCGCAGTGCCGGCGGACGCCCACGGACGGACTTCGGCCTTGCCGCCCTGCCCGCGCAGGGCCGTGGCGAGCTCGCCCGGCTCGCAGACCGCCGCGTCCGGCGCGAGGATCAGCCACGAGTCGTCGGACCGGCTCTCGGCGGGTCGCGGCGGCTCGCTGCGGTGCCAGCCCACGGTGAGCAGCCGCTCGGCCAGGATCTGCCCGGCACTCTCCTCGTCGCTGCCGCTGGTGCCCATGACCAGGCCCTCCACGGTCAACAGGACAGCGCCGTAGCGATCGGTCAGCTGGATGTCAGCGACCACCCGGGTGCTGTCGTGGGACACCAGTCGCAGATGGCAGTACCGTGCGGCGGCGGACGGTGCCCACTGGCGGATCCGTCCCACCTCCAGCGGGACCATCAGGCCGCCGTCCGCCACCTCCTGCGCCACCGCGGGCATCGCGATCACGCACTGGAAGCAGGCGTCCAGCAGCGCCGGGTGGATACCGAAACCGTCGTTTCCGCTGCGCAGCGCGGACGGCAGCTCGACCTCACCGAGCACGGTCCGGCCGTCCGTGCCCGGCAGGCGGTGGACCGTGGTGACACCGGCGAACGCCGGTCCGGGTTGGATGCCCCGCTCACCGACGATCCGCCGCAGCTCGTCCCCCGGCAGCGGATCGGAATGCTCGTCGAGGAGCAGGTCGATGTCGATCGGCTCGGGTTCGGCGACGTCCGCCGACGGGTGCAGCGTGGCGGAGGCCAGCCGGACCCGTTCGCCGTTGTCCGACGTGGTCGCCTCCCACCGGGCCTGGCCCGGCGCGGTCACCGTGGCGGACGCGGTGACCTCGTCATGGTCGCTGAGCAGCAGCATGCGTTCGAAGCGCAACCCGTGCACCTCGCCGCCGCCACCGAAGACCTCTCCGGCCGCGCTGAGCGCCGCCTCGCAGTGCGCCGAGCCGGGGTAGGCGGCAACGTCACCAACCCGGTGGTCGACGAGCCACGGCAGCACCGCCGTGCCGACGTCGGACTGCCAGGCGTGCCGCTCCGGGCTCTCATCGAGCCGGACATGCGCGCCGAGCAGCGGATGCACCCGTACCGTGTGTGCTGGCGGAGACTGGTCGGACCGGACCAGCAAGTGCTGGCGTGCCCAGGTCGGCAGTGGCGCCTCGACGAGGTCACCGTCCGGATGCAGCAGCGAGAAGTCGACCCCGCCACCGGCCGCATGCACCTCGATCAGGCTGGTGAGCAGGCCGTAAGGGGTCTCCTGGCCGCGCCGCATACTCGGCAGGGCGGCTGCGGGCAGCCCGGACGACCGGGCGCACTGTTCCACCGCTCGGGTGAGCAGCGGGTGCGGGGAGAGCTCCAGGAAGACGCGGTGACCGTCCTCGAGCGCGGCCAGCACCGCGGCGCCGAACCTTACCGGCTGGCGCAGGTTGTCGACCCAGTAGGCGGCGTCGGGGACCGGCTGCGTGTGCGGGTCGTCAAGCGCGGTGCCGTAGACGGGCACCGTCCCGGCGGCCGGCGTGAGGTCGGCGAGGACTTCGGCCAGCTCGGCCAGGATCGGGTCGACCTGCGGCGAATGCGAGGCGACGTCGACGGCGACCTCGCGTGCCATCACGCCCCGGCTCTCCCACCCCGCGATCAGTTCACGGACCCGGTCGGTGGCGCCACCGATCACCGTGGACTCCGGTGAGGCGACGACCGACACCACGACGTCGTCGTAGGCGGCCAGTTCCTGCTCGACGCGCTCGGCGGGAAGTTCGACGGAGGCCATCGCGCCGGCACCGGCCAGTCGGGCGCACAGCCGGGACCGACGGCAGATCACCTTGACGCCGTCGTCGAGGGAGAGCGCACCGGACACCACGGAGGCCGCCACCTCGCCCAGCGAGTGCCCGATGACGGCGGCTGGTCGCACGCCCGCCGCACGCCAGGCTGCGGCGAGCCCTACCTGCATGGCGAAGAGCGTCGGCTGCACCCGGTCGATGCCGGTCACCGTCTCCGGGTCGGTCATCGCGGCCGTCACCGAGAAGCCCGACTCGCGCTGGACGAGCGGCTCCACCCGGGCGACCATGGCGGCGAACTCGGGCTCGGTCGCCAGGAGCGCGGCACCCATGCCGGCCCACTGCGAACCCTGGCCGGAGAAGACCCAGACCGGGCCGCGCGAGTCGTCACCGACCACCGGTGCCGGGGGCCGCTCGGCCACCTGGTCGGCCACGCCGCGCAGCGCGGCGATCAGTTCCGGCCGGTCCGAGGCGATCACGGCGGTACGGACCGCACGGTGCTCGCGCCGCCGCGCCAGGGTGTATCCGAGATCGGCGAGGGTGACGTCCTCGTGGACGGCCAGCCAGTCCGCCATCCGCTCGGCGGTCGGGCCCAGTTCCTCCGGCGCGCTGGCCGACAGCGGAACCAGCTGCGCGGCGGATCGCCGCGACCGGTTGTCCGCGACCGGCCGGGTCCGGGGCGCTTCCTCGACCACGGCGTGGACGTTGGTGCCGGACATGCCGAACGAGGAGACGCCCGCTCGCCGGGGCCCGGGGGCGTCCGGCCACGGCGTGGACTTGCCGGGCACGAAGAGCCGGGTCTTCAACGCGCTGATCTCGGGGTTGAGTTCTTCGAGGTGCAGCGTCCCGGGTACGACACCATGCTGCAACGCCAGCACTGTGGCGATCAGCCCGGCGGTGCCGGCGGCCGACTCGGTGTGACCGAGGTTCGACTTGACGGAGGTCACCGCACAGGGGCCGGTGCCCTGGCCGTAGACCTCGGCCAGGGCGCGGAACTCGATCGGGTCACCGACCGGCGTGCCCGTGCCGTGCGCCTGCACCATCCCGACCTGCTCGGGGGTGATCCCGGCGTCGGCCAGCGCGGCCCGGTGCACCGCGGCCTGCGCGGCCTGTGACGGCATGGTGATGGTGTCGGTGCGACCGTCCTGGTTCGTCGCGATGCCCTTGATCACCGCCAGGATGTGGTCGCCGTCGGCCAGCGCGTCGGTCGCCCGCTTCAGGAACACCATGCCGCAGCCCTCCGCCCGGACGAAGCCGTCGGCGGACCTGTCGAAGGGCCGGCACCTGCCGCTGCGGGACAGCATGCCGAGCCCGGACGCGCCGGCCGCGGGCTCCGGGATCAGCATCAGCATGACGCCACCGGCCAGGGCCATGTCGCTCTCGCCGGAGCGGATGCTCATGCACGCCTGGCGCACCGAGGTCAGGCCCGAGGAGCAGGCGGTGTCGACGCTCAGCGACGGACCGGCCAGGTCCAGCGCGAACGAGATCCGCCCGGAGGCCATGCTGAAGGCGGTGCCGGTGAACCAGTACGGGTGGATCTTCCGTACCCCGTGGGTGACGACCGAGTAGTCGCCGTGGGCGATGCCGACGAAGACGCCGGTGCGGGTGCCGGCGAGCGCGGACGGCGGTGTTCCGGATCGTTCGACCGCCTCCCAGGCGGTCTCCAGCAGGACCCGGTGCTGCGGGTCGGTGGCGAGCGCCTCCCGCTCGGCGATCTTGAAGAACTTCGCGTCGAAGCCTCCGGCGTCGGTCAGGAAGCCGCCCCAGCGCGACACCGAACGGCCCGGCACTCCCTGCTCGGCGTCGTAGTGCTCATCCGCGTCCCATCGGTCCGCGGGAATCTCGGTGATCGCGTCGCCGCCGTTTGCGATCAGGTTCCACAGACTTTCCGGGGAATCGATACCACCGGGGAACCGGCAGGCCATGCCGATCACCGCGATGTCTCCAGGATCCGCCACGGTTCCTCCTCATCAATGTGTGGTTGTCGCCTCAGGCGCGCGCTTGCACCTCGTCGACGAACTTGCGGACGATCGCCTGGAATCCCGCGGCGTCGTCGAGGAAGGGCTGGTGACCGGCGCGCGGCATGATCTCGTAGCTGCCGTTGGGGAACTGCTCGGCCAGTTCCCGGGCACCGGTCGGGCTCAGCAGCAGATCGTCGTCGCCGACCACGATCAGCGTTGGTGCCTGGACGCCTGCCGCCTGCTCCGGCTTGTGGTCGTCGACGAGCGACCGGTTCAGCCCGTTGACCAGGTCTTCGAGGGTGGTGACCGCGGTGAAGGCCTCGCGCAGGCCGAGGAAGCCGGGGGTGCCGAGCGCCTCGTTCATCTCGGCGCTGAACAGCTCCGGGTAGAGGTGCTCGTAGAAGCCCACGATGCCGTGGCTCTCGATGGTCCGTAGCCAGGCCCGCTGCAACTGCCGCTGACGCCGCATGCCCTTGGGTCCGTAGACCGGACCGGCCAGCACCATGCCCTTGACCCGGTCCGGGTGCATCAGCGCCATGTCCCGGGCCAGCACGGTGGAGGCCGACGCCGCGATCAGGTACGTCGACTCGATCTCGAGGGCGTCGAGCAACGCGACCAGGTCGTCGACGTGCTCGGCCCAGGTCGGTTCCTCGGCCACGTGCGAGGAGGCACCGTGGTTGCACAGGTCGTAGCTGATCAGGCGATAGCTGCTGGCCAGATCCTCGGTGAACACCCGCCACAGCGGCGCGCTCATCAGGAAGTGGTTCAGCAGCGTGATCGGCGTACCCTCGCCGCGGACCTCGTAGTAGAGCTCCACGTCCGCCCGGGTACGGATGCGCCGGGCATCCTCCGGGTAGGAGAGGTCCAGCCGGGACAGACTCTCGAAACTCGACATCTCATCCTCTTCCTGTGACGACTCTGGACTCCGGCGGTACTGGCTCGCGCCGGCTGGGGCCGGCGCCGACGAGCCGCAGGTGTGGTGGGCGGGCGGCCGACCGCGTCTCGACTCGGCCCGATGGCCGGCGGCCCGTGGGCGCTCGGCCGGGGACAGAATGGCCGCGACGCAGCCGGTCCCGCCGAGGTCGGGCACCCGGCGGCAGTCGGCCCAAGCGCCTGTCGCTCTCGGCCGGCCCGCGGCTTGGCACGCAGCGTGCGGCAATTCCCGGCGCGGTCCGGCCGGAACAGCAGGCGGAGATGAACTCGATGGTCTCCGCCACTTCTTCCCACGGCATATCCGCAGTTGCAGATCGACGCGACACAGTCCGTCCCCAAAACAAACCGCGAGCCGAGCAGATCGGCGCGGACCATCGCCATAACTTGTCGGTTTTCAGCGGAACAGTTCTCGACGCTACCAGCAGCCACCAGCAAGGCAACAGGTTAGATCTGCATACACGTTCATGTAGATCACACGAAAAGGCATGAAGAGCACACCGCCCAGCTGGTCGTCACTGACACCGTAACGAGGCGATTCACCATGCCTAGTATCGCGATATCCCGCAGTCTCACCGATTGGCAGTGCGCCCACCTGCACTGCTACCAGGGGTTTCCGGCCTGCCGTGCGGGAGAGGAAGTTACCAAAAGCGTTTCGCAGAGGTAAATATCAGCAGCGATTCAGCGGACCGTATCGCGCGGCGGAGGGCAACAGTCAGCTGCACCGCGTCGGAGACCCCGGTCACACCCGGTTCATGGCCTCGATAAATCGCCGAGGCGGAGCACTTCTACCGCACCGCCAATAAGGGTAGCGTCGCAATTTCCCACCGGTACGTGGTTGTCGGGTATCCCCTGCCGCTGGCTACGGAGCCATGTCCCACCGCTCCGCAGCCTGAGCACGTATCCGCTCAGAGAAGACGCACCTCCGGTACGTAGAGCAGCCAACGCCCGCCGCCTCGGGCGAAATCCTTCTCCTTGGCGATGATCTCCTCGGCATGGTTCCACGCGAACAGCAGGAGCCGGTCCGCGCCGTACTCGGCGAACTCCTCGGCGGGGCGTACCGGGATGTGTGAACCGGGCATCAGGCGTCCCTGCTTGGCCGGCGTCGTGTCGAAGACACAGGGCACGAGATCGGGCCCGATCCCGGCGTAGTTCGTCACCGTCGCGCTCTTGGCGGTGGCGCCGTAGCCGGCCACCCGCAGCCCGCTGTCCCGCAGTTTCTCGAGCTGACCGACGAGGTCACGGCTGATCCGGTCGACCTCGGCCGCGAACGCGTGCAGAGTGGACAGCTCGGCCAGGCCACGGGCATCTTCGCTGGCGACGAGGGCGGCCACCGCTGCCGACGGGGTCCGCGCCCCCGCTCGGGCGAGCGTGTACCGCACCTCCCCGCCGTGCACGGGCAGCCGCCGCACGTCGACCAGCTCGAAGCCGAACCGCCGGGCCATCGCCTGCACCGACCGCGCCGAGAACACGTAGAAGTGCTCGTCGTAGATCTGATCGAAGGAGTTCTTCTCGATGACGTCACCCAGGTAGGGGTCCTCGAAGACGAAGACACCGTCCGGCGCCAGCAGGGCGTCGATCCCGCGGAAGATCGAATCCAGGTACGGGATGTGGCAGATCGTGTTCGCCGCGAAGACGACGTTGGCGGGACCGTCCTGCGCGGCTATCTCCGCACCGACCGCCTCCTCGAAGAAGGCCGAGCGCACCCGGACACCGGCGGCGCGTGCCACGTCGGCGACCCCGCCGCACGGCTCGACCCCCAGGTGTCGTACGCCGGCCGCGCGAACGGCGGCCAGCATGGTGCCGTCGTTGGAACCGATCTCGACGATGAACGGGTCGCTGCCTGTCGACTCGCATTCGAGGAGATCGTGGGCGGTGCGGGTGAAGTGCTCGCGCATCCGGACCGACCCCGAGGAGACGTACGGGTACGAGTCGTGGAACATCCGTTCCCGCGGTACCTCCGCCAACTGCTGCACCATCGAGCACGACTCGCAGACACCGACCCGCAGGTGGTAGTAGAACTCGTCGGCGGTCTCGTCCGGCTCCACGAAGGCGTCGGACAGCGGCTGCCGGCCGAGGTCCAGGAACTCGTTGACCACTCCGCCACAGATTCGGCACATGTCTTCTCCATAGATCGTGGGACGTGTCTGTCGCAGGTCATCGTTCGTCCGGGCGTCCACCGCCCCGGCCAGCGAGTTGCCCCTGGCAGTGGGCGATCGTGTGCCGCAGCGCGGCTGTCAGGCCGACCCGGGGGCGCCAGCCGGTGACCGTGCGGAAGGCCGTGGAATCGACTGTCACGCTGCGGAAGTCGCCGGGTTCGGCGTACTCCGGTGGCTCGACGGAGACCACCGGGACGCGCGTGCCTGTGAGTTCCGCCGCGATGTCGGCGATCGCGGCGAAGGCCTCGGCGAGTGGAGTACCGACACCCGTGCCGACGAGCCAGCCACGGCCGGACAGTTCGTCGATGTGGTCACCCGCGGCGGTAAGCGCACGGGCGGCGTCGTCGACGTAGAGGAAGTCCCGCCGGACCGATCCGTCGTGCCACATCGTCAGCGGCTGGCCCGCCAGGGCCCGCTGGACCGTGACGGCGACGACACCCTTGTCCGGCGCCGTCGAGTGGGGGCCGTAGCCGAAGACCGTCGGCAGCCGTAGCGAGGTGGCCGCCAGCACACCGCGTTCGGTCGCTGCCAACAACAGACGCTCCGCCGCGAGTTTCTGGCGGTCGTACTCGCCGGCCGGCCGGTCGGGCTCGCTGCCGTCGAGCACCTCGTGCCGGGTGAGACCGGCCTGGGTGGTCGTGCCGGTGAACACGACAGGCAGCGGGCCGCCGCCACGGGTGGCGGCAGTGTCGACAAGGTCCCGGGCGACACCGACGGTTACCCGCTCCGCCCCGGTGTCCCCGGCGTCGACGCGCCAGGTCGACACTCCGGCGATGTGCGCGACCGCGTGGACGACCAGATCGGTACCCTCTGTCGCCTCCCGCACCGCGCCGGGCGCGGTAAGGTCGAGGGTCCGCACCTCGACCTCGGCGGGCCCGGCCGGAGGCACCGGACCGGGTCGGCGTGACACGGCCCGGATCCGAATCGGTCGCGCTGCCAGTTCCCGCAGCACCGCCGACCCGATGAACCCGGTGGCGCCGAGGACCGTGACGTGCGGCGTCGGTGCGCCGGCCGCTGTCATTGCCACAGCGCCGCCTCCGCCTCAAGGCAGGACCGGTACTCCGGCAGCAGTCCCCCGGCGCGCGCCTCGGCCAGGGTGGGCGCGGCCGTGTCGCGCTCGGACCTGGCGATCGGAAGGCCCGGTGGTACGGACAGGCCCAGCTCGGGGTCCAGCGCCGAGACCGCGAGTTCCCGGAGCGGGTCGTACTCCTCCGACATCAGGTAGACGACAGTCGAACGGTCCTCCAGCGCCAGGAAGGCGTGGCCGACACCGATCGGGATGTACAACGCCCGCCCGTTGTCACCGCTGAGTTCCGTGCAGACCGAGCGACCGTACGTCGGAGAACCGACGCGCAGGTCGACGAGGTAGTCCCGAACCCGGCCGTGCGGGCAGTACACGTACTTCGCCCGGCCCGGCGGGCCGGCGGTGTAGTGGATGCCGCGGAGCACCCCCCGGCCGGAGACGTTGAAGCTGACGTCCCGTACGGCGAACAGCGGACGGTCCACGGCGGACCGGAAGTCGGAGCCGCGGAACACGTTCGTGAACTGGCCCCTGTCGTCGCGGTGGACCGGAGCGGTGAACTCGACGGCGCTGTCGATGTCGCAGGTGCGGAACGTGCGGGCCGGCGTCATAGGGTCGGGACCACCTCGTGCAGCGCCTCGATGACCCGGTCCTGGTCGGCCTCGGACAACGACGGGTACATCGGCAGGGAGAAGATCTCTCCGGCCAGCTTCTCGGTGACCGGCAGCATGCCCGGCTCCCAGCCGAAGTGCGCGAAGCCGCTCATCGTGTGGACCGGCCAGGGGTAGCTGATGTTCAGCGAGATGCCCTTGGCGCGCAGCGCGTCGAGGATCGCGTCGCGCGCCGGGTGACGCACCACGTAGACGTAGTAGACGTGGGTGTTACCCGGGTTGGTCCGCGGCAGGAGCAGGCCGTCGACATCGGCGAGGTACCGTTCGTAGCGGCGGGCGACCCGGTTGCGGTCCTCGATGTACGCGTCGAGTCGGCGAAGTTTCCGCCGCAGGATCTCGGCCTGCAGTTCGTCCAGGCGCGAGTTGTGTCCGGGCGACCGGACAACGTAGTAGACCTCCTCCATCCCGTAGTAGCGCAGCTGCCGGAGATCGCGGTTGGTGTCGGCGTCCGACGTGATCACCGCTCCGCCGTCGCCGTAGGCTCCGAGCACCTTCGTGGGGTAGAACGAGAACGCCGCGACGTCGGACATCGTGCCCGCGAGCTGCCCCTGCTGGCGGGCACCGTGCGACTGCGCGCAGTCCTCCAGGATCCGCAGACCCCGCTCAGCGGCCAACCGCCGCAGCGGTGCCATGTCCACGCACTGCCCGTAGAGGTGCACCGGCACGACGGCCTTGGTACGCGCCGTGACAGCGTCGGCCACCTGGTCGGTGTCCATGAGGAAGTCGCGCTCGCGCACGTCGACGAAGACCGGGGTCGCGCCGGTGCCGACGATGGCCACGACTGTCGGTGCCGCGGTGTTCGAAACGGTGATCACCTCGTCGCCGGGCCCGACCCCGATCGCCTCCAGGCCCAGCTTGATGGCGTTGGTGCCGTTGTCCACGCCGGTGGCGAAGGGCACCCCGTGGTAGGCCGCGAAATCGGCCTCGAAGTTCCGCACGCTCGCCCCGAGGATGAGCTGCCCCGATTCGAACACGGTCTCGACGGCGTCGAGGATGTCGTTCTTCTCCTTGGCGTACTCGGCGCCGTAGTCCCACACCCGCAATGTCATGGTGTCGCCTCCTGCGAGATGAGGTCGGTCATACAGCTGAGCAGGCAGCGCGCACCGACGTTCACGTGGTTGCCGTATCGGATGAAGCCGGCCAGTTGGTCGACGGTCAGCCAGCAGTAGCCGTACGGGGGTTCCGCCGGGAAGTCCTCGCCCACGTCGATGACGAGATACCGGTTCTCGGCGTGGTAGAACCGGCCGCCCTCCTCCGAGTGGAGGATGTCGACGAGCAGTTGCGACGGGGACGCACCCAGGACGACGTCGAGGTACCGGGGCCGTTCGGCGTCCACCGCGCCGGCGTAGTTGTCCGGGATGCACGCCACTGTCGGCCCCATCTCGACGACGTCGGCGGTGCCAGCCTCGGTCCGCGCGTGCACCAGGACGTGGAACGTGCCGTCGAAGTGCCGGCCGAGGAAGGCGATCACGCCACGGGCGGACGGCCGGAACATCGGTTGCGACCAGCTGCGTACCTCGCGGTCGCTGGCTCGCACGTCGACGCCGATGACCGAGAAGTGCCGCCCGTCGAGGCGGTGGATCGTCCCTCTGGAACGTTTCCAGTCCGGCAACTCGCGCAGCGGCACGATCGACCGCTTGAGCTGTTGCTGTGACTTGACCTCGGTGAACCAGCTCAGAATGTGGCCGAGCGGGTGGCGGGCCTCGCCGTCGCGCTGGTGCCGGTCGCCGGTGAGGAAGGAGACCCCCGACAACACCGTACGGGCGTCCATGTTCACCAGGTTCGGAATCCGCATCAGCTCCGCCAGTTGACCGGTGCTGAGCCAACAGAAGTTCTCCCCGACCGGTACCTCCTCCTCCACCTCGACGATCATGTTGCGGTTGCGCTTGCCGAGAAACCACGACCCCTGCTCCGACTGGAGCGAGTCGAACACCGGTCGACCCCGCCGCGGGGTGCGGAAGTACTCCAGGTACGGCACGGCGCTGCCCCCGTGGACCCGGGTGAAGTTGCTCCGGGTGGCCTGGACCGTGGGCGACAGCTGGAGCAGATTGATGTTTCCCGGCTCCATCTTCGCCTGCATCAGGCAGTACGTCGTGCCGTCCACCCGTTTGGCGAGGATGCCGAGAATCCCGATCTCCGGTTGCAGGATGATCGGCTGCGACCACGCCGCAGGGGTACGGCTGTCCGCGTCGACGTTGACGCCGATCACCGAGAAGAACCTGCCGCTGTGGTGGTGGATGTTCCCGGTCTCCGGATCGGTGCGCCAGCCGTCCAGGGAGTCCAGCGACGTGACGGAGACGCGGTACTCGTTTGCGAGTTCCCGCTCGGCGAGCCAGGCGTGGAACTGCGACATGTCGTCGAACATGGCGTATCCCGTCATCCGATCAGGTGCCCGCGCCGACCGCCAGAGTGGACTCCAGGTCGTCAAGCGCCGCCGCGGTGTACCGGGCGATCGACTCGATCCCCGGCACCGTGTCCGGGCAGCAGTGGAACCCGATGCCGAAGGTCCCCGAGATGGTCAGGGCCGCGACGATCAGCCCACTACCGTGGTAGAGCGGCCCGATCGGGAACATCGCGTCCAGGTGCGCTCCGCCGAGGTAGAGGTCGCTGTCCGGGCCCGGAATGCAGGAGACGATGGTGCTGAACGGCGGGGCCGTCCGTCCCGCCAGCCCGGTCATCTGATTGAGCGTCCAGGTCCCGCCGATCAGCGGCGAGTACATCACCGCGACCTCCGGCGTACGGCTGCGGATGTCCCGCTTGGCGAAGCCACTCGACCGCGCCACCGCCTTCAGCCGCTCGACCGGGTGCGCGATGTCGGTGAACATCGTGATGAGGATCGTGCTGTAGGCGTTGAGGGTGGCGTCGTCGCCGGGTAGTCGGATGTTGTACGGGGCACTGGCGATCAGCGACTTGCTCGGGAGTTCACCGCGCTCCTCGAGATAGCGGCGTAGCCCGCCGGCCACGGAGCTGACCAGGACGTCGTTGACCGTGACGCCAGCGGTCTTGGCGATGCCCCGGATGCGGTCGAGCGGATAGGCCACGGTCGTCGCCCGGCGTCGTCTGGTCAGACGCCCGTTGAGGACGGTCTTCGGTGCCAGGTAGGGCGCGGCGATCTCCGGCACCGCCCGCTTCGCGTTGCGCTTCATCTCCTTCCGCACGGCCATCACGTCTTTCATCGGCGCCGGAGCCAGCGGGGCCGGCCGGGCCGCGTTGGGACCGATGGTCCAGATGGGCCGAAGCTCCTGGTCCTCGGGCTCGAGCGTCACCGACTGGGTGAAGCGCTGGTTCCAGCCGACACCATCCATGACCGCGTGGTGGAACTTGACGTAGGTGGCGAAACGCCCGTTCGCCAGCCCGTCGATGAGGTGGTACTCCCACAGCGGCCGCCCGAAGTCGAGCCGCGGCGAGTGCAGCTCGGCGATCAGGTCGTCCAGTTCGCGCTGGCCGCCCGGCGCCGGGAGCCGGTGGTACCGCAGGTGCCGGTCGAGGTCGATCTGGTCGTCGGGGAGCGCGCTCATCGACGGCGCGATCTTGCGAAGCGCCGGCCGGTCCAGCACGTAGTTGAACGGTGCCGCGAAGGTACGGATCTTCCTCAGCCGTTCCAGCAGCCGGACGGGGAAGTCAGCGTCGGCGCCGTCCGGTGGTGAGAAGACGGCAAGCATCGCCACGTGCTGGCCGACGGTGGCCGAGTCGACGACGAGGAAGAACTTCTCGTTCATCGCCAGCGTCGGCTGGGTCGTATCGCCTGTTTCTGTCATTGCGCACCACACCTCTTCATCTCGGACCGCCAGGTGCTACGCGGCGGTGTCCTTGAACGGGTTGAACTTGCGGCCGAACGAATAGGCGGCATTCACCGTCATGGGCCGGGTCAGGTAGGCCATCACTCCGTTCATCGCGCCGGGGATGCAGACCGGCTTCCCCTTCGACACGGCCTTCCAGCCGGCGGCGGCGACCGTGTCGGCGTCCTGCCACATGAAGCCGGGCATCTTGTCGGCGATCTCCCGCACGCCCATCACGTCGTGGAACTCGGTGCGGGTCTGGCCCGGGCACAGCGCGGTGAGGTTGATGCCCTGCGGTTTGAGCTCCATGTCCAGCGCCTGCGACGTGTGCAGGAGGTAGCTCTTCACTCCCGTGTAGAGCAGACTCGCACCGGGCGGGCCGAGCGCCGACACCGATGAGATGTTCACGATCCGACCCCAGCCGCGCTTGCGCATGTGCGGCAGCACCCGATGGATGAGCTCCGTGGGTGCGGTGACCATCAGCTGGATCTCCCCCGCCGCCCGCTCCCACGGCGCCTCGGCGAAGGTCTCGTTACGGCACAGGCCGGCGTTGTTCACCAACACGTCGATGCCACCGACGATCTCGTTGGCTTGCGACACGACCCATTCCGGCGCTTTGGGGTCGGTCAGGTCAGCGGTCAGTACCTCGCAGCGGGTCCCGGTACGCTCCCGGATCTCGTTCGCCACCTGCGTCAACCTGTCGGTCCGTCGGGCGACCAGGACCGGCGTGTAGCCCTCGGCGGCGAGCAGCCGCGCGAACGCCGCCCCGATCCCGGACGACGCGCCGGTGACGAGTGCCGTCTTCTCTGCCCTCATGCTCACACCTCGATCTCGTTGGTAACCGTTGTCTTCTGGTTTGTGCTCAGCGCGCCGCGGCCATTCCTCCGTCGACCGGCACGACGGTGCCGGTGACGTAGGCCGACGCCCGGGAACCGAGGAAACGCACGATCCCCCCGACGTCGTCGATCCCGCCGTGCCTGCGCATCGGCGACCGCGCGCCGATCTCGCGGGCCAGCTCCTGCTCGACCATCGCGGAGACGAACGGCCCGAGCGCTATCGCATTGACTGTGATCTGTGGAGCGAGTCGACTCGCCAGGTGTCGCGTCAGGTGGTGCATGGCGGCCTTGCTCGCGCCGTAGGAGTACGTCTCGGCCGCCGGAACCCGCAACCCGTCGATCGAGCCGACGTTTATGACGTGCGCCGGGTCCTCCGGCGTCGATGCCGCGGCGAGCAGTGGCCGCAGGAATCGCGTCAGGTGGAAGACCGCTTCCACGTTCACCGCGAGCGTCTCGCGCCACCCGGTCTCGCCGAACTCGTCGAGCGGCGCGGCGTACAGCACACCGGCGTTGTTGACAAGCAGGTGCAGCGCGTCCGCCGCCCGGCCGATCTCGTCGGCGAGTGCCCGGCAACCGTCCTCCGAGGAGAGATCCGCGGCCAGCGACCGGCAGTCGCCAAGCAACGACAGGTCCGCGGCGACCTTCTCCGCGGAGACACCGTCGCGGGACGTGATGTACACCCGGGCACCGGACTCGACGAGGGACTGCGCGATGAGTGCTCCGACTCCCCGGGCACCCCCGGTCACCAGCGCGACCTTCCCCGCCACCGAGAACAGGTCGACGGTCATCGTTCCTCCTCCTGCGCGGCGCGCTGGCGCAGCGCCAACTTGTCGACCTTGCCGACCGCCGTGAACGGGAACTCCTGGACGAGTTCGAACCGGTCGGGAACCTTGTACGCGGCCACTCCGCGCTCGTGCAGGTAGTCGGCGAGGTCACCGCGCTCCAGCGGCGCCTGAGGGATCACGAACGCCCAGACCCGTTCACCCAGAACGTCGTCGGGCTTACCGACCACCGCGGCGTTGTGCACCCCGGGGTGGTTCATCAGGATCTCCTCGATCTCCTCGCACGCGACCTTCGTCCCGCCCCGGTTGACGATGTCCTTCGCGCGGTCGACCACGACGAGGTGGCCTGACGGCAGCCGGCGGACGACGTCGCCGGTGCGGTAGAACCCGTCGGCGGTGAACGCCTTGCGGTTGTACTCGGCGGCCCGGTAGTAGCCCCGGATGGTGTACGGGCCGCGGGTGAGCAGGTGCCCGGGCGTTCCGTCGGGCACCGGCCGGTCGTCGTCGTCCACCACACGGATCTCGTCCGCCGGTGACATCGGCACACCCTGGGTCTCGACGACGATCTCGTCGGGATCGTCGGGGCGGGTGTAGCAGATCAGCCCTTCGGCCATCCCGAACACCTGCTGCAGAGTGCAGCCCAGGGTGGGACGGACCCGCCGGGCAGCCGAGGGCTTGAGCCGGGCACCGCCGACCTGCATGACCCGCAGGCTCGACAGGTCGCAGGTGGTGCTGTCCGCCGCGTCGAGCCACCGCAGCGCCACAGCTGGTACGGCGGCAGCGACTGTCACCCGGTGGCGTTCGATGAGCGGGAACACCTTCTCGACGCTCGGGCTGGGCGACACGACGACCGTGGCTCCGACGGTGAGGGCACCGAGGATGCCCGGTGCGCAGAGCGTGAAGTTGTGCGCCACCGGGAGCGCGGCGAGGTACACGTCGCCGGGCCCGAGCGGACAGGCGTCCAGGCTCGCCCTGGCGTTGTAGGCGTAGTCGTCGTGCGTACGGGGGATCAGCTTCGGCACCGCCGACGAGCCGCCGGACAGTTGCAACAGGGCGACGTCGCCGGCCTCGGGGCCGGGACCCCGGTACGGGTCGGCGTACAGGTCGGCGAGGGCGACGTGCCCGCCCGGATCACCGTGCACGATCGTGCTGCGCAGGCTCGGGCAGGACTCCGCCACCTGAGCCGACAGCGCCCGGTAGTCGAATTCCGCGTGCCGGTCGGCGACGACGTGGGCCACCGCACCGCTCTGCTCGCAGAGGCGGACGAGCTCGTACGTGCGGTGTGCGGGTTGGGTGAGCACCGGGACCGCGCCGATCCGGAACAGCGCGAAGCAGATGACGACGAACTCACCGACGTTCGGCATCTGGACGAGGACGCGGTCGCCCCGGCCGATACCCAGCCGGGCGAATCCGGTCGCGAGCCGGCTCGCATCGTGATCGAGCTGTCGGTAGGTCCAGGTGCGGACCGCATCGACCACGGCGGGCCGGTCACCGTGGCGGCGGGCCGAGTCGGCAAGTACCTGCCCCAGCGTGACCCCCGCCCAGTAGCCGGCGGCGCGGTAGCGGGCGGCGACCTCGTCCGGCCACGGCGAGAAGTCGGGTCCGGCATCGGTAAGTGGCGTCGGCGCGCTCATCGGCGTACGACCTCCGCGCTCGACGTGGTGGCGACCGCGTCCTCGAGCCCGATCGCCGCCAGGAAGGTGTGGAACTTCGCCGTCGTCTCGGCCAGTTCGCTCGCCGGATCGGAACCCGACACCACCCCCGCCCCCGCGTAGAGCCGTAGCTGGGTGTCGGCGAGCTCCGCACACCGCAGCGCGAGGACCCATTCACCGTCGCCGGACTCGTTCATCCAGCCCGTCAGACCTGTGTAGTACTGCCTGTCGAAGGTTTCCGACTCGGCGATCACCTGCCGGGCGACGGCTGTGGGCCAGCCGCAGACGGCGGGTGTCGGATGGAGCGCGGCGGCGAGTTCGAGAGCGTTGGGCAGCGGATCGGCCAGGACGCCGCGCACCTTCGTCGACAGGTGCCACATCCGGCTGGTGCGGATCACCGACGGCCGGTCCGGCACGTCGAGTGCGGCGCAGAACGGGCGCAACGCCTGGGTCACCGCGTCGACCACGATCCGGTGCTCGAGCAGGTCCTTCGATGAGTGCTGCAATGTCCAGGCCCGCCGCCGGTCCTCGACCGGGTCGGCGCTGCGCGGTGCTGACCCGGCGAGGGGGTTGGACAGCACACTGCGGCCGATCCGGCGAATCACCAGCTCCGGGCTGGCGCCGACGAGCACCCGGCGGGCGCCGGCGCGTACGGTGCCCACCGGGACCGCGAAGACGTACGCGTCCGGTTCACCGGACAGGAGACTGCGCACGACGTCGCGCACCCGGGTGGGCTCTGCCGTGATCACGTCGATGGCCCGGGACAGCACCACCTTGTGCTGGCTCAGCCCCGCTATCCGCGCGACGGCCCGCTCGACGCCGGCCATGTACCGAGCCGGCCAGGGCACCAGGTCCACCCGGACCGCCCGCGGGACCGCCGTCGCGGCGGCGTAGTTCGCGCGGACCAGCGGCGGGCCCCAGTGGATGTCCCGGGCGACGGTGAGCCGGGTGGGTGCGCCCGGGTCGAACGGTGCGGCCCCGACCAGCAGCGGTCCGCCGCAGGCTCGCTCCCGGGCGGTCAGGTCCCAGGCGGACTCGGTGAGCAGGCCGGTGCCGCGTCGGGCGGCCTCGGCCAGCGGCATCGTGTTGTCCTGGGCGATCACATCGCGCGCGACGAGCGTGGCCGTCGGCGAGGCGAGAAACAGCTCGCAGTCGTCCACGACGGCTGTCGGGTCGGAGACATCGGGACTACTGGTGTCGACCGCTTCGGCAGTCATCACGCCTTCCTTCCTGGTAGGACACGCGGGTCGGCGTTCGTCAGCAGCGTGGTGAGCCACTCGACGAACTCGCGCTGGTACTCGACGAGATGGAAGTGGCCGCCGTCGACCGTGTGCAGCTCGAAGCCGGACAGCGTCCAGCTCTCCCAGGCCCGCGCCTCGTTCTCGTCGACCTCCGGGTCGGCGCGTCCGATCAGGGCGGTGATCGGGATCGCCAGCGGTACGGGCGGTCCGCAGCGGTACCGTTCGATCAACCGGTAGTCGGCGCGGATCATCGGCAGCACGAGCTTCCGTATCTCGGGGTAGTCGAGCAGGCCCGCGGTGGTGCCGCCGACGGTGCGCAGTTCGGCGAGCAACCCGTCGTCGGGGCGCAGATGCACGTCGTTCGGTCGCTGCCGGTGTGGCGCGGGGTGGCCGGAGACGATCAGCCGTGCGGGTGGCCGCGACATCCGGCGGGCGACCTCGAGCGCGACGGCGGCGCCCATGCTGTGTCCGAGCAGCACCAGCGGCACGCCCTGCGGCATGCTCGCCGCGAAGTCGGCGGCCAACCCCTCCAGGGTGTCCGGGTGGGGGTCGGGCAACCGGTTCTCGCGACCTGGATACATCGCGATGGCCAGTTCGATGTCGTCGGGCAGGTGTTCGGCCCAGCCACGGTAGAAGCTCGCCGCGCCGCCGGCGTGGGGGAAACAGACAAGCCGCAGTGCCGGCGACGGGCGCGGACGGTAGGTCCGGAAACGGGACCCGGCAATGCTCATATCGCTCCTTCGTCGGGTGTGACGAGGTCGTCGAGAGGACTGTCATGCTCGGAAAACTGCACGACCGCCGGGTCGGCGGCGAGAAAGCCGACGACCTCCGCGGGTGGTAGGACGTCGGCAGCGAAGTGGACGCCGGGGGCGACCCGGTTGGCGGCGACGGCGGTGATCGCGGGCACCGCGGCCGCCGCGACGAGTGCCGCGGCCCGGTCCGCCCGGACGATAAGCGACCGGGTGACCTGCCGGCCGTCGAGCTGACCGTCGAGTTGGCAGAGCAGGGTCACCTGGGGCGTACGCCCGAGGACGTCGAACTCCGCTGCCCGGCGCACCTTCTCCGCGGTCTCCCGGATCTGGGTGGATGTGGTGCGCGGGACCTGCTGCAGCACGACCGGGAGCCGCGCCCCGTCGAAGACCGAGTACCAGGTGCCGGACCGGATTCCCAGCGCCGTCGCCGTGCGGGACGCCTCGGGCGACAGATACGGCTGCGCGGTGACCGGATCCGGGAAATGCGGCAGGCGCAGCTCCGTCTGCCGCCGTGCCGCACCGGGGCGGGGACCGTCCCGCCAGGCGGCCGACGGCACGTCGTCGCCGGCGAGGATGCCGGCGACGAAGTCGTAGGCGGCAGCCGGTCCGATGCTGTCGCGGACGCCGTGGTAGAGGGTCAGCTGCTCCACGGTGTCGAAACCGCGTGCCAGGTACCGGGGCAACAGCCCCGTCAACCCGGGGATCATTCCGGCGGAGAGCACCGCGCACCAACCGCTGCCGGCCGTCAACCGGGCGTGGACCGGGTCATCGCCACCGACGTCGACGTAGTGCGCGCCGTTGCGCCGCGCCACTGTCGCGACCCGGCCCAGGATCCGTCGGGACGGGCCCGCACAGTTCACCACCACGGTGCAGCGCGCACAGAACGACGCCAGCTCCTCGTCGTGGCCCAGATCGACTGTGACGAAGTCGCCCGCCCCGCCCAGCCGCTCGGTGATCAGCCGGCGTCCGGCGGCGCGGTCGCGGCCGGCGATCACCAGCTCGCCGACGCCGTGTTTGCGCAGCCGCTCCGCGACCTCGGCACCGACCGAGCCGTAGCCGCCCAGCAGCCCGATCCGCGGTGTCATACGGCGGCACCGTTCAACAGTCCGGCGAGCGCCTCCGCCTGGCCGGCACCGCCCGGGTTGCCCTCGACCGCGTGGCAGCGGTCGCGCAGTTCGGCTGCCAGACCGTCCAGTTCCGGATCGGGGGCGGACCCGACCACCGTCAGCGGCAGCCCGCAGGGCCGCAGCTCGTGCTCGCGCAGTGCCGCCACCGTGGCCCGGAAGATCTCGTAACGTCGGGCCACTGTGATGTCCGTGCCGATCTCGACGGCCGCGCCCATCGCGGCGATGCGCTCGGCCGACGACGTCGTGAACGTGTGGTCCGCCAGCTCCGCGAGGGTGTCCGGGAACCCGGCGCTGGTCGGCGGGACACCGAGTTCCCTGGCGAACAGGTACTCCAGGGCGGCGTCGCCGACCTCGCCCGAGATCCGGTACGGGTCGACGAGCACGACCTGGTCGACCCGGGTGCCGGCCTCGGCGAGTTCGCGGGCCACCTCGACCGCCAGCAGGGCGGTGGCGCCGTAGCCGACCACCTGGACGGCGTTCGGGCGTTCGGTACGGACCAGCCGGGCGTAGACCGCCACCCGCCGGTGCAGCAGTTGCTCCGGGTCGGAGCGCAGGTAGGTGTCGGCGTCACCGGCGGTGAGTCCCAGGATCTTCCGGCCCGGTTCGATCAGGTTGGTGAGACTCACGAAGTTGTAGAGCTTTCCGGTGGCGTCGTGCACCAGGACCACCGCCGGGTCGCTCTCCCCCTCGCCGAACCGCACCAACGGCGAGACGACCCGGCGCTGTACCGGTTCGGGTGTCGGCGCGTCGGCCGTACTCGAGAGCAGCCGGGCCATGGCCGCGACTGTCGGATCCGGCAACAGCTCGCGCACCAGCGAGTCGAAGTACATGCCCGCCGCCTGCGGCACCCGTTCCCGGACCATCGCCACCAGCTGTGTCGACAGCAACGAGTTGCCGCCCAGCGCGAAGAAGTCGTCGTTACGGCCGACCCGATCGACCTTGAGCACCTCGGCCCACAACTGCGCCAGGGTGGCCTCCAGACCTTCGGTGGGCTCGTCGCCAGCGGTGCCGGTCGTCTCGTTAGCCGCCTGCCGTAACCGGTTGGCAAGCGCGGTCCGGTCCACCTTCCCGTTCGCGGTGACGGGTATGGCCGGCAGCGGGTGGAATGCCGCCGGGCACATGTAGTCCGGCAGCAGATCCCGCAGGTACCGGTCCAGATTCAGCTCGGCGAGCGGCTGTTCGCCGCCGTTCGCACCGTCCGTCACCACGAACGCGACAAGCCGACGCCGCAACGATTCGGTGCCCTCGACGAGCACCACCGCGCCGCGTACGGCCGGGTGGGACAGCAGCGCCGCCTCCACCTCGGCGAGCTCGATCCGATGTCCCCTGATCTTGACCTGGTTGTCCTCCCGGCCGAGGAACTCGATGACGCCTGACGGCAGGTAACGGCCGAAGTCGCCGGTGCGGTACAACCGCTCCCCGGTCACCGGATGGGTGCGGAACCGCTCCCGCGTCCGCTCCGGGTCGTTGAGGTAGCCGGCCGCCACTCCGACGCCGCCGATGTACAGCTCCCCGGCCACCCAGTCGGGTCGGTCCCGCAACTCGTGGTCGTAGACGTGGAACGTCTGGTTACGCAGCGGCAGGCCGTACGGGATGCTCGGGGCGTCGGTGTCGACGGTGTCGATCGGGTGGTAGATCGACCAGATCGACGCCTCCGTCGCGCCCCCGAGGCTGATCACCTTCAGCTCCGGGATGTGGCTGCGGATCTCGTCGGGCAGCGTGACCGGAATCCAGTCGCCGGACAACAGCGCCAGCCGCAGTGTCGGTGCCGGTTCGGGATGCGCGGACAGATAGTGAGCCAACATCTGCATCTGCGCCGGCACCGAGTTCCAGACGGTGATCCGGTGGCGTACGACGAGTTCGGCCCAGTGCGCCGGTTCACCGCGGCGTGCGGGATCCGGCAGCACCACCGTGCCACCGACGCCGAGCGTGCCGAACAGGTCGTAGACGGACAGGTCGAAGCCCAGGTCGGCGAGCCCCAGCACCCGGTCCTCCGACCCGATCCCGAAGCGCTCGGTGATGTCGACGATCGTGTTCAGCGCGGCGCGGTGGCTGATCATCACCCCCTTCGGCGTCCCGGTCGATCCGGAGGTGTAGATGACGTAGGCCAGCTCGTCCGGGCTGCGGGGAGCACCGGTGACCTCGAAGGACCCGCTGTCGGCCGGGATGTCGCCGACTGCGACCGACGGCACCGGTGCGTCGCCGTCGGCGGGTCCGCCGACGAGGAACGCGGCGCCGGAGTCACTGAGTATGCGGTCGCGCCGGGACGTCGGCTGGCCGGTGCTGAGCGGCAGATACGCCGCTCCGACAGCCGCCACGCCGAGCACGGCGGCGATCTGGTCCAACTCCTTGTCGAGGGCGACGGCCACGATGTCGCCCGGTACCACCCCGGCACCCGTGAGATACGCGGCGATGTCGGACGCCCGTCCGGACAACTCGCGATAGGTGTGCTCGCCCGCGCTGTCGATCACCGCGACGCGGTCCGGGAACCGTCGCGCCGTGGCGAACACCGGCTCGTGCAGCAGGCCGCCGGGGATCGGCCCTTCGGTTGCGTTCACCGTTCGTCGCAGCTCGACCTGAGCGGTCGGCAGGGGTACCGGTGCCGGAGCACGCCACGCTTCCGGGTCGCGTGACAACCGGCCGAGCAGATCCTCGAACGCGGCGAACATGTCGTCGACGAGCCCGTCGGTGAACACGCCGTCGCGTACGTCCCAGTTGACCAGGAGGGCGCCGTCGCGCTCGAGTGCCTGGCAGTCGATCCAGACCTGCGGGGTCTGGGTGATGCCGTACCCGAGCCGGGCCTCCGACTCGCGTGAGGTCGCACCCTCGATACCTATGGCACTTGTGAAGACCACAGGCATGAGGGCCTCGTCCGGACTGCGCCGACGGGCGATCTCGCGGATCACCTCGACGCCGGAGAAGAACCGGTGGTCCATGTCGTCGAAGAGCTGCCGGCCCAGCCGCTGCGCCCGGTCGGCGAAGGTCGGCGCGTCACAGGTGTGCGCTTCGAGCAGGGTGACAGAGGTGAAGTCGCCGATGAGGGCGGGGACGTGTGGGTGCAGGGGCAGCCGGTTGAGCAGGGTGAGGTTCAGGGTGAAATCGGGCCGCCGTGACCACGTGCCGATGACCTCGGCGTAGGCGGCGAGGACCGCTCCGGAGGCGGTGACGCCCGCGCTGACGGCCCGCTCCCGCAACGCCGACCAGGCGGCGGGCGTCAGCTCGAGACTCCAGCGGCTGAAGGTGGTGCGGTTCTCCGCGCGCGACAGGGTCGGCAGTTCCGGCGCCGGCGGCAACGTGTCGACGCGGGCGGCCCAGTAGTCGCGGTCGCGCTGGTAGCGGGCCGATTCCCGCAGGCTACGTTCGGTGAGCAGGTAGTCGCGGAAGGACAGCTCCGGCTGTGGCAGCTCGGCCGTCGGATCGCGGTGCAGGTGTTCGAACTGGTCGAGCAGGATCTGGATGCCGGCCCAGTCGGAGATCAGGAAGTCGAGCGACACGTGCAGCACGGCCCGCCCGGCGGCGCGGGTGAGGCGCAGCTCGAACAGCGGCCACGTGTCAGTGGTCAGGATCTGGTGGCCGAGTTCGTCCCGGACCTTCGTCAGGTGGGCGTTCACCGCCTCGGTGGCGTCGGCCCGCAGGTCCGCGACCGCTATCCGGTAGCGGGGCACCTCCGGCAGCACCTGCTGCGAACCGTCCTCGTGCACGACCGCCCGCAGCATGTCATGGTGAGCGATGAGGCGGTTCCAGGCGTCCTCGGCCCGGCCGGGATCGAGGTCGGGATACTCCACTTCGACATACAGGTGGCAGGCCACCCCGCCGTAGGCGTACCCGTGTCGGCGGCCGAGCAGGTACGCCGTCTGCACGTCGGTGAGCGGGAAGGGCGCGTGCGCGTTCGCGGGGTCGGCGACGACGGCGGGTAGCCGGTTGCCACGGAGGACGGCGAGGACCTCCTGCTTGCGTTCGCGCAGGGCGGCGGCGCGGTCCGGGGTCATCACACCCTTCGCGGCGCGGAAGCGCAGTTGCCCGTCGTCCTCCCAGAGGTGCACCCCGACCCGCTCGAGTTCCGCGATCAGTTGCTGGGCACTCATAGCACTCCCTCCTCCGTCGACTCGTCGAGCTGTGCGGCGACCGCGTCGGCGACCGCCGCGACGGTGGGTTCGGCGAACATCTGCCGCAGCGGCAGGGTCACGCCGTACCGGCCGAGCAGCGCCTCGGCGAACTGCGTGGCGGTCAGGCTGTCGCCACCCAGGGCGAAGAAGTTCGCGAGGCGACCGGGCACGGTCACGGACAACAGCTCGCCCCACAGCTGCGTGATCAAGCGTTCGATGTCGGTACGCGGCGGTTCGCTGGCGTCCTCGCCGTCGTCGGTTCTCGCGAGCAACTCGGCCACCCGCGCGCGATCCACCTTGCCGTTCGCGCTCAGCGGCAGTCGGGACAGCGCGACCAGCCGCTCGGGCACCATGTGCGCCGGTAGCTCGCGCCGCAGGTCGGCCAGTACCTCGTCCTCCCGGACAACCGGACGGTCGGCGGCCGAGCGGGCCGTCAGCAGCAGGAGCGCGGAGTCCTGTTCGTGAACGCCGATCTCCTGAAGCTGGGCGGCCGCCAGTACCTCGGTCCAGCCCTCCGCGTCGAGCATCGGGCCGCGGCGCGAACCACCGAAGCCGCGCTCGAGCACGGCCGCGGTGAGCAGGGCGACGGGTGCGAGTTCCCGGTGTTCGAGGCCGATCAGCACACCGCGCGGGGCGAGCAGCTCGCCCGCCTGGGCGGCACCGTCGACCGGGTCGCCGTAGCGGTGCAGAGCGCCTGTCATCATCACGACGTCGAAGGCGTGCCGCAGGTCCGGTGGCACCGACGTGTCGGTGACCGTACGCAGCTGCGGGGCGTGCGGTGCGTGGTCCAGCCTGGCGGCTGCCAGTTCCAGCAGTCGCGGCGACGTGTCCAGCAGGGTCGCCTCGACCTGGTCGCCGTCCACCCGCGCCAGCAGACGCTGGGCGGCGACGCCGGTCCGGCAGCCGAGGTCGGCGATCCGGATGGGACGGCCCAGCGCGGCGGCGAGCTTGGTGATCGTCCGGGCCACCCAGTCGATCGCAGCCTCGGTGTCCGGCTGCATGGCGACAAGTGCCTCCGGCGACAGCACCGGGTCCTCGAGCAGCATCAGCGGCGAACGCTCGCCACGCAGGATCTCGGCGATCTCGTGCTCGACGGCGGCCAACCGCAGCGCGACGGCGTGCAGCGGGCCGTCTGCGGCGGCGGTCGTCGCGAGCCAGGTCCGTGGATCGCAGACCTCGCCCCAGCGCTCGCCGACGCCGTACCGGCCCGACCGCGCGGTGAGCACGGCCCGCTCGGTGAGCCAGTCCAACCACAGGCGTAGCAGGTCCCGGAAGTTGTCGTCGAGGCCGAGCGCCGCGGCGATGTCGTCAGGTGTCGCCGGCTGCGATCCGATTCCCTTGGCGATCAACGCGGTGATCCGGGATTCGACGATCGTTGCTTCGAGTTCACCGTCGGTCGCGGCGGTGATGACGGGCTGGTCGTCGTGCGGAAGGTCGAGGGCGGCGATGCCGTCGGTCACCACAACCGCGCCCTGGCGGGCGAC
>NZ_BOOZ01000027.1 GCF_016863495.1 Micromonospora andamanensis
CCCCAGCCTGAAACGCCCACGAGAAGACAGGACAGCTCAGCCCGACGCCACCAACTCCACCTCGTACCCCTGTCCGTCCGCCAGATACCCGGCGTACGTGTCGGGCCCGCCGGCGTACGGGTGACGGTCGGCGAAGAGCAACTCCCAGCCGTACGCCGGAGCCTGCTCGACCAGCCGGTCCACGGCGGCGGGCGAACCGGCGTGGAAGGCCAGGTGGTTGAGTCCCGGGGCGAGCCGGTCGTGACTGCGGCCGGTGAGGGCGGGTGACGCCTCCAGCACCAGGTACGTCGGGCCGAGTCGCCAGGAGTGGCCGACCGGCCACTGCTGGAACGACGTCCAGCCCAACTCGCCGAGCAGCCAGCCCCAGCTACGCATCGCGGCGGTCAGGTCGGGTATCCAGACCTCCACGTGGTGCAGTGCACCGAGCGTCACCGGCCTCCGCCCGGCACCCATAGCACGTCTCCGTCCGGATTTGCCGTTCTTGACAGGATAAAGAGCAGATCCGAAAGGCGGTTGAGATACTTTGCCGGGAGGTGGCTGGTCCGGTCGGGGTCGTGTGCGATGAGCGCCCACGCCGACCGCTCGGCGCGCCGGGCGATCGTCCGCGCCGCGTGCAGCAGCGCCGCGCCCGCGGTGCCGCCGGGGAGGATGAAGGAGTCGAGCTTGCTCAGGCGCGCGTTGTACTCGTCGCACCAGCCCTCAAGGCGCTCGACGTACTCCTCCGTGACCCGCAGCGGCGGGTACTTGGGGTCCGGTTCGACAGGGGTGGACAGGTCGGCGCCCACGTCGAACAGGTCGTTCTGGATCGACCCCAGTACCCGGCGCAGCTCGTCGTCGAGCTGGCCCAGGGCGAGTGCCACGCCGAGCGCGGCGTTGCACTCGTCGACGTCGGCGTACGCGGCGATCCGTGGATCGTTCTTCGGCACCTGCTCGTTGTTGCTCAGCCTGGTCATGCCGGCGTCGCCGGCCTTGGTGTAGATGCGCGTGAGGTGGACGGCCATGACGCACAGCCTACGGATACCGGACCTGACGATCCCGGCACGGCCGGACACCGGCGCGGGGTGGCCCTCGGGTGTCGGCCCGGGTGACGCCGGTGACGCCGCGGTCGCCGATGTCGACGTCATCCGGGTACGCGGTGGCGCCCGACTGGCCGGCACGGTGCACGTGGTGGGCGCGAAGAACTCGGCGTTGAAGTTGATGGCCGCCGCGTTGCTCGCCCCCGGCCGCAGTGTGATCACCAACGTGCCGCGGATCACCGACATCGCCATCATGGGTGAGGTGTTGCGCCGCCTCGGCTGCGGCGTACGGTTCGACGCCGACGACCCGGTGGACCCGATGGTCACGGGCGGCGGGGTGGCCCGGTCCCGCTCGGTCACCATCGACGTGCCGGAACAGCCGGGCGTCGAGGCCGACTACGACCTGGTCCGCCGGCTGCGGGCGTCGATCTGCGTGCTCGGTCCGTTGCTGGCCCGCCGGGGCTACGTGCGGGTGGCCCATCCCGGTGGCGACGCGATCGGTTCGCGGGGTCTGGACATGCACATCTCCGGGCTGACCCGGATGGGTGCCGACATCTCCGGTGAGCACGGTTTCGTGATCGCCTCGGCGCCCGACGGGCTGCGGGGCGCGGAGATCGTGCTGGACTTCCCCAGCGTCGGTGCGACCGAGAACCTCGTCATGGCGGCGGTGCTGGCCGAGGGCACCACCGTGATCGACAACGCGGCCCGGGAACCGGAGATCGTCGACATCTGCACGATGCTCCAGCGGATGGGTGCGCTGATCGACGGCGAGGGGACCTCGACCATCACCATCGTCGGCGTACCCCGGTTGAGTCCGGTCCGGCACGCCACGGTGGGGGACCGGATCGTCGCGGGGACCTGGGCGTTCGGCGCGGCGATGACCCGTGGCGACGTCACCGTGACCGGTCTCGACCCCGCGTTCCTGGAGGTCGCGCTCGACAAGCTGGTGACGGCCGGCGGCATGGTGGAGACCCAGGCGGACAGCTTCCGGGTACGCATGGACGACAGGCCCCGGGCGGTGGACGTGGTCACGTTGCCCTACCCGGGCTTCGCCACCGACCTGCTGCCGATGGCGATCGGGCTCGCGGCGCTCAGTGAGGGCGCGTCCCTGATCACCGAGAACATCTTCGACGGCCGGTTCATGTTCGCCAACGAGATGATGCGGCTGGGCGCGGACATCAAGACCGACGGGCATCACGCGGTGGTACGTGGCCGGGAGCGGCTCTCCGGCGCTCCGGTGCGGGCGACCGACATCCGGGCCGGTGCCGGGCTCATCATCGCCGGGCTCTGCGCGGACGGGGTGACCGAGGTGTCCCACGTGCACCACGTCGATCGGGGCTACCCCGACTTCGTGTCCGACCTGCGGGCACTCGGCATCGAGGTGGAGCGGGCCACCGCACCTGAGGAACCCGAACTGACCATCTGAGCCGCCTCAGCGTGACCGGCAATCGCCTCCACCGCCCTATTGCCGGTCACGCTTAGCCATCGTTCAGCCCCGCCGACTAGGGTGCAGACAGACACTCATTCGCAGCGAGGGAGTAGCAGCATGGCGGGTCGACTCGCGGTCGTCGGTGCCGGTCTGATGGGTTCGGGCATCGCCCAGGTGGCGGCGCAGGCGGGCTGGCAGGTGGTGCTGCGGGATCTGGACGAGGCGGCGACGACGCGTGGTCTGGACGGCATCCGGCGGTCGCTGACGAAGTTCGCCGAGAAGGGGAAGCTCACCGACGACGAGGTCGAGGCGGCGCTCGGGCGGATCACCACCACCACCGAGCTGGAGGCGGCCGGCGACGCGGACATCGTCATCGAGGCGGTCTTCGAGAAGTTGGAGATCAAGCACGAGGTGTTCCGCGCGCTGGACAAGATCTGCAAGGCGGACGCGGTGCTGGCCACCAACACCTCGGCGATCCCGGTGACCCAGATCGCCACGGCCACCGAGCGGCCGGAGGCGGTCGTCGGCACCCACTTCTTCTCGCCGGTGCCGATGATGAAGCTCTGCGAGCTGGTGCGTGGCTACAAGACCAGCGACGCCACGCTGGAGCGGGTGAAGTCCTTCGCCGAGGAGATCGGCAAGACCGTCGTGGTGGTGAACCGTGACATCGCCGGCTTCGTCACCACCCGGCTGATCTGTGCGCTGGCCATGGAGGCGGTGAAGCTGGTCGAGGCGGGCGTCATCTCCGCCGAGGACCTGGACACCGCCTGCCGGCTCGGTTTCGGGCACGCGATGGGTCCGCTGGCCACCGTCGACCTGACCGGTGTCGACGTGCTGTTGAACGCGACCCGCAACATCTACACCGACACGGCCGACGAGAAGTTCTTCCCGCCGGAGCTGTTGCAGCGCATGGCCACCGCTGGCGATCTGGGCCGCAAGACCGGCCAGGGCTTCTACTCGTACTGAAGCCGCTGTGGGGGGAGGGCCCGGTCGGGCCCTCCCCGTGGCTCAGCCGTCGCGGCGGGTGGTCCAGCGGAAGGTGGTCAGGCAGAGCACCAGACCGATCACGCACCAGACGCCCAGCACCACTGCGACCCGGGTCAGCTCGAACGAGCCGCCGGGTTCGTCCGCGCCGAAGCTCTCCGGCAGGAACACCGCCCGCAGCCCCTGGCACATCCACTTGAGCGGGAACAACGCCGCCACCTGCTGCATCCAGGACGGCAGGTTGGTGAAGACGAAGAAGACCCCGGAGATGAACTGGAGCACCAGCGCCACAGGCGTGACCACAGCCGAGCCGCTGCGGGCGGTCCGGGCCAGCGACGAGATGGCGATGCCGCAGAGCGTGCAGGCGGTCACCCCCAGCGCGCTGACCCAGCCGAAGGTCAACCAGGCAGTGGTGGTGGTCGGCAGCTCCAGGTCGAACAGCGTCACCGAGACCGCGAGCAGCAACGCGGTCATCACGACGCCGGTCACCAGCACCATGATCACTTTTCCGGCGAACCAGACCCACTTCGGCATCGGGGTGCCCCGGTAGCGCTTGAGCACGCCCCGGTCCCGCTCGATCGGGATCCAGATACCGAGGTTCTGGAAGCTGACGGTCATCAGGCCGGTCGCGATCATGCCGGTGATGAAGTACTGCGTGTAGCTCACCCCCGGCGCGATCTCCTCGTCGAAGATCGAGGCGAAGATCAACACCATGATCAGGGGGAAGCCCAGCGTGAACACGACGGACTCGCGGCTGCGCAGGAACTGCCGGATCTCCAGCCGCCCCTGACGCAGGGCGAGGCCGGTCGGGCCGCTGCGCCGGGCCGGGGCTGCCGCGCTGACCGGGGGCGCCGGTTTCGTCGTGGTGGTCATCGGTGTCCGATCATCGTCAGGTAGATGTCCTCAAGGGTGGGCCGGGTGACGGTCAGGCCGGGCACCTCACCGCCGAAACGCGCGGCGAGGTCCGCCACCAGCGCCGTCGGCGTCGCGCTCTGCGCGCTGTCAAGCGTGCCGTCCGGGGTACGCCAGGAGACCGTGGCCAGCGCCTCCTGCCGGTTGCCGAGGCGGTTCGGTGCGGCGACCTCGATCAGCCGACCACCGGAGATCACCCCCACCCGGTCGGCGAGCGCCTCGGCCTCGTCCAGGTAGTGCGTGGTCAGCACGATCGTGGTGCCGGCCGCGGCGAGATCGCGGATCAGCTCCCAGAACTCCCGCCGAGCCTCCGGATCGAAGCCGGTGGTCGGCTCGTCGAGGAAGAGCAGCTCCGGGCGGCCGACGATGCCGAGCGCCACGTCGAGCCGGCGCTTCTGGCCGCCGGAGAGGGTGTGCGTACGGGCGCGTGCCTTGGCGGTCAACCCGACCCGCTCGATCACCTTGTCGGGGTCGTCGGCGTCGGCGTAGAAGCCGGCGAAGTGGTGGACCACCTCGGCGACGGAGAGTTCGTCGAACTCCCCGGTGCCCTGGAACACGATGCCGACCCGCCCTCGCCAGTCGCGTGTCGGGTGGGCCGGGTCGACGTCCAGGACGCGTACCTCGCCGGCGTCGCGCTGGCGGTAGCCCTCCAGGATCTCGACGGTGGTGGTCTTGCCGGCGCCGTTCGGCCCGAGCAGGGCGAACACCTCACCCCGGTGGACGTCCAGGTCCAGGCCGGCGACCGCGAGGCTGTCGCCGTACGTCTTGCGCAGCCCTCGGACGCGGATCGCGACGTCGTCACTCATGCCGTCAAGTGTGCGGCCCGCCGGGGCCCAGCGTCCGCGCCGGGGGTGGTGGCAGCTGTGTGGTTTTGCACAACCCGCTCTACTGGACGGTAACTTAAACTCCGGCCATGGACGAGAAGGCACTCCCGGGCCGGCTGCCGGAACGCGACCGCCCCTGGGTGATGCGCACCTACGCCGGGCACTCCTCCGCCGCCGCGACGAACGCGCTCTTCCGCCGCAACCTGGCCAAGGGGCAGACCGGCCTGTCGGTCGCCTTCGACCTGCCCACCCAGACCGGGTACGACCCCGACCACGAACTCGCCACCGGCGAGGTCGGCCGGGTAGGCGTGCCGGTGGCGCACCTGGGCGACATGCGGGCGCTCTTCGACGGCATCCCGCTTGCCGACATGAACACCTCGATGACCATCAACGCGCCGGCGATGTGGCTGCTCGGCCTCTACGGCACTGTCGCCACCGAGCAGGGCGCCGAACTCGCCAGCTGTGCCGGCACCACCCAGAACGACATCATCAAGGAGTACCTGTCCCGGGGGACGCACATCTTCCCGCCGGCCGCCTCGCTGCGGCTGACCGCCGACGTGGTCGCGTACGCCCTGCGCGAGATGCCGCGCTGGAACCCGGTCAACATCTGCTCGTACCACCTCCAGGAGGCCGGGGCGACTCCGGTGCAGGAGGTGGCGTTCGCGTTGGCCACGGCGGTGGCGGTGCTCGACGCGGTGCGCGACAGCGGTCAACTGCCGGCGCAGCGGATGGGTGACGTCGTGCAGCGGATCTCGTTCTTCGTCAACGCCGGGGTGCGTTTCGTCGAGGAGATCGCCAAGATGCGCGCGTTCGGCGCGCTGTGGGACGAGATCACCCGCGACCGGTACGGCGTCGAGGACCCGAAACAGCGCCGCTTCCGCTACGGCGTGCAGGTCAACTCCCTCGGCCTGACCGAGGCCCAGCCGGAGAACAACGTGCAGCGCATCGTGCTGGAGATGCTGGGGGTCACCCTCTCCCGCCAGGCGCGGGCGCGGGCGGTGCAGCTGCCGGCCTGGAACGAGGCGCTCGGGCTGCCCCGCCCCTGGGACCAGCAGTGGTCACTGCGCATGCAGCAGGTGCTCGCGTACGAGTCGGACCTGCTGGAGTACCCGGACCTGTTCGACGGCTCGCACGTGATGACAGCGCTTGTCGACGAGATCGTCACCGGTGCCCGGGCCGAACTGGCGACGGTGCTGGAGATGGGCGGGGTGGTCGCCGCCGTGGAGAGCGGATACCTCAAGAGCGCCCTGGTGGCCTCGCTGGCCGGGCGGCGGCGACGGATCGAGGCCGGCAGCGACGTCGTGGTCGGCGTCAACCGCTTCACCGAGACCGAATCGTCCCCGCTGACCGCCGCCGGCGCCGAGGCCGTCGTACAGGTCGATCCCGCGGTGGAGGTCGCCGCCTCGGTGGCCGTACGGGCCTGGCGGGCCGATCGCGACGCGGCGGCCGTGGACGCGGCACTGGCCCGGTTGCGCGCGGACGCCGCGACCACGACGAACCTGATGGCGGCCACCCTGGAGTGCGTCGGTGCCGGGGTGACCACCGGCGAGTGGGCGGCGGCGCTGCGCCAGGTTTTCGGCGAGTACCGGGCCCCGACCGGGCTGGCCGGCGGGTCCGCGAGCGGTGGCGACGAGGGTCTGGCCGAGGTGCGCGCGCGGGTCGCCGCCACCGCCCGCGAGCTGGGCAGCGGGCGGCTGCGACTGCTCGTCGGCAAGCCCGGCCTGGACGGGCACTCCAACGGCGCGGAACAGATCGCGGTACGCGCCCGCGACGCCGGCTTCGAGGTCGTCTACCAGGGCATCCGGCTCACCGCCGGGCAGATCGTGGCCGCCGCGGTGGAGGAGGACGTGGACCTGGTCGGGCTCTCCGTGCTCTCCGGCTCGCACCTGGCGGCGGTGCCGGCGGTGCTCGACGGGCTGCGGGCCGCCGGCCGACCGGACCTGCCGGTGGTGGTCGGCGGCATCATTCCCGCCCGGGACGCCGAGCAGCTGCGCGTCGCCGGGGTGGCGCGGGTGTTCACCCCCAAGGACTTCGCCCTGACCGGCATCATCGACGAACTGGTCACAGTCATCCGCCAGGCGAACGAGCTGTGACGCCGCGGATCCCGGCGCGCTGCCGGGATCCGCGCGGACGAGGCGTCAGCGGTGGCTGTAGGTCATGCAGTCGGCCAGGTCGGCGTCGGGGCCGACCTTGATCCCCGGTGCCTGGCACTCCAACTGCTCGTTGTGCCGGCAGTCGGCGCGCTGGCACGCCCCGACCTGGGCGATCTGCCCGTCGGCGCCGGCCCGGACGGCGGGCATCTCGATGAAGGTGTGGCAGTGGGCGTGGTCCATGCTGCCGATGGTGATCGCGAAGGCATGGCAGTCGCCTGTGTGGTTGTACGCGCACGCGGCGACCACACACTCCTGGACCCGGGGCATCTCCATAGCTGCGGTCATGACCCAACCTCCTCCGTTGATTGCCCCAATTTTAGGCTTTAGGGCGGGTTGAGGTGGCGATTCGGTCGAGCCCGACGGCCAGCGGTCAGACGCGGAAGCCCGCCTCGCGTGCCGCCTGCCGCTCCCGACGCCGGTCCGCCCGGCGGCGCAGCAACCACGGCAGGACGAGTACCAGGGCGGCCAGGAAGGCGAGCACCAGCACCGGCAGGATGATCGCGACGAGCGACATGACCACGCTCGTGGCGTCCTCGGCGGTGCTCGCCACCGGCGCGCCCACGCCGGCCGTGGCCGCATTGATCACCGGCCGGGCTGTCGACTTCAGCAGATGCACGCCGAGCGCGATGAGCACCCCGACCAGCACCGGCAACCACTGGCCGCCACCGGCGAAGAAGCTGTCCGGGTCACTGACCGTCACGGTCTCCGACGCGGAACCGGCCCCGAACGCCAACCCGCCAGCCGTCGGTCGGACGACCGTCTGCACCACGTCGTTGATGTGGTCCACCACTGGCACCTTGTCCGCCACGACCTCGACGACGAGCAGCACCGCGAGGATGCCGAGCACCCACTCGTTGCCGAGCCACTGCCACCCGCCAGGCAGGTCGATGACGCTTGTGTAGCGGGCCAGCGCACCCATGAGGAGAAGCGGGATGTAGGCGTTCAACCCCGCCGAGGCGGCGAGGCCGGTACCGGTGAGTATTTCGAGCACGATCACAGCATCGCACCGGCACGCCAGCGCCGCTCGGTGGCGATGGTCGGTGACTCCGCTACCCTGCTCGGGTGCGGTTGGTGATTGCGAAATGCTCGGTGGACTATGTCGGACGGCTCTCGGCCCACCTGCCGCCGGCGACCCGGCTGTTGATGGTGAAGGCGGACGGGTCGGTGTCCATCCACGCCGACGACCGGGCGTACAAGCCGTTGAACTGGATGAGCCCGCCGTGTCGGCTGGAGGAGGCACCCGGCGTGTGGCGGGTGGTCAACAAGGCCGGCGAGGAGCTGCGGATCACCCTGGAGGAGATCTTCCAGGACACCTCGTACGAGCTGGGTGTCGATCCCGGGCTGCGCAAGGACGGCGTGGAGGCGCACCTCCAGGAACTGCTGGCGGCCAACCCCGAGACGCTTGGCGACGGGTTCACTCTGGTCCGTCGGGAGTACATGACCGCGATCGGCCCGGTCGACCTGCTCTGCCGGGACGCCAACCAGGGCACTGTCGCGGTCGAGGTGAAGCGCCGTGGCGAGATCGACGGCGTGGAGCAGCTCACCCGCTACCTGGAACTGCTCAACCGGGATCCGCTGCTCGCCCCGGTCGCCGGGGTATTCGCCGCGCAGGAGATCAAACCGCAGGCGCGGGTGCTCGCCACCGACCGGGGGATCCGCTGCGTGGTGGTCGACTACGACCGACTGCGCGGCATCGAGCGCGACGAGCTGACGCTCTTCTAGGCCACGCCCCGGTCACCGGCCGTAGAGCAGCTTGACCGCCTTCACCAGCCGGGCGACGTCGGCCGGGGTGCGGTCGAACGTGGTCGAGGGCAGCACGGACGGGCCCCGGCGGCGGGTCACGGCCTTGGGCCGGGCGAACTCGCGCAGCCCGTCCTCGCCGTGGATCCGGCCGAAGCCGGACTCGCCGACCCCGCCGAACGGCAGGGTGGACATGCCGGCGAAGGTCAGCGTCGAGTTGACCGAGGCCATGCCGGAGCGCAACCGCCTGGCGATCGCCACCGCACGCCGCTGACCGAAGACCGAACCACCAAGCCCGTACGGCAGGGCGTTGGCCCGGGCGAGCGCCTCGTCGACGGTGCGGACCCGGTTGACGGTAAGGGTGGGTCCGAAGGTCTCCTCGCGTACGGCGGCGGCGTCTTCCGGCACCTCGACAAGCACTGTCGGGTGCGCGTACGGCGGTTTCACCGCGTCCGGTCCGCCGAGGACCGCACGACCGCCACGGGCCACCGCGTCCTCGATGTGTCGCCGGATCACGTCGAGTTGGCTCGGCATGGTGATCGGACCGATGTCGGCGTCCCCGGGGCCGACGGTGAGCCGGCCGGCGCGCTCGACGACCTTGTCGACGAACGCGTCGAAGACCGGCTCCACGGCGTAGGCCCGTTCGATGCCGATGCAGGTCTGCCCGGCGTTCGTCATCGCTCCCCAGACGCAGGCTTCGGCGGCGGCGTCCAGGTCGGCGTCGACGTCCACGATCATGGCGTCCTTGCCACCGGCCTCCAGCAGCACCGGGGTCAGCGACTCGGCGCAGGCCGCCATCACCTTCTTGGCGGTGGCGGTCGAGCCGGTGAAGGCGAGCTTGTCGACACCGGCCCGGCACAGGGCCGCGCCGACGTCACCGAGGCCGTGCACCGCGGTGAGCACCGGGTGCTCGGGCACCACCTCGGCGAAGCTGTCGACGAGCCACTGACCGACCACCGGGGTGTACTCGCTCGGCTTGAAGACCACCGCGTTGCCGGCTGCCAACGCGTACGCGATGGAACCGATGGGGGTGAAGACGGGATAGTTCCAGGGCCCGATCACGCCGATCACGCCGTGCGGCTGGTACTCCAGATGGGCCGAGAACTCCGCCAGGACGAGCCGTGAGCGGACCCGCCGGGGGCCCAGCACCCGCCGGGCGTTACGGGCCGCCCAGTCGACGTGCTCCACGGCGGTCACGATCTCGACGAGTGCGTCGGCGACCGGCTTGCCACCCTCGGTGTGCATCAGGCCGGCCAACTGTTCCATCCGCTGCGCGAGCAGCCGCCGCCAGCGCAGCAGCCGCTCCCGCCGCCCGGTGTAGCCGAGCCCGGCCCACCACTGGCCGGCCGCGCGGGCCCGCTCGACGGCGCGTTCGACGTCCACAGCGCTCGCGACCGGAACGCGTCCCGCTTCGTCGCCCGACGCCGGGCTCGTCGAGATCAGGTGCTCGTGCTGGATCGTCGGGGTGCCGGGGGGGCGCACAGCCGTCATGGCGGAAGTCTAGACGCGAGAATTACTCGCCGGTAGGGGTGGGGAAACGGGCGAATCCTCCCGGCCGTCCGGGCTGTTGAATCGGACGAACCGCTCAGTCGGCTCGCCAGTTCCGTCGCGGGCCGTCGTGGAAGATGTGAACGCAAAGCACCCGGACGGTTACCGGTGGGCATCCGGCTGGATGGTGAAGGTGGATACCCGGCGGTGACACGCTGACCGGGACCGTCGCACGGGTGGAGGGGCTGACACGTCCATGGAGGAACATCCGCAACTGATGCCGTTGCTGACGGTGGCCGCCGGGCCGATGCGGGGGCAGCGCTTCCGGCTGCCGCACCGACCGCAGGTGATCGGCCGCGATCCTGCTGTCGACATCGTGGTGCACGATCCACACCTGAGCCGTCGACACGTCGAGATCTGGCGGGCCGGTGAGGGGGCCTCGCTCGTGGATCTCGGTTCCACGAACGGCACCTGGGTGAACGGCGTCCGGGCCACCGAGATCATCCGGCTCAGCGACGGCGACGTGATCCGGATCGGCGTTACCGAGCTGAGATTCTTCGATCCGGCAGTGGCCCGGACGGACCCGGTCGGCCTGAGTTTCGAACTGCCCCGGCAGGAGCGGCGGTCCCCCCGCCCGCTGCCCGCCACTGTCGCGACGCCCGTGGTGCCCGGGCCGGCCGGCGCACCGTACGCGGCAGCCGTGGGCGGCATCCACCGCTGACGACCGGGGTGCGGGGCTGCGGGCTGGCGGCCATCCACGCTCCGTACACGGACGTGGTCGCCCGCCACTCACCCCGCTCCGATACGTGGTTGCCGGCCACATGGACCGGCGGTGTCGGTGGTGGCACCATGCACCGGATGGAGACCCAGCAGCAGGTCGTCACCGCGAACGGAATCACCCAGGCCGTCCGGGTGGCCGGCCCCGTCGACGGGGTACCGGTGCTGCTCGTGCACGGCAACTGTTCCTCGGCCGCCTTCTGGGAGCCGCTGGTGCGGCGCCTACCGGAGACGATGCGGGTGGTGGCGCCGGACCTGCGCGGCTACGGCGCCACGCAGACCGCCCCGGTCGACGCCAACCGGGGCCTCACCGACTTCGCCGACGACGTGGCGGCGTTGCTCGACGAGCCGTCGCTCTTCGCCGAGGGTGCCCGGCCCGTGGTGGTCGGCCACTCGCTCGGTGCCGGGGTGGCGATGCGCCTGCTGGTGGAGCGCCCCGACCGGATCGCCGGTCTGCTGCTCGCCGCGCCGGTGTCGCCGTACGGCTTCGGCGCCACCCGCGACCTGGCCGGTACCCCGACCACGCCCGACCTCGCCGGCTCCGGCGCGGGCACGGCGAGCGGCGACTTCGTCGCGCGGCTGGCCGCCGGTGACCGCAGCGCCGAGGCGCGGACCAGCCCGCGCAGCGTGCTGCGGGCCGCGTACGTGGCGGACCCCGGCTGCCTCGGCGAGGACGAGGAACTGCTGCTCGACAGCGTGCTCTCCACCGCGACCGGCCCGGACAACTACCCCGGCGACGCGACGGGCTCGCCGAACTGGCCGGGCAGCGCGCCTGGCGGTCGTGGCGTGCTCAACGCGCTCGCGCGGTTCCGGGTCGCCGAGGAACTGGTGGCCGTCACGCCGAAACCTCAGGTCACCTGGATCCGCGGTGACGCTGACGTGATCGTCTCGGACACCTCGCTGTTCGACCTGGCGCAGCTCGGGGCGCTGGGCGTGGTGCCCGGCTGGCCCGGGCCGCAGGAGTGTCCGCCACAGCCGATGATCGGGCAGACCAGGGCGGTGCTCGACAGGTACGCCGAGGCCGGCGGAACCTACCGGGAGGTGACGCTGCCCGGCTGCGGGCACAGCCCACACCTGGAGCGCCCGGCGGAGTTCGTCGCGGAACTGCTCACCCTCGCCGGGGTCGACCCGGTCTGACCATCCGGCCGCCCGCGACCATTCGGTACCGGGAATCGGGCATCGGTGACATGTGCCACGGCGTCTCGACAACTGTGCGTCACGTGGCAGACTCGCGCGCATAACCTTAGCGGCCGTTCACGTCTGGCCGTGTCGTTGCGTACAGGGGAGGCCGGGTCGTGGCGCGCGAGTTCACCAGCGTGGGTGTGGTGGGGCTGGGCACCATGGGTGCCGGCATCGTCGAGGTCTTCGCCCGCAACGGCATCGACGTGGTGGCGGTGGAGATCTCCGACGCCGCGCTCGACCGTGGCCGGGCGAACCTGACCGGCTCCACGGACCGGGCGGTGGCCAGGGGCAAGCTCGCCGAGGCCGACCGGGACGCCCTGCTGGCCCGGGTCGACTTCGCCGTCGGGCTGGACGCGCTGCACTCGGTGGACCTGGTGATCGAGGCGGTACCCGAGCACCTCGACCTCAAACAGCGGCTCTTCGCCGAACTGGACCGGGTCTGCAAGCCCGAGGCCATCCTCGCCACGAACACCTCGTCGCTGAGCGTCACCGAGATCTCCGTGGCCACCACGCGCCCCAACCAGGTCGTCGGCATCCACTTCTTCAATCCGGCCCCGGTGATGAAGCTGGTCGAGGTGGTACGCACGGTTGTCACCTCCGCCGACGTGGTGGCCGACGTGGAAGCGCTCTGCGCACGACTCGGCAAGGTCGACGTGACGATCAGCGACCGGGCCGGGTTCATCGCCAACGCGCTGCTGTTCGGCTACCTCAACCACGCCGTCGACATGTTCGAGTCCCGGTACGCCACCCGCGAGGACATCGACGCGGCGATGAAGCTCGGCTGCGGACTGCCCATGGGTCCGCTCGCGCTGATGGACCTGATCGGCCTGGACACCGCGTACGAGATCCTGGACACCATGTACCGGCGTGGTGGCCGGGACCGCCGGCACGCGCCGGTGCCCTTGCTCAAGCAGATGGTGACCGCAGGACTGCTCGGGCGGAAGTCCGGCCGGGGTTTCTACACCTACGAGCGGCCCGGCTCGCCGAAGGTCGTACCGGACGAGCAGACGCCGACCACGACGGAGCCGACGCTTACCGACGCGGTCCTGACCAAAGTCGGCATCGTGGGTTCCGGGACGATGGCCACCGGGATCATCGAGGTCTTCGCCAAGGCCGGCTACGAGGTCGTCTCGGTGACCCGGGGCGCGGAGCAGTCGGCGAAGGTCTTCGAGGCGGTGCAGACCTCCCTCAACAAGGGCGTGGTCCGGGGTCGGCTCAGTGAGGCCGACCGGGACGCCGCGCTCGGCCGGATCAACTGGTCGGCGACTCTGGAGCACCTGGCCGACGTCGATCTGGTGGTCGAAGCGGTGGTCGAGGAACTCAGCGTCAAGAAGGCCCTCTTCGCCAGCCTGGACGAGATCTGCAAGCCGGGCGTGGTGCTGGCGACCACCACCTCCTCGCTGCCGGTGATCGAGGTGGCGATGGCCACCCAGCGCCCGGCCGACGTGGTGGGTCTGCACTTCTTCAACCCGGCCCCGGCGATGCCACTCGTGGAGATCGTCCGGACGATCCGTACCTCGGCCGAGACCATCGCCACCGCGCAGGCCGTCAGTGCCACAGTGGGCAAGACCGGGGTGGTCTGCGGCGACCGGTCCGGTTTCATCGTCAACGCGCTGCTCTTCCCGTATCTCAACGACGCGGTACGGATGCTGGAGGCCAGCTACTCCACCACCGACGACATCGACCACGCGATGAAGCTGGGCTGCGGTTACCCGATGGGCCCGTTCGAGCTGCTCGACGTGGTGGGCCTGGACGTGGCACTGGCCATCCAGCGGGAGCTGTACCTGGAACTGCGCGAGCCCGGTTTCGCTCCGGCGCCGCTGCTGGAGCATCTGGTCACGGCGGGCTACCTGGGCCGCAAGACCGGTCGTGGCTTCCGCGACCACACCCGCCGCTGACCGGGTCGCGGCCGTCCGCCCGTACGCTTGACGACGTGAGTCCCCGTCGCAACCGTCCCCGCCGTGACGACGCGGTGCACCTCGACACCGAGCGCGCCCGACACGGCGTCGCCGCGGTCCAGCAGTGGCGGGACGGCGAGTGGCAGGTACGCGGCATCAGCGGCGGGGCGTCCGCCAAGACATACCGCTGTCCCGGGTGTGACCAGGAGATCCGGCCCGGCGTGGCGCATGTCGTGGCCTGGCCGGCGGACGGCCAGGGTGACCTCACCGACCGGCGGCACTGGCACACCGGCTGCTGGCGTGCCCGCGACCGGCGGGCCCCGGTGATCCACCGCGGGCGGCGGAACGGGAGACTGGAGGCATGAGCACACCGATTCGTGCCTCCTCGATTCTGCCGGGGCACCGGGAGGACATCGAGCTGCACACCGCGGATGACCTGCGGTTGGTCGGCGAGCTGGCCCGACCGGTGGACCGGGAACCGGCCGCGACAGTGGTCTGCCTGCACCCGCTGCCCACCCACGGCGGGATGATGGACAGCCACGTGTTCCGCAAGGCGGCCTGGCGCCTGCCCGCCCTGGCTGACCTGGCTGTGCTCAGGTTCAACACCCGGGGCACCAGCAGCGTGCGCGGCACAAGCGAGGGCAGCTTCGACTCCGCCGTCGGCGAGCGCTTCGACGTCGCCGCCGCCATCGAGTACGCCGAGTTCCACGAACTGCCGAACGTCTGGCTGCTGGGCTGGTCGTTCGGCACCGACCTGGTGCTGCGCTACGGCTGCGATCCGGCGGTCACCGGCGCGATCCTGCTCTCCCCGCCGCTGCGCTACTCCGGGCGGTCCGACCTGGCCCAGTGGGCCGAGTCGGGCAAGCCGCTCACCGCGCTGGTGCCGGAGTTCGACGACTACCTGCGCCCGGAGCAGGCCCGCGAGAAGTTCGTTGCGGTGCCGCAGGCCGAGGTCGTCGGCGTACCCGGTGCCAAACATCTCTGGGTGGGTGACGCCGAGACCGTGTTGGACGAGGTGGTCAGGCGGGTCAACCCGGCGGTGCCGGTGCCGCTGCCGACCACCTGGGACGGCCCGATGGAGACCGGCGACGCCAGCGCGTACGCCGACCGCACGGTCGCCGCGTTCGCCGACACCCCGGTCTCGGGTCCACCGCAGCGCCGGGCCGACTGAGATCCGTCGCAGCGCCGGGCCTGAGGCCGATGCTGGCCTGCCTCTGGTCGGCAGGTCAACGGGCATCCTGGCGGGGGAGGATCACCTCGCGGAGGATGAGCTGGATGGCGGCCACCGTCGGGATGGCGATCAGTGCGCCGATCACCCCCACCAGCGACACCCCGAGCAGCGCGGCGACAAGCGCGGCAACCTCGTTGACCTGCACCGAACGCCGCATGATCTTCGGGTAGATGAGGTAGTTCTCGATCTGCTGGTAGATCACGAAGAAGACCACGCAGGCGATGCCGACCGAAGGGTCGGTGGCGAAGCCGACCAGGCTGACGATCACGGCACCGAGAGTGGCGCCGATCTGTGGGATGAGGTCGGTCACCGCGACGACCACCGCCAGTGCGAACGGGTACGGCAGGCCGACCACGAGCGCGAACACGAAGGTGCTCGCGCCGGCCAGCACCGCGATGGCGAGCGCGCCGACCATGTAAGCCCCGACCTTCGTCAGGATCTCGTCACCGATGAGTTGCACCCGCTGGCGACGGGAGCGCGGCACCAACGCGTAGGCGAGGTTGCGGAGCCGATCGAAGTAGACCAGGAAGTAGATCGTCAGCACCAGCACGGTCAGCACCCGGAAGACGGTGCCGAAGACCAGCTGGGCGCCGCCGAGCACCCCGCCCAACGCCCGGCCCACCACGTCCGCGCTGGCCGCCTCCTGGGCGCGGCGCATCAGGTCGAACTGCTCGACCAGGTCGTTCACCGTCTCGTTGCGGCGTAGCGACTCCAGGTAGCTCGGCAACTGCTCGATGAACTGCCCGGACTGGGTCACGATCGGCGGTACCAGCGCCAGCACCCCGGCGGCGAGCAGCGCCACCACGATCAGCACGACCGCCGCCACGGCCAACCCGCGCGGAAAACCCCAGGACCGCAGGCGGACCACCACGGGGTGCAGGCCCACCGCGAGGAAGAGCGCGATCACCACCAGGACCAGGATCCCTGCGGCGTTGCGCACCCCCAGGTAGACCGCGTACGCGAGCAGCACGCCGAGTGCCCCGGTGAATCCGACAAGGAAGCTGTTGCGCCTCAGCGGACGCCCGGGGGTGCCGAAACGATTGCTCTCCGTCCCCTCCGGACGCTGCGCCCCACCGGCCGTTGCGGTCTCCCCGGCGGGCACCGCGTTCTTCGTACCCCCGTCGGAGCCTGCCGCCCCCGCGCCCGGCGGCGTCGCCTCCCGGGGCTGCGTCGTGTCACCTCGACCTGCTCCGGGCTGTTCCGGCTCGTGCAGGTCGGGCGCGGCCGGCCTCGACTCGACCTCGTCGGGCTCGTGCTGTGCCATCCGGTCTCCCCATCGGTGGTCCGGCGGTGCCGCCGGACAGTGCTGCCCCGGCCGGCGAGCCGCCTGTGCCGACCTGGAGTTGGTGGTGCGGGGCGTGTTGGCGGCGAGCCGCCTGCGTCGACTCAAGCTGTGGTGCGGGCACGCTGTCGAGCTGAGGGCGTGGGTGGCTCAGTGCCGGCCGGTGCGGCGGATAATGCCCGCTTGACCTTGTCGACGGAGGACGGCCAGGTCGACGGGGTGAACGCCAGCATCGGGCCCTGCCGGTCCTTGCTGTCCCGGACGGCCACCACGCCGGGCAGGTTGTCGGCCGCCTCCACGCGGTCGGTGCTCCCGCTGCGGGTGGAGGCGCGCCAGGTCGCGCCGGTCAGGACCATGACTTCACCATTCGTTGAGGAGTTCGATCGACTGCTGGCGGGACAACGCCTCGTTGTGCACCGTCTCCCAGCGCGCCAACAGGGTAGCCAGATTCGCCTCGTCGACGACCGCGATGAGTTGCGGCGGGTCGGGCCGGTCGAGGATGGCCTGCCGGCCCACCCGCTGCGCCCCCTCGTCGTCGCTGAGCAGGTCGTCGCAGCGAATCACCGCGCGGGCGTAGCCCTCGGTCTGGAGCAGCGCCGGGATCAGCACGGACTGGAAGACCCGGAGCTGCCGGGCCTGGCGTTCGGCGTCCAGCCAGGCCAGGAACCAGGGCGGTCGCCCCTCCCGCTCGACCATCCGGAGCAGCGACGCCAGCCCCCCGACACCACCCCCCCGACACCACCCCCCTTCCCCCCACCCGCCACCGACTCGTCGATCTTGCAGTTGTGTCGATGATTCGTCCGCTAACGCCCAATATGCCGCGACCAAAACTGCAAGATCGCTGGGTGCTGGGTGCTGGGTGCTGGGTGTGGGGTGTGGGGTGTGGGGTGCTCGGGAGCGTGCTCAACATGGCCAGCCAACCGCCGAGCCCCAAACTCGGCACCGGTATGGGCTGTGATGCGCCCACGCTCTCAGCTCGACAGTGTCGGCACCACCAGCACCCGGTGCCAGGGGACGCCCCACCCCAGCGCCCATGCCGACCCCGGGCCGGGGTGGCCTGGCCGTCCGTGGGACAGCCTCCTCGCCAACGTGAGCCACCCTCGGCGGCGGCTCGCCGTTGGGGGCCGTAGCTGATCCGGGCCAAACCCAGGGCGAGGTGTCAGTCGGAGGTGACCTTGCTGGGCTTGGCGCTGCGCTCGTCGGTGGTCGGCTTGGTCGGGCGCTTGCCGTTCTCGCCGGTACTGGTGATCTTCGTCGGGGTGGCACCTCGGCCACCCTCACCGGGAACCGCTGCCACCGTCGGCTCGCCGTCCAGTCCTTCGCTCGCGGTGCCGCCGTCGACGCTTGTCGGCTCCGCCGCCGGCCGGCTCGGCGAGGGGTCTTCGACAGTGGTGACCGGTTCGGCCACCGGCTTCGTCGCCGGCCCGGCATCGTCTCCGCTCCGACGGTCACCGGCCGGGCCGTCGCTGGCGCCGCTGCCGGCCGGGCCGTCGCTGGCGCCACTGCCGGTCGGGGTGACTGTCAGTTTGTCGGCGGCGGGTTGAGCGCCGTTCGGTGAGGCGCCGGTGGGGCGTGCCCCGTTCGTGGACAGGCCGGCGACCGCAGCTGCGGGTGCGGCCGAGCCGTCGGGCGCCGTTGTGGCCTGTAGCCGCAGGCCGAGCAGCTTGCGCTCCAGTTCGTCGGACTCCTGCCGGGACTTCCACGTCTCCTGGCGCAGGTCGGCGAGTTGCTGCTGGGCCTTGGCGATCTCCAGCATCACCTGGGCGAGTTGCTGCCGGCTGGCCGCCGCCTCCTGCTGCGTGGCAGCGAGGTGCTGCTGGGTGGTGGCAAGGTGCTGCTGGGTGGTGGCCGCGTACTCCTCGAACTGCCGGCGGGACGCGGCGACGTGCTCGTCCGCCTCGCGCCGCACGGTGGTGACGTGCTCGTCGGCCTCGCGCCGGGTGGTGTCCGCGTACTGGTCGGCCTCGCGGTGGGTGCTGGCCGCGTACTCGTCGGCCTCGCGCCGCTTCGCGGCGGACTCGGTCTCCGCCTGGCGCAGCAGCTCACCGGCCTGCTCCTCGGCCCGCCCGCGCACCGTGGCGGCTTCCTGCTCCGCTGCCTGGCGGATCTGGTCGGCGCCCTGCTCGATCTCGTTCTTCCGCGCGGTGTACTCCGACTCCAGTTGGGACCGGCGGGTCTCGAACCCGGACTCCAGCTCGGCGGTGCGGGTGCGGATCCGCTCGTCCAGCTCGGCGTTGCGGGTCTTGTACTGCTTCTCCAACTCGTCGCGGCGGGCGGTGAACTCGCGTTCGGCGGTCGCCCTGCGCTCGGTCAGCTCCCGATCGGCTGCCTCGCGTCGGCTGTTGACCTCCTTCTCCACCCCGGCCCGCCAGGCCCCCAGTTCCTGTTGCGCCTGTGCCCGGGAGTGCTGCACGTACGCCTCGGTCTCGCTGCGCATCCGCTGGGCGTACGCCTCGGTCTCGGCGCGGGTGCGCTTCGCCGCCTCGGTCGCCTGGGTGCTCAGCCGCTCGGCCTCCTGGCGGGCCTTGTTGCGGGCGGCCCGGCCGGCCTCGGCGGCGTCGTCGATGATCTGCTTGGCCTCCTGCTGGGCCTTGGCATGGGTGGCCCGGCCGGCCTCGGTGGCCTGGTCGACCAACCGGCGTGCCTCCTGCTGGGACTTCGCGTGCACCTCTTTGGCGGCGTCGCGGAGCTGGGTCGCCTCCTGCTGGGCGGTGGCGAGCGCGGCACGGGCCGCGTCGCGCAGCTTTGTCGCCTCCTGCTGGGCCCGGCTGTGGATCTCCTTGGCCGCGTCCCGTAGCTGCGTGGCCTCCTGCTGCGCCCGGGCCATGGCCTCCTGGGCGGACTTGCGCAGCCGGGCGGCCTCCTCCTTGGCGGATTTCGCGGTGGCTTCCGACTCCGCCCGGCGGGCCGCGGCCTGCCGCTCCTCCTCCGCGCGGCGGGCGGCCAGGGCGATCTCGAAGTCCTTGAGTGCCGTCGCCGCCGCGACCCGGGCCTCCTCGATGATGTGCTCGGCGGCGGCTCGGCGGGCCTCGATCTCCTCGTTGGCGGCGGAGAGAATGTCCTCGGCCTGCTCCTCCGCCAGCGTGAGGATCTGCTCCACCCGCGGCCCGAGGTGCCGGAAGGCGGCCCGGTCGACCACGCCGACCTGCTTACGCACCTGGGCGAGGTCGCGTTGCAGCACCTCGACCTGACCGGCCAGCTTGTGGATCTGGGTGTACGCCTGTTCCCGTTCGGCGGCGAGCGCGGCGATCTCGTGCTCCGCACGAGAGACGTATCGGTCAACCTGCCGTTTCTCGTAACCCCGCAGGGCGGACTCGAAGCTTGGCTCCGTGGTCACGTCCCCGCCGAGCGCGAACAGTTCCTCGCCGTGCGACATGCTCCCATCCTCACACGCATCGGGCCCTCCTGGGGCGATACGGACGCCCCTGTTGGGAGCTACTTCACGGCCCGGGGAGGGGTTTCGCTGACGCAGGGCGGCGCGGGGTGCCACCGGTCACCCGATGTCACCCCGCGCCGTGGATCATGCCCCGGTGGACCTGGTCAGCTGGAGGTTTCCGCGGCCACCTTGTCGTCGGCCCCGTCGGTCTTCTTGGCGGCCGGCTTGTCGGCCCCGGCCGCGGCGGCGTTGTTGTTGGGCACGCCCGGAACGATGCCGGCCAGGCCGGAGAGCATCTGCCCGAGCTGCGAGGTGACGGCGTCCTTCTGGCGAGTGAGGTCCTCGACCTCGCGGCGCGCCGCCTGAGTGGTCAGCTCGGCCTCGGTGCGGGCCTCGTTGAGCAGGCGCTGCGACTCGGCGCGGGCCTCGCTCAGCGTCCGCTCGGACAGCGCCTTCGCCTTCTCCACCGTCTCGGTGGCGGTGCGCTCCGACTCGACCCGGCGGGCCTCGGCGCGCTGCTCGATCTCCTTGGCCCGATCCTGCGCGGCCCGGGCCCGCTGCTCGGCCTCGTTGACCAGCTTCTGGGTCTGCGCGACCTGGGCGGCGTGCCGCTCCGACTCCTCGCGCTCGGCCTTCTCGCGCCGCTCCGCGAGCTGCAGCTCCAGGGCCTGGAGGTCCTTGTCGCGCTTGTCGCGGGCGTCGGTGAGCAGCTTCGTCGCCTCGGCGCGCTTCTCCTCAGCCTCGCGGGCGGCCTTGGCCCGCTGCTGGGTGATCTCGCGCTCGGCGGTGGCACGGAGGGTGGCCACCTCGCGTTCCACAGTGGACTTGAGCTCGGCGACCTCGTGGGCGGTCACCGTACGCAGCTGCTTGGTCTCCCGATCCGCGTCGGCGCGCAGCGTGTCGGCCTCGCGCCGGGCCTGGACGCGCACCTCGGCGGCCTCGCGCTCGGCGGCGGTGCGGACGTTGCCCGCCTCCCGCTCGGCGGTCGCCTTCATGGCCGCCGCCTCGGCCCGCGCCTTGTCGGTGATCTCCCGCGCCTCGAGGCGGGCGGCGGAGAGAATCCCCTCCGACTCGCGCTTGGCCTCGTTGCGGTGGTCGTTCGCCTGCTCCTCGGCGAGCCGGAGGATCTGCTCGACCCGGGTGCCGAGGCCGGACAGCGTGGGCCGGCTGTTCTCCTCCAGCTGCTTGCTGGTGTCGGTGAGCTTCTGCTCAAGGGCAGTGAGTCGCTGCTCGGACTGCCGGAGCCGGCGCTGCGCGTCGTTGAGCGCCTGCTCGGCGTCGGCGCGGTCCTTGTTGGCCTGGCTCAGCGCGGCGTTCAGCCGGCCGATGAAGTCGTCGACCTGACCGGTGTTGTATCCGCGCAGGCCAACCGTGAAATCTGGCTGCGAGTTCGCGTTATCGAAGAACGCGAGAGGGGAGGACTGCTGCTGGGGCATTGGGACATACTGGCAGACTCCCCGGGGTGCTTCGCAAGAGCGTGGCACCCTTTGCCGCCCGTATTACATGGTCAACTCTGGGCCGGGGTCGACCACCGGGGCGACATGCGATCTTGCCAGCTCCGGGGCGAGCCGGATGGCACGGAGCGTGACGTGGAAAAGGGCCGTGGCGCGGTGGCACACGGCCCTTTGTTTCCCGCGTCGTCCGATCACACGAATGGGCCTCCGGGTGCCCGTGTGGAAAGCCAATCGGCGATCACCGAATGGCCATCGGGACCTCGGCCGTCAGGTCAACGCCCGCGGAACCGGTTGATGGCCTCGGCGTGGCGGGCGCGCAGCTCGGGGGCGCGTACGCCGAGTCCGTCCTCAGGGGCCAGACAGCGCACGCCGACCTTGCCCTGGTGGGCGTTGCGGTGCACCTCGTACGCGGCCTGGCCGGTCTGCTCCAGGGCGTACGTGCGGGACACCGTGGGGTGGATCCTGCCCAGCGCGACCAGCCGGTTGGCCTCCCACGCCTCGCGGTAGTTGGCGAAGTGGCTCCCCACGATGCGCTTGAGGTGCATCCAGAGGTAACGGTTGTCGTACTGGTGCAGGAAGCCACTCGTGGAGGCGCAGGTGACGACGGTGCCGCCGCGCTTGGCGACGTAGACGCTGGCGCCGAAGGTCTCCCGGCCCGGGTGCTCGAAGACGATGTCCGGGTCCTCCCCGCCGGTGAGCTCCCGGATCCGCTCGCCGAAGCGCCGCCACTCGTCCGGATCCTGGGTCTGCTCGTCCGACCAGAACCGGAAGCCCTCGGCGGAGCGGTCGATGACCAGCTCGGCACCCATCCGCCGACACAGCTCCGCCTTCTCCGGCGAGGAGACGACGCAGACCGGGATGGCGCCACCGTTGAGGGCCATCTGGGTGGCGTAGCCACCCAGGCCGCCGGAGGCGCCCCAGATCAGCACTACGTCACCCTGCTTCATGTTCGCGCCGTGGTGTGACACCAACTGCCGGTACGCGGTCGAGTTGACCAGCCCGGGGCTGGCCGCCTCCTCCCAGCTCAGGTGCGCCGGCTTGGGCATCAGCTGGTTGGCCTTGACCACGGCCAGCTCGGCCAGGCCACCGAAGTTGGTCTCGAACCCCCAGATCCGCTGCTGCGGGTCGAGCATCGTGTCGTCGTGACCGGCCGCGTCCTCCAGCTCGACCGACAGGCAGTGGGCCACCACCTCGTCGCCCGGTCGCCAGCGGCTCACCCCGGCACCGACCCGGAGCACCACTCCCGCGGCGTCCGAGCCGACCACGTGGTACGGCAGGTCGTGCCGGCGAGCCAGCTCGGAGGTGCGGCCGTACCGCTTGAGGAACGTGAACGTGGAGAGCGGCTCGAAGATGCTCGTCCAGACGGTGTTGTAGTTGATGGCGCTGGCCATCACCGCGACAAGTGCCTCGCCCGGGCCGAGTTCTGGCGTCGGCACCTCCTGCAGGTGCAGCGCCTTGCGGGGGTCCTTGTCCCGGGTGGCCAGGCCGTCGAACATGCGGGTCTCCTCGGCCCGGACCACCACACCCCGGTAGCTCTCCGGTACCGGTAGTTCGGCGACGCCGGCCAACTCGCGCGCCGGGTCGGCCGACCCGTCCGCCGCCATGATGGCTTCGAGGATGTCCTGCACGGTGACCTCCGGTTCTCGCCGCGCCAGCGGCGGGCCTGGGGCTGCCATCGTCGACGCCGGTCGGCGGCTGTCACCATGTCGGCCGCCACCACATCCCGCGACTCGGGCTACCTGTGACGCCGGAGGTTACTGAACGGTAGCTTGGGTCGGAAGCCTCCTGTGAAAAAGTGCATCGCCCGCTGCGCGGAGGTGCATGCTCGCTCGGGCAAGCGCGCACCTCCGTGCTCGGTTCGGGTCGGCCTGCCGCACTCGGCGGTCGGGTCAGTGGGACGCGGCCGGCTGCACCAGCTCGATCAGCACGCCGCCGGCGTCCTTGGGATGCACGAAGTTGATCCGCGAACCGGCAGTGCCGCGCTTCGGGGCCGGATAGAGCAGCCGTACGCCCCGCTCGCGCAGCGCCGCGCAGGCCACGTCGATGTCGGCCACGGTGTACGCCACCTGCTGAACGCCCGGGCCGTTACGGTCCAGGAACTTCGCGATCGTCGACTCGGGGGTCAGCGGGGCGAGCAGTTGCACGCAGCCGCCCTCGGTGTCCGGTCCAACGGCCAGCATCGCCTCGCGTACGCCCTGCTCGGTGTTGGTCTCCGTGTGGACGCAGCGCATCCCGAACGTGCGCTTGTAGAAGTCGATGGCGGCATCGAGGTCGGCCACCGCGATCCCGACATGGTCGATGCGGCGCAGTCCGATGTCTGTGACATAGTCGGCAGCGGGCTCGACGGGGGAGTTCTCAGGCATGACGTTAGTCTGGCCGAACAGTCGTTAAGGCGTACAGGTCGGCACCCCCTCGGAGGCAGGTATGGCTTCGGTGATCGTCAGCGGCGCGCGGACCCCGATGGGGCGCCTGCTGGGCAACCTCAAGGACCTACCAGCGACGAAACTCGGCGGCATCGCGATCGCCGCCGCGCTCGAACGGGCGGGAGTCGCAGCCGACCAGGTGCAGTACGTGATCATGGGTCAGGTGCTCCAGGCCGGCGCCGGGCAGATTCCCGCCCGGCAGGCGGCCGTCGAGGCGGGCATCCCGATGTCCGTACCGGCCCTGAGCATCAACAAGGTCTGCCTGTCCGGGCTCGACGCGATCGCCCTGGCCGACCAGCTGATCCGGGCTGGCGAGTTCGACATCGTGGTGGCCGGCGGCATGGAGTCGATGACTAACGCCCCGCACCTGCTGCTCGGCCAGCGTGGTGGCTACAAGTACGGCGACGTGACGCTCAAGGACCACATGGCGCTCGACGGGCTGACCGACGCCTGGGACTGCTGCGCGATGGGGGAGTCCACCGAGCGGCACGGCAGCACCCGGGGCATCTCCCGCCAGGAGCAGGACGAGTTCGCGGCCAACAGCCACCAGCGTGCCGCCGCCGCACAGAAGAACGGCCACTTCGCCGAGGAGATCACCCCGGTGGTCATCCCGCAGCGCAAGGGTGACCCGCTGGTGATCAGCGAGGACGAGGGCATCCGGCCGGACACCACAGTCGACACGCTGGCCAAGCTCCGTCCGGCATTCGCTCCCGACGGCACCATCACCGCCGGCAGTTCCTCGCCGATCTCCGACGGCGCGGCGGCCGTGGTGGTGATGAGCAAGGCGAAGGCAAAGGAACTCGGCCTGACCTGGCTGGCCGAGATCGGCGCGCACGGCAACGTGGCCGGGCCGGACAACTCCCTGCACTCGCAGCCCTCCAACGCCATCCAGCACGCCCTGCGCAAGGGCGGGCTGACCGTCGCCGACCTCGACCTGATCGAGATCAACGAGGCGTTCGCCCAGGTCGGCATCCAGTCCACCCGTGACCTCGGGATCAGCCCTGACAAGGTGAACGTCAACGGCGGTGCGATCGCGCTCGGCCACCCGATCGGCATGTCCGGTGCCCGGCTGGTGCTCACCCTCGCGCTGGAACTCAAGCGGCGCGGCGGCGGCACCGGGGCGGCGGCGCTCTGCGGCGGCGGTGGCCAGGGCGACGCGCTGATCATCCACGTTCCGGATCCCACCGAAACCGATCTGTGAGCGAGTCGAACACCCGCGTCCCGGCGGCGGCCACCGGTTCGGTGCGTCGCAGCCGGGACGTTCCGATGCTTGTCGAGCGGGCCCGCGACGGTGACCCCCGCGCGGTCGCCCGGCTGATCACCCTTGTCGAGTCGGGCGACGGGACGGTCCCCGCCATCGCCGCGGCGCTCGCCCCGTACGCCGGGCAGGCCCAGGTGGTCGGACTGACCGGTTCGCCGGGGGTGGGCAAGTCCACCACCACCAACGAGTTGGTCCGGGCGTTGCGGAACCGGGGTCACCGGGTCGGCGTGCTGGCCATCGACCCGTCCAGCCCGTTCACCGGCGGTGCGATCCTCGGTGACCGGGTGCGGATGCAGGACCATGCCACCGATCCGGGCGTCTACATCCGCTCGATGTCCAGCCGGGGGCATCTCGGTGGGCTGTCGGCGGCCACCCCGCAGGCGGTGCGGGTGCTGGAGGGTGCCGGCTGCGACGTGGTGCTCGTCGAGACCGTCGGCGTCGGGCAGGCCGAGGTGGAGGTGGCCTCGCTTGCCGACACCACGCTCGTGCTGCTCGCGCCCGGGATGGGCGACGCGATCCAGGCGGTGAAGGCCGGCATCCTGGAGATCGCCGATGTCTTCGTGGTCAACAAGGCCGACCGGGACGGCGCCGACGCCACCGTACGGGACATCCAGGGCATGATCGCCCTCGGCGAGCGTGGGCCGGGCCAGTGGCGTCCGCAGGTGGTGCGGGCGATCGCCGCCCGCGCCGAGGGCATCGACGACATCGCCGCCGCCATCGACAAGCACCGCGCCTGGCTGGTCGAGCACGACGAGCTGCGGCGTCGGCGCGAGGCGCGAGCCGCCGCCGAGGTCGAGGCGATCGCGCTCGGCGTGCTGCGCGCCCGGATCGGCTCGCTGCGCGACGGTACGCACCTGCCGGCGCTCGCCGCCGAGGTGGCGGCCGGCGCGACCGATCCGTACGCCGCAGCCGAGGCGTTGCTCGCCCAGCTCTCCGGGTGACCGCGTCCACTGCGGAGCGCCGGGGACGGTTAGGCTCGCACCGCCGCGCTGTTGCGCGTGCGCTGCGACGGCCGCTGGGGGACGCATGGACCACGAGATGACGCAGGAGTTGCCGATGACGCCGGACGCCGTGGCGGGTGGTAGTACGCAGATTTCGGACGAGGTGGTGGAGAAGATCGCGGTGGCCGCGGCGAAGGCCGTGCCCGGCGTGGTCGAGTTGGGTGGCGACATCGCCCGGTTCTTCAACGCCGTGCTGGACCGGGTGGGTCTCGACCAGGTCGGCGACGCGCGTCGGGGGTGCTCGGCACACGTGACGAACGGCGGCGCCGTGATCAACCTGGTGATCGTGACCGAGGCCGGGCATCCGGTACCCCAGGTGACCACGGCGGTGCGGGTCGAGGTGACCCGTGCGGTCGAGGCGTACGGGCTGCGGGTTGACGAGATCAACATCCGGGTGGACGACGTGGCCATCGACGGTCCACCCGCCTGAGTTCACCCAGCTCAGGTTACCGATCGGTACGAACTACCTTATCGATCGTTCAGGTAAGGGCTCTACACTCGACGTGCAGTCGAGGACTCAAGGAGGAGCCCGGGGATGAACGCCGACGACATCGCGGCCGGGCGGGCCCGCTGGCAGGCCCGCTACGACTCCGCGCGCAAGCGGGACGCCGACTTCACCACGCTCTCCGGGATGCCTGTCGAGCCGGTCTACGGCCCGCCGGAGGGCGCGGCGTACCCGGGTTTCGAGCGGATCGGCTGGCCCGGGGAGTTCCCCTACACGCGCGGGCTCTACCCGACCGGCTACCGGGGGCGGACCTGGACCATCCGCCAGTTCGCCGGGTTCGGCAACGCCCGGCAGACGAACGAGCGCTACAAGATGATCCTGGGCGCCGGTGGTGGCGGGCTCTCGGTCGCCTTCGACATGCCCACGCTGATGGGGCGCGATTCCGACGACCCGCAGTCGCTCGGCGAGGTGGGCCACTGCGGGGTGGCGGTGGACAGCGCGGCCGACATGGAGGCGCTCTTCGACGGCATCGACCTGGCCGGGGTCACCACGAGCATGACCATCTCCGGTCCGGCGGTGCCGGTGTTCTGCATGTACCTGGTCGCCGCCGAGCGGCAGGGCGCCGACCTGTCGAGCCTCGACGGGACCTTGCAGACCGACATCTTCAAGGAGTACATCGCGCAGAAGGAGTGGTTGTTCGACCCGGAGCCGCACCTGCGCCTGATCGGCGACCTGATGGAGTACTGCGCCGCCGAGATCCCGCGCTACAAGCCGCTGTCGGTGTCCGGATACCACATCCGTGAGGCCGGCTCCACCGCCGCACAGGAACTGGCGTACACCCTCGCCGACGGCTTCGGCTACGTCGAACTGGGCCTGTCGCGCGGACTCGACGTCAACGTCTTCGCCCCCGGGCTGAGCTTCTTCTTCGACTCGCACGTCGACTTCTTCGAGGAGATCGCCAAGTTCCGGGCTGCCCGCCGGATCTGGGCCCGCTGGCTGCGCGACGTCTACGGCGCCACCAGCGAGAAGGCGCTCTGGCTGCGGTTCCACACGCAGACCGCGGGCGTGTCGCTTACCGCGCAGCAACCGGTGAACAACGTGGTACGCACCGCCGTCGAGGCGCTCGCCGCAGTGCTCGGTGGCACCAACTCGCTGCACACGAACGCCCTGGACGAGACCCTCGCCCTGCCCACCGACGAGTCCGCCGAGATCGCCCTGCGCACCCAGCAGGTGCTGATGGAGGAGATCGGGGTGACGAACGTGGCCGACCCGCTGGGTGGCTCGTGGTACGTCGAGGCGCTCACCGACCGGATCGAGGCCGAGGCGGAGGAGATCTTCGCCCGGATCCGGGCGCTGGGCGGCGAGGGACCGCACGCGATCGGGCCGATGACCGCAGGCATCCTGCGTGGCATCGAGGACGGCTGGTTCACCGGGCAGATCGCCGAGGCCGCCTTTGCGTACCAGCAGGCGTTGGAGAAGGGCGAGAAGAAGATCGTCGGAGTCAACTGCCACACCGGCACGGTCGCCAAGGAGCTGGAGATCCTGCGCATCTCGCACGAGGTGGAGTTGGAGCAGCGCCGGATGCTCGCCCAACGCAAGCGCGGTCGGGACGAGGCCCGGGTGCGCGACGCGGTGGCGGCGATGGTAGCGGTCAGCCGCACCGGGGAGAACATGATCCCGGCGATGCTCGACGCTGTCCGGGCGGAGGCGACCCTCGGCGAGATCTGCGACGCGCTGCGCGCCGAATGGGGCGTTTACCGCGAGCCCGCACGCTTCTGACCTTCGCCCCATCAGGGTGGCTGGGCAGGGGTGACAGTGGCAACTGTGCGGGCCGAGGCTGAGCCGAGTTCGGCGAACTGCGTGCGAGACTAGACAACCATGAGCGACCCACGGATCACCTCGTCGATCTTTACCCGCGGCGCGGTCGACCTCAGCGCGCTGCGCACCCCTGCCCCCAGTCCCGCGCCGGCCCCGGTTCAGGCCGGCCCGCCCGCCGGTGCACCCGGCGGTGCGGTCGGTGGAGTCACAGTCGTCGACGTGACCGAGGCGACCTTCCAGTCGGAGGTTCTGGAGCGCTCGTTGACCACACCCGTCGTGGTCGACTTCTGGGCCGAGTGGTGCCAGCCGTGTAAGCAGCTCTCCCCGGTGCTGGAGAAGCTGGCGGTGGAGGGCGGCGGCGCGTGGGTGCTCGCCAAGGTCGACGTGGACGCCAACCCGAGGCTCGCGCAGATGTTCCGGGTCCAGGGCATCCCGATGGTGTACGCGGTGGTCGGCGGGCAACCCGTCGACGCCTTCTCGGGTGTGGTGCCCGAGCCGCAGCTGCGCCAGTGGATCCAGGCCGTGCTCAAGGCCGGCGGGGTGAGCGTGACCGAGCCGGAGGACCCGCGGCTCGACGAGGCGGACGACGCCCTGATGAGCGGTGACCTGGACGCCGCCGAGCAGGCGTACCGGAAGATCCTCGCCGAGACCCCGACGGACGCGGCGGCCGAGGCCGGGCTGGCCCAGGTGGGGCTCGCCCGCCGGGTGGCCGGCACCGACCCGCAGGCCGCGCTCACCGCCGCGGCGTCCGACCCCGACGATGTCGACGCCCAACTGCTCGCCGCCGACATCGAGGTGCTCAGTGGGCTGGCCGATCAGGCGTACCAGCGTCTGGTCGGGCTGGTCCGCCGCACCAGCGGTGATGATCGGGAGAAGGTCCGCCAGCACCTGGTCGGCCTCTTCGCCATCGCCGGACCTGAGGACCCCGCAGTCGCCTCGGCCCGCCGGGCCCTGGCCAGCGCCCTGTTCTGAGTACCTGCCACGCCAGCGCGGGCCGGCGTGTCGCCGGCCCGCCCCCACCTCGGAGGACGGGAGCCCGTGATGCGCCGGATCGCCGTCCTCGACGCGCCGAGCAACCTCGGTCTACGGCCGCCCACGCCCACCTCGGTACCAGGCTGCGGTAAGGCACCTGGTGCGCTACGGGACCAGGGACTGCTGCCCCGGTTGCGGGCCCGGGACGCGGGTTGCCTGACCCCGCCCCGCTACGACGCCGGTGACTGGCGGCCCGGCGACGGCGTCTGCCACGCGCGGGAGATCGCCGACTACTCGGCCGCCCTTGCCGACCGGATCGGTGCGATCATCGACCGGGGAGAGTTCCCCGTGGTCCTCGGCGGCGACTGTTCGATCCTGCTCGGTTCGGCGCTGGCCATGCACCGGCTGGGGGAGGCGGTGGGCGGCCGGATCGGGCTGGTCTTCGTCGACGGCCATTCCGACTTCCGGCACCCCGGCAACGCCTCCTACGTGGGCGCGGCGGCGGGCGAGGATCTGGCTCTGGTCACCGGCCGGGGCCAGGCCGACCTGGCAGCCATCGAGGGCCGGCGGCCCTACTTCCGGGACGTCGACGTGGTGGTGCTGGGTATCCGGGCCCAGGACGAGTACCGCCTCGACCTCCAGGCCGCCGGGATCATCACCAGACCGGTGCCGGCCCTGCGCGCCGAGGGCGCGGCGCGTACGGCCCAGTGGGCGCACGAGCAGCTCGCCGACTGCGCCGGCTACTGGGTGCACGTCGACGTGGACGTGCTCGACCCCGCCGTGATGCCGGCGGTCGACGCGCCCGACCCGGGTGGCATCGCCTTCGCCGAGTTGGAGATCCTGCTCGCCGGTCTGGTCGACACCCCGCACTGCCTCGGTGTCGAGCTGACCGTCTTCGATCCCGACTACGACCCGGACGGCGCGTACGCCGCGGAGATCGTCAACACGGTGGTGTCCGGCCTGCGCCCGGTGACCGCTCCCGGCTCCGCGCCACCCCGACTTCGTCCCGAGGAGACGCCGCGCCCCACCCCCGGCCCGCGCCGGAGCATCGATCAGTTCGGCCTGCCGATCGCACCGGCGCCGAGCGACCACGGTAAGGCCCGCGACGACGGCGATGACGTGGCCGATGGCGGCCTGGCTGACGGTGGGTCGGTCGACGGCGGGCTGGTCGGCGTCGGCGACGGCCTGGGCGATGGTGGCCCGGGTGGCGCCGACGTCCCGACGGCGGCCACCCGTCCGGCCACCGCGCCCGGTGGGCCGGCCGCCTGATCGCCGCAGTCTGCACGGAGAAGGGGCGAGACGGCGGACAGCCCGGCCGGGGAGCCCTGTCAGTCGGCCAGGGCGCGCAGGAAGCGCTCCGCGATCGGTACCGCGGTGCCGCTGCCCGAGCCGCCCTTCTCAACGAAGACGGCGAAGGCGACATCGCCCTGCCAGCCGACGAACCAGGCGTGGGTGTTCTCGGGGTTGTCGTCGTACTCGGCGGTGCCGGTCTTGCCGTGCACCGGCTCGCCTGGCACGTCCCGCAACGCCGTCCCGGAGCCGCTGGTGACCACGTCGCGCATCATGTCCTGGACGGCTTTGACGGCCTCGGGCTTCAACTGCGGCCCCGGCTCGGCCGCCCGTTCCGGGGCGGGATCCACAATCAGCTGCGGTGGCAGGAACTGGCCCCGGGCCACCGCTGCGGTCGCCGCCGTCATGGCCAGCGGGCTGACCACAGTCGTGCCCTGCCCGATCGCCGCGGCGGCCTGTTCGGTGGCACCACCGCCCGCCGACACCTTGCCGGTGAACGCGTCGAGGCCCAGGTCCCCCCACGCGCCCTCCAGGCCCAGGGTGCGTCCGGCGGCGGCGAGCCCGTCCGCACCAAGCTGGGGGGCGAGCGCGGCGAAGGCGGTGTTGCACGACTTGGCGAAATCGGTCCGGAAGGGCACCTCGCCGAGGGCGAAGTTGTTGGAGTTCTTGAAGGAGCGCCCGTCCACCGTGAACGTCTTGGGGCAGGCCACGGTGCTCTCCGGAGTCACCGCACCCCGTTCGATCAGCCCGAACGCGCTCACCATCTTGAAGGTGGAGCCGGGTGGCACCTGTGCGGTGAAGGCCAGGTTCTCCCCGGCCGCACCAGGGCCGTTGGCCGCGGCGAGCACGGCACCGTCGCTGATCCGTACGGCAACCAGGGCGGCCCGCCGGCGCTCCCCGCGCAACGCCCGGTCGGCCGCGTTCTGGGTGGCCACGTCGAGGGTGGTGCGTACCGGTTGACCCGGCTGGGGCTCACTGCGGAACACCTCGGTGCCGGTCGGCTCCACCGTGCCGTCCGGCCCAGCACGGTTGATCAAGACGGTGAGTCCCGGTACGCCGCGCAGCCGCTCGTCCCAGCGGCCCTGCAACCCACCGTGACCGACGAGGTCGCCGGGGGAGTAGCGGTCGGGATGGTTGGCGAGGTCCTCGGCGTAGGCGGGGTCGACACTGCCGAGCACCGCCCTGGCGAACTCACGGGTGGGGGCGAGGTCCAGCGTGTCGGTCGGGAACTTCGTCCCCGCCAGGGGGTAGATGCGTGACTTGATCTGCCGGTACGCCTCGTCGCGCAGGGTGACCACCTCGACGAACGCGTCCGGTTTGGCCTCCTTGAGCCGTTTGGGCAGGTCCGACAGGTCAACCGGCGGGGTGATCGCTGGACGGATGGCGCGGAAGGCGGCATCCAACTCGCGGACCATGGCGCTGACGTCTGTCACCTCGTTGGGCTGCAGGCCCACCCGGACCACGTCGCGCGGGGCCACGATCGGCTCACCGGCACCGTCGAGCACGGTGGCCCGGGGCGCCCGTTCCCGGCGCAGCCCCAGCCGGTCGCCCCGGGTGAGCTGTTCCTGGACGATCTGCGGCTCCCAGATCACCTGCCACTGGTCGTCGCGGCCCTGGGTGAGTCGCATCGGCCGGTCGTACGCCCAGGTCGTCCCGCCGGGCAGCGTCCACTCCGCGCGGACGCTCGCGGTGGCGGTGTTCTGGACCACCTCGGGATCGCCCTGGCGGGTCAGGGTGAGCGGAGCATCGACAAGCTCGCCGGAAAGGTCGCGGATCTCCTGGACGACGGTGCCGGCGGGAATCTTGGCGCCGGTCGGGTCGACGAAGCCGACAGCGTTCAGGTCGCCCTTGCGCCAGCCCTCCAGGAAGGCGTCGACGGTGCGGTGCGGGCCGTCCTCGCCGGAGCAGGCGACCAGGCTGGCCGCGACGACCAGGCAGGCGGCGACGACGGCCAGTGGTGACCGGCTGCGGCGGTGCCGGCGCGAAACGTACATCTGCTGCTTCCTCCTGGTCGGCTGCTCCGCACGCTAGTACGCCGACGCGCGGGCCACTGTCCCGCCCGGGCCTGGCCAGGCGAAAAGACGGTCTTGTGACGGTGTGATGAACAACATCAGGCGGGGTACTCCGAACCCGGCCCAACCTCGTACCGCAACGGGTGAAAGGACGACGTCGGAGATCCGGACGTCCGGCCGGTGGTCCGCCGACGGTGAAACCGATCGGTCGGCCTAGGCTTGGCGGCAGAGTGACCCACAGCGCTGTGGGTCGAGGGGAGTGGCACCGATGGACCGGCGTCCGGCGATCAAACCGGGACCCGACCTCCGGCAGGCTGACACCGGCCGGGACGACAGTTTCGACACGGCTACCGACGGGGACGGTTTCGACCGGCTCGACACAGGCGCGACCGGCATGACCGGTTCGAGCATCGACACCCTCTACGATCTGGGACTGCCGCCGGAGGCGCTTGCCGACGACGCGGAGGACACCGAACTCGACGAGCCGGTGCCCAACGCCGAGCGCCTGGTGGCCCAGGCTGTGTCGCTGGCCGGTGACGACCATGACGCGGCGACCCTGGTGGGCCGGTTCTGGCGGTTCGCGCCGGACGAGGAACTGATCGGGTTCACCGCCGAGGAGATGCTCGACGCCGCCCGCGCGCATCGGGAGCTGGCCCGGCAGCGGGTGCCGGGTGAGTTGAAGCTGCGGATCCACTCACCCGACGCGGAGCAGCATCACAGCGTCATCGAGATCGTCACCGACGACATGCCGTTCCTTGTCGACTCGGTGACCGCCCTGCTCAACACCCACCATCTGGACGTGCACCTGCTGGTGCACCCGCTGGTCGTGGTCCGGCGGGAGCCGCTCGGTCGGTTGGTCGAGGTCGCCGCCGACGTGGAGCCGGACGACGCGATCTCCGGTGACCTGGTCGAGAGTTGGATGCGGATCGAGATCGACCCGGTCCGCGACCCGGAGGAACGGGACAAGCTGCGCCGTGAGCTGCAGCGGGTGCTTACCGACGTGCGGGAGGCAGTCGAGGACTGGCCGAAGATGCGCCAGCGTGCCCTCGCTTTCGCCGACGAGCTGGCCGCCGCGCGGACCAGCGACAACCGGCCACCGGTGCCGGAGAAGGACATCACCGACTCGGTGGAGCTGCTGCGCTGGCTGGCGCACGACCACTTCACCTTCCTCGGGTACCGGGAGTACCGGCTGGTGCCGAACGCGGCGGGGGGCGGGCCAGCGCTGGAAGCGGTGCTCGGCACCGGGCTGGGCATCCTGCGTCAGGACTCGCCGGAGGCGCGGGCGCTGTCCTCGATGACGCCCGAGGCGCACGAGAAGGTCACCGAGAAACGCCTGCTCATCATTACCAAGGCGAACTCGCGGGCCACGGTGCACCGTTCGGCGTACCTCGACTACATCGGCTTCAAGATCTTCGACGAGAACGGTGAGGTGGTGGGCGAGCGGCGCTTCCTGGGCCTGTTCTCCACCGCCGCGTACCGGACCAGCGTGCAGGAGCTGCCGGTGGTCCGACGCAAGGTCGCCGAGGTGCTGGACCGCTCCGGGCTGAGCCTGCGCAGCCACTCCGGCAAGGACCTGATGCAGATCCTGGAGACGTACCCGCGCGACGAGCTGTTCCAGATCAAGACCGACGACCTGTACCACGCGGTCATCGGGGTGCTGCGGATGGCCGGTCGCCGGCAGCTGCGGGTGTTCCTGCGTCGGGACGCGTACGGGCGGTTCATCTCCTGTCTGATCTACCTGCCCCGGGACCGGTTCACCACCCAGAACCGGCTGCGTATGCAGGACATCCTGCTGCGTGAGCTGAACGGTGTCGGGGTGGACTACACCACCCGGGTGACCGAGTCGATGCTGGCCCGGGTGCACTTCATCGTGCGTACCGACCCGACGAGCCCGCCCGGTGACATCGACGCCGATCTGTTGGCTGAGGAGTTGGCCGACGCCACCCGGTTGTGGGACGACGACTACCGGCTGGTGCTGGAGCGCAAGCTCGGCGACGAGCAGGCCAAGCACCTGTTCGGCAGGTACGCCGACGCGTTCCCGGAGGGCTACAAGGACGGGCACACGCCGTACGAGGCGATGAAGGACCTGGCCAAGCTGGAGCTGCTGGAGGAGCCCGGCCAGCTGGAGATGCACCTGTTCCGCAAGCAGTTGGCGCCGCGTGCCGGCGGCCGGGGCACGTACGTCGACGAGTCGATGGACGTGCGGTTCAAGGTGTACCGCTACGGCGAGCCGATGATGCTCTCGGCGGTGCTGCCGGTGCTGCACTCGCTCGGCGTCAAGGTCGTCGACGAGCACCCGTACGAGGTGGAACGGGTCGACGGGCGGATCTGGCTGTACGACTTCGGGCTACGGCTGCCGGAGGGGCACCAGGAGCTGGCCGAGGTACGACCGCACGTGGAGAACGCCTTCGCCGCGGCGTGGCGGGGCGAAGCCGAGGTGGACCGCTTCAACGAGCTGGTGCTGCGCGCCGGACTGACCTGGCGTCAGGTGGTGGTGCTGCGGGCGTACGCGAAGTACCTGCGCCAGACCGGCACGGTGTTCTCACAGGACTACATGGAGTCCACGTTCATCGCGTACCCGCACCTGGCCACGCTGCTGGTGCAGCTCTTCGAGGCGCGGTTCGAGCCGGGGCCGGTCGGTGCCGAGCAGCGCGAGCGGCGCGGTGCCGAGCTGGTGGCCGAGATCCGCGCCGCGCTCGACGACGTGGCCAGCCTCGATCAGGACCGGATCCTGCGGTCGTATCTCTCGCTGATCCAGGCCACCCTGCGGACCAGCTTCTATCAGAAGCCGGTGGGCGGGCGGCCCAAGCCGTACGTCGCGTTCAAGCTCGACCCGCAGGCGATACCGGAGCTGCCCGCGCCCCGGCCCCGGTTCGAGGTCTTCGTGTACTCGCCCCGGTTCGAGGGCGTGCACCTGCGGTTCGGGCCGGTGGCCCGGGGCGGCCTGCGCTGGTCCGACCGGCGGGAGGACTTCCGTACCGAGGTGCTCGGCCTGGTCAAGGCGCAGATGGTGAAGAACGCCGTGATCGTGCCGGTGGGCGCGAAGGGCGGCTTCGTGCTCAAGCAGAAGCCGGGTGACCGCGACGAGGCGGTGACCTGCTACAAGGAGTTCGTCTCGGCGCTGCTGGACGTCACCGACAACATCGTGGCCGGTGAGATCGTGCCGCCGGAGGACGTGGTCCGGCACGACGGCGACGACCCGTACATGGTGGTGGCGGCGGACAAGGGCACCGCGACGTTCTCCGACACCGCAAACGAGATTTCGACGGCGCACGACTTCTGGTTGGGCGACGCCTTCGCCTCCGGAGGCTCGGCTGGCTACGACCACAAGAAGATGGGCATCACCGCCCGGGGCGCGTGGGAGTCGGTCAAGCGGCACTTCCGCGAGATGGGGCACGACACCCAGAGCCAGGACTTCACAGTGGTCGGGGTCGGCGACATGTCCGGTGACGTGTTCGGCAACGGCATGCTGCTCTCCGAGCACATCAGGCTGGTGGCCGCCTTCGACCACCGGCACATCTTCCTGGACCCGGACCCGGACCCGGCCACCTCGTACGCCGAACGGAAGCGGTTGTTCGAGCTGTCCCGATCCACCTGGGAGGACTACAACCCCGAGCTGATCTCGGCCGGTGGCGGGGTCTACCCGCGTACCGCGAAGTCGGTGCCGATTTCACCGCAGGTCCGTACCGTGCTCGGGCTCGACGACGACGTCGAGCAGCTGAGCCCGCAGGAGCTGATGAAGGCCATCCTCACCGCGCCTGTCGACCTGTTCTGGAACGGCGGCATCGGCACCTACGTCAAGGCGTCCAGCGAGACGAACGCCCAGGTGGGCGACAAGTCGAACGACGCGATCCGGGTGGATGGTCGCAGCCTGCGCTGCCGGGTGGTCGGTGAGGGCGGCAACCTGGGCTTCACCCAGCACGGTCGGATCGAGTACGCCCAGGCGGGCGGCCGGATGTACACCGACTTCATCGACAACGCGGCCGGAGTGGACTGCTCCGACCACGAGGTGAACATCAAGATCCTGCTGAACACCGCGGTGGCCGACGGTGAGCTGTCCGTTCCCGAGCGGGACGACCTGCTCGCCCGGATGACCGACGAGGTCGCGGAGCTGGTGCTGCGGGACAACTACGACCAGGCCCGGGCGATCAACAACTCCCAGGCCCAGGCGACCTCGCTGCTTCCGGTGCACCGCCGGATGATCACCGAGCTGGAGCGTGCGGGCGTCCTGGACCGGTCGCTGGAGGCGCTGCCGCCGGACGAGGAACTGGCGGTCCGCACCGAGTCCGGGCTGACCGCGCCGGAATTCGCGGTGCTGCTGGCGTACGTGAAGATCGCTCTGGAGAAGGAGATCCTCAACGACGGGCTGCCCGACGAGAAGTGGACAGACGAGGTGCTCGTCAACTACTTCCCGACGCCGATGCGCGAGCGGTTCGCCGACCGGATGGACCGGCACCGGCTGCGCCGCGACATCGTGACCACGGTGCTGGTCAACGAGGCGATCAACCGGGGCGGGATCTCGTTCGTCTTCCGGGTGGTCGAGGAGACCGCCGCGACGGCGGCGGACGTGATCCGGGCGTACGTGGTGGTTCGCGAGGTCTTCGGGCTGCGTGAACTCTGGGACGACGTCGAGGCGCTGGACAACCGGATCGATCCGGAATTGCAGACAAGCGTCTATCTCGACACCCGCCGGCTGCTCGACCGGGCGGTGCGGTGGCTGGTCACCAACCGCCGCTCGCCGATCGACGTGCCGGCGGAGATCAACCGGTTGCGGGACGGGATCACCCGGCTGCTGCCCACGATGGAGACGCTCTTCTACGGCAGCGAGCGTGAGTCGATCGCGGCGCACATCGACTCCCTGACCGAGCGTGGTGTGCCACGTGCCCTGGCCGAGCGCAGCACCCGGCTGATGTACAGCTTCGGTCTGCTGGACGTGGTGGAGACCGCCGCCGGTACCGGGCGGGACGTCGGCGAGGTCGCCTCGGTCTACTTCGTGCTCTCCGACCGGTTCCGGGTGGACTCGCTGCTGTCGAAGATCTCGCTGCTGCCGCGCGAGGACCGGTGGCAGACGCTCGCCCGGATGGCGCTGCGCTACGACCTGTACGCCGCGCTCGCCGCCCTCACCGCGGAGGTGCTCGACTCCACGTCGGTCGACCTGCCGCCGCAGGAGCGGGTGCAGCAGTGGGAGCAGTCGAACGCCACCTCGATCCACCGCGCCGAACGGGCGATGGGGGAGTTCGACGAGTCCCGCGCGGACCTGGCGGCCCTGTCGGTCCTGCTCCGCCAGATCCGCACCCTGGTCCGCACCTCCGCCGCCAGCTGACCGCGCCGGCCTGCGCGATCATGCAGTTGTGGCGTCCCGAACGCGGCTATTCGCGGCGTTCGTCGGGTGCCACAACTGCATGATCGGCGGGGTGGGTCGTCAGGGGATGAGGGAGGCGAAGACGATCACGTTGTCGGGGTAGTCGCCTGTCGCCTCGTCGAACTGGCCGCCACAGGTGACCACCCGTAGCCCGGGCCGGTCACTGGGGCCGTACACCAGCTCGGTGGGAAACGCGGCCTTCGGGTACGAGGCCACCGAGTCCACCCGGAAGGTCGCCGCTCGGCCGTCGGTCCGGTCGACGGTGACGGTGTCGCCGGGTTGCAGGGCCCCGAGGGAGAAGAAGACGGCGGGCCCGATGGCCGCCGAGTCGACGTGTCCGACGATCACGGAGTTGCCGGGCTCGCCGGGGCTCGGTCCGGGCTCGTACCAGCCGGCGAGCAATGCCTGGTCGAGCGGGGGCACCTGGACGGTGCCGTCCGGGTTGGTGCCGAGCGCCATGATGCCGGCGCGGACTCCGATGCGGGGGATGGTGATGCCGGTGGGGGCGGCGCGGGGCAGCCCTGTCGGTACCTGCTCCGCGCCGTCCAGGTCGGTCCCGGTGAACGGACCGGCAACTGTGGGTTCCGTCGATCCCGCCACCGGCTGCGGTGGGCGCGGAGTCCCGGTGGTCTTGAGCGATGCGCCGATGAGCCCGGAGCCCATCATGGCGAGCAGGACGACGACGGCGGCGCCGACGGCGCGCCACGGTCCACCGTGACGGCCGTCGGCCCGTCTCGTCGTCGCGTCAGGCCGCGAACTCATCGGCCCGACGACGACGCATCAGTACGAGGCCCCCGAGGGCAGCCGCACCGACCAGGCCCGCACCGGCGGTGGCCAGGCCACGGTCGGCACCGGTGGCGATGCCACCGTCACCGCCGTCGACCCCACCGTGCGGCAGGACGACCAGTTCGCCCGTGCCGCAGGAGCCCTCCAGCTTGTACGTGCCGGGCTTGGCGTCCCGGGCGACGCGGGCTTCGCCGTAGTAGACGAAGTCCTTCTTGTGCTCCCAGCTGTCGTCCTTGCCGTGCTCGTCGGCCGCGTCCGCCGCCCAGTCGCGCTCACCCGACTCGCCCGACCATTCGCCCTTCTCGGACTCACCCGACCAGTTGCCTTCGCCGGACCAGTCGTGCTCGGCGGAGTCCGAGCCGTTCTCCTGCCGGCCCGACCAGCCGCCTGTGGATTCCTCGCCGGCCCACTCGCTCGCCTCGTCCTGGCCCTTCCAGTCCTTCTTGTCCTTCTCGTCCTCGCTCTTCCAGTCCTTCTTGTCGTGGACCTTCGAGTCGCGGCCACCTTCCGCGTCCTGGCCGTGCTCCTCGCCCTTCCAGTCGTCGCGGACGTCAGCCGCGCCGCCGCCCCAGCCGCTGCCGGATTCGGCCTCGGCCGGCTGCGAACGCTCGTGGCCCGACCAGCCCTCGCTGTCCGCGCCGCCTTCGGCGTCGCCGTTCTCCTCGCCCCAACCCTTGTGGTCCCCGCGCGAGTCGCGGTCCTCGGCCGGCTTGAGCTTGACCTTCCCGGTGACCTTGGACCAGACGAAGGGGTGCTCCTGCGGCTCCTCGCAGATCTGCACGAGCTTGACCTCTTCGCCAGCCTTGACCGCGTGCGGCTTGGCGAAGACCTTGCCTTCGTCCGTGTCCGGTTGGCCGTCGGCGTACGCGACCCCGGGCGCGAACACCAGCAGGGAGGCGCTGCCGAGGGCAGCACCCGCAACGACCTTCCCCAGCATCTTCTTAGCCATGACCTGTGTCACTCCATCCCTGTTGTCCTGCGGCCGGCAACAACCGAGCCAGAACCGACGTTAGACCGTTTCATGACTTATGAAGGGAAAAATTCGTGTTCTGCCATTAGTTCGATCTGCCGGGTTCTGACGGGCTACTTGCCCGGGGAGTGCCGACCTGTCCGCGTGCCTAGGCGGAAGGCGGGAGTGCTGATCCGGCCGCTCGCTTCTCGGGTTGCGATAGCGATGGGGCATTTGTCCCGGTAGGGTTTTGAAAATATCGAACCATTGCCATGGAAGCGCTCCCATGCAAGAATCGCTGCACGCGGTGAGCAGAGCCACACCGCGTAGGCAGGTGTCGAGGGCATCCGGTTCGCCGGGACGACCACCTGACCGCCGACCGGTGAGACCGGTCGTCGCACCACCACCAACGCCCGTCCGGGTCGGGCGCTCCCGAAGAATCCCGTTGGCACCGGCGGTCGTCCGCGCAGGACGCCCCTCGGGCCACGTGCCGGGCCGTACGCGGATCCGGTCTCGCCCAAGGAGATCAGTGGCATGAATGTGTGGAGAAGGCTGTCCGGCCGACGCCGGGCCGTCGCGCTGGCCGGCGCGAGCGCGCTGGTCGCGGGCGGTTTGGTGACACTACCGGTGACCGCGGCGCACGCGGCGACGCAGTGCGACGTGACCTACACGACGAATGACTGGCAGGGCGGCTTCACCGCCAACGTCACCATCAGGAACGTCGGCGACGCGCTGAGCAACTGGACGCTCGGCTTCACCTTCCCCGACGCCAACCAGCGTCTGGTGCAGGGCTGGTCGGCCCGGTGGAGCCAGTCGGGCCGCAACGTGACCGCGCAGAACGAGTCGTGGAACGGAAATCTGGCCACCGGCGCCAGCACGAGCCTCGGCTTCAACGGCTCGTGGAGCGGCAGCAACCCCAAGCCCACCTCGTTCACTGTCAACGGGGTGGCCTGCAACGGCGGCACGACGCCTACCACGGCGCCGCCCACGACGACGCCGCCGACGAGCCCGCCGCCGCCCACGACGCCGCCGCCGACCACGCCGCCGCCGACGACCCCGCCGCCCACCACGCCGCCGCCCGGCACCAAGGTGGACAACCCGTACGTAGGCGCCCGGGGGTACGTGAACCCGGAGTGGAAGGCCAAGGCCGAATCGGTAAGCGGTGGTAACCGCATCTCGAACACCCCGACCGGTGTGTGGCTTGACCGGATCGCGGCGATCGAGGGTACCGACAACAGCCAGTCCAACGGCCCGATGGGTCTGCGTGACCACCTGGACGAAGCGCTGCGGCAGAACGCGCAGTACATCCAGGTCGTCATCTACAACCTGCCCGGCCGGGACTGCGCGGCACTCGCCTCCAACGGCGAGCTGAAGGCCGACGAGTTGCCGAAGTACAAGGCCGAGTACATCGACCCGATCGCGGCGATCCAGGGTGACCCGAAGTACCGCAACCTGCGGATCATCAACATCATCGAGATTGACTCGCTGCCGAACCTGGTGACCAACACCTCCGGCAACCCGGGTGGCACCGCGATGTGCGACACGGTCAAGGCCAACGGCGCGTACGTGCAGGGTGTCGGCTACGCCCTGGCCAAGCTGGGCGCGATCCCGAACGTCTACAACTACATCGACGCCGGCCACCACGGCTGGATCGGCTGGGACAGCAACTTCACCCCGACCGCCCAGATCCTGCGGGAGGCCGCCGGCGCCTCTGGTGCCACCGTCAACCACGTGCACGGCTTCATCACCAACACCGCCAACTACTCGGCACTGGTCGAGCCGTACGCCAAGGTCACCGACTCGGTGAACGGGCAGACGGTGCGGCAATCGGACTGGATCGACTGGAACCAGTACAACGACGAGCAGAGCTTCGCTCAGGCGTTCCGCCAGGAACTCGTCCGGCAGGGCTTCCCCAGCAACATCGGCATGCTGATCGACACCTCCCGTAACGGCTGGGGCGGCTCGAACCGGCCCACCGCCGCGGGCCCGACGACCAGCGTGAACGCCTACGTGGACGGTGGTCGCGTCGACCGTCGTATCCACAAGGGCAACTGGTGCAACCAGGCCGGTGCGGGCTTGGGCGAGCGGCCGACGGCCGCGCCGGCGTCGGGCATCGACGCCTACGTCTGGATCAAGCCCCCGGGCGAGTCGGACGGCTCCAGCCGCGAGATCCCGAACAACGATGGCAAGGGCTTCGACCGGATGTGTGACCCGACCTACCAGGGCAACGAGCGCAACGGCAACAGCATGAGCGGTGCCCTGCCGGACGCCCCGATCTCGGGCGCCTGGTTCCCGGCGCAGCTTTCCGAGCTGATGCGCAACGCCTATCCGCCGCTGTCCTGACGGACACAGGCACACCCGCCGCCGACAGTAGGTGAGGCGCTGCGGCGGCAGGTCACCCGGGCCCCTGGTCCGACCGCACCGGTCGGACCAGGGGCCCCTCGTGCCGCCTGCGCCACGGTTGCCGTCACCCGCGACGACGGCGCGGTACGCCGCAACCGGCTACCGCCGCGTCGGCGGGGGCGCACCGTGGCGCCGGCGGATCAGGGCACCGTCTTCTCGATCGCGGCGCGACCGATGTCGTCAAGTTCGCGCCGGGCCCGCTCGATGTTCTCGGCGGTGAGGTCCTGCCCCCGGGCCATCACCAGGTCCTCCGGCTCCCAGGGCTGTTCGGCGCCGGTACGGATGTTGTCCCCGGCGGCCCCGGTGCCGGTCCCCGTCGCCCCGGTTCCCGCTGCGTACGGGTCGCCGATGAGGTCCTCGGTCGGCGCGTCGCCGGTCTGGTCACCCGGTTCGGCGAATGCCGGATTGTCCCGGTCTGCGCCACCTCCGGTGATCAGCTGAGGCACGGTGCTGTCGTCGTCGACCGCCGCGGCCGCCTCGGGGCGCTCCTCCAGCGGTCGTTCCCGATCACGCTCCGTCATCGCTGCTGCCCTCCTGTCCGCGGCGCTCTCCGGCCCTGTTGCGCGTACCCGCCCCGCCGGTCGCCATGCCTGGCGGAGGTACGCCGAAGGCGGGCGCCCCGGATCAGGGGCACCCGCCTTCGGGTGGCGTCGTGGTATCGGGTCGCCGCGAGTCAGCGTCCGAGCACGCGGTCGAGGAAGTCCCGATACTCGCGCACGGCCACCCGCAACTGCTCGGTGTCCGAGGAGCCGGCCTCCTGCCAGCCACCGAGCTTGTTCCGGTGCTCGGCCAGCGCTGCGGCCAGCGCCTCCATGGCCTCCTCCACCAGCGACTGCGCCTCACCGGCCGCCGCCCGGGGGTCGTCCACGAACCGGAGTTGGACGTCGCGCCAGCGGTCCCGGAAGCCCTGCGCCGTCGCCTCGTCGAACAGGGTCGCCGCCCCGGCCGGCACCGCCGCCCCGGAGGTGTCCGTGCCCGTACCGGAGGTCTGCGTGTCGGGGTCGACCATCGTGGGGGTGGCGCTGCCGTAACCGGCCCCGCCCGCCGCCGCCGTGTCGTCGTCCGCCACTGTCACCCGGGAGTCGTCGTCGGTCGCCCGGTCCACGTCGACGGGGTCGTCGGTCAGGCGGTCCTCGTCGACCGGGTCGTCGGTCAGGCGGTCGTCCGCCGTCCTGTCGGCGGCAACCGGAGCCTCGACGTCGTTGTCGTCCGGGTCGTCGTCGGCCCGGTCGACCCCGTCTCCGGTCCGGTCGACCCCGTCGTCGGTCCGGTCGAACTCGGCCGTCGGGTCCGCCCGCCAACCCTCCCGCTCGCCGTCGACCGCGCCGTCGCCAGGCCGGGCGGTGTCCTCCTCACGCGGGTCGCGCTCGTCCTCGGGACGTGGGCTGGCCAGTGCGGACGCGGCGACAGCGCCACCGACAGTTGTCGCGCCGAAGGCGGTGGGTACCGGACCCGGCTCGTTGAACTCGGCCCGCTCGCCGTCGGAGCCGGGACGCCCGTCCCAGGGGCGACCCCGATCGGCCTCCGACCGGTCCCGGTCCGTCGGCTCGTCAACGGTGTCGAGATCCTCGTGCGTCTCCCGGTCGTCGTCGGTGTCCGGCACCGCCACCGGGGCGGAGCGGACGGTCTCCGGGTGGTCGTTGTTGAGCTGCTGCTCTTCCTGCCGCATGGTGGTCTCCTCAGCGGTTGGTGGCGTCATGGGCGGCGTCGGGTTGGCGCTGTTCGGGCGTCCCGGCAGCGACCGGCGGCTCCTCGCCGAGCAGATCGCTGAAGAGGGCGCGGTAGTGGACGACGGCCTGGCGGAGATCCTCCGTGCTGGCCTCGCCCCGGGAGTTGCGCAGGTGGATCTCGTGCGCGTCACGGTAGTGACCCAGCGTGCGCGCGTGGTCCACGGAGAGATGGGCGATCTGGTCGTCGAACTCGCCTGTGGGGTATCCGCGTTCGGCGATCAGCCGGCTGACCAGTTCGTCTGCCTGACCGACGGTTTCGGCGGGGGAGTCGATGAAACGTACCTGGAGCTCCTCCCATGCCTCGGCGTACCGGGCACGGGACTCGGGGGTGAGCGGGACCAGTTCGAGTTCGGCGTGCCGGCGCTCCCGGTCCCGGAGCTCGCGCTCGGCGGCGCTGCGGCTCTCCTGCTCGGCGACGACATGGTCGTACTCGGGACCGAAGCGCTGCCGGAGCGCCCGGCGGCGGCCGGCCACGACAACTGCGGCGGCGATGGCGGCGACCACCAGGATGACGAGGACGGTGACGACTATCTGCGTGGGCGACATGGCTCCTCCTTCGCCTGCAGGTATTCCCGCCACGCACTGATCGCCAATCCAGTTCCGGAGCACTTTCCTTGACCCGACCCGGTTGCCGGCGGGGCGAAACCCGACAAGCGGTTCGTCCTCGGAACGTTCGGCAACGTACCGGTAGTCTCGACGGACGGTAGTGCGACAGGCGCGGATTACGTATCCTGCCCAAGGCGCCCGAGCCGGCGTCCCGGCGGGACGACCGGGGTGCGCCCCGGTGACGGCGCTGCCCGGCTGCGCCGGAGCCCTGCCAGCCACCCTTCCGGGCGAGGTCCGATTGAACACCCGCGACTGGCCGATCCGCTCGAAGCTGACCGCGTTGGTTGTCGTGCCGGTGACCGCCCTGCTGGCACTGTGGATCTTCGCCACCACGCTGACCTTCGGGCCGGCGCTCGACCTGCTCTCCGCCCGCACTCTTCTCTACGATCTCGGCAGGCCGGGTGAGACAGTGGTGGCCGAGCTGCAACGGGAGCGCCGACTCTCCGTGGTGCACCTCGCCTCGCCCCGTAGCGAGTGCGGCCAGCCGCCAGCGAACTGTGTGCTGCCGGCTCTCGTGGAACAGCGGACCCGTACCGACGCGGCGGTCACCGAGCTACGCCGGCGGGTCGGCGGGGAACAGCTGCGGGACGCCGCCGGGGAGCTGCTCGAAGCCCGGCTCGATCGGTTCCTCGGCGAGCTGGACGCGTTGCCGGCCGGCCGAGCCTTCATCGATCGTCGGGACCTGGACCGGACCGGTGCCGTCGGCCTCTACAGCGGAATGATCTCCTCCGCGTTCCGCACCTTCACCGCCCTGGCCAATCTTCCGGACCACGACCTCAACCGGGAGGCGCTGGCGCTCACCAATCTCGGTCGCTCGCGGGAACTGCTCGGCCAGACCGACGCGCTGCTGGCCGGTGTGCTGACCGCCGGTGGGTTCGCCGAGGGCGAGCACACCCTGCTCGTACAGGGCATCGGCAATCAACGGTTTCTGGCCGAGGCCGCGGTGGCCGACCTGCCCGAGGCGGACCGGACCGCCTACCAGCGGCTGACCGAACAGCTGGCGTTCGGCCGGCTCCGGGCGATGCAGGACGACCTGGTCACCACCGACCCGTCGGCCCGACCCCGGCTCGATCCGCAGGCGTGGCAGACCAGCTACGACGCGGTGCAGCAGTCGCTGCGGGACTTCGAACTGACCCAGGCGGACGGACTGGCCGACCGGTCCGTGCCGATGGCGGTACGCACCCTGGCACGGCTGGCCGCAGCCGGACTGCTCGGCCTGGTCGCCGTCGTGCTCTCGCTGGTGGTGGCGGTCCAGGTCGGCCGCTCACTTGCGCAGCGACTGACCCTGGTACGCGGAACGCTCGCCGACGCCGAACGGCGCCTGCCGGAGGTGGTGGACCGGCTGCGCAAGGGCGAGTCTGTCGACCTGGCGCAGGAGGCTTCCGTGGCCGACCAGGGCGCCGACGAGATCGGCCGGGTCGCGCAGGCGTTCACCGAGGTGCACCGGGCCGCCATCCGCTCGGCCATGGACGAGGTGAGCCTGCGGCGCGGCCTCAACGACGTCTTCCTGAACATTGCACGACGCAGCCAGGGACTCGTGCACCGGCAGCTCGCCCTGCTCGACCGACTGGAACGCGACGCGGAGGATCCCGACCACCTGGCTGAGCTGTTCCGCGTCGACCACCTCGCCACCCGGCTGCGTCGGCACGCGGAGGACCTGGTCATCCTCGCCGGTGCCGCACCGGGCCGGGGCTGGCGTAACCCGGTCGCCATGGTGGACCTGATCCGCGGGGCGATCTCCGAGGTCGAGTCGTACGACCGGGTCGACATCACCACTGTGCAGCCCGCCGGCACGGTCGGCCGGGTGGTGGGCGACATCATCCACCTGCTCGCCGAGCTGATTGAGAACGCCACGGCGTTCTCACCACCCGATTCACGGGTCGAGATCTCCGGTGAGCACGTGGCCCACGGTTACGCCCTCTCCGTGTCCGACGAGGGTCTCGGCATGAGCGAGGCGGCGATCGACGAGGCGAACCTCAAGCTGGCCCGGTCGCCGGAGTTCGATCCCAGCGAGACCGCCCGGCTCGGGTTGTTCGTGGTGGCGCGACTGGCCGCTCGGCACGACGTCCGGGTGCGGCTGCGCCGGTCGGAGGGAACCGGTCTCACCGCCGTGGTTCTCATCCCGACCGAGCTGATCACCGAGGAACCGTCGCCGCTGCCCGGCCCGGAGGTGCTGGCGGGTGACGACCGGGGTGCCACGCCGGAGCAGCGGCGGCTGGCCCGGGCGAGTCGGCTGACCACAGTGCCCCGGACCCGGACCCGGACCGCCCGAGGCGGCAGACCGGTGCCGACAGGCGGGTCGGGCGCGGCAGCCGGCGTTCCGGGTGGCTCGACGGTCGGGCCGGCCGAGGCCGACGGGCTGCCCCGCCGGATCCGCCGGGGAGCCGCCGCCCCGTCCACTGCCGACTCGGCGGACGCCCCGACTGCGACGGGCACCGGAGCGGTGGACCGTGCCCCGTCCGGCACCGGGGCGGCTCCGACCGGGGCGGCACCGGCGTCCGCCGCCGGTACGCAGCCATCCGGTACCGACTCGTCGACACCGGTTCCGGCCGGACCGGCTGGCACGCACCCGGGTGTACCCGGAGGTGACCGCACGTCGGCGGAGCCCACAGTCCAACTGCCGACGGTGGCCGCACCCGCCGCACGGTCGGCCGCGATCGACGGCCCGACCGTCCGGCAGCCGGTGGTCGCCTCGCGGGCACTCGACCGGGCGCACCGCGACCCGACGCCGCGAAGCCCCGAGGAGGCGCGACGGTTCATGTCGGCGTTGCAGGCGGGCACCGCGCGGGGTCGGCGCGCCGCCACCCGTACCCGCGACCCCGACCAGGACGGGCCGATGCCCGAGCAGCCAACCGGCCCGGCCGGGCCGTCCCCGGCGGAGCCGAACCGTCCGGACGGCGCACCCGCCCCGGGCCCGAACGGACAGACCGGGACCCCGGCGGACTCGTCGGACCGGTCCGGGCCCGCTCGGGTGGCCCAGGACCGGACCGCCGCGCCGCCCGGCACCGAACCGGCGCCTGTGGATTCCCCGACCGCGACTGAGAGGGACGCCTGATGCAATCGACGAGGCAGAACGCAGATCTCGACTGGTTGCTGGACGATCTGCTGGAGCGGGTGCCGACCGCGCGGCACGCTGTGGTGTTGTCGGCGGACGGACTGCTGCTGGGTTCCTCCGCCGGCATGGACACCGCCGACGCCGAGCACCTCTGCGCGCTGGCCTCCGGCCTGTCCAGCCTCGCCCGGGGGGCCAGCCGGCAGTTGACCGGGGGACCGGTCCGGCAGACCGTGGTGGAGATGGAGTCCGCGTACCTCTTCGTCACGGCGGCCGGGCAGGGCGCGTGCCTGGCGGTCGCCAGCGACGCGGACGCGGACATCGGCCTGGTGGCGTACGAGATGGCGATGCTGGTGACCCGGGTGGGCGAGAAGCTGGAAGCGCCGGCTCGTGCGTCGGTGGGTAACGCCGATGCGGACTGACTTACCCGGGCCCCGACACGAGTGGCTCGACGACGACGCCGGGCCGGTGGTGCGGCCGTACACCCTCACCGGGGGACGTGTCCATCCGAGCAGCGACGGATTCGACCTGGTCGCCTACGTGACGGCGAAGCCGGACCCGGACCTCGCGGCCTACCCGGAGCTGCATCCGGAGCACCGGTTGCTCGTGGAACTGGCCGGCCGCGGTACCCCGGTCGTGGAACTCGCCGCCGACCTGGACCTGGCGGTCGGCGTGGTCCGGGTGCTGCTCGGTGATCTGCTGTCCCGGGGACTGGTCGCCGTGCACCAGCCGCCGCGTGCCACGTACCTGCCCGACAACGACATCCTCAAGGCGGTGGTCGATGGACTCCGTGCGTTATGACGGCGAGCGGCGGGGCCATCGGGTGCCCATCGCGCTGAAGATCCTCATCGCCGGCGGTTTCGGTGCCGGCAAGACGACGCTTGTGAGCGCGTTGAGTGAGGTCCGGCCGTTGCAGACCGAGGAGATCCTGACGGGTGCCGGCATCGACACCGACGACATCTCCGGGGTGGAGACCAAGTCGACGACCACCGTCGCGATGGATTTCGGGCGGATCACCATCAACGACGACCTCCAGCTGTACCTCTTCGGTACGCCTGGACAGGACCGGTTCTGGTTCCTCTGGGACGAACTGGCCTTCGGGGCGCTCGGCGCGGTGGTGCTCGCCGACACCCGACGGCTGGCCGACTGCTTCCCCTCGATCGACTACTTCGAGCAGCGGGGTATCCCGTTCGTGGTGGGAGTGAACTGCTTCGACGACTCCCGGCGGTTCAGCCTGGAGGCGGTGCGTAAGGCCCTGGACCTGGACCCGGACGTTCCGATGGTGCTCTGCGACGCGCGGGACCGGCAGTCCGGCAAGACCGTGCTGATCTCCCTGGTCGAGCACGTTGCCCGGCAGCGGGGCGAGCCGGTGCCGACGGCCTGAGCCGACCCGGGTGCGGAGGGCCGGGGTGGACCGGTGCGGCCGGGTCGCGGTTCGGAGGCCTAATCCGCAGGTGTGAGGGAAGGTTTCAGGTGGGATTCGGCGGACGAATGAGCGGAAGGCAGGAGCCGGTGGCAGGTCGAGACGAGATCGTTCACATCGGCGGATACACCGCGCCCAGCGGAGGGCGCGGCACCGGGATCGTCGCCGCCCGGCGGGAGCCGCGTACCGGTGAACTGACGTCGCTGGGCACCGTCGCGGTCACCGATTCGCCGTCCTTCCTCGCCCGCCACCCGACGCGGCCCGTGCTGTACGCGGTGAACGAGCTACCCGAGGGCCGGGTCAGCGCGTGGCGGGTCGAGACCGACGGTGACCTGGCCTCGATCGGCTCGTGGCCCACCGGGGGTGCGGAGCCGTGCCACCTGGCGGTCGCGCCGGACGGCGGGCACCTGTTCGTGGCCAACTACGGCGGCGGCAGCGTGACGATGCTCCCGCTCGACGCCGAGGGCGTGCCCGGCGAGCGCACCGACGTGGTGGAGCACCAGGGGCACGGGGCCGACCCCGAACGGCAGGAGCGGGCGCACGCTCACATGGTCTCGCCGGGCCCGGGCGCGTCGCCGTTGCTGGCTGTCGACCTCGGCAGCGACTCGATCTACCGGTACGACCTCGACGCCGCCACCGGGCGACTGGTTCCGCGCGCACCTCGGGTGCGTACCGCGGCCGGGGTGGGGCCCCGACACCTGGCCCGGCACCCCGACGGGCGGCGCTGCTACGTCTCAGGCGAGCTGGACGGCTCGGTGCTCGCCTACGAGCTGACCGACGGGACGCTGCACCAGCGGGGCCGGGTCGACGCCAGCGACCGGGCCGGGCACGTCCAACCTTCCGAGATCGGAATCGGTCCGGACGGCCGCTTCCTCTACGTCGCCAACCGGGGCGTCGGCACGGTGACGGTCTTCGCCCTCGGCGCTGGGCTGCCGGAACTCGTGGCGGAGGTGGAAACCGGCGGCGAGTGGCCCCGGCACTTCGCGCTCATCGGGGAACACCTCTACGTCGCCGACGAACGGGCGGACATGGTGCGCACTTTCCGGGTCGACCCGGCGACCGGTGTGCCGGTGGCGAGCGGGGAGCCGTTGCCGGTTGCGAGCCCTACTTGCGTTCTGCCCTGATCGTGGGCGTCGGACATAGATACATCCACATTGCGCCGCTGACTCGTCACTCAAAGTTACTGAATCCCGGTAAACTGTTTCTCCTCTGTAACTTTCGTCCGAACGGCCATGGCAGTCCAACGGTCGGATACGCAAGATGGTCTGCGTGTCAGCAGGCCGCCATCGCATGCGTTCAAGTATTCACGGTGCCGCCGCCGCAGCAGCGGTCGGCGTACTCGTCGTCACCGCTGGTGGGTGGGTGGGGTACCGCCAACTCGCCGGTCAGGACTGCTCGGGCAAGATCGAGCTGTCCGTCGCGGTGGCGAGCGAGCTCGCCCCGGCGGTCGACGAGGCGGCCACCGAGTGGGAGGAGAAGGGTGCCGCGGTCGATGGAACGTGCATCGATGTGACTGTCGCCGCCTCCGACCCGGTCGAGGTGGCCGCGGTGGTGTCAGCGAAGCACGGCGCGATCCTGGCCGGGGTGGGTCAGGCCAGTGGCACCGCGGTGAGCCCGGATGTCTGGATCCCGGACTCCTCGACCTGGCTGCTGCGACTCAAGACCGGCGGCGCGGCGGCCTTCGAGCCCGGCAACGGCTCGTCCATCGCGAGCAGCCCGGTCGTGGTCGCCATGCCGGAGCCGATCGCCACCCGGCTGGGCTGGCCGCAGCAGGAACTCGGCTGGACCCAACTGCTCTCCCGGCTCAACAGCGACCGGCCGCTGAAGACGGGCATCGTGGAGCCGACCCGGGACGCCGCCGGTCTGTCCGGCCTGCTGTCGTTGATGACGGCCGCGGCGTCGACAGGTGGCGAGACCGCCGAGCAGGAGCGCGTCGGCGCGTTGCGGGCGTTGGCCGCGGGTGCCTCGGCGCTGCGCCAGGACCTGCTCGCCAAGTTCCCGACGGCCACCGACGCCACCACGCTGGCCAGCGCCCTCGGTGCGGCAGCGCTGTCCGAGGAAGACGTCATCCAGTACAACGCCCGGAAGCCTCCGGTGCCGTTGGCGGCGCTCTATCTGAAGCCGGCACCGCTGCCGCTTGACTACCCGTACGCCGTGCTGCCCGGGATCGAGCCGGCCAAGGCCTCCGCCGCCGGGGTGCTGTTCGAGGCACTCACCACGGCGTCGTTCAAGGACAAGCTGGCCGCGCAGTCGTTGCGGGCCCCGGACGGCAACTGGGGCGCCGGCTTCAACGCGCCGCAGGGTGCGCCGAGCCCGGCCGGCGGAGACCCCTCGGTCGCGCCGCCGGCACAGGGTGGCGTCGCCGCCGGTGGACTGGCGCCGGACGCGGTGGAGCGGGCTGTCTCCAGCTGGTCCATCGCCACGTTGTCCGGCCGGATGCTCTGCATCATCGACGTCTCCGGTTCGATGAAGAACGAGGTACCGACCGCGAACGGGGCGACCCGGCAGCAGGTCACCACGGAGGCTGCCCGGCGCGGCCTGAACCTGTTCGACGACTCCTGGTCGATCGGCCTGTGGGTCTTCTCGACGAACCTGGTGGGCTCGCGGGACTACCAGGAGCTGGTGCCGATCGCGCCGCTGTCGCGCCAGCGCAGCGAGTTGGAACGGGGTCTGGACCGGGTCGCCTCGTCGAGCGGCGACACCGGGTTGTACGACACCCTGCTGGCCGCGTACAAGGACGTCCAGGCGAACTGGGAGCCGGGCAAGGTCAACTCGATCGTGCTCTTCACCGACGGCAAGAACGAGGACGACAACGGCATCTCCCAGAAGGCCCTACTCGCCGAGCTGAAGCGGATCAAGGACCCGGACCAGCCGATCCAGGTGATCATCATCGGTATCGGCACCGAGGTCAGCAAGTCGGAGCTGGACACCATCGCGCAGAGCGCCGGTGGCGGTGCGTTCGTCGCCACCGACCCCACCAAAATCGGTGACATCTTCCTCCGGGCGATCGCGTTGCGGAAGGCACCGGCCTGATCTGAGAAACCCCGAAAAGGGGCCGGTGGTACCGGTTTCACCGGTACCACCGGCCCCTTTTCCGTTGTCCTACGCCTTGGAAACTGACGGCAATACGTCCGAAGCAATTGGTAGTCATGGTTGTCAGGGCAGGATGTCGTCGTGCATCGGCAGACCCGGCCTACCTGGCCGGGCCCGTGCCGTCGGCGAGCGAAGTGGGAGGGCTGGTGACCTCGGCGACGCTGTTGACCCCGGTCAGATCGTCATCGCGACCGCACAACTCCCCGCCACCAGGGCGACCGGTGCGCACCGACCAGCGGACGTACGTCCGGACCCTGGTCGTGCTGGACACCGCAGTACTGGCGGTGGCGGTGCTGGTCGGCTACGCCGTCCGGTTCGGCGAGGCGGCCCCCCGCGGCCCGGTGCCGTACGTCCTGGTCGCCCCGGCGCTCGTGCTGGCCTGGCTGGTCTCGCTTAAGGCCCTGCGCTGCTACGACGACCGGGTCGTCGGCTACGGCGCGGACGAGTACCGCCGGGTGAGCATGGCCAGTCTGCGGCTGGCCGGCGCCACCGCCATCGCCGGCTACGTCGCCGACGTCGGTGTCTCCCGAGGTTTCCTGGCCATCACCTTCGCGGTTGGCACCATCGGGCTGGAGGTGGCCCGGTTCGCCGCCCGTAAGCGCCTGCACCGCGCCCGCTCGCAGGGGTCGGGCTGGTCCCGACAGGTGCTGGTGGTCGGTGACACCGCCCACGTGCTGGAGTTGGTGCACACCCTGCGTCGTGAACCGTACGCCGGCTACCAGGTGGTCGGCGCCTGCATCCCGGACGCCCTGCTGGCCCCGGTCGCGCAGCGGCTCGGTGACGTGCCGGTGGTCGGCTCGTTCCGGGCCATCCCGGAGGCCGCCGCCGCGATCGGCGCGGACACCGTCGCCGTCACCGCCTGCGGGGAGCTCACCGCCACCCGGCTACGTCGGCTCGGCTGGCAACTGGAGGGGACCGGCATCGACCTGGTGCTGGCTCCGGCGCTCACCGACGTCGCAGGGCCCCGCATCCACACCCGGCCGGTCGCCGGTCTGCCGCTGATCCACGTGGAGGCGCCGGAGTTCCGCGGCGTCCGCAAGCTGGTGAAGGGGTTCGTCGACAGGTCGATGTCGCTTGTCGCGCTGGCCCTGCTGCTGCCCCTGCTGGCGGTCATCGCGTTGGCCGTGAAGCTGGACAGCCGGGGCCCGGTGCTGTTCCGGCAGACCCGGGTCGGGCAGGGTGGTCAGGAGTTCGGGGTCTTCAAGTTCCGCACCATGGTGGTCAACGCGGACGTGCTGCTGGCGGAGTTGGCCGCCCGCAACGAGACCGACGGCCTGCTGTTCAAGATGCGGGACGATCCCCGGGTGACCCGGGTCGGCCGGCTGTTGCGCAAGTGGTCCCTGGACGAGCTGCCGCAACTGGTGAACGTCCTGCTGGGGCAGATGAGCCTGGTCGGCCCCCGGCCGCCGTTGCCCTCCGAGGTGGCCCGCTACGACGGCGACGTGGCCCGCCGGTTGCTCGTCAAGCCGGGGATGACCGGGCTCTGGCAGGTGAGCGGACGGTCCGATCTGAGCTGGGAGGACGGCATCCGGCTTGATCTCTACTACGTGGAGAACTGGTCGCTGGCCGCCGACCTGACGATCCTGTGGAAGACCGTCGGCGCGGTGGTCAACAGTCGTGGCGCGTACTGACCCGGCGGGGATGCCTCACGGCTGTGGGCCGAACCAGTCCAGGCAGACCACGACGGCGTCGTCGGTGAGATCACCGGAGACGAACGCGCGCAGGTCGCCGAGGAGGGAGCGGACCGCGTCCAGCGGCGTCATCGGCGCGGTCCGGCGCAACATCCGGTCGAGCGCCGTCTGGCCGTACCGCTCGTTGCCGCCGGTCGCCTCGATCACCCCGTCGCTGATCATGAACAGTCGGTCGTCGCGCTGGAGTTGGACGAACTGTTCCCGGTAGTTGGTCCCCTCGAACATGCCTAGTGGGAACTGCTCCTCCAGCGGCTGAATGCTGACCTCGCCGTCACGCAGCAGGACGAGCCGGGGCGAGCCGGCGTCGACGGCGGTGAGCAGCCCGCTGCGCAGGTCCAGTTCGAGCAGCAGGGTCGCGAGGTACTGCTCACCCCGATGCAGGTCGTAGATCGCCTGGTCGGCCAGGGCGGCCTGGTCGGCAAGCGGAATGCCGGCCCGGCGGGCGTTGCGCAGCGCGTAGGTGGCGAGGGCGGTGAGCATCGACGCGGCGACCCCCTCACCCATCCCGTTGATGGTGGCGAGCCAGACCCGCTCACCGTCGTCGGACCAGTCGAAGCTGTCGCCGCGCACCGCGTACGCCGGCTCCAGTTGGCCGGCGAGGCTGAAGGAGGGGCGCAGCCGGCTGCGTCCCGGCAACTGCTCCCACTGCACCTCGGCGGCGAGGGTGAGCCGGCGGCTGCGCCGGGCCACCCGGTACACGTCGGTGCCGGCGTCGACCGCAGCCAACTCGTGGGCCAGCGCGGTGGCGACCTCGGCCAGCTCGGCCAGCCGCGTCTCAGTGACGGGAGTCACCCGAAGCACGCCACGCTGTTCCCCACGCACGCTCAGCGGCAGGTACCCGACCCCGTCGACGTGGATCGGGCTCTGGTGGTCGAAGCAGCGCCACGCCGGGTGCCCGGGGGTGGTCACCGCATCCCCGGAACCGAGTGGCAGCAACGCCGCCAGCCGATAGTCGACCTGGAAAAGCTCCGTGTCGGTGACGCCGTACTCCCGCTCGAACAGCTCGCCGACGCGCGTCACGAGGAGGTCCACGGGGGCGGCGGTGATGGCCGCGCGGCCCTTGTCGACCGGCTCGGTCATGGTCTCTCCTTGATCACAAGCCCAACCGCCGACGGAATCGGAGTACGCTCAGGCGCACCATGGCGGAACTGCATGGTCCACCGGGACCCGAGATGAGTATGGCTGCCGAGCTGGATACCGCGGCAGGTGCCCTGCTGACGGTCTGGGACGGTGCGCGGGAACGGACGGCCAACCGTATCTCCACCGCCCAGCTTCGCGCCGTCATGCTCGTCGAACGGCACGACGGGATCAACCTGCGGCGCCTCGCCACCGGCCTGGACATGCTGCTGTCGTCGGCCAGCAGACTCTGCGACCGGCTGGTGGCCGCCGGGATGCTGGAACGGGAGCCAGGTCGTGCCGATCGTCGGGAGATCTCGCTGCACCTGACGGCCGAGGCCCGCCGGCTGCTGGCTGAGCTGCGCGACGACCGTCGCCAGCATCTGGCGGCGATCCTGGCGGATATGACTCCCGAGGCGCGGGAGGCGCTGCTGCGAGGGCTGCGCGCGTTCGACGAGGCCGCCCGCGCACGGGTGGTACGGCCGGTGTCGCCGCTGGTGCCGCAGGCCGAGCCGCCACGCGTGGAGCAGCCGACGGACGGTCGGGAGGCCGTGGAGGCGGCGTCGCGGGGCTGGGCGGCCGGGGACGCTTCCGTCTTCCGCACCGCCTGACCGGACGGGGAGGCCGGGCGCCCCGACCGGGGGTGCACCGGCTCAGGCCGGGGCTGGGCCGATCGCGAGTATCGCGACGTCGTCGTGGCGGTGCCCGGCACTCCACCTGTCGACCTCCTCGAGCACCCGGTCGACAAGCGACGCCGGCGGCAGCCCGACGGCGGCGGCCAGCGTCCGGCGAAGCCGCTGCTCACCGAAGGGCTCCGTGCCGCTCGGGCCACCCCGCGTGCCGGTGACCCCGTCGGTGCGGGTGAACAGCAGCTCACCGCGGCGCAGCCGAAGGTCGGCGGCGGCGAATCGGGCACCGCTCAGCGCACCGACGGGCATTCCGCCCACCCGAACCGCAGTCACCTTGCCGCCGCCGCGGATCAGCAGGGGCGCCGGATGCCCGCCGCCGGCGATCCGCACCAGCAGCCCGCCGTCGGGCCCGGGCCGCAGGGCCCCCAGCAGCAGCGTGGTGAACTGGCCGCGTCGGGACGCGTCCGGCAGGTCGAGCAGTGCCCGGTCGAGCAGCCCGAGCAACTCCAGCGGCTGCTGCTCGACCAGGCGCAGGGTCTGCAACGACTGACGTACCCGGCCGGTGAGCACTGCCGCACCGACGCCCTTGCCGCAGACGTCGCCGACGGCGAAGAGCGCCCCGTCACCGGTCGGCAGGACGTCGTAGAAGTCCCCACCAATGCGCAGGCTGTCCCCGGCCGCGCGGTAGCCACCGGCGAGGCTCATGCCGGCCACCGGGGGCAGTTTCGGCGGCAGCAGACTGCTCTGGAGTACCCGGGCCAGGTGGCTCTGTTCGTCGTGCAACTGTGCGGTGGCCAGTGCGGCACCGGCCCGGGCGGCGAACTCCCGGACCAGCTCGACATCGCGGCCGTCGAACCCGGCCTGCGGGGAGCGGCGTAGCAGCACCAGTGCACCGGCCGTGCCACCGGCCCCGGGCATCGGGCTGACCAGCAGGGTCGCGGGCGGGTCGAGGCCCGCCGGGAGCAACGGGTCGAGCCCGTCTCCGCCGCTGGCCGGCCAGGGTCGTGGCACGGCGGGCTCGCCGTCGAGTGCCTGGATGAGACCGGGTACGGCGGTGACCACGTCCCAGTCGACAGCTCCGGTGGCCGGCGCGGTGTCGTCGGCGGCGTACCGCACCCAGTGTGGCCGGTACTCGGTGGGTGTCGGTGGCAGGTGCACCACCAGGGCCAGGTCGGCCAGGTACGGCACCGGGAATGTGACGATGGTGCGCAGGGCCTGGTCACGCGCCAGCGCCAGGCCGAGGTGACGGCCGGACCGGGCCAGGAACCGGGTACGCCGACGCTCGGTCAGCAGTTCCTCGGCGCGAGTTTGCTCGTCGGTGACATCCCGCACGTACCAGGCGGACCGGTTGCCGCCCAGCTCGCGGCGGACGCCCCGCAGCCGTCGGCCCCGGTGCTCACCCTCGAAGTCAGAGGTACCGGTGGCGAGCGCGGTCGACAGCGCCGGCAGTGCACAGTCGGCCAGGTCGGTGCCGGCGACGACCTCCGGCAGCAGTTTCCCGGCCATCGCGTTGGCCAGCCCGACCAGGCCGGCGTCGTCGACTGTCAGCACCGCCTCGTCGAGCCCGTCGAGCAGCTCACGGGCGAGATCGGCGTCCACCGTTGGCGTGGTGGTGAGGGGCGCGGCGGCGGTGCGGTCCGACCGTCCGTCGTCGCCCTGATCGCCTCTCGCACCCGTGACGGCGCCCTGTCCGGTGCTGGTCACCGGCGGTCGCCGGGCGCCGGGCGCTGTCGACCAGTACGCATGCCGGTGGTGCACTCCTCGGGGTCACGGTTGGTTGCCTGGGAGCAAGCGTACCGACCCGTCGCTGAGCCGCACCTGTCCAGAGAGTCAGAGTCGGGCCAACCAGCCGCCGGGGCGGGCGATGATCCGGCGTACCACCGAACCGGCCGCTCCCACCGCGGCGGCTGTGGCGCCGAGGGTGGCCGGCCGGACGGTGACCGGGGACCAGGCCGCGGTGAGCACCCGGCGTTCGATCTCGGCGAGTACGGGGGGCCGGAGCCAGCCGGTGAGCGGGGCGTAACCGCCGCCGAGCACCACCGTGTCGAGGTCCAACAGGTTGACCACGCTCGCCACGGTGACTCCGATCGCCGTACCGGCCTCGGCCAGGGCGCGCAGGACCGCGGGGTGTTCGGCTGCGGCGAGCTGAGTCAGCCGGGTTGACGCCCGATCGGCCGGCAGGTCGGCTCCGGCCAGGCCGGCGGCGGAGAGGATCGCCTCCTGGCCGGCGTAGAGCTCCAGGCACCCACGGCCGCCGCAGCGGCAGGGTGGCCCGTCCGGGCGGACCGGGATGTGCCCGATCTCGCCGCTCCAACCGCGGGTGCCCCGGAACAGCGCGCCGTCCAGCACGATGCCGGCGCCGATGCCGACCTCTCCGGAGATGTGCAGGAAGCTGCCCGGCGCGGCACCGGCGTGCAGCTCGCCCAGGGCGGCGAGGTTGGCTTCGTTGTCGACCACCAGGGGCGGCACGCCGTCGACGGTCTCGGTCAGTGGGGGGTGGTCGGCCAGCAGTTCCGGCACCGGCACGTCCCGCCAGCCCAGGTTCGGTGCGAGACGGACCCGCCCGGCGTCGTCGACCAGGCCGGGCACCCCCAGGGCCGCACCGGCCAGGGTCAGGCCCTGGGCGTCGGCGTCGGCGCGGGCCTGTCCGGCCAGCTCGGCGAGCCGGCCGAGCGCGTCGGCCGGAGAGACGGGTCGCTGGTCGGCCCGGTGCACGGTGTGGTGCCGGACCTGACCGGCGAGGTCGACGACGCAGGCGGCCAGGTAGTCGACGTTGATCTCCAGCCCCAGCCCGGCCGGGCCGTCGCCGGCCAGCATCAGACCGCGCGCCGGGCGACCGGCGCCGGCCCGGGGTGTCGGGTCCGCCTCGGTGACGAGCCGACCGGCGACGAGGTCCTCCACCACGGCCGAGACGGTGGCTCGGGTGAGGCCGGTCTCGGCGGCCAGCGCGGCGCGCGACGGCGGGCGGCGGGCGGCGGCGATACGGCCGAGCACGAGGGCGAGATTCAGCTCACGCAGGCTGCCCTGCCGCACCGCACCGGCCGGGGCTGCGGGTGGTTTCACCCCTTGACACTGCCACACCACAGTCATTTAATTCAACCACTGAACAAATAGCGGATGACACCACCGGAGGTCTGCCATGGCACCCCGTCCCACCCCTGCCGACAAGTTCTCCTTCGGGCTCTGGACGGTCGGCTGGCAGGGCCGCGACCCGTTCGGCCACGCCACCCGCGAAGCGTTGGACCCGGTGGAGTCGGTGCACCGACTCGCCGAGCTGGGCGCGTACGGCGTCACCTTCCACGACGACGACCTGGTCCCGTTCGGGGCGGACGCCGCGACCCGCGACGCCCAGATCGCCCGGTTCCGCAAGGCGCTCGACGAGACCGGCCTGGTGGTACCGATGGTCACCACCGACCTGTTCCAGCAGCCGGTCTTCAAGGACGGTGGCTTCACCAGCAACGACCGAGACGTGCGGCGGTACGCGCTGCGCAAGGTGCTGCGCAACATCGATCTGGCCGCCGAGCTGGGTGCCAAGACCTTCGTCATGTGGGGCGGCCGCGAGGGCGGCGAGTACGACGTGGCCAAGGACGTCCAGGCCGCGCTGGAGCGTTACCGTGAGGCGGTCGACCTGCTCTGCCAGTACGTCATCGACCGCGGCTACGACCTGCGCTTCGCGCTGGAGCCGAAGCCCAACGAGCCGCGCGGCGACATCCTGCTGCCCACCGTCGGGCACGCTCTGGCGTTCATCTCCACCCTCGCCCACCCGGAGCGGGTCGGGGTGAACCCGGAGGTCGGCCACGAGCAGATGGCCGGGCTCAACTTCGTCCACGGCATCGCCCAGGCGCTCTGGCAGGGCAAGCTGTTCCACATCGACCTCAACGGCCAGCGCGGCATCAAGTACGACCAGGACCTGGTCTTCGGCCACGGCGACCTGCTCAACGCGTTCGCCCTGGTCGACCTGCTGGAGCACGGCGCACCGGGCGGCGGCCCGGCGTACGAGGGGCCGCGCCACTTCGACTACAAGCCCTCCCGCACCGAGGACATGGACGGAGTGTGGGTCTCCGCCGCCGCGAACATGCGGACCTACCTGCTGCTCAAGGAGCGGGCGGCGGCGTTCCGGGCCGACCCGGAGGTGGTCGAGGCGCTGGCCGCGAGCAAGGTGGGCGAGTTGGGCGTACCGACCCTGGGCGACGGTGAGGGCTACACCGAGCTGCTCGCCGACACCGGCGCGTTCGAGAACTACGACGTCGACGCGGCCGCCGCCAAGGGCTTCGGATTCATCCGGTTGAACCAGCTCGCCGTCGAGCACGTGCTCGGCGCACGCTGAGGCGGCCGGCATGCCGCTCGTCGCCGGGGTGGACTCTTCCACCCAGTCGTGCAAGGTGGTCGTCCGGGACGCGGAGACCGGTGCCCTGGTCCGGCAGGGCCGGGCATCGCACCCGGACGGCACCGAGGTCGACCCGTCGGCCTGGTGGTCCGCCCTCCAGACGGCGATCGACGCCGCCGGTGGGCTGACTGACGTCGCCGCGGTCTCCGTGGGAGGTCAGCAGCACGGCATGGTCTGCCTTGACGAGGCCGGCGAGGTAATCCGGCCGGCGCTGCTGTGGAACGACACCCGGTCCGCCGGGGCAGCGGCCGAGCTGGTCCAGGAGGCGGGCGAGGGGCAGGCCGGACGCCGGTTCTGGGCCGACGCGGTGGGCAGCGTGCCGGTGGCCAGCTTCACCGTCACCAAGCTGCGCTGGCTGGCCCGGAACGAGCCGGCGAACGCGGCCCGGGTGGCGGCGGTCTGCCTGCCGCACGACTGGTTGACCTGGCGACTGGCCGGGGCCCCCGGGCTGGACGCGTTGCGTACCGACCGCAGCGACGCCAGCGGCACCGGCTACTGGTCCCCGGCCACCGGCGAGTACCGGCCGGATCTGTTGGAGCAGGCGCTCGGTCGGGTGGTGCGGGTGCCGACGGTACTCGGCCCTACCGAGGCCGCCGGGCATCTTGATCTGGCAGCGCTGTCCGGCTCCGGTGCCGCCCCGGGCTCCGGCGCGGCGCTGCTCGGGCCCGGCGCGGGCGACAACGCCGCCGCCGGCTTCGGCGTCGGGGCGCGTCCCGGCGACGTGGTGGTGTCGATAGGTACCTCCGGCACGGTCTTCAGCGTCGCGGACACCCCGGCGGCCGACCCGAGCGGTATCGTCGCCGGCTTCGCCGACGTGACCGGCCGGTTCCTGCCACTGGTCTGCACGCTCAACGCGGCCCGGGTGCTGGACGCCGCCGCGGCGATGCTGCGGGTGGGTCTGGACGAGCTGGCCGATCTGGCGCTGGCCGCGCCACCCGGCGCGGACGGGCTGGTCATGGTGCCGTACCTGGAGGGCGAGCGCACCCCGAACCGGCCGGACGCCACCGGGGCGGTGCACGGGCTGACGCTGCGCACCTCGACCCCGGCGCATCTGGCCCGGGCGGCCGTGGAGGGGATGCTCTGCGCCCTCGCCGACGGGCTCGACGCGCTGGCCGCTCACGGCGCGGAGGTACGCCGGGTGATCCTGGTCGGCGGCGGTGCCCGGTCGGCGGCGGTGCGTCGCATCGCGGCGCAGGTCTTCGGCTGCCCGGTGGTCGTCCCACCGCCCGGTGAGTACGTCGCCGACGGTGCCGCCCGACAGGCCGCGTGGTTGGCGCTCGGCACGGGGGAGGCGCCGTCCTGGACACCGTCCGGCGTCGAGGAGTACGCCGCCGAGCCGGTGCCCGGCATCCGGGAGCGCTACGCACAGGCCCGGGAACTCCACCTGGACCGGTTGGCCAAGGGCTGACCACCACCGATCCCGGGTCGGTTGGCATCCGCGTGACGAGGAGCCAGCCGATCCGGGATCGGGCACGATCCCGCCCGTGCCGGGGGGGCGACCCGGTGATCAGCTCGTTATCCCGCCCTGGTTGGCTGCCCGCATGACCTCGACCACAGGCCGACCCGCGCGGGTGTGGGGCAGGAGCGCGCCGCGCCGGCTCTACAGCGTCGTGGTCTTCGTGCTGCTCGCCTCGCTGGACAACGTGGCGATCGGTCTGGTGCCCCCGTTGTACGGCGCGATCGCCGACTCCTTCGAGGTGCCGCAACGGCTGCTCGGCCTGGTCACCGCGACCAGCTTCCTGGTCAGCGCGGTGGCGGCGGTGGGTTGGGCGTACTTCGGCGACCGAACGAACCGTAAGCCGTTGCTCATGATCGGCACACTGCTCTGGGCGGCCGGCACCGGGGGCAGCGCGCTGGCCGGGAACTATCCCACATTCCTCGTCGCGCAACTGCTCGCCGCGGTGGGCCTCGGCGCGGTCGGCTCGGTCGGTTACTCGGTCGTCACCGACCTCATCACGCCTCGCCGTCGGGGCCTGGTGATGAGCTTCTGGGGGCTCTCCCAGGGGGTCGGCACGGTGGCCGGTGGCCTCGTCGGCGGGCTGCTCGGCGCGGCCGACTGGCGTCGGCCGTTCCTGCTGCTCACGGTGGTCGGGTTGGCCGCCACGGCGGCCTACCTGTTCACCTACGACATCCGGCGCGGCCAGAGCGAGCCGGCACTTGCCGCCGCGCTCGCCACCGGCGACGACTACGACTACCGGATCAGCCGGGCCGACCTGCCCGTCATCCTGGGTAGGCGGACCAACCGTTGGCTGATCCTCCAGGGACTCACCGCGCAGGCCGCCTTCGGCTCGCTGGTCTGGCTGCCGGTGCTCTTCCGCGAGCGGGCCGAGGACCAGGGCTACACCACGGCGACCGCCATCGTGGTGGGCAGCGTCTTCGCCGCACTGTTCCAACTCGGCGGGGTGTTCTCCATAGTCGGCGGGCTGATCGGCGACGCGCTGCAACGGCGTACGCCCTCGGGTCGGGCCATTGTCGCCTCGGTCGGCATCTTCGCCGCGCTCCCGTTCTACCTGGTGTTGTTCTTCGTGCCGATGCGCATCGACGTGCCCGACGGCGCCGGGAGCGGCGCGGTCGTGCGGGCGGTGCTGACAAGCGTGGTGAGCGAACCGACGGTCGGGCTGAGCCTGCTCGCCGCGCTGCTGGCCCTGGCGTTGACCTCGGCGAACTCACCGAACTGGTTCGCGCTGATCGCCGACGTCAACCCACCGGAGAACCGGGGCACCGTCTACAGCCTCGGCAACCTGGTCAACGGGGTGGGTCGGGCGGCCGGCAACGGGCTGGTCGGTGTCGTCTTCCACGGGTTGCGGGTGGCCTTCCCGCCGCCGCTGAACTACGCCGTCGGGCTGGCCGCCTTCCAGCTCTTCTTCATCCCGACAGGTGTCATGTACTGGCTCGCCGCCCGTACCTCGCCGAAGGACATCGCCGACGTCCGCGACCTGCTGCACAGCCGCGCCGAGAAGCTGTAGTGACCACCGGTGGGGCCCGAGGGGCCCCACCGGGACGGCTCAGGCGGTGCGGACCCAGACGGTCACGTCGGTGGGCACCGAACCGTCCTCGTCGAGTGGTGCGCTGCTGTGCACCAGCTCGCCGGCGGGCGCCGGGACGGCGTCCGCCCCGAAGTTGGTGAGGACGACCAGGTCGCCGTTGCGGAAGGTCAGCACCTCGTCGCCGGAGGAGAGCCACTCCAGGGTGCCCGGACCGAGGCCGTACGCACGGCGTAGCCGCAGCGCCTCCCGGTACAGCTCGTACGTCGAGCCGGGTACCCCACGCTGACGGTCCAGCGCGTACTCGGCCCAGATCGGGGGCTGCGGCAGCCAGCTCGCGTCCGTGGGCCCGAAGCCGTACGAGGGCGCGTCGGCCTCCCACGGGATCGGCACCCGGCACCCGTCGCGGCCCCGCTGGGTGCGCCCGCTGCGTTCCCAGGTCGGGTCCTGCCGGGCCTCGTCGGGCAGCGTGGTGTGCTCCGGCAACCCGAGTTCCTCGCCCTGATACAGGTAGGCCGAGCCGGGCAGGGCAAGCATCAGCAGGGTGGCCGCGCGGGCGCGCCGCAGCCCGATCGCGGCGTCCGGCTGCTCGTCACCGACGCCGATGCCGTTGGGGCGGGGAGTGCCGACCGGCAGCCCGAGCCGGGAGGCGTGGCGCACCACGTCGTGGTTGGAGAGCACCCAGGTGGTGGGCGCACCCACCGCGTCGGTGGCCTCCAGCGACCGCGTGATGACCGCGTACTGGGCGGGGGCGGTCCAGGAGGCGAGCAGGTACTCGAAGTTGAACGCCTGGTGCATCTCGTCGGGGCGTACGTAGCGGGCCAGCCGCTCGGCGGGCTCCACCCACGCCTCGGCGACCAGGATCCGCTCGCCGGGGTAGCCGTCCAGCAGCCGCCGCCACTCGCGGTAGACCTCGTGCACGCCGTCCTGGTCCCACATCGGTGGGCGGGGCTTGTCCGCCTCCTGCCCGGAGAGGATCTCCTGCGGCTCCTGCCAGTCGGCCAGGTCGGCCTGCTTGATCAGACCGTGTGCCACGTCGACCCGGAAGCCGTCCACGCCACGGTCCAGCCAGAACCGCAGCACGTCCAGGAACTCGGCGCGGACCTCGGGATTGTCCCAGTTCAGGTCGGGTTGGGCGGTGTCGAACAGGTGCAGGTACCACTCGCCGTCGGGCAACCGGGTCCAGGCCGGGCCACCGAAGACGCTCTGCCAGTCGTTGGGCGGCTCGGCCCCGCCCGGTCCCCGCCCCGCGCGGAAGATGTACCGCCCGCGCTCGGCACTGCCCGGACCGGCGGCCAGGGCGGCCTGGAACCAGGCGTGGGCCGACGAGGTGTGATTGGGCACCAGGTCGACGATCACCCGCAGCCCGTTGGCGTGGGCCTTCGCGATCAGGTCGTCGGCGTCGGCGAGCGTGCCGAACAACGGCTCGACGTCCCGGTAGTCCGCCACGTCGTAACCGGCGTCGGCCTGCGGGGACGGATAGAAGGGGGAGAGCCAGACCGCGTCGACACCCAACTCCGCCAGGTGGTCCAGGCGGGCGGTGATCCCGGGCAGGTCGCCGATGCCGTCGCCACCCGAGTCGGCGAACGAGCGCGGGTAGATCTGGTAGATCACCGCCTCCGTCCACCAGCCGGTCGGTGGGTTCTGGTGCGTCGTGTCGTGGTTCAGGGCGTACTCCCATGGTCGAGCCGTACGGGCCGGCGGGCCCGGACAGCGTGCTGGCTGCCGTTCAGTGTGCCCGGACGGGCGCTGTCGAATCACGCACGACCAGCCGGGTGTTCAGGATCACCGGCGAGTCCGGTTTGGCCGCGTCGGGCTTACCCACCCGTCCGCAGAGCGGGTCGAGCAGCAACTGCGCGGCCAGCCGGCCCTGCTCCACGGCCGGCTGGGCGATGGTGCTCAGCCCGAGCACACCGGCGAGCGCGTGGTCGTCGATGCCGATCACGCTGACGTCCTGGGGAACCCGCAGACCGGCGTCGCGCAGCGCGGTCAGCGCACCCATCGCCATCTCGTCGCAGGCGGCGAAGATGGCCGTCGGCGGGTCACCCCGGCGGAGCAGTTCCTCGGTGGCCCGGGTGCCGCCGGCAATGTCGAAACTGGACTCCACGTCGAGGCTCGGGTCCGGCTGCAGCCCGGCCGCCCGCAACGCCTCCTGATGCCCGCGGCGTCGGTCCAGGTGGGCGCTGAAGGCGAGTTCGTCGTCGGGGTCACCGGAGATGTGCGCGATCCGGCGATGCCCCAGATCCAGCAGGTGCCGGGTGGCGGTCCGGGCCGCCGCCACATCGTCGATGCGTACGCAGGGCCAGCCCGGCACCGTGGTGCCGGAGCTGATGGTGACGCCCGGCAGGTCCAGCGCGGCCAGCGCGGTCACGTCGGTGGCCCGTAGCGGGGTGGCGACCAACATGATGGCATCCACCCGTTTGTGCAGGTGGGCGGCGTGCAGTACGCGCTGCCGGTTCTGTTCCCGCCCGCCCAGGTTGTGCAGCAACAGGTCGTAGCCGGCCCGGTGGAAGAAGTCCTCGGCGGCCTCGACGACCACGCCGAAGAACCACCTGGTGATCCGGGGAACCACCACCGCCACCGTGCCGGTCCGGCCACCGGCCAGCCGGGAGGCGCTCGGCGACACGGCGTACTGCAACTGCTCGGCGGCGGCGAGCACCCGGCTGCGGGTTGCCGCCGACACCGTCGGCAGCCCGCGCAGCGCCCGGGAGACGGTGGCCGTGGAGACGCCGGCCAGCCGGGCGACATCGTCGATCTTCGTCACGTGGAACCCCGCTCACGTCCCGCGTGGTGCCGCCGCCGTGGGCGGCGGCACCACGGCGGATCAACCCTTGACGCTGCCGGCGAGCAGCCCCCGAACGAAGTAGCGCTGCAAGGACAGGAACACGATCAGCGGTACGACGATCGAGACGAACGCTCCGGCGGTCAACCGTTGCCACTCGTTGCCCCGGGTACCGGCCAGCTCGGCGAGCCGGACGGTGAGCGGCGCGGTGACGTCGCTACCCCCGGCGAAGATGAGTGCCACCAGCAGGTCGTTCCAGACCCAGAGGAACTGGAAGATGCCGAATGCGGCAAGCGCGGGTGCGATCAGCGGCAGGACGATGGTGCGGAAGATTTTGGGGTGGGTGGCCCCATCGACCCGGGCCGCCTCCATCAGGTCCCCGGGTAGTTGTGAGACGAAGTTGTGCAGCAGGTACACGGCGAACGGCAGGGCGAAGCAGGTGTGTGCGAACCACACCTGGGCGAAGTTCTGCGCGCCGTCCAGATTCCAGGCCGGCATCAGGGTGACGCCGCCCAGGCTGACTCCGCGCGAGAAGAAGCTCAGCAGCGGCACGAGGGCCATCTGCAGCGGCACGATCTGGAGCGCGAAGATGGCGATGTAGACCCAGTCCCGGCCGCGGAAGTTGATCCACGCCAGCGCGTACGCGGCCATCGCCGCGAACGCCAACGGGAACAGCACCGACGGCAGGGTGATCACCAGCGAGTTGACGAAGTAGTTGGCGAGCTGCCCGGATCCGGAGGACTGGCCGAACAACACGTCCTGGTAGTTCTGGAGGGTGAACTCCGGGTCGCGGAAGAAGGTCCACCAGCCGGTGGTCTTGATCTGGTTCTCCGGCCGCAGCGAGGAGACGAACAGACCGAAGGTGGGGATGGTCCAGACGACCGCGATGACGATCGCGACAAGGGTCGCGGTGCGGCTGTTGAGCCGCTTGCGGACCCGGGACGCCCGGGTGGTGGGTGTCTCGTCCTGGGTGCCGGCGGCGACCGGGGGAGTGGTGGTGGTCATCTCAGCCCTCCCGTCGCTGCTGACGAATGTTGCGGATCTGGAAGATCACGATTGGCACCACCAGCACGAAGAGGAAGACCGCCAGGGCGGAGCCCTGCCCGTTCTGGCCGTACCGGAACGCCTGGTTGTACATCTCGTTGGCGATCACGCTGGTGTCGTAGTTGCCGTTCGTGGAGGTCCGAACGATGTCGAAGACCTTCAGCGTGGCGATCGAGATGGTGACCACCACCACGATCAACGCGGGCCGGATGCTGGGCAGCGTGATCTGGGCGAACATCTGCCACGGGCTGACCCCGTCGAGGCGGGCGGCCTCGACGATGTCGGCCGGGATGGCCTTGATCGCCGCCGACAGCACCACCATGGCGAAGCCCGCCTGGATCCACACCATGATCACGATGAGCAGCAGGGTGTTGAGAGGCGAGTCGAGCAGCCACTGCCGGGGTTCACCACCGAGACTGACGACGATCTGGTTGAGTAGACCGATCTGCTCCTCGCCCTCGCCCCGGTAGGCGTAGACGAACTTCCAGATGATGCTCGCCCCGACGAACGAGATCGCCATCGGCATGAAGATCAGTGACTTGGCCACCGCCTCCATCCGGGCCTTGTCCACGAGCACGGCGTAGAGCAGTCCGATCGAGGTGGCGACCAACGGAACCAGGGTCACCCAGATCAACGTGTTGAGCAGCACCCGCACGATCGCGTCGTCGGCGAACATCCAACGGTAGTTGTCCAGGCCCACGAAGTTCTGGCTGCCGCCGTCCATGAAGGACAGCAGGGTGGTCCGCAGCGCCGGGACGACCAGGCCGATCATCAGCAGCAGGATCGTCGGCAACAGGAAGAACGTGGCGAACAGTCCCTCCCGGGACCTGCTCCGCCCGGGCAGCGGCGCCCCGCTGGCGGAGGCGGCGACGAGTCGCGCCTCGCGTCGCCGCGCGAAGAACGCCGGCACCGCGTCGAGCAGCACGAGCAGGCCACCCACCACCACCGCGAAGGCGATCAAACCCCACAGCAGCATCATCAGTTTGGGTGACTGCTCGGCAAAGTCGAAGTTCATCAACCCTCCCCGGGTCCTCGGTAGAGCCGGTGGGCCGGCCCGCCGTACGCGGACCGGCCCACCACTGGGGTTACTTCCAGCTGCTCTCGATGCCCTGGAGGACGCTTGCGGTGTTCCCGCCGTTGATCCACTCGACCATGCCCTTCCAGAAGGTCCCGGCGCCGACGGCGGCGGGCATCAGGTCGGAACCGTCGAACCGGAAGACCGAGCTGTCGTCCTGGAGGATCTCCACAGACAGCTTGTCGATCGGGTTGGCGACGTTGGCCAGGTCGACCTTGTTGTTCGCGGACACCCAGTCGCCGATCTTGGCGCGGCTGTTGGCGTGCTCACCCGAAGCGAGGTAGGTCTGCACCGCCTGCACCTCGGGGCGGTCGTTGAACGCGGTCACGAACTCGCCGCCGCCCAGCACCGGCTTGCCCTTCGCCGGGTCGATGGCCGGGAAGTAGAAGGCGAAGACGTCGCCGTCCTCGGCCACCCGGGTGCCTTCAGGCCACTGGTTGGCGTAGAACGAGGCCTGCCGGTGCAGGGCGCACTTGCCCTGGGTGATCGGCACACCGGCCTCCTGGAAGGCGGTGGTGGCGATGCTGCGGACGCCGCCGAAGCCGCCGTTCACGTACTTCTCGTTCTTCAGGATGGTGCCGGCGCGGTCCAGCGCCTCGGCGACCCGCGGGTCGTTGAACGGGATCTGGTGCGTGGTCCACTGGTCGTAGACCTCGGGGGTCTGCGTCCGCAGCATCACGTCTTCGATCCAGTCGGTGGCCGGCCAACCGGTGGCCTCACCGGACTCGATGCCGGCGCACCACGGCTTGGTGCCGCTGTCCGCGATGGTGTCGCTGAGCTTGATCATCTCCTCCCACGTGGTCGGGACGGTCCAGCCCTTCTCCTGGAACATCTTCGGCGAGTACCAGACGAACGACTTCACGTTCGACCCGAGCGGCGCGCCGTAGAAGGTGCCGTTGACGGTGCTGTACTTCAGCCAGTCGGCCGGGTAGTTCTCCTCGGCCATCGCCTTGGTGTCGGCGCTGGCCGGCTTCAGCTGGTTGCGCTCGGCGAACCGCGCAAGCAAGCCGGGCTGGGGGATGAAGGCCAGGTCGGGCGCGTTGCCGCCGTCGACGCGTACGGGAAGCTGGGCCTCGAACTCACCGCTTCCCTCGTGGTTGATCGTGATGCCGGTGCAGTCCTCGAACTGCTTCCAGGACTCCGCCAGCCGGTCGGCCTCAAGGTCCCGGATCGACGAGTAGATGGTTACCGTCTTACCGTCGTGGCCCTGGTACTTCTCGTACGGGGCGCACTCCGCGGAATCGGCGTTGTTGCTGCCGCTGTTGCTGCTGCTTCCGGTGCCGCAGGCGGTGGCGCTGAGCGCCAGTCCGATCGCGCCAGCGATCGCGAGGGCCTGGCGTGGCCTGGCAGAAATCGCCATGCCGTCCTCCTTCCTAGCCGGCGCTGGCCGGGATCGCATCCGGTTGACCTGGCGCCGGTCCGATGGGCGTTTTCACATGTAAGCGCTTGCATCTCCCGGGGTCCACCCCTTGGACGGACACGAGCGAGTAACAATCCGGAAATCTGGCAAGCGGCCATGATCACGCTCCCATCGGCCGCAACGACCCCTGTCTATCAGCGGATACGTGCGTCAGCCTGGACGAGCGGCAGGAAGGGTTCTCGGCGCAGGTGGCGGGCGGGTTGCGGCACACCGGCCCCGACGGTCGGGCTGACGGGCTGTGCCGCTTGCTGTCGTGGCGGACCGGCGAGCCGGTCAGGCGTTCAGCTGCCAGATCGAGTAGTTGAGCGCCGCGGCGAAGGTGACCCAGGCCCAGTAGGGCAGAAGCAGCACCGCCGCCAGGCGGCTCACCCGGGCGAACAGCAGCACTGTCACACCTATCGCCAGCCACAGCAGGACGATCTCGACGAACGCCAGCCCGTACCGGTCACCGGCGAAGAAGAGCGGTGTCCAGGCGGCGTTGAGGACGAGCTGGACCGCCCATGCGCCGAGAGCCGCTCCGAACCCCACCCGGCGCCAGACCAGCCAGGCGGCGACCGCGATCATCACGTAGAGCACGGTCCAGACCGGGCCGAACAGCCAGGAGGGCGGGGCCCAGGCGGGCCGGTCGAGGTTCGCGTACTGGTCGGCGGCGCCCGACGCGGCAAGGTTGCCGATGGCGGCGGCGGCCACGACGGCCACCGCGAAACCGGCGAGCGCCCACCACTGACCGGCACCGTTTCGTCGGGTCTGTTCCGCCCTCGTCCGCATGGTCGATGGTTCTCCGCTGAGCGGGGGCGGCAAACCTTCGCGGGCGGCGTTCGTTCCGGGCCGGCCAACTCGTGGACAGCACACCGGGGTCGCCGTGGTCGGTGACTCCTGTCGGGAGGACGGAGTACCGGTCACGACGACCCCGGTGGGTCCGGTTAGCGACGCCCTGCGCCGCCATGTCAATTGAAGATGCTGACCCCACCCGGGCCGACGAGCAGCCCGACAACGATGAGGACGATGCCCCAGAGGATCTGCCGGCGGAACAGCGCGAGGATGCCGGCAACCACCAGTACGACTGCGAGAATCCAGAGAATCAGCTCCATGGTTGCTGAGTACCCCCCACAGCGACTCCGGAAACCTCACCCTGATCAAGGTGATCGCCCAGGTGGAAGATGCTGTACGCCTGCTTGATCACCGGATGGGCCACGTTGCGGACGCGTACTCCGCCCGGGGTGGTCCCCCGCTCGGAGCCGTGATGGGCGTGCCCGTGCAGGGCGAGTGCGGTGGGCGCGGAGTCGATCGCCTGACCCAGCTGATAGCAGCCGAGGAACGGGTAGATCTCCAACGGCTCACCGGCCAGGGTGTCCGGCACCGGGGCGTAATGGGTGAGCGCCACCAGGACGTCGCAGTCGAGCGAGCGGAGCGCCTCGCTCAACCGGTTGGCGCTCTCGGTGGTGGTGCGGACGAACGCCTTCATCTCCGGCTCGCCGAAGTCGCTGGCGCACCGGCCGGCGAAACCACCACCGAACCCCTTCACCCCGGCGACGCCGAGTCGACCACCCGGGCAGTCCAGCACCACCCCGTCGCCTTCCAGCACGGTGATGCCCGCTTCCTCAAGCGCCCCGATCACCTGCGGCACCTGGTCGCACTGGTGATCATGGTTGCCCAGCACGGCGATCACAGGTACGCCCAGGCCGCCGAACTCCCGGGCCACACAGCGGGCCTCGGCCTCGGTGCCGTGCCGGGTCAGGTCGCCGGCGAGCAGCACCGCGTCGACGCTGCCGGGCAGTTCCTCCAGGGCCGGCCGGAACCGGCCGAGCACGTCCTCGTCCAGATGTACGTCGCCCACAGCGGCGATCCGGATAACCATCGAACCTCCCTCAGGGCAGTTGCTCGATCTCCGTGGGCGCCTGCGTGCGGATCACCCCGATGTCGCTGGTGATCTGCACGTCCGGGAAGCGTTCGGCCACCCGGCGCAGGATCTCCTCCCGCCGGTTTGCGCTCTCGACCTCGCCGTGCAGCACGAGGGCGCGTTCGGTGCGGACCACTGTGATTCCCTGTTCGGCGACGGCCGGATCCTCGGTGAGCAGCCGGTGGATCTCCGCCTCGACGTACTCGTCGGGCGATCCGGCATCGGAGTGCACGGTCACTGTCATTCCTTCCCGTCGGCCGTGCCGACGTGCGGCACGACGTCCAGCCTGTCGAGCAGCACCAGGAACGACTCGGCGTACGGCGAGTGCTGCGTCTCCTTGCGTACCCGCTCCCAGTCGATCTGCTCACGCAGCGAGCGGGCCAGCGGCAGCCCACGCGCGAAATCGCAGTAGTGCTGAGAGAAGCTGAGCAGCTTGTGCACCATCAGCTGGGTGGCGGACAGCACCGGCATGTGGATGGCGTCGACCGGACGCATGACCGTGTCGGCGAAGGTCTCCTCGGTCACCGGCGTCTCGATCGGTCGGTGGATCAGGTCCACCATCCGGCCGCCGTCGTAGACCTTTACCAGCCAGTCCTCCGGGGGTCGCTCGGCGGTGAAGCCGCCCTGTACCAGCGCCTCCAGCGCGGCTTCGACGTCGGACTCGCGGATGAGGAAGTCGACGTCGTGCTCGCTGGAGTGCCCACCGTGCGCGTAGACGGCGAAGCTGCCGCCGAGCGCGAACGGGATCTCCGACTGCTTGAGCACGGCGGCGACCTTCTTGAGGGTGTGTAGGAGAGTCTCGTCGTCGCGCTCGGCCATCTCGCCTCTCCTGTCGACTCGTCCGGGTGCCACCGGGTGGGATCTCCGATCGGTACCCGGCAATCCGGTCGGCCACACCTGCACGACGGGGGCAACCGGATGAACATGTCTCAACCGGGATCTATGACGCAGCTGCCATGCGCCTGTCGGATAACCTTTCGAGGGTGGCCAGATCGACGGGAACGCCCGATTCGACGGGAGTCCGCTGTAGCAGAGGCCGGCTCCGCACCGTAGCCCTGATCGGCATCGACGGCTCAGGCAAGACAACCCAGGCGTACCGGCTCGCCGAGGCGCTCACCGTGGCCGGTCATCCGGCCACCTACCACCGCAACGCGGGTGGACGGCGCTGGCTCGGCCGGGCGGCACACCGCCTCGGCCGGGCGGACGCCCAGGGGCTACTCGGCCGGGACGGCATGCTGCTTGTGGAATCCGTGCTGCGCTGGCTGGCCATCGCGATGACACTGCTCGGTGGCCTGTTCACCGGGCGGGTGGCCGTGATGGACCGCTACGCGGCCTGCCAGTACGCGAGCCTTCGCGCACACGGCGGGCACCGCTGGGAGCGCCTGGTCCGGGCCGCCTACCGGATCTTCCCCCGACCACAGGTGACGTTCCTGCTGACCGTCGCGCCGATCGAGGCGTACCGGCGGATCGAGCGCCGGGGCACCGATCACGAGAGCCTGGACTTTCTGGCCGCCGCCGACCTGGCCTACCGCACTCTGCCGGAGTATCCGACCTTCGTGCCGGTGAATGCGGATCGTCCCGCCGAGGAGACGGCCCTGGAGATCCGTGGGCATCTGAGCCACTGGCTGACAGCCGGGGACGAGTCGGTCGGGCCGGCACCGGTCGGTGGCGCCGTGCCGGTGAACGAACTGGTGCCGCTTCAGGCCCGTCCGTAGACGGGTACGGCCGCGCCGCTCGTGGGCGCAGACTCGTCCGAGGCGAGGAAGCGGACCACCGAGGCGATCTCGGCCGGGTCCACCCACCGGGTGTGATCGGCGTCCGGCATCGCGTCGCGATTGCTCGGGGTGTCGATGACGCTCGGCAGCACCGTGTTGCAGCGGACCCCGGCCGACCTGTACTCCACGGCCACCGCGGAGGCGAAGCCGAGCACCGCGGCTTTCGCGGTCACGTATCCGGCGACACCGGGAAAGGGCGCGACCGCCGCGCGGGCCGCGACACAGACCACCGCGCCACCTCCGGCGGCGACCAGGTGCGGCAACGCGGCCCGGGTGACCAGGTGGGTCGGGCGGAGGTTGAGGGTGAGCATCCGTTCGAAGTCCGCCACCGGCGTCTCGTGCACCAGCCCGCCGCTGGCGTACCCGCCGACCAGGTTGACCACCGCGCGCAGGGGTGCCTCGGGGTCCCCGGCCGCCACCTCGGCCGCCCGGGCCACCTCCTGCGGGTCGGTCAGATCCGCGGCGATCCGGACCGGCGCGTTGACCCCGGTCCCACCTGTCGGGTCCGGTTGCTGACGTTGGGTCGCGACCACGCGCCACCCCGCCGCCACGAACGCGGCGCTTACCGCCGTGCCCAGCCCGCCCGTGGCCCCGGTGACCAACACACTTCGATTCGCCATGACCTGAGGTTAGTGCGGTGCCTGGGCGACCGTGCCCAGGCCCGGCAGGTGACCGCCCAGGCGGTTCGCGCCCGCCGGGTGGGTCCGGCCGCAGGCGGGCATGAAGGGTTTGTCGACGGTGGTCAGGGTGCGTCCGAGGGCGGGTCCACGCGAACCCGATCGACGAGGTACGCGCGGCGTTGACCCTACCGGCGTCGCGAACCCGACAGCCGGCTGAACCGCGCTGCGGCGGCGGGCATAGGACCGGGGCACGGATTGTTCATCAGGGCGTGGGGTAATACCACCGGCGTGGATGAACCAAGCGGTCCACGTACGCGTATCAGGCAGTGACCAGGATCGCAGCACGGCGGTGACCCGGGTCGCTGCGCTTATCGGCCGGGCAGTGCTGCCATGGACCGGGACGGTCGGCGATCCGTCGATCCGTCGACCTCACGGGGTGTCTGCCGGCGGTGGTCAGCCAGGGTGCTGACAGCAAACGTGGACGCTGCTCTCAGCGGATTATCAGGCATTCGTGACACTTTCGACCCACGACATGGAATCCCCGACACGTCTCATCTGTTGTGTAGATGTCAGCACCGATGGGCACAGCGGAGGTTACGGGGGAGGGCTGATGGGCGTGGGGATGGCAAGGAACCGGGCAACCGGCGCGAGCGAGGGGACCGTGGGCACCGTGGACAAGAACATCGGAATGCGAACTGACGAGGTCGCCGAGGAGCGCGACCTGGTCGGAGTCTACCTGCACGAGATCTCCCGGACGCCGCTGCTGGACGCCGCCAAGGAGGTCGACCTCTCCAAGGCCATCGAGGCCGGCCTGTACGCCGAGCACCTGCTCGGCGAGGACCGCGTCCCCGACGGGGCCACCCGGGAGGAACTGGAGCGGCTGATCGCCGACGGCGAGCGGGCAAAGGACCTGTTCATCCGGGCCAACCTGCGACTTGTCGTGTCGATCGCGCGCCGGTACGTCCGGTCCGGTATGCCCATGCTGGACCTCATCCAGGAGGGCAACACCGGTCTGGTCCGGGCGGTCGAGAAGTTCGACTACGAGCGCGGATACAAGTTCTCGACCTATGCGACGTGGTGGATCCGTCAGGCGATCAGCCGGGCGATCGCCCAGCAGGAGCGCACCGTGCGGTTGCCGGTGCACCTGGTGGAGGACGTCAACCGGATGCGCAACGTGGCCCGTCAGCTGACCCGTGAGCTGGGTGGCGACCCGGAGCCGGAGCAGATCGCCGCAGCGCTCGGCGTGACCGTCGAGCGGGTCAACGAGCTGGTCCGCTGGTCGCAGGACACCGTGTCGTTGGACACGCCGGTCGGCGACGACGGCGACACCAACCTCGGTGATCTGGTCGCCGACAGTGACGCACCCTCGCCGGAGGAGATCGTCCTCACCGGGTTGGAGCGTCAGCGGATCGAGGGGCTGCTCAACCACCTGGACGACCGTTCGGCAGGCATCATGCGGGCCCGGTACGGACTGGAGGACGGTCGGGAGCACTCGCTGACCGAGGTGGCCTCGCGGTTCTCCCTGTCCCGGGAGCGGATCCGGCAGTTGGAGATCCAGGCGCTCGGCCGGCTCCGCGAGCTCGCCCGGGCGGAAGGGCTGCAGGCGGCCTGAGCAGGCGACAACAACGGCGAACGGCCGGCGTCCGATAGGGGGACGCCGGCCGTTCGCCGTTCTCGGTTGTCAGCCACGACGCAGGCGAGGCGGCACCGCGCGGTCGGCCGCTCAGCGCACCCGACCGTATCCGTACGGTGACATCAGGTCCACGGATCGCTTCTCCACGTTCCTGCCGAAGGTCGGTGCGTGGATGACCTGACCGTCGCCGACGTAGATGGCCACGTGGCCGAGGCTGCGGTAGAAGACGAGGTCGCCGGGGCGTAGCTCGGCGCGACTGATGTGTGCCACCACACCCCACTGCATGCGGGTGTTGTGTGGCAGGGACCGGCCGGCCGCCCGCCAGGCGGCAGAGGTCAGCCCGGAGCAGTCGTAACTGCCCGGCCCGTCCTGGCCCCAGGCGTACGGCTTGCCCAGCGCGCCGTAGGCGTACCGAACGGCTGCGCCGGCCTTGCCGGAGACGGCGGGTGCGTCCTGGGCGCTGCTGGCCCGGTTCGTCGGTCGTTCGGTGGCCCGGCCGTACGCCTGCCGGCGCAACTCGTAGAGCTTGGCGAGATCGCGCTCGATGCGCTTCTTGGCCGAGGACAGCTCGCGTGACTGCGCCGCCTGCCGGCTGAGCGTGACGTCCAGTCGGGTCTTCTCGTCAAGCAGCCGCTGCTGGTCGGCGGTATAGCTGGCGATGGTGGCCTGCCGCTGCCGGGTCAGGTGGTCCAGCGTGCCCAGCCGGTCCAGCACGGAGGCCGAGTCACTGCCGTGCAGCAGCGCGTCGACGGTGCCCAGGTTGCCGGTCTTGTACGCGGTCACCGCCAGCTCGCCGACGTCTGCCCGGCTCTGCTCGGCCTGCTGCTCCAGCGGGCCGATCTGCTCCTGCAACCGCGCCACAGCGCCGCGGTTCTCCTTGATCTTCTCCCGCAGCTCGTTGTGGGCCTCCACCACGCGTTCCAACTCGACTGAGGCCTTCTCGATCCGCCGGGTCAGCTCGGCGGGGGAAGGTTCGGCTCGGGCCACCGTCGCCGGCGCGAGCAGCGCCAGTGTGAAGGCGGCGGCCGTCAGGGCACGCAGCGTGTGCGTAAGGGACGACAAGAGCCCGAATGCTCCTCTCCCGGGGCCGACGCGGGCGGCTGAGGCTCCGCGACGGCGACGGCCCGGTGCCATCCGGGCGGACGGCGGCCGGCCGAGCCGACCCGCCCAACCTAGTACGGGACGGGAGTCATCCGCAGGGAAAGCCGAGACCAATGGGGGTGCTGTGGCGAAGCACGCAACGCCCAGAGGGGTAATCACCGACATGTCGGACTGGTCGCTCCCGGCATATGCCGTCGGATGCCAGGGAGTTTTGACCGACAAGCCGGACTTGGTGCGCTCTTTCCGGCACCGATGGTCCTTCGCAAGCCCGTGACCATCGGAAACGTTCGAGCCGGAGTGGCGTGAGCGGCCCACAATGAATCGCGCGGCCGGGATTCCCGTCGACTTACGTCGATGAACAGGGCCGGCGGGAGCCGACCCGGTGCCACCAGCCGTGGGAGGAGGGGTCGTGAATCCTGATGGCGCGACAGTGCGACAGCCACGGACACCCCGAGGCGCCGGCAGCGAGCCGACGCTGCTCTACGCCCGGCCCGGGATCATCGTCACGGTCGACAGGTTCACCGTCGGTCGCAGCAGCTGGCGGGTTGCCGAGCTGACCCATCTGCACAGCACCCGGGGGCCGCACGACCGGGCGGCGACCCGGGCCGTTCTGGTCTCGACGGTGGTGATCAGCGGCGTGGGACTGCTGCTGGGCTTCTCCGGTGGGCTGCAACGGCTCACCGCCGGGGCGTACCTCCTGCTCGGTGCCGTGTTTCTGGTGCCGGTGCTGCTCGCGGCGGCCGGCGACCGTTGGCGCCCACCGGCGTACGAGCTGTGGGGCCGTCGGGCGGGGACCGACGAACTGCTGTTCAGCAGCGACGACGAGCACCAGTTCGGGCAGGTGAGCCGGGCGCTGCGCCGGGCTCGCGAGATGAACAGCTACGGCGGCTGGGAGGACCCGCTGGCCGGCGCCGAGCCGTGGCGACCCCGCCGGTGAGGATCATCGTCGCGGTCGTCGAGGCACGACCTACCCGGCGATCGGCTCGGGTGCCGGTGCCTGCTCCCGGTGCCGCTGCTCGGCCATGACCAGTGCGCTCACCCGTCGCTCCGCCCAGAAGGAGACGAACGGCACGGTGCCGGCGAGCATCACCAGGATCATCCGCTTGAGCGGCCAGTCGGCCCGCCGGGACAGGTCGAAGGCGGCGACCAGGTACACCATGTAGAGGAAGCCGTGTGCCTGGCCAACGGTCTCCACCACGATCGGGTTGTCGAAGCCGTACTTGAGTGGCATGCCGATCACGACCAGCAGGATCAGCACCACACCGACGACCCAGGCGATCACGCGGTAGCGGGTGAGGGCAGCGCGCACTTCTCGTCAGTCCTTCCGGGCCCGGCTCAGCCGGGATAGTCGCCGGGCTTCGCGCCCGGGTTGGCGTTCAACCATGACAGGTAGCGGTTGTAGGCGGCCAGATCGGCGTCGTCCGCACCGGGACCGGCGGGAACTCGGGCGATCCGCACCGGGCGCCGGATCGCCGGCCGTGACTGCTCGGTACGGGCGTCGTCGGCGGCGTCGGGAGCGGTTGACATGGCCGGGCTGCTGGCGGACGCCGACGCCGCCACGTCCTCGTCCGGTGGCGGAACCCCGCGTAGCGCATGGCGTACCTCGCGCCACCAGACAAAGACCACGAAGCCCGCGAAGATCGGCCACTCCACGGCGTAACCCCAGCTGATGGCGTTACCCGCGGCGGCCCGGCTGACCTGCCACCAGCCGAGCCCGAGAAAGGTGGTCACCAGCACGACCATGGCCACGTGGCGCGCGATCCACGCCGGGGTCCAGAGCCGCTTCATGCCACGAGGGTACCGGGAGCGGCAGCGGTCTCCGACGCGGTGTCGTAGTGCCTTCTGGTTTGGCCACACCCGGCGCGGGCAACCGTACAGACGCCAGCCCAGGACGGACGAGGGGGCGAGATGACGGCATCGGGACGACATGACGGATTTCCCGCCGGTGGTACGGAGGTGAGCCCCGAGCAGCGGATTCCCGAGTGGGGCGACGACCGGATGCCGGCCCCGGCACCCGACGCCGACCTGCTCGGCATCGACCCTGCCGAATTGGACGAGGAGGACCTCGTGCGGGAGATGCAGAGTCTGCACCGTACCCGCCTGGACACGCTCCGCCACGCCACCGACTCGGCGCTCGCCAACCACCTGCGGCGCACCGCCGAGCTGGAGACCGAGTACCTCGCGCGACACCCGGGGCGTGAGGTTGATCCGAGCCGGCTGCGGGACGCGTGATGGCGTACGCCGAGCGGGGCGTGTCCGCACCCCCGGAAGTCGTCTTCAACACGGCCACCGATCCCGACCGGATCTCCTCCTGGCTGCCGGATCAGTTGCTGTCGGGTGACCCGGCCCCGGAGGGCGACGCCGGGGAACTGCGGGCCCGCTGGACGGCCCGCCGCACCGACTGGTCGGCCGACCTCACGGTGGAGCCGGTCGACGCCGGTGGTTCCCGGCTCCGGCTCGAACTGGCCGGGGGCGGCGAGGACGTCGACCGGCTCGCCGACGAGGTACTGGACAGCCTCGCCCGCGAGGTGGCCGACAACCTGCAGGCCGGCTGAGCCGGTCCGAACCGGCCGCCGAGACGCGGCTGACCGTAGCGTGACCCGAAGAGGAGGCCGGGTGAGCGACCTGAGGCAGAAGGTGGCGCGACTGCGCCAGGCGTACGCGCCGCACGAGCACCGCCCACTCGGTGGCTACCTGGTGGCGATGGGCACGTACGCCGGGGTGACAGGTGCGATCGCCGGCCTGGTGAAGGCGACCGGCCGGAGCGTGCCCGAACGACCCGCCACATCGGACGTGGTGCTGCTCGCCGTCGCCACCCACAAGCTCAGCCGGCTGCTGTCCAAGGACGCGGTGACCAGCCCGTTGCGGGCCCCGTTCACCCGGTACGACCGGCCGATCGGCAGCGGCGAGGTGATGGAGCAGGTCCGGGACTCGGGCAGCTCCACCCGCCATGCCATCGGAGAGCTGCTCAGTTGCCCGTTCTGCCTGGCCGTATGGGTGGCCACCGGCCTCACCGGAGGGCTGGTGCTCGCTCCGCGGCTGACCCGGCTCGTCGCCACTGCGCTGACAGCTGTGGCCGCCTCCGACTTCCTTCAGATGGGCTACGCGGTCGCCCAGCAGGCGGCCGAGGGCGGTGGCAAGGAGGAGGAGTGACCGACAGCGACGAGAGGCCGGCCCGGTGATCCGGGCCGGCCTCTCGCTCGTCGGAGGGGCCGTCCGACCGTCCGACCGGCCGGGCAGCGGGCGAGCCGAGTCGCGGGCTCAGCGCTGCATGCCGGACCAGCCACGGGGCGACTCCGGCTCCCGCTCGTCCTCGTCGGCTCCGGTGATGATGTCCCGGTCGACGGCGGTGCGGTCGTGTTCGTTGGCGAAGTCGGGCTCGGGCAGGGTGTCGGTGCCCTCCGGTGGCTGGCCGAGCGCGGGCGTACGGGGATGCTGATCTTCCTCGCGCTTCGTCATGCTGTTCCTCTCCTCGTCGCCGGCATCGGCCGGCCGATCATCCTGCCGAGCCGCCAAGCAGGTCGGTCACCTCGTCGACCGCGTACTCACCCTGCGGAAGCGCGTTGAGACGGGACAGCAACTGCGCCGGCAGTTCGGCGGCGACCGCCCGGCGGTAGATGTCCACCTGACTGATCCGCTCCTGGCCGTGATAGAGATCGTCGAGCAGTTCGTCGAGCGGTCGGGTGTCCACCTCCTCGACCTCCAGCTCGTCCCCCACCGCGGCAGCCGTTCCCGGCAGGTCGGTGGTGGGTGGATCGAGCGCCGCGGTGTCCACCACCGGCACGTCGGCCAGGATGGCTTCGGGCAGCCGCGCCTGCGTCGTGGGCGCCTCGGTCACAGGTACGTCATCGGTCACCCTCGTGACCTACCCGTCCCCGACCCGGCAAAACACCCCCACCCCCCACCCTCCCACTGCGTTGATCATGAGGTTGGCGGCAGCGTGGAGATCGAACACTGCCGCTAACCTCATGATCAACACGGGCTGGGGGTGGTGGGTGGGTGCGGGGGTGGTTAGGCGGGGGTGGGGAGGGTGGTGGTGGCGCGGCGGGTGCGGACGGCGGCGGCCAGGTCGGCGAGCACCTCGTCGGTGGTGTCCCAGCCGATGCAGGCGTCGGTGACCGACTGGCCGTAGGTGAGTTCGCGGGTGGGGTCGAGGTTCTGTCGCCCCGGCACCAGGAAGCTCTCCAGCATGATCCCCACGATGCCGCGCTGGCCGGCGGCGATCTGCGCGGCCACGTCGGCGGCCACCACGGGCTGGTTCCGGTGGTCCTTGCCGCTGTTGGCGTGGCTGGCGTCGACCACCAGCCGTTCCGGCAGCCCGGCGGCCCGCAGCAGGTCCAGCGCGCCGGACACCGACGCCGCGTCGTAGTTCGGCCGGCCGCCGCCGCCCCGCAGCACCAGGTGGCCGTCGGCGTTGCCCCGGGTGTGCATGATCGCCGGGGTGCCGGAGACGTCGATGCCGGGGAAGACATGCGGTACGCCGGCTGCCCGGATCGCGTCCACGGCGGTGGCGATGCTGCCGTCGGGGCGGTTCTTCATGCCGATCGGCATGGACAGCCCGGAGGCGAGTTGCCGGTGGACCTGGCTCTCCACGGTGCGCGCCCCGATCGCCCCCCACGCGACGGTGTCCGCGATGTACTGCGGGGTGATCGGGTCGAGGAACTCGCACCCCACCGGCAGACCGAGACGCAGCACGTCGAGCAGCAGCGCCCGGGCCCGCCGCAGGCCCGTGTTGACGTCGCCGGAACCGTCAAGCCCCGGATCGTTGATGAGGCCCTTCCAGCCCACTGTGGAGCGCGGCTTCTCGAAGTAGACACGCATCACCACGAGCAGGTCCTCGGCGACCCGCTCGGCCGCCGCCCGCAGCCGGTGCGCGTAGTCGAGGGCGGCGGCGGGGTCGTGGACCGAGCACGGCCCGACCACCACCAGCAGCCGGTCGTCGGCCCGGTCGAGCACCTGTCCGACCGCCCGGCGCCCGGACAGCACGGCGGCCGTGAGGGAGTCGTCCAACGGCAACTCGTGCAGCAGCAGGGCCGGGGTGGTCAGCGGTACGACACGGTCGATCCGCTGGTCGATGACCGGATGGTGTTCCGGGGTCGTCACGGTGGGCATCCTTCCGCCGACCGCACCCGGGGCCGGTGCCCGGGTCGAGCCGGCTGCTCGTACGCGAAAGGGCAGGAACGAAAGCTCCTGCCCGGCCGGCTCGAATTCGGTGACGTCAGATCATGGTGAGGTCACCGGCCGAGCCGGCTGCCTAAACCATCGATACGAGCGCGTCACGGCGGTAAGCGTACCCGACCGTGCCCGAGTGTGTGCGAGCGCTCACCATCTCGTCGACTGGACCTCGTCTTGTGTTCACCGACATCAATGAAACCGCCGGTAATTTCAGCGTCACCGAACGCTGCTCATCCGGAGGTCTCGCGATGGATCGTCGTACCGTTCTGCGCGCCACCGTCGCCGGTGGCGCCGCCGCCTTCTCCGGCAGCCTGTGGGCGGGTGCCGCCGCGGCCGCTCCCGCCCAGCCCGGCCCCAGTCCCTACGGCGCACTGCGCAGCGCCGACAGCAACGGCATCCAACTGCCCACCGGATTCACCAGCCGGGTGATCGCCAGGTCCCGGCAGAGCGTGGCGGGAACGTCGTACACCTGGCACGACGCGCCCGACGGTGGTGCCTGTTTCGTCGCCGGCACCGGCTGGATCTACGTCTCGAACTCCGAGATCACCCCCGGCGGCGGCGCCTCGGCGGTGCGCTTCAACGCCGACGGCAGCATCGCCTCGGCGTACCGGATCCTCGCCAACACCAACCAGAACTGCGCCGGCGGCGCCACACCGTGGGGCACCTGGCTCTCCTGCGAGGAGGTCAACCGGGGGTTCGTCTACGAGACGTACCCGCAGGGCGGCACGGCGGCGGTGCAGCGGCCGGCGATGGGACGGTTCAAGCACGAGGCCGCCGCCTGCGACCCGGACCGTCGGGTGATCTACCTGACCGAGGACGAGAGCAACGGCTGCTTCTACCGGTTCCGGCCGAACACCTGGGGCAACCTCTCCGCCGGCACCCTGGAGGTGCTGGTCGCCGGGACCGCCACCAGCGGCCCGGTGACCTGGGCGCGGGTGCCGGACCCGGACGGGTCGCCGACGGTGACCCGCGGTCAGGTCTCCGGAGCCAAGCGGTTCAACGGTGGCGAGGGCTGCTGGTACGACGACGGCACCTGCTGGTTCACCACGAAGGGCGACAACCGGGTGTGGGCGTACGACGCGGTCAACCAGCGCATCGACCTGGCGTACGACGACTCGCTGGTCTCCGGCACCGCGCCGCTGACCGGGGTGGACAACATCACCGGCACCGGTTCGGGTGATCTCTACGTGGCCGAGGACGGCGGCAACATGGAGATCAATATCATCACTCCGGCCGGGGTGGTCGCGCCGTTCCTGCGGATAACCGGTCAGTCCGCTTCGGAGATCTGCGGGCCGGCCTTTTCGCCGGACGGCGCCCGGCTCTACTTCTCGTCACAGCGCGGCACCTCCGGCTCTTCCTCCGGCGGCATCACCTACGAGGTGCGTGGCCCGTTCCGCTGAGGGGTGGCCTGCGTGCCGGGGAGGCCGGTTGGGTATGAGGAGCGGCATGACTGACGAGCGAAGCGACCAGGAGCGGGTGGAGTCCCGCGCCCACCTGCTACCGGAGGAGGCGGCCGTGGGCAGTGATGACGCGCGGGCCCAGGCCGACGCGATCCTCGCCGAGTCCGACGCCCGGGAGGCCGATCAGAACGCCGCCCCCGACACCGTGCTGGAGCGGCGTACCTCGGATCAGACCGTCAACCCCGTCGAGCCGCCGGACTGAGCGCGCACGCCGCCCGGCCCTCTCCGTCGCCACCGCGGTGGCGAGGCCGGCCAGGTCGTGGCCCAGGTCGGGTGACTCCGGGTCGGCCAGCGCGGCCAACCAGAGCCGCCGCCGGCCGGTCCGGTAGGACATGATCGAGCTGTACGTGCCGGTGAACCTGCGCCGGGGCAGCGGTAGGTGTCGCAGCCCCGGCGCGGCGGTGCTGGAACTGACAAGCAGGTCGAACGGCCGTCCGGTCGGGCGGTGGATGCGTACCGCCAGGCCCAGCACGTCGGGCCAGCCACCCGGGGTGGGGCTTCCCTTGGAGAATCTGATCGTGGCCGGGTAACGGCCCGGCCGATCGACCAGCCGGACACCCGTCGGCGGGCCGGACGTACCCCTGACGAGCACCTCACCGGTGAAGGACCGCCCGGCCGGGTGCAGCAGCCGGGTTCCTCGCAGCCGGGCCAGCGCCCGGGCCGCTCGTTCGGCTGTGACTGCGGGCTGCGGCCAGGGGATCGTCGGCATGCCTTTCCGCATACCCAGGGCCGTACCGTCGATGCCAGCCCGCCGGCTGGTGCGTTGTCGCAGGCGGCCGGGGCGTCGGTGCGGCACGCCGGTGGGGCGTCCCGGGGCCTGCCGGGACGAAAGATCGGATAGCGTCGGTGCCATGCCCGACAGCGGTTACCCCTGGCCGATCTCGACGACCCGACTGGACAACGGCCTACGCGTGGTGGTCAGCGAGGACCGCACCGCCCCGGCGGTCGCGGTCAACCTCTGGTACGACGTGGGTTCCCGGCACGAGCCGACCGGCCAGACGGGCTTCGCCCATCTCTTCGAGCACCTGATGTTCGAGGGCTCGACGCATGTCGCGAAGACCGAGCACATGAAGCTGGTCCAGGGCGCCGGCGGCTCGCTCAACGCCACCACGAACCCGGACCGCACCAACTACTTCGAGACGGTCCCGGCGGAGCACCTCGAACTGGCGCTCTGGCTGGAGGCCGACCGGATGGGCGGGCTGGTGCCGGCGCTGACCCAGGAGACGCTGGACAACCAGCGGGACGTGGTCAAGAACGAGCGGCGGCAACGCTACGAGAACGTCCGCTACGGCGACGCCTGGTTGCGGCTGCTGCCGCTGCTCTATCCGCCGGGCCACCCGTACCATCACGCCACCATCGGGTCGATGGCCGACCTGAACGCCGCTGACCTGGCCACCTTCCAGGCGTTCCACCAGACCTACTACGCACCGAACAACGCCGTGCTCACGGTGGTCGGCGACACCACAGTGGACGAGGTCGTCACACTGGCCGAGAAGTACTTCGGCGGCATTCCGCCCCGGCCGGAGATCCCGCCGGCCCCCGACGGCCGCGTCGTGCCGGCCACCGGAGTGCCCGTCGAGGAGACGGTGGTCACCGACGTTCCGGCGCCCCGCGTCTACGTCGCGCACCGCACCCACCCGTTCGGCAGCCCCGGATACGACGTGGTGACAGTGCTGGCCACCGTGCTCGGCAGCGGTCGGGGCAGCCGGCTCTACCAGCGGCTCGCCGATGGTGAACGGATCGCCCAACCCGATCTGGTCGGGGCGTACGGGGTGGATCTCGCGCACGCCCCGGCACCGCTCATCGCCACCGCGACCGCCCGACCGGGCGTGAGCGGTGAGCGGCTGGCCGCCGGCCTCGCCGAGGTGGTCGACGAACTGGCGACAGTGCCGGTCACCGCCGCCGAACTGGACCGGGCGAAGGCGTTGCTGACCACCGCCTGGTGGCGGCAGATGTCCACGGTGGACGGCCGGGCGGACGCGTTGAGCCGGTACGCCACCCAGTTCGGTGACCCGGCCACACTCGCCGAGCGGCTACCGGCCTGGCTCGCGGTGACCGCCGAGCAGATCGCCGAGGTGGCGGCCGACACCCTCGCCGCCGACAACCGGGCGACCCTGACCTACCTCCCCGAGGAGAACCAGTGAGTGCGAGCAGTGAGCGGCCCTCAGTGACCCTGATCGCTGACCGCCCCGGCCCGGGTGCCGCCCGTCCGTACCGTTTTCCGCAGGTGGTCCGCCGGTCCGTCGCTGGCGGCGAGGTCGTCGCCGCGCACCTGCCGGGGCAGAACCTCGCCGTGGCGATGCTGCTGCTGGACGCGGGGGCCGGTCGTGAACCGGTGGGCCGCGAAGGGCTCGGCGGGGTACTGGCCAAGGCGTTGGAGGAGGGCACCACCCAGCGCGACGCCACCGCGTACGCCCTGGCCATCGAGGCGCTCGGCACCGAGCTGGTGACCGGGCTGGACTGGGACACCTTCCAGGCGAGCGTGCAGGTGCCGGTGGGCCGGCTGGGCGCGGCTGTGGAACTGCTCGCCGAGGCGGTGCGGACCCCGAGGCTGGACCCGGACGACGTGCGGCGGGTCCGCGACGACGAGGTGACCGCGCTGCGGATGGACTGGGCCAACCCGGGGCCACGGGCCGACGCGGCGTTGCGCGCCGACCTGTTCGGTGCCGGCAACCGCTGGGGCCGTCCGATGTACGGCGACCCCGACTCGGTGGCCGGACTGGACGTGGAGGACGTCACAGTCTTCCACTCGGAGTGGTTCATCCGGCCGGGCACCCTTGTCGTCGCCGGTGACCTGGACCGGCTCGACCTGGACGCCCTCGCCGCCACGGCGTTCGCCGGCACCGGCGGCGGGCCGGTGGACCGGGGCGCGCCGATCGACGTGCCGGTGCGTGCCGGGCGGCGGATCATCCTCGTCGACAGGCCCGGATCGGTGCAGTCCACGTTGCGGCTCGGTCATCCCGGACCGCACCGGGCGCACCCGGACCACGTGCCGATCGCGCTCGCCGGCACGGTGCTCGGCGGGGCGTTCACGTCCCGGCTCAACCACCTCATCCGGGAGGTGCGCGGTTACACGTACGGCATCCGGGGCGACTTCGGCTCGTCCCGTCGGTTCGGTCGGTTCGCGGTCAGCTCCGGCGTGCAGACCGCCGTCACCGCACCGGCGCTCGTCGAGGCGGTCGGGGAGATCGCGCGTACCCAGGCCGGTGGGGTGACCGAGGACGAGTTGGCGGTGGCCCGGTCCTGGCGGGCGGGCCAGCTCTCGGTCGAGTTGCAGAGTCCACGGGCGATCGCCGGAGCGCTCAGCACGCTCGTGGTGCACGACCTGCCGGACGACTACCACGCCCGGCTGCGGGAGGAACTGCTGGCCGCCGAGGTGGCCCAGGTCTCGGCGGCCGCCGAGACGCACCTGCGCCCGGAGTCGCTGACCCTGGTGGTGGAGGGCGACGCCGCGGTGATCAGGGACGAACTGGTGGCCACCGGTCTCGGTGAGCTGGTCGACCACCCGCCGGCGGGTTGATCGACAAGCCCACCGGCCGGGACTGTGACGTCGGTCGCGGCGTCGGCGGTCCGGGCTGAGATGCTGCGGTCGGCAGTGGTGGTGCGGCGCTGTTCTTCCGGCGGAACCGGCCGGCGAGGGGCGACTGTCCCGGCCCGGACCAGCTACGCCCTGCCGCTGGAATCTCCGACGGTGGGAAAGCGTTCCCGGTCCGGGCTGCGGGCTGGGTAGCCTCGCGGGCATGAGGATCGGCATTGTGGGAGCCACCGGCCAGGTCGGTGGCGTGATGCGGCAGGTGCTGGCGGAGCGGAACTTCCCGGCGGAGCAGGTGCGGCTGTTCGCCTCGGCGCGCTCGGCCGGGCGTGCGCTCCCGTGGCGCGGCGAGGCGATCACGGTCGAGGACGCGGCCAGCGCGGACTACAGCGGGCTGGACATCGTGCTCTTCTCGGCCGGCAAGGGTTCGGCGAAGGAGCTGGCGCCGCGGGTGGCCGCCGCGGGTGCGGTCGTCATCGACAACTCCTCGGCGTTCCGGATGGACCCCCAGGTGCCGTTGGTCGTCGCCGAGGTCAACCCGCACGCCGCCGCAGCCCGACCCAGGGGCATCATCGCCAACCCGAACTGCACCACGATGGCCGCGATGCCGGTGCTGCGTCCGCTGCACGCCGAGGCGGAACTGGTCGCCCTGGTGGTCTCCACCTACCAGGCGGTGTCCGGTGCCGGCCTGGCCGGCGTCGCCGAGCTGGACGAGCAGGTCCGCAAGGTCGCCGAGACCGCCACCGGGCTCACCTTCGACGGTGCCGCAGTGGACTTCCCCGCCCCCCGGTCGTTCGCCCAGCCGATCGCCTTCAACGTGCTCCCGCTCGCCGGCTCGATCGTCGATGACGGGTCGGCGGAGACCGACGAGGAGCAGAAGCTCCGGAACGAGAGCCGCAAGATCCTCGAGATTCCCGACCTGAAGGTCTCCGGCACCTGCGTACGGGTACCGGTCTTCACAGGTCACTCACTCCAGATCAACGCCCGGTTCGCCCGGCCGATCAGTCCGCAGCGGGCGTACGAACTGCTCGCTGGCGCGCCCGGGGTGGCGCTGGCGGACGTGCCGACCCCGTTGCGGGCGGCCGGTCAGGATCCGACGTTCGTCGGCCGGATCCGCGCCGACGAGACGGTCGAGCACGGCCTGGCGCTGTTCTGCTCCAACGACAACCTGCGCAAGGGCGCGGCGCTCAACGCCGTGCAACTCGCCGAACTGGTCGCCGCCGAGGGCTGAACCGCCGGGGGCCGAACCGCCGTCCGCGTGGCCACCTGTCACGTTACTGGCGGCGGCGGTCGGGTAGACCCGTGGTTGCCCGACACCGGAGAGGGAGGCGCGCCATGACAACTGTCGGAGAGTTCATGACGACCCGGTTGGTGACCATGGACGGCAACGCCACGCTCGTCGCGGCGGCCCAGGAGATGCGTGACTCGGCCATCGGCGACGTGGTGGTGACCCACGGGGACAACGTGGTCGGCATCGTCACGGACCGGGACATCACGGTCCGCGGCGTGGCGGAGAGCATGGACCCGGACACCACCCGGCTGAACCAGATCACCACCAAGGACGTGGTGACTGTGAGCCAGTACGACGACGCCGTCGCCGCCGCCGACCTGATGCGCACGTACGCCGTGCGACGGTTGCCCGTGGTGGAGGACGGCCGGTTGATCGGCCTGGTGTCCATGGGTGACCTGGCGGTCGAGCGGGAGCCCCAGTCGGTGCTCGCCGACATCAGCGCCGACGACCCCAACAACTGAGCGATCCGCCGACCGAAGCCGGTTCCCGAGCCGTCGGGAGCCGGCTTCGTGCCGCGCGCGGCACGCCCGTACCCGCCTGGCTCAGGTCACGGCCAGCCAGCTCACCCCATGCGGGTGAGGTTGAGCCACCGGGCGTCGGGGACCCCTCCTGCGGGACATCGAGCGACCGGGAGGAGGGCCCGATGGCGGACGCGATCACGCGATTTTTCGAGGACCTCGACCAACAGGGGTACGAGCCCCTGCTGGCGAAGATCTCCGGAGCCCTGCGCTTCGACCTGCACGAGGGGCCGCAGACCACGCACTGGCTGGTGCGGATCGACCGGGGGAGCATCCAGGTCAGCCGGGAGGACATGGAGGCGGACACGGTGGTCGGCACCAGCCCCGCGCTCTTCGAGGAACTTGTCACCGGCCGGGAGAACGGGCTGGCGGCGCTGCTGCGAGGGGACATGACGGTCACCGGTGACGCCCGTCTGGTGGTGCAGGTGGACCGGATCTTCCCCGGGTCGCCGTACGCCCGGGGACCGCAGCGCTACCGGAAGGGGGTGCAGTGATGGCGCCCAGCCACACCGTACGGATCCTCGACGGCAACAACTTCGTGGTCTGTGAGGCCACCGGGGACATCGAGGCGACCCCCACCGAACCGACCGGGCTGTTCTCCATCGACACCCGTTTTCTCTCCAAGTGGGTGCTGACGGTCAACGGCGAGCGACTGAACGCCCTCTCCTACGACGACCTCCAGTACTACGAGTCGCGCTTCTTCCTGGTACCCGGGCTGGCCACCCACTACGTCGACGCGAAACTGTCGATCATCCGGGAGCGGGCGGTCGGTGGGAGCTTCCGGGAGCACATCACCATCCTCAACCACGACGAGAAGGCGGTCGACCTGGACATCCGGATGGACGCCGGATGCGACTTCGCCGACCTGTTCGAGGTCAAGGACGAGATCCTCAACAAGAAGGGTGAGATCTACGCCGAGGCCGAACCGGACCGGCTGCGCCTGGGTTACCGGCGCGGCAACTTCAAGCGCGAGACGATCATTTCGTCCTCCGTGCCGGCCCGGTACGACCGTAACGGCTTCGCGTACTCCATCCACCTGGAACCGAACGAACAGTGGGACACGGACATCGACGTGCAGACTCTGGCAGTCGGCCCGGGCGGCCGGGACCTGCGGTTCGGGTTGCAGGTGCACGGCACCGAGCGGCTCGCCCTGCAGCACGACTTGGAGGAGTGGATCGCGAAGGCGCCGAAGGTGAACAGCGAGCACGACAAGGTGGCCGCGACGTACCGCAAGTGCATTGTCGACCTGGCGGCGTTGCGCTTCTCGCCGCTCTCGCTGGGGGGCCAGACCCTTCCTGCCGCCGGTCTGCCGTGGTTCATGACCATGTTCGGCCGGGACAGCATCCTGACCTGTCTGCAGACGCTTCCGTTCACGCCGGAGCTGAGCGCGACCACACTGCGGGTCCTGGCCTCGTTGCAGGGCACCCGGTTCGACGACTTCCGGGAGGAGGACCCTGGCCGGATCCTGCACGAGATGCGGTACGGCGAGAGCGCCGCGTTCGAGGAGCAGCCGCACTCGCCGTACTACGGATCGGTCGACGCCACGCCGCTGTTCGTGGTGCTGCTCGACGAGTACGAGCAGTGGAGCGGTGACGCCGCGCTGGTCAAGGAGTTGGAGCAGGAGTGCCGCCGGGCCTTCAAGTGGATCGACGACTACGCCGACCTGGTCGGCAACGGCTACATCTGGTACGAGCGGCGGAACACCGACACCGGCCTGGAGAACCAGTGCTGGAAGGACTCCTGGGACTCCATCTCCTACCGTGACGGCACCCTGCCGCCGTTCCCCCGGGCCACCTGTGAAGTGCAGGGGTACGCGTACGACGCGAAGATGCGCGGGGCCCGACTGGCCCGCGAGTTCTGGGACGACCCGGCGTACGCCGAGCAACTGGAGCGGGAGGCGGCGGCCCTCAAGGAACGGTTCAACCGGGACTGGTGGGTGGAGGACGGCGGTTACTACGCGCTCGCGCTGGATCCGGACGGACGACAGTGCGACGTGCTCAGCTCCAACATCGGTCACCTGCTCTGGAGCGGGATCGTCGACGACGACCGGGCCGAGCAGATCGCCAACCATCTGGTCGGGCCGCGACTGTTCACCGGCTGGGGAGTGCGGACCCTCGCCGAGGGCGAGGTGCGGTACAACCCCATCGGCTACCACAACGGCACCGTCTGGCCGTTCGACACCTCGTTCTGCGCCTGGGGTCTGCGCCGGTACGGCTTCCCGGAGGAGGCCGCCACGATCGCCAGCGGCATCCTGGACGCCGCCCGGTACTTCGACGGACGGTTGCCGGAGGCGTTCGGCGGCTATCCGCGTGAGCAGACGAAGTTCCCGGTGGAGTATCCGACGGCGTGCAGCCCACAGGCATGGTCGACGGGGGCGCCGCTGCTGCTGCTGCGTACCATGCTCGGCCTGGAACCACACGAGGGGCATCTGGCGGTCGAGCCGCGTCTGCCCATCGGCATGGGCCGGATCGAGGTGCTGGACATCCCGGGCCGCTGGGGGCGGGTGGACGCCTTCGCGCGCGGCCGGCTCGACCTGCACTCGCTCGCCGGCTGATCGACGGCGGCCGGGTTGCCCGAGCGGACGACGGGTGACCCGGCGGAGCCCCGAAGATCGCGGCTACCACCGTCCCTACCGGTGCGTAACCTACTCGGGGTAAAGTTCCGGAATGCCGGAACTCGTGTACCCGCCCGTGATCGCCGCCGCCAAGACGATGTTCCGGGTCCTCGACCTGAAGCTCACCGTCGAGGGTGACCACCACGTTCCCCGCACCGGCGGAGCGGTGCTGGCCAGCAACCACGTCAGCTACCTGGACTTCATCTTCTGCGGCCTGGGCGCGCTCGAGTCCCGGCGACTCGTCCGGTTCATGGCCAAGGACTCGGTGTTCCGGCACCGGGTGTCGGGACCGCTGATGCGCGGCATGCGGCATATCCCGGTGGACCGGCGTGCCGGCGCCGACTCGTACGCCGCGGCGGTCGCCGCGCTGCGGTCGGGCGAGGTGGTCGGCGTGTTCCCCGAGGCGACGATCAGCCGCTCCTTCACCGTCAAGGATCTCAAGAGCGGGGCCACCCGGATGGCCCGTGAGGCGGAGGTGCCGGTGCTGCCGGTGGCGCTCTGGGGCACCCAGCGGCTGTGGACGAAGGGGCGTGCGCGCACGCTCACCCGCCGGCACACGCCGATCACCATCCTGGTCGGCGAGCCGATGGAGTCCACCGCGTATCCGGACCCCACAGCGATGACCGAGGACCTGCGTACCCGCCTGACCGCGCTCGTCGACCGGGCCCAGCGGGAGTACCCGGACCAGCCCGCCACGCCCGAGGACAGGTGGTGGCTGCCGGCGCACCTCGGTGGCGGTGCGCCGACGCCGCAGGAGGCGCTCGTGCTCGACGCCGACGACAGGCGCTCCGCGACGTCCTGACCAACCGACGTGACAGCGCTCGACCGGCCCGGCGGGTGACGCGGTGGCCTATCGCTGTCCGGACGCCGCGTCGTACGGCTGCGCGTCGGTGTGCCTCGGCCGGTAGTAGTCGTCCCGGGAGTGGAACTCCACGGGCAGGGCGCCGGGCAGCAGCACCCGCCCGGTGCTGACGCGTGACGCGGTCCGCGCCAGGCGGGCAAGCGCGTCCCGCTCCGGCGGAGACAGGTCCACCAACTCCGGCCGGACCAGCCGGAACGTGGCGATCGCGTGGCGGAGCTGCCGGGCGAGTTCGCCGATCCGGTCCGCCGGACCGGTCAGGGCGAGCGCCGGCTGTCGGATCGTACGCAACGCGTCGCAGATCACCAGCAAGGTCGTCGAGTTGCCGTCGGCAGGCAGCAGCTCCAGCCGGGACGGCCACTGCCAGCGGATCTGCCCGCTGACCAGCCCCGGCAGTCGGGCCGACGCACGGGGGCCAGGCCCCACGACTGCGAGCTGCGTGCCGCCGCCCACATACGTCAGGCGGTGGTCGGTGACGGTGACGGCGACCGGGGCGGGCAGCGCCCAGGCGCGGTAGGCGTCGCTGGGACCGAGCAGGTATCCGGCAACGTCCACCCGGTGGCGATCGAGCACCTGCTCGCCGGACTCCGGCACCAGCTCGTGCCGCCGGTCCAGCACCGGGCCGGTGCCGTCGCCCACCGCGTCGAACCGGTGCGGTGCGATGAAGAACGGGGAGACGTCATCGGGCATCGTCGGAACCTCCGGTGCGGACGGCATCTACCCCCGAGCCTCGCCCAGGCGGCCACCGCTGTCATGACGCCCGTTAGGGGGTCGGCTGATCGGTTGACGCACGCGACCGGTAGATACCAATTTCCTCCGGTCGGACGAGTCCGTCCTCAATCGCCCGGGCGAGCAGTGCCGCCTTCGTGGCGGCTGGTCTGCCGGCCCGCGTGTACTTGATCCTCGCCCGGTCGACGTACTGCTTGACGGTGTGCTCGCTGATCCGCATCCGCCGGGCCACCGACGCCTTCGACATCGACTGGAACCACAGCAGCAGCGCCTCACGTTCCTGATCGGACAACACCGGCCGGTCCGGGCGCGGATCGCCGACCATCGCGCCGGCCAGCGCCGGTGGGACGTACGGCCGGTCGCTCGCCGCGTCCAGCACGGTGGCCACGCAGTGCTCCCGTCCCTCGTGCTTGGCGAGGAACGCCACCGCCCCGGCGTCCAGCGCGGCCAGCATTGTCGCGGGGTCGGAGTGTTCCGAGTAGACCACCACGCGTCGCCCGGCGGAACTCAGCTCGGCCAGCTTGTCCAACACCAACCTGCCGTGCAGCCGCAGGTCGAGCAGGACTACGTCGGCCTCCGGCGCGGCCCGCAACACCTCGTCCGGATCGTCGCCGGTGGCCAGCACCGTCAACCGCGGCTCGGTGGCGAGCCAGGCGCGCACCCCGTCGATGACCACCGGATGGTCATCCACGATCGCCACCCCGACGGGCCGCCCCGGCGTCACCGGTGCCAGCGCGTCTGCGTCCATCTGATCTTCCCGTCCCGTTCGTAGAGGTGCTCTACCTGCCCGTCGACGTCCTCGGCCGGATGCCCGGTGGGGTCCGGCCCCTCCCGGTCGGGTGTGACGAGACTGACCACCACCTCGTCGGGGCCGGAGACCACTGTCAACCGGGCCCAGTCCCGGGCATCCGCGAGGCTTGCGGTGAGCGGGTCCGCCAGGCTCCGGCGGACCCGCACCGGCAACGGTGGCGGTGAACCAATTGTGACCAGGTCGATCGGGAGGCCGTTGCGCTCGGCCAGATCGACGGCGGCCCGCAGCTCGTGCAGGAGCGGGTGGGGCACGTCGTCGGACTCGGCGATCAGGCGACGCAGCCGGGCGGCGGCCCGTACGCAGCGCCGCTGCACCTCCGGGTCGGCCGGGTCGGCCCGCCCGTCGGCCAACTCGGTGAGCACCTCGCTGGCGGCACGACTGACCAGATTCAACCGCTCGCCCCGCTCGTGCCGGGCCTGTTCGGCGGCTTCCCGCTCGGCCACCATCGCGTTCGTGGTCGCCGCCGTGGCCGCCCGTTGCCGGGACAGCGTGGCGAGCGCCGCCGCACCGGCGAAGACCGCCACCGGCAGTGACGACGTGCCGTAGAGGGCCATGGTGGCACGGGCCAGGTCGGCGGCACCCGTCGCGCCGTGCAGCACGACGGCGGTCAGCGCGGTGGCCGCGTGGGCGGCCAGCAGCGCGAGCAGCCGGTGCACCGGCCGTCCCCAGAGCACCACCAGGAAGAACCAGGCGAGGGTGCCCCAGACCCAGTTGGCCGGGCTGAACAGATGTGCCCTGCCCACCGAGGCGAAGACCGCCACGTCGACGACCAGCAGCAGCCCGGCCAGCGGCGCGGCGGGCAGCGGTGCGTCGCGGAGCAGCCGGATCCCGGCGATCACACCGAGCACCGCCACCAGCAACCAGCCACCGAGCACCACCTGCGGCACGGCCAGCGCCGGGCCGGCGGTCAGCACCGCCGGCAGCCCGATGGCGAGGTGCCAGACCAGCGCGATGGTGACCGCGACGATCCGGGCCCCCCGGTCGGAGGTGTGGGCCACCGCGGCGGCCGCCCGGACCGCGCCCACCTCGTCCGAGCCGGATGTGACCCTCGGGGTCGGTACCGAAGCTGGCCGGGTGTGCTGCGGGAGGAATGTCGTACCCGGTTCAGCCGACATCCGACCACTCCAACCGGATGCGGGTGCCCCGACCTGGCGCGGAGTCGATGTCGGCCCGACCGCCGATGGTCTCCATCCGACCGCGTACCGACTCGCGCAGGCCGTATCGGTGGGCCGGCACGGTGGCCGGGTCGAAACCGGGGCCGTCGTCGGTCACGTCGACGGTCAGGGCACCGGCGAACTGCCGCAGTCGCAGCGTCGCCCGCGCGCCGGGAGCATGGTTGGCCACGTTCGCCAGCGCGGCGTGCGCGCTCTCCGCGACGGCCTCCGCGACGGGTGCCGACACCGTGCACGGTGGCAGGTCGGCGGCCACCGGCAGGCCCGGCAACCGGGCGAGCATCGTCCGGAGTCGCTCGTCCAGCCGGGCCGTGGCGTCGTGCGGCACCGAGCGTGCCTCCGCCAGGGCGGCGAGCGTACGCAGATCTGCGGCACACCGCTCGCGTAGCGCCGTGGACGGACCGGCCACCGCCCCCTGCCCGACCATGGTGAGCGTGGCCAGGACGGTGTCGTGCAGGTCGCGGTTCTGCTGCCGTTCCGCCTCGCGGGCGATCCGGGCGACCATGGCGTGACGGGCGGCCCGTTGAGCGGCCACGAACGCGGTGTCGGCCCGGACGATGCGTCGGCGCATCACCGCTGTCATCATCGCGGTGCAGGCGGTCTGGGCCAGCAGGGTGGCCGCGTGGGCCCTCGCCTCGGTCGAGTTTCCGGCCAGGTGCGCACCCGTCGCGTAGGCGACGGTGACCAGCAGCCCGGCCGGAACCGACAACCGGGCCGGGGCGGTCGCCTGTGCGTTGATCACGGTGGTGCTGGCCAGCACGGCGATCCAGCTGGCCTCACCGGGCAGCACCTCAGGTGCGACCAGGACCGGAATAGCCAGGCACGCCGCGCTGGTGAGCGTCACGTCGACGGCGACGACCGGCGCACCGACCCCGTCCCGCCAGGCACGCAGCGCGTACCAGACCGACCACCCGGTCAGTACCGCCACTGTCGGCAGCAGCAGTTCCACACGTACCGGCGGGGTACGGACGGCGAGGGCGACCGCGAGACAGAACAGGCCGCAGGAGAGCCGCAGCAGCGCCGGCAACCGGGTGAAGATGAACGCGAATGCGCCTGCGGCTGGACGGTCCACCCTGGCGGGTGACGTGATCGGGTCTGGCACGGCCGGCATCGGGAAAGCGTCCTTTGCGACAAACGACCCGATCCGGGTCCGCGCTGCGGAGATCGACGCCGGAGAATAACACACGGCAGTGGCGCTGATGACCGTGGGTGACGTCGAGTTGGACCCTGCGTCGCCGATCCGTCACCCTCAGCCGCTGTGCTCCTCGCGTAGGCCGACACAGTCCTGCTGCCAGAAGGTGGCCGAGTAGACGAAGGTTCCGGTCATCCAGGGCTCGTACCCGGAAAGCCTGGCCACCTGGAAGGCGGGCACCGGGATGCGCAGCGATGGTCGGCGAAAGCCCAGCTCGCCGGCGGCGGCGAAGCCGAGGCGGGAGTAGTACCCGGGGTCTCCCTCCAGGAAGACGGCGGGTGCGCCGCGCTGGTCCAGCAGTCGCAGGCCGTGTCTGACGAGGGCGCCACCGATGCCACGCCGCTGCCGGTCGGGTGTGACCGCGAGCGGGCTGAGCACCTGCACCGTCACGAGTCGACGCGGGGCGTCGAGCAGGCTGCTGGTGAACAGCACGTGCCCGGCGATCTCGTCATCCTCCTCCGCGACCAGGCTGAGGGCCTCCGGATCGTCGTCGCGCAGCGCCCGCACCAACGCCGCCACCACCTCACCGTGGCTGCCGAAGGCCAACCGGTGCAACTCGTGGACGGCATCCCGATCGGCGGCCAACTCGTCGCGTATCTGCATGGCGGTGACCGTACGGCCGGCGTCACGGCCCGGGCCAGCGATATCCGGTGGGGTGGTGGCGGCCGGCGCGTTCGAAGTCGCGTGCTACATTTACCACTTTCAATGCATTAGGGGGTGGCATGAAGATCCGACTCGCGGTCGGGGCCGTACTCACCGCCGGTCTGGTCGCCGGCAGCGTCGGCGTCGCCGGCTTGGCCGGCGCGGTCCCGAACGCCGAACGCCCGGCCGGTGCCCTCGACGACGCGCCACCCGCGCTGCTCGCGGTAGGCGAGTTCGACTTCTCCCGACCCGAGACGGTCGCCACCGGCCTCCAGGTGCCGTGGGGGATGGACTTCCTGCCGGACGGCAGCGCCCTGGTCGCCCAGCGCCCCACCGGGCAGGTGGTGCGGGTCCGGCCCGGCCAGTCGCCGGAGCCCATCGTCACCGTCTCCGGGGTGACTCCGGTCAGCGAGGGCGGCCTACTCGGCCTCGCCGTTTCGCCGACCTACGCCCAGGACGGCTGGATCTACGTCTACTTCACCACCGCGACCGACAACCGGATCGCCCGGTTCCGGCTCACCGCACCGCAGACCCAGCAACCGATCCTCACCGGGCTGAACCGGGCGGCCATCCACAACGGCGGCCGGATCGCGTTCGGACCGGACGGGATGCTCTACGTCGGCGTCGGCGACGCCGGACAGACCGCCTCGGCGCAGGACCCGCAGAGCCGCAACGGAAAGATCCTGCGTATCCGGCCGGACGGCACCGCCCCGCCGGACAACCCGATCGCCGGCTCACCTGTCTACAGCCTCGGCCACCGCCACGTGCAAGGTCTGGCCTGGGACGCCCAGGGCCGGCTGTACGCCACCGAGTTCGGCCAGAACACCTGGGACGAGATCAACCTGATCGTCGCCGGCGGCAACTACGGTTGGCCCACAGTGGAGGGCCGTGCCAACGACCCACGCTTCCGTGACCCGCTGCTCACCTGGACCCCTGCGGAGGCCTCCCCGAGCGGTGCGACGATCGCGGGGAACCGCCTCTTCGTGGCCAGCCTGCGCGGCAACCGACTCTGGAACGTGCCGCTCAACGGCTCCGGGGGCGTCGGCACCCCCACCGCCGATCTGACGGGCAGCTACGGGCGGCTGCGCACGGTCGAGTACGGCCCGGACGGTTGGCTCTGGGTCACCACAAGCAACCGGGACGGCCGAGGCACCCCGGCCGCCACCGACGACCGCATTCTCCGCTTCCCACCCCGCGACGGCACCACGCCGCCCCCGACCACCCCGCCTCCCACCACGCCCCCGCCCACCACGCCGCCCCCGACCACACCGCCGCCCACCACACCGCCGCCCACCAGCGGGCCGGCTGCGTGCACGGTGAGCTGGACGGCGAACCAGTGGAGCAATGGCTTCACCGCGGACGTCCGGGTCACCAACCGGGGCACCGCCCTGACCAGTTGGACCGTGACCTGGGCGTTCAGCGGCAACCAGCAGGTCACAAACGCGTGGAACGCGCAGGTCACCCAGTCCGGAAGGAACGTGACCGCGCGCAACGCCGCCTGGAACGGCAACCTACCGACAAACGGCACGGTGAGCTTCGGCTTCCAGGCCACCTACTCCGGCACCAATGACCGCCCGACCGCCTTCCAGCTCAACGGCACCCCCTGCCAGCCCACCTGACCGCCCGAGCCAGGTTGCCTCAATCTTGGACAGTTCCCGTTCTTCGCTTACGGAAACTGTCCAAGATTGACGTTGGTGCTCGCTGGCTCAGGCTGAGACGTGCCGCCGGTGCGAAACGACGGCAAGCGGTCCGCGCTCAGCCCACACACCTGGTGCGGAAAGATGACCACATGCTCCGATCACCGCGCGCGCTCCTGCTGGATTTCGGCGGAGTCCTGGCCGACGCACCGCGACAGCCACCGGCACCACCGGAGCTGGTGCGTCGGCTGTTCGACCTGGTGGGCGGCGTAGTGCCGGCGGAGCGGATCGCCGTCGACCTGACCGAGGGCGGTCGGGCCTACGCCCGGTGGCGCGACGACGTCGGCCGCTCCGGCGACCCGATCGAGCTGCCGCACGCCCGGGTGTGGGCGGACTTCGTGACCCGAGCCTGGCCCCCGCAGGCCCGCACTGCGGTCGAGGAGGCGGCAACCCCGCTGGCGTACGCCTGGGCCTGGCGACCGGAATGGCATGTCCGCCCGGGGATTCCGGAGGCACTGCGGGCCGCGGCCGATGCGGGTCTGCCGATGGCGGTGGTCAGCAACGCCCTCTGCGGAGCCGCCCATCGGGACTTCCTCGCCGCAGCCGGGCTCTCCGACCTGTTCGTGGCCGAGTTCTACAGCGACGAGGCCGGCCTTCGGAAGCCCAATCCCCGGCTGGCCTGGCTGGCCGCCGACGCCGTTGGCGTACCGATCGGGGACTGCTGGTTCGTCGGCGACAGCGTGCACCGCGACGTGGCCTGCGCTCGTCGGGCCGGCGCCGGAGCCGCCATCCTGATGCGCTCGCCGCGCACCGACCGCGAACCGTCCCACCCCGACCTGCGACCGGACGCCCGCGCCGAGGACGGCCACGGGCTACTGGCTCTGCTGCGGCAGAACCGACGCACTGCTGACCGCTGACGCCGAAGTGACAAGGGCGCGCCCGGCAGGATTCGAACCTGCGGCCTTGGGATTAGAAGTTGAACCCGAACCGTGATCCCGGGTGCTTAGCAGTCCGCAGGGGTATCTATCTGTCCAGCTAGATGCCCCTGCGGATCCTCCTCCATGGTGCTTGGTGGTGCCGAATACCGGATCCTCTGGGCTCAGATCGGGCTCACACCCACCCAGCCGGAGCAACAACCATCTCCGTTGGGAGGACCTACCGCGGACACGATTGAAGTCGCAGAGTGGAACACCGCCGTGGGGAGGACCAGCGACCGGGCCAGTTGTCCCATCGGAGCCCCCCCGCGTGCGTGGGAAGGACGCGATGAGCTGAGTAATGGGGTCCAGTGGACCCGGAGCACCCCCACTTGCGTAGGGAGGACCGCACCCCAGCTATTCAAGCCGCCGCGGTGAGGGTCGGCGGGGGAACCAGACGATCAGTTTACGACCGCGTCAGGTCAGCGGGATCTGCCGCATCGTGGTTCGGGTGGCGGCGTAGATGAAGGGTGGCGGCTCGGCGAGGCAGCGCTCGATATCGCGCCAGCGGCTCATCACGACCTCCAACTGGCCGAAGACGCTGCCCGCGTCGGCGGCTGTCAGGGCGACCATCCTGGCCCGGTGCTCTCGTACGGCGGTGATCTCCAGTCGGTGTTCCTGGATGTGACGGTCCCGGGTGATGATCAGCCATCCCCGGCTGGCGACCTGCGGGATCCACTCCGAGTCCTTCACGGCGGGTGAGGCGATGGGGCACGGCGGGCGTTGGCGTTTGTGGATGACCGTGCCGGGGTCGCCGGGGTAGGTGACGTCGGATCGGAGTCCGGCGAGGAGGCGCGCGAGGCCGAGGAGGTCGGCGTCGATGTAGAACCGGACCTCGGCAGGCTTGATCCTGCTCACGCCGCGCGTTGGGAGTTCTCGTACGCCAGCGCCCACCGCACGTCGGGCACGTCGAGCTGGTACGTCTCGGCGATCTCCTCGACGTCCAGCCCTGCCTCGTCCTGCTCCCAGAGCACCTCGGTGCTGATCCCCTTGATCGACGGCCGACCGAACCGGACATCTGGCAGGATCCGCACCGGTGACTGGGGGTTGGGGTCCGGTCGCCAGCCGGCGGCGACATCGCCGTCCCAGGTGACCCGCTCGACAAACGCCGCCGATGGAGGAGTGAGCAGCAGCTGATTGCCGACGGCAGCCACCAGGCAGTACTCCGGGTCGAGACCGGCCTCGGCCTGAGCTTGCAGCACAAGTTTCTTGCCGGCGACGTAGGGCCGGCGGTCTGCGAGAGGGTAGGGCACCCCGAACTGCTCGCGGAGCAGGTCGATGAAAGCCCGCAACTCGACCATCGGCACCCGGTGGGTACGTCGGTACTCCCGCAACAGCCCGGCCTCGACGAACTCAGCCCACGTCACCGAACGGGCGCCGCGCGGCTCCGTGCGCAGCACAGGTTTGTGTCTGCGCCCCTTACGCTCGTCGCCCTCCAGCCAGTAGTGCAGCGTCGACTGCGCCACCCGCAGCAGCCGGGCAGCCTCCGCCTCCGAGAAGACCTCACGCTCCAGGACGCTCACCACAGTGCCAGTCTCCCACGCGTCGACTTTCCGTGGGTCCTGCGCGACCTCGCCGAACGCGACGGAGACAGCGGGCCGTTCCAACAGCGGCTGGCCGAGCTACGGGCGGTACATGCCCGCAGGCCCAGCCTGCTCGAACGCCTCAACCTCGCAGGCCTCGACACCTGACGCGCGACTCGCCGCCCGATATCAGCCGCCGTGTATCACCGCTCGAGGTGGATGGTGTGCTCGGCCAGTGCCGTCTCGGCGGGATCGTGGCTGGCGATGACCGCCGCAGCGCCAGTGGCGACGTGTTCGGCGAGCAGTTCGTGGACCTGCTGTCGGCTATGGGTGTCGAGGGCGGCGGTCGGCTCATCCAGGAGGTAGACGTCGGCGTCCTGGACGAGCGCTTGCGCGATGAGGGTGCGCTGGCGCTGGCCGCCGGAGAGTTCGCGCAGCCGTCGACGGGCCAGGTGTGCGATCTCCAGCCGTTGCATGATCTTCATTACCGACGTGCGATCTTCGCGGCTGAGGCGGCGGCGTAGCGTGAAGCGCCCGATCTGCACGCATTCGGTGACGGTCAGCGGTAGAGCGTCGATGTCACCGGTGCGCTGCGGCAGGAGGGCGAGGCGGGTGCCCGGCCGACGGTGAATGGTGCCTTCGGTCGGTTGCGCGACGCCCGCCAGCAGGTGCAGCAATGTGCTCTTGCCGGAGCCGTTCGCACCGGTCAGGGCTGTCACGGACCCGGATTCGACGCGCAGGTTGACATGATTCAGGACGGGGACGTCGGCGTATCGAAAGCCGACGTGTTCGGCGGTCAGGACGTCGAAGCTCAACGCATCCCCTAAACAGCAACGGTTTTCATTTCAGTATAGTCGGCCGGGTGATGTCGTCCCTGGTCGAGCCGTTCACCGTGTCCTTCGTCGTCCGCGCACTCGTCGGCGGTGTGCTGCTGGCCGGAGTGTGTGCGTTGGTCGGCGTGTGGGTGATCGCCCGAGGGATGACCTTCCTTGGTGAGGCGATGAGCCACGGGATGCTGCCGGGTGTGGCTCTCGCGTCGATTCTCGGCGGCAACCTCGTTGTCGGGGCCGCCGCCAGTGCCTTCGCCATGGCGGCCGGGGTCAACGCCCTTCGGCACAGCCGCGAGTTCGGCAGGGATACCGGCATCGGGCTGCTGTTCGTCGGGATGCTCTCGGTCGGGGTCATCATCGTGTCGCACTCGCGGTCGTTCGCCACCGACCTGACGGCTTTCCTGTTCGGCGACGTGCTGGCGATCCAGCGCCCCGACCTGCTGCTGCTCGGCGGCGCTGTCACCGTGGTCGCGGCGGTCACCGCCGCGTGCTACCGGCCGTTCCTCGCGCTGACCTTCGACCCGCGCAAGGCCAGGACGCTCGGCCTGCGACCGGACCTGGCCAACGCGGTGATGTTGGCGCTGCTGACCCTCACGATGGCGGTCGGTTTCAGCGTCGTCGGCACCCTACTCGCCTTCGGGATGCTGATCGCACCGTCGGCGGCGGCTTTGCTCGTAGCGCGACGGCTGCCCGCGGTGATGCTGACCAGCTTCGTGCTCGGCGCGGCCGCCGTCGTGCTTGGCCTGTGGATCTCCTGGTATGCCGCCACCGCCGCCGGCGCCACGATCGCCGCCGTCGCCGTACTGATCTTTTTTGTGACCCTCGCGGCGCGGCGGATCACCACCGCGGTACGGCATCTCCGATCGCACGTATCCGCGCCCATCGCCGATCCACCCTTGAGAGGAAGTTCGTGATCAGCGCCAGTACCAGACGCCTCACCGGTATCGCCGCCGTGGGAGTAGCGCTCATTTTGTCCGCGTGCGGCTCGTCAGGTGATCCACCGGTGGCCGAGGAGACACCGCACGGCTACGTCGCCGGTGCCGAAGAACTGCCCGAAGCCCAGTCGGCCATCGCGTACGTGACCCGTGGGGGTGAGCGGCTGCACCTGCTCGACCTCATCAGCGGTTCGGAAGGGGAGATCGGTCTGTCGCTCGGTGCCGAGCGGATCTCCGAGGACGGCCGTTTCGTCTACGTCGGCGACGGTGACCGAGCACTTGAGGTCGTCGATGCCGGAGTCTGGACGGTTGACCACACCGACCATGTGCACTACTACCGGGCACCGGCTCGGTCGGTCGGGGCTCTGACATTCGACGCGCCGATCACGGCAGTCGCCGGCTTCGAGGCTCACACGACGATCGGTACCGCCGACGGGAAGATCACCGTCCTCGACCGGCGTGACCTTGAAGCTGGCAAGGTCACCCGGCTTGCCGCGATCGACTCTGGCAGTTCCACGGCGCTGGCGGTGCCGTACGCGGAACGACTTCTCGTCGCCGTCGGCGACGACCCCGGCCGGCCGGCGGACCGGATCGTCGCCATGGACGAGCGTGGCGAACCTACCGGCGATCTGGAGGTTCCCTGCGCCGCCCCGCGCGGTTGGGCGGTGCTGCGCGGCGGTGCGGTCATCACCTGCGAGAACAGCCTCGTCCGCGTCAAGCTCGAGGGCGAGAAGCTGAATGCCAAAGCCCTGCCGAGTCCGCGGACGCCGGTATCCGCAGACCCATTCGGATACCGGCCACGCAGCAACGAGGCGGCGGTCGCGGATCGCGCCGGAATCTGGTCGGTTAACGCCGCCCAGGCCACGTTGCGGTACCTCCCCGTCACCGGACGCCAGTTGGTGGCGGCGGCGTCACCGGCGGACGGGAGCACGGTGCTTGCTCTCGACAGCACCGGCACGCTCGTCAGCTACGACCTTGAAACCGGGAAGGTGCTCGCGCAGACATCCGTGCCGGCCGCCAACCTGACGCTCGATATCGATCGCGCCTATCTGGCCGAACCGGCCGCCCGGATCATTCACGAGATCGACTACCGCGACGGCCTGCGTACAGCTCGGAAACTGCGGGTCGCCGAGCAACCGGATCTTGCGGTGGAGGTCGGTCGATGAGGGTGCCCAAACTCCTGGCGGTGCTCGTCGCGACGGCTGTCCTGCTGGCCGGCGGCATCGGCTGCACCTCGCCGGATCGTACGCGCATCGTCGTGACCACGAACATCCTCGGCGATATCGTCTCGAAGATCGTCGGCGATCAGGCTCGGGTCAGCGTGTTGATGAAGCCCAACGCCGATCCGCACTCGTTCGCCATCTCGGCGCGGGAGGCGCACGCCATGCAGACGGCTGACCTGGTCGTCTACAACGGTCTCGGACTCGAAGAGGCCGTGCTGCACCATGTGCAGGCGGCGAGCACCGAGGGGGTGCCCACCGTGGAGGTGGGCGCGAGGATCGAGCCGATCGATTACCGGGGCGGCGACGCCGCCGGTCTTCCGGATCCACACTTCTGGACCGACCCGACGCGCGTCGTTACCGCTCTGCGGCTGCTTACCGAGGAGATCATCGAGCACGTCGACGGTGTGGACGCCGACGTTGTCCGTCAGCGCGCCGAGTCGTACGCGAGTGAGATCGGTGATCTGGACGCGGAGTTGGTCGAGCGGTTCGCCGGGATTCCAGAGCAGCGGCGGGTTTTGGTCACCAACCATCACGTCTTCGGCTACCTCGCCGAACGCTACGATCTCGCGGTCGTCGGCGCGATCATTCCGAGTGGGACGACCCTGGCCTCACCGAGCGCCAGCGATCTAGCCTCGCTGGTAACCGCCATCGAGACCCACCGCGTGCCGGCCATCTTCGCCGACACCGCGCAACCGGCACGCCTTGCCGAGGTCCTCGCCGCCGAGGCCGGCATCACGGTACGCGTGGTCGGTCTGTACTCGGAATCGCTCAGCGACGCGGACGGCGACGCCGCCAGCTATCTGGACATGATGCGCTTCAACACCGAGGCAATCATCGGCGGCCTGAGCGGCAGCTGACCCCGGCAACACCGGTCGGGGACACTCATGTACGGTACATGAAAACGATTGTCAGTTTCGTTATGGAGGGGAATGCAGTGAACCGACGCACAAGCACCGGCGTGGCCGCAATGGTGGTAGCCGCGCTGGCGCTCACCGCCTGCGCGTCCGACACGACGAGTGAGAGTGGCTCCCCGTCCGCATCGCCGGCCGTCTCGGTGCAGGAGCCGGTGGCGGTCACCTACCAGGGCGGCATCCACGTGCTCGACGGCGAGACCCTGGAGGTGGCGCGCACGGTCGCGCTCGACGGGTTCAACCGGATCAACCCGGCCGGCGACGGTACCGGCGTCTTCGTCTCCACCGAGTCCGGCTTCGAGCTGCTCGACGCCGCCGCCGGCCGGATGACCGACATCACCTACCCAGGCGCGAAGCCCGGCCACGTCGTACTGCACGGCGACCGCACCATCCTGTTCACCGACGGCACCGGCGAGGTACACAGCTTCGACCCGAAGGGTCTCGCCGACGGCAAGCCCGCCGGACGTCAGTACAAGACCGCGCAGCCGCACCACGGCGTGGCAGTGGAGCTGGGTGACGGCACCCTTGTGGTAACCCTGGGCACCGAGGAATCGCGCCCCGGCGCGATCGCGCTTGACAAGGACGGCAAGGAGATTGCCCGCAGTGAGGAGTGCGCCGGCGTTCACGGCGAGGCTGTCGCGCAGGGGGATGTTGTCGGGCTCGGTTGCAAGGACGGGGTGCTGTTGTTCAAGAACGGTGCCTTCGTCAAGGTGAAGAGCGACCGGGCGTACGGTGCCGTCGCCACCCAGGTCGGCAGCGACGCCTCGCCCGTCCTGCTCGGCGATTACAAGATCGACCCGGATGCCGAGCGGGAGTTCCCCGAGCAGTTCGCGCTCATCGACACCGCCGCCAACTCGCTGAAAGTGGTGCCGATGCCCGAGGGCGTCAGCTACAGCTTTCGCTCGCTGGGCCGGGGTCCGCGGGGTGAGGGACTGATCCTCGGCACCGACGGCAAGCTGCACGTCGTCGACCCCGCCGCCGGCGAGATCACCAACGCCTGGCCCGTGGTCGCTGCCTGGAAGGAGCCGATGAACTGGCAGGAGCCGCGTCCGGCCCTGTTCGTCCGCGACGACGCCGCATACATCACCGAGCCCGCCACCAAGCAGGTGCACCGACTCGACCTTGCCACCGGCAAGGTGGTCGGCTCGGTGGAACTGCCCGCGATTCCGAACGAGATCAGCGGAACGCTGTCGGCACACTGAGCAACACGGACGCAGGGGCCCGGACTGGGGGAACGCGGTTCGGGCCCTCGCCGACCCCGGCGGGGCGAGTGGGGTGCCGGTCGAGGTTCTCGCGGGCTCGGGTGTAGCGCATGGTGGTTCGCGGGTCGGCGTGGCGGGCGGCGATCTGCACGTCGCGGAGGCTGACGCCGGCGTCGAGCATGGTCATCGAACGTGTGGCGCGGCATGTGCGGGTGACGCAAGCCCGGTGTGGTGTCGTCCCAGGCCGAGTCCAGGCGGCACCTCACACGTTCATGAGCAGCAGCATCGCTCCCATGCCGGCGGCCATGACGGAGTAGCTGAGCGAGTGCAGCCGGTGGCGGGACTTCGTCGTGGCGCGGTAGAGCCACCACAGGGCGGTGGCAGCGGCGAGTGCCACGAAGGCGATGTTGACCGTGTCCGCCCATGCCGGTGTCGGCACGGGTACTCCGCCGGAGGCGCCGCCGCCGTGGGAGTGTCCGGAGCCTGCGCCGCCGGTTCCCATCTCGGACATGAGTGTGGGCATGGCCGCGAGCATCCAGATCATCGCCACGTCCATCCCGGCATGGCTGAACAGATCGGCGCGGTCCGCTGCGTGCCGGGTCCGTCGGTAGGCGGGTAGCAGCGCGAGGGCGAGGATCGCGAAGACCGCGATCTGTGCCCAGGCGACCGCGCCCTCCACCATCACCCAGACCATGAGGATCATCGCCGCGCTCATCGCGCCGTGGTTGATGCCGATCAGCTCCTCGTCGGAGAAGGGCTGGTCACGGGAGACCGCCCGGCGGCGGATGACGAGATCGGCGACGCAGACGAGACCGGTAAGTAAAAAGACAACCGTCAATACGGGAACCCATGGGGCCTCAAGCACGACTACAACTTAGACCATGTGACCCGGGCGACCGGCGACCCTTGAAAGGGCCCACCTCGATGACCGTCTCAGAGACCGAAGCGCCGCCTCCCGCGGAGATGCCGGCGCCCGCCGCGAGAGTCCGCAGGACGAACTGGTTCGCCGCGTTCTGGCGCTGGCACTTCTACGGGTCGCTCATCGTCATTCCGGTGCTCTTCGCCCTCTCCGTCACCGGCATGATCTACATGTTTCGCGACGACGTGGACTCCCTCACGCATCCTGGGGTGCTGAAGGTTTCCGTGGTCGAGGGCGCCCAGCGGGCCGCCTTGTCCGCCCAGGAGGCGGCGGTTCGCGCCGAGTTCCCGGATCGTTCGATCCTGTCCGTCCAGGACGGCATCGGCGACCGGGCCACCCTGTTCGTCGCCGCCCAGGAGGACGGCAGCACCACGAACGTCTACGTGAACCCCTACACCTCCGAGGTCACCGGTGCGCTCAGCCAGGACCAACTCGTCTCCACCTGGGCGGAGCGCATCCACGGTGACCTGCTCATCGGCGACGGTGGCGTAGGAGACCGGATCGTCGAGCTCGGCGCCTCGTGGGGGATCGTGCTGACGATCACCGGTTTCATCATCTTCTTCCTCGGCCGGAAGGCCCGCAGCGGCGCCCAGGCCAAGGGCAGACGCGGTGCCCGGGTCCGTGGCTGGCACGCCATCGTCGGGCTCCCCGTCGGGCTCGGCGTCCTGCTGCTCGTCGTCTCCGGCCTGCCGTGGACCGGCTTCTGGGGCGCCAAAGCGTCGGAACTCGCGGCGCACGGCAACATCTCGCTCTGGGGTGAGGATCCCGGTGCCGAGTCCACCATCCGGCAGCAGATCGAGAACAGCGACGGCCAGTCGGCGCCCGCCGGCTGGGCCTCCGGCAACGCGCCGCAGGGCACCAGCACCGGCGCCGGCACACCGATCTCGATCGACAAGGCCGTCGCCACGGCGCAGGCACAGGGCGCTCCCGGGCCGTACCTGATCATGTATCCCGAAGGCGAAGAAGGCGTGTTCAGCGTGATGAGCAGCCAGTGGTACAACGTCGGCAACCCCGCCGAGTCCGACGTCACCCAGGAGACAACGGTCCACGTCGACCAGTACAGCGGCGAGAAGGTCGGCCAGTACAGCTATGCCGACTACAGCGCCATGGCCAAGGTCGTGTCCCACGGGATCGCCCTGCACGAGGGACGGCGTCTCGGCGTCGCGAACGAGATCCTGTCCACGCTGTTCTGCCTCGCCGTGATCTTCATGTGCGTCACCGGGCCGATGATGTGGTGGACCCGCCGCGGCACTGCCTCCGGGCTGGCCGCGCCCCGCGCGAAACTCCCGATCTGGGGCAACTGGCTCCTGCTCGCCGCGATGGCCGTCCTCGGCGTGTTCCTGCCCCTGTTCGGTCTGTCGCTGCTGGTGATCCTCGCGCTGGACCAACTCCTGATTCGCCGGGTGCCGGCACTCAGGAGTTTCTTCGGCACGGTGTGAACCTCGGCGACGGCCGGGTCGACGTGGCCGTCGCGCCGACCGAGGAAGGAATTCGGTCGTGCGGCGGCCCACGAGATCGCCGCGTTGGCGATGCCGCGTGATCGGTGTGGTCCGGCCGGTCTCCACCCGTGCCGGTTGCACGCTCACTGGTGCAGGTGTGCGCGCTGCCCCTCGCGGTCGAAGACCATGATCAGCTCGGCCGGCTCGTCGAGCGCTGTCATCGAGTGGGGCGTCATCGTCGAGAACTCGGCTGCCTCGCCCTTTTCGACCTCGATCTGCCGTTCGCCGAGCCAGAGCAGCACCCTGCCTTCGAGCACCAGGAACCAGTCGTACCCCGGATGGACCCGCTGCGCCGGCATCGTCGCCTCAGGCTCCAACCGGACCTTCATCGCCATGGTGCGCCCGTCGACGCGGCTCAGCGGCCACGTGGTGCGCGAGCCCGAACGGTGCTGCACGGGGCGGATCACCACGTCCTCGTCGCTGGTTGCCTCGAAAAGGACGTCGAGGCTGACCTGTAGCGCGTTGGCCAAGGGCACGAGCACGTCGAGGCTGAGCGTCCGTTTGCCCGTCTCGACCCGGCTGATCGTCGACGGGCTGAGGTTGGTGCGTTCGGCGAGCTGGTCCAGGGAGTAGCCGAGCGTGGTGCGGATGCTTCGCAGCCGGGTGCGCGCCAGCCGCTCTACGTCGCTGCCGTCGTTCATCTCTCCAGCATGAGGATGTCTTGCGAATCTCGCAAGCCGCCTTTCAGGTGCCGCCAGGTGTTCCTACGCTTGACGCATGACAGATCATGCCCACGGGGCCTCCGACCACACACCGCACCAGAGCATCGTCCGCCGGTGCGACGTCGCCGTCATCGGAGGATCGGCGGCGGGTCTGGCGGCCGCGCTGCAGCTCGCTCGTCAGCGGCGCTCGGTCATCGTCGTCGACGACGGCACGCCGCGGAACGCGCCGGCCGCGCACATGCACGGCTACCTCGGACGCGAGGGCACCCCGCCCGAGGCGATGCGGGCCATCGGGCGCGAGGAGATCCGTAGCTATGGTGGCAGCGTCCTGACCGGCCGCGTCCTGGCGGTCCGAAAGGAGGACGACGGGTTCCACCTCGCACTCTCGGGCGGCCATGGTCTCGTCGCCCGCCGGGTACTGGCCGCGACCGGCATCGCTGATGAGCTTCCCGACATCGAGGGCCTCGCCGAGCGGTGGGGCCGCCAGGTGATCAACTGTCCGTTCTGCCATGGCTGGGAGGTCCGCGACCTGCAGGTCGTACAGATCGTCACGACGCCGATGGGACTGCACCCGACCCAGCTGATGCGGCACCTGACCGACCAGTTGACCGTGGTGCTGCATGACGCCACGGGGATCGACCCGGCCGCGGTGCAGACCCTCGTCGCCTCCGGGGTCCCGGTCATCGAGAGTGCGGTGCGCCGGCTAGCCGACGCCGACCCGGACGGGTCACTCGCCGTCGAGCTCGCCGACGGCCGCAGCCTGCCGGCCGACGCGATCCTCACCGGCGCCCGGTTCCGCCCTCGGGTCGAGATGCTCGCCGGGCTGGGCATCGACACCACGGCCCACCCCAGCGGACTCGGCGACCTCGTCGCGGTCGACCCCACCGGACGGACCAGCGTGGCGGGCGTCTTCGCCGCCGGGAACCTGACGGACCCGAGCGCCCAGGTCCTACAGGCCGCGGCGAACGGTAGCTGGATCGGCGCTCAGATCGCCTTCAGCCTCGCGGCCGAGGACACCACGGCGGGTGCTCGCCCGTCCGGCGTCGCGATCGAGTGGGACAGCCGCTACGGGGACCACGAACGCATGTGGAGCGCCAACCCGAACGGCACACTCATGGCGGAGGCGACGGACCTGCCCCCCGGATGGGCGCTCGACGTGGGCGCGGGTGAAGGAGCCGACGCCCTGTGGCTGGCCGAACGCGGCTGGCAGGTGACCGCCTCCGACGTCTCCAGCAGGGCACTGGACCGCATCCGGGCCGAAGCGGACCGTCGCGGACTCGACGTTCGGACGCTGCACCGCGACGCCAACGACCCCGCCGCCTTCGCAGGCGAGACCTACGACCTGGTGTCCCTGCAGTACGGCTCGTTCCAGCGCACCCCCGAGCAGCGCGGACTGCGTAACCTGCTCGACGCCGTGGCCGTCGGTGGGACGCTGCTCGTCGTCGGCCACGACCTGACGCCGCTCCAGCAGCCGTCGGATCCCGCCGAGCAGACCCGCATGTACGACCCCCAGGCGTACGTCGGCATCGACGAGATCGCCGCCGAGATCACGGCCTCGGGTAACTGGCGCATCGACGTGCACGAAACCCGGTCGCGCCCCCCGGGGGCGATCAGCACACACCACGTCAACGACGTCGTACTGCGCGCCGTCCGACTGGACCACCGCAAGGAGTTGTAAGGCCACGCCGAAGGGGTCAGCCGGCGGCCAGTCGTAGTCCGAGCGCGACGAACGCGACGGCGCAGACCTGGTTGACGCGCCGTGACCAGCGGCCGTCAGCCGCCCGTCGGGCGAGGCGTCCGGCGCCCGCGCCGAGGCCGATGTCGACGGTGACCTTCACTGCGATGAAGACGGCGCCGAGCAGAACCAGTTGTGCGGTGGGGTTACGCGAGGGCTGCCGTGGAGAGTCCGAGCATCTCAGGACTCCTCGGTGCCGTCGAGCAGGGCACGGCGCAGGGTCAGCCGGTGTTCGCGGCGGATCTGTGCCTCGCGGTAGCGGCGCCGGTCGCCGTCGGTCTGGGGTAGCAGCGGCGGCACCGGGCGGGGGTGGCCGTTGTCGTCGACGGCGACCATGACGAGGTGGGCGGTGGCCACGTCGGTCGGTGGTACGGCGCGGTCCCACCGGTCGGCGGTGACCTTGACGGTGACCTCCATGGAGCTGCGGCCGGCCCAGGTGATGCGGGCGTCGACGTGTACGACGTCGCCGACGCGGACCGCGCGCAGGAAGGCGGTCTCGTCGATGGCGGCGGTGACGGCCGGGCCGTCGGAGTGCCGGGCGGCGACCACTCCGGCGACGGAGTCGATGAGGTTGAGGATCCGGCCGCCGTGGACCGTGCCCATCAGGTTGGTGTGGTGCTGGTCCATGATCTGCGACAGGGTCAGGTGGGAGGCCGACGGTGCTCGGCCGGCGAGAGTGGTCGTGTCGTGCACTGTGGCGTCCGTCCTCGGGAACAAGCCACCGACCCGTCGGCGCGCACGTCGAGGACGCGCCGTGTCGGCGCGTCACCCGCCCGACCCGCCCGCGAGGTCGACGGCAGCGCACACACCTTGTGTACGCAGCGCGGGCAGGTCTTCGGACTCGTGGGCGGTGCCGGACTCGGCCGGTCTCCTACTGGCCGTCGCTTCCCAGGCCGGGCGGCCCAGTGCGTGGTGACGGCTGTCGTTCCCACTCACCGCTGCGGGGCAGTCCCGGACTTTCACCGGGTTCCCTCTTACGACGCCCCACCAGCTACGGTCGGGCGAACCAGCGCCGTCGGCCACCCTATCCTGACCCGGTCCGACGACCGTCCGGCCCGGGTACCTGCGGCGAGCTGCCCCATCACTCCGACGCCGAGCGTCGGCCCGTGGCCGCGATCGCCACGAACCGCGCCGCCACGACCCACCGTGTGCGATCGGTAGCGGATTGACAGTGGCTGTGGGAGCAGACGAGACTGGCGCGACAACTGAACAACCGCGTGTGTGTGCGGGGGAAGTCCGGTCGAAGTCCGGCGCTGGCCCGCAACGGTAGGCCGCCGGGAGCATCCCTGGCGGCGAGCCCGAATACCTGCCGCACCCGCGATTTCTGCTCCCCACCCGTCGTGGCCCACGGGTCGGAGGCCGGCCAGCCGCGCCGTCGCCGGGCGGGCCGGGTTTCTGACGACCGCCGGGCCGGAAAGGCGCGTCCGATGGTCGTCCGCCTGAGCCGGCACCGCCTGCTCGCCCTGCTCTGCGGTGTGCTCGCCGCCCTCACTCTGACCACACCCGCGATCGCCGCGCCCCCGCAGGCCGGCACCGTCCGATCCGATGCGGCCGCGGGCTGGTTGGCCCGACAGCTTGTCGACGGGGAACGCTTCGAGGCCGTCTTCGACGGGGTCGCGTACCCGGACCAGGGATTGACCCTGGACGCGGTCTTCGCGTTCGCCGCCGCCGGTGTCGCCGACGACTTCGGCGCGCAAGCCCTGGCCTGGGCGACCCGGCCGGACGTGCGTGACGGGTACATCGGTGACGGCACCACCGAGGCGTACGCGGGCGCGACCGCCAAGCTCGCACTCGCCGTCGCGGTCCGCGGCGGTGACCCGACCGACGTCGGCGGTGTCGACCTCATCGCCCGGCTGGAATCGCTCCAGACGCCCGGCGGCCGCTTCACCGACCGGTCGGCGTGGGGTGATTTCAGCAACGCGTTCAGCCAGTCCTTCGCGATTCTCGCGCTGGACCGCACCGCGCAAGGTGCGCCGGCGACCGCCGCTGGATGGCTGGCGGGTACCCGGTGCCCCGACGGCGGCTATCCGCTGCTGCCCGCGCAGCCGGCCTGTATGTCCGATGTGGACGCGACGGCCGTCGCGGTGCAGGCGTTGCGGGCCGCCGGTCGTAAGGCTGATGCCGCCGCAGGGCTGCACTGGCTGCTCTCGGTGCAACGCGCCGACGGTGGGTTCACCAACGCCGGTGGGGTCGCGAACGCCAACAGCACCGGACTGGCCGCCCAGGCGTTGCGCGACGGCGGCCGGCCGCTGGCCTGGCTCCGGGCCCGCGTGTTCCTGGCCGATCTTCAGGTCGGGTGTGCCGCCCCGGTCACCGACCGGGGCGCTGTCGACTTCGACGGTGGTGTCTTCGATCCCGGCACCGCCCCCCGCGCCACCGCGCAGGCTGTCCTCGGTCTGACCGGCACCGGATATGCCCGGCTCTCCACTGTCACCGCGACCGCCGGCGCACCCACTCTGCCCTGCCGCTGACCGGCCGGCAGATTCCGTCCCATTAGAAGGAGTGCTCATGTCCCAGGTCTATGAACCTGTCCGTCGGTGGCTGGCGAGCATCGTGGCGGTGGCTGTCGTCGCCGTCGGGTTGATTGCTGTCGAGCCGTCTCCACGGGCCGCGCAGGCCGCCGCGTGCACCGGGACGTCGGGGGTCACCGTGGTGGTCGACTACGGTGCGCTCGGCGGCGGCGTCCAGGTGGCGTGCGCGCTCGGTGACCCGGCCACGGGCCTGGCCGCCCTGCAGGGCGCAGGCTTCACAGTGACCGGTACGCAGCGATGGGGATTGGCCTTCATCTGCCGGATCAACGGCAAGCCGACCGCCGCGACGGAACCCTGCATCAACACCCCGCCGGCCAGCGCGTACTGGTCGTACTGGCACGCCTCCGGCAGCGGAGCCGCCTGGACCTACAGCACGTTGGGGGCGACCAGCTACAACCCTGCTCCTGGCACGGTCGAGGGATGGTCCTTCGGCGCCGGCGCGGCACCCAGCATCACCGCCCCCTGACCTGCGTGTACCCTTCACGAGCCGTGGACGTGCCGGGTTCCGCCCGCCACGCTGGCGCCGAGAGGTGACCGGCGGTACGGTGGCGACACCCGGTGCGCCGGGTACACAACTGAATACGTCCCGTACGGGGGGAAGTCGGTAGAAGCCGACGCTGACCCGCAACCGTGAGCGAGCGCTGCCTCGCGAGCCGGAATGCCCCGCACAGGACGAGCGGCTTCCACTGTCGAGGTCTACAGGGTGGAGTCCGGGTAACCGAGGTACCGCATCTCGTCGCGGCCACGCGAGCGGATGCCGCCCGTCGGTGCCTTCCGGAGCTTTCACCGACCGCTCTGCGAAAGGCACCCCTTATGCCCACGTTCCCGCTCCGGCGCATCGGCGCCGGTCTCGGCGCCGCCACCGCCACAGCGCTCGCCATCGTCGCGACCACCCCCCTCGGCGTGGCCGCCGCGCCATCGCCGACCCACACCGCCGCCGCGCGCGACGCCGCGACCTGGCTCGCCGGGGAATACGTCGACGGCGTCCTGCCTGGACCGTTCACTCCCGAGGACTGGGGGCTGAGCATCGACGGCGTGATCGCCCTCGCCGCCACCGGCGTGGCCGGCTCTACTCGGCAGGCGGCGACGGCGCAGATCGCCGCGCACGTACGGTCCTACAACAGCTACGACGACTGGGGCATCGAGGGTTTCACCGACGGTGGCGCCACCGCGAAACTGCTCTACGTGGCCGCCGCCGCAGGCGCCGACCCCACCGACTTCGGCGGCTGGGACCTGCGTGCCGAGACCGTGGCCCTGCTGTCCGCGGCGGGCACGGGGCACCAGCGCGGGCGGATCACCAGCCGAACCACCGAGGCCACCGGCCCGGACCCCAGCAATACCTTCGACCAGTCCTTTGCCGTGTTGGGCCTGGCCCGCAGCGGCGGCGCGCCGCAAGAAACCGTCGACTTCCTCATTCAGCAGCAGTGCACGGCCGGCGGCTTCCGGCTCTACCCCGACGTCGACGGAGCACCGTCGCCGTCCTGCGACACCCAGGCCAATGCCACCCTCGACGTCGACTCGACCGCCATGGCCGTGCAAGCACTGCTCGCGACCGACGCAACAGGTGCGGACGAGGCCGCTCAACGCGGCGCCGACTGGCTGGTGGCGCAGCAACGCGCCGACGGGTCGTTCGGCGGGTCGGGGCCGACCAGCGGCGCGAACTCCAACAGCACCGGCCTGGCCGGGCAGGCCCTGGCCGCGGCCGGACGCGACGCCGGAGCGGCACGGGCCGCCGAAGCCTTGGCGGCGCTCCAGCTCACCACCGCCAACGGTGGTGCCGCGGCGGCCGACGCCGGCGCCATCGCCTACGCCAGCGAAGCGTTGACCGAGGCGGTCACCGACGGCATCGCCGACACCTTCCGCGACCAGTGGCGGCGCGCCACCGCCCAAGCGCTACTCGGGCTGGCCCGGGTGCCGCTGAGCCGGATCGGCCTCGACGTGCCGCCCTCCGGTGAGCCCACCCCATCGGCCACCGTGCCACCCACGCCGACCGGCTCGCCCAGCCCGACCGGACCACCGTCCCCGTCCGTCTCGCCCACACCGACCACCGCGCCCACCCACAGCCCGACACCGAGCGCCTCCCCGAGCGGCACGCCACCGACCCCCACCACGACGCCGACTCCCGCTGCCTCCGTCACCAGTCCCGCCGCCGGACCGGGCCGGCTGCCAACCACCGGCGCGGCGATCGGCGGGTACGTGCTCACCGCACTGCTGCTGCTCGGTGGGGGAGCGGTGCTGCTGGTGCTCGGCCGTCGGCGGGCCACATGAGCATCCTGGCGGCCCGCCTCGCCGTCACCCTCGCCGTGGCCGCCGCAAGTGTTTTGGTCGGGTCGGGTCCGGCAGCGGCCGCCGGCAGCGCGGGTTACTGCCCCGACGCCGCCGGTGTGACCGTCGTGGTTGACTTCAAGGAACTCGGCGGCGGCACCGTCGTCCGGTGCGCCCCCGGCGACCAGGCCACCGGCCTGGCGGCGTTGAAGGCCGCCGGCTTCCGGATCGCCGGCACACTGCGCTGGGGCGAGGGATTCATCTGCCGGATCGAGGGCAAACCCTCGGCCAGCACGGAGAAGTGCGTCGACACGCCACCGGCCAGCGCCTACTGGTCATACTGGCACGCGCCGAACGGGGGTACCTGGACCTACAGCGACAAGGGTGTGCTCAACCGCAAGCCACCATCGGGCAGCTTCGAGGGCTGGTCGTTCTCGCTCAACCGCAACGCCGACAGCGCACCCCGACCTGGTGTGGCCCCCGCCCGGCCCGCACCGCCGCCGCGCACCACGCCACCCGCGCCCCCGCCTGCGCCTCGCACGTCCGCACCGGCGCCGCCGCGTCCCCCGTCGGTTGCGCCACCGGTCGCCCCGCCACCGGCCGTCAGTGCACCGAACGCAGCCACGATGTCGGGCGGTACCCCACCGGCCGGGGTCACCCTGACCCCACCGGTGGCCGCCGCCACCGCGACCCCGCCCGGCAGCTCACCCGTGCCGACGACGGCCGCCACCGCTCCGCCGCTCGCGGCTGCGCCCGTCGCCCCGTCGGCCGATCCGACGGACTCGTACCCGGCGACCGAGTTCAGCGCCACGCGTGACACCGGCGGCCTCCCGCTGGGCACCGTGGCGGGGGTGCTCCTGCTGGTCGCGCTGGCGGGTGGCGGGATCGTCGCCGCCCGCCGCCGGCGGACCGCCGAGCCGGATGACTGACCAGGCCACCGCCGACGGGGTGGGGCGACAGGCACCGGTGACACCGCCTGACAGCCGGTCGGCCCTGGCGGGACGCCTACCCCGCGCCCTGCACCCGGGTGCCTGGTGGCTGTGGGCGCTCGGGCTGGCGACCGCGGCCAGCCACACCACCAACCCGCTGCCGCTGGCCCTGCTCATCGCCGCCGCCGCGCTTGTGGTCGTGCGCCGCCGAGGTGACGCCCCCTGGGCGTTCGCGTTCCGGATGTACCTGATCCTCGGCGCGGTGATCGTGGCTATGCGGGTGGTGTTCCGCCTCGTCTTCGGCGGCGGACAGGGTGACCACGTCCTGCTTCACCTGCCGGAAATTCCGTTGCCGGCGTGGGCGGCGGGCATCCGGCTGTTCGGCCCGGTCGCCGCCGAACAGCTCCTCGGCGGCTTCTACGACGGGCTGCGCCTGGCGACGATGCTCATCTGCCTCGGTGCCGCCAACGCCCTGGCCAATCCGAAGCGCCTGCTGAAAGCGGTCCCCGGCGCCCTGTACGCGGTCAGCACTGCCGTGGTGGTCGCGTTGTCGGTGGCCCCACAGCTTGTGGAAAGTGTGCTGCGGGTACGCCGGGCCCGCCGGTTGCGCGGCGCCGCCAGGCAGGGTCTGCGTGCCCTGCGGGGCATCGCCCTGCCGGTGCTGGCCGACGCCCTGGACCGATCCCTCGCCCTGGCCGCGGCCATGGACTCGCGCGGCTACGGCCGCACCGCCGCGATACCGGCCGGCCAGCGCGCCCTCACCGGCGGGCTGGTGCTCGCCGGACTGGTCGGTGTCTGCGTCGGCACGTACGGGCTGCTCGACGCGACCGTGCCCGGCTACCTCGGTCTGCCGATGCTGATCGTCGGGCTGGCGACAGCCGTCGCCGGGATGCTGCTGGCCGGCCGGCAGGTCCGGCGCAGTCGCTACCGGCCGGACCGCTGGCGGATCACGGAGGTTGTCGTCGCCGGCTGTGGGGTGGCCACCGCCGTCGTGATGGCGGTGGCCGGATCCGTGGATCCGGTCCGGCTCTACCCGCCGGTGAGCCCGCTCACCTGGCCCGAGCTGACCCCGCTGATGCTCCTGGTCGTCGCGGTCGCGGTCGCGCCGGCCTGGCTGGCACCGCCGCCGACGCTCGCGGCTCACCGCACCCCCCGCCCGGTGCTCACTGCACCGAACGGCACGACCCGCAGCTCGCCGAAGCGTGACACCAGCGAGTCGGAGGCCCAACGTTGATCGATTTCAGTCGGGTGACCGTCCACTACGCCGAAACCTCCGAACCGATGCTGCGCGACGTGAACCTGCACATCCCCGAGGGCGAGCTGTGCCTGGTCGCTGGCCGCACCGGCGCCGGCAAGTCGACCCTGCTGCGGGCCATCAACGGGCTGGTGCCGCACTTCACCGGCGGCACGCTCCACGGCACCGTCACCGTGCAGGGCCGCGACACCCGCAGCCACCCTCCCCGTGACCTCGCCGACGTCGTCGGAGTCGTCGGCCAGGATCCCCTCGCCGGCTTCGTCACCGACACCGTCGAAGAGGAACTCGCCTATGGCATGGAACAACTCGCCCTGCCGGCGCCGGTCATGCGTAAACGCGTCGAGGAGACCCTCGACCTGCTCGGCATCGCCGAGCTCCGGGACCGTCCGCTGCGAACTCTCTCGGGCGGGCAGCAGCAGCGGGTCGCCATCGGCGCCGTGCTCACCAGCCACCCGCAGGTGCTCGTCCTCGACGAGCCGACCTCCGCCCTGGACCCCACCGCCGCGGAGGATGTCCTGGCCGCCGTCACCCGCCTGGTCCACGACCTCGGCGTCACCGTCGTGGTGGCCGAACACCGCCTCGAACGCGTCGTGCACTACGCCGACCGGCTGCTCTACCTGCCCGGCGACGGCACCGTCATCGACGGCGAACCTGCCGCCGTGCTCGCCGACATCGACCTCGCGCCACCCCTTGTCGAGCTGGGCCGGGCTGCCGGCTGGACACCCTTGCCGCTGTCCGTACGCGACGCCCGTCGCCGCGCATCGGACCTGCGGCAGCGGCTCGCCGACGCCCCGGCGCCTCCGGCCACACCACCACCGGCCGGTCTGCCGGTACTGGCCGCCCGCAACATCGTGGTGCGCTACCCCGGCACCGTCGCCGTGGCCGGCGTCGATCTCGACCTGCATCCCGGCCGGATCGTCGCGCTGATGGGCCGCAACGGCTCCGGCAAGTCCAGCCTGCTCTGGGCGGTGCAGGGCAGCGGCCCACGGCACAGCGGAACTGTCACCGTCACTGGACCTGACGGCGCCACCGACCCGAAGACACTGCCTGCCGGTCGCGCCCGACGACAGGTCGGGCTGGTCCCGCAGACTCCGGGGGACCTGCTCTACCTGGAGACGGTGGACGCCGAATGTGCCCAGGCCGACCGGGAGTCCGACGCACCTGCGGGCACCTGCCGGGCGCTGCTGGACCAGCTCACCCCCGCGCTGCCCGGCGACCAGCATCCCCGGGACCTGTCGGAAGGGCAGCGGCTGGCCATCGCGCTCGCCGTCCAGCTCACCGCCGCACCACAGGTCGTGCTGCTCGACGAGCCCACCCGAGGCTTGGATTACCTCGCCAAACGGCAGTTCACCGCGATCGTCCGGCGGCTGGCCACCGAAGGTCGGACGGTCGTCGTCGCCACCCATGACGTCGAACTCGTCGCCACCCTCGCCGACCGCGTCGTCGTGATGGCGCAGGGAGAGATCGTGGCCGACGGCACCACCGCCGAGGTCATGCTCGCCTCACCCGCGTTCGCCCCGCAGGTCGCCAAGGTGCTGGCACCGCAGCCCTGGCTGACCGTGGACCAGGTCACCGCCGCGCTGGCCGCCACACGGACACGAGGATGACGACCGCCCTGCGGATCGCCCCGCGAACGGCCGTCGTGCTGGTCCTGGCCTCCGTCGCCGCGCTGGCCACCTTCAGCTGGCCGTTCTTCGTACCAGCCCAACCCGAGAGCATGGCCCGGACCACCGAGGCACCACTGGTCTTCATCGCCGTACTACCGATCCTGCTGGCCCTCGTCCTGGCCGAACTCAGCTCCGGCGGCATCGACAGCAAGGCCCTGGCGATGCTCGGCGTGCTCGCCGCCGTCAACGCCGCCTTGCGTCCGCTCGGTGCCGGCACCGCCGGCATCGAGACGGTGTTCTTCCTGCTCGTGCTCGCCGGCCGGGTCTTCGGACCCGGCTTCGGGTTCCTGCTCGGCGCCACCTCGCTGTTCGCCTCCGCCCTGCTCACCGCCGGTGTCGGCCCGTGGCTGCCGTTCCAGATGCTGGCCGCCGCCTGGATCGGCCTCGGCGCCGGGCTGCTGCCGGCCCGGCTGCGGGGCCGAGCCGAGATCGCCGTGCTGGCCGGCTACGGTGCGCTCGCCGCCTACGGCTATGGGCTGCTGATGAACCTGTGGTTCTGGCCGTTCAGCATCGGCGCGGACACCCAGCTCTCCTACGTCGCCGGGGCGCCGGTGCTGGACAACCTGCACCGCTTCGCCGTGTTCACCGCCGTCACGTCCACCTTCGGCTGGGACACCGGCCGCGCCATCACCACCGTGATGGCCATCGTCCTGGTCGGACCCGCCGTCCTGGCTGCTCTGCGCCGGGCCGCCCGGCGCGCCGCCTTCGACGCACCGGTCACCTTCGCCACGACACCAGGGCCGGCCATCCCGCCCGGGCAAGCCAGCGGTCTCGGTGTGCGGCCGCCGGGGTAGGGCAGGCCGAGCAACGTGTTCGTCCATGCTGGTGGCGAGGGCGTCGCCGAGCAGGACGCCGTCGGCGACGATGCCCGCGCCGGTCTCGTCGCAGGAGGTTTCGATGCCCAGGACGACAGGCACCGTCAGCCGTCCTGGCCGGTACCCACGCCGACGCCAGTGTGTTCGGCGCTGGTGGTGAGGATTCGCTTGCGGAGTTTGCTGGGAAGTCGGTCGACGTAGGCGAGGCCGTCGAGGTGGTCGACCTCGTGCTGGAAGCAGCGGGCCAGGGTGCCGGTGCCGTCCAGCCGGACTTCCTGACCGTGCATGTCGAATCCGGTGACGGCGGCGGTGGCGCAGCGGGCCAGTTCGGCGTGCTGGCCGGGGACGGAGAGGCAGCCCTCCGTGTCGGTCACCAGGTCGCGGTGCTCGGGCAGGTGCAGGACCGGGTTGACGACGGTGGCCACGGTGTGGGCGCCAGTGGCGTCGGGGCAGTCGACGACGAAGATCCGGGCGTCGACGCCTATCTGGTTGGCGGCCAGACCGACGCCGTGGGCGGCGTACATGCTGGCGAACATGTCGGCGACGAGCTGGGCGAGGGCGTCGTCGAAGTCGGTCACCTCGGCACAGCGACGGTGCAGGACGGGCGTGCCGTAACGGGTGATGGGGCGCGGGGTCCCTGTCGAGGTCTGCACAGTGGCCTATCATATGCAATTGCCAAAGCTTTGCATTAAGAGCAGCAACCCCAGAGGAGTTCTGATGGCGGTCTACACCCTGCCCGACCTGCCCTACGACTACGGCGCGCTGGAGCCGGCGATGTCGGGGCAGATCCTTGAGCTGCACCACGACAAGCACCACGCCGCATACGTCAAGGGCGCCAACGATGGTCTGGAGCAGCTCGCCGAGGCCCGCGACAAGGGCGACTTCTCCACTCTTGTCGGCCTGGAGAAGACGTACGCGTTCAACCTCTCCGGGCACGTACTGCACTCGATCTTTTGGGGGAACCTCTCCCCGGATGGTGGCGACCGTCCCGATGGCGAGCTGGCCGCCGCCATCGAGGAGCACTTCGGTTCGTTCGACGCGTTCGCCGGGCAGCTCTCCGCCGCCACCAAGGGCGTGCAGGGCTCCGGTTGGGGCGTACTGGCCTGGGAACCGCTCGCGCAGCGGCTGATCGTGGAGCAGGTCTACGACCACCACGGCAACGTGGGGCAGGGCTCCACGCCGCTGCTGGTGTTCGACGCCTGGGAGCACGCCTACTACCTGCAGTACAAGAATGTCCGGCCCGACTACGTGGACCGGCTGTGGAACCTGGTCAACTGGTCGGACGTGATCGCCCGGTTCGATGCCGCCCGCGCCGCCACGCCGAAGCTCTGACCGCATGACGGGCCTCACCCCGGCCGCCGCAGAGCTGGTGCAACGCGCTGCCGGGGTCATCGCTGCCAAACATCGCGGTGACCTCGGCGGCGCTGAAGAACTCCTCGCCGCGTTCGGCTCCGAGCAGGCCAGGACCCTCGGTTTCTACCTCCTGGCGGACCTGAGCCTCGGACTGCTCCGCGCGCAGAGCGGCCAGTCGTTGGACGACCTCGTCCGGGAGTTGTCCCTGCTCGTCGCCGCCACCGCCACGCAGCCGGACAACTGACGCGTGGTGATCACCTGGTCGGTGTCGCCGGCACTGTGAGGTGCCGGCGACACCTGCCGGAACGCGACGGCGGGCGGCCCGGCGACTGCCGCGCCGCGCACGGCGCCCAGGCCGGCGACATCGTCACCGTCGCACTGGACCGCACCCGTTCTACGCCGAAAGCGGCGGACAGGACTCCGACGCCGGCATGCTCACCGGTCCGAACCTGCGCGCCGAGATCATCGACGTGCAACGGCCGGCCAAGAATCTGATCGCGCACACCGTCCGGATCCTCGACGGCAGCCTCGCCGTCGGTGACACCGTGCACGTCGCCGTGGACTCGGAGTGGCGCACCGGCGCCCGACAGGCCCACTCCGGCACTCACGTCGCACACTCCGCGCTGCGCCACGTCCTCGGACCGAACGCGTTGCAATCGGGCTCGTACAACCGACCCGGCTATCTGCGCCTGGACTTCGCCTAAGGC